>NZ_CP107799.1:6121428-7345714 GCF_041431135.1 Streptomyces sp. NBC_00554 | reverse complement strand
GGGCGCCGGGTTCTGCTTCAATGGGGGCATGGCCAGCTTCCAGAGGTACACCGCGACAGGTCGCCATGACCTCGAGCCGTTCTGGCCCTCCCGTCAGCACCATGACTTCGACCGGGTGTGTTGTCGCGCGATGAACGCGCGGGCCCTCTAAAGCCGACACCCGGCCTCCGGCCAGCGCGCACGACGTACGTCCTTGACGGTCCCGACCACGAACTCGCGGCCGTCGATCTCCCCGACGAACTTCTCGCGCGAAAGAGCTGACCTCTCATGGCGAACACCCGTTCCTTCTCCTCCCTCGCGACCGCTCCCGCGACCACCTCCACCACCGGACGACACCGACTGCGTGCCGTCGACCGGGACGAGGTGGTGGACGTCGCCGACTTCCTGCCGCCGGGCGCCACCTGGCTGCCCGCTCCCCCGCACACCCTGCCCGTGCTGCCAGGGCAGCCGCCGATGATCGGCTACCTCGTCCTCGTACCGGCCGACCAGCAGCCCCTGCTGCCGGTCGCCGTGCCCGACCGGCCCGAGCCGCTCGGCACCGCGGGCGCCGCCGGCGGTGCCAACCCGCTCGTCCACATCGACACCGTGCAGCGCACCGCCCAGGTCGACGGGCGGCAACTCGACCTCACGTACCTGGAGTTCGAGCTGCTCGCGCACCTCGTCGCACACCCGCACCGGGTGCACACCCGGGATCAGCTGGTCACCACGGTGTGGGGCTACGGGCATGTGGGCGACGGGCGGACCGTCGACGTCCACGTCGCCCGGCTGCGGCGCAAGCTCGGCGCGCAGCACCGGCAGACGATCCAGACCGTGCGGCGCGTTGGCTACAAGTACACGCCGCCGACCGGGCGTTGACCCTCCGGCCGACTTCGGCACCGCTCACGGCCGCTCTTCTGTCAGCAGATTTCCGTTCCGTGCGGCGGGCCGTCCGGGCAGAGTCGTCCGTATGAGACTTCTGATGCTGGGTGGTACGGAGTTCGCGGGGCGCGCCGTCGTGGAGGCGGCGCTCGGGCGCGGCTGGGAGGTGACCGTCTTCCACCGGGGGCGGCACGAACCCCCTGCCGGGGTGCGGTCGTTGCACGGCGACCGCACCGCGCCCGACGGGCTCTTGGCGCTTGCCGACGGTGAGTGGGATGTCGTCGTCGACACCTGGTCGGCGGCGCCGCGGGCCGTGCGGGACGCGGCGCGGCTGCTGGCCGGCCGGGTCGGACGGTATGTGTACGTGTCGAGCCGCTCCGTGTACGCGTGGCCCCGGGCCGGCGGGGCCGCCGAGGACGCCGCCCTCGTCGACGGCGCCTCCGCGGACGCCGAGCAGACCGACTACGCGCGGGACAAGCGGGGCGGGGAGCTGGCCGCGCTCGGCTCCTTCGGGGCGGAGGCGACGCTGCTCGTACGGGCCGGGCTGATCCTCGGGCCGTACGAGAACGTCGGGCGCCTGCCGTGGTGGCTGAACCGTGTCGCCCGCGGCGGGCCCGTCCTTGCTCCCGGGCCTCGTGAGCTCCCCCTCCAGTACATCGACGTCCGCGATCTCGCCGAGTGGATCCTCGGGGCGGTGGAGCGGGGGCTCGGCGGGGCGTACAACCTGGTCTCTCCTTCTGGGCATACGACGATGGGCGAGCTCCTCGACGCGTGCGTCCAGGTCACCGGGGGTGAGGGGGATCTGCGGTGGACCGAGGCGTCCGTGATTCTCGGGGCCGGGATCGAGCCGTGGGGTGATCTGCCTGTGTGGGTGCCGGGTGGCAGCGAACTGCACGACGCGCTTCATGGCGCCGATGTGTCGCGGGCGGTCGAGGCCGGGCTTCGGTGCCGGTCCGTGTCGGAGACCGTCGCCGACACCTGGAGCTGGCTCCAGGGTCTCGGCGGGGTTGCACCCCAACGCGCCGACCGGCCCGCGGTGGGGCTCGATCCTGCGACGGAGGCGAAGGTACTGGGCCTGAGCTAAGACGTTTTTCGCCCCCTCCGCCCCTACCCATTCCCGTCACTTGGGGGCTCCGCCCCCAAACCCCCGCTCCTCAAACGCCGGAGGGGCTAAGAGTTTTCAGCCCGTCCGGCGTTTGAGGACGAGGCCGTCCAGGCCGACAGCGGGGGTCTGGGGGCGGCAGCCCCCAGGTACGGGACGGGCAGGGGCGGAGGGGGCGAAAACCCAAGGGGTGCACCCACCACCACCCCCGGCCGGGGTGCTCGGCCCAGTGACCCACCCGACCCCGTCGGTGAAGACTGAGCGCATGGATACGGAGAGCAGCCAGGTGCGGGCGCGGGCGCGGGAAGTCGTCGTGGCGGGGGGACGGGGGCTCCTGGTCTGTGTGGTCGGGCTGGCCGGGTCGGTCATCCTGTTCGTGATGGCGGTCGTGTCGATCGCGCTGGTGCCGATCGGCGTAGGGATCGTCACGACACCGTGGGTACTGACCGGCGTACGCGCCTTCGCGAACTGGCGCCGAGCGATCGCGGCGGAGTGGTGCGGCGTACGGATTCCGGCCACGTACCGACCCATACCCAAGGGCGCCAACCCATGGGAACGCTGCTTCCGGATGCTCCGGGACCCGGCGACATGGCGGGACCTGGCATGGCTGCCGGTCGACATGACCGCCGGCTTCGTCACCGCACTGCTCCCGGCCGTACTGCTGCTCTACCCCCTGGAGGGCTTCGCCCTCGCGCTCGGACTGTGGCGCGTCCTGACGAACGCGACGGA
The DNA here is from genome assembly GCF_041431135.1 of Streptomyces sp. NBC_00554. NCBI lineage: Bacteria > Bacillati > Actinomycetota > Actinomycetes > Kitasatosporales > Streptomycetaceae > Streptomyces > Streptomyces sp. NBC_00554. Next base: position 7,343,025 of record NZ_CP107799.1, on the reverse strand, counting down.
CGGCGACTGGTGGTACGGATTCGTACCGGTCTCCGGCCAGGGCACGGCCCTCCTCGCGGGCGCGCTCGGCGCGACACTCCTCGTCGCCTCCTACCACCTCACCCCGCCCCTCCTGCGCGTCCACTTCCTGCTCACCCGCTCCCTGCTCGCCCCGGCCGATGGCGAACTCGCCGAGCGGGTACGCGTACTGACCGAGACACGACGCGACGCCGTCGACACCTCGGCATCCGAACTCCGGCGTATCGAGCGGGACTTGCACGACGGGGCACAGGCGCGCCTGGTCGCCATGGGCATGGATCTGGGGACCATCGAGGCGCTGGTCGAGAAGGACCCGGCGAAGGCGAAGGAGTTGCTGGCGCAGGCCCGCAGGTCCTCCGCCGAGGCGCTCACCGAACTGCGGGATCTGGTACGGGGCATCCATCCGCCCGTACTCGCGGAGCGCGGACTCGGCGACGCCGTACGGGCGTTGGCGCTGCGGCTGCCCCTGGCGAGCGAGGTGGATGTCGAGCTCGACGGGAGGCCGGACGCGCCGGTGGAGTCCGCGGCGTACTTCGCCGTCAGCGAGGTGCTGACCAACGCGGTCAAGCACTCCGGCGCCGAACGCGTCTGGGTGGACGTCCACCACAGGGACGGCATGCTGCGCATCGCGGTCACCGACAACGGCATGGGCGGCGCCCGGCTCGACGCGGGCTCCGGACTCACCGGAGTCGACCGGCGACTGGGTACATTCGACGGCGTCCTGGCCGTCAGCAGCCCCGCGGGCGGTCCCACCATGGTCACCATGGAGATCCCTTGCGAGTTGTCCTAGCCGAAGACCTGTTCCTGCTGCGCGACGGACTGGTCCGGATGCTCGAGGCGTACGACTTCGAGATCGCGGCGGCGGTCGAGAGCGGGCCCGAACTCAGCCGGGCGCTGGCCGAGTTGGAGCCGGACGTCGCGGTGGTCGACGTACGGCTGCCGCCCTCGCACACGGACGAGGGGCTGCAGTGCGCGTTGGAGGCCCGCCGCAACCGGCCCGGGTTGCCGGTGCTCGTCCTGTCCCAGCATGTGGAGCAGTTGTACGCGCGGGAGTTGCTCGCCGACGGCACGGGCGGGATCGGCTATCTGCTCAAGGACCGGGTGTTCGACGCGGAGCAGTTCATCGACGCCGTACGGCGGGTCGCGGGAGGGGGTACGGCCATGGATCCGCAGGTGATCCAGCAACTGCTGTCACGGCGTTCGGCCGGCGACCAGCCGCTCGGGCGGCTCACCCCGCGCGAGCTGGAGGTGCTGGAGCTGATGGCGCAGGGGCGCACGAACGCGGCGATCGCGGGTCAACTCGTGGTCACGGAACGGGCGATCGCGAAACACACCTCCAATATCTTCGCCAAACTGGGACTAGAGGTCTCGGATGACGACAACCGGCGCGTACTCGCGGTACTCGCCTATCTCGACCACGGACCCCATTGACGCCGTTGACAGCGCCGGCACCGTTGACAGGTATTCAGCGGCGCTGAATATCATTCAGCGCCGTTACAAACCTGTTTTCGGAGATCAACTCCCGGAGAATCGGGGGCTTCTGCGCCCATTGTGACGGAATTGACCTCACGAACTTCTAAGATTTTCCAGGGTTTCTGAACACCCCACACGCCTCATGCGTATGGAATGGAGCCGCTTCACTCCTGTCGGGCGCCTCCGCTGCCCCGCAAGGAAGTCTGAGGAGTTCCATGGGACGCAATGCACGAAAACGACGTTCGCCACTGGCCGTTCGCGCTGTGGCCGCATCCGCGGCCCTCGCGATCGGGGGAGGCGGTCTGGTCTGGGCGAACTTCTACGCCTCGGCTCACGAGAAGAACAACACCACACAGAACAGCACCAAGGCCGCCGCCGCTCAGGTGGCCACGATCGACTGCCCCGATGTCGGTCAGCAGCTCACCGATGTACCCAACCAGGCGCGTGGGGAGGTCGACGGTGAACTGGCCACGCTGGACCAGCAGATAACCGAGGCCTACCAGCGTCTGGCCACCACCCGGGACGCGCAGACCCGGGACGCGAGCTTCGTCCAGAACGCGGTACTCCAACCGCTGAAGGACCGGCGCGCGAACATCATCGACCGCATCCAGCTGGAGATCACCCGGGTCGGCGGTTCCGCCCCGGACTCGCTGGACGGTCTCGCCACCTGTACCGGCCAGGCCGTGGAACAGCCGCAGACCAACGACGGTCAGGCCGGGGACGGCCAGAACGGCGACGACCAGAACCAGGGCGGTGACGACCAGAACGCCGAGAGTCCCGCTCCCGGCGAGGACACCGGCGGGGACGACGCCGGTGAGACCGCTCCCCCGGTCAACGGCGGTCAGGGCGGCAACGGCCCGTCGGCCGACGACTTCGTGGACATCACCACCGTCCAGGCCAACGCCCAGCTCGGCGTGGGCGCGAACGGGCTCCCCGCCAACGGGAGGTCCGGTTCGAAGGGCACCTTCACCACGAAGTGCGGCACCAACGGGAACGACAACCACAACACGGACAACGTGATCGTCGCCCCGGGTGTCACCAACGGCGCCCACCACCTGCACGACTACGTCGGCAACCAGAACAACGACGCTTTCGCGAGCGACGAGGACCTGGCCGCGGCCGACACCACCTGCCAGAACCAGGGCGACAAGTCCTCGTACTTCTGGCCGGTGCTCCGTCTGCAGGACGGTTCGCAGGACTTCGACCAGAACAACGCCGGTGGCGGCACCGAGGGCAACGTGGGCAAGATCCTGCAGCCCGCCCAGGCGCAGCTCAAGTTCGTCGGCAACAAGAAGGGCAGCGTCGTCGCGATGCCGTCGGCCCTTCGCATCATCACCGGTGACGCCAAGGCCTTCATCAACGGCAACGCCAACGCCAACGTGAACTGGAGCTGCACCGGCTTCGAGAACAAGGTGCAGCTGGAGGACAAGTACCCGATCTGCCCCGAGGGCAGTGACGTGGTGCGGACCACCAACTTCCAGAGCTGCTGGGACGGCCAGAACATCGACAGCGCCAACCACCGCACGCACGTGGCGTTCGTCCAGGCCGACGGCACCTGCGCCAACGGCTTCAAGGCGATCCCCCAGCTCCAGGTCCGTCTGGTCTACGACGTTCCCGCCCCGACCATCGAGAACGGCACGGTCGTGAACCCGTACGCGGTCGACTCCTTCCCGGAGAACCTGCACAAGCCGATCACCGACCACAACGACTTCATCAACTTCTTCTCCACGAACACGATGAACAAGATGGTCAAGTGCATCAACACCGGCAAGAAGTGCCAGTGATCCGCTAGGACCCACTGAAGAAGGCCGGCGGTGATTTCCACCGCCGGCCTTCGGCATTCCCCCCACCCTGCGCGGTCAGCCGGTGTGACCGGAGTGCGTCGCGCCGTGTGTCGCGCTGTGATCGGTGCCCACTTCCAGGGTCCCGCCGAGCTGGCCGCGCAGCGCCTTGACCACCTTCTGCTCGCCGACGGCGACCCACTTGCGGCCGACGAGGTAGAACCCGCCGTAGTCCTTGGCCCCGTTGATCCACTCGCGCTGGCCGCGGTCGGTGGCGAAGGTCGCGAGGATGAACTTGCCGTCGGTGTTCTTGCAGGTGGCCTGGCGGATCTCGTCCGCGTCCGTCGTGAGGTTCGGGTCGCAGCCCGCCTCGCTCGCGATGTGCTCCAGACTGCCGGTCGCGGCGGCCGGCACCGCGTCGGACGCGTCGTCGGTCGTGTCGTCGGCCGCGCAGCCCGTGAGCGCCAGCAGCGCCACGGCTCCGGCCACCGCGAGTTTCGGTCGCGTCAACCTCATACCTACGTACCTCCGTCTGTGTCGGCGCCCATGCCGCCGGGAGCCCCGTCGAACGAGGGCCCTTGCCCTGGATACGGCTACCGGGCGCCCAGCGCTCAAATCAGGAGCCCCGGTGGGCACACCCGTGCGACTGTGGGGCCCATGAACGACGACTGGGAAGAGCGTACGGCGGCGGCGTGGGCCACACTCCACGACTATGACGAAGGGCACGCGGCGGACTTCCGGGCGGTGATCGACGCGCTGGTGGCCGAGCTGCCCGCCGCCAGCCCCCTCGGACCGTTCGAGCAGGCAGGCGCCTGGGACTCGACGGGCCACTCGGACAAGGCCGTACCGCTGTACCGGGAGGCGCTGGCCCGAGGCCTCGGCGGCAACCGCCGGCGCCGCGCCACGATCCAGCTCGCCAGTTCCCTGCGGAACCTCGGCAAGCCGGAGGAGGGCTTCGAGCTCCTCGGCCCCGAACTCGACGCCCCTTCCGACGAGTTGGACGACGCCATACGCGGCTTCCTCGCCCTCTGCCTCGCCGACCTGGGCCGCGAACGCGAGGGCCTCGCCCTGGTGATCGGCGCCCTCGCACCCCATCTGCCCCGCTATCAGCGGTCGATGGCGAATTACGCGCGGCTCCTGGTCGAGCCCGAGTAGCGGACGGCGGGTGACCATCCCCCGGGTCACTCGTTTTGCGATGTGTGCAGTCACAGGATGTAGCCCCGCGCCCCGCACCCGCCTCAGGCCCGGTCGTCGACGTCGAGCAGGCCGAGGCCGCGCTCGTCGAGCACTATCCGCGGCTGGTCCGGCTCGCCTATCTGGTGCTGCCGCCGAGCCTCGGCCGCAACCGCCGGGTGCTGACCGCACACGCCCTCACCCAGCGCGCGCTGCCACGGGGCCGTACGTCCGGTGACGCGACGGTCATCCCGGCCCAGCAGACCGGCGGCGGCCGCGACGGCGACCCGGGCTACGCCTTCGTACGCCTCCAAGTGGTGCGTACGGCACTGGAGGCGGGCCTGCCGCTGACACGGCGGGCGTGGCCGAAGCGGTCCCAGCTGCCGCCGCTGCTGCCCCAGGTGTGGGGCCTCAGGCTCTTTCCCCGCTCGGGCGGCGCCGACGAACTCGCCCTGGACCAGCGGCTGTCCGCGCTCTCGGGCCCGGCCCGTGCCGCGTACGTCCTGCGCGGTCTGGAGAAGCTGTCCGAGGCGGACGTACGGAAGGTGCTGACGGCGGCGGGCGTCGAGGACCCGGGCGCGGCGCTCGCGGTGGCCTCCGGTCTGGAGGCGCAGGACGCCCTCCTCGACTCCCCCGAGTTCGACCCCTGTTCGCTGCACGCGCGGCCCACCGACCTGATGCGGCGCAGGCAGCACATGAAGGCCGCGCTCGCCGCGACCGCGGCCGTCGTGGTGTGCGGTGCGCTGCTCGGCCTGCCCGGCGACGGGTGGGGGCCCGACGGTGCCGCGGCGCCGCCGTACGCGCAGAACCCGGCGGCACAGGCCGCCCTGGATCCGGCGCAGTTGACGAAGGTGCCGGCCCTGGCCTGGCAGCAGTCGGCGCGCACCGACTTCTCCGTGTGGCCCGCGCGCGGGAACCTCACCGGGGACAGCGCGCTGCTGCGGCGCGCCCTCGCCGTGTGGGCGCGGCCCGGCGAGTCCGTGGCGGTCTCGGCGACCCCCGGCACCCCGTCCGGCGCCCCGCCCGGACCGCCGCAGCTCCTGTACGCGGGCGAGGTGGACCAGGCGCGCGTCGTGCTGCTCTACGACGGTCTGCGCATCGCCCGTTACGCCGAGCCCACGGACGGCACGAACGGCGCGGCCCTCGACTTCGCGCGGGTCGACAGCGCGAAGGGAGCGGAGGCGGAGGCGGTGGTCCTCGGCCGGACCGACGGCAACGTCCGCTATCTGACGGCCCCTTGGGTGACCGAGGCCACCGAGCGGGACCTGATGAAACCGTCCTCCGGCGCGATGGACCTCACCCTGTCGGCCGACGGCACCACCACGCCACTGGCCAGCCCGGCCCAGCGGTCCGGCGCGTGCACTTCGTGGAATGTGCTGCAGCTCAAGGACAACTCGGGCACCCGCCTGCTGACCGACCTCGGCGAGCTGATCCCGGCACACCTCACCTCGGGCCGTCCCGCGGCACCCTCCGAGGCGTCCGGCGCCGAGGCGCTGCGCAACTGGGCGCCGTTCGCCTGCTCGCTGGCCTCCGTGCGCTCACAGGGCGTGCGGTCCGTGAACGCCTGGCAGTACGCGCGACAGCAACTGCCCGACGCCGGCGGCAGCGCGACCTGGGTGTGCACGCGGGCCGACACCTGGCGGGGCGGCGGCACACGCGTCCTCGCGCAGTTCCAGACGCCGGGCGGGGCGTACGGGGCGGTCGCCGCGAAGGCCGAGAACTCGCCCGCGTGCGGCTCCCGCGACCCCCATGTGCTCGCGGGCGTGCTGTGGAAGTCGGGTGCGGGGACCTGGTATCTCCTCGCGGCCGGCAGCAAGGACACGGCCTCGGTCAGCGCGACCGGCGGGGTCACCGGGTCGGCGCAGGGCGCCCTGCTCGCCGTACGGACGAAGCAGGGGGCCCAGGCCGAGCTGAAGGGGAGCCTGGAGGACGGGCGGGACATCACCGGGCTGCGCTGAGGCTGACCGGGAAACCTAGCTGACACTTGCGTCAACAAGTCGCTGCACGGGGGTTCTCCCCGCAACTACCCGTCAGTACATTGACGGCATGTCTAACACCCGTGCCCGGCTGCCCCAGCCGGTCGACTCCGAGCGGATACCCCTCAAGGCGCGCAAGGTGTCGTTCTCCTGGGAGGACACGCCGTTGCACTGGGTGCCGGGCGATCCGTTCGCCACGCACACCATCAATGTGCTGCATCTGCTGCTGCCGGCCGGCGAGCGCTGGTTCGTGCATGTGTACAAGCAGGTGCTGCCGTACATCCGGGACGAGCGGCTGCGCGAGGACGTCATCGGGTTCATCGGCCAGGAGGCCATGCACGCGCAGGCGCACGACGAGGTACTCCCCCACCTCAGGGAACTCGGGCTCGACCCGACCCCGTACACCGCCCAGGTCGACTGGCTCTTCGAGAAGCTGCTCGGCGACCGGACGCTACCGCCGGGCAGGGCCCGCAAATGGTGGCTCATGGAGCGGGTCGCCATCATCGCGGCGATCGAGCACTACACCGCCTTTCTCGGCAACTGGGTGCTGAACGCGGAGGAGTTGGACCGGCGGGGCGCCGATCCGACCATGCTGGATCTGCTGCGCTGGCACGGCGCCGAGGAGGTCGAGCACCGGGCCGTGGCGTTCGACCTGTTCATGCACGTCGACGGGGACTACCGGCGGCGCGCGCGGACCTGGGCGACCGCGTTCACGGCTCTCGTCTTCCTGTGGCAGCGCGGGGCGCGGTTCTTCATGGCGAACGATCCGACGTTGACGGCGGGCAGGGCGAGCTTCAAGGACTTGTACGTCAGCGGGAAGGCGGGCGTGCTGCCGTCGACCGGGGACATGCTCAAGTCCATCCCGCGCTATCTCAGCCGGAGTTACCACCCCTCCCAGGAGGGATCGACCGAGCAGGCCGTCGCCTATCTCGCCAACTCCCCCGCGGCACGGGCCGCGGAGAAGCGGGGCGCGTGATGCCCCGGCTCGGAACCATCGCGGTGGTCGCAGGCGTCGCGCTGCTCGCCAAGCGGGCGATGCGCCGCCGTATCCAGGCCTCGCCGCTGTGGCCGTTGCCCGCGCTGGAGGAGCCGGTGTCCGGGCGGCCGCGGTCGCGTGCGCTGCGGCTGACGGTGAGCTCGTACGAGCCGGTCGCCGAGGGAGTCGTACAACTTCGCCTGGCCGGGCAGGACTTGCCGCGCTGGGAGCCGGGGGCGCATCTCGATCTGGTGCTGCCGTCGGGCCTGGTGCGGCAGTACTCGCTGTGCGGCGACCCGGCGGACAGCTCGTCGTACACCGTCGCGACCCGGCTGGTCGAGGACGGGCGAGGCGGTTCGCGCGAGGTGCACGAGCAGGTGCGGGAGGGCGTGGAGCTGGAGGTGCGCGGGCCGCGCAATCGGTTCCCGCTCGTCGGGGCCCCGTCGTACGTCTTCGTCGTGGGCGGCATCGGGATCACGCCGGTGCTGCCGATGCTGCGGGCTCTTCCCGACGGTGTGGAGTGGCGGTTGCTGTACTGCGGGCGGACGCGGGCCTCGATGCCGTTCCTGGAGGAGGTCGAGAAGCTGGACGGGGGCCGGGTGACCGTCGTTGCGGGGCGGCCCGATCTCGGCGTGCTCCTCGCGGACGTTCCCGAGGGGGCCGCGGTCTACTGCTGCGGTCCGGACGGGCTGATGGCCGCCGTGGAGGAGCGGTTCCCCGCAGTCCACCTCGAGCGGTTCGCGCCCCGTGCCACGACCGGCGGCGCCTTCGAGGTCGAACTCCGGCGCAGCGGGCGGACGTTGACGGTTCCGGCGGACTCCTCCGTACTGGCCGCCGTACGCGCGGAGCTGCCGAACACCGCGTACTCGTGCGAGCAGGGATTCTGCGGGACCTGCCAACAGCGGGTCCTGGAAGGGGAGATCGAGCACCGGGACGAACTGCTGACGGATGCGGAGCGTGCCGGCTCGATGCTGATCTGTGTATCGCGGGCGCGTGGCGAGAGGATCGTGCTGGACATGTGAACCGCCGTGGGCGGACCGACCCGTTCCGGGCCGGATCCGATCGGTAAGGTGTTCGTATGACAACCGGGGTACGCCGCAGGATGGGTGTCGAGGAGCGGCGGCAGCAGCTGATCGGCGTCGCCCTCGAACTCTTCAGCCGACGCTCGCCCGACGAGGTCTCCATCGACGAGATAGCGGCGGCCGCGGGCATCTCGCGGCCGCTGGTCTACCACTACTTTCCCGGCAAACTCAGCCTGTACGAGGCGGCGTTGCAGCGGGCCTCGGACGATCTCGCGGGGCGGTTCGTGGTCCCCGAGGAGGGGGCGCTGGGCTCGCGGCTGCTGCGGGTGATGCGCCGGTTCTTCGACTTCGTGGACGACCACGGGCCCGGTTTCGCGGCGCTGATGCGAGGCGGTCCCGCGGTGGGCTCGTCGACCACCAACGCGCTGGTCGACGGAGTGCGACAGGCCGCGTACCTCCAGATCCTCTCGCACATGAAAGTCGAAAACCCGCCCGCCCGCCTGGAGTTGGTGATCCGCTCCTGGATCTCGCTCGTCGAGTCGACGGCGCTGATCTGGCTGGACGGACGGCGCATCCCGCGCGCCGAGCTGGAACGGCAGCTGGTGCACGACTTCGGGGCACTTGCGGCAGTGAGTGCCGCCTACGACGAGGAGTTGAGCGAGCTGCTGCGCGAGTCGCTCAAGAGCGAGCCGGGCGACGGGCCGTTCAGCGACCTCGTCGTCCGGCTGATCGCACTGGCCTCGCCGCCCGCCTCGTAAGGGCTGCTACTCCTCGTACTTCCGGTACGACGGGTCGAGGTCGCGTACCTCGGCGGAGGCGTGCACCGTCGAGACCCCGTCGGTGGGTTCGATGTGCTTGTGCAGCAGCTCCAGTACGGCTTCCGTGAGTTCGGCCTTGGTCTCGTCGGAGCGGCCGGGGAGCAGGGCGAGCGTGACATGCACGATGGCCGGCCCGCCCGTGCCCGTTGCCGCCACGTCTCCCACGACTTCGTCCTCGGTCCTCAGGACCCGCGTCTTGCATGCCTCGATGCGCGCGGCCGCCACCTCGACGACCACCGGGTGCAGCGCGAGCGCGAAGGCGTTCCAGTCGACGTGATCGAGCCCCGGGGAGCGTTCGACGGTGATCTGCGGCATGGGCACTCCTGTTCTAGGGATATCCCGATCAGCCTAGCCGCAGCGCAAGCAGCGCGATGTCGTCCTCCCGGTCGCGGCCGAAGGAGGCGAGGAGCGTGTCGCACAGGGCGTCCAGGCCGGGCAGGGCGCCGGAGGCGGCCGCGCGGAGGTGCTCCATCGAGGCCGCGAGGTCGGTGCCGCGGGTCTCGATCAGACCGTCGGTGATCATGAGGAGTCGGTCGGTGGGTTCGAGGAACAGCTCGGTGGGCGGCGGGTGGGGCAGGCCTACGCCGAGCAGCGGCCCTGCGGCCTTGGCGTAGTCGGCGCTGCCGGAGTCGCGGATGATCAGCGGCGGGATGTGGCCCGCGTTGGCGATCCGGGTACGTCCGGTGGCCGGGTCTATCAGGAGCAGGCAGACGGTGGCGGTCACGTCGGGGTGGTAGCGCTGGAGCATCCGGTCGAGGCGTTCGGCGAGCACGGCCGGATCGCTCTCGTCGACGCAGTAGGCGCGCAGCGCGTGCCGGATCTCGACCATGACGGTGGCCGCCTCCAGCGAGTGTCCGACGACGTCGCCGACCGCGGCGAGCACGCCCTCGTCGGTGCGCAGAGCGGCGTAGAAGTCGCCGCCGATCTCGGTCTCCTGGGATGCGGGCACGTACCGGACCACGACGTCGAGGCCCGGCAGGTCGGGCAGCCGGTGCGGCTGGGGCAGGAAGCTGTGCTGGAGGGTGAGGGCGACGTGCCGTTCGACCTGGTACATGAGCAGCGGCTCGGCGGCGAGCGCGGTGGCCTCGGCGAGCCGGGCGACCAGTGCCTCGCCCTCGGGGTTCACCCGGCGCACACCGCGGGTGGGTGTGGCGAGGCACACCGCGGCCCTGCCGTCCTGGATGGGGATCAGCGCCATCCGGGCGTCGTGCTGCACTTCCGGCCGGAAGAACCCGGCGGGCCACAGCGGCGCGGGCACCGTGGTGATCCGCACCCCGGCCTGCCCGCGGGTGAGCCGCCGGAGCAGACCGGCCACCGCCCGGTGGGCGCCTTCGTCCGGCATCGCGAGCGAGGTGCGGTCCCGTGAGGTGCCGCGGTACAGCTCGTCGTCCGGGCCCAGGACGAAGACGGCGGCCGGACCGCCGGTGAGCCGCGCGGTGCCCTCGGCGGCGGCATCGGCGAGTTCCTGCGGGGAGCGCGCCGTCTGGATGGCGACGATCGTCTCCGCCAGCCGCGTCAGCCGGCGTGCCAGCGCCTGGTCGTCGGCCCGCAGCCGCGCGGCCCGCACCGCGGCCCGGACCACCGCGTCGATCTCCTCGGGCTCGGCGGGCACCGTCAGATACGCCTCGCCGCCCGCGTCAAGTCCCTGGCAACGGTCGGCCGGAGCGACGGAGGCGGCCGAGAAGTGCACGACGGGCAGACCGGCCATGTGCGGCCGGGCCTTGAGCCGACGGCACAGTTCGAAGCCGCTCATGTCCGGCAGGCCCACATCTATGAGCGCCACGTCGGGCAGGGCGCCCTTGCGCAGCCGTACGTCGAGTTCGACGAGCGCCTCGGATCCGCTGGCGGCGGGGACGACCTGGTAACCGGCGCGGCGCAGCACGGCGCTCATGGCGTACCGGCTGGCCGCCACATCGTCCACGACCAGCACGGTCGTGTCTGTCCGCTTGCCGTTGACGTCCATCTGCCAGCCTTTGGACACACCGATGGGGCAGACCCGGGTTCGGGGTCTGCCCCACCAAGGTAATGCCCTTTTCAGGAAGTCCGCGCAAATACCGCCACAGTGCGTCCCGGGACGGCGAACGTGCCTGATTTCGCCGTATATGAAGAGGACTTGACGGTGGAGTCCGCGCCCGCCGCCTGCACCGGATGCAGCGCGTACGCCGTCCCGGCCAGCGCGTCGACGGTCTGCTCCTGCTTGTCCGGAGTCGCGTTGAAGACGACGACGAGGTCGCCGAGCTCCATCGTGATCACACCGGGTGTCTCATCCGTCCCCGACAGCGGGAAGGAGAGCTTCGACTGCACCTGGTCGGCCGTGGCGAGGGAGAAGACGCTCTCCGTCGTACGGATCCTCTGCAGGTCCTGGTACGCGGCTGAGGTTCCGTCGATCTGGTCGCAGCCCACCTTGACGGACGTCAACAGCGGTGTGGCGTAGGGCCACTTGGAGGCGTTGTCGGCCGCCATCGGCAGCCCGCCTCCGAAGCCGTTGCCGTCCTGGCAGTTCCAGTGGATGCCGTTGAACCAGTCGCCGCTGTCGTAGGAGTTGCGGTCCAGGGACTTGGAGCGCAGCAGGTCGGAGCCGGCCTGGGAGAGGGACGGGCCCTGCGAGAGGGTGGCCGTCGCCATGGCCAGGACCTGCATTCGGGCCCGGTCGCTCGCGCTCGTCGCCGCGGGCAGCTTGTAGGTGAGGGCGTCGTACAGCGACTCGTTGTCGTGTGCGTCGGCGTACGCGAGGGCGTCTCCGGGCGCGTCCGCGTATCCGGCCGCCTGGCCGTTGTAGTCGACCTCGGAGCCCTTGACCTCCTTGCCGCTGGTGTCGGTGAAGCTGTACTTGGCGAGGTTGCCGCTGAGCCCGACCTTGATGAGGTCCTGGTAGTGCAGCAGGCGGGCCTTCTGTTCGGCCGAAGTGCCGTTGCTGCTCGAGGAGTTGGGGTCGGTGTAGAGGCCGGAGGCGAAGCCCTGGACGCCGGGGTCCTCGTCGAAGGGGCCGCCGCCGCGTACGGCGTCACGCGCGCGGTCGGAGAAGGTAGCGATGCCGGTCCCCGCCATGTTCTTCTGCGTGGCCTGCGTGAAGCGGGCGTCGTCGGCGACCTCGCCGAAGTTCCAGCCCTCGCCGTACAGGATGATCTTCTTGCCGTCGACGCCGTCCTTGGCCAGGGTGAGCGCGTCGAGGGCCTTCCGGACCGCCAGGATGTTGGCCTTGGGGTGGTGCCCCATGAGGTCGAAGCGGAAGCCGTCGACCTTGTACTCCTTGGCCCAGGTGACGATCGAGTCCACCACCAGCTTGCCCATCATGGCGTTCTCGGTCGCCGTGTTGGAGCAGCAGGTGGAGTTGGCGACGCTGCCGTCGGCGAGGAGCCGCTGGTAGTAGCCGGGTACGACCTTGTCGAGCACCGAGGTGTCGGCCTGGCCGCTCGCGGCGGTGTGGTTGTAGACCACGTCCATGACGACCCGAAGGCCGTCCTCGTTCAGCGACTTGACCATCTGGCGGAACTCGACCGTACGGTCCGTGCCGTCCGGGTCCGTCGCGTACGAGCCCTCCGGAACGGTGTAGTGGTACGGGTCGTAGCCCCAGTTGTAGGCGTCCTTCGCGGCGATCTTCGCCACGCACTCCTGCTGCTTGTCGGAGTCGGCCGCGTAGGAGCCGAGGTCGCAGTCGGTGGTCGCCTGGTCGGACTTCTTCTCGGGGATGGTGGCGATGTCGAAGGCGGGCAGCAAGTGCACATAGGAGGTACCGGACTTGGCCAGTTCCCGTAGGTGCTTGGAGCCGTCGCTGTCCTTGTCGGCGAACGCGAGGTAGGTACCCGGGTTCTCGGCCGTGGTGTCCGCCACCGAGAAGTCCCGGATGTGCAGCTCCTGGATCTGGGCGTCCTTCAGCGCCACCGCCGCGGGCTTCTTGAGGGTCGACCAGCCGCTCGGGGCAAGGGACTTGGCGTCCAGGTCGACGACGAGGCTCTGCTCCGAGTTCGCGGTCAGGGCCACCGAGTACGGGTCGGTGACCGTGTTGGTGACGACCTTCTGGACGGTCGGCGCCCACACCTTGACGACGTACCGGTAGGGCTTGTTCGCCCAGGACTTCTTGCCGGTGACGGACCAGACGCCGGTGGTGTCGTTCCGCTTCATCCTGACCGAGGTGCCGTCGAGATCCAGGGAGACGCTCTGTGCGGTGGGCGCCCACACGGCGAGCGTGGGAACGCCGTTGCGGAAGGTCGGGCCGAGGTCCGCCTTCGTCGCGTCGTACAGATCGTCGAGTACGCCGGCGATCTGGACGCCGGTAGCTGCCAACACCGCTCCGTTCACGGCGCGTTGCGAGGCGACGATCTGACCGTTCAGCGCTTCACGGACCCGGTTGCGGTCGCGCGGGTCGACGGTCCAGGCGGTGTAGTCCTTGAGGTGCGGGAAGGCGGCCTTCTGGGCGTCGGTGAGGGTGGACTTGGACAGGCGGAGCCACTTGGCGTCCCCGGTCAGCGCGCCGTCCTTCACCGCGATCGAGCCGTCGCGCGAGTAGAGCAGCTGGGTGGACACGGCCGCGTCGGAGCCGTTCCAGGCGACCGTGTTCCGGTCGATCCAGACGGCCTTGGACGTGGTCAGGTCGAGCGCGGCCGCACTGCCCGCCGGCTGCGGGAGCAGGTACTTCTCCTGGCCGTTCAACAGCCACACCTCGTGGCCGTTCGCCGTGAGGTCGAGCGACTGGTCGGTGGGGAGGTCCTTCTCGTCGCCCTTGTGGAGGATGTAGCTGAGGCTGGTGGCACCCTCGGCGAGCGGCACCTCGTACACAGCGCCATAGGCGTCAGTGTCCACCGGCTGCAGGGGCTTCGACCAGTCCGTGCCCGTCGCGGCGCCCGTCCAGACGTGCAGTCCCCAGCCGTCGTAGTTCCCGTCGGCACGGTGGTAGTGCAGGACCGCCTTCGTCTTGTCCTGCGCCGGGTAGTCGGGCTTCTCGGTGAGGACGGCTTCCTTGCCCTGCTCGACCCAGATCTCGCCCGTCTTCGTGACATCGATCGTGCGGTCGGCGGAGACGTCCTTGTTGCCGTCCTTGTCGATCACGAGATAGCCGACGCTGGAGGCACCGGGCTTCAACTTGACGTAGGCGAAGGCCCCGTAGGCGTCGCGGCCGATGAAGTCGTGGCCCTCGGGCCAGGTCGTCGACTCGCCGTCGGCGAGGTCGCCCCAGGCGTAGAGCCGCCAGTCGGTGTAGTCGCCGTCGGTGCGCTTGTAGTGGACGATCGCGTAGTCGCGCGAGGAGGCCGTCGGGATTTCAGCAACGGGCGGTGTGCCCGTGACCGAGGTTGCCGTGGCGCTCGATGTGCGCCCGGCCGAGTCGATGACGACTGCCTTGTAGCGCAAGGCGGTTCCGGCCGGTACGTCCTCGGCGATGGCCTGGGTGACCTTGTACGGGGCGTGGTCGGCGGAGCCGAGCGTCTGCCACTTGGCGTTGCCGACCTGGGCGGCGAAGACGACACGGTTGAGCTGACCGCCGGTGACGTCGGCACTCAGCTCCACGGTGCCGGTGGCGCCCGTGTCCGGGGCCTTCAGGGTGAGCGTCGGCTTCGAGGCCGGGGCGCCGAGCTTGCCCGCCGCCTTGAGGACGACCGAGGAACCGGCCGGGACGGTGACGGTGACCTTGCTGTCGGCGTTGCTGGTGACGGTGTCCTGGGTGCCGTAGATCCCGCGGAACCTCATGTCCGCCGAGCCCGTGGCGAAGGTCGCCGTCTTGGCCTCGCCGGCGTTGTTCACGGCGACGACGTACTCGGTGCCGGTCTTCGCGTCCGTACGGGAGAAGGCGTAGATCCCGGCGCCGTCGGCGGCGTACCGCTCCGTCTGGACGCCGTCCGCGAGGGCGGGGTTGTCCTTGCGGAGCTTCGCGAGAGCACTGATCTGCTTGTAGAGCGGTGCACTCGTGTCGTATGCGTCGCTCGCGTGGGTGCGGTCGGTGCCGAGTTCGTCGTCGTCGAGGTAGTCGGCGGTCTTGGAGGCGAACATCGTCTGGCGGGCGTCCTTGTCGCCGCCCGCGCCGGTGAAGCCCTGCTCGTCGCCGTAGTAGACGACGGGGTTGCCGCGGCTGAGGAACATCAGCTCATTCGCGAGCTTGTCCTTCTTCAGCAGCTCGGCATCGGTCGCGTCCGGGTTGTCCTGGTTCAGGAAGTACCCGATGCGGCCCATGTCGTGGTTGCCGAGGAAGGTGACCTGCTCGTACGCGTTGGCCTTGTCCGTCGTGTATTTGTAGTCGTCGCCGAAGACCGAGGCCAGCTTCTGCGCGCTGCCGCCCTGGGAGGCGTACTGGCGGGCCGCTTCCTGGAAGGGGAAGTCGAGCGTGGAGTCGAGGCGGCCCTCGGTGACGTACGGCGAAGTGATCGACGTGTCGGCGGAGTAGACCTCACCGAACATGAAGAAGTCGTCGCGGCCCTGCTTGGCCGCGTACGCGTCGAGGGCGGTGGCCCACTGCGTCCAGAACTCCATGTTGACGTGCTTCACGGTGTCGATCCGGAAGCCGTCGATGTCGAAGTCGCGGACCCACTTCTCGTAGATCTTCTCCATGCCGCTGACGACCTCGGGACGCTCCGTCCACAGGTCGTCGAGGCCGGAGAAGTCGCCGCCCTCGGAGCTCTCCCCGGCGAAGGTGGAGTCGCCGCGGTTGTGGTACATCGTCGTGTCGTTGAGCCACGACGGGACCTTGGCGTCCTGCTTCGCGGCCGTGACGGTCGGCGTGCGCGGGAAGGAGTCGGCGTCGACCTCGGGGAAGTCCTGCGTACCGTCCGCGTAGTCGGCGTCGTCGAAGGGCTCGCCGTCCTCCGTCAGATACGGGAAGGCGCCCTTGGAGAGGTAGCCGTAGGACTTCTCCTCGTAGTCGACGACGTCGGCGGTGTGGTTGGTGATGACGTCGAAGAAGACCTTCATGCCCTTGGAGTGGGCCTTGGAGATCAGCGTCTCGAGATCCCTGTTGGTGCCGAAGTGCGGGTCGACCTGGGTGAAGTCGGTGATCCAGTAGCCGTGGTAGCCGGCCGAGGCGTTTTCGCCGGTGCCCTGTACGGGCTGGTTCTTGAAGATCGGCGCCATCCAGATGGCGGTGGTGCCGAGATCCTTGATGTAGTCGAGCTTCTTCGTCAGGCCCTTGAGGTCGCCGCCCTGGTAGAAGCCCTTGTCGGTGGGGTCGTAGCCGGTCGACAGACGTGAACCGGTCAGACCGCCCTCGTCGTTGGAGGTGTCGCCGTTGGCGAAGCGGTCCGGGAGGACGAAGTAGAACTGCTCGCGGGTCGCGTCATTGCGGGCGGCCGTCTTGGCGAGGGCCGCGTCGGACGGGGGCGCGGGCGGGGTGGCGGCGCGGGCCGCGAGGGGCTGCACGAGCGCTGCGGTGAGGGCGACCACGGCGACGGCCGCGATCCGTCCGCGCCGCGCGGTGTGATGGGGGGTGCGGTGCGCCCAGGGCGCCGACCATCTCGGTATCACAGGCCTGAACTCCTTGCGATTACGGCTCATTCGGGTCCGACCCCACGCCGCGGCTCGGCTTCGTTGCCGGGCGCCGGCGTGACCGTATCGCTTACGAAAGGTTTACAGCAAGAGTCTTGAAACCGATGGCAAGAACTTTCACATCCTGCCCGGAGGGAGGGCCCGACAGACCGAGGCCCGACAGACCGAGGGCCCGTTCACCGGGTGATCGGTGAACGGGCCCTGTTCTGCCACCACTCAGCAGCTGGACTTGCCCGAGTAGATCGCCAGCGCCGTGTTCGTGCCGAGCGTCGCCGTGAACTGGCCCGAACTGTTCACCGTGACGGTCGTATTGCTCTGGACGTTGCAGTACGTGCCCGCCGCGAGGGAGGTCTGGTAGGTGCGGGTCAGCGAGGACGACTCGTGGTTGATGGCCACGTAGCCCTTGGAGCCGCGGCCGAACGCGATGGCGTCGGCGCCGTTGTCCCACCAGTTGGTGACCGACTCACCGCGGGTGGTGTTGCGGAAGGCGACCATCGACTGGATCTCCGGCCAGGCGTGCTGGCACTTCCAGCCGTCCTGCCAACAGGCGTTGACCGTACCGTCGTTGGGCGGTCCGGCGTCGGTGGAGGAGAACTCGTAGCCCGAGTTGATGTCGGGCGCGCCGTACGGCCAGGCCAGCATGAAGACGTTCGCGAGCGTGTAGTTCGCGCCGTCCTTGTACGTCAGGGTCGACCCGTTGCGCTCGGTGTCGTGGTTGTCGACGAAGACACCCGAGACACCGCTGCTCATATAGCCCCAGCCCTCGCCGTAGTTGCTCAGGTAGGCGAGGTTCTCGTTGTTGAAGACCCGCTTGAGGTCGTACGCGTACCGGAACTCCTGGACGTCGCCGTTGCCGGTGTACTCGGTCGGCTGGACGGCCTCGCCCGAGCCGTAGATGACCTCCTGCTTCCAGTACACGCTCGAATTGCTCAGCCGGGACTTGATGTTGGCGAGGTCGGCCGCCGGCATGTGCTTGGCCGCGTCGATGCGGAAGCCGTCGACGCCGTAGCCGAGCAGGGTGTTCATGTAGCCGGCGATGGCGGAGCGGACGTACGACTCGCCCGTGTCGAGGTCCGCGAGACCGACCAGCTCACAGTTCTGCACGTTGGTGCGGTTCGTGTAGTCGCTGATGGTGGCGGTGCAGTCGTCGAAGTCGTACGAGGAGTACAGGCCCGGGTAGTTGTACTTCGTGTACGAGGAGCCGCCGGTGCCGGTGCCGCTGCCCGCCGACATGTGGTTGATGACCGTGTCGACGACGACCTTCACGCCCGCGTTGTGGCAGGCCGTGACCATCTCCTGGAAGTCGGTGGCGTTGCCGAGCCGCCCGGCTATCTGGTAGCTGACCGGCTGGTACGAGGTCCACCACTGCGAGCCCTGGATGTGCTCGGCGGGTGGTGAGACCTGGACGAAGCCGTACCCGGCGGGGCCGAGCCGGCTGGCGCACTCCGTCGCGACGGAGTCGAAGTCCCACTCGAAGAGGACGGCCGTGACGTCCTTGGTGCCGGGCGGGGAGGCCGCCGCCGTGCCTGGGGGTACAGCCACCGTGACCGCCAGGCCCGCCGCGAGGGCGAGCGTGGCGGCAAGCGTTTTCCTTGCCATGTGAGTGCTCCTGCACTTCCTTGTGCGGGTGGGGGGATCGGAACGTATCTCTTGCACGCAAGTTTCAGCAAGATGTCGAAAGAACTTCCAACTCCTGTATTGACGCGGACCCTTCGGCAGTCCCACGCTCCACACGAGCCGACGCCCCGCGCGTCCCGGTCGAGCCGGCCGGATCCGAGGAGGAGCCGCACCATGATGGCCTTAAGACGCAGAAGGATCACCAGGCTGCTGCTGACCGCCGCGCTGGCGGTAGGCGGTCTTGCCGCGCTGCCCGCCCAGCAGGCCGCCGCGGCCGACACCGGTATACCCAACGGGGATGTGATCGCCAACCTGTGGGAGTGGAACTGGAAGTCGGTCGCCGCCGAGTGCACCGACGTGCTCGACCCGGCCGGATACGGAGCGGTGCAGGTGGCGCCGCCCGCCGAGTCGCTCAAGCAGTCCAACTTCTACTGGTGGGACGTGTACCAGCCGTACGCGTACAACCTGAACAGCCGTTTCGGGACGGCGACTCAGTTCAAGACCATGGTCGACACCTGCCACGCCGCGGGTATCAAGGTCTACACGGACGCGGTGATCAACCACACCGCCGCCCAGACCGGCACCGGCTACAACGGCACCGTCCTCACCACCAAGTACGACACCCCGGACTACGACCCGGCCGACAGCGACGACTGCACCACGACGATCACGGACTGGACCAACCGCTACCAGGTCCAGCACTGCGAACTCCTGGGCCTGCCCGACCTGGACACCGCCGAGAGCGGCGTCCGCACGAAGATCATCGGCTTCCTCAACCAGCAGATCGACCTGGGTGTCGACGGCTTCCGCGTCGACGCGGCCAAGCACATCGAGGCCGCGGACATGAGCGCCATCGTCGCCGGACTGCATACGACGACCGCGGGCTCGGCGCCGTACATCACACAGGAGATCTACCCGGGTACACCGCCCTCGCTCGACGAGTACTACGGCACCGGTGACGTCCTCGACTTCACCTTCGCCTCGCAGGTGAAGTCGCAGTTCCAGGGCGACATCGCCAACCTGTCGAGTTTCGGGAGCAGTTGGGGGCTGGCCACCGAGGCGAACTCCAACACCTTCGTCACCAACCACGACACCGAGCGCAACGGCTACTCGCTCAGCTACAAGGACGGCTCCACGGCCGTGCTCGCCAACGTCTTCCAGCTGGCACGCGGCTACGGCACGCCCTCCGTCTACGCCGGCTGGACCTTCAGCCAGAGCGACGAGGCCCCGCCGAACTCGGGCGGCTTCGTCACCGACACCAACTGCGCCAGCGGCTGGTCCTGCCTGGACCGCGACACCGCGGTCTCGGGCATGGTCGGCTGGCACAACGCGGCGACCGGCTACTCCGTCGCCAACTGGCAGTCCCCCGCGTCCAATGTGATCGGCTTCGGCCGGGGCGGCGCCGGGTTCGTCGCCATCAACAACAGCTCCGGCGCGAACACTTACGCGTACACCACCGGTCTCGCCGACGGCAGCTACCCGAACGTGATCGACGGCGGCGCCACGACGGTCACGGTCACCGGCGGCAAGGCCACACTCACGGTTCCCGCGAAGGGCGCGGTCGCCTTCTACGATCCGGACTACATCTGCACCGTCAACTGCGGCGGCGGCACCGATCCGGGCACCGGCACGGTCACGGCGACCTTCAACGAGTACGCGTCGACGACCTCCGGCACCGATGTGTACGTGGTCGGCTCGGTGTCGGCGCTGGGCAGCTGGAACACCTCCAGCGCGGTGAAGCTCTCGTCCTCCGGCTACCCCGTCTGGAAGACGGACGTCTCCGTGCCGCAGAACAGCAGCATCGAGTACAAGTTCATCAAGAAGGACGCCTCCGGCAACGTCACCTGGGAGTCGAACGCCAACAGGACGCTCACCACGGGCACTTCGGCCGTGGGGACCAACAGCTCCTGGAACGTGGCGAGCGCGAACGCCACGGATGTGACCTTCGGGGTGAACGCCACCACCACCAGCGGCACCAACGTGTACGTCGTCGGCTCGATCCCGTCACTCGGCTCCTGGAACACCGCCGACGCGATCCCGCTCTCCTCCGCCTCGTACCCGTACTGGGGCAGGCTCGCGATCGTGCCCAAGTCGACGTCGTTCGAGTACAAGTACATCAAGAAGGACGCGTCCGGGAACGTGACGTGGGAGTCGGGCGCCAACCGGACCTACAGCACGGGTTCGGGGGCGGGCTACAGCGTGACTGACACCTGGAAGTAGGCCCCCCTACAAGGAGTTGAGCGGTGCCCCGTGAACCGGGGCACCGCTCATACGCGTGTCAGACCGCCCACCACACGGTGACGTCCGCCGGCAGCTTCGCCTCGCCGCCGTCCTCCGAGAGCGTCACCTCACCGCTGGCGATCAACACACGGCCGTACGCCGGGACGGTCACCGCCTCGGTGCCGGTGTTCGCGGTGCAGACGAACTCGCCGCGGCGGAAGGCGAGTACACCCTCGGGGGCCTTCAGCCACTCGACGGAGTCGCCCGCACCGAGGTCGCGCCGCTCGCGCCGGACGGCGAGCGCCTCGCGGTACAGCTCCAGGGTGGAGCCCGCCGTGCCGGTCTGCGCCTCGATGCTCAGCTCGGCCCACTCGGCGGGCTGCGGCAGCCAGCTGCCACCGCTTCCGAAGCCGTACGACGAGCCCTCGCGGGTCCACGGGATCGGCACCCGGCAGCCGTCGCGGAAGCCGTCCTGGCCCGCGCCCCGGAAGTAGGCGGGGTCCTGGCGCACCTCGTCCGGCAGGTCCACGACGTCCGGCAGGCCGAGCTCCTCGCCCTGGTAGAGGTAGGCGGAGCCGGGCAGCGCCAGCATCAGCAGGGTCGCCGCCCGTGCCCGGCG
Organism: Streptomyces sp. NBC_00554; assembly: GCF_041431135.1. Taxonomy (NCBI): domain Bacteria; kingdom Bacillati; phylum Actinomycetota; class Actinomycetes; order Kitasatosporales; family Streptomycetaceae; genus Streptomyces; species Streptomyces sp. NBC_00554. Next base: position 7,321,865 of record NZ_CP107799.1, on the reverse strand, counting down.
CAGGCCAAGCGCGCGGTCGCCCGCGGTGCGGATCTGGGTGCCGAGCCCGGCCTCGTTGGCGAAGCGCGTGGCGTGCCGGGTCACGTCGTGGTTGGAAAGGACCCAGGTGGCGGGGGCGCCGACCGGGCGCATCGCGTCCAGCGTGCGGTTGATGCAGTCGCGCAGCTCGGGCGCGTCCCAATGGGTGCCCAGGTACTGGAAGTTGAAGGCCTGGTGCAGCTCGTCGGGGCGCACGTAGTTGGCGGTGCGCTCGATGGTCGGGGTCCACGCCTCGGCGACGAAGATGCGCTCGCCCGAGTACTCGTCGAGGATCGTGCGCCACTGGCGGTAGACGTCGTGCACGCCGTCCTGGTCGAAGAACGGCATGACATCGTTGCCCAGGAGCTTCAGCTGCTCGTGGGAACCCAGGTCCGGCAGGCCCTCCGCCTTCACAAGACCGTGCGCCACGTCGATGCGGAAGCCGTCGACGCCCATGTCGAGCCAGAACCTGAGGATGGAGCGGAACTCGTCGCCGACGGCCGGGTGTTCCCAGTTGAAGTCGGGCTGCTCGGGCGCGAAGAGGTGCAGGTACCACTCGCCGGGGGTGCCGTCCGGCTCGGTGACCCGGGTCCAGGCGGGGCCACCGAAGATGGACTCCCAGTCGTTGGGCGGCAGTTCGCCGTTCTCGCCCTTGCCGGGCCGGAAGTGGTAGCGCTCGCGGAGAGGGGAACCGGGTCCCTCGGCGAGAGCGCGCTTGAACCAGTCGTACTGGTCGGAGGAGTGGTTGGGGACGAGGTCGACGATGATCCGCAGGCTCAGCTCGTGGGCGTCGCGGATCAGGGCGTCGGCGTCAAGGAGGTTGCCGAACATGGGGTCGACGGCGCGGTAGTCCGCCACGTCGTAGCCGGCGTCGGCCTGCGGCGAGGCGTAGAAGGGGCTCAGCCACACGGCGTCCACGCCGAGGTCGCGCAGGTACGGAAGTCTGGAACGTACGCCCTCCAGGTCGCCCATGCCGTCGCCGTTGCTGTCGGCGAAGCTGCGCGGATAGACCTGGTAGATCACCGCGTCGCGCCACCAGTCGCGGTGTGCGGCGACAGTGGCGAGGGCGGAGGTCGGGGCCTGGTCGGTGGAGTGCTGGCTCATGGCGTCCTTGAGGCGATGGGGGTCCCCCGGTCGAGCAGAGCCGAGAGTGGGGGATGAGGTCGGGTCATGGGCGTGTGTGGAGGCAACGGACGAGGCGGCCGCGGTGACAGCGGGGTCGGATGGTCACCGCGGCCGCCACCCGCGCGACAGGGTCGCGCGGGAGCTTCTGAGTGGGCGTCAGCCCTTCGTGCCGCCCGCGGTGAGGCCGGCCACCAGGTTCTTCTGCACAAGGTAGAAGAACGCGGAGACGGGTATCGCGACCAGCACGGCGGTGGCGGCCATCAGGTTGCGCTGGGCGTCGTGCTCGCTGACGAAGCTCTGCAGGCCGACGGCGAAGGTGTACTTCGTGTCGGACAGCATGAACGTCGAGGCGAAGGCGACCTCGCCGAACGCGGTGATGAAGCTGTAGAAGGCGGCAACCGCCAGGCCCGGCTTGGCGAGCGGCAGGATCAGCCGCGCGAAGGTACCGAAGGGGCTCAGTCCGTCGACGCGTCCCGCCTCGTCGATCTCGAAGGGGATCGTGTCGAAGTAGCCCTTGAGCAGCCACGCGCAGTACGGCACGGCGGTCGAGCAGTAGACGAGGATCAGGCCGAAGTAGTTGTCGATGAGCTGGAGTTCCGAAAGGATCTCGTACATCGGCACCATCAGTACGGCGACCGGGAACATCTGGGTGACGAGCAGTACCCACATGAACTTCTTGTAGCCGGGGAAGCGCATGCGGGAGACCGCGTAGCCGGTGGTGGCGGCGACCAGCACACCGATGAAGGTGGTGCCGAGCGACACCACGAGCGTGCTCCACAGCCAGTTGAAGAACGGCGTGTGCTGGAGCACGAACGCGTAGTTGTCGAGCGTCATCTTGCCGAGGATGCCCCCGGGGTGCAGGTAGTCGTCCTTGTCCGGGCCGAGGGACAGGTAGACCAGCCAGGCGATCGGGAAGAGCGCGACGAGGCTGGCGACGGTCAGGATGCCGTGCGAGGTGATCGACCCGGCGAGGCTGTTCTCGCCGCGCCGGCGTGACTTGCGGGGCGGCAGGGCGTCGTCCGTGGGGACCTTGTCCGCCGGGGCGGAGCTCTTGATTGTGGTGCTCATGGGGGCTCCTGCCTCAGTTCGCGAGCTGCTGCTCATTGCGGGCCAGCCAGCGTCGGTAGACGGAGGTGAAGACGATCAGGATGGACAGCAGCAGGACACCGTAGGCGGCCGACTGGGCGTAGTCGCGCGGCTGTTGGCCGAAGCCCAGGTAGTAGGCCCAGGTCACGAGGATCTGCGCGTCGGGGGCGGTGTCGCCGAAGAGCAGGAAGATGACGGCGAACTGGTTGAAGGTCCAGATGACGCCGAGGAGTACGACGGTGGAGCTGACGGGCCTCAGTCCCGGCAGCGTCACATGCCTGAAGCGCTGCCAGGCGTTGGCGCCGTCCATCTCGGAGGCTTCGTACAGGGTCGAGTCGATGGACTGCAGACCGCCGAGCAGCGAGACCATCATGAAGGGCACACCGCACCAGGTGTTGACCATGATGGCGGAGGTGCGCTGCCAGAAGGTCTCCTCCAGCCACAGCGGCGACGGCAGATGCATCGCGTCGAGGGCGGAGTTGATGATGCCGTTGTCGGCGAGCATGAAGCGCCAGCCGAAGACGGTCACGAAGGTGGGTACGGCCCACGGCAGGACCAGGATGAGCCGGTAGAAGGTGCGGCCGCGCAGCTTCTGGTTGAGCAGCAGGGCGAGACCGAGCCCGATGGTGTAGTGGAGCAGGACGCACAGCGCCGTCCACACGATCGTCCAGATGAAGTGCGACCAGAAGCGGTCGTACGAGGTCGGTCCCCACAGGATGTCGGCGTAGTTGTCCAGGCCGATGAACTTGTAGGTGGCGTCGATGTGGTTGACGCCGATCTGGCGGGCCGAGTTGAGGCTGTTGGCGTCCGTGAACGTCAGGTAGATGCCCCGCACCAGCGGGTAGAGCACCAGCGCGCCGAGCACGAGGACCACCGGAGCGATCATCGCGTACGCGTACCAGAACTTCTGGTACCCGTGCTTGAGACGCTGGAGCGGCCCGGGGCGCGGCCCTCGGTCACCACGGCGCTTACCGGTCGCGCGGTCGATGACGACTGTCATGGTTCGACACCTTCTGGAAGATCAGGGGTTGGGCGCACGCAGGCCGATGGCCGCCGGATCTGTCCCCCCAATTCAGGCAGATCCGGCGGCCACACGGGGTCACTTACTGAAGTCGGGGACCAGCTTGGCGATCGCGGTCTCCGCGTTGCTCAGGCCCTTGTCCAGCGTTTCGTTGCCGGCGGCGACCTTGTTCAGCTCGATGTCGAGCGGGCTCCACAGCGAGCTGTACTCGGGCAGCGCCGGGCGCGGCTGGGCGGCGGCGAGCACCGTCTGGTAGCCGGCGATGCCCGGGTCGGCCTTGACGTCGGCGGTGTAGGCGTCGTCACGGGTCGGCAGGGTGGAGTTCTTGAGGGCGATCGTCTCCTGGGAGGTCGCCGAGGTCATGAACTTCAGGAACTTCAGCGACGCTTCCTGGTGGGCCTTGTCCGAGCCCGCGTACACCGAGAGGTTGTGGCCGCCGGTCGGGGCGCCCGCCTTGCCGGTGGAGCCGGCCGGGACGCTGACGATGCCGAGGTTGGCCTTGTCCTTGAAGGCCGAGCCCTTGTAGAAGTTCGTGATCTCCCACGGACCCTGGATGATCGAGGCGACCTTGCCGCTGACGAACGCCTCCTGGATGTGGGCGTACGCGTCGACGGTGGTGTCGGCCTTGTGCAGGCCGCTGCCGTCGAACAGCCCTTCCCAGGTCTCGTAGCCCTTGACCGCGGCGGCCGAGTTGACGGTGATCTTCTTGGCGTCGGCGTCGACGGTGTCGGTGCCCTCGCCGTAGAGGAAGGACTGCGCGTAGTACGCCTGGGTCGAGCCCCAGTAGCCGTCGACGCCCGTCTTCTTCTTGATCGTGGCGGCGGCGGTCTTGAGCTCGGCCCAGGTGGTGGGGGCCTCGATGCCGGCCTTCTCGAAGATCGCCTTGTTGTAGACCAGGGCGAGCGTGTCGGTGACCAGCGGCACACCGTACGTCTTGCCGTCGTACTTGGCCTGCTCGATCAGGCTGGGCTGGAACTTGCTCTCGTCCGCGAGGGCCTCGGTGCCGTCCAGCGGCAGGAAGTAGCCCTTCTTGGCGAACGCCGGGGTCCATCCGACCTCGGAGCGCAGGACGTCCGGGGCGCCGCTGGCACCGGCGGCCGTGTCGAACTTGTTCTGCGCCTGGTCGAAGGGGACGTTGACGTACTTGACCTTGACGTCAGGGTTGGCCTTCTCGAAAGACTTGACCAAGGCCTGGTACGTCGGGGCCTCATTGGTGGCGTTGGAAGTGTCCCACCAGGTGATGGTGGTGGGGCCGTCCGACTTGTCGCTGCCGCTGTCACTGCCGCCGCAGGCCGTCGCCGCGAGGGCGATGGACGCCACCAGCGCGGTGGCCGCTATGCCACGCCGCATGAGATCTCCTTGAGGGTGAAAGCCCGAGTGGTTGAGGCAGCGGTCCCGCCCGCTCCCCTTGCCGACTTGCCGACTGCGCCGTTGCGTCCGCCGGGCGACGTGAACGTAACAGCGTTGTAAGCGGCGCGAAAGACCTTGCAGCAAAAAAGTGCAAGGACTGCCGAGAGTTACGTGCCCGTGACCTCCACCTGAAGGCCCCGAAACCCCAGTACAAGGCCGCTCAGCAGACATGCGACCCCCTGTGCAAGACTCTGCAAGCTCTTGCCACGCCTGCCGGGTACGGGGATCATCGCTCCGTCAGCGCCTTGCAGGAGCCACCCCTTCCCGCGGCGCACGCCCGGGACGCCGAGCCGACCACTACACGAGGGAGCGCGATGACGCAGCAGCCCGGAGCGGGCCGTACAACCGCCCGCACACGGCGTCTGGTTGGTGGGCAAGGTGAGACCCGGCCGGTACAGTCCAATCCTGTGACCACACGGCTTGCCGACATCGCAGCCCAGGCGGGGGTCAGTGAGGCGACTGTCAGCCGCGTCCTGAACGGGAAGCCGGGCGTCGCCGCGACCACCCGCCAGACCGTCCTGGCCGCGCTCGACGTACTGGGCTACGAGCGCCCCGTACGTCTGCGGCAGCGCAGCGAGGGCCTGGTGGGCCTGATCACGCCGGAGCTGGAGAACCCCATATTCCCCGCCCTGGCGCAGGTCATCGGCCAGGCGCTGACACGGCAGGGCTACACACCGGTCCTCGCGACCCAGACCCCCGGCGGCTCCACCGAGGACGAGCTGACGGAGATGCTGGTGGACCGGGGCGTCGCCGGCATCATCTTCGTCTCGGGCCTGCACGCGGACACCTCCGCGGACATGCAGCGTTACGACCAGTTGCGCGCCCAGGGCGTCCCCTTCGTCCTGGTGGACGGTTTCTCGCCGAAGGTCCAGGCGCCGTTCATCTCGCCCGACGACCGCGCGGCGATGGCCCTGGCCGTCACCCACCTCGTCTCGCTCGGCCACACCAACATCGGACTCGCGCTCGGCCCCAAGCGGTTCGTGCCGGTGCAGCGCAAGATCGAGGGCTTCATACGCACGATGCAGGAGCAGTTGGGGCTGGCCCCCGCCGACATCGAGGAGCGACTGGTCCAGCACTCGCTGTACACGCTGGAGGGCGGCCAGGCCGCGGCCTCCGCGCTCATGGACCGCGGCTGTACGGCCGTGGTGTGCGCCAGCGACATGATGGCCCTCGGCGCGATAAGGGCGGCACGTCAGCGCGGTCTGGACGTCCCCAAGGACATCTCGGTCGTCGGCTTCGACGACTCCCCGCTCATAGCCTTCACCGACCCGCCGCTCACGACGGTCCGCAAGCCGGTGCCCGCCATGGGACAGGCGGCGGTACGGACGTTGCTGGAGGAGATCGGCGGGACGCCCGCGCCGCACAGCGAGTTCGTGTTCATGCCGGAGCTGGTGGTGCGCGGTTCGACTGCTTCGGCACCTGGGGACCGGAATCGCCCGTAATCCTCCCTGAGTAGGAGCGCTGTTGGCCTCCTCTCGGCGTAGAACATGCGACCGGGACCCGACCAAGGGATGATCGGTGCGGGAAGGCTTTTCTGGCAGACTCTGTGTCTATGGGTGAGACAACCGTGACGACACTGGAAGGCCGGGAGCAGGCCCCTCCACAGCCCGTCGCGGAGGAGAAAGCGGGGCAGCGTTTCCTGCGCAGGTTGCGGGCCCCGCGTCGCCCCCGCCTCTGGTTCGAGATCCTGCTCATCGCGGTGAGTTACTGGACGTATTCGCTGATCCGGAACGCGGTTCCGGAGCAGCGGGGCCAGGCCCTGCGCAACGCCGACTGGATCTGGCACACGGAGCACCAACTCGGGCTCGCCTTCGAGGAGTCCGTCAACCACGCCGTGAACTCGGTGACATGGTTGATCATCGGCATGAACTACTACTACGCGACGCTGCACTTCGTGGTGACGCTGGGTGTTCTGGTGTGGCTGTACCGCTGGCACCCCGGCCGTTACGCGGCAACGCGTCTCGCCCTCTTCGCCACCACGGCGGTGGCCCTCGTCGGCTACTACTTCTACCCGCTCGCGCCGCCCCGCCTGATGAACGGCGGCAGTTTCGTCGACACGGTCCTGGTCCACCAGACCTGGGGCTCGATGGCCTCCGGCGACCTGAAGCACATGTCCAACCAGTACGCCGCGATGCCGTCCATGCACATCGGCTGGTCCCTGTGGTGCGGCCTGACGATCTTCGCCCTGGCCTCCGCCCCCTGGGCCCGCATCCTGGGCCTCCTCTACCCGACGGCGACGCTGGTGGTCATCGTCGCCACGGCCAACCACTTCTGGCTCGACGCGGCAGGCGGCATGCTCTGCCTGACCTTCGGCTTCGCGGTGGCACGGGTCTGGTACGGCGCACTGCCGTACGCGCTCCCGCAATGGGTACCGGGAACGCGCGGAGCTCAGCTGCTGCCGACCAAGGCCTGACCCCTAGATGCGGGCCGCATCCCGCAAGCAGTCGATCAGCCCCCGCAAAGCAGGCTGCTCCGGAGCCGTCTCCCGCACCGCCACGTAAATAGCCCGCCGAGGCTCAGGATCACGCACCTTACGGATGACAACATCCGGATGCAGACCCCCCAGCCCGAGCCGGGGAATGAGCGAGACCCCCAGCCCGGCCGCCACAAACCCCTGAGCGGTCACATAGTCCTCACTCTCGACCACAAAACGGGGCCTGAACCCGGCCAAAGCACAAGCATCGAGCTGAGCGTCAAGACAAGACCCCGGCCACTCACTCCCGACCCACGGCTCATCGGCGAGCTCGGCCAGTTCAAGAGCGCGCTTGCCGGCCAACCGGTGCCCCTTGGGCAGCACGGCACGGTACGGATCATCGAGCAGACGCTCCAGTCGTACGCCCTCGGGCCCGCCGGAGTCATGGGGCGGCCGCACGACGAGCGCCAGGTCGGCCCGCCCCTCCTTCACATCGGGCAGCGGATCCTCGGGATCGACGAGCTTCAACTCAACTTCCACACCAGGATGTTCGCCCCGGAACCGGGCAATGGCAGGAGCCACCAGCGAGGCCCCCGCCGTGGCGAAATAGCGCACAGCGAGCCGCCCCGTACGCCCGTCACGCAGATCCCCAAGAGCGGTCTCCGCCTCGGCCACCTGCCGCCCGATGACATCGGCGTACCCGGACAACAAGAGCCCGGCCGCGGTGGGCCGCACCCCACGCCCCACCCGCTCCAACAACTCGACCCCGGCCTGCTTCTCCAGAGCGGCGATCGCCTGACTGATAGCAGACGGCGTGTACCCAAGATCAGCCGCAGCAGCGGTAACGGACCCGCACCCCACCACAGCCGAGAGAACCTGCATACGCCTCACATCAAGCATGCAGCACAGCTTAACAGTCCATATAAAACTCTTCACTTGTCCTCACAAGTCAATCAATGGACCGTGGACACATGCCACGCCAGCCAAGCCCCTTCGCGTCCTCCTTCCGTATGGCGGCCCTGGCCCTCCTCTGGGGCTCAGGCTTCCTCTGGATCAAACTGGCCCTGAACCACGGCCTGTCCCCCGTCCACATCACGATCACGCGCTGCGCCCTCGGCACAGCGGTACTCCTCTTCCTGGCCCACAGGGCGAAGCAACACCTCCCCCGCACCCGCAAGCTCTGGGCCCACCTGGCCGTCGCGGCCCTGCTCTGCAACGCCATCCCCTTCGCCCTCTTCGCCGTGGGCGAGCAGACCGTCGACTCCGGCATCGCAGGCGTACTGAACGCGACAACCCCCCTCTGGTCCCTAGTCATCGGCCTCTCGCTCGGCACAGACCGAGGCCTCCACCCCCTACGCCTGACCGGCCTCTTCCTGGGCTTCGCCGGCGTACTCCTGATCTTCGCCCCCTGGAACCAGGAGGGCCTGGCCAGCTGGGGAGCCCTGTCCCTACTGGCAGCCGCCGCAAGCTACGCGATCGCCTTCGCCTACATGGCCCGCCACCTCACCACCCACGGCGCCCCCTTGGCCGTATCGGCAGCCCAACTCCTCACCGCCACAGCCTGGAGCACCCTGGCCCTCCCCACAGCGGGCCCCCTGACCAACGCAGACGCCACAGCCCTCACAGCCGTCACGATCCTCGGCATCTTCGGCACAGGCATCACCTTCTACCTCAACTACCGCATGATCGCCGAAGAGGGCCCCACCAGCGCAGCCACAGTCGGCTACCTGCTCCCAGTGGTCTCCATAGCCCTAGGCGCCCTGATCCTGGACGAACAAATAGGCCTACGAGTCCTGGCAGGCATGGCAATAGTCCTGACAGGCGTAGCAATGTCCCGCAAAACCCCAAAGCCGACAGCCCAAGGCCCGATCCCCGACGCACCCGCAGCCGCGGACGCGGACGCACGGTAGGGGCCGACTCACGGAAGGGGCCGGGGGCCGGTACATCAAAAGCCCGTCGCGTACGTTCGCGTCACCGGACGCTTCCCTGCTCGGCCAAGGTCTGATCCGTCGGCGACGGGCGGATGTACCGGCCCCCGGCCCCGACCCACCCACCAAACCCCAGCCGACACCGCACCCCACCAGACGCTCACGCCCCGTAGAACAACTCATCCACCACGGCCCGAGCCCGCCGAGTAGTCCGCCGATAGTCGTCGAGCATGTCCCCCACATGCCCCGGCCCGTACCCCAAGTACCGCCCCACCGCAGCCAGTTCCCGCCCATCCGACGGAAACGTATCCCCGGCCCGCCCCCGCACCAGCATCACCGCGTTCCGCACCCGCGTAGCCAACACCCACGCCTCATCCAGAATCGCCGCGTCCTCCCCGGCAAGGAGCCCCGCCGCACAGCCGGCCGCCAAGGCCTCCCGCGTCCGGGTGGTCCGCAACCCCGGCTCCACCCACCCATGCCGAAGCTGCAGCAACTGCACGGTCCACTCGACGTCGGACAACCCACCCCGCCCGAGCTTGGTATGCAGCGTGGGATCGGCACCACGCGGCATCCGCTCCGACTCCATCCGCGCCTTGAGCCGCCGGATCTCCCGTACGGCATCGTCCCCAAGCCCCTCCGCCGGATACCGCAGAGGATCGATCAGCTCGATGAACCGCCGCCCCAAGTCCTCGTCACCGGCAACGGCTTCGGCCCGCAACAAGGCCTGCGACTCCCACACCAGCGACCAGCGCCGGTAGTACGCCTCATAGGAATTGAGCGTCCGCACCAGCGGCCCGGACTTCCCTTCAGGCCGCAGATCCGCATCGATCAACAAGGGCGGATCCGCACTCGAGATCTGAAGCAGCCGCCGCATCTCGGAGACAACAGAGTTGGCGGCCCGAGACGCCTCCTGCTCATCAACACCGTCCCGGGGTTCATGCACGAACAGCACATCGGCATCGGACCCGTAGCCCAGCTCATGCCCCCCGAACCGCCCCATGCCGATGACGGCGAACCGAGTAGGAAGAGTCTCCCCCCACCCGTCCCGCACGACGGCCCGCAACGTCCCCGCAAGAGTCGCCGCAGTCAGATCGGAGACCGCACCACCCACCAGATCCACCAGCGCACCTTGGTCCGCAACGGCCGGATTCTCCTCGGTCCCGTACGAGGCAACGATGTCGGCGGCGGAGATACGAAACAGCTCCCGCCGCCGCACCCCCCGCGCCGCCGTAACCGCCTGCTCACCCCCCGCGGCCCGCCCCACCGCAGCAAGGATCTCCTGCTCCAGATGGCCACGGGACCGAGGTTCGAGCCCACCCCTACCCCCGTCCCCGTCACCGAGCAGGGCGACCGCCTCCGGCGCACGCATCAGCAGATCGGGCGCGAGCCGCCCGGCGGACAGCACCCGCGCCAGATTCTCGGCGGCAGCACCCTCGTCCCTCAACAGCCGCAGATACCACGGCGTCTTCCCCAACGCGTCCGACACCTTACGGAAGTTGAGCAACCCCGCATCGGGATCGGCGGAATCCGCGAACCACCCCAACAGCACAGGCAGCAACGTCCGTTGGATCGCGGCCTTGCGCGAAACCCCGGAAGCCAGCGCCTCCAGATGCCGAAGCGCCGCCGCCGGATCGGCGTACCCGAGCGCGACCAGCCGCTCCCGGGCCGCATCGGCACTCAACCTGGTCTCGCCGGGGGCGAGTTGGGCGACGGCATCGAGCAGCGGCCGGTAGAAGAGCTTCTCGTGCAGCCGCCGTACGACGGCAGCGTGCCGCTTCCACTCGCGGTTCAGCTCCACGACAGGATCGGCGCGCAGGCCCAACGACCGCCCGATGCGCCGCAGATCGGCGTCCTCCTCGGGCACGAGGTGGGTCCGCCGCAGCCGGTAGAGCTGTATCCGGTGCTCCATGGACCGCAGAAAGCGATACGCCTCATCGAGCTGCACGGCGTCGGCGCGCCCCACATAGCCACCCGCAGCCAGCGCCTTCAGCGCGTCGAGTGTGGTCCCGCTCCGCAGCGAAGTATCGGCACGCCCGTGCACCAACTGCAGCAGCTGTACGGCGAATTCGACATCCCGCAACCCTCCGGGCCCGAGCTTCAGCTCACGCTCGACCTCGGCGACGGGGATGTTCTCCACCACCCTCCGCCGCATCTTCTGCACGTCGGGAACGAAGTTCGCACGCTCGGCGGCGTGCCAGACGAGGGGCGCGAGCGTGGCGACGTAACTCTCGCCGAGCACGAGGTCACCGGCCACCGGCCGCGCTTTGAGGAGGGCTTGGAACTCCCAGGTCTTGGCCCACCGCTGGTAGTACGCGAGGTGGCTGCTGAGCGTCCGTACGAGCGGCCCGTTCCTGCCCTCGGGCCGCAGATTCGCGTCGACGGGCCAGATACTGCCCTCGACGGTGGTCTCGGAGCAGATCCGCATCAGATGCGAGGCAAGCCGGGTGGCGGCTTGGATCGCCTTCCCCTCATCGGCCCCGTCCGCCGCCTCCCCCACAAAGATCACATCGACGTCGGACACGTAATTGAGCTCGTGGCCACCGCACTTGCCCATCGCGATGACGGCGAGCCGGCACAGCGCGGCATCGTCGGGCGCGGCGGCCCGGGCTATGGCGAGCGCGGCACGCAGGGTCGCCGTCGCGAGATCGGCGAGCTCGGCGGCCGTCTGCGCGAGATCGGTCGTGCCGCACACGTCACGCGCGGCGATGGACAACAGGCAGCGCCGGTAGGCGACGCGCAGCGTGACGGGATCGTCCGCCTCGGCGAGCCCCCGCTCGAACTCCTCCACCCCGGGGTGCAGGTCCTGCGGCTCGTACGTCACGAGCACCTGCCAGTCGCGCGGATGCCGGGCGAGATGGTCGCCGAGCGCCGCGGAGGCGCCGAGCACGCCAAGCAACCGGTCCCGCAGGGGCTTCGCCGCGATGAGCGTGTCGAGCAGTTCGCGCCGCTCCGGGCGCCCGTCCTGCGCCTCGACGAGCCGTACCAGCCCGAGCAGCGCCAGATCCGGGTCGGCGGTGGCCCCCAGCGCCTCGAGGAGCACCGGATCGGCCTTTATCGGCGCCAGCTCGACACTCTCCAGAAGCCGCTCGGCCCCCGACGGATCGGTAAAACCGTGCCGCAGCAGCCGCGTGAAGGTACTGCTCCTGCGCCCCGGCGCCGTCATCCTCGGCCCTCCCGTCGGATCAAGGTCGTACGACCTTGAGCGTAACCGCAGACCTGGTCGGAAGCTCCGGGGCGGGCGCCATCACCAGGCACCGATGACTTCCGCCGGTGTGCGGGGTCTCCCCTACGGCGGGACCATGTCGATGCAGGAGGAGAGCCATGCCCGAAACACAACCGCAGACCGAGCTCGACCCGCGCTACGGCAGCCCCGGAGCGGGGGCGACCCCCTGGCCGGAGGCCGTGGCGCGGCTGGCCGCGGCCGAGCTGTACTGGCTGTCGACGGTTCGGCCGGACGGGCGGCCGCATGTGACGCCGCTGATCGGTGTCTGGCAGGACGGGGCGCTGCACTTCGCCACCGGCGCGCAGGAGCGGAAGGCGCTCAACCTCGCCGGGAATCCGCAGGTCGTCCTCACCACGGGCACCAACACCTGGGCCGAGGGTTACGACCTCGTCGTCGAGGGCGAGGCGGTCCGCGTGACGGACCAGGCCCGGCTGCACGGCCTGGCCAAGGCGTGGGAGGAGAAGTACGGCGCCGAGTGGCATTTCGAGGTAGGGGAGGACGCGGAGTTCCAGGGCACGTTCCAGGGAGACGGCGGCCCCGCTCTTGTCTTCTCTGTGGCGCCCCGGACCGCTTTCGGGTTCGGTAAGGGGGAGCCGTTCAGCCAGACGCGCTGGCGATTCGAGTGATCTTTGGATCCAGCGGACCGAATGGATCCAGTGGATCAAGTTGATCCAGTACATGACGTCGTACGACAAAGGAGTCGTCCCATGGACATGACCCTCGAAGTGATTATGATGCCGGTCACCGACGTGGACCGCGCCAAGGAGTTCTACCGGGACAAGGTCGGTTTCCACGTGGACCTCGACCGAGAGGTGATGGAGGGCGTGCGGATCGTGCAGCTGACGCCGCCCGGGTCCGGGTGTTCCATCGCGCTCATCGACGGCCTCCCGATCCCGACGGGGACGCCGCAGCCGGGGACGTACCACGGTATGCAGCTGTGTGTGGAGGACGCCAAGGCGGCGTACGAGGAGCTGCGGGAGCGGGGTCTCGACGTCAGCGAGCCGCAGGCCTTCTCGCCGGAGGACGGCGCCACGTTCATGTACTTCAAGGACCCGGACGGGAACGGCTGGGCGATCCAGGAGTACCGGCAGCGGGCGGCGAAGCCCCTGCACAAGCTGCTCGGCGAACTGGCTGCGCAGCAGCAGTAGTTCACTACCTTCGACACAACACGGGAAAGCCGCGGCGCGCCTTGGCGCCGCGGCTTTGCGGCGGAGGGGGACGAGGAACCTTGAGCACGGCTGCCGACGGGACCGGACTCACCGAGTCACAGCTGACTCACCAGCTCACCGAGCTGGGAATCCACGAGGGGGGCGTCCTGCTGGTGCACTCTTCCCTGCGCTCCCTCGGAAAGGTCGAGGGAGGAGCGGCCACCGTGCTCCGCGCGCTGCGCCGCGCGCTCGGCCCTGATGGCACCGTGGTCGTTCCCGCGTTCACCTCGGACAACTCGTCCACGTCGACCGCCCACATGGAACGGGTCCGCGGCCTGAGCGACGAGGCCCGCGCCGCCTTCCGGGACAACATGCCGCCGTTCGACCCGGCGACCACCCCGTCGACCGACGTGGGAATCCTCGCCGAGACGACCCGACTCCACCCGCACTCCCTGCGCAGCGCCCACCCCCAGACCTCCTTCGCCGCCCTCGGCCCCCACGCCGCGAAGATCACCGCCGACCATCACCCCGACTGCCTCCTGGGCGAGAGTTCCCCTCTGGCCCGGCTGTACGAGCTGGGGGCACAGATCCTGCTGCTCGGCGTCGGCTTCAACAGATGCACCGCCTTCCATCTCGGCGAGTACCGAGTCGATTCCCCTCCCCATCGGTCCTACAGGTGCGTGGTCCGCCGCGACGGCCGACGCCAGTGGTGGGAGTACGACGATGTCGCCCTGGACGACAGCGATTTCGGGGAGTTGGGAGCGGAGTTCGAGGGCGCGGGCTTGGGGGCAGCGGTGCGTGTCAGCGGCGTGGTGGGGGCCGCGCGGTGCCGGGCGGTGAGGTTCGTGGATGCGGTTGATTTCGCGCAGCGGTGGATTCCCGAGCATCGCGTCGTCGGCCGCTAGTTCTGCTGCAGGGAACACCGTGGGGCAAACGGTTCACGACCGTCGGCCCTATGTGTCGTTCTGAGGGGGAAACCCCGCTGACCTGTCCCTATTGGTGTTCTGGGTCGCCCTTAACGGCCTGAGGGCGGCTCGGCGTCAGGCGTAAGGCGGCACCGAGCGTCTTGCTCTTACGACGCCTGACAGCCACACGGGCCCCGGCCCTCCTCCTCCAGCCGGCTTGAGGCGAACAAATCATCAGGCACTACGAAATCCGCTCCCCTCCCCTGACTCAGCGATGATCCAAGTCATACCGGGGCAGACCCGATCCGCTCCACGAACCGGTCTGCGGGGGCGTATGCGCAGTCGGCAAGCGGGCGCGGCCTACGCCTGAAACCGGATCGGGCGCGGCGGATTGGGGCATGCTGAGGGTGCGCTCACGCGCTCTACTTCGGTGGCAGGGGGCCGGTCGTTGTTACGCATTCACTTCACGGCGGAAGACCTTGCCCGGACACGGGTGGCCGCGACGATCGGCGTCGCGGCAGAGGTCTACTACAGCCTGGAGCTGCTGAGAGAGAACCGGGAGCTTCCTCACTTCCGCTCGTGGCGGTCAGCGGTCGCGGGCCGAATGGGAGCGGCTACGCGCCCCCTGACGTCCCTGGTTCCGGTGCGCGGTCCCGGGCTTGATCTGCTGGCCCTGATGGGTGATGTGCCCTCGCTGGACCACGCCGTGGACAACCTGCTGCACGCCCCGGTGTCCCGGCTGCGACGCGAGTTCGAGGGTCTCGACTTCCACCTCGGACACCTGCCATGGGCCAGACGGGTGTCCGAGGGCGACCGTGACGTGCGGCGGGAACTCGCCGAGGCCGTGCGCGCCTGTCATCGACTGACCGTGGAGCCCTACTGGCACCGAGGACGGGCCGAACTGATCGCGCTGTCCGCCCGTTGCGCGAACCTGATGCTGGAGGGAGGCATCGATCTGCTGCTGCGTTCGGTCTGCGCACCACTGGTCCGCTGGCGTCCGCCGGTGCTCGAAGCTCCCTACCCGCGCCGAGTCGAGGTACGTCTCCAGGGAAGGGGACTGATCATCACACCCACGGTCTTCTCGAAACACCCAGTGAGCCTTCTGTGGGACCCGCTCGATACCGCCCAGCCACCCCGCCTGACCGTGCCGGCTCTCCGTAGGCCGCTGACCGGTACCGAACCGGCAGAAGCGGACGGCGCCGCCGTGCGGAACCTGGAGTCTCTGCTCGGGCGCACGCGAGCCGCCGCCCTGCATGTGACCGCGGAAGGCTGCACGACCAGCGAAATGGCCCGCCGCCTCAACGTCACGGCCGCAGCGGCCAGTCAGCACGCGACAGTGCTGCGGAACACGGACCTCATCACCACCAGCCGCCGAGGCGGGTCCGTGCTGCACCTCATCACCCCCCTCGGGCTGGCCCTGCTGCGGACCGGAGCCCTGACGGAACCGTGAGACCCGAGGGCACCGCGCCTGCCGTCCCGGCCCCTTTAAGCCGTGACTTAAGAGGTGGGCCGCAGGGGGCCGACCTGCCCAGGATGTGGAGCCGCAACCGGCCCATCCCATCCTGGAGACTGCATGAAGACTCATCTCGCCGCCGCCCTCGGTTCCGTCGTGCTGACCGCGGGCACCTTGCTGGGCGCTCCCGCCGCCGGCGCGCAGACCGCGACCGCCCATCCCACCGCAGGTAGCACCCCGCACGGACAGATGGGACCGGCCACGGAGGAGGCGCAATGCCGGACTCCCTACACGTCGGGCGGTTGGAATGTGACGCCCTGCATCTATCTCGGCACGGGCACGACGTTCGACGGTTGGAGTTTCGTTGACGCCCATCCTTCGTCGTGCGCCAGCTACCGCGTCTATCTCGTGGACGCCGCAACGGGTGCGCTGGTGCGGTCCACCAGCGCCAGGTCGTGTAGCGAGACCTTGTCTCCCGACGTGTTCGCCGATGCCTCGAAGTTCACGAGTCTGTCGGCGTACACGAAGTTCAGGGCCTTCAACAGCTCGGGCGGCGTCATTCTGAGCCTCGACAGTCCCTCGATCACCTGGCCGTGACATCAGCAGGGGTTGGGCGTATCCAGGGGCGTGGTGTGGTTGTCGCAGCACTGCGGGCCGAAGGCTACGACGTCTGAGTAGGGGGTCGGGGACTGGCGCGGTGGCTGATGCTCCGTTTCCAGTCCCTCGCCGCTCCAAAGAAATCGTCGTGAGTCGGCTCGTCGGCCATCCAGAGTTCCTTGATTCCGCTCCAGTCACCGCCGCCCTGCGCGTACCGCATACCTCCGACCTACCGCAGGGATCACCACATGTCACCCGCGACAACACTCCGGCGACATCAGTAGGGACGGTTTGTGTCCCGTTCCGGCCGATTTGGTCCTTGTCTCAAACGGTCTGGTCCGATTCGCTCGGCATCTCAGATGGTCTCGTTGGACATGGATGGTCACGCGCGTAGGGGTCGGGCCAGAGCACGGTGGCCGCCGCTCGGGGTGCCGATGCGGCGGCCCGACTCAAGGGTCAGCTCGGGGCCTGTGCTGCTTGCTGGCCGGGGCTGGTGATCGTGAACTCCCCGCTGTAGGCCGTGTCGGGGGCATTGCCGAGCGCAAGGCTGTAGTCCGAGGCTGGGGGCAGGTTGGCGGGAATGGCCCAGTCGTAACTGCCGCTCGCGCCGTCGACCGTCGCGATCTGCCCGACCTTCCGCAGATGTGCCGGATCGCCCTCCATCAACCAGAGGGGCTGCTCTCCCACGACGGCGTTGGACCAGATGATTGACTGCGTCGTACCCGCCTGCCAGACAGTTCCAGCGGTCGGCTGCGCGAAAATTGCCGCAGCCCAGGCCGGCTCCGCGCCCGGGCCGACCACACTGGCGACAGCCACAACGGCGCTGGACACTACGGCTACCCGCGGCCCCGACGGTTCGGCCGGCCGGTTCGGCACAGCCTCGGCATTCTTGGCGGCGGCTGCCGCGACGGTTGCCAGGTCTTCGCCCGAGAAGCCGGCGCGGCTCAGCACCGCCAGGGATTTGTTCGTCGCCAGCGTGCACAACGCCAGCTCTGCCGCCTCCTGCTCACCGGCCCCCGCCGCCAGCAACGCCTGCTCCAGCCTCGCCCGCAAACCGTCGATCATGGCGCGGACCATCGCCCGGCCCTCCGCGTCGAGGGCCGGGAACTGCGTTGCCGACACCGTGACCAGGCAGCCGTCCGGGACCGTCGGGTCGGCGATGCGGTTCAGGGCGACCTGTAGGTAGGCGGCCACAACGGCGCTCGGGCTCGGGTGGGGGCCGGACAGTGCCTGCTCGTACAGCGGGTGGTAGGTCTGCGCGTACCGTTGGAGGCTTTTCCGGAAGAGGGCGCTCTTGTCGCCGAAGGTGCCGTAGAGCGAGCCCCGGCCCAGGCCCGTGCCCTCGGTCAGGCGATCGATCGAGGCCTCCGAATAACCCCAGCGCCAGAAGACGTGCATCGCACGTCGTAGCGCCTCGTCCACGTCGAACTGCTTGCGGCCTGCCATGGTCCGTCAGCCTACACATCTTGTACCGATCGTTCAAAGATGGGTAGGGTCGCCGGTATGACAAGCCTGAGTTCGCTGCGACTGCCCGACGGATTCCTCGACTTATTCACCAGCCGGCTCGTGGAGGTGAACGGACTGCGGCTGCACACGGTCACCGGTGGGGACGGCCCGGCGCTGCTGCTGATCGGCGGGTGGCCCCAGACCTGGTACGCCTGGCGGGAGGTGATGCCCGCGCTCGCCCGCCGGCACACCGTCGTCGCCGTCGACTCGCGCGGTGCCGGGCTCTCCGACAAGCCCGACGACGGGTACGACGCCGGCACGCTCGCCGCCGATCTGGTCGCGTTGATGACCGCGCTCGGGCACGACCGGTTCGACGTGGTCGGCCACGACATCGGTACGTGGACCGGATACGCCCTCGCCGCCGATCACCCCGAGCGGGTGGGCCGGCTCGCCATCGTCGAAGCGGTGATCCCCGGTCTCACGCCGTCCCCGCCGTTCTTCGGCCCGGCCGCGGCCAACCAGAGGCTCTGGCAGTTCGGCTTCAACCGGCTCACCGACCTCAACGAGGAACTGGTCCGGGGACGGGAACGGCTCTTCTTCGGCTGGCAGTTCGCCACCAAGGCCGCCACGCCGACCGCGATCCCCGCGTACGCCGTCGACGTCTACGTCGACGCGATCACCGCGGATCCTCGCGCGCTGCGGGCGAGCTTCGCGTACTACCGCGCGCTGGACGAGACGATCGCGCAGAACGAGCAGCGCGGCAAGACCCGGCTGACGCTGCCGGTGCTCGCCGTCGGCGGCGCGCTGTGGAGCGGCGAGAATGCCGCCCAGACGATGCGGCTGGCGGCCGACGACGTCACGGGGGTCGTCCTCGACGACTGCGGCCATTACCCGGCCGAGGAGCAGCCGACGCGGTTCGTCGAGATCCTGGAGGACTTCCTCGCGGCCAACCGGTAGCAGGCACGCCACACAGCTGAACTCCGCGAACGACAGGCGGAGCTTCACATACTCCGCTACGCCGTCGAGCAGGCCTTCGCCCTCCTCCACCAGTTCAAACGCCTCGCCATTCGATGGGAACGACGCCTCGAACTCCACGACGCCTTCGTCTCCCAGGCATGCAGCCTCATCTGCCGGCGACGCCTCAAGAAGGCCCACCCATGATCCCGTTACGAGCTCTAAGGTCGTGAAACGTCAAGGGGCCGACGGTCAACGACCGTCGGCCCTACGTCTCGTTCCAGCTCGATAGTCGCGTTGACCTGCGCCTACAGCACCGGCAAGTTCTTCCGCAGCTCGAACGCCGTGACCTCGGAGCGGTACTCCTCCCACTCCTGGCGCTTGTTGCGGAGGAAGAAGTCGAAGACGTGTTCGCCCAGGGTTTCGGCGACCAGTTCGCTGCGCTCCATGAGGCTCAGGGCCTCGCCGAGGTTCTGGGGCAGGGGCTCGATGCCCATGGCGCGGCGTTCGGCGTCGGAGAGGGCCCAGACGTCGTCGTCGGCGCCCGGGGGGAGCTCGTAGCCCTCTTCGATGCCCTTGAGGCCGGCGGCGAGGAGCATCGCGTACGCCAGGTAGGGGTTCGCGCCCGAGTCGATGGAGCGGACCTCGACCCGTGCCGAGCCCGTCTTGCCCGGCTTGTACATCGGGACGCGGACGAGGGCGGAGCGGTTGTTGTGGCCCCAGCAAATGTACGAGGGGGCCTCGCCGCCGGCGCCCGCGGTGCGCTCCGAGCCGCCCCAGATGCGCTTGTAGGAGTTGACCCACTGGTTGGTGACCGCGGAGATCTCCGCGGCGTGCTTCAGCAGGCCCGCGATGAAGGAGCGGCCGACCTTGGAGAGCTGGTACTCCGAGCCGGACTCGTAGAACGCGTTGCGGTCCCCCTCGAAGAGCGAGAGGTGCGTGTGCATGCCCGAGCCGGGGTGCTCGGAGAACGGCTTCGGCATGAAGGTGGCCTGGATGCCCTGCTCCAGCGCGACCTGCTTCATGACCAGGCGGAACGTCATGATGTTGTCCGCCGTGGACAGCGCGTCGGCGTAGCGCAGGTCGATCTCCTGCTGGCCGGGCGCGCCCTCGTGGTGCGAGAACTCGACGGAGATGCCCATCGACTCCAGCATGGTGATCGCCTGGCGGCGGAAGTCCATGCCGACGTTCTGCGGGGTGTGGTCGAAGTAGCCGGAGTTGTCCGCGGGGGTGGGCCGCGTGCCGTCCAGCGGGCGGTCCTTCAGCAGGAAGAACTCGATCTCCGGGTGGGTGTAGAACGTGAAGCCCAGGTCGGAGGTCTTCGTGAGCGTGCGCTTGAGGACGTAGCGCGGGTCCGCGAAGGACGGGGAGCCGTCCGGCATCAGGATGTCGCAGAACATCCGGGCGGTGCCCGGGGCCTCCGCGCGCCACGGCAGGACCTGGAAGGTCGAGGGGTCCGGCTTGGCGATCATGTCCGATTCGTATACGCGGGCGAAGCCCTCGATCGCCGAGCCGTCGAAGCCGATGCCCTCGTCGAAGGCCTGTTCCAGCTCTGCCGGGGCCACGGCCACCGACTTGAGGAAGCCGAGTACGTCCGTGAACCACAGGCGTACGAACCGGATGTCACGCTCCTCCAGTGTCCGGAGCACGAACTCCTGCTGCTTGTCCATCTTCCGCTTCCACCCATCCTTGCTGGTCAGGCCGCCTGCTCCCACGCCTCGGGGACGGTCGGGGCACCTGAGCATCCCACCACAACAGCATTTCATGCGCGTTGCCGACCTTGATCGGCCGGCCGACCTCGGCGTGAACGCCTCGCGTACGGCAGATGTCCGGCTTCGGATCCTGTTCGGTTCCGCCCCGGCATCCGGTTGTGGTCCTGCTCTGATGCCCATAGTGCCTGCTCGGGGGCTCATCTGTAATGGGCGGCCCCTATCCCACTACGATCAGCTGTCCCGACCGTCCCCCACGTATAAGGACTCGCCATGGGTTCCGCGAAGAACACGAGCAGCGCCTCGCGCAAGGCCCGCATAGAGGAGATGCGCCGCGCCGAGCAGTCCCGCGAGCGTCGCAATCGGATCCTCGTGATCGGCGCCAGTGTGGTCGTCGTCGCCGGGCTCGTCGTCGGTGGTGTCGTCCTCGTCCAGTCGCAGTCCGACAAGGACGACGCCGCGAGCGACTCCAAGGCGGGCTCGGGGCACTTCACCACGGGCTCCGACGGGGTGAAAACCTGGAGCGAGAAGCTTTCCCAGACGCACGTCACCAAGACCGTGGACTACCCGATGGAGCCCCCGGTCGGCGGTGACCACAACGCGGTCTGGATGAACTGCAACGGCGATGTCTACACCAAGGCGGTCAACAACATGAACGCCGTGCACTCCCTTGAACATGGCGCGGTCTGGGTGACGTACAACAGCAAGGCCTCTGACGCCGACGTCAAGGCGCTCGCGGCGAAGGTCAAGACAACCCCGTACACGCTGATGAGCCCCGTCGAGGACCAGAAGGACCCGATCATGCTCAGCGCGTGGGGCAAGCAGCGCACGGTGTCGAGTGCGACCGACGCCAACGTCGGCAAGTTCTTCGAGTCGTTCGTGCAGGGCGACCAGACGCCGGAGCCGGGTGCCGCGTGCACCGGCGGACTGTCCCAGTGAGCCGGATGAACCGGATGAAGCAGATCGGCTGGATCTCCGGGGCCGCGGCGGCCGTGCTCGTCGCTGCCGGGGCGATCACGTATGCGGTCGCCGACGGGGTTGGTGGCGGTGACGACTCGGCGGTCGTCACTCCCGCTGCCGATTCCGCCGACGCGGGGTTCGCCCGGGACATGGCGGTCCATCATCAGCAGGCCGTCGAGATGTCGTACATCGTGCGGGACCGGACCAAGAACGTGGAGGTACGGCGTCTCGCGTACGACATCGCGCAGACGCAGGCGAACCAGCGGGGCATGCTGCTGGGGTGGCTCGATCTGTGGGAGCTGCCGAAGGTGTCTTCGGACGGGCCGATGGCGTGGATGGGCATGGACGGGATGGTCTCCGGCGAGGACGGGGCGCTGATGCCCGGCATGGCGACCAATACCGAGCTGGAGAAGCTCAACACGCTTAGCGGCAAGCGGGCCGAGGTCTTCTATCTGCAGTTGATGACCTCGCATCACAAGGGTGGGATTCACATGGCCGAGGGGTGTGTGGAGAAGTGTGAGGTCGGGGTGGAGCGGAGGCTGGCCACGGGGATGGTGGAGGCGCAGCAGTCCGAGATCGATCTTATGGCGGGGATGTTGGAGGCTCGGGGGGCGTGAGCCCGTCTCGGGCGCCTGGGGTTCGGTGGGGGCGGGGCCGGGGGCCGGTGGTGGGTCGGGGCCGGGGGCCGGTACATCCGCCCGTCGCCGACGGATCAGACCTTGGCCGAGCAGGGAGGCGTCCGGTGACGCGAACGTACGCGACGGGCATTTGATGTACCGGCCCCCGGCCCCTCCCGTGCGTATGTGGGTGCCGGTGCGTCCGGCCCTCCCGGCCCCTTCCGTGCGTTCGCGGGTGCCGGTGCGTCTGGTCCCCGGCCCCTGCGTGCGTTCGCGGGTGCCGGTGGTGCCTCCTTTCGCCGTTTGCTGACAGGTTGTCAGTTTTGTGGGCTTGTGCTGGGTCGTCCCAAATGTCTTCCGGAAGTGGCTACTTGGGGTTTCCTTGGCCTGTTCATTTCCCTGGCATGGACGGTTCATCGTCAGAGTGGCCCCCATCGCGTGATCCATTCCCTGTGCACCCATGTGGCGCAGGGGTCTGTGCGGATCACCGACCGACCACTACATGCGACGAACCGCATCGCAGGGGGTTTTATGAGATCCAACCGCGCAGTGCTGCGCGCCGGGGTGAGCATGGCAGCGACACTGCCTCTGCTTGCCGGGGCGCTGGCGTTCGGCATACCCGTGGCCCAGGCGGCGGACGGCCCTGGCCGGGACACCCTCGCGGGTACGAAGCCCGCCTGGGCGACGGCCAAGGCGGACAAGGGCGCCACGGCCGACAGTTCCCAGGTGTCCGCCCGGGTCTACCTCGCCGGACGGGACGCCTCCGGTCTGGCCGCGTACGCCAAGGCCGTGTCCGATCCGGAGTCGGCCTCTTACGGGAAGTACCTCAGCGCCACGCAGGCGCAGAATCGCTTCGGCGCCACCGAGGCGCAGGTCGCCGCGGTGACCTCGTGGCTGAAGTCGGCCGGTCTGAAGGTCACCGGCTCCACGCAGCACTACGTCTCCGTGACGGGTGATGTCGCCGATGCCGAGAAGGCGTTCGACACCCAGCTGCACAACTACGCCAAGGGCACGAAGACTTACCGTGCGCCGTCGAAGACGGCCTCCGCGCCGGCCGCCCTGGACGGCGCCGTCCTGACCGTCACCGGCCTGGACACCGCCCCGCACAAGGCGACGCACAGCGACACCCTGCCGCCGCCGGACGGCGTGTTCAACAACGCCGGGCCGTTCTCCTCGTACTACGGCTCGAACATCGCGAGCACGCTGCCGGACGCGTACGGCACGAAGATCCCGTACGCCGTCCAGGGCTACACCGGCAAGCAGTTGCGCGCCGCCTACGGGGCCGGCACGAGCACCGGCAAGGGGGTGCGGGTCGCCATCACCGACGCGTACGCCTCCCCGACCATCGCCTACGACGCGGCCACCTACGCCAAGAAGCACGGTGACGCGAAGTACAGCAGCGGTCAGTTGCGCCAGGTGCTGCCGAGCGACTACACGAAGACCGAGGAGTGCGGGGCCGCGGGCTGGTACGGCGAGGAGACCCTCGACGTCGAAGCCGTGCACGCTGTCGCGCCCGGCGCGAGCATCACCTACGTCGGTGCCGCCTCCTGCTACGACGACGATCTGCTCGACTCGCTCAACAAGATCGTCGACGGGCACCTCGCCGACATCGTCTCCAACTCGTGGGGCGACATCGAGGCCAACGAGACGCCCGACATCGCGGCCGCCTACGACCAGGTCTTCCAGTTCGGCGCGGTCGAGGGCATCGGCTTCTACTTCTCCTCCGGCGACAACGGCGACGAGGTCGCCAACACCGGTACGAAGCAGGTCGACACCCCGGCCAACTCGGCGTGGGTGACGGCTGTCGGCGGTACCTCGCTGGCGGTCGGCAAGGGTGACAAGTACAAGTTCGAGACCGGCTGGGGTACCGAGCGGGCCGTGCTGTCGGCGGATGGCGCCGGCTGGACGGACTTCCCCGGCGCGTTCACCTCGGGCGCTGGTGGCGGCACCAGCAAGACCGTGTCGCAGCCCTTCTACCAGAAGGGTGTCGTGCCCTCCTCGCTCGCCAAGGCGAACGGTACGACCGCTATGCGCACCGTGCCGGACATCTCGGCGGTCGCCGATCCCAACACCGGGTTCAAGGTCGGCCAGACGCAGACCCAGCCGGACGGGACGCAGGCGTACAGCGAGTACCGGATCGGCGGTACCTCGCTCGCCGCGCCGGTGATCGCGGGCGTCCAGGCGCTGGCCCAGCAGACGCGGGGCGGCAAGCCGATCGGCTTCGCCAACCCGGCGATCTACGCCAAGTACGGCTCGAAGGCGTACCACGACGTCACGGACAACCCCACGGGGTCCGGGCTCGCCGTGGCGCGCGTCGACTTCGTCAACGGTTACGACGCGACGGACGGGCTCACGACGTCGGTGCGCAGTCTCGGTAAGGACAGCTCGCTCCATGCCGTGAAGGGGTACGACG
The DNA here is from genome assembly GCF_041431135.1 of Streptomyces sp. NBC_00554. Classification (NCBI taxonomy): domain Bacteria; kingdom Bacillati; phylum Actinomycetota; class Actinomycetes; order Kitasatosporales; family Streptomycetaceae; genus Streptomyces; species Streptomyces sp. NBC_00554. The sequence goes on along the minus strand of NZ_CP107799.1, from coordinate 7,297,439 downwards.
ACGTCACCGGGGTGGGCACGCCCGCGAGCGGCTACGTCCAGTCGTTCCGCCGCCGCTGAGGTCCACGCGCCCGCCCCCGACGGAGGTCTCGTCGGGGGCGGGCGCACCTTCGCCGACGGACTCTCGTCCGGGCCTGTGTCCGGGGGCGCGAGGTACCGCCCGGCGCCCGCCACACCATCGCGTCGCTCTGACGATTACACTGATCCTCGTGCCTCCACTGAACTTCCGGTCGCTCTATCAGCACGGCTTCGCACGCGTCGCCGCCTGTACGGGCCACACCGTCATCACGGACCCGCACGCCAACGCCGAGGCGGTGCTGCGCCACGCGCGCAGATGCGCCGACGAGGGCGTGGCCGTCGCCGTCTTCCCGGAGATGGTGCTGTGCGGCTACTCGATCGAGGACCTGATCCTCCAGGACGCGCTGCTCGACCAGGTCGAGGAGGCGCTCCGGGACGTGGTGGAGGGGTCGGCCGAGCTGCTGCCTGTCCTGCTCGTCGGTGCCCCGCTGCGCCACCGCGACCGGGTCTACAACTGCGCGGTGGTCGTGCATCGCGGGCGGGTGCTGGGCGTCGTACCGAAGTCGTACCCGCCGAACTACCGGGAGTTCTACGAGCGGCGGCAGATCGCCTCGGGCGACGGTGAGCGCGGCGGCACGATCCGGGTCGGCGGGGAGTCGGTGCCGTTCGGCGTGGACCTGCTGTTCGCGGCGGACGACGTGGCAGGGCTGGTACTGCACACGGAGATCTGCGAGGACATGTGGGTGCCGGTGCCGCCGAGCGCCGAGGCGGCCCTGGCCGGTGCGACCGTCCTCGCCAACCTCTCCGGCAGCCCGATCACCGTCGGCCGCGCCGAGGACCGCAAGCTGTTGTGCCGCTCGGCGTCCGCGCGCTGCCTCGCCGCGTACGTCTACGCGGCGGCCGGTCTTGGCGAGTCGACCACCGACCTGTCCTGGGACGGCCAGACCCTGATCTACGAGAACGGGGTGCTGCTGGCCGAGTCCGACCGCTTCCCGCTCGACGACCAGTTCGCCGTCGCCGACGTCGACCTCGACCTGCTGCGGCAGGAGCGGCAGCGGATGGGCACCTTCGACGACAACCGGCGCACGCATGGCGCCCGTACGGCCGACTTCCGGACGGTGTCGTTCGAACTCGACCCGCCCACCGGTGACTTGGGCCTGCGGCGGCGTATCGAGCGCTTCCCGTTCGTGCCCGCGGACCCCGACCGGCTGGCCCTGGACTGCTACGAGGCGTACAACATCCAGGTCGCGGGGTTGCAGCAGCGGCTCGCGTCGATCGGTGGCGCGAAGGTGGTCATCGGGGTGTCCGGCGGGCTCGACTCCACGCACGCGCTGATCGTCGCCGCCCGTGCGATGGACCGCGCGGGGCGTCCGCGCAGCGACATCCTGGCCTGGACGCTGCCCGGCTTCGCCACCAGCGACCACACCAAGGACAACGCGCACAGGCTGATGGCCGCCCTCGGCGTCACCGCGGCCGAGCTGGACATCACGCCGACCGCCCGGCTGATGCTGAAGGAGATGGGCCACCCCTTCGCCTCCGGCGAGCCGGTGTACGACGTCACCTTCGAGAACGTCCAGGCCGGACTGCGCACCGACTACCTGTTCCGGCTCGCCAACCAGCGCGGCGGCATCGTGCTCGGCACCGGTGACCTCTCGGAGCTGGCGCTCGGCTGGTCCACCTACGGCGTGGGCGACCAGATGAGCCACTACAACGTCAACTCGGGAGTGCCGAAGACGCTGATCCAGCATCTGATCCGCTGGGTCATCGGCAGCGACCAGTTCGGCGAGGAGGCGGGCAAGATCCTCGCCGCGATCCTCGACACCGAGATCAGCCCGGAACTCGTACCGGGTGAGGAGATGCAGTCCACCGAGTCGAAGATCGGCCCGTACGCGCTGCACGACTTCACCCTGTTCCATGTGCTGCGCTACGGCTTCCGGCCGTCGAAGATCGCCTTCCTGGCCTGGCACGCCTGGCACGACGCGGACGCCGGCGCCTGGCCGCCGGGCTTCCCCGAGGCCAAGCGAGTGGCGTACGACCTGCCGGAGATCCGGCAGTGGCTGGAGGTGTTCTGCCGTCGCTTCTTCGCGTTCGCGCAGTTCAAGCGCTCGGCCATGCCGAACGGGCCGAAGGTCTCGGCGGGCGGTTCGCTGTCACCGCGAGGCGACTGGCGAGCACCGTCGGACAGTTCGGCGACGGTCTGGCTGCGGGACCTGGCTCGCTTCGACTAGTCCGGTGCGGGTGCGTGGGGACGGCCAGGAGAGGTTCTCGCCCCCTCCGCCCCTACCCGTCCCGTGTTGCTGGGGGCTCCGCCCCCAGACCCCCGCATCGGCCTGAACGGCCTCGTCCTCAATCGCCGGACGGGCTAGGGGTTAGCCCCTCCGGCGTTTGAGGAGCGGGGGTCCAGGGGGCGGAGCCCCTTGGCGGGGGCGAAACTCTCAGTGGTGCACCGACTCCGCATGCTCCGGCACATGTGAGGCCACCACACGCTCCCGGCCGCCCGCCGGCACCGGGCCCCGCTTGTCCACCACGTACGCCACCCCGGCAACTCCAAGCCCCAGCACGGCCAGCCCCGCGCCCACGACCGCCGGGGACGTCACGCCGAGGCCCGCTGCGAGCGCGAGGCCTCCGATCCACGCGCCCCCGGCGTTGGCCAGGTTGAACGCGGCCTGGTTGGCCGAGGAGGCGAGGGACGGGGCCGACGACGCCTTCTCCATCACCATCAGCAGCAGCGGCGAACTGGTCACGAACGCCGCCGTGCCGAGCAGGACCACTGCGAGCGCGGCGCTCCACGCCGTCGCCATCAGTACCGGGAACAGCGCCAGGACCGCCGCGAGCGAGACCAGGCCGCCGAAGAGCGTGCCCCGCATCGACCGGTCCGCCAGACGCCCGCCCAGCAGGTTGCCCGCCGTGGCGCCGACACCGAACAGCGCAAGGAGCAGGGTCACGCTTGAGTCGGCGTACCCGGCGGCGTCCGTCAGCATCGGTGTGATGTAGCTGTACGCGGCGAAGAGCGCGCCGAAGCCGGCGACCGTCGTGCCGAGGGCCAGCCAGACCGGGAGCGAACGCAGGGCGGCAAGTTCGCCGCGCAGGCCCGCGGCGGGCCCGTGAGTGCCGTCGCGAGGGACGAGGAGCGCCAGTGACACCACGGCCAGGAGGCCGATCACACTGACGCCGAGGAAGGTGGAGCGCCAGCCCATGTGCTGGCCCATGAGCGTGGCCACCGGGACACCCACGACGTTCGCGACCGTCAGGCCCAGGAACATGAGGGAGACGGAGCGTGCCTTGCGTTCGGGGGCGACCAGACCGGTGGCGACGACGGCGCCCACTCCGAAGAAGGCGCCGTGCGGCAGGCCGCTGAGGAAGCGCGCGGCCAGCAGCCAGTGGTAGTCGGGGGCGAAGGCGGAGAGCACGTTGCCCGCGACGAAGAGGACCATGAGGCCGATCAGGACCTTGCGGCGGGACACGCGAGCGGTGGCCGCGGCCAGGAGCGGGGCGCCGATGACCACACCGAGCGCGTACGCGGAGACCAGGTGGCCGGCGCTGGGGATCGATATGTGCAGGTCGTCCGCGACGTCGGGCAGCAGGCCCATCATCACGAACTCGGTGGTGCCGATGCCGAAGGCGCCCACGGCGAGGGCGAGCAGGGCCAGAGGCATGAGGGGCCTTTCAAGGGAATTGCGGGCGCGCGGCGGTGCGTGGGGACGTACGTGCGCGCAGGGCTGCGCCCGTGCACACCGATGTGCACGGGACGCGTAAGTTCATCTGTGGAACAAAGCCTCTCAGGCCCAGTATTCCAGGAGGTTAAGACCCGGTTGCCGAGATCTTTACGCGGGCCGCGATCGGGAGGTGGTCGCTGCCTGTCTCGGGCAGGGTCCACGAGGTCACCGGCTCGATCCCCTTGACCATGATCTGGTCGATCCGGGCCATCGGGAACGACGCGGGCCAGCTGAAACCGAAGCCGCTGCCCGCCGCGCCCTGCGTGGAGCGCATCTGCGCGGTGACGGCGTTCAGCGCGCGGTCGTTCATCGTGCCGTTGAGGTCGCCGAGCAGGACGACCTGCTTGAGCGGATCGTCGGCGATCGCCTCGCCCAGCGCGTCGGCGCTCTTGTCGCGCTGGCGGGCCGTGAACCCGGCCTCCAGCTTCACCCGTACCGAGGGCAGGTGGGCGACGTACACGGCGATCGGGCCCTCCGGCGTCGTCACCGTCGCGCGCATCGCACGGGTCCAGCCCAGCTTGATGTCCACGGGCCCGACGCCGGTCAGCGGGTATTTGCTCCACAGCCCGACGGTGCCCTGCACCGAGTGGTACTTGTACGTCGACGCGAGCGCCTTCTCGTACGTCGGGACCGCTGTGGCCGTCAGCTCTTCGAGGGCCACGACGTCGGCGCCGGACGCGGCCACGTCGGCGGCGGTGCCCGACGGGTCCGGGTTGTCCGCGTTGACGTTGTGCGTGGCGACCGTCAGGTTCCCGCCGCTGCCGTTCTTGTCGGTGAGGAGCCCGCCGAAGAGGTTCAGCCAGACGATCGCGGGCAGCAGCACGGCGATCACGGCGGTCGCCGACTTCCGTACGAAGCCGAGGACCAGCAGCACCGGGATGGCGAGGGCGAACCAGGGCAGGAACGTCTCCGTGAGGCTGCCGAGGTTGCCGATCCGGTTCGGGATCCGCGCGTGCAGGACCATCACCAGCGCGAGGACCACCGCGAGCGCGGCGAGGATCACACCGCGGCGCCAGATGCCGCGGTCGCCGCGCCAGCCGTCGAGCAGGCGCCGAAGCCGGGACCCTCTGCGGTCGGGCCCCTGGCCGCCGCTGCCCGTCTCCGTCATATACGCCTGCGCCATACCGTCGCCTCACAACTTGCCGTGCACACCGACTGCCCCGCGGCTACGACCCTAGGGGATGATCCGTGTCCTTCCTGCCGTCCCATGACGGCCGTACGGGCACGAGGACGTACAACTTCGTGTCCGGAGTTCCGAATGTGGAGGTGGAACGCCTCGCCTGTGACGAAACGCGCATATTCGACCCGTCAGAAATCGCGCGGGTAGCAGCGGGTAGCAGTGGGGTGGGCGGTCGCGTGAGCGGTCGTGCCAACTACGGCTTGGTGGGGCGCAGTCCCTCAAGCGCCGTGTCGACGATCCGTTCCGCGAGGTCCTCGGGGAGTGCGGAGTCGGGGTGCATGACGGTGCGTACGAGCATGGGGCCGACGAACATGTCGTTGAGCAGTTCGATGTCGATGTCGTCGCGGAGCTCGCCGTTCTCCTGCCCGCGGCGCAGGACTTCCTCGCCCATCCTGCGCCGGGGGGCGATGACGGTCGCGTGGTACGCGCTCCAGAGCCTCGGACTGGCCTTCATCTGGACGTGGACGTTGTGCAGGATCGCCGAGCTGCGGTTGGCCAGGGCACGCCGGCGCAGCGACTCCAGGAGGACGACGAGGTCGTCGCGCATCGAGGTGCCGGGGAGTTCCGGGTCCGGGGGCTCGGCGGCACGCAGGACGTCGACGAAGAGTTCCTCCTTGCCGCTCCAGCGGCGGTAGATGGTCGCCTTGCCGACTCCCGCGGTGCGGGCGACGCGCTCGATGGAGACCTCCCCGAGGGGCACGCCCTCCTCCAGGAGTTTCATCACGCCTTCGAGGATGGAGCGTTCCACGGCCTCGCTGCGGGGGCGTCCCCTCGGGGGGCCCTCTTGCCTGTCCTGGCTGCCGGCGAGGCTCACTTCGAACTCCGTTCCTTGGTCGGACCTGGGGCTATTCTCCCCGGTGAACGCGGCTGGTCAGTGCTCCGCCTTCACCAACTCCGCCTCCTTCTCCCCCTCCTGCGGCGCGGGGGTGCGGCCCGGCAGGAACAGGAACACGACCAGCGCGCCGATGATCGCGACACCCGCGCCGCACAGGGCGGTGACGTGCATGGCGTGCAGGAAGGCGTCGTTGGCGGGGGTGATGAGGGCCTTGCCCTCGGGGCCGAGCTTGGCGGCGACGCCGAGGGTGGCCTCGATGGACTCGCCGGCGGTGTGGCGCAGGCCGGCCGGGACGAGGGTGAGCTTGTCCTCGATGCCGCCGCGGTAGGCCGCGGAGAGGACGGAGCCGAGGACGGCGATGCCGAGTGCGCCGCCGACCTGGCGGAAGGTGTTGCTGAGGGCGGACGCGGAGCCCGCCTTCTCGCGCGGCAGAGCCTGCATGATCACGACACTGGTCGGGGTCATGATGTGCGCCATTCCGGTGCCCATGAAGAAGAAGATGACCTCGAGGATCCAGATCGGCGTGTCCGCCTCCAGGGTGGCGAACGCGGCCAGCATCGCGGCGATGATCAGCAGCCCCGCCGTGCAGGTGGCCTTGTTGCCGAAGCGGTCGACGACTAGGCGGGCCCGCGGCGCGAAGATGAGCTGGGCGGCGGCGAGCGGCAGCATCAACAGGCCGGTCTGGAGCGGCGAGTAGCCCCGCACGCTCTGCGTGTAGAAGACGGAGAAGAAGGTCACGCCCATCAGCGCGAAGAAGACGAGCGCGATGGCGGACATCGCGGCCGAGAAGACCTTGTTCTTGAAGTAGGTGACGTCGATGGACGGGTGGTCGCTGCGCTTCTCGAACACGACGAAGCCGATGAGCACCGCGAGTCCGGCCCCGATGGTCAGCAGGACCGTCGGATCGGTGAAGTCGGCCAGCTGGCCGCCCTTGATGATGCCGTAGACGAGCAGGACGAGACCGACGACGGACAGGACCACACCGATCGGGTCGACACGGCCGGGGTTCGGGTCACGGGAGTCGGGGACCAGCCAGATCATCAGGACCAGCGCGAGCAGCACGATCGGCACGTTGACCAGGAAGACCGAGCCCCACCAGAAGTGGTCCAGGAGTACGCCGCCGGTGATCGGGCCGATCGCGATGGCGAGGCCGACGCCGCCGGCCCAGATGCCGATGGCCTTGGGCTGCTCGTCGCGCTCGAACACGTTCATCAGGACGGAGAGGGTGGCGGGCATCACGAACGCGGCGCCGAGGCCCATCACCGCCCGGAACACGATGAGCTGGACCGGCGAGCCGGACTCGGCGGCGAGCGCCGAACCTATGCCGAACACGGCGAGACCGGCGAGCAGCATCTTCTTGCGGCCGAGCCGGTCGCCGAGGAGGCCCGCGGTGAAGAGCAGTCCGGCGAAGACGAGCGTGTAAGCGTTGATGGCCCACTCCAGCTCGCCCTGGGTGGCGCCGAGGCCGATGGGCTCGGGGGTCGAGATCGTCTTGATCGCGACGTTCAGGATCGAGTTGTCGAGCACCACGATCAGCAGGCTCAACATGAGCACGCCGAGGATGGCCCAGCGGCGCCTGTGCACCGCCTCGGACACATGTCGTTCGGTAGCGGGAGCGGAAGTTGTCATGCGGCACAGCCTAGCGATATTCGATACGACACCGTCTCGTATCGAAAATGCTTTACGGAGACCTTACGAAGAGACCTAGGTCGCAGGGACGAGGCCCTCCGGGTGGGTCTGGGGGCCGGTCTAGCCGCGATTGGCACGAGGTGCCACCATGGAGGTGATCCGGGGACGCCGTCAGGGCGCCTCGAGATGACAGAAGGAGCCGTTGCGATGACGCAGCTTTCGGCTGCCGCTGAGCAGCCCACGGAGGGTGTGCGCCCGTCCACCGACAGCAGCAAGGCGCTGTACGGGGGCAAGAGCACCCGCCGAATCACGGTGCGCGACATCACCGCCGCCAAGGAACGCGGCGAGAAGTGGCCCATGCTCACGGCCTACGACGCGATGACCGCGTCCGTCTTCGACGAGGCCGGCATCCCGGTCATGCTCGTCGGCGACTCGGCGGGCAACTGCCACCTGGGGTACGAGACCACCGTGCCCGTCACGATGGACGAGATGACCATGCTGTCGGCCGCGGTCGTACGGGGCACCTCGCGCGCCCTGATCGTCGGCGACCTGCCCTTCGGGTCCTACCAGGAGGGCCCGGTCCAGGCGCTGCGCTCGGCCACCCGCCTCGTCAAGGAGGCCGGGGTCGGCGCGGTGAAGCTGGAGGGCGGCGAGCGCTCGCACCGCCAGATCGAGCTGCTCGTGGAGTCGGGCATCCCCGTCATGGCCCACATCGGGCTGACCCCGCAGTCCGTGAACTCCATGGGCTACCGGGTGCAGGGCCGCGGCGAGGAGGCGGCCCACCAGCTGCTGCGCGACGCCAAGGCGGTCCAGGACGCGGGCGCGTTCGCCGTCGTCCTGGAGCTGGTCCCGGCCGAGCTGGCCGGCGAGGTCACCCGCACCCTGCACATCCCGACGGTCGGCATCGGCGCAGGCCCTGAGACGGACGCGCAGGTCCTCGTCTGGACCGACATGCTCGGCCTGACCGGCGGCAGGATGCCGAAGTTCGTCAAGCAGTACGCCAACCTGCGTGAGGTCATGGGCAACGCGGCGAAGGCATTCGCCGACGACGTCATCGGCGGAACGTTCCCGCTGGACGAGCACTCCGTGCACTGAGATCGACTGACAACAACCGAGGACCTGAGGTCCACTGAGCCACTGCGGCAACGAGGCGACCCGTCGAACTTCCCCCGTCGACGGGTCGCTGCCGTTTCTACACGCGCTCGCGCACCCTCTTCAGCAGCAACGACCCGTCCTCCCCCGCGCGCGAGGAGGTAGCTGTGTTGACATGCTCCCCGCCCTGGAGGGTGGGGATTCTGGCCGTCTCTACCGGGTGCTGTGCCGCTTCGCGGCACGGTATTCGGTGGGGATTCCGTGGCTTCCTGTTTCTTCACGCTGTGCCAGAACGGGTTCTGGTCTTACCCGCGCTCCGCAGGCCGATACCGCCAGTCCGGCGGCCGTCTTGACGTTGGTGGCGGCATTCACGTCCCGGTCGTGAACGGTGCCGCAGGCAGTACAGGTCCATTCGCGGACGTGGAGGGGTTTGGGCCCGTCCTTGGTGCCGCAGGTGGAGCAGACCTGGCTGGTCGGCTCGAACCGGCCGATCGTGAGGAAAGTGCGCCCGTACCGTCTCGCCTTGTATTCGAGCATGGCGAGGAAGGCGCCCCAGCCCGCATCGTGCACCGATTTCGCCAGCCTGGTGCGTGCGAGTCCGTTCACGGCCAAGTCCTCCACGGCGATCGCTTGGTTCTCGCGGATCAGCTTCGTGGAGAGCTGGTGGTGGAACTCGCGGCGGGCATCGGCCACTTGAGCGTGCGCGCGGGCGACCTTCAGGCGGGCCTTGGCACGGTTCTTCGATCCCTTCCGTTTGCGGGAGAGGTCTTGCTGGGCCTTCTTGAGTTTCTTCTCCGCGCGGCGCAGGAAGCGCGGGGAGTCGATCTTCGTGCCGTCGGAGAGGACCGCGAAGTGCGTCAGCCCGAGGTCGATGCCCACCGTCCGGTCGGTGACGGGCATGCGGGTCGCGTCGGTGGCGGGGGCGGTGTCGATGACGAAGGACGCGAAGTATCTTCCAGCACTGTCCTTGACCACGGTGACGCTGGAGGGAGTGGCGGGAAGCCGCCTGGACCAGGCGACCTTCACCGCCCCGATCTTCGGAAGGTTCAGCTTCCCACCCGGCGTGATGGACCAGCGAGCGTTCGCCGTGAACCGGATCGCTTGCCTCGTGTCCTTGCGCGACTTCATCCGCGGCTTATCGGCCTTGGGCCCTTTGCGGTCGCCCTTCAGGGAGGCGAAGAAGTTCCTGTAGGCAGTTTCGGCGTCGCGCAGGGACTGCTGGAGTACCACCGAGGAGACCTTGGCGAGCCAGGACCGCTCCGGGCTCTGCTTGGCCCGGGTGATCATTTCTTTCGACAGCCAGGCCGCGCTCGGGTAGGGCAGTTGGTCGGCGTGGGCCTGCTCACGGGCGCGCACGGCGTCGTTGTACACGACACGGGCACACCCGAACGCCCGCGCTAGCGCACTCGCCTGGCCGGGCTCCGGGTAGAGCCTGAAGGCATACCGGAGCTGCATGACGATCACACTAGGCACACCGCATACACACCGTCACGACGGCACACCCGTTCGACACGTCGCCGTACACGCAGCACAGCCCCACTCCGCCGAAACGCCACCGCGACGCTCCGCGCCGCCACGACGGCTCCCTGGAGGAGTGGTCGGCCGACCCTGCGCGGCCCCTCGTACAACAGGGCTGACCTGCGAAGACACTGTGGTGTCGGTGGCTTGTAGGCGGCTGTAGGCAAGCTGTAGGCGGTTTGTCGGTGGCGGCTGGCACCTTGATGGTCATGACGCGAATCGACAACAAGCCCACAGGCGGCAAGGCAGCCGTCACCGTACGGGGGCTGGTCAAGCACTACGGCGAGACCAAGGCGCTGGACGGTGTGGACCTGGACGTGCACGAGGGCACCGTCCGCGGTGTGCTCGGTCCCAACGGCGCCGGCAAGACCACCCTCGTCCGTATCCTGTCCACCCTCGTCACCCCCGACTCCGGCCTGGCGACGGTCGCCGGTTACGACGTGCTGAAGCAGCCCCGGCAACTGCGCCGCGTGATAGGGCTCACCGGCCAGTACGCCGCGGTCGACGAGAAGCTCTCCGGCTGGGAGAACCTGTACATGATCGGGCGGCTGCTCGATCTGCCCCGCAAGGACGCCCGCAGGCGTTCCGACGAGCTGCTGGAGCGTTTCTCGCTCACCGATGCGGCCAAGCGCCCGGCCGGCACGTACTCCGGTGGTATGCGCCGCCGTCTGGACCTCGCCGCCTCCATGATCGGCAGCCCTGCCGTGCTGTACCTGGACGAGCCGACAACCGGTCTCGACCCGCGCACCCGCAACGAGGTGTGGCGCGAGGTCAAGCGGATGGTCGCCGACGGTGCCACCGTGCTGCTCACCACCCAGTACATGGAGGAGGCCGAGCAGCTGGCGTCCGAGCTGACGGTCATCGACCGCGGCAAGGTCATCGCCAGCGGCCGGGTCGACGAGCTGAAGGCGAAGGTCGGCGGCCGCACGCTGCGGGTCCGCCCGGTGGACCCGCTGGAGCTGCGCCCGCTGGCCACGATGCTCGACGAGCTGGGCATCACCGGCCTCGCCGCCTCCTCCGTGGACATCGAGAGCGGCACGATCCTGGTCCCGATCCTCAGCGACGAACAGCTCACCGCCGTGGTCGGCGCGGTCACCGCGCGCGGCATCACCATCGGCTCGATCAGCACCGAACTGCCCAGTCTGGACGAGGTGTTCCTGTCCCTCACCGGCCACAAGGCCACCGCCCCGCAGGACAGCACCCCGGCCCGCGCCTACGAGGAGGTCTCCGCATGAGTACCGCCGTCATCGATGCCCCCCTCGCCGTGAAGGACGAGGCCCGCATCAGTCCGCGCGCTCACGCGCGGCACATCGGCGCCCTGGTCCGCCGCAACCTGCTGTGGATCCGTCAGGACCCGGAGTCGATGTTCGACGCCATCCTGATGCCGGTCGTCTTCACCCTGCTGTTCGTGTACGTCTTCGGCGGCTCCATCGGTCAGTCGCTGGGCGGCGGCCAGGACCAGTACGTGCAGTACGTGGTGCCCGGTCTGATGGCGATGACCTGCATGAACATCGCGATGGCCGTCGGCACTGGCTTCAACGAGGACTTCCAGAAGGGGGTGATGGACCGCTTCCGCACCCTGCCGATCGGCCAGGGCTCCGTGCTCTTCGCCAAGATCGTGGTCGAGCTGATGCGGATGCTCGTCGCGACGGCGATCCTGATGGTCGTCGGCGTGCTCGTGGGCTTCGACATCACCAACTGGCCGGGCCTGTTCGCCTCCGTGGGGCTCTCCGCCCTCTTCGGCTCCTCCTTGATGTGGATCTTCCTGGTCCTCGGTGTGACGATGAAGAACGCCCAGTCCGTGCAGGCCATGGGCTTCCTGGTCCTGATGCCCCTGCAGTTCGGGTCGTCCATCTTCTCCCCGACCCAGACCATGCCCGGCTGGCTGCAGAACTTCACCGACTACAACCCGCTGTCCTCGCTCGCGGACACCACGCGCGGTCTGATGGTCGGTGGCCCGGTCACGCACGACCTGTGGGTGACCCTCGGCTGGACGGCGGCGCTCACGCTGGTGATGGCGCCGATCGCGATCCACAAGTTCCGCACCAAGAGCTGACGTTCGCAGTCGTTCGCAGTCGGGGCGACTGCCCCGGTCCGGTCCGCGTCAGATGAGGGCGGCGGCCTCCTCCATGGAGAGCCCGCCGCCCTCGGCGTACGCGGCCTCGTACGCGGCGTCGTCGAGTACGGCCCGCAGGCCGGCCTCCGCCCTGGTGCGCATCTCGTCCTCGGCCGGGGGCGCGAAGTGGCCCGGCGGCAGGAACTGGTCGGCGGCGCCCAGGAGTCGGGCCCCGTCGCGGGCGCGGTCGGCACCGTACAGGCCGGTGAGGGCGATGACGGCGGTGGTCAGATGCGTGGAGATCAGGTTCGGCGTGATCATCCGCGACAGCGGGTCCAGGGACCGCTCCACGGCCCGCCGCGCCTTGTCCCGGGCCTCCGCGTACCGTCCGTCGAGCGTGTCCAGCCAGGCGTCCATCCCGATCACGTACCCATCGAAGATCACGAATGTGCTGGCCCCGAACTCCTCACGCAGCAGCCGCAGTTGCTCGCGCGCCTCGGCGATCCGGCCGGTGCGGCCGAGCCGCATGCTGAGGAAGAGCCGGCCCGCGGGCATGGCTTCGTTGACGGCACCGAAGCCCTGCGCGAGCACCTCGCGCAGCATCGCCTCGCCCCGCTCGGGCTCGCCCAGCTCGATGTACATACTGCCGAGGCGGACACTCAGCACCGCCGCCTGGGCGCGGGCACCGAGCCGTTCGGCGTACGCCATCGCCTCCGCGTAGTCCGTGGCGGCCGGCCCGTACTCACCCCGTCGCTCATGGGCCTCACCGCGCGCCGAGAGCGCCTCGGCCCCGCCCCAGGCATCGCCGACGCGGCCGAAGATCTCCAGCGCCTCGTCGGCGTCACGGGTCGCGTCGCCCGCCCAGTCGGCGCGGTTGGCGAGGATGTTGGCGCGCATCTGGAGGGCGACGGCGAGTTCCCATTCGAGGCCGAGCTCGCGGCACGTGGAGACGGTCACGTCGATGACGGAGCGCATCCGCTCCATGTCGCCGGTGAGCAGGACGGCGTAGAACCAGAGGCTGCCGGGGCTGCGGCAGGTCTGCGGGAGGCCGGGCCGGTAGGTCTCGGCGATGACGCGCAGCCTTGCCTGGGCCTCCGGGGTCAGCCAGGCGTCCAAGTCCATGTCCATACCGGCGAGATGGACGAGGTGCACACCGCGCCGCGCCTCTTCGAGGACCTCCGGTCGCAGCGGCGGCGGGGTGGCCGTGACGCTCTCGTACAGCGGGGCGGCCGGGCGCGCGGGGGGTGTGAACGGGTCGGGGCCGAGGACCATGACCTGGGCGGACCAGGTGCGGGCCTCGATGCGCTGGTCGCGCATCTGCCAGTACCAGTTCAGCGACAGGACGAGGCAGATGGCCTCCTGCTCGTCGCGTTCGGTCACGGCGTGCCGCAGGGCGGTGCGCAGGTTCTCGTACTCGAGTTCAAGGAGTGCGATCGCCGCGGCCTGGCCGTGGCCGCGCAGTTCGGGGTCGGTGGTGCGGGCGAGTTCGCGGTAGTACGTGAGGTGGGCGCGCTCGGCGGGCGGGCGGTCGCCGGACTCGTCGAGCCGCTCGCCCGCGTACTCGGCGACGGTCTCCAGGAGCCGGTAGCGCATCCCGCCGTCCGCCGAAGGGGCGGCCACGACAAGGGACTTGTCGACAAGGGAACCCAGCGACTCCAGCGCGGCGGGTCCGCAGACGGCCTCGGCTGCGGCGAGATCGCAGCCGCCCGCGAAGACGGACAGCCGCCGCAGGACGTCGCGTTCGTCCTCGTCGAGCAGGTCCCAGGACCAGTCGACGACGGCGCGCAGCGTCTGCTGCCTGGGCAGAACCGTGCGGGCGCCCGAGGTCAGCAGGCGGAACCGGTCGTCCAGGCGGTCGGCGATCTGCCGCGCGGTGAGCAATCGCAGCCGGGCGGCGGCGAGTTCGATGGCGAGCGGCAGTCCGTCCAGGCGCAGGCAGATCTCGGCGGCCGCCTCCGGATCGTCCTCGATCCGGAATCCCGGCCTGGCCGCCGCCCCGCGGTCGGCCAGCAGCCGCAGCGCGACGGGTTCGGGCAGCGGCTCCACGGGGCGCAGCAACTCCCCCGGTACGCCGAGGGGTTCACGGCTGGTGGCGAGCACCGTCAGTTCGGGGCACCGCTCGAGGAGCTCCTCGACGAGGTGCGCGGCGGCGTCCACGACATGCTCGCAGTTGTCGAGGATGAGCAGCATGCGGCGCTTGGCGCAGTGCTCGGCGAGTCGGTTGAGGGGGTCGTCGTGGCGCTCGGAGACGGCCCGCATCTCCTCGGCGCCGGCGCCGCGCAGCACGGTCTCGCGGGCGCCGACGGCGGTGAGCACGGCCTCGGGCACGGCCTTCGGGTCGTCCACCGGAGCGAGTTCGGCGAGCCACACCCCGTCCCGCGACGCGTACGCCACGGCCTCCGCCGCCTCCTGCGACAGCCGTGTCTTCCCCGCTCCGCCGGGCCCGAGCAGCGTCACCAGCCGTGCCGCCGCGAGGTCGCCCCGGATGGCGTCGATGTCGGCCTCCCGGCCGACGAAGGAGGTGAGTCGGGCGCGGAGGTTGCCGGGGGACGCCGGGCGCGGCGATTCGGTGTGCGCCGGGGACAGCAACTCCATGTGCAGGGCGCGCAGTTCAGGGCCCGGGTCCGAGCCGAGGCGGTCGGCCAGGAGCTGTCGTACGGACTCGTACGCGGCCAGGGCCTCCGCCGGGCGGCCCACATCGCGCAGGGCGCGCAGGCGCAGGGCCTGGAGGGGCTCGTCGAGGGGGTGGCTGTCGCAGAGGGCGGTGAGTTCGGGCAGGGACCGTTCGGCGTCGCCGAGGGCGAGGGCCGCGGTGAAGCGGGCGCGGCGCGCGTCGAGGCGGCGGGTCTCCCAGCGGGCCGACTCGGCGGTGCGGTCCGGGAGGTCGGCGAGGGCCGGGCCGTGCCACAGGCCGAGGGCGTCGTCGAGGACGACCACCGCCTTCGCGGGGTCGCCGTCTGCCAGCGCGCGGGTGCCCTCGCCGGCCAGCCGCTCGAAACGGTGCAGGTCGATGTCGTCCGCGCCCGCGGTGAGCCGGTATCCGCCGTCCACCGAGTCCACCGCACCCGCGCCGAGCGCCCTGCGCAACCGCCCGACCAGCGCCTGGACCGCGCCGGACGCGTCCGCGGGCGGCTCCCCGTCCCACACCTCGTCCACCAGGACGGACACCGGCACGGTCCGCCCGGGCCGCAGCGCGAGCACGGTCAGCAGCGCACGCAGCCGCGCCCCGCCGACCGGGACGGGCGTGCCGTCGGGGCGAAGTGCCTGGGTGGTGCCGAGGATGCGGTAGCGCACGGGGTCCATTGTCTCCGGTGGCGTCAGGGGCGGGGACCGGGCATGTGGGGTTCGGCCAGGAGCCCGGCCTGGTCATGGCACCGGACGGCCCGGTCCTTCGTACCGCACACCTGCCAGCGCCCCATACCCCCACCCTCCCCGGAACCAATGGCCGATCGCGAGACGTTTTCCGAATGCGCCCGGTACGGTCGGGCAGGCCCAGCTCATGCGTATCAGTCCAGGGAGCCCCATGACCACCGCAGCGACCCGCCGCAGTGACCGGAGGATCAGCCCCGTCTTCATCGGGATCGTGGCTGTGACGGCCGTGACCGGCTGGGCGACCTGGACCGGGTTCGCCGAGCAGCCCGGACTGGCCGCGTTCCTGTTCGTGACGGCCGCCTGGATCGTCTCGCTCTGTCTGCACGAGTACGCGCACGCGCGCACGGCCCTGCACAGCGGGGACATCTCGATCGGGGCGAAGGGCTACCTGACGCTCAACCCGCTCGCCTATACGCACGCACTACTCAGCATCGTGCTGCCCGTGATCTTCGTGATCATGGGCGGGATCGGACTGCCGGGTGGTGCGGTCTTCATCGAGCGCAGCCGGATCAAGGGTCGCTGGAGGCACAGTCTGATCTCGGCGGCGGGCCCGTTGACCAACGTCCTGTTCGCGATCGTCTGCACGGCCCCGTTCTGGCTGGGCGCCCTGGACGGGGTGCCGGGACCGTTCCGCTACGCGCTGGCGTTCCTCGCACTGCTCCAGATCACGGCGGCGATCCTGAACTTCCTGCCGGTGCCGGGCCTCGACGGCTACGGCGTGATCGAGCCCTGGCTGTCGCACAACATCCGCCGCCAGGTGGAGCCGTTCGCGCCGTTCGGCCTGCTCGCCGTGTTCGGGGTGCTGTTCATCCCGCAGGTGAACGCCGCGTTCTTCGACGCGATCTACTGGATCCTGGGCGGCCTGGGCATCGACGACGTCGATCGCTACTGCGGTCAGAACCTGTACCGCTTCTGGGGCGACGTCAACGAGTACTGCACCGTCGACCGGTGAGCCGTCAGCCGGTGAGCCGTCAGCTCGTGAACCTTCAGCCCGTGACGGATCCGGAGCCGCCACGCGTCCTGCAGCGCCGGGCGTAGTACCACGTCATGTTGGACGACAGACCGGCCATCAGCACCCATACGATCCCCAGCAGGCTGCCCTGGACGAAGGAGACCACGGCCGCGGCGACGGAGAGCAGACAGACGGCGAGGGCGTAGACGGCAAGGCGGGGCATGGGACATCGGCTCCTGTCGGGGGACACTGCTTGCCACCAGTGTCCCCCACGCGGCTCAGACGTCCGTCACCCGCAGGCCGGCATGGGCCTTGTAGCGCCGGTTCACCGAGATCAGGTTGGCGACCAGGGACTCGACCTGGTGGGCGTTGCGCAGCCGCCCGGAGAAGACGCCGCGCATGCCCGGGATGCGTCCCGCGAGCGCCTGCACGATCTCCACGTCCGCCCGCTCCTCGCCGAGGACCATCACATCGGTGTCGATCTCGGCGATCTCCGGGTCCTGGAGGAGGACGGCGGAGAGGTGGTGGAAGGCCGCGGTGACCCGCGAGTCCGGCAGCAGGGCGGCGGCCTGCTCGGCGGCGCTGCCCTCCTCCGGCTTCAGCGCGTACGCGCCCTTCTTGTCGAAGCCGAGCGGGTTGACGCAGTCGACGACGAGCTTGCCGGCCAGTTCCTCGCGCAGGGACTCCAGCGTCTTGCCGTGTCCGTCCCACGGCACCGCGACGATCACGATGTCGCTGCGCCGCGCGCACTCGGCGTTGTCGGCACCCTCCACGCCGTACCCGAGCTCGTCGGCGGCGCTCTGCGCGCGGTCCGCGGCACGGGAGCCGATGATCACCTTCTGTCCGGCCTTGGCGAGCCGGTAGGCGAGGCCCTTGCCCTGGGGGCCGGTGCCGCCGAGTACACCGACGACGAGCCCGGACACGTCGGGGAGGTCCCAGGGGTCCTTGGCGGGGGCCTTCTGGGCGGCGTTCGGTACGGCGTTCGGTGCGCTGTCAGTAGAGGTCATGGGCCGACTTTACGTGCGCCGGTCCCACGGGTGGGGGTCAGGTGAGAGCCCGCACCGGGATACGGCGGAAGGTGATCGTCTCGTACGCGCCGAAGTCGCCCGTCTCGTAGAGGAGTCCGACGGTCGCGGTGTCGACGCGTACAAGGTCGGAGTACGCGGCGGGCAGTCCGTCGACCGTGTGCGCGGGGCGCCAGGTGACGCCGCCGTCGGTGGAGGCGCGCACGGTCATCAGGGCGCGGTAACCCGGGGCGGCGGGGCTCGAGTAGAGGAGCAGGTCGGGGTCGCGGAGCTGGAGCACGCTGCCCTGGACGACGGGGGCGGTGAGGCCGGCCTGCGGGCGGAAGGGCTTGGCCAGGGTCTCGCCGCCGTCGCGGGAGTGGGCGTCGGCGCGGGTGCCGGGGGCGGTGGCGTGGTTGCGGGTGTTGAAGTAGACGCGTCCGTCGGGGAGTTCGGCGGCGGTGGTCTCGTTCGCGTTGATGTAGCCGTTCGGGTTGTCGTCAACGTATCCGATGCGCCAGGTCAGGCCGCCGTCGTCGCTCAGCAGGCAGTGGCCGCCGTTGTACTTGCCCTCAGTGCCGTTGTCCGTGCCCTTCGGCGGCAGGGAGTGGTTGGCGGGGACGACGACCCGGCCGGAGGTCAGCTGGAGGGCGTGGCCCGGCGTGGTGGCGTACCACCGCCAGTCTTCCTTCTTCGTCTGCGCGGTGATGTCCGCGGGCCTCGACCAGGTGAGGCCTTCGTCGTCGCTGTGCTGGACCCAGACCCGGCGGCCGTCGGCGGCCGACAGCTTGCCGCGGCGGATGGCGTCCTCGGTGGCGAGGGCCGTGTTGCGGACGTGGACGAGCAGGACGCGGCCGGTGTCCAGGACGACGGGGGCGGGGTTGCCCGAGAGGTGCTCGGCATTCTTGGCCGCGACCTGGAGCGGGCCCCAGCTGCGGCCGCCGTCCGTGGACCGCTTCAGGACGATGTGGATGTTCCCGAAGTCGTCCCGGGAGCCGACCCTGCCCTCGCAGAAGGCGAGCAGGGTCCCGGTGGCGGTGGCGACCACGGCCGGGATACGGAAGCTTGCGTAGCCTTCTTGGCCCGCTGTGAACGGCACGGACGTCTCGGTGGCCTCGGTGCTTGTCATGTGTCTCTCCTTACCGCTTGATCCGGCCCCTTGCCCAGCTTGGGCGAATTTGGGATGAACTCCGGGTCACGAGTGGCCGGTTGCGGCAGGATGCGTCTGCATGGATGCCGTACGGGTCGCGCTGCTGCGTGAAGTGCTTGCCGGGACCGAGTGGTTGGGGGCCACGCGGCGGTTCGCCGGGGTGCTGCGGGGGTCCGTGGTGTCGTACGGGGGCGGGTTGCTGCTGGTGGGCACGGAGGAGTACGAGCCGTGGCATCTCGCCGCGCATCTGGTTGACGAGGCCGCGTGGTCGGGGACGCCGGAGCTTTCGCCGACGCTGGTGCGGCATGGGGCGGCGGGCTCGGATCCGGCTCACCTTGCGGTGGGGCTCGGGCGGATCGAGGCCGCGCGGCGTGGGGAGACGCTGCTTGTCGTGTCGCCCGGGGCGGTGGGGGCGCCGCTGCTTGAGCGGGTTCATGATGCTCGGCGGGCCGGGGCGACGGTGCTTGCGCTGTCCGCGGGGGATGCTGAACTGCCGGCGCTGGCTCATGAGGTGCTGGCCGTGCCGGGCGGGCCCGAGCTCGACCTCGATACCGTTCAGCATCTTGTGAGTGCGGGGGCCGGGGAGAACGCGTTGCCCTCGCCTCGGGGGCGGCGGCGTGTTCGGGACCGGTTGTCCCGGCTGGCGGATCAGCTGACGGCTCCGCCGTCGGCTCGGTGGTGACCGGGTCGTATGCCGCTTCGCGGATCTTTCCCGCCCGCCCACCCGACTCGGCCTGCCTACCCGCCTGCGGCGGACACCGTCGAAAGGCCTTTCCCGCCCACCCGCCCGACTCGCCACTCTGCGCCGCCTTCGGCGGGCAGCTTGCGGCGCCTTCGGCGACCCCGGTCCGTCGCCTCCGGCGGTGGACCCCGGTATGCCGGGAGCCCACCCCGCACGCGGACTCAGTCCTCGTCAGGCCCCGGCGCCGCCCCCGTCGCGTCGTGCCACTTCGGGTCCGTTTCCCACTCGAGGTTGCGTTCCCTCGCGATCTCCATCGCGCGCTGCGCCTCCGCCCGTGAGGTGTAGGGACCGAAACGGTCCTTGCCCGGGCAGTCGGGGCCTTCCTCGACCTTCTTGTGTTCCAGGCAGTAGTACCACTCGCCGGGCTTGCCGACGGTGCGCTTCTTGAAGAGGGCCATGACCGGCTCCTTTCGCCACGGACATGGTCCCCCACGCCCGCTGGTTAGACTCGCTGGCATGTCTGGCCAGTCGCTGCTCGTACCAGGGGAGCTCTCTCCCACCCGTCCCGTCCCGGGAAACATCAGGCGCCCGGAGTACGTGGGCAAGCCCACGCCCACGCCGTACACCGGTCCGGAGGTGCAGACGCCCGAGACGATCGAGGCGATGCGGCTCGCCGGGCGCATCGCCGCGCGGGCGATGGCCGAGGCCGCGAAGCTCATCGCACCCGGTGTGACGACGGACGAGCTGGACCGGGTCGCGCACGCCTACATGTGCGACCACGGTGCCTATCCCTCGACCCTCGGCTACCGCGCCTTCCCCAAGTCGTTGTGCACCTCCGTCAACGAGGTCATCTGCCACGGCATCCCCGACTCCACGGTCCTGCGTGACGGCGACATCATCAACCTCGACGTGACGGCGTACATCGGCGGGGTCCACGGTGACAACAACGCCACCTACCTCGTCGGTGACGTCGACGAGGAGAGCCGGCTGCTCGTCGAGCGGACCCGCGAGTCGCTCGACCGGGCGATCAAGGCGGTCAAGCCCGGCCGTCAGATCAACATCATCGGGCGCGTCATCGAGTCGTACGCGAAGCGGTTCGGGTACGGGGTGGTCCGGGACTTCACGGGGCACGGGATCAACTCCTCCTTCCACTCCGGTCTGATCATTCCGCACTACGACAGCCCCCATGCGACGACCGTCATCCAGCCCGGGATGACCTTCACGATCGAGCCGATGCTCACGCTCGGTACGCATGAGTACGACATGTGGGACGACGGCTGGACAGTCGTCACGAAGGACCGGAAGCGGACGGCTCAGTTCGAGCACACCCTGGTCGTCACCGACAGCGGCGCCGAGATCCTCACCCTGCCGTAGCCCCGCCTCGCCGCCGCCTCGCGTGCGGTGGTTTCCGCGCCCCCAGAGCCCGCCCTGTCCACAGGGCGGGCTCTTCCATGTGGGCCCGACCGGGATTCGGGGTACGTTTTTACCGACAGGACGTCGGGAACCAGTTGACTTAGGTAAGGCTAACCATAGAAAATCCGACTTGCTGTCGCCTTGTCCTCACCACCGGAGGTCCACATGAACTCGTCGGGTACGGCGTTCTCGACGCTCATCCGCACCGCCTCGCACGAGCAGCACACAGAGGCGGAGACCTCGACGTTCATGAGCGACCTGCTCGGCGGCAGGCTCGGTGTCGAGGCGTACGCGCGCTACACCGAGCAACTGTGGTTCGTGTACGAGGCGTTGGAGGCGGACGCCGACAAGCTGGCGTCCGACCCGCTGGCCGGGGCCTTCATCCAGCACGAACTGATGCGCCGCACCGCGCTGGAGGCCGACCTCGCCCACCTCCGGGGCCCCGACTGGCACACGACCCTCACCGCTCTGCCCGCGACCCAGGCGTACGCGGCCCGCGTCGCCGAATGCGCCCGCACCTGGCCCGGCGGCTACATCGCCCACCACTACACCCGTTACCTCGGCGACCTCTCCGGCGGCCAGATCATCCGCGGCAAGGCGGAACAGACCTGGGGCTTCACCCGCAAGGGCGACGGCGTGCGGTTCTACGTCTTCGAGGACATCACCAACCCCGCCGCCTTCAAGCGCGCCTACCGCGAACTCCTGGACGGCATCCACGCCGACGACCTGGAGAAGCAGCGGATCGTGACGGAGTGCAAGCGGGCGTTCGCCCTGAACACGGCGGTCTTTCAGGCACTGGGGGAAGAGTTCCCGCTGACCGCGTGAGGGCATGACCCTTTCTCCAGCCCGAGCCGGGGATCTTTCGCCCCCGCCGCCCCTACCCGTCCCATCCTCCTGGGGCTCCGCCCCAGACCCCGCTCCTCAAACGCCGGAGAGGCTGAAAATCCTGCCCGAGCCGGAGAGTCTTCAGCCCGTCCGGCGTTTGAGGACGAGCCCTTCGGGCGAGCGGGGGTCTGGGGGCGGAGCCCCCAGGAACGGATGGGACGGGTAGGGGCGGCGGGGGCGATAACACCCCTCCCTCACCCCCGCACCAACCGCACCCGACCCCCCACCTCAACCCAACCCCCCGGCTGCGGCGCGGTAAGTATCTGGGACCCGGCCCCCTGGACGATGTTGAGCGCCCGCCCCAGCCGAGCCGTCAGCTGAAGAGCCGCCGCCCCCGTGGCCTCGTCCTCCGCGATGCCGTCCCCGCGCCCGGGAAACCCGCGGGCGCGCACCCGCCCCGCGGCCTCGTCCTCCCAGGCCCAGGCGAAAATCCACTCACCCGCCGGCGGCACGGGCAGTGCGTCCACCTCGCCAGCCGTGGCGTACTGACGCAGCGTGCGCGGCTCCGGCCACTCCGGACGCGCCTCGATCCAGCTGAACTCACCGTCCAGCCGGACCCCCACCACCCCGGCGGGCGTGACGAGTTCGGGCACATCGAGCAGCCAGCCCACCCCGACGCACGGATGCCCGGCGAACGGCAGCCGCAGCGTGGGCGTGTAGATGTCGATGACCCCGCGCTCGGGGTCGTCCACGAACACCGTCTCGCTGAACCCGAGCTTCGCGGCGAACGCCTGCCGCTCCTCGACGTCCGGCATGAAGGATCCCTCACGAACGACCCCGAGCTCGTTGCCGTATCGCCCACCGGGCCCACAGAAGACCCGCAGCACGTCGTAATCAGTCACTCCAGCATTCAAACACCACTCGCACAACGAGCCCGCCCCAGCCCACGCAGCCGCCGGAAGGCGGCCAGGGCTGGGGCGGGCTGTCGCGTCAGTCGCGCCAGTTGGGGGATGCGGGACTACGACACCGTGCGGCGCCTGCGTACCGCGAGGACCACGCCCGCGCCTGCCGCGACGGTGATCGCGGCGGCGGCGCCGAGTGCGCCGGCCGGTACGTCGGAGCCGGTCGAGGCGAGGGAACCGGTGTCGCCGCCGGTGGTGGAGCCGGTCGTGCCGCCCGTGGTGCCGGAGGTGGCCGAGGCGCTGGAGCTGGGCGTGGTCGACTCGTCGTCGCCGCCCGGGAGTTGGGCGTTCTCGTCGACGGCCACGGCGAGGTCCACCGGGTCGAGGGCGGTGCCCGCCGTGTAGAAGCCGCCGAACGCCTCCGCGCCCGCGTCCGTGAGGGTGGCCGTGACGTCGTCGAGCTCGATCACGTCGTCCTCGACCGTCAACTGGCCCGATGTGGCCTTGAGCTTGGCGAGGACGACGTCCTCGGACTTCTCGCCGAGGCTGTCGACGTCGGCGGTCAGTTCGCCGGTTCCGCCGTCGAGTTCCGCCTTGAGGTCGCTGAGGGTGAGGTCGAGGCCGTACTCGCCGTTCTCCTCGTGGCCCTTGAAGTTGACCGCGCCCTCGAAGGAGGCGGAGAGGGTGTCGGCGTCGGTGTCGTAGGTGCCGGTGCCGTCCACGAAGGTGAAGACGCCGTTGCCGGTGGCCTGGGTCGCGCCGCCGGACGCGGTGATCTCCCCCTGGGCGACGCCGCTCACGACGTACGTACGGAAGGACTCCTTCACGCCCCAGCCGAGCGTGCCGTCGGTGATGTCGCCCGCGGTCGGGGCCGCCGAGGCAGACGTCGACGGGGACGCGCTCGCGGACGCGGACTCGGAGTTCGACGAGGACGGAGACGGGGAGGTCGAGTCGGAGTTCGACGGTGACGGGGAGGTGGAGTCGGACGTGTCC
This sequence comes from Streptomyces sp. NBC_00554, assembly GCF_041431135.1. Lineage (NCBI taxonomy): Bacteria > Bacillati > Actinomycetota > Actinomycetes > Kitasatosporales > Streptomycetaceae > Streptomyces > Streptomyces sp. NBC_00554. The sequence goes on along the minus strand of NZ_CP107799.1, from coordinate 7,274,103 downwards.
GGGTCCGGGGACTGCGAGGTCGTCTTCTGCACCAGCGTCAACGGGTCGCCGGCCGCGTCCGCGTAGGACGCGCTGCCGAGGATGTCCGCCGCCTCCGCCGTCAGCTTGGTGGCCATGTCCTTCATGTCGCGAGTGACGGTCACCGTGGCCAGCGGCGCGTCCTCCGACTTCGTGGTGACCGGCGTACCGCCCGTCGCCGGCGTGGTCGTCTTCGTCACGTCGGCGGTGATCTCGGTGGTGGCGCTGTCGAACTTCACGTCGGACAGGGTGATGTCGAAGCCGTGCGCCTGGGAGACGATGTTCAGGCTGCCCTTGAAGCCGAGGCCGAGCGTGTGCGCCGTGGTGTCGTAGGTGCCGGTGCCGTCCACGAAGGTGAACGCGCCGTTGTCCGCGGCCTGCGTGGCGCCGTCCGTCGCCGTGAAGGTGCCCCCTGCGTAGGTGGTCACGTACGTGCGGTACGACTGCTTGATGCCCCACGTCAACTCGTAGCCGCTGAGGGGGGTTTCGGCGGCCGCGGCAGTGGTCGCCCCTGCGGTGGCGAGCGCGGTGGCACCCAGTGCGGCGGCCGTGGCGACGGCTGCGGCGAGGGCGAGAGGGCGGCGGGCTCTGACGGACATGAAGGTGGTTCTCCTCGATGGGTGGTCCGCCAAGTGGCGGACGGTGTAATGGGGTTCAGCCCTCATCAGGGACTGCGGGGGCCTGGCGGGCACGGCGCCGGCGGACGGCGATCGCGTAGGCCGCGCCCGCCACCAGCAGGGCGCCGGCCACGAGGCCGATGGGAAGGACCGGTGTGCCGTCGGAGGTGTCCGCGGCGGCCTCGGTCGTGTCGGTCTCGGCTTCGGCGGCCGTCTCCGGTGCCGAGGGGGTCGCGCTCGCGGTGGCCGAGCTGCCCAGGTCGGGCAGCGCGGGCAGGGCCGCGTCGTCGGTGAGGGCGACGGCGAGCGAGAGGGGGTCCATCTCGGTGCCCGCCTGATACATCCCGCCGAAGGCCTTCGCGCCCTTGGCGGTGAGCTTCGTGGGCGCCTCGGTCAGCTCGACGAGGTCGTCCTTCGGGGTGAGGTTCTTCGCCGTGAAGGTGACGAGCGCGACCTTCTTGCCGGTGAAGTCCTCGCTGGTCACATCGGCGTACAGCGTGCCCTTGGCGTCCTCGACGGTCACCCGGACACCGCTCAGCCTCAGGTCGAGACCCTGTTCGCCGGTGAAGCGCACCGCGCCCTCGAACTCCGCCTCCAGCGAGCGGTCGTCCTTCTTGTACGTCCCCTCACCGCCGGCGAAACGGAAGAGCGCGCCGCCGTCCTGGGCTCCCGAGGACAGGGTCCACTTGCCCTGGGCGATGTCCCCGGTGACGTACTCGCGGAAGGTGCGGCGCACGCCCCAGTCGACGGCGCCGTTCGCGATGGCGCCCGAAGTCTCCTTCTTCACGGAGGACTTCGTGGGTGTGGGCGTGCTCGACGCCTTCGGCGTGGCCGCCGCCCGCACGTCCGCGGACAGGCTCACCGGGTCGAGCGCGGTCCCGGCCGTGTAGTACCCGGCGAAGGACTTGGCGCCCTGCGAAGTCAGCGTGGCGGGAAGGCTGTTGAGCTGTACGGAGTTGCCGCCGCCCTTCATGTCGATCCCGCCGAGGGAGAGGGAGGCGAAGGGCACCTGTGAGGACGTCGTGACCGTCCCGGTGCCCTTCGCCTTGCTGGTGATGTCGACGTAGAGGGTGCCGCTGCCGCCGGAGATGCGGACGGTGGGGCGGCTGATCGTGAGGTCGAGCTGGTAGGTGCCGTCGTCCTCCTTGTGCCCGACGAAGTGGACCCCGCCGGAGAAGGAGGAGGAGAAGGCGCCCGTGGCGCTGTCGTACGTGCCCGTCGCGGAGTGGAAGCGGAACTGGCTGCTGCCGACCGTGGCCGCGCCGCCGGTGAGGGAGTAACTCCCCTTGGCGATGGGCCCGGTGACATAGCTCTGGAAGGAGGACTTGATGCCCCAGTCGAGCCGCCCGCCCTGCACGCTGCGGCCGGCGGCGTGCGCGGCGGTTGCGGGGAGCAGTGCCCCCAGCAGAGCTCCGAGCGCGGCCACGCACACCGCGGTGATCGGGGCCCTCAGGCGCGCGGGCATGGATGTCCTCCGGGTTCGGCAGTCGGTAACCAGCCACTCATGGCTAGAAAGGTAAGGCTAACCTAAGCTATGCCCGGCAGGTGCCGGAAGAGGCCGGAGCGGCTGGAAGCAACTGGCGGCGACCGGACGCGGCCAGAGACAGCCGGGAGCAGCGGGAAGCAGACCGAGAGGATGGATGGACGAGGATGAAGGACGGGACCGTGCGCCGTCGGCGCACACGAATGGCGGGCGCCCTGCTGTCCGCGCTCGCCCTCCTGACGGCCGCGACCGGCTGCGGGGGCGCGGCCGAGAGCGCGGAGTCCACAAAGGAGACCTCGAAGGAGACCGCCACCTCCGCCAACCGTCTCGAACCCCTCACAGACCGCGCGAAGCCCCAACTCCCCGTCACCGTGAGCTCGTCCGACGGGAAGAAGGTGACGGTCCGGGCCGCCGACCGGATCGTCCCGCTCTCCGGCAGCCTCAGCGAGATCGTCTTCACGCTCGGGCTCGGCGACCGGGTCGTCGCCCGTGACATCACCGCCACCTTCGATCAGGCGGAGAAGCTGCCGGTCGTCACCCGCAACCACGACGTCTCGGCGGAGAGCGTGCTCTCGCTGAAGCCGGACCTCGTCCTCGCCGAGACGACGACCGGGCCCGACGCGGCCATGGAGCAGATCCGCGACGCGGGCATCCCGGTCCTCGTCGTCGACCCGGCGCAGGGCCTGGAGGATGTGGGCCCGCGCATTCAGGCGGTGGCCGACGCCCTCGGCGTACCGGCCGACGGGAAGCGGCTCACCCAGCGCTCGGAGGATCGGATCGCCGCGGTACGCAAGGAGATTCCGGCCCGCGAGGAGCATCCGCGCGTCGCCTTCCTCTATCTCCGCGGCTCGGCCTCGGTGTATCTCATCGGCGGTAAGGGTTCGGGAGCCACCTCGCTGCTCGAAGCGGCCGGAGCGGTCGACGCCGGCGCCGAGTCGGGTCTTGAGAAGGACTTCACGGCCATCACCACCGAGGCGCTGGCCCAGGCCGCCCCCGACGCGATCCTCGTGATGACCAAGGGCCTCGAATCGGTCGGCGGGATCGACGGTCTCGTCAAGATCCCCGGCGTCGCGCAGACTCCGGCCGGGATGGAGCGCCGGGTCGTGTCGGTCGAGGACGGGGTGCTCCTCAACTACGGGCCGCGCACGGACCAGGTGCTGAGGTCGATCGTGAAGCAGCTCTACGGGGACGGTAGTTGACAATCCGGTTGACACTCCGCGGCTTTTGACCCGCTCTTTGCCGTTCCATGGGGTGCGGATTGAGCCACCGTGATCAAGCCGAGCCCATACACCGTCCATGAGAGCTGAATCACTGGACGGACGGGTAGTACTCAGGTAAGCCTCAGATAAGTTAGGTCGGCCTCACCTGGATCTATGCACTCCCCGTGAACCCGCAGAGCCCTCGCCTTGGAGCCCGTATGCGCCCCGTCCGACTCTCCGTCGCCACCGCCGTCGCCGCCGCGGCGGCCCTGACCGCCGTCACGGGCTGCACAGAGAAGAGCAACGCCTCGTCCAGCGGTGACAACCTCATCGAAGTGACCGCCACCGACTCCAAGTGCGAGGTGTCCAAGAAGGAGTTCCCCGCCGGGCACGTCGAGATCGCCGTGGAGAACAAGGGCTCCAAGGTGACCGAGATGTACCTCCTCTTCCCGGACGACCGGATCGTCACCGAGCGCGAGAACATCGGCCCGGGCACCAAGCAGACGGTCACCGCCGAGGTGAAGGCCGGCGACTACACGATCGCCTGCAAGCCCGGCATGAAGGGCGACGGCATACGCCAGGACGTCAAGGCCACCGGCGGCACGGTCGCCAAGCGCGACCCGCGGCTCGACAAGGCCGTCGCCGCCTACCGCAAGTACGCGCAGGCGCAGGCCGACGAGACGCTGCCCAAGGTCAAGGTCTTCACCGACGCCGTCAAGGCCGGCGACCTGGAGGCCGCGAAGGCGGCGTACGCGCCCTCGCGCATCGGCTGGGAGCGCACCGAGCCCGTCGCCGAGGCCTTCGGTGACATCGACCCGAAGGTCGACGTCCGCGAGGACGGTCTGGAGGAGGGCCAGGACCCGGAGACGGACTGGACCGGCTGGCACCGTCTGGAGCGCTCGCTCTGGAAGGACAAGAAGCTCACCGACCGCGACTCCGAGCTCGCCGACCAGTTGGTCACCGACCTGACCGACTGGCAGAAGCGCGTCGGCACCGCCGAGATCACCCCGACCTCCATGGCCAACGGCGCCAAGGAGCTCCTCGACGAGGTCGCCACCGGCAAGGTCACCGGCGAGGAAGAGTTCTACTCGCACACCGACCTGGTCGACTTCAAGGCCAACGTCGAGGGCGCGGAGGAGTCGTACACCCTCCTGAAGCCGGTCGCCGCCGAGAACGACGCGGCACTGACGAAGGAACTCGACAAGCAGTTCGCGGCGCTGAACACGCTGCTCGACCAGTACCGCGAGGACAAGACCTCCTACGAGTTCACCTCGTACGACAAGGTCGGCGCCGCCGACCGCAAGGAGCTCTCGGACGCGGTCAACGCGCTCGCCGAGCCCCTGTCCAAGCTCGCCGCCGCTGTCGTGAAGTAGACGAGGGACCACCATGACGGACACCTCCAGCGCTTCCACCCCCTCCCGGCGTTCGCTGATCGGCTGGGGCGGTGCCGGGCTCGCGCTCGGTGCCGCCGCGGCCGGTGGCGCGGTGGCCATGACCCGTACGGGCAATGACGTGGATCCGGCGGCCGCCGAGTCCGGCGCCGCGATCGCCTTCCACGGAGCGAACCAGGCGGGCATCGCGACTCCGGTGCAGGACCGGCTGCACTTCGCCGCGTTCGACGTGAAGACGGACGACCGCGCCGCGTTCGTACAGCTGCTGAAGGACTGGACCGAGGCGGCGCGGCGGGTCACCGCCGGGCAGGCGGTCGGCGAGGGGGCGTACGGCGGTCTGGCCGAGGCGCCGCCGGACGACACCGGTGAGGCGCTGGGCCTCAAGCCCTCGCGGCTGACCCTCACCATCGGCTTCGGGCCGTCCCTGTTCGAGAAGTTCGATCTCGCCGGCCGGCGGCCGGCGGCTCTCGTCGACCTGCCGAAGTTCGCGGGCGACAACCTGGACAGGAACCGCAGCGGCGGCGATCTCTGCATCCAGGCCTGCGCGGACGACCCGCAGGTCGCGGTGCACGCGATCCGCAACCTGGCCCGGATCGGCTTCGGCAAGGTCGTGATGCGCTGGTCCCAGCTGGGCTTCGGCAAGACCTCCTCGACGACGCCGGACGCGCAGACCCCTCGCAACCTCATGGGCTTCAAGGACGGCACCCGCAACATCGCGGGGACGGAGACCGACCGGCTGAAGAAGTTCGTGTGGGTGGACGAGAAGGCAGTCGACGAGAACTCGGCCTGGATGACCGGGGGTTCGTACCTCGTCGCCCGGCGGATCCGGATGAACATCGAGACCTGGGACCGGACTCCGCTCCAGGAGCAGGAGGACATCTTCGGCCGCGACAAGGCGGAGGGCGCCCCCGTCGGCAAGGCGAAGGAGCGCGACGAGCCGTTCCTGAAGGCGATGAAGCCCGACGCGCACGTACGGCTCGCGCACCCCGACTCCAACGACGGGGCGACGCTGCTGCGCCGCGGCTACTCCTTCACCGACGGCACGGACGGCCTGGGCCGCCTCGACGCGGGCCTGTTCTTCCTCGCGTACCAGCGCGATGTGCGCACCGGCTTCATCCCGGTGCAGCGCAACCTGGCCATCGACACGCTCAACGAGTACATCCAGCACGTGGGTTCGGCGGTCTTCGCGATCCCACCGGGCGTCCGGGACAAGGACGACTGGTGGGGCCGGACGCTGTTCTCCAAGGAGGCGTAGCCGTGTTCGCGAACTATCTGATCGGCCTGCGCGAGGGGCTGGAAGCCAGCCTGGTCGTCTGCATCCTCGTCGCCTATCTGGTGAAGACCAAGCACCGTGAAGCGCTGCGGCCGATCTGGATCGGCATCGGCGTCGCGGTGCTGATCTCGCTCGGCTTCGGCTTCGCCCTGGAGTACGGCTCGCAGGAGATGACGTTCAAGGCGCAGGAGCTGCTCGGCGGTTCGCTGTCGATCGTCGCCGTGGGCCTGGTGACCTGGATGGTCTTCTGGATGCGGCGCACGGCCCGGCATCTGAAGGCGGAGCTGCACGGAAAGCTGGACTCGGCGCTGCTGATGGGCACGGGGGCGCTGGTGGCCACCGCGTTCCTGGCGGTCGGCCGGGAGGGCCTGGAGACCTCGCTGTTCGTGTGGACCTCGGTGCACGCGGCCGGTTCCGAGGACGGCACGTTCAAGCCGCTGCTCGGCGCGCTGCTCGGCCTCGCCACGGCGGTGCTGCTCGGCTGGCTGTTCTACCGGGGTGCGCTGCGCATCAACCTGGCCAAGTTCTTCACCTGGACCGGCGGCATGCTGGTCGTGGTCGCCGCGGGCGTGCTGGCGTACGGCTTCCACGACCTCCAGGAGGCCGACTTCCTGCCGGGCCTGACGAACAAGGCGTTCGACATCAGCGGCGCCATCCCGCCGGACAGTTGGTACGGCACCCTCCTCAAGGGCGTCTTCAACTTCCAGCCCGATCCGACCGTCCTCCAGGTCACGGTGTGGGCGCTGTACCTGATCCCGACTCTCGCGATTTTCCTCGCCCCGGTAGGGTTCGCCTCCGGGAAGGGGAGGGTGAAGACGCCTGATGAGCAGGGATCGCAGGGTTCGCGGGGATCGCACCATTCGAAGGCTTCGTAGTAGCGGCCAATTCGCCCTGGCGACGGGCGCGGTGACCGTTCTGTCCTTGACGGCGAGCGGCTGCGTGGTCGTGCACGGGGAGCGGGAGATCGTGCCGGCGGCGACCCAGGCGGAAGCCGCCCGCGCGCTCAAGGACTTCACCACCGCGTACAACGAGGCGGACAAGGCGTACGACCGCTCGCTGGACGCCGGCCAGGTCACCGGCCCGCTCGCGGACATCGACGGCGCGAAGCTGGAGGCCGGGCACAAGAACAGCCCGGCAGGCAACGCGGCGCACTCTCCGCTGGAGCTGACCGACGCGAAGTTCACCATCCCCGAGAAGGCGGGCTGGCCGCGCTGGTTCCTGGCCGACACCGACTCCAACAAGGGCTCGGACGACACCCGTTGGCTGGTGGTGTTCACCCGGGGCAGCGCGAGCGACGTGTGGGAGGCCTCGTATCTGACCGTTCTCGCCGCCGACGGCATACCGGAGTTCGAGAAGGACGCGGACGGCTGGGCGCAGCCGGTCACCGCGGACGACGCGGCCCTCGCGGTCGAGCCGGACAAGCTGGGCCAGGCGTACGCGACCTATCTGGCGAGCGGCGGCGACACCTTCGCGCCGGGCGCCTACACCTCCGAGTTGCGGGCCCTGCGCGAGAAGAACGAGAGCAAGCCGGGCCTGGCCCGGCAGTACGTCGACGAGCCGCTCAACTCCGGTGACTACGCCCCCGTCGGGCTGCGCACCAAGGACGGCGGCGCGCTGGTCTTCTTCACCACCCGCCACTTCGAGAAGCAGACCGCGGCGCAGGGCGTCGACATCAACGTCACCGACGCGAACATCAAGGCCCTGATGACGGGCGAGGTGAAGCAGGCCCTCACGCTGGAGTTCGTCGCCAACGAGGCGGTCCTCGACCCGGCGAAGGGGTCGGGGGACCAGCAGGTGAAGTTCCTGAGCCGGGTGCAGGGGCTGACGGGGGCGAAGGGCGAGTAGCGGAGGCGAGCGGTTCAGCCCCGGTGGGGCCAGGCCGCCAGCTGCTCCGTGCCGTCGCCGGCGTAGCGGGCGCAGGCGTCGGTCAGGATTTCGAGGATGGTGAGCGGGTCCGGCAGGGGGTGCTCGGGGCCCCGTACCCAGTCGACCGAGAGGTCACCGGGGAGCTGGGCCGGCGGCACCAGGACGTACGAGCCGCGACAGTGCCAGCGCAGGCCCGGGTGCTCGTCCATCGTCTCGGGGTGGCAGTCCAGCTCGCAGGGCCACCACTCGTCCTCGTCCTCGGGCGTACCGCGGGTGGCCGTGAAGAAGAGCATGCGGTCGGCGCCGGACTGGGCGACGGGTCCGACCTCGATACCGGAGGCGAGCAGCCGCTCCAGCGCCTCGCGCCCCGCGTCGAGCGGTACGTCGAGGACGTCGTGCACCATGCCGGTCGCGGTGATGAAGTTGGCCTGCGGCTGATGCCGGGCCCACCGCTCGATCTGGGCGCGGTCGGTCGTGGACTGGGTCTGCCAGGCGAAGGAGATGGGGTGGCGCGCGGGGGTGGGGCAGCCGACGCGGTCACAGGAGCACCGGTACCCGGAGGGGTACGCGGCCTGCGCGAGCGGCAGCCCGGCGGCGGCAGCGGCGAGCAGCAGGGCTTCACGCCCGCCGTCACCATCGGCGGTCTCCTTCGGACGGCGTCCACGCAGCCACTGGGAGATCCTGCCCTGCGCGCCTGAGCGGCGGCCGAACTCTGCGCTCATGTATCCCCTCGCCTAGCCCTAGATACCCCACGTCTTGCCCTATGGTCCCACCATCCTGCGCCCCGGGTGGCCAGAGCTGACATCCGGGGTGGGTGGGGGCGATGCGCTCTCGGCCGGAATCAGGCCTGTTTGCATGCTTTGGTGTGATTTATCTCGCCGTCTCGGTAGCGCTCAGCGTGGGGCGAGGCCGTGGAGGGCGTAGTCGACGAGGGCGTCCGTGTAGTCGTAGGTGATCGGGCCGGTGTGCTGGAGCCAGCGCTGGGCGAGCGGGGAGACCCAGAGCTCCAGGGCGATGCGCAGGTCGATGTCCTGGCGCACCTGGCCGGCGTCCTGGGCGGAGCGCAGCCGCTTCACGTACAGCTGGAGCTGGGGTTCGAGGAGCTTGGTCACGAACTCGACGCCCACCTCCTTGTTGACGACGCCCTCGGCGGCCAGCGCACGCGAGGGGATCTCGAACTTGGGGTCGAGGAGCTCGTCGACGGTGGCACGCAGGACCAGTTTGAGGTCGGCCTCCAGATCACCGGTGTCCGGGATCTCGTACGCCGCCTGCTCCCCCAGGATCTCGGGCCGGGCCGCGGCCTCCGCCGCCTGGGCGCTGAGGTCGATGAACGCCTCCAGGAGCACCTCGGCCTTCGAGGACCACCAGCGGTAGATCGTCTGCTTGCCGACGCCGGCGCGGGCGGCGATGCCCTCGATGGTGGTCTTCGGGTAGCCGACCTCGCCGACGAGGGCGAGGGCGGCGTCGTAGATCGCGCGGCGGGACTTCTCGCTGCGGCGGGTGGCGTCGGGGGTGGGCTTGCCCGAGGGCGGGGAGGGCTTCTGGACGGGCGGCTTCTGGACCATGGGGCGAATTTATCAGGTTGACAAGACGATGCGTCTCGCCGGACAGTGGTGAGCATCTGGCGAGACGAACCGTCTCGTTGCTGACCGGAGAGGGAGACCGAGATGAGCCGAGGCGGAAACGGAAACATGCTGGGCGTCGGCGGAACCCGCAGCAACCTGGGCCGCAAGGCGCTGCGCGGCGGGGGCCGGGGCAAGCAGGTCGGCGGGGGCCAGGATCCGCAGAGCCAGAAGCGGGAGCTGCTGCGCAGGCTGCAGGAGAGCCGCGCGGAGGGACCTGCGGACGGACGTGCGGAGGAACGCGTGGATGGCCACGCGGAGGACCGTGCGGAGGAGGAGCGGGGTTAGTCGCCCTGGGGCGGCGGCGGCCAGGCGTCGCCCCAGGCCGCGTCGCGGGCCGCCCGGTACAGCAGGCCGTGGCGCTTGGTCACCGTCTCCCGGCGCAGGGACTCGTCGGGTTCGCACAGTTCCAGGAGTACCTGGCCCTTGCGGATCTGGGGCTTGCGGACGACGCGGGAGGGGGCCGGGGCCGGCGGGAAGCGGGTCGCGGCGACATAGCTGAACTTCTCGTCCTCGTACGGCAGGGAGCCGCCCTTGACCTGGCGGTGCAGGGAGGAACGGCTGACCCGGGCCGAGAAGTGGCACCAGTCCTCGCCGGGGACGATGGGGCAGCGTGCGCTGTGCGGACAGGGTGCGGCGATCCGGAACCCGGCGCCGATCAGGCGGTCGCGGGCGTCGATGACGCGGGCGTAGCCGTCGGGGGTGCCGGGCTCGATGATCACGACGGCCTGGGCGGCGGACGCGGCGGCGTCGACCACGGAGGCGCGGTCGGCGTCGGTCAGTTCGCCGAGGACGTAGGAGACGGTGACGAGATCAGTGCTCTCGATGGTGAGCGCCGCTCCGATACGAGAGCGGTGCCACTCGGCGGCCTTCAACTCCGGGTTCGCCGCGGCGATTTCCCGGCCCAGCGCGAGCGCCGGTTCGGCCCAGTCGAGGACCGTCACCGGGCGCGTGCCCTCCCAGGTCGCGTTCACCGCCCAGGTCGCGGCGCCGGTGCCGCCGCCGATGTCCACGTGGCTGTCCGGTGCCCAGGCCGGGGCGGCGTCCGCGAACTCGCTGAGCGCCGTGCGTACCGCCTCGAAGGTCGCGGGCATCCGGTACGCGGCGTACGCAATCACGTCCTCGCGGTCGCGGAGGATCGGGGTGTGGGTGGGGGTGCGGCCCCGGTAGGTCGCGATCAGCCGCTCGACCGCCTGGGTGGCTGCCTTCGGGGGGAGGCCGTCGAGGAGGCCGGCGAGGGCGGTGCGGAGGGTTTCGGCGGCGGTCACGTCGTGATTCTACGGTCGGGGGTGGGGTGTTTTTTCGCCCCCTCCGCCCCTTCCCATTCCCGTCCCTTGGGGGCTCCGCCCCCAAACCCCCGCTCCTCAAACGCCGGAGGGGCTGAACTACTCAGCCCGTCCGGCGTTTGAGGACGAGGCCGTCCAGGCCGAAAGCGGGGGTCTGGGGGCGGCAGCCCCCAGGAACGGGACGGGAAGGGGCGGAGGGGGCGAAAAACCCCTCAAGTCCCCCGCACCGCCCGAGCCACCCGAGTCCCCACCGCCGCCCTTGGCGCGTTGTCGGCGGCCCGGCGCCGCGGATGCACCGTATTCGCCAGCAGCACCACGAACGTGTCCGTCGCCGGATCCAGCACCAGCGACGTCCCCGTGAACCCCGTGTGCCCCGCCGCACCGCGCCCCGCGAGCCCGCCCATGAACCAGGCCTGGTCGAGGGCGAAGCCGAGACCGGGCGGGGTGAGCATGAGTTCGACGAAGTCGGGGCCGAGGATGCGGGCGGGGCCGTAGGAGCCGCCCGCGAGGAGGGTGCGGCAGAAGACGGCGAGGTCGCGGCCCGTGGAGAAGAGGCCGGCATGACCGGCCACACCCCCGAGGGCCCAGGCGTTCTCGTCGTGGACGACACCACGGAGCATGCCCCGGTCGGCCTTGGCCCACGGCCACCGCTGATCCTCCGTCGCCGCGGCCCCCGGACACGGCCCGAAGCGGGTGGCCGTCATCCCGAGCGGCCGGGTGATCCCGTCACGCACGAGGACGTCAAGGGCTCGCCCGGTGGTGCGCTCAAGGACGTACTGGAGGAGGAGCAGATTCACGTCCGAGTAGACGTACTCCCCCGGCTCCGACACCGGCGCCTCCGCACGGAGCATGGTGAGCCGCGCCCGGTCGTCCGGGCAGTCGTACAGCGGGAGTTCGGGCCGCAGCCCGGAGGTGTGGGTGAGCAACTGCCGTACGGTGATGCCGTGTTCGGCGGCCGCCCGGAAGTCCGGCAGATACGCGCCGACCCGCGCGTCGATGCCGAGCGTGCCCCGCTCCAGCTGCTGCACCGCGGCGACCGCCGTGAACAGCTTGGTGAGGGAGGCGAGGTCGAAGGGGGTGTGGGCGGTCATGGGAACCCGTGCCCCGGGCGGCAGTTCGACCCCCGTGTCCGTCTCCTGGTCGTAGGAGGCGTAGCGGACCGCCCACCCCGCGGCCTCTTCGACGGCGATGACCGGGCCGCGCCCGGCGACCAGCACGGCGCCCGCGGCCCAGGGGTCCGCCCCGCCCGTGAGGGCGTGGACCTCCCGTACGAGATGCTTCAGTTCTCCGGGGTCGAGCCCGGCCCGTTCCGGTGAGTCGATGCGCAGTCTCGGTGCGCTCAGCTGTCCGCCGCCTTTCCGTCCGATGTGCGTCTTCCCTGCCAGGGACGGCACAGTCCCACGAAGCAGGCGGCCGCCACCAGTACTGCGGCCAGTTGGACGACGGCCATCGGGACGGCGGTGCGCTCCCCGGCGATGCCGACGAGGGGTGAGGCGATCGCGCCGACGAGGAAGGAGGAGGTGCCCAGGAGCGCGGAAGCGGAACCCGCGGCGTGCCGGACGCGCATCAGCGCGAGTGCCTGGGTGTTGGGCAGGGCCACGCCCATCGCGGACATCAGCACGAACAGCGCGGCGGCGACCGGAACGAGCCCGGCCTCGCCGAGGACGCCGGTGGACATCAGCAGCAGCGCGGTCGCGGCGAGCGCGATGACCGCGAGGCCGACGGCGAGAACCTTGTCGAGACCGACCCGGCCGACCAGGATCTTGCCGTTGATCTGGCCGACGATCACCAGGCCGACGGAGTTGACGCCGAAGAGCAGGCTGAAGGTCTGCGGGGAGGCGCCGTAGATCTCCTGGATCACGAAGGGCGAGGCGGAGATGTACGCGAACAACGCGGCGAAGGTGAACCCGCCGGTGAGCATGTAGCCCGCGAAGATCCGGTCGGCGAGCAGTCCGCGCATCGCGCGCAGCGCCTCGCCCACGCCGCCGCTGTGCCGCTCACCGGGCGGGAGGGTCTCGGGCAGCCGGAACCAGACGACCGCGGTGAGCGCGATGCCGACCACCGTGAGGACCACGAACACGCCCCGCCAGTCGGTGACGCGCAGGACCTGGCCGCCGATGAGCGGCGCGATGATCGGGGCGACGCCGGAGATCAGCATGAGCGTGGAGAAGAAGCGGGCCATCGCCATGCCGTCGTGCAGATCGCGTACGACCGCCCGCGCGATGACGATTCCGGCCGCGCCCGCGAGGCCCTGGGCCAGGCGGAAGGCGACGAGGGTTTCGATGTTCGGGGCGACGGCGCAGAGGGCGGTGGCGACGATGTAGCCGAGCAGGCCCACGAGCAGTGGCCTGCGCCGCCCCCACTTGTCGCTCATCGGGCCGACGACCAGCTGTCCGAACGCCATGCCCGCGAGGCAGGCGGTGAGGGTGAGCTGCACGGTCGCGGCGGGGGCGTGCAGGGAGTTCGTGACCTCCGGCAGCGCCGGGAGGTACATGTCCATCGCGAGCGGGGGCGTGGCGGCGAGCCCGCCGAGGATCAGGGTGACGAGGAGTCCGGTGCGGCGGAGGGCGGCGGTGTCCCGTACGCCCGGCGGTACGGCTACCGCCGTCTTCGCTATGTCGCCCTCCGGGCTCTCCTGGTCCCGCGTGGTACGGCCACGCTCGGGCATGTGCCCCTCCCTCTCCGAGTAATCCGCCACCTATGCTCTCAGTTCGAACAGAGTGTTCGGGGTCACAGAGGTCACAGAGCGAGGGACCGGGGATGGCAGTGGATCGCGTGCGGTGGGGGATTCTGGCGACGGGCGGGATCGCTGCGGCGTTCACGGCGGACCTGGTGGACATGGCGGACGCCGAGGTGGTGGCCGTGGCCTCGCGGACGGACGCCTCGGCGAAGGCGTTCGCGGAACGGTTCGGGATACCGAAGGCGTACGGGGACTGGGCGTCGCTCGCCGAGGACGCGGACGTCGACATCGTGTACGTCGCCACTCCGCACTCGGCGCACCGGGCCGCGGCCGGGATGTGTCTGGAGGCGGGGCGCCATGTGCTGTGCGAGAAGGCGTTCACGCTGAACTCGGGCGAGGCGGAGGAGCTGGTCGCGCTCGCGCGGCGGCACGACCGGTTCCTGATGGAGGCCATGTGGATGTACTGCAATCCCGTCATCCGGCGGCTCAAGGCGCTCGTCGACGACGGTGTGATCGGTGACGTGCGCACCGTGCAGGCCGACTTCGGGCTGGCAGGGCCCTTCCCGCCCTCGCACCGGTTGCGTGACCCGGCGCAGGGTGGCGGCGCGCTTCTCGATCTCGGTGTCTACCCGGTGTCGTTCGCGCAGCTGCTGCTCGGGGAGCCCTCGGACATCGCCGCGAGAGCGGTGCTCTCCGACGAGGGCGTTGATCTCCAGACGGGTGCACTGCTCTCTTGGGAGAGCGGTGCTCTCGCTTCGGTGCACTGCTCCATTCACGGCGGCACCCCCGTCGCCGCCTCGGTCACCGGCTCCGCGGGCCGCATCGACATCCCCGACGGCTTCTTCTTCGCGGACCGTTTCGTCCTGCACCGCGACGGCCGCGACCCGGAGGAGTTCACGGCCGAGCCGACGCACGGACCCCGCAACAGCCTCAGGCACGAGGCCGCCGAGGTCATGCGAGCCCTGCGCGCCGGCGAGACCGAGTCCCCGCTCGTCCCCCTCGACGGCACCCTCGCCGTGATGCGGACGCTCGACACGATCCGGGACCGCATCGGCGTCCGCTATCCCAGCGAGACCGACTAGGACAGGTCCTAGCAGGACCTCAGGCCGGCTTCAGCCCCTGGTCGCCCACCTCCGTCACGAACGAAGCCGCCGTCGTGATCGGAGCACCCGGCGTGGTCACGGCCGTCACCGTCTTGAAGTCGGCCCGCGCAAGCTCCCGCCCCAGCTCGACCGTCACATAGCCGCGCCGCCCGTTGTAGAGCTTCATGTGCGGGTTGGCTCCCGTGTACGTGTCCCAGGTCGAGGGCTTGTCGGCGCCGTCGCGGCCGCTCGAGATCGACGTGGCGACGATCTCCGTGCCGAGGGTGCTGGAAGCGGGGTCGTCGAAGTCGTCCTTGATGTCGTAGGCGTACGCGACGTGCACGTCGCCGGTGAGGACCATCAGGTTCTCGATCCCGGCGGACTTGGCCCCGTCGAGGATCCGGCGGCGCGAGGCCCGGTAGCCGTCCCAGGAGTCCATCGACAGCCGTGCCGGGTTCGTGAGGTCGAGCTTGCGCTGCGCGAAGTTCACCTGCTGCGGGACGACGTTCCACAGGGCCCGTGAGCCGCGCCAGCCGTCGAGCAGCCACCGCTCCTGCGTCTCGCCGGTCATCGTGCGCGCCGGGTCGTCGATCTCGGGGCCCGGCAGGTCGAGGCCGTCGCCGTACGCCTGGTCGGAGCGGTACTGCCGGGTGTCGAGGATGTCGAACTGGGCGAGCCGGCCCCAGCGCAGCCGCCGGTACAGCTGCATGTCGGGCCCTTCCGGCTGCTGCGGGCGGCGCAGCGGCTGGTTCTCCCAGTACGCGCGGTACGCGGCGGCGCGGCGCAGCAGGAACTCCTCCGGCGGTACGTCGTTCTCGGGGATGTCGTCGGCGTAGTTGTTCTCGGTCTCGTGGTCGTCCCAGGTGACGACGAAGGGGTGCGCGGCGTGCGCGGCGCGCAGATCGGGGTCGGACTTATAGAGGGCGTACCGCAGGCGGTAGTCCTCCAGGTTCACGGTCTCGTGGTTGAAGAGGTCGGGGAGCACCCGGTCGGTGTAATTGCGGTAGCCGCCGACGGAGTTGACCGCGTACTCGTACAGGTAGTCGCCGAGGTGGAAGACCACGTCGACGTCGTCCTCGGCGAGATGGCCGTACGCGGTGAAGTAGCCGTCGGTGTAGGCCTGGCAGGAGACGGCGGCGAACTTGAGGCCGGACACCTGGGCGTGGGTGGCGGGCACTGTGCGGGTGCGGCCGGTCTCGCTGATCCAACTGCCCGCCTTGAAGCGGTAGTAGAAGACCCGGTCGGCGGCGAGGTGGCCGACCTCGACGTGCACGGTGTGGTCGAACTCGGGGTGTGCGGTGGCCGTGCCGCGCCTGACGATCCGGCGGAACCGGTCGTCGTGGGCCAACTCCCAGTGCACGGTGACGCGTTCGGCGGGCAGCCCGCCGTCGGCCTGGTACGGCACGGGGGCGAGTCGCGTCCACAGGAGGACGGAGCCGGGCTGCGGGTCGCCCGAGGCGACGCCGAGCGTGAAGGGGTCTTCGGTGATCTTCGCCGCGTCGAGTTCGGCGGCGCTCGCCACGCCTGCGGTCGGCAGGTTGACGGCGAAGGCGAGCGCGGCGGCCGCGCCGGTGGCGGTGAGGAAGCGGCGGCGCCCGATGTGACGGGCGACGGCGCGGAGTTCGGGGGCGTGCGGAGACGGATGCTTGTGGGCTGCGGGTGTCATCTTGGCCCTCCCCTGACAGTTGTGGTGCCTGTCATTGGAGTGGCCGGGGTCAACGTGGGATTGGCGCGTACACAACAGCCAGATGGCGGACTGATGAGTTCCGCAAGGCGGACCCCACCGGAAGCCTCACGTACGCTGCGGGGCCATGAATGCCATGCAAACGAAGATCGCGGTGGTGACCGGGGCGGGCTCCGGCATCGGCCGCGCGGTGGCGGTGGAACTGCTGCGCACCGGCTGGTCGGTGGCGCTCGCCGGACGCCGGCCCCAGACCCTGGAGGAGACGGCCGCCCTCGCCCCCGAGGGGCCCACGATCGCCGTACGGACCGATGTCTCGCGCCCCGATGACGTCGACGCCCTCTTCGCGGCCGTACACGACCGCTTCGGGCGGCTCGACCTGCTCTTCAACAACGCCGGCACGTTCGGCCCCGGCGGCGTCCCGTTCGAAGAGCTGCCGTTCGAGGCCTGGCGGCACGTCGTGGACACCAACCTCAACGGCGCGTTCCTCTGTGCGCAGGCGGCGTACCGGCGGATGAAGGAGCAGGACCCGCAGGGCGGCCGGATCATCAACAACGGTTCGATCTCCGCGCACACGCCCCGCCCGCACTCCATCGCGTACACGGCGACCAAGCACGCGCTGACCGGCCTGACCAAGTCGCTGTCCCTGGACGGGCGTCCGTACCGGATCGCCTGCGGTCAGATCGACATCGGCAACGCGGCGACCGACATGACCGAGCGCATGCGAACCGGAACCCTCCAGGCGAACGGGGAGACGGCGGTCGAACCGGTGATGGACGTGGCCGATGTGGCGCGCACGGTGCGGCACATGGCGGAGCTGCCCCTGGAGGCGAACGTGCAGTTCGCGACGGTCCTCGCGACGGCGATGCCGTACGTGGGACGCGGCTGAAAAGTCCACCCCTCGTCCCGCACCCGCCTCGTCAACTCCTCAACTTGCACAAACGGAAGCTGAACCTCCGGACCATAAAGCCCGGTAGCGGGCTTATGCTCAACATCTCCTCCATCAGAGCTTCACACTTGGAGCACGAGACTTCGGTACGGCCACGGTGCACACCACGGACCATACCGAGGGGGGAGGAGCAGCCGTCCGCGGCCCGGGATGGGGGCGGACCTCGCGCGGGACCGCGGGGTATGCACCGGTCCGCGGACGGCTGCACCACAAAGGAACCCTCCGCGTCCGTCAGCGGCGATGACTGCCGCCCCCGGAACCGCGTCCACGGCTGCGACTGCGCACGGCGAGCGCGCCCGCGAGCAGCACGACGGCTCCCCCGGCCCCTCCGGCCATCCCCCACGAGGACTGCTCCGCCTTGCTGGAAGCGGAAGCACCGGCCGCCCCCTTCCGTGTGGGCGTCACGCTCGCGCCGCCCCCCTCGCTGAGCGGTTCGACCAGCGTGCCCACGGACTTGGCGCCGGCCCCTTTCCCGAACCCCCAGTCGAGCAGCGCGGCCGTCTCCTCGTAGACGCCGCTGCCGCCGCTCTCCGGGTGCAGCACCGTGACGAGGAGGGTCCGCCCGTCGCGGGTCGCCGCGCCGGTGAAGGTGTTGCCCGCGTTGCTCGTGTAACCGTTCTTGACACCGATCAGGCCGTCGTACGCCGCCACGCCGTCCGCGCCCGTCAGCAGGCGGTCGGTGTTCTGGATCTGGAAGGTCTTCTTGCCGCCGGCCGGGAAGTCGGCGGTCTTCGTCGAGCAGTAGGCGCGGAAGTCGGTGTCGGCGAGGCCGTGCCGGGCGAAGAGGGTCAGGTCGTACGCGGAGGACAGCTGGCCCTCGTGGTCGAAGCCGTCGGGGCTGACCACCTTGGTGTCCAGGGCCTGCAGATCCTCGGCCCTGGCCTGCATCTGCGCGACCGTCTCGTCGAGACCGCCGTTCATGTGACTGAGCACGTGCACCGCGTCGTTGCCGGAGCGCAGGAAGACGCCGAGCCACAACTCCTCGACGGTGTACGTGGTTCCGGCCTGGATGCCGACGAGGCTGGAGCCCGAGGGAATCCCCGCCAGGTCGGCGGCGGTCACCTTGTGCTTCTCGGTCCGCTCGAACTTCTCGAGGACCGTGTCCGCGAACAGCATCTTCAGGGTGGACGCGGGCGCGAGGCGCCGGTGCGCGTTGTACGAGGCGAGCACCTCGCCGCTGTCGTGGTCCGCGACGAGCCAGGAGCGGGCGGTGAGGCCCCTGGGCAGGCCCGAGGCGCCGCTCACCTGGACGCCGGTGCGGGCGAGCCGCTCACCGCCGATCGTGGTGGCCGCCGAGGCGGGGGCGGCGGCGGCCAGCGGGACGGCGGCCGCGGCAAGGCCGAGGGCGGCACGACGGGAGAGCCGGGTGGAATCACGCATCCCGGGACCGTACAAAGGCAGTCTGTGACACCCGACGGCGGGGTGACAAAGAAAATCCACTGCACTTCCAAAGAAACCGCAAAGGCAGCGGGTGGGAACCCGGCAGCGGCGGCACGCGGCGCCATGTGAAAAGAGCGCGGGCCCATGCGGAAAAGGCACGGACCCGCCCCGTACGCCCATCCACCGTCCCACCGGGAGATACGCACCGGGCGGGCCCGCTGTTCTTCACCAAGAACCCACTCAACAGTCACTACCTGGCATTAAGCCCTAGGGAGCTTAGGAATCAGCTGTCTGATGGAACATTTATGACGGGCCTCACTTTCTCAGCCCTTACACATCACTTACTCAGCCCGACTCAAAGGTTTCTCCATAGCTTGTGGCCGCGCCCACAGCGGGCGCCAAGAACCTTTGAGGAACGGGATGTTTGGCATCTATCTCAAGCGTGAGCTGAGCCGGCGCAAGAAGGCGGCCCTGGTCATCGCCCTGGGTCTGGCGCTCGGTATTGCGCTGGTCATCACCGTCAACTCGGTGTCGGCCGGCATGACACAGGCCCAGGACAAGGTCCTGAAGTCGCTGTACGGGCTCGGCACCGACATGACCGTCACCAAGGCCCAGGCAGCACCCACGGACAGCGAGTCGGGCAGGCCCCGGTTCGAGTTCGACGCGGGCTCCGACAGCGACGACACCCAGAGCTCGGACCGCGTGATGACGCAGGGCGGGCAGGCGCTGAAGGCCTCGCTCGTCACCGACGTCGCCAAGCAGACGGGCGTGGCGAGCGCGGTCGGCGCGCTGAGCCTGAACGTCACCAAGGTCGACGGTTCCTTCACCCAGGGCACGGCGGAGTCCTCGACCTCCGGTTCCGACTCGCAGCAGGGCGGCCCGGGCGGCGGCCAGTCCACCGGCCAGCCGCGCGTGCAGGGCGGCGGCGCCAACTTCGACGTCAACTCGTACACCGTCGCGGGCGTCGACGTCACCAACCAGGACCTCGGCCCGCTCGCCACATCGAAGATCACCACGGGCAAGACCTTCACGACCGCGCAGACCAACTCGAAGGTCGCGGTGGTCAGCGCCTCGTACGCCAAGGAGAACGAGCTCACGATCGCCAAGACGATCACGATCTCCGACACCAAGTACGACATCATCGGCATCGCGACTCCCGACAGCAGCGAGTCGACCACCGACGTCTACCTGCCGCTGAAGCAGGCGCAGACGCTGGCCGACTCGGCCGACCAGGTCACCACGATCTACGTCACGGCGACCGACTCGAAGCAGATCGACACGGTCAAGGCGACCATCCAGAAGAACATCTCGGGTACGACGGTCACCACCTCCGCCGACCTCGCGGACACCGTCTCGGGTTCGCTGTCCACCGCCTCCAACCTCGCGACCAGCGTGGGCAAGTGGCTGTCCATCGCGGTGCTCATCGCCGCGTTCCTGGTGGCGGCGCTGCTCACCTCCTCCGCCGTCTCCCGCCGGGTGCGTGAGTTCGGCACCCTCAAGGCGCTCGGCTGGCCGTCCCGCAAGGTCACCCGGCAGGTCGTCGGCGAGTCCATCGTGAACGGTCTGATCGGCGGCGCGCTCGGCATCGGCATCGGCCTCGCCGCGGCGTACACGGTGACGGCGATCAGCCCGACGCTGACCGCGGAGCTCGGTTCCACGGCGAGCGCGGGTGGCGGCGGCGGTCGCATGGCCGGCGGCGGTGGCCCCGGCCAGCAGGCGGCGTCCAGCACCATGGACATCGCGCTCTCCGCTCCGGTCTCGCTGACCACCATCGCGCTCGCGGCGGGCCTGGCCATCGCGGGCGGTCTGATCGCCGGTGCGATGGGCGGCTGGCGTGCCTCCCGGATGCGCCCGGCGGACGCGCTGCGCAGCGTCCAGTAACCCGCCCTCGGGCCACCTCCCCCGAGCTGGGGCGCCGCGTCCGTTCCCCCCGGGTCGCGGCGCCCCACCCCCCTTTCCTTCTTCACCTGCTTCATCTTCGGAGAACTCATGTACAAGCTCACTGGCGTCACCAAGCGCTACACGCGGGGCAAGGAGACCGTGGAGGCGCTGCGTGGCATCGACCTCACCATCGAGGACGGCGACCAGCTCGTCATCCAGGGCCCCACGGGCGGCGGCAAGTCGACGCTGCTCCAGATGATCGGCGGTCTCGACCGCCCCTCCTCCGGCAGCGTCGAGCTGGACGGCGTGAACCTCGCCGAGATCAGCGAGGCCAAGCTGACCCGGCTGCGCGCCGAGAAGATCGGCATCATCTTCCAGTCGTTCAACCTCATCCCGACGCTGACCGCGCAGGAGAACGTCGAGACGGCGCTCGTACCGCTCGGTGTGAAGCCCAAGGAGCGGCGCGAGCGGGCCGCCGAGGCACTGGCCTCCGTCGCCCTCGGCGACCGCCTCACGCACGCGCCGGCCGAGCTGTCCGGCGGTCAGCAGCAGCGTGTCGCCATCGCGCGCGCCCTGGTCAAGAAGCCGAAGGTGCTCCTCGCCGACGAGCCGACCGGCAACCTCGACGAGGGCACCCGCGACGACATCATGGGCCTGCTCGAAGGCCTGTGGCACGAGTACGGGCTGACCTTCATCATGGTCACCCACGACTCGTCCATCGCCCGCCGCGCGCCCCGCCTCGCGACCATCAAGAAGGGGCAGATCACGTTGAAGGAGCAGAACGGTGGCACGGTGCGCCGCGCCCCCGCTCCTCAGCAGTTCGCCCAGTAGTCCTACGGCGGACCTTCGGGCCGCTCACCGTCCCAGAACGCGGTCGACCTCGGTCAACTGCTCGGCGGTGAGCGGCCCTTCGGCGATCGCGCCCGCGTTCTCCTCGGCCTGGGCGACCGAGCGGAACCCCGGGATCGGGACGGTGCGCGGGCTGCGCGCCCACAGCCAGGCCAGCGCGCCCTGCGCGAGCGTACGGCCGTTGCTGGTGAGGATGTCCCTGAGTGCGTCGACCCTGCCGAGCCACTCCGGGTCGGCGCCACTGCTCTCGGTGAAGCCCGGCAGCCAGGCGGGCGGCGCGTTGCGGATGTCCCCCGCTTCGAGGGCGCGCCCCGCCGCGTGCTTCCCGGTCAGCAGACCCATCGCGAGGGGACTGCGGTTGATGCTCGCGAGGTCCGACTCCTCGCAGAACGCCAGGAGTTCGGGCGCGTCCTGGAGGATGTTCAGGCGGTGCTGTACGGCCGCACAGTGCTCGCCCGCCGCGAAGACGGCCGCACGCTCGGGGTCGTCGGTGCTCCAGGCGTAGGCGCGGATGAGCCCTTCCCGTACGAACTCCTCGCAGGTGTCGCGGAGTTGGGCCGCACGATCCGGGTCGGCGTCGGAGATGTGCAGCTGGTACAGATCGATGTAGTCGGTGTCCAGGCGGCGCAGTGAGGCGGTCAGCGCGCGGCGGGCGTAGGCCGGGGAGTCGTCGCTGCCGAGGGCGACGCGGCGCTCCTCGTCGATGACGTTGCCCCACTTGGTGGCGACGACCACGTCGGAGCGGCGCTTGGCCAGGGCGCGTGCGAGGACCCGCTCGCTGTGCCCGGTGCCGTACGCGTCGGCGGTGTCGAAGAACGTCACGCCGAGGTCGAGGGCGCGGCGTACGGCCCGTACGGACTCCTCGTCGTCGACCTTGCCCCAGCCCAGGGGCTGCCCGTCGGAGGTCGCCCACTCGCCGCCGATCGCCCAGCAGCCGAAGCCGAGGGCGCTCACTTCGATGCCGCTGCGGCCCAGTGTCCTGGTCCCGTTGGTGTGCTCGGTGTTCTCCATGCCTCTGGACGCTAGGAGTTGGAGTGCACGCGAAGGCAAGGCCTTTACGGTGGGCGGTGCTTCAGGCCTGGCCCGTTTCGAAGCGGGAGATCTTGCCACCGTCGTCGACCGTGAAGCTCCACTTCGTCTTCATCTCGCCCCAGGTGTCATTGCTGTAGTGGGCGATGAGGGAGCGGCCGCCGTTGGACTCGTTGTCGACGTCCATGTGGCCGTGGGAGGAGAAGATCTCCCGGTCGGTCCAGTCGGCGAGGTCACGGTCGGAGCCGTCGTCGGACATGGTGGCGCCGGGGGCGAGGAGGGCTTGGAAGGCGTCGAGGTCGTGGGCGTTCACAGCGGTGACGAACGCCCGGACGGCCGGGTCGCTGAGTTTGGCTACCTGAATCGTCATGCCAGACAGAGTCACACCGCTCCCCCGGGCCCGCCACCCGAACGGCCGCGCGGGCGCGTGGGGTGGGGTGATCGGTGCGACGGTGGAAGTCCCTTCAGTCCGTCCGTTCACTTCGTCCGCTTACTTGAGTCTCTCCACTCCGTCTGTTCACTCCGTCCGTTCCGGGAGTCACCGTGACCTGTTTCGACCGACGCGATCTGGGGCTGCTGCTGCTCCGTCTGGGCACGGGCGGGGTGCTGGCCGCGCACGGGGCGCAGAAGCTGTTCGGCTGGTTCGGCGGGGGCGGGCTCGAAGACACCGGGGCGGCCATGGAGTCCATGGGCTACGCGCCGGGAAAGGCGAGCGCGACGGCGGCGGGCCTCTCCGAGGCTGGCGGCGGCGTGCTGCTGGCACTGGGCCTCGCGACACCCGCCGCCGGGGCGGCGGCGGCCGGCGCGATGGCAGGCGCGGCGGCGGTGCATGCGCCGAACGGGTTCTTCGCGCACGGCGGCGGCTACGAGTACGCCGCGAGCCTCGGCCTGACGGCGGCGGGCCTCGCCGTGACCGGCCCCGGCCGGCTCTCCCTCGACCATGTGCTGGGGCACGCGGTGAACCGCGGCTGGATGGTGCCGACGGCGCTGGGCGTGACGGCGGCGGTCACGGCGGTGGTCGTGGGGGCGCGGAACCAGCGGGTGCGGAAGATCGCGGAGGGCGAGCAGGAGTCGCTGTTCGACGAGGAGGCGTTCAGCCAGCAACTGGACGAGTAGGTACCCCGCGGCACCCGACTCGTGGTCGACGAGCAGGTGTCCGGCCGCCGTCCCGGGGATGGGAGGCTGCTCCCATGGCTGACAACCGCGCTGACGAGTACGACGTCTGGGACACGATCGACCGGCTGCACGCCTGGCTGGACGCCAACCAGGCGCACACCGGACGCGAGTTGCTCCTCCTGCGCATGCTGAAACTCTCCGAGGAGGTCGGCGAGGTCGCGCAGGCGGTGATCGGCGCGACCGGCCAGAACCCCCGCAAGGGCACGAGCCACACATGGGACGACGTCCGGTCCGAACTCTGCGACGTCGCGATCACCGCCCTGGTCGCCCTGCGCACCCTGGCCCCGGACGCCCGCGAGGTGTTCACCACCCACCTGTCCGGCGTCGAGGAACGCTCACTCGGCCCGGCGCGAACTCCCGGAGCGGCGGCGGACGTCAGGGCCTGAACTCGCCGTCCGCGGAGACCGCGACCTCGAGGACGAGGGGTTCCGTGCGGTCGGCCAGGGTGGGGCAGAGCGCGTCGAGCGTCTCGCACAGGTCCGGGTAGCTGTCGATCCGACGGACCGGGCAGCCGAGGGACTCGGCGAGCCCTGCCACGTCGACCTCCTCGAAGGCGGGCCACGGCGGCTTGCCGCCCTGCTGCTCCGCGAGCCGGTCCATCACCGCGTAGCGGCCGTTGGCGAGGACGACGAAGACGGCGCCGACGCCGTAGTGGGCGGCGGTCCACAGGGACTGGACCTGGTACAGCGAGGACCCGTCACCGACGACGGCGACCACCGGGCGGCGCGGCTGCCCCATGCGCACCCCGATCGCGGCCGGCATCGCGAAGCCGAGTCCGCCCATGGCGGCGCTGAGGAAGCCGAGCGGCCGCCGGGCGGGCAGCAGCGCGTGCAGGTCGGGGCGGGAGAAGGGGGTCTCCTCCACGATCACGGTGTCCGCGGGCAGGCGCCGCGCGAGCGCCGCCAGTACGTGGGCGGGGCTCAACTGCTCCCCGGGGGCCGGGGGTTCGGGGTGCGGAGTACGCGAGGCCGGCTCCGACGTCGGCGGCCGGGGCGGGGTGCGGCGGGCGAGCCGGTCGCAGAAGTCCGGCAGCGCGGCGACCACCGCGAGTTCGGCGGGGGCGCGGTGCGCCTCGGCCGGGTCCTCGGTGACGACGACCACCCGGGCGCCGGTCAACTCCCCCGACGTATACGGGTATTGGCGCAGGAACGGCGCGCCCACGCAGAGCACCAGGTCGTACGGGGCGAGCGCGGCGCGCAGTCTCGGGCGGTCGGCGGGCAGGTGCCCGGCGAACAGCCGGTGGTCCTGCGGGAATCCGGCCCGTGCCCCGAAGGGCTCCTGCCACACCGGGCAGTCGAGCCGCTCGGCGAGGGAGCTGAGCGCGGTCCAGGTCCCGTCGTTGTCCGCGCCCGCTCCGACGACGAGGGCCGGCGCGGTGGCCCCGGCCAGCAGCGCGGCGACCTCGGCGACGACCGACGCGTCCGCCGACGCCGCCCGGCGCAGCACGGCGGGTGCGGGAACCGGCAGATCCTCGGCCGGCTCCGCCCAGTCGTTCATGGGTACGAGGACCAGCGCGGGCCCCCTCCCCTCGCGGGCGGCGTGCACGGCCCGGCCGATGGCGCCGGGCACGTCCTGGGCGCGTACCGGCGACTCCACCCGGACCGGGTAGTCCCCGGCCAGGCCGTGCAACTGCCCGGCGAGGAACGGCTCCTGGGCGAGGTGTCTGCGGTCCTGCTGGCCCACGAGGACCACCAGGGGTGCCCGGTTGACGCGGGCGGTGGCCAGCGCGCCCACCGCGTTGCCGAGGCCCGCCGTCGTGTGCAGCAGCACCAGCGCCGGCTCCTCGCGCGCCAGCGCCCAGCCGGTGGCCGCGCCCACCACCGAGCCCTCGTGCAGGGCGAGTACGAACTCCAGGTCCGCGGGCAGGTCGGCGAGCAGGGACACCTCCGTCGAGCCCGGATTGGCGAAGAGGGTGGTCAGCCCGTGCAGACGCAGCACGTCGAAGGCGGCGTCGCGGACGGTGCGGGTTGCGGGTGCGCTCACCCCAACAGCCGCTACTCCAACGGCACTTGTCCCGACAGCCCTGGTCTCGAGCACGGTCGCCTCCGCGCTCGTCTCCACTGCTCGCGTCACGACAAGGTGCTCCTTCGGTTCGCGACCTGGCCGCCCAGCCCGACGTTAGCTCGCAGCCACGCGATCAGGGCCTCGGTGACACCGGCCTCGGATGCGGCGGCCTCCCCTCCCTTGCGGACGGAGATGATCCGTTCGACCACGTGCCGGTGGTATTCGCGGACCGTGGCGGCGGCGACGGCGGGATCGCGGCCGGCGACGGCGTCCACGATCCTCAGCCGCTCCGACTGGAGGGCGCCCGCGACCTGTCCCCAGTCCCCGCCCTTGCCGCCGGACAGCTTGACGGCCAGCCCGACCTGGACCTCGGTGATGAACCGGGACAGTGCCGCCAGGAGCGGGTTGTGGGAGATGTCGGAGAGGGTGGCGAAGAAGTGCTGGAGCGCTGCGGCGGAGCGTTCGACGTCCTCGGCCACCACAGTGCCCTCGGCGGCCTCCCGGAGTCGGGCGATCTCTTCGTCGGAGGCGTGCTCGGCGGCGAGTTCGGCGGCGTACGCGTTGAGCACGCTGAGCAGGCCAAGGACCTCACGGGCGCCGACCTTCTCGAACTGGACGACGGAGGCGATGGACATGGCGAGCAGGGTGTCGCCCTGCGCGTTGACCGTCGCCCGGCTGCCGTTGCGGGTGGTGACCAGACCCATCGCGGTCAGTACGCGGATCGCCTCGCGGATGGTGGGGGCGCTGACGTCGTACGACGCGGCCAGCTCCCGTTCGGAGGGCAGCCGCGCGCCGTCCGGCAGGGCACCGGTGAGGATCTGCTCGCGGAGGTCCTCGACGATCTGGTCGGCCACCCGGCCGCGGTAGAGCTTCGCGGGGGTATGAGGCACGGACATGACACTCCCAAGGGGGTTCCTGGACCTCGCCCCCCGAACCTCCATGGCCCGGGGACCTCGATGGCCCATCCAACAAGAAAGCTAACCTACTAGGTAGGTTGAATCAAGGCTTTCAGGATTCCTCCAAGGCGTCTGCAAGGCTCCTTCAGGAGTCCTTCAGCGCTCCGACTCGCTGGGACGGATGAGCAGTTCGCTCACGGCGGCATGCGCGGGGCGCGTCACGACGTACTCGACGGCGTCGGCGACATCCATGGCGCTCAGGCGTTCATAGGCGCCTGTCCTGCCGGCGAATTCCTGTCGGACCCGCGGCGGGAACAGCTCGGTTTCCACCGCGGAGGGCTCAAGGACCGAGACACGGACCCGGCGGCCCGCCACCTCCTGGCGCAGCGCCTCGGTGTACGCGTTGAGCCCGTACTTGCTCGCGTTGTACACGCCCGTGGTCTTGCGCACGACGCGCCCCGCCACCGAGCTGACATTGACCAGGTCGGCGACCCGACGGGGCTCGCCCGCGGCCGCGTCGACCAGGTGCGGCAGGGCGGCATGCGCGCAGTACAGGCTGCCGAGCAGATTCACCCCCACCACGCGCTCGAACTCCGCGGGCGAAGAATCCATCAGCGGGCCCCGCTGGGGCACGCCCGCGTTGTTGACGAGGATGTCGAGCCGCCCCCACGCCTCCACAGCGCACTCCACCGCCGCGCGGGCCTGTTCCGCGTCGGTCACATCGGCCGGCACCGACAGCGCCTGCCCTCCCGCCGCCGTCAGCTCCGCAGCCAGCGCGGCGAGCCGGTCCTCGCGCCGGGCCACCAGCGCGACGGCCGAGCCCCGCGCCGCCAGGACGCGCGCCACGGCGGCGCCTATCCCGCTCGAAGCCCCGGTCACCACGGTGACGGTCCCCTTGAGATCAACCTCGGCCACGGCTCACTCCTTCGGGTTCGTTCCCTCGATTCGAGCGATTCGAGGAAAAGCTCACCACCTACCTTGACACAAACCTACCAAGAAGGTTTCTTGGTTGTAGTGACGACCGGATGTCACCTGGAAAGCGCGCCGCGGTGGGACCCGCGGATGCGCCGACGGACCCGGACGGTCACGGCCACGAACACAGTCATCAGCCCATCGGCGCGAAGCCGCCCCGGACACACCGGCCGCGCACGGCTCGCATCGGATTACGGAGGACCCGCGATGAAGATCGCTCCGTTCGACGAGAACGCGTTCAAGATGGACCACCCCAGGGGGACGGTCTCGTTCAACTACCTGCTCATGGGCGACCGGAGCAGGCCCATGGACAACTACCGCTACATCCTGGGCCGTCAGGAGGCCGATTTCCTGATGCCCCGGCACTGCCACACCTTCGAGCAGATCCGTCTGCCGCTGGTCGGCGACATGAACCTGGGCGAGCAGGGCATCCTGCGCGAGGGCGAGGTCGGCTACTTCCCCGAAGGACAGACCTACGGCCCGCAGGACGACCCGCTGACCGACCCCAAGCAGCTGCAGCTGGTGCTCCAGTTCGCCGGCGCCTCCGCGCTCGGCATGGGCGCGGGCCGGGGACGCGGCCCCGACAACAAGGAGGCCCAGGCCGAACAGCGCGCGGTCCGCGAGCAGCGGTTCCCCAAGCCGCGCTACAACGGCGTGGTCATCAGCAACCCGGACCACCTCAACTGGCTGCCGCTGGCAGGCTGGCCGGGCGTCAAGCGCAAGCCCGTCGGCACCTACACCGAGCGGGAGTTCTGGATCGAGTTCCTCAAGATCGACGCCGGAGCCGAATGGGTGTCGCAGAGTGAGGACGCCCGCCGCCTGACGGTCGTCCTGTCCGGCGCGGGCACCATCGAGGACACCCCGGTCGCCAAGCTGGGTGCGGTGGACGCCGACCCCGGGGACAAGGTCCGCTTCACGGCCACCGAGGAACTGATCCTCTTCACCGTCGGCCTGCCCCCGATCCAGCAGCCCGTCGAGCCCGACGACGACAAGTTCGTCACCTCCCTCACCGACGGCGGCATCCGGTTCGAGAACGCGAAGGACGCCGCCGACGGCTGAGGAGGGGCGTGGGGTCGACGCGGGGCGAGCGCGAAGGGCCTGCGCGGGCACCGGCCGGGGCAGTGACCGCGGGTCGACCAAGCGAACAAGGGGCTGCACGGTCCGAAACGGATCGGCACGCCGATCCGGCCGAGCGCCGGCCGTACGCCGACACCGGCCGCGCTCAGTCCCGGCCCCGCTCGGTCCCCGGCCGACACGGTCAGGAGACGGCCGTACGCGGTGACTCCGGTGGCCGTGGCCCTACACCGATACGGGCTGATCACAGCCGTACGCCTGAACCAGCTGGTCGGCGAGCCGCACGATCCCGCCCGCGGGGCACAGCCGCCCGGATGCCGACGCCGCCCCGGCCCCACTCCCCGCGCCGTGCGGCTCGTCAGCCGACAGTTCCCTGGGGCCAGGGGCTCGCCGACCGGCAGCTCCCCAGGCCGAGCGACTCGCGACCGGAAGGTCCCCGCGCCAAGCGGCTCGTCAGCCAGCAGTTCCCCGGGCCAAGCGGCTCGCCGAACGGCAGTTGCCTTGGCGGGCGGCTCGCCGACCGGCAGCTCCCCGGACGGGCGGCCACCGGAGCTGGCGGCTTCCTCACCGACAACTCCGCCGACCCCACTCGCGTACGGCCCCCCGGGCCCGAGCGTCTCCCAGAGCAGGCGGGGCTCGGGCCGACCCCCTTCCCGAGTCCCGCCGCCGGATCACCCCCGTCCCCGCGGTCTCCGGCCCGGCCCTCCGGTCACCCCGACCCCGACCCCGACCCCGGACGGATCACCCCCGCGAGCCCCATCCCCGTAGACCAAACCCACCCACCGCACCCGCACCCACGGAGAGCCCCCCGTGAAACTCGCCACCCGGCGGACCCCCTTCGGCGACCGCCTCTGCTTCGCCGAAGTCATCCCCCACCAACTCATCGACGTCCAGGCCGCGTTCGTACGACGGCTGGAGAGCCTGGGCGTCCACCGGGACGACGCCCTGGCCCGCTCCCGCCTCGACGTACCCGGTGACCTGCCCGCGCTCCTCCAGGCGGACCCCGAACTCACCGCCGTACGGGCGGTGTTCGACTGGGCCGTCGACCACGCCGACACCGGCGAGCTGCACGAGGACTGCCTCTGGTCCGACGAGGCCGGACGGCTCGGCCCAGCGACCGGACGGCCGCAGACCGTCTGGTGCGTGCAGGTCAACTACCCGCGTCGGCGGCCAGAGGACGAGCCGCCCGGGTCCCAGGACCGGCCGAAGCCGGCGCTCCGGGGATTCCTGAAGGCCATCGGCTCGCTGGCGGGCCCGCACGACGAGCTCCGGTGTCCGGTCATCGCCGAGAAGGTCGACCCGGAGCTGGAGTTGGCCGTCGTCATCGGCCGCCGCTCGCGTCGGCTCACCCCCGAGAACGCCATGCGGGCCGTGGCCGGCTACGTCGGTTTCTGCGACACGGGCTCGCGGGACGTCTCCGAGCTGGACAGCAACCGTCTGGACCGCGCCCAGGGTTTCGACAGCTACGGGATCACCGGGCCCTGGTTCGTCACGGCCGACGAGATCCCCGACCCGCACGACCTGCGCATCCGCTCCTGGATCAACGGCGAGCTGCGCCAGGACGGCAGCACCGCCGAGATGTTCCATTCCGTTCCCGAGCAACTGGCCTGGCTCACCGCCGCACTCACCCTGGTGCCCGGCGACGTGCTCTCGACCGGAACCCCGCTCCGCCACGGCCTCGTACGGCCGGGCGACGTGCTCCGAGGCGAGGTCGAAGGACTCGGAGTCATCGAGAACAAAGTCGTCCTCGACGACTGAGTCACTCAACCACTCAACCACTGAGCCGATGAGCCACTGAGCCGCCAAGCGGCTGAACCACCAAGCGGCTGAACCACCAAGCGGCTGAGCCACTCACCCACCGAGCCACCGGAGGTCGGTCATGCCCGCACCACACCTGCAGATCATCGTCGGCAGCACCCGCCCGGGCCGCCGCGGCCATGCCGTCGGCACCTGGTTCCACGACCTGGCGGTCCGGCACGAGGCCTTCGGCATCGAGTTCGTCGACCTCGCCGAGGTCGGCCTGCCGCTGCTCGACGAGCCGCGCCCCCCGCAGCGCGGCCAGTACGACCACGACCACACCCGGCGCTGGAGCGAGACCGTACGCGCCGCCGACGCCTATGTGTTCGTCGTCCCCGAGTACAACCACAGCTACAACGCGGCGACCAAGAACGCCCTCGACTTCCTGGCGAAGGAGTGGGCGGGCAAGCCGGTCGCGTTCGTCGCCTACGGCGGTGTCTCCGGCGGCGCCAGAGCCGTCACCGCGCTGATCCCGGTCGTGTCCGCGCTGAAGATGGTGCCGCTCTCGCACTCCGTGCACATCCCGTCCATCCGGACGGCGATGACCTCCGGCGGGACCTTCGAATCCTCCCCGGGACTGGACGCGGACGCGTCGGCCATGCTGGACGAGCTGCGCCGGCTGACCGTCGCGCTCTCCGCGCTCCGGCTCGGCGACCCGGTCGGGTGAGCGGGGACCCGGTCGCGGTGCCCGCCGGTGACGTGCCAGGCAGGCGGCGCGGCCCCCGGATCGTCGTCAGCCAGAAGGTGGCCGTCGGCGTCGTCTACGTGGCCGGGCTCTTTCTGAGCACGCTGGACATGACCATCGTCAACGTCGCGCTCCCGTCGATCGGCCGCGCCTTCTCCGTGCCGTCCACCGCCGTCGACACGGTGTCGATCTCCTATCTGGTGAGCCTGGCCGTCTTCGTCCCGGCCTCCGGCTGGCTCGGCGACCGCTTCGGCGGCAAGCGCACCCTGCTGACCGCCGTCGCCGTCTTCACGGCCGGTTCGGCGCTGTGCGGCATGGCGACGAGCATCGGTGAGCTGGTCGCGTTCCGTGTCCTGCAAGGCGCGGGCGGCGGCATGCTCGCCTCGGTGGGCATGGCGATGCTGCTGCGCGCCTTCGCCCCCGGGGAACGGGTGCGGGCCTCGGCGATCCTGAGCATCGCCAACGGCCTCGCGCCCACCCTCGGCCCGGTGGTCGGCGGCCTGCTGGTCACCGAGGTCTCCTGGCGGGCGATCTTCTACGTCAATGTGCCGGTCGGAGTCTTCGCGGTCGTGTTCGGCGTGCTGTACCTGCGCAACGAGCCCGCCCGGCCCACGGAGCGCTTCGACCTGGCCGGGTTCCTGCTCGCGGCGTCGGGGCTCGGTCTGCTGATGTACGGCGTCTCGGAGGGGCCCGAGCGGGGCTGGACCACGGTCCCGATCGCCGCCTGCGTGGCCCTCGGTGTCGTCCTGGTCGCCGCGATGATCGTCGTCGAACTCCGCAAGGAGTCCCCGATGATGGACGTACGGCTGCTGTCGGACCGTCTGTTCGCGTCCGGTACCGCGGTGATGACCGTGCAGTCGGTGGCCTTCCTCGGCACCTTGTTCACGGTCACGCTCTACCTCCAGGACGAGCGGGGAATGACCCCGCTGGCCGCCGGACTGACCATCTTCGCCGAGGCCGTGGGCGTGGTCACCGGCTCGCAGCTCGCCAGCCGGCTGCTCTACCGCAGGCTGCGCCCCCGCAGGCATCTGATGCTGGGCGCGGCCGGCACGAGTACGACCATCGCGCTGATGAGCCTGTGGCACACGGACACCGGTCTGTGGTGGGTCCGGCTGCTGCTGTTCGCCATGGGTCTCTCCGTCGGCCAGGTGTTCGTGGGCACCCAGTCCGCGTCCTTCGCCACGGTCACCTCCTCATCCTCCGGCCGGGCCTCGACCCTGTTCAACGTCGGCCGCAGGCTCGGCGGCGCCACCGGAGTCGCGGTGGCCACCACCGTCCTCGTGTCGGCCACGGGCGGCGTGTCCGGCACCGGAAGCGCCCCGGACATGTCCGGTTACCGCGCCGCCTTCCTCACCGCCGCCGCGCTCAACCTGCTGGGCCTGTACGCGGCCACCCGGGTCAGCGACGCCGACGCGGCGAGCACGATCCCCGCCCCCCGCACCGGTCGGCGGAAGCATCAACTCCGACGCAGAGGAGACCCCCTGACCTCACCCGACCCATTGACCGCACTCCAGAAATCCCATAACACCCAGAACAGCAAGAATGCAGAGGAGCCACGGACATGACCGGTCTGAGTCTGACCCAGGCGTCCGAGATCGTCGACGCCGCGCTGAGCCACGCGCGCGACCTGGGACTGCGACCCCTGACGATCACCGTGCTCGACCCTGGGGGCCACCCCCAGGTCGTCAAGCGGGAGGACGGCGCGGGCATCCTGCGCCCGCAGATCGCGCACGCCAAGGCATGGGGCTGCCTCGGCACCGGCTCGGGCGGCGCGGCGGGGGCACGTCACGCGACCCGTGACCCCGCCTTCTTCGCCGCCCTGGCCTCGATCTCCGAGGGCCGCATCGCTTCTTCCCGGGGCGGTGTGCTCGTCCGGGACAAGGAGGGTGAGCTGCTCGGCGCGGTGGGCGTCAGCGGAGAGCGCCCGGAGAACGACGAGCTCGTCGCCGTCTTCGGAGTGGAACAGGCCGGCCTGGTGGCCGACGCGGGCTGACCGCGCCGGACGGCCGGGATCCGCCCTCGGGACGGGGCGGATCCCGGTCAGCACCACCGGACACGGATGTACTCCAGTGAGGAGCCGCATTCCCCGTGGGGCGCCCGGCGCGCCCCGCACGGCATCGAAATGCCCGCACGGACAGCCGATGGGAAACTGAGGTGCACCATGGCAATGACGCCTGAAGACCTCGCGACAACCGCGATACCCACACCGCCCGACCCGACCCCCGGGCGACGCGCGCAGGCCCTGCTCATCTGCATTGCCGCCGCTTTCCTGACCCTCCTCGACGTGAGCATCGTGACCGTCGCGCTGCCCTCGATGGAGGAGCATCTGCACCTGACGCCCGCCGACGTCACCTGGTCGCTCGCCGGGTACACGCTGACCTTCGGCCTGATGCTGGTCCCGGCGGGCAGGCTCGGGGACGAGTTCGGCCGCCGGAAGATCTTCGTCATCGGGATGGTGCTGTTCATCGTCACCGGGGTGCTGTGCGGGGTCGCACCCGACGCCGTGTGGCTGGACGCGTCACGGCTGGCCAGGGGTGTCGCGGCCGGCCTGATCGCGCCCCAGGTCGTCGGCATGCTCCACCAGATGTACCCGGCGCGCGAACGGGGCCGGGCCTTCGGCTACTACGGCGCCACGGTGAGCCTGTCGACGGCGATCGGCCCGCTTCTCGGGGGCGTCATCCTGCATGTCTTCGGTACGGGCGAAGGCTGGCGCTGGGTCTTCCTCGCGTTCATCCCCCTGGACGTCGTCGTCCTCTTCCTCGCCCTGCGTCTGCTGCCGCGGGGCCACCGTGTCGAGGCGCGCCGCACCCTCGACCTGGTCGGTGTCCTGGTCCTCGGGCTCGCCGTCACGGCCGTGATGCTGCCCCTGCTGCAGAGCGGGGACTGGGCCGACCGCCGGTGGTGGCTGACGTGGACCGGCCTCGCGCTCCTGGCCGTCTTCGTCCAGCGGGAGCGCTCCGTCGCACGGCAGGGCCGGCAGCCGCTGGTCGACCTGAACCTCTTCCGTGAACGTCACTACTGGGTGGGCACACTGGTCGCGGCTTCGCTGTACGGCGGGTTCACGGGCATCTTCATCGTGCTGACCCAGTTCCTCCAGCAGGGTCTTGGCTACACGGCCCTGCACGCGGCGCTGTCCATCGTGGCCTTCACCGTCGGTTCGGCGGTCTGCGGCGTGATCAGCGGCCGTATCGTGCACCGCGTCGGCGCCCCGCTGGTGATCGGCGGCACCGCTGTGACCGCCGTCGGGCTGGCCGCAACGGCCTTGGTGGTCGGCGGTTCCTCGGGTTCCGGCGCACCCATGGGGCTGTTGCTCGCCGGACCGCTCCTGGTCGCCGGCTGCGGCGCGGGCTGTGTCATCGCGGCCAACCAGACCCTGGCCCTGCACCGCGTACCGCGCAAGGAGGGCAGCACCGCGGCCGGGGTCTACCAAACGGGCATGAAGATCGGCACCTCGCTCGGCACGGCCCTGGCGACCTCCCTGCTCTTCAGCCGGATCGCCGCCACGCACGGCGACTGGGCGGCCGCAGCGCAGACCGGCCTCATCGGCGCTGCCGCCCTGGCCGCCGTCGCCTTCCTCGTGGCACTGCCGGGCTTCACGCTCGGCGGGCGTGACAGCACGCCGGGCGTGGTGGAGGAGGAAGAGGCCGAGATGGCCAGGTGACGGTGACCCTCAAGAGGCGGTCACAGAGAGTCACTTCGGGCTCAGCACGCCCGCCGCCACGCGTCCAGCGAGAGCCGCTTCAGCATCGAGTCGAGTCCCAGCCGTTCGGCGGTGGGACAGAATTTCCCCGTGGACACCTCGTACTCCACGTGGAAGACCGCCTTGCGTGCCTTGACGAAGGGTGTGAGCGACGCGCACTCGTGGTACTCCGCGCACTGCTCGTTGACGGCGAAGTCGAAGTCCCCGACCAGCTGCGGGATCTGCTCCAGGTCGTTCTTCAGCCCGACGGCGAGGCCCCGGTCGTGTGCCAGGTCCGCGATCATGCGGTTGTACGCGAGCTGGTCCGCAGCGGTGAGGGGAAAGCCGGTCTTGTTGGTGTAGCCGTCCAGGAGGTCGGGCTCGACGGCGTCGAAGCCCTTCTCGCGGCACATGTCCATGCGCTCGGCCATGATGGGGCGCAGTACGTCGAGGCGGCGGATGTCGAGCCATCGTTCCCCGTCCCAGCCGTTGCCCTTGCCGAGGACGGCGGCGGGGAAGGCCTTCTGGTCTGGGCGGAAGTCCTCCCAGGCACCGGCGTTGATGTAGCAGATCACCTTGCGTCCGTCGGCGTGCAGGCGCTCGACCACGGCCGCGCTGTTCTCGTAGCCGTCGATGTCGTACACCGGGACCTGTACGGAGGTGTCGACCCGGCCGCTGAGCTGCCACTGCCAGGCGGTACCGGGGCGCGGCTGCCAACGGCCGGAAGTGGCAGGTGTGTTGGTGGTGCAGCCCGCGACGAGCAGGACAAGGACCATGAGGGCAAGGGCGGTTGTGGATACAGACCGTGGGGCGTGCCTCAAGACGCTTCCCTCTCCAAGGTCGGCGGCAGGCCGCTCCACGGGTTCGCGCCGCTGCCCGGGACGGCGCAGTGCACGGCGGCGCCGCGCATCCGGGCGGTGCGCGCCGCGACATCGCAGAGCCCGTCCGGGACGCCGTACACCAAGTGGCAGAAGCGGTCCGGCGGATGAGAGCCGGTCCAGGCGGGCACCGTGAAATCGGTGTGGCGGTACGTCTTCCAGGTGCCCTCGAAGGTGACAAGGAGGTCGGCGAACTCGGCGTAGCCCGGGGCGGGATGGACGCCGGGGTTGAGGACGACGGTGCGGGAACCACAGACCCGGGCGGCGCGCACCAGCCGGCGGTAGTGGCGCAGCGACTCGGTGCCGGAGGCCGCGCGGTCCAGGAAGGCGCCGTCGGTGTCGTACCAGCGGCGGTACCGGCGCAGGTCGCCGACGACCGCGCGGACGGACCGGTCGCCGTATTCCGTGTCGACGTATCCGAGCACCCGCACGTCCGCTTCCCGCAGTTGTGCGACCGCCTCGACGAAGGCCGGGTCGGGGGTCGCGCCGGGTCCGTCGGCGACGTTGAGGACGACGCCGTAGAGCTGTGGACCGGCCCGGATCAGGGCGCGCCAGGCGGCGGGGTCCACGGCCGGGTGGACGTAGAGCGGGACGAGCAGTCCGCCCCGGCCGGGGACCGTCGCCGGGTCCGTCACGCCGGGACCCGGGTGTGCTCGGCCCACAGGCCGGTGAGCGAGTCGGCCAGCGTCAGTTCGGGCTGCCAGTCGAGGGCGGCCGCGGCGGCGGTCACGTCAGCCCGCTGCCAGGACACGGCCGACGAGCGCTGCGACCCGGCGCCGCGTTCCTCGATCCGGCCCTGGAATCCGGCGGCCCGCGCCAATTCTTGAGCGAGGTCCCGGGCACAAGTGGCCGTGCCGCTGCCGATGTTGAGGACGGGTGGCAGGGGGCCGGGGGCGGTGGCCGCGAGTACGGCGGCCCGCGCCACGTCCCGTACGTCGACGAAGTCGCGGTAGGCCGACAGGTCGCCGACGCGGACCGTGCCGTCGGGGCCCGCGCTCCGCAGTTCCCCGGCGAGCCGTCCGGACAGGCTCGCGGCGGGCGCGCCGGGGCCGACGGGGTTGAACACCCGCAGGACGACGGTGTCCAGGCCGGTCGCTCCGGCTTCCGTGACCGCGTACGACCCGGCCAGCTTGGTCGCCCCGTACGTGCCCTGCGGGCTGACCGGCGAGCTCTCGGTGAGCGTCTGCCCGGCGGGCGTCGGCCCGTACTCGGCGGCCGATCCCAGGTGGACCAGCCGGGCGCCGGGGGCCGCCTCGCGCAGCGCCTCGCACAGTACGGCGGGTCCGCGGGCGTTGGTCTCGGCCATGCGTACGGGGTCGCCGCTGACGGCGCCCGCGCAGTTGACGACCGCGTCCGGGGCGAGGGCCCGCAGGGCCCGTACGAGTCCGGCGACGGAGATGGCGGCGAGATCCACGGGGAGGTTCACGGGCAGACCGGGGTTCACCGAGCGACCACCGCCGAGCACCCGCACACCTGCGAGGGTGCGCAGCTGCCCGGCGACGTGGCCGCCCAGGAATCCGGTGGAGCCCAGGACGAGGATGCGCATGATGCCGGGTCACACTCCCTTGAGCAGGGCGGGGCGGCGCGTGGTGAACTCCGCGTTGGCCCGGTCGTAGTCGTCCGGGCGGCCTATGTCGAGCCAGTAGCCGTCGAACTCGTAGGCGGCGGGCGGGGTTTCGGCCTTGAGCAGGTCCAGGACCAGTTCGTCGAAGCCGAGCGGCAGTCCGGGGGTGTAGCCGTTGAGGGTGTCGCGGGTGAGTCCGTAGACACCCATGGAGACCCGGTAGTCCATGCTCGGCTTCTCGGCGAAGCCGACGACCTTGCCGGCTTCGGTGGTGAGTACCCCGAAGTCGATGGCGACCGTACGCGCGTAGGTGGCGATGGTGAGCGGCGAGTCGGACTTCTCGTGACTGCGCAGTACGGCGCCGAAGTCGAGGTCGGTGAGGATGTCGCCGTTCATGACGAGGAAGTGCTCGGGCAGCCGGTCGAGCATGGTCAGCAGCGGGCCCATGGTGCCCAGCGGGCTGTCCTCGGTGGAGTAGCCGACCCGCAGGCCCCACTGGGAGCCGTTGCCGACATAGGCCCGGATGATGTGGCCGAGGTGCCCGATGGCGATGGTGCAGGTGGTGAAGCCGGCTCCGGCGAGCTGCCGCATCACGATCTCCAGGATCGCGTGCTGGTCGCCGATGGGGACGAGCGGCTTGGGCAGGGCGGTCGTGTAGGGCCGCAACCGCACGCCTTTGCCTCCGGCCAGGATGACTGCATGCATCGTGGGGGTTTCCTTCCGACTGTGGTCAGGTGTCGCAGGATTCCTGGGTTCAGGTATTCGGTGGATCGGGAGCCAGGTATTCGGTGGATCGAGGGGCCAGGTCGCCGTCAGATGTTGTAGACGTTCGTCTTGTAGCGGGCGAGGTTCGCCGGGTCGCGGAAGAAGGCGATGGTCGCCTCCAGCCCCTCTTCGAGGCTGTGGGCGGGCTCCCAGCCGGTGGCCGCGCGCAGCCGCGAGGCGTCGCAGACCAGCCGCATCACCTCCGATCCGGCCGGGCGGATGCGCTGCGCGTCCTCACGGACCTCCAGGTCGGCGGCCATCAGCTTGCCGATGAGGGTGACCAGGTCGCCGACCGAGATCTCGCCGCCGGTACCGGCGTTGAAGGTGCGCCCGACGACGGCTTCGGCGGGCGCGGTGCCCACCGCGAGGAAGGCCTGCGCGGTGTCCTTGGCGAAGGTGAAGTCGCGGGTGGGCCGCAGATCGCCGAGGGTGATGGTCCGCTCCCCCGCCGCGACCTGCCCGATGACGGTCGGGATCACCGCGCGCATGGACTGGCGCGGCCCGAAGGTGTTGAACGGCCGCAGGGTGACCACCTGGGTGCCGAAACTCGCGTGGTAACTGTCGGCCAGCCGGTCGCCGCCCGCCTTCGAAGCGGCGTACGGGGACTGCGTGTTGATGGGGTGGTCCTCGGTGATCGGCACCGTCTGGGCCGTGCCGTACGTCTCACTCGTGGAGGTGTGCACCAGGCGCGGGATGTCGAGCCGGCGGACCGTCTCCAGGACGTTGAGGGTGCCGGTGACGTTGGTGTCCACGTAACTGTGCGGGGCTTGGTAGGAGTACGGGATCGCGATCAGCGCCGCCAGGTGGTAGACGGCCTCCGTGCCGGCCAGCAGCCGGTCCACCGAGCCGGGGTCGCGTACGTCGCCGAGCACGACCTCGACGCTGTCCATCACGTCCTGCGGCAGGGTCTCCAACCAGCCGTAGGAGGAGAAGGAGTTGTACTGGGCCATCGCGCGCACCCGGTGCCCGGCGGCGACGAGCGCCTCCACCAGATGCGAGCCGATGAATCCCTCCGCGCCGGTGACGGCTACGGGTCCGGGTCCCGGTCGGGAATCGGTCACGGGTCTGTCTCCTCTGTTGTCAGGGGTGAAGCGGGTGACGGAAGTGGCTTCAACGGAAGTGGCTTCAGCGGTGGGCCGTGGCTCGGCCCAGCAGGGCGTACGAGATGAGCACCAGCGCGGCGGCGGCACAGCCGCAGACGAGCGGACGGACGGCGGCGGGGCCCAGTGCGGCGCCCGCGGCCGCGGCCAGACACACGGCGGCGGGCGGCCAGGCCGTTCCGAAGGCCTGGAGCAGCAGAGCGGTCCACAGGACGGCTCCCAGTGCCAGCAGCGGTCCCGGCGACACCCCGCGGATCAGGGTGGGCGCCGCCAGCACCGCCAGGTATCCGGCGAGGCAGAGCAACAGCGCCCGCCCGGCGCGGAGTTGGAAGCCCCTGGGTGTGGTGCTGTGCCGCAGGGCGGCGAGGCCGAGGCTCCGGTAGCGGTAGAGGAGCCATTCGGCCACGCCCATGCTCAGGGTGAGCACGACCACGGCGGGCCCGTCGGCGGACGCGGCCATCAGCGTCAGCGACCCCGCCGCCAGGCCGAACAGCGCGTACGGGAGGGAGGCGGCGACGGGCGGCCCGTTGCCGGGACCCGCCGTGCTCTCCGTACGCCCCGACCGTACGATCTCGCGGGCCGCCAGCAGCACCGCCGCCGCGACGGTGACGAGGAGCAGCGCGGTGACGGCCAACGGGCCGGGGTCCCACAGGAGCAGTGAGGCCGCTCCGGCGACCGTCGGGGCGAGCGCGAGCAGCAGGTCCCGTTCGCGGCCCAGCACCAACAGCACCGTGCCCGCCGCGAGATACAGTGCCTGCCCGGCGGCGAACGCGGCCATCGTGCCCGGCCCCGACAGCAGCAGCCCGGCCGCCATCGCGCCCAGCGCGCCGACCGGTGCTCCGACGCGCAGGCTGCGCGCGGCGGCACGACGGCCACCGCTGGCGAGCCGCACATACGCGCGGTGGGCCAGGCCCTGGTTCCACGCCCAGGCGACCAGCGCGGAGGCTGCCAGCCCGGCGATCGCGCCGGTACCGCTCGCGAGAAGCCCGGCGCCAAGTACGTATGCCAGCCCGGGTAGTCCGAAGACCGCCCCGCGCAGCACGCACCGCCATGGGCTGGTCCGCCAGGGGTCGGGCGGCGGTTCCGGGTCCGGGAAGCGGCGTGGTACCCGTTCGTACAACTCCTCGGCGACCTCGAAGAGGTCCCGCCGTCCGTACCGGCCGGTGATCTGCTCCTGCGTCAGCCCGTCCGACTCCAGTACGGCGGCGATCTCGTCGGGGTGAACGGCCGCGCCGCACACGTCCGCCAGGCGTTCGGCGAGCTCGTCGAAGGGGTCCTCGGCCCAGGAGGGCCTACGGCGGCGGGGGGTAAGGGTGGGGAGGGAGTCGGGGGTGTGGGGGCCGGCGTGACCGGCGTGACCGTCAGTTGTGTTGTCCGGCCATCCCGCTGGGAACCGGCGGCGGGCTGCGTGTTCCTGTGCGGTGTCGCCGGTGCCCGGCAGGAGGCGCAGGGGGCCGCTCACTTCGGGTCACCCGCCTGCCGTGTGGCGTGGGGGCGGGGGTGGTGGTTCGGCTCGCGGCTGGCGGGGGGTCCTGCGGGGGGCCGCCCGCGTCCGGCGGCCGATCCCTCGGCGTGCCGCTCACCCCCGTCGGCCGACCCCTCGGGGAACCGCACGCGCCCGGCAACCGGCCCCTCGGCGAACCGCTCGTCCCCGTCGGCCGCCGCTTCGGCGGACCGCACGCGCCCGGCGACCACCCCTTCGGCGGACCGCTCACGCCCGGCAACCGACCCCTCGGCGAACCGCTCGCCCCCGTCGGCCACCCCCTCGACGTACCGCACACGTCCGGCAACCGACCCCTCGGCAAACCGCTCACGCCCAGCGGCGGACTCGCCGGCGGCCCCGGCGGGCGATCCGGCGGCGGACCTGGTGGAGGATCCGGCGGCGGGCCCGGCCGCGGTCGTGGCCGCGAACTCGCCCTGGATCCCGCGGAAAGAGCAGATCGTCCGCGCGATCACCCCGCCTCACCCGCCTGCCGTACGCCGTGCACCGCAAGCTCCTGCTGCCGCTCGCGCCCGTCCGCAGCCCCCTCGACGTACCGCTCGCGCCCGGTGGCGGACCCCGCGGCGAGTTCGCCGTAGATCCCGCGGAAGGTGTCGATGGTCTGCCGGAGCGTGAACTGTTCGATCACCCTCAAGCGCGCGGCCTCCCCCATCAACGCGCGTCGCGACGGATCGCGCAGCAGCTCCAGCGCCGCCCGCGCCATCTCCCGCGGCTCGCGGGGCGGTACGACGAGGCCGGTGTCGCCGACCGCCTCGCGCACGCCGCCCACGTCGGTGGAGACGGTGGCCCGCCCG
Source organism: Streptomyces sp. NBC_00554 (assembly GCF_041431135.1). Classification (NCBI taxonomy): domain Bacteria; kingdom Bacillati; phylum Actinomycetota; class Actinomycetes; order Kitasatosporales; family Streptomycetaceae; genus Streptomyces; species Streptomyces sp. NBC_00554. The sequence goes on along the minus strand of NZ_CP107799.1, from coordinate 7,232,932 downwards.
CACGACATCGCCTCGATGAGGGTGAAGGGAAAGCCCTCGCTGATGCTGGACAGCATCACCACGTTGCCCGCCGCGTACGCGTCGCGGATGTCCTCCACTCGGCCCTCGAAGACCACCGAGTCCCCGGCCCCCAACTCCTCGGCGAGTGCCTGGCAGCGCTCCCGGTAGGCCTCGCCTCCGCGCGGCGTGCCGCCGAACAGCCGCAGCCGCGCCTGCGGCAACTCCTCGCGTACGAGGGCGAAGGCGCGGATCAGCGTCTCCAGGTCCTTGATCGGGTCGACGCGTCCGGCCCAGGTGAGGGTGGGCAGTTCGGGTTCGGGACCGGCGGGCGGGAAGGCGCCGGGGTCGACCCCGTTGTAGACGGTGCGTATCCGGTCGGGCTCCGTGCCGCCGTGCTCCTCCCAGCGCCGGTTGTAGCGGTTGCCCGGGGTGACGAGGGCGGCGCGGGCGTAGGTCTCCCGGGCCAGCAGTCGGAAGAAGCCGAGCAGCAGTGACTTCACCGGCCAGCGGTAACCGCCCGTGCGGTAGCCGAGGTAGCGCTCGCGGAGGTAGACGCCGTGCTCGGTGAGCAGCAGTGGTGTGCCGTGCAGTTGATGGGCCATCAGCCCGGGCAGCGCCGCCAGCCCCCCGCTGACGGCATGCGCCACTCCGCCCTCCGGCGGTACGACGGACAGCGGCCGCAGGGCGTGCTCGAGGAGTTCGGTGGCGGTGAGAGCGTCATGCAGGGTCGGCCGGGCCGCGGCCACGGCTATGTGCGGCCGGTTCCACACCGCGGTCAGGGTGCGCAGCGCGTCCTCGGTGCGCATGGCCGCCGACAGTTCCCCCTTGCGGGCCCGCGCGGCGAGGGCGTACAGGCCGTCGGCGAAGTCCGCCCCGGTAGTCGGCGAGCCGGGCTCGAGGAGCGAGAGCAGGAACCGCTCATACGTGCCGAGGAAACGGCGCAGCCGCCGCCCCCGGGGCGCGCGTCCGTCCGGAACCGGTCCCCACAGGGGTACGGAGACCACCCCGCCCACATTCGGGGGCAGCTCCCACGCGAACGCTTCCTGGCCGGTCCCGGTGATCGCGACGACCCTGAAGCCGACGTCGGGCATCCCCCGTACCAACTGGTCGCACCAGACACTCACCCCGCCGTGCTGGTGCGGATACGTTCCCTCCGTCAGCAGTGTCACCACCGCCTGGTCGTCCGTGCCTGGCGGCGGCACGGCGTGCAGGAGCTCTCGCGTGGACATGCGTCTCATTCCCCCCAAGGAACGGTTCAGTTCATGCCGCGGGCCTGGTCAAGACCCGCGGTTCCCGGCCGCGTGGCGGCCGGTGTTGCCGGTGGCGGCCGGTGTTGCCGGGCGGGCGTCTACCCGGCCGCTGCCACTGCCCCTACCTCTGCCGGCTCCAGCGAGCCGCTGTCGACCCATCCGGATCTCAGGCCCGCGTAGGGGCTGCCAAAGCCGGTCGTCCCGGCGGGCATGGTCGCCGGAGCCTGCACCCCACTGGGCGCGTCGATGGTGACGGTGTTCCCGATCCGGTAGACGGTGACCTGACCGCTGTCGACGGCGGCGTCCCAGGCGGCCCGACGCTGCAGCTCGACGCTGGTGTCCTTCAGCCCCTGGTTGACCAGCGGGGTGCTGTCGGCGAAGAGGCTCGCGTAGTCGCTCAGGACCTTCTCGAGGGCCGGGTAGGCGATGCGCTCCTCGGCGAGATTCGACTGGTGGATGTAGTGCGGGCGCGGGTTGTTCGACAGCGCGTGGCCGAGCGCGATCCGGCTCTCGGTCGGAACGATGTACGAGGCGTATCCCGTCGCGGTGTCCAGCGGGGCGTCCAGGCAGGTGGTCGTCGTGGAACCGTCGCAGATCCCGCTGCCGCCATCGGCGGCGCTGGTGTAGATCCAGTTGTACTCGTCCACCATCTCCGAAGCCTTGCCCGCGTTGTAGAAGATGTTCATCGGGAAGCGCGGCACGGTGAGCGCCGAGCCGACCTGCCGCTGCTGCGGGTCACGCGAGTTGTCGCTGCCCAGCGAGGTCACTCCGGTCGCGGCGAGCGCGGGCGCCAGGTTCGGGTTGTCGTCGGGCTGCTGCGGAAGCACCCTCATGCCCGAGTGCTCACCCGTGACGAGCTCGGTGTTGTCGAGGGTCAGGCCCTTCCCTGCGGCCCAGTTCACGTTGTCCGCGATCTGAGCGGTGATCTCCGCCTGGCTGACCCACTGCACGTTCCCGGCCGAGTCGGTGGAGCACACCCACGGCACAACGGTCACGTTCTGCACGCAGCCCAGGAACGGGTGGTCGTAGGTGTGGTTCACCCACCGGAAAGCGTCCTTGTCCGCGACGAGTTGATCGGTGAGCGCGTCCACGCCACTGTTCTCGTCCTTGTAGGTCTCGCTGCCCGCGCCGTTGAACAAGAAGTCGAGCGTCAGACCGTGCTCCTGCGACCACTGCTTGGCGTACTGGGCGTCCGCGACCGTCATCCGGATCGGATCCTCGGTCCCCTCACCCCCGGTGCAGTCCACGTCTCCGGGTGTGCAGTTCAGCTCGGTGTCCCAGCGGTCATCGGCACCGAAGACATCATCGACGTGCACCGTGAAGTAGTTGCGGTCGGCGCCCAGATGGACGCCCTGCGTCATCCACTCCACGATTCCGCGCGCGAGCAGCCGGTACTGCTGCTGGGCCTCGTTGTAGACGAAGGTCACGACCAGTTCCCGGCGCCCGTCGTGCGCGTACTCCCCGATCAGCGATCCGCTCACCGCGGTACCGGGAATCGGCGCCTCCACGAAGGTCGTGAACTCCGCCCCCTCCGCCTGCTGAGCGAGCGGCACAGCCAGGAACCCGTAACTCTCCGACACCTCGGCCGAGTTGTCCTCGAAGGGAACCGCCCCGTCGAGATACCCGAAGGGCCCGGCCAGCCCGGCAGCGGTCACCTGCGCCGTCGTACCGTCCAGCGACCCCATGTACCCAGGATCCTGCGCCCAGTTGAGCCCCACGGCCGGCTGGGCGTACGTGTACGCGTCGACTTGCCGAATCCCATACGTCTGCTCGTACGCCGTGAGCGCCGCCATCTCCCCCGACCCCGCCCCGAAGGGGTTGTCGTTCGGCAGCACCACGGCCTGGAACTTCGCCCTCGGCCGCCCGTCGACGGTGTCACTCAGAAAGCCCGCGTCGATCTGCGGCCTCCCGGCATCATTCAAATCAACCTCGGTGTACGGCATCCCAGCTCCCTCGAGCTCAGCCGCAACAGCCTCGGTAGCCGCGCCACCGTCATCGACCACCAACACCCTGAGGTCGATTCTCGGTTCCAACTCATCGGCTCTGGCCCCGGTCACAGGCGCCAGAAACGTGACTAACAACGCCGCCGCGCAGACGGCAGCCTTCCGCGAAAACCCGTACACGAGAGCCCCCCTGGGCTTATTACGTAAATTGCCGCATGGCGAAAAACCCCCACCAGGACAGCAAAAAACCTTCTTGCGCACCCACACCAAAGCGAATAAGCAAACACCAAACATGGCCGCCAGCAGCGCGTGCCCGTCAGCCCGCGCCCTTGCCGTCACACATCCTCCGACGGCTTGAGGAGATTTCGTGGTCAATTCGAAAAAGTTTCTCAGCCATCCCACGCATGTTTACCTTACGTAGCACGCCATTCACACCCCGCACATGAGACTCCCTCGGAACTCCCAGGAATGGGTGGGGGGTTGGGGACGGGGGGCGGGGACGACCGCGCACAGAGAGCCCCGGCCGGGGCGTTCTTCCTGGCCAGGGCTTGAGCGGCATGAAGTGCGCGTTCACCCTCCGGATGTACGCCGCCCACCACCACGCCCACCCACGCCACCACCGCCGAGGCGGCATTCCCGTCGACCATCGCCACGGCAGGCCCAGCGCGGACTTCTCGAATGTCTCGCCGACGAGGACGATGACCCGAGCGTGTCCCTGCATGTGGGCGACCCGGAGCCGGGGTGGTTCTTCGAGCAAGTACCAGCGATGCCCGCTGCGAGGTCCCGGTCCGAGACCGTCGAGACCTGGGAACTGACGGAGAAGCTGTAAGACCGGCTCGTCGCGCTGAGGAACTACCTCGTGGCCGTCTTCGCGTTCAACGGCATGCCGATCGACGCGAACTTCGACGTCGGCGACTGGTGATCGGTCAGGCTCATCCACAAGAACCGACAAAGAGTCGGACGGTGATGTCGAGGACCGGTGGCCGGCTACATCCCCGCTGTGAACGCGACCACAATGGCTCGCACCGGTGCCGAGGAGAAGACTCATGCCCACGGACGCCACTGACGGACCGCGCTCGGATTTGCCCCAGAGCCCAACGGAAGCTCCCAGCCAGGAGCAGGAAGTCTCCCTCACACGGAAGAGGGCCCCAACCAGGCCATAAAACCAGAGCCCTGTCGGCAGACGAGTCGGGTAGACGCCGGGGACAGGTTCGCGGCTCGCGAAATCGGCCTCTGAGAGGTACAGACGTTCTGCGCGGCCAAGAAGGGCCGTGCACATTGCGTGCACAGCGGCACCGCAGGCTTCTGGGGCATCCAGAGGCCGACTTCGGGCTGGGACGCGCGGGGCCGCCTCCGCCGGCTCACCCTCCGCGGCGCGGGACGGCAGACGAGACCACATCCGCCGGACAGCAACACCGGGCTGTTGCGGCCCCGGCGACACTCATCCAGGGCTGTCGTCAGCCGCGCAGCAAGTAGCCGGACCCCACTTGCGCACACAGAGGTGGCTCAGTGTCCCCCTCGTAGGCCAGATGGAGTTCACGTCGTGCGCGGGTGGCCAGAACGTAGTACGCCATCCGCAGGGTGGCCGAAGTGGGATCGACAGCCGCGTCCGTATGCGTGTCGGGGATGACGACGGTGTCGAATCCAAGCCCTTTGGCGCTCGCCCGGTGGACGAGCACGATTCCGGGCCGGCCAAGGTCCAGCGTGCGGTAGCGGCCTTGCGCGGCCCGGGCTCGGGAGGTGTACAACTGCGGCTTGAGCCGTGGTGCTCTGCGCTCCAGACTGCCGAGCAGCGAGAATTGAGTGTCGGTCGACTTCACGATCACACCGATGCTCTGCTGGGGATGCTTCTCCGCCAGGAGAATCAGCAGGTCGGCGGCGCCGCGATGCGGCAGGCGGTGCAGTCGCGGAGGCGGCCCTTCGCGTTCGGGGAGGGCAGGCACTCCGGCCCCCGCATGGAAGTGGGCGGCGAACGCCGCGATCTGGCGTGTGTTGCGGTGATTCCCGTCGAGTTCGAGACGCGTGCACCGACCCAGGCGCTGGGTGATCTCCGCGAGAGTGGAGTTGGTGTCGGTCAGGCGCTGGCACTCGTCGGCGTACACCGTCGTACGGGCCTGGAGCAGTCGGCAGAAGCGGTAGAACTCGGGCGGCAGGTCTTGGCCTTCGTCCACGACGAGGGTGAGACCGGGTACGGGGCCGGTCTCCGCGGCGCGCTCGTAGCACGCCGCCCAGTCGTACCAGCCGTCGCCGGTACGTGGGACCTTCCCGCCGAACCACTCGGTGAGCCAGGCGTGCGCGGTCGCCACTCGTACGCTGCGGTCCGCCGGGCCCACTGCGTGGACCATCGCGGCCAGGGACTGTCGCAGAAGGTTGGAGCGGGTCAGCAAGGTCACCGGAGTGCCCGTGAGGGCGAGCATGACGGCCCGTTGGGCGGCCAGGATGCTCTTGCCGCTGCCGGGCGGGCCGCTGACGAGATGGTTGCCGTCAAAGGGGAGATCGTCGAGGCAGGCACGTTGTTCCGGCGAAAGCCCGAGGTAGGTGAGTGTCATGACTGCTCCAGAGCGGTGACCGCGGCGGCACGGGCAGCGGTGACTATCGCTTCCAAGTAGCCGGGCACGTGTTCGCCACCCACGACCAAGGCGCGGTCGAGCAAGGCGTTGCCGGCCTCGCAGCTGGTCTCCGGAAGGAGGGCGCATGCATGACAGGCGGCGCGGTTGAGGTTGCCAAAGCCCTGGCCGGTGTGTTCGGCGCAGAGGGGGTCGGCCGAGCACCAGGCGGCTGCCTCCGTCATCCGTAGCAAGGTCTCCGCCAGGCGCGGGGGTTCACCCTGCCGGACGAGGCCTCCGAGAGTGCCCTCGGCGTCCCCGGCGGCGGTGTAGATGAGGATGCCGTATTGGTCCTGCTCGGGCCGTGCGTAGATCCGTTCGCGCAGGCTCGCCGTGGTGTATCCGGACTCGAAGGAGAGCTGACGGATCAGCAGATGCGCCAGGGTGTGCAGGAGGACGAACCGGGGGGTGAGTTCGGGTCCGGTGAGGGCCTCCAGGCGATCCTTCTGGAAGGAGCGGTCGAGATCCGCACGCATGCCGGTGACACGCCGATGCACTCTCATATCGCTTTCCCAGGTGGCCAGTTCGCCTCTGTCCAGCGTGAGGAAGACCCCTTCTCCGAAGACCTCCACCGCCGGCAGCCACTTCAGGCGCCTTGAGGTGTCGGCGGGGACGGCTGCGGCGTCCGGTGAGACCCGGGTGAAGCCGGACAGGGCGCGTACCTCGCGCAGCCGGTCGGCGAGGACGATCCGGCCGAAACGGCGCCGCAGTCCCGCCCACGGGTCCTCGGTCTCGCCGGCGAGACCGAGGGTGGTCTCGCGCAGCGCGAAGTCACGCGTAGCCGGCGGAGTGGGCGCCATGAACGCGGCCCATTCCTCGCGGCTCAGATCGGGTCGAGCCGGGGCGGCGGGCGCGTCGGAGGACGCCTCGGGAGGTTGTCCCGTCTCCTCACCGAGAAGTGCGTCCAGGAGGTCCTCGTCGGCACCGGTGTCCTCCAGGATCACCTCCCGGAACATGGCCGCGCGCGGCTTCCCGGCGTCGCGGCACAACTGCACCCACAGATCATGCTGGCGTACACGTTCGGCCAGCGCATCGTCGTCATGAGCGCGTACGTCCGTCTCGGGAATGTCGAGAGCCGAGTGCGTCACCGGGTAGTACAGGTTTCCTGCCGTTCTCTGGACCACCTGTACCGGCTTGACGCATTCAGTGGCTTCGCTCCTCCTCTGCCAGGGATTGCGTCCCGAGCAGCGCATGCCGTGCGTGCCGAGGATGTCGAGCAGATCGCGGGCAGCGCCGCAGCCCTTCGCGGTGCAGGTGACAGAGAGCGCCTCGAGTCCTGAGGCGCGCTCGGAGACGAGGAAGCGGAGCTTCTCGCGTTCGCCGCACTGACGTCGCTCGCCGGCCTCACGCCTCGAATGGGCCCAGAACCACCAGTCGATGTCACTGAGATGCCCGGCCGCGCAGATCTGCACGAACCGCATGGGTGCGAGCATCCGGCCCGGCGAGCAGGAGGGGCAGCGCGGCGGCTGTCCGGGCTTCTCGTCGGCGATGCGCCAGCGCTTCATGCGCCGGCACGCACCGCAGAACAGCCAGGACGGGAAACGAATGTACGGCGCACCGGGCGCGTCCGGAGTGTCGTAGCGGTCGTTGGCCGTCGCGGGAGCGGCGTAGAAGCCCGTCACCCCGAGCCGGGAGGCCAGCCGGGGAGACTCCACCTTCTGTCGGCCCTTTCCCGGCCAGTCACCGATGCCGGTGGCGACGAACGACTCTCCCTGGATGTCGAAGACGGCTCCGACCCCGAAGGGCACCACCGTCTGCGACTGGCGTACCCGCAGCTTGCGGCTCACAGGTCGGCTCCCTTCACCATCACCTGGCACTCCCGGTCGACATTGCGCATGGAGTTCGGCGTCTCCCACAGTCCGTATCGCTGTTCGAAGCTCTTGATGAGGTTGGACTGCCCTTTGCCCTGGCTGCGGTAGTACAGCTCCCGGCCGTCCTTGCGGGCTGCGCGTGCGGCGTCCTCCCAGACGGCGATGAGGTCCGCCAGTTCCTTTCTCACTGCGTCGCCAGAGGACGGTTCGCATGCTTCGGCGCGGGCCGCCAACTCCTCTGCCACTGCCTCTACTTCGGCAATGCGGTCGGTCAAGTGTCCCGCCTGGTTCTCCGCGGCGAGGCCGAGCCGGTGCCGTACGAGGATGACGAGCGCGGCGTGCAGGGCGCGGGTCCGGGAGGGCATGGACCAGGGGGTGACGCTGGTTGGTTCGACATGCCGGTAGAGGGAACGGTGATAGACGTCGAAGGTCTCGTAGTGCGAACGGTCCCGTGGGCGGGTGGCGTTGAAGAACGTGACGACGAGGCCCGGTACGGAGTGCCGGCCGACGCGGCTGGTGGCCTGGATGTATTCGGCGGTCGTCTTGGGCTGTCCCTGCATGAGCATCAGGGCGAGTCGCTTCACGTCGACGCCGACGGAGAGCATGTTGGTGCAGGGCAAGAAGGAGACCGACTCCTTTTCGTCCCACCGCTTCTCCAGACGGTCGAGCAGGACGGGCTGCTCCGCGCGTGGCAGATTACTGGTCAGCTCCTGAACCTGACGGTCCGCCAGTTCTCTTGTTCCCACGCCTGATTCGAGCCCGGCAAGCTGCGCGGGGATGTCGTCGGCCGCGGCGGTGACGGTGCGGCCGAGCTCGCGCAGGCTGTGGTGGTAGGCGACCAGTGTCCAGTAGGCGTCCCGGTGTTCCTCCGGCAGCTCCCACGCTCCTTGGAGCATGGCGGCTGCGGTGGCCACGGCGGCGCGGCCCGCTGTGTGTCCCTGGGCCATGACGCCGAGGTAGCGGCGTCCGGGACGGGAGGTGTCGGGTTCCGCGAAGTACGAGTGGCGGGCGTCGAGCCCGGCGGGCGGGAAGAGCTGGACTCCGCCGCCGTACAGGGCCCGGACCTGCTCACCGGAGCGGCGAATGGTCGCCGTGGACGCCACGACCTTGGGGCCGGTGCCGTCAGGTGCGGTGCACAGGCCGAGGACGGCCGCCTCGTACAGGCCCACGGTGGTACCGAGCGGGCCTGTGAGCAGGTGCAGCTCGTCCTGGATGACGAGCGAGGGCGGCCGATTTCCGCGCCGCGCACCGAACAGCCGTCCCGCGCGGGGCTCCCAGGCCAGGCGGGCGAACTTGTCCACCGTACCGAGGACGAAGGTGGGCGGCCGGTCGTAGAGCTGCTCGTCCACGACGGCGACCGGCAGTTCGTCGTGGAAGGCGCACTCGTCACGTGGGCAGAAGAAGGCGAACGAGTCCGCGGCGGCGCGTACTCCGTAGTCCCCGATGTCCGGCGACTTGTGGGCGGGCAGGATTCGGGTACCGCACCACGGGCAGCGGTCGAGGATGAAGACGTCGTCCGGCCGGGCGGCGGCACGTACGTCATCGAAGGCCGCACGAGCCTTCTCGTAGGTGTTCGGCGTGGTCGTCTCGCCCACCCACAGGCCGATCGAGAAGGGCTCTTGTCCGTACGTGACCGGGTCGGCGCGGCGCAGGGTCTCCAGGGCGCAGACAGTGGTGGCCGCGCGCTGGAACTGCTGGGTCGTCAGCAGACTGAGGGTGTAGCGGCTCAGGACTGCGGTACCACCGCCGTCGGGTTCGCGCCTGCGCAGCACCATCTCGAAGGCGGCGAGCAGCAGATACGCCTCCGTCTTGCCGCCACCGGTCGGGAACCAGATCAGATCCGTGGTGGCACGGTCCGCGTGCCGGGGATCGGCCACTCCGTCCAGGGCGAGCAGGAAGAACGCCAACTGGAAGGGGCGCCAGGCGGCGGCCGGGTCCGGCTCCGGATCAAGGGGCACGGCGGCGTGGCGAGGTCGGCGGGTGCCCGCCAGGTCGGGGGCGGAGTGGCGCATCTGCAGAGCCATGGCACGGTTGGCGGCGCGGAAGGCGTGCAGCAGTTCGGGGCGGCTTGGGTCGCAGAGAGTGCGCACACCGGATTCGATCCGAGTGACGGTGTCACGGATACGCCGGAGGATGCGGTCGGCGGCGTCACGGCCCCAGTCGGGGACGTCCTGATTCAGCTGCCCCACGTACCAGGCACGGTAGTCGGCGATGAACTCTGCCAGTTCCTCGCGCAGTTGGTCGGCAGAGACCTCGGGGTCGGCGAGGTGCAGCACGTCGAGTACGGGAGTTCCGGTCAGGCCTGCGGCCCGGATGCCACTGGCCTCGGCCTCCGGCATGACGGCCGCGCTGAGAGCGGTCACCCGGCGCGCTTTCTCGTCGTAGTGCTCGGCCACCGCGCAGCCATGGCCGACCGCGTGGGTCCGCACGTGCTCGTACTGCAGGCGCAGCTCCTGTTCCTCCAGGTCGCGGCTGGCCAGTCGGACGCTCGGGTACTGGCGAATCCCGCCGCCCACAGGCCGCGCTTCGAGGCCCACCTGGAAGAGCATCCGGTCCCACTGAGCGGCCTTCCCGAGGGCCTGTTCATGGCGGGCGATGTTGACCAGGGCGACGGTGACCAGGTGTCCGGTGCCGAACGCGCGTCGTCTGACCCGGAGTTCGGCGCGACCGTCAAGGACAGCTACGTGGTCACGGTCCGGGCCGAGCGTGTGGGTCTCTGCGGGCAGCGGGACGCGTTCCCAGCGCCGGCCGCGTTCACCCGTAGCGGCGTGGGTCTGGTAGCGGGCACCGGTGCAGGTGATCTCGACGGTGGTGGCGTCGGTGTAGAAACTGAAGCCGAGCGACGAGGGCAGCCAGGCGTTGGACTCGGGCACGGGATCACTTGCGGGGGCGGTGTCCTCGGCCGCACCCTCCGTGCCGGCACCCTCCAGTTCTTCTACGGCAAGGTCCAACTGCCTTTGCAAATCGGCCTCTTGGGGGTACAGCGTGCCCATGAGGTACTGCCGGTCGGGCGGGGCATCGAGCGTCTCGCGCTCTCCTTGGGCCGGACCGACGAGCTGCCGGTGCAGGTAGGCGACGAGTTCCTGTCTGGCGTCCATGGTGTTCCTTCAGGAGTACGCGGGGAGCTGAGCGACGTGCGGATCAGGCCTGGCGTCGGTGATCCCGGAGCCAAGTGGGGCCGCTCGCGATTCCCCGCTCCGCGGCAAGCTGTTCCTGCAGTTCGGTGATGCGGGCCCAGGCGTCGCGCTCGGTCTGGGCGATGCGCTGCGTGGCACGCTGCTCGGCGGCCTGCACTTGCTGGCGGGCCGTCCGAACCTCCTGGCCCCGCTCGACAAGCGTCGCCTCGGACTTTGCCAGCCGGGCTTCGAGGTCGGCGATACGCGCTTCGGCGTTCTCGCGATACCGCCTGGCAGCCGCTTCCACCTCTTCGGCCCGTTGCGCGGCTGCCCGGTGCGCCTCGTGGTGCTCGACCTTCAGACGTGCGATCCGCTCCTCGGCCTGGGCGCGAACTGACTGTTCACGGTGGAACAGGGTCCGGTCCATTCGGAGCAGCAACGCCTCTTCCAGGGCGTCCAGCTCACTCTCGGTGTCCGCGCGGGCGGCGGCGAGCCGTGCAGTGGCGGCCCCGCGCTCTTCGTCGAGTTGTTGCCGGTGTTCCTGGCGCAACTGCTCGACGTACGCCTCATGCGCGAGCCGGACTTCGGCCGGGCGCGCTTCGGTGTCGACCTCTTCCCGGTCCGTTTCCTCCGCGTGCTCCGTCTCCACAGCGTGCTCGGTGTTCTCGGCCCGGCCAGACTTACGAGGTGGCTCGGCGATGAACTCCCGCAGCGCGTCACGCACGGCGAGGCGTGACTCGCCATGCACCAAGGGCTTGCTGGCCAGATAGGCGCGGGGTGTGGTGCCGACCAGCGCCTCGGCCGGCCGCTCGAAGAAGTCCTCGGGCCGATGTCCGGACTCCCCCAGCGCGTCGAACACGCGCCGCAATACCTCCAGCGACGCCACAACCGGACGGTCGAACGTTTCCGTACCCTGGACGGCACGCATCACGGCATCGGTCGCGGACTGCCCGAGCAGCACCGCGAGTTGCAGGTGTCCCACGGCCAGCAGCGCGTACTTCGCGAGCCAGATCACGTCATCGGCGGGGCCCTCCTCTGCCATCCGCCGGGCCTCGTCCCAGTCGCAGGTGTACTGCTCCGCGGCGCAGACCTCCGCCCCAGCACCCGGCGACGGGCTCTCCGCGTCCACCGCGGGCACGGAATCCGGCTCCGCTACGGCAGTCGCCGACGAGAGCGCCGCGGGCACAGAGTCCGGCGCGGGCGCGGCGGCCGGTGGAGAACTCTCCACGAACGCAGTTACGGATTCCAGGACGGGACGGTCGGCATCGGCAACAGTCCCCGCTTCCTCCGGCTCCTCGCCTGCACGCACCAACTCCCTTATCTTGACCCGGCGTCGAGCCCTGGCATCATCTCCGGCTCCGCCCCGGTGGCCCTCCACTCCCGCCCCCTCACCCCGTCGCGCTCCGTCGGTTCCACGGAGCCTCTCCTTCAGCACCGGACGGAGCTTGACCTCGATCTGTCTGATGCGCTCCCGGGTCACCCCGAACTCCCGGCCCAGCTCGTCCAACGTCGACGGCTCGTCCCCGTCCAGCCCCAGGCGTCGTACGAGAATGCGGTGGTCGCGTCCGGAGAACGTGTCCAGGACGGCCATGACCTCCTCCACGGCCAGCGCGCTCAGAACCACACGCTCCACCGACGGCAACGGGCGTCTCCACCCCACGAAGTCACCGAGGGTCACCCCGTCGCCCACGACACGGTCGAGGGAGTCGGTGCGCCGGCTCAGCCGCCGGGCCTCTTCGACCTTCGCCAAGGTGATGTCGCAGAGCACCGCCACGTCGGCGGCGCTCGCAGGCTTGCCCTGCCCGTTCAGGGTTCGTTCCGCCTTCGCCACCTTGCGGATCTGCTCATGCATATGGACCGGGATCCGGATGACGGCACCCTCGTCCGCAACAGCCCGCGTGATCGCCTGGCGCACCCACCATGTCGCGTACGTCGAGAACTTGTACCCCTTGGCCGGATCGAACTTCCGGGCTGCCGTCATCAGGCCCAGCACACCGTGCTGGAACAAGTCGTCGTACTCCAGCCCTTGCTCCAGGTAGCCACGCAGGATCGAGTGCGCGAGCCGCTGATTGTGCAGGACGAGACAGTCCCGCGCACGGACTCTGATGTCATCGGGAGGCAGGCCGCTCAACTCGGCCTTCTCCGGCTCGCGTGCGACGTGACTCGGGCCGCCCCGCACGAGTACGGCGAGACCCACCTCCGCCTCGGCACTCAGGAGACGATTCTCGGGCCGCGGACGGAAACGATCCTCGTCCAGCACGACCAGCGCGGCGGCCACGGCAGCAGCAAGGTCTCCCGTTTCCTGCAGGATCTCCGGCACCGCGGGATCCGGTGGCTCGGGGTCCTCCGACGGTTCCGGCCCTTCCGGCTGCTCCTCCGCCACGGCGGTCTCCCGCAGCCGAGCCCCGGAGTGCAGCGCCACCGTTTCCTTGGCGTTGAGTCCGGCCAGCCGAGCCACGCCGTCCACGGCCTGTGCGGTCACGTACCCATCGGCGTCGGCGTAGCGCGACAGCAGCGCTCTCACCGCATGAACACGAGGGAACACATTTTCTTCACGGATCCGTGCAACCTTTTCCACGCCCGCACTGTCCGCGTCTATGTGCACGTGGACCCTCTGTACGGGCAGCCCCAATCGGGCCAGTTCGTCCCGCAACCGCTCCCGCTCGGCGTCGCCGAGTTCCAGCGTGCGCACGCTCTCCGTGAAGACGTGTTCCGGCACAGCGCCGTTCACCGCGGCGCTCCGAAGCTGCATCAGCAGCTCGACCAAGGTGGCCTTCACGCCGGACACGCCCGCCCCACCCACGGATTGAGCTCCCATTCCGCCCCCCAGGCTCATCTCACACGTGACACTAGAGGTAGCGCGTTGACGACGTCAACAGACTGAAGAAACATGAAAAAAGTTCCCTTCGTGTACAGTAACGGATGCCGCACTCTCCGCTCTGACACGATGGACCGTGCGGCAGCAGGTCAGGGGGCGCGTTCCGCCATGGAACCGCGGGCAGAAGGCGAGGAACGGCAGTGAGCCACGAGCTGGTCGACGGCAGATTCCGTATCGGGCACGTCATCGGCAAGGGCAACATGGGGGAGGTCCACCGGGCCGAGGACCTGCAGGCCGCCGAGGGATCCCCCGAGCGCACAGTCGCCGTCAAGACCATCCTGCGCCGCCGCACCGGCGTCCAGATCGATACCGGCGGCGACCCCAAGGCCGTGCAGCGCTTCGATCGCGAGGTTCGGATCATGCGCCGGCTGCGCCACCGGAACCTCACACGGCTGATCGCGGGCGGCATCGCCGCGGACAGCGGCGATCTCCCTTATCTCGCCATGGAGCTCCTGGACGGGGAGACACTGCGCGACCTGATCGAGGAGGAGCCACAGCTCCCCCTCGCCTGGGCAGCCGCGATCGGCGCCCAGATCGCCGACGGCCTCTCCGCCGCCCACACCGCGGGCATCGTGCACCGCGACCTGAAGCCCGCCAACGTCATGCTCACCCAGGGTGGGACGGTCAAGGTCCTCGACTTCGGCATGGGCCGCATCGTCGACGACCCGGACGAGGCCCGGCTGACCAGCACGGGCGTCAGCGTCGGAACCGCCCGCTACATGGCTCCCGAGCAGTTCAAGGCCAAGCAGGTGACGCAGGCCGCCGATCTCTACGCGCTGGGCTGTGTGCTGTACGAAATGCTGGTCGGGGTACCGCCGTTCACCAGCGAGTCCCCGTACGACCTCGCGAGCAAGCACACCGGCGAGGACCCGACACCCGTCGCCGCGATCCGCAGTGAGATCCCCGTCGAGTTCGCCCGCCTCGTTCACCGCCTGCTGGCCAAGGACCCGGCGGACCGCCCCGCGGACGCAGTGGCGGTCCGTGACGCGCTGCTGCCGCTCGCCCTCGCCGGTGAAGAAGCCTCGCGACTGCCGCACTGGGCCGCCCTGGACCCGGTCCTCCCCCTGCGCACCTCGGCGGCCACGCAGGCGCCCGAGCGCCCGGCACCCGCTCCGAAGCCAGCGGCCGTCACCGCTTCCGGCGCCGGCATGGATGTCTTCGGCGTCCACCGCACGCTCATCAGGGACTACCGCTCCTTCACCGAGGGCGGCACCGTCATCCGTGACGACCGCATCGCGGCGTTCGTCGAGGACGACCTCAACAGCAAGTCGCAGTGGCCCGACCCGTGGCTGTCGCTGAACCCGTTCTTCCAGAGCGGCGGCACGGTGGTCGAGCTCGCCGGGCAGAAGGTCCTGCACGGCGAGTGCGCCCGTATCTTCCAGGCGAAGAAGACCGAGGGCGGCACGGTCCCCGACGGCCGCCCGCTGACACTCCACCAGCACCAGCGCGAGGCCATCGACGCCGCCGCGTCGGGTGCGTCGTACGTCCTCACGACGGGCACCGGGTCCGGCAAGTCGCTCGCGTACATCGTCCCGATCGTGAACAAGGTGCTCCATCAGCGGGACACCGAGGGACCGAACGCTCCCAAGCGGGTGCGAGCGATCATCGTCTATCCGATGAACGCGCTCGCCAACAGCCAGCTCAAGGAGCTGGAGAAGTATCTGCGCGACGGCTACGGCGCGGGCCGCGAACCGGTCACCTTCGCCCGGTACACGGGCCAGGAGGACGACGAGAAGCGCAAGGAGATCCGCGACAACCCGCCGGACATCCTGCTCACCAACTACGTGATGCTGGAACTGATGCTGACCCGCCCGGCCGACCGGGCGAGCCTCATCAAGATGGCGCGGGGCCTGGAGTTCCTGGTCTTCGACGAGTTGCACACCTACCGTGGCCGGCAGGGCGCCGACGTCGCCCTGCTGATCCGCCGCGTCCGCGAGGCCTGTCAGGCCCAGGAACTGCAGTGCATCGGCACATCGGCCACCATGTCGACCGAGGGCACGCTCGACGACCAGAAGAAGGTCGTCGCCGGAGTGGCCAGCACCCTGTTCGGTACGCCGGTACGCCCGGAGCGGGTCATCGGCGAGACCCTGGTCCGCGCGACCCACGAAACACCCGACACCGTTCCCGCCGAGCGACTCAACTCCCCCGCCGCGCCGCGCGCGTACGACGATCTCGTACGCGACCCGCTGGCCCGCTGGATCGAGACCCGCTTCGGCCTGGCCACCGACGAGGACACCGGGCAGCTGATCCGCCAGCAGCCCACGAAGATCGAGGTCGCGGCGAAGGAGCTGCACGAGGAGTCCGGGGTCGCCGAGGAGCAATGTGTCGCCGCGATCCGCGCCACTCTGGAGGCCGGCTCGCAGGCGCTGCACCCGGTGACCGAACGGCCGCTGTTCGCGTTCCGGCTGCACCAGTTCCTCTCCAAGGGCGACACCGTGTACGTCACCCTGGAGGACAAGCTCTCGCGCCACCTCACCCGCTCGTACCAGCTCGAACAGCCGGGCAGCGACGGCAAGTTGCTGATGCCGCTGGCGTTCTGCCGGGAGTGCGGTCAGGAGTATCTGACCGTGTGGCGCACCGAGAAGGACGGCGAGGTCCGGTACGAGGCGCGCCGGGACACCTCCGCGACGGGCGGTCGGCAGGGCGACGGCTATCTGTATGTCGACCACGAGCGGGCGTGGCCGTCCAATGTCCAGTACGCCGTGGACGACCGCCGACTGCCCGAGTCCTGGCTGGAGTTGGACGACAAGGGCCAGGAGGTCGTGAAGAAGACGTACCGCGACCGGGTGCCGCGTGCCGTCACCGTCGATCCGCGCGGCCGCGAAGGGAGCGGCGAACTCCAGGCCGCGTTCGTCCCCTCCCCCTTCCTTTTCTGTCTGCACTGCGGGGTCGCGTACGAGCAGACGCGCGGGCGGGATTTCGCGAAGCTGGCGACACTCGACCAGGAGGGCCGGTCCTCCGCGACCTCGCTGATCTCCGCGTCGGTGGTGCGCTCGCTGAAGTCGGTGCCGGAGGAAAGCCTGGACAAGGAGGCGCGCAAGCTCCTCACGTTCGTCGACAACCGGCAGGACGCGTCCCTCCAGGCGGGTCACTTCAACGACTTCGTACAGATCACGCAGTTGCGCGGCGCCCTGTACCGGGCGGCTCTGGACGCGGGCGAGGACGGCGTCCACCACGAGGAACTGGCCTCGTCGGTGACGAACGCGCTCGCCATCGAGCCGGCCGACTACACCGGCGAGAGCGATCTGCCGCCCTCCCTCGCCCGCAACGCCGCCAAGACCCTCCGTGACGTGATCGCGTTCCGGCTCTATCTGGATCTCGAGCGCGGCTGGCGTATCACCATGCCGAACCTGGAGCAGACCGGCCTGCTGGAGATCGGCTACGAGGACCTGGAGTGGGTGGCGGCCAAGCAGGACCGGTGGGCGGGCACGCACGAGGCGCTGCGCGACGCCGACCCGGCACTGCGGGCCGAGGTTATGAAGGCGCTGCTCAACGAGATGCGCCGCTCCCTCGCCATCGACGTCTCGTACTTCCGTGACGACTTCGACTCGCTCCAGCGGGCGAGCGAGGAGCGGCTGATCGACCCGTGGGTGCTGTCCGCCGCCGACAAGCCGAAGGTCGGCACGGCCTATCCGCACCCGTCCCGCCCGGGCATGGACCGCTCGGCTCTGTTCCTGTCGGCGCGCGGCAAGTTCGGCAAGTACCTGCGCCGTGCGGACACGTCGTTCAAGACGCTCGATCCGGCCGATCTCCAGATGGTCATCGAGGAGTTGCTGAAGGTTCTGGCCAAGGCCGGTCTGGTGAAGGAGGTGACGGAGGCCCCGCAGCGCGCGGGCCGCTACCGCAGGTCCTCCGCCCCGACCTCGACCGGCTACCGTGTGGCCGCCCAGTCCCTCGTGTGGCGTGCGGGCCGGGGCGAGCGGGGCACGCACGACCCCTTGACCCGCACCTACCAGAGCGGCGACGGCCCGCGCGTCAACACCTTCTTCCGCGACCTGTACAAGGACACGGCAGGCACCCTGTCCGGCTTGTTCGCGCGCGAGCACACCGCGCAGGTCTCGCCCCAGGAGCGGGAGCAGCGCGAAGAGGCCTTCCGCAAGGCGGAGTTGAAACTGCTGTACTGCTCCCCGACGATGGAGCTGGGCGTCGACATCTCCCAGCTCAACGCGGTGATGATGCGCAACGTACCGCCCACACCCGCGAACTATGCGCAGCGCTCGGGCCGCGCGGGCCGCAGCGGCCAGCCCGCCCTCGTCACCACGTACTGCGCGACGGGAAACAGCCACGACCAGTACTACTTCCGCCGCTCGGAGCGCATGGTCGCGGGCGCTGTCGCCCCGCCGCGTCTGGACCTCGCCAACGAGGACCTGGTGCTCTCCCACCTCCAGGGCATCTGGATCGCGGAGGCCGGCCTGAAGCTGGGCCGTGCCGTCCCCGAGGTGCTCGACGTGTCGTACCCGGACACGGGTGACCGCCCGAACCCCGCGCTGGAGCTGCTGCCGGACATCCTCGCGGCCTCCCTCGACGAGAGCGCCCGGCGCCGCACCGTCGACGCGGCCCTGCGCGTCCTGGGCCCGCTCCTGCCCGATTTCGCCGACACCACGTGGTGGCACGACGACTGGATCCAGGACCGTGTACGGACGGTGGCGACCCGCTTCGACCGGGCCTTCGACCGCTGGCGGCAGCTGTTCCGCTCCGCGCTCGACGACCAGTACATCCAGAACAGGCGCCGCCTCGACTACAGCCTCACCGAGGGCGACCGCATCCGTGCCAACGCCCGCCGCCGTGAGGCCGAGACACAGCTGAACCTGCTGATGAACGAGAGCGCCGACAGCAAATCGGTCCTCTCCGACTTCAACCCGTACCGCTATCTGGCGTCCGAGGGCTTCCTGCCCGGCTACAGCTTCCCGCGCCTCCCGCTCGCCGCGTACATCCCGACCATCGGCCGCCGCCGCGGGGACGGCGACTACCTCCAGCGGCCGCGCTTCCTCGCGATCCGCGAGTTCGGCCCCGGCGCGCTGATCTACCACGAGGGCGCCCGCTACCAGGTGACCCGCATCCAGCTACCGCCGGACTCCTCGGGCGAACTGGCGACCAGCGAAGCCCGCCGCTGCGCCCAGTGCGGCTACCACCACGACCCGGAGCAGCTCGAGGACCGCTGCGCCATGTGCCACGAACCGCTGGGCTCGGCGACATACGGCCTGCTCCACCTGCACACCGTGTACACCACCCGCCGTGAGCGGATCTCGTCCGACGAGGAGGAGCGGCGCCGCGCCGGCTACAAGCTGGAGACGTCGTACCGCTTCCAGGACCACGGCACCCGCTCGGGCCGTCTGAACGCGTCGGTCTCCGACGCCTCGGGCGCGCCGCTCGCCGACGTGGCGTACGGCGACTCGGCGACCGTCCGCATCACCAACATCGGCCGGGTTCGCGCCAAGAACGACGAGCCGGCCGGGTACTGGCTGGATCTCGCGGACGGCCGCTGGATGAACGACAAGGACGCGTCCGATGCGTCCGGCGACTCCAGCGAACTGCCCGTGGTCGACGCGGACGGCAACGAGCGGCGCCGCAAGAAGCGGGTCATCCCGTACGTGGAGGACCGCCGCAACATCCTCGTCGTCACCCTCGACGAGCCGCTGCCGGAGCCGGTCGCGCTCTCCCTGATGTACGCCCTGGAACGGGGCATCGAGGCCGCGTTCGAGCTGGAGGACGCCGAGCTGTCCAGCGAGCTGCTGCCGCCGGACGACGGCCCCCGCAACCGCATCCTGTTCACGGAGGCCGCCGAGGGCGGCGCGGGTGTGCTGCGCCGCCTCCAGGCGGAGGACGACGCCCTGGCGAAGGCTGCCGTACGCGCCCTGGACATCTGCCACTTCGACGCGGACGGCACCGACCAGGGCGGCCCGCACCCGGACCGGCCGTGCGCGCTCGGCTGCTACGAGTGCCTGCTGACGTACGGCAACCAGCTCAACCACGCCCTCATCAACCGCCACTCGGTGCGGGACCTGCTGGTGCGGTTCGCGACGGCGACGGCCCGGCGGGAGTCGCGCGGCGAGTCGCGTTCTGAGCAGTACCGGCGACTGCTCGACCAGTCCTCCCCCTCCTCTCCCGCCGAGCCGACACCGGTCGAGGCATCGGTAGCCGAGACATCGGCGGCCGAACTGGCCGCTCAGGGCGACTTCCTGGGCTGGGCAAAGGCGCGCGGCCTGCGGCTGCCGGATGAACCGGGCTCGTTCCTCACCGAGGCGATGGCGACCCCCGACTACGTGTACCGCCTGCCCGGCGTGAACGTGGCCGTCTTCGTGGACTCCCCGGACAAGGCGCAGGACAGCTCCCGGGACGAGGATGCCGAGGACCGCTTGTTCAATGCTCGCTGGGACGTCATCCGCTTCGCGCACGACGCCGACTGGGACGCCGTCGCCGCCGCCAATTCCCG
The DNA here is from genome assembly GCF_041431135.1 of Streptomyces sp. NBC_00554. NCBI lineage: Bacteria > Bacillati > Actinomycetota > Actinomycetes > Kitasatosporales > Streptomycetaceae > Streptomyces > Streptomyces sp. NBC_00554. The sequence goes on along the minus strand of NZ_CP107799.1, from coordinate 7,212,895 downwards.
CTACTTCGGCTCTCCGGCCGCCAACTGACCGCCCGCCCCATCCGGTCGGACCCAACACGAGGACTTGAAGACTCACATGGCACTCACGTACTCCGCCGGTTCCCTGGTGAAGGCCCGCGGCCGGGAATGGGTGGTGCTCCCCGAGAGCAAGCCCGATCTGCTCGTCCTGCGTCCGCTGGGCGGCTCGGACGACGACATCGCCGCCGTGTTCCCGGCATTCGAGACGGTGGACGAGGCGAAGTTCGCGCCGCCGGAGCCGAGCGACCTCGGCGACCAGCGGGCGGCGGGCCTGCTGCGTACGGCGCTGCGCGTCGGCTTCCGCTCCGGCGCGGGACCGTTCCGCTCGCTGGCCGGCATCGCGGTGGAGCCGCGCGCGTACCAGCTCGTGCCGCTCCTCATGGCGCTGCGCCAGAAGACGGTCCGGATGCTGATCTCCGACGATGTCGGCATCGGCAAGACGATCGAGGCGGGCCTGGTAGCGAGCGAACTCCTCGCGCAGGGCGAGGCGACGGGCCTCGCCGTGCTCTGCTCCCCCGCGCTGGCCGAGCAGTGGCAGCAGGAGCTGCGCACGAAGTTCGGCATGGACGCGGAGCTGGTCCTCTCCTCGACGGTCTCGCGCCTCGAACGGGGCCTGGACCTGGGCCAGTCCCTCTTCGACAAGTACCCGCACGTCATCGTCTCGACGGACTTCATCAAGTCCCCGCGCCACCGCGACGACTTCGTTCGCCACTGCCCCGACCTGGTGATCGTCGACGAGGCCCACACCTGCGTGGTCGCCGACGACACTTCCACGGCTTCGCAGAACCAGCTCCGCTACGAGCTGCTGCGCCGCGTCTCCGCGGACGAGAACCGGCACCTGCTGCTCGTGACGGCGACCCCGCACAGCGGCAAGGAGTCCGCGTTCCGCAATCTCCTGGGCCTGGTCAAGCCCGAACTGGCCCACGTGAGCCTTGACTCGGAGGCGGGCAGGAAACTCCTCGCGCAGCACTTCGTGGCACGCAAGCGGGCGGACGTACGCCAGTACCTCACCAAAGAGGACGGTCTCACCGACGACTCCCTCGCGGAGCGGACGGCATTCCCCTCCGACCGCTACTTCAAGGACGAGACGTACAAGCTGTCGCCGGAGTACCGGGCCCTGCTCGACGACGCGATCGCATACGCGAGTGAGCGCGTCGAGCAGGCGGGCAGCCAGGGCAAGCGGGAAGCGCGCATCGCCTGGTGGTCGGCGATCGCTCTGCTCCGCTCCCTGGTGTCGTCGCCGCGCGCCGCAGCGCAGACGCTGCGGACCCGCTCGGCGGCGGCGATCGCCGCGTCGGCCGAGGAGGCCGACAAGCTGGGCGCCCCCCTCAACAGCGACGCGGCCGACAGCGACGCGATGGAGGGCATGGACGTCGCACCGGGCGCGGAGACGACCGAGGATCCACGCTCCTACCTCGCCGAACTCGCGGACATCGCCAAGGAGTTGGAAGGCCCGGCCAAGGACCTGAAGCTCAAGGCGCTGATCAAGCACCTCAAGGCGCTGCTCGCGGACGGCCACAACCCGATCGTGTTCTGCCGCTACATCCCGACGGCCGAGTACCTCGCCGCCCAGCTGGAGAACGACAAGGAGTCCGGCAGGCGCGGCCCGCTCGGCGCCAAGACCGTCGTGAAGGCGGTCACCGGCACGCTCTCCCCGCAGCAGCGCATCGAGCGCATCGAGAAGCTCGCCGATGAGGCCGGCCCGGACGCCGCCGCCCGCCGCGTCCTCATCGCCACGGACTGCCTCTCCGAGGGCGTCAACCTCCAGCACCACTTCGACGCCGTCGTCCACTACGACCTGGCCTGGAACCCGACCCGCCACGACCAGCGCGAGGGCCGCGTCGACCGCTACGGCCAGCGCAAGGACCAGGTCCGTGTCATCACCCTGTACGGCGACGACAACGGCATCGACGGCAAGGTCCTCGAAGTCCTCATCAAGAAGCACCGCCAGATCAAGAAGGACCTCGGCATCTCCGTCTCCGTACCCGACGAGTTGTCGACGGGCGTCACGGACGCGATCGTTGAGTGGCTGCTGATGCGCGGCCGCGAGGACCAGGACGCGCTGTTCAGCGCGGACGCGTTCAAGGTGAGCACGGCGAAGCTGGACAGCGACTGGAACTCGGCGGCCGAGCGTGAGAAGGCGTCCCGTTCGCGGTTCGCGCAGCGCTCCGTGCGTCCGCAGGAGGTGGCTCGCGAGGTCGCGGCGGTCCGGGAGGCGCTGGGCGGCGCGGGCGAGATCGACACGTTCGTACGGGAGTCCCTGGGCGCCCTCGGTGCCGTACTCCGCGGCGACGGCGAGGACTTCACGGCCCAGTTCGGCGGCACGCCCATCGGCCTGCGGGACGCGCTGGCGCCGACGGTCGGCGCGGAGGTCATCGAGAAGGACCGCCCGATCCCGTTCCGTGCGGACCCGGCGGTGGCACGCGGCGAGGCGGCCCTGGTGCGGACGGACCCGGTCGTGGGCGCCCTCGCGTCCCACGTCCTCAACGCCGCCCTGGACACCCAGGCCGACGGCGCCCGCCCTGCCCGCCGCTGCGGCGTGGTCACCACGGACGCGGTCGGCACCCTCACCACCCTCCTCCTGGTCCGCTACCGCTTCCACCTCACGCTGCCCTCCCGCAGCGGCGAGAAGCAGCTGGTCGCGGAAGACGCCCGGCTGATCGCCTTCGAGGGCTCGGCGAGGAAGGCGGAGTGGCTGCGGCCGGAGCGGGCGCGGGCGTTGCTCGACGCGACAGCGTCGGAGAGTACGGACCGGCACTACGCAGAGCGCACGATGACGCGGCTGCTCACCCAACTCCCGGATGTGTACAGCCACTTGGAGACGTACGGCGAGGAGCTGGCCGCGGAGCTGGATGCCTCGCACCGCCGGGTGCGCCAGGCGTCCGGCGAGATCGTCCGCGGACTGTCCGTCACCGTGCAGAAGCCTGCCGACATCCTCGGCGCGTACGTGTACCTGCCCGTTGTTCCTGCGACTGCTCCTGAGGTGTCCGCCTGATGTCCGCTGTCACCCGCAACCAGGTGTTCACCGCCGTCCACACGGTCGGGGGGCTGCTGCCTGCCGACATGCTGGTACGGATCTCCGAGGGCAAGGACGTCCCCGGCTCGAAGCCGGCCGACTACGGCCTGCCGTCCTCCCGCTCGGTACGCGACGAGGCCGAGCGCAGCTGGGAGTACCTGAAACCGCTCTGGCGCGACCTGCGCAAGCACCTCCCCGAGGACCGGGAGACGGGCCTCCCGGCGGCCGACCCGACAGGCCGCGCCGGCAGTGACTGGCTGGCACCGCTTTGGCGGGAGTTGGGCTTCGGCCCGCTGACGCACATCGGCCCGGCGGGCATCACCGCCGACTCGGACGCGGAGAAGAAGTTCCCGGTCTCCCACCGCTGGCGGCACGCCCTCATCCACCAGACAGCCTGGAACGCCGACCTCGACAAGCGCCCCGGTGGCGCCGGTTCGGTCCCGCCGCAGTCGATGCTCCAGGAGTGCCTGAACCGCACGGAGGCCCACCTGTGGGGCGTCCTCACCAACGGCCGTCAGGTGCGACTGCTCCGCGATTCCAGCGCACTGGCCACGGCCTCGTACGTCGAGTTCGACCTCGAAGCGATCTTCGACGGCGAACTGTTCAGTGAGTTCGTGCTGCTGTACCGGGTGCTGCATGTGTCGCGGTTCGAGGTGGCGGAGGACGCGCCGCCGTCCGCGTGCCGACTGGAGAAGTGGCGCACGGAGGCCATCGCCTCCGGCACCCGTGCCCTGGACCAGCTCCGCAAGGGCGTCCAGGATGCGATCACCGCGCTGGGTACGGGCTTCCTGCGTCACCCGGAGAACACGGCCCTGCGCAAGGACGTCCGCCCGAAGGCCCTCCAGGCCGCACTGCTGCGGCTCGTCTACCGGCTGCTGTTCGTCTTCGTGGCCGAGGACCGCGACGCGCTGCTGTCGCCGAAGGCGGACCCGCAGGCACGCGAACGGTACGAGGCGTACTTCTCGTCGGCCCGACTGCGCGCACACGCAAGGAAGCGGCGGGGTACGGCCCACGGTGATCTGTACGAGGCCCTGCGCATCGTCCTCGACGCCCTCGGCGACGAGAAGGGCCGCCCCGAGCTGGGCCTGCCCGGCCTCGGCGGTCTGTTCAACGACACGGACGCGGACGCCCCACTGCGCGGGCTGAAGCTGTCCAACGAGGCTTTGTTGACGGCCGTACGGCACTTGTCGCAGGTGCGGGACGGCAGCTCGGGGCGTTGGCGCGCGGTGGACTACCGGCACCTGGACGCGGAGGAGCTGGGCTCCGTGTACGAGTCCCTGCTGGAGCTGGAGCCCAAGCACAGCACCGCCGACCGTACGTTCACGCTGGTCGAGGTGGCAGGTAACACCCGTAAGACGACGGGGAGTTACTACACCCCGTCCTCACTCATCGAGTGCTTGCTGGACTCGACTCTGGACCCGGTGATAAGGGACGCGGTGAAGCGGGGCGAGAAAGCGGCATCGAAGTCGGGGGCGACCGACCCGGCGGACGCGATCGTGAACGAGCTGCTGTCCCTGACGGTGTGCGACCCGGCATGCGGCTCGGGGCACTTCCTGGTGGCGTCGGCGAGGCGCATCGCCAAGCAGGTGGCGGCGGTACGGGAACGCAACCCGGAGCCCACACTAGATGCGGTCCGCCATGCCCTTCACGAGGTCGTCGCCTGGTGCATCTACGGCGTCGACCTCAACCCGATGGCCGTAGAACTGGCCAAGGTGTCACTGTGGTTGGAGGCGCTGGAACCGGGGAAGCCGCTGGGCTTCCTGGACGCGCACGTGAAGCATGGGAACGCGTTGATTGGTGCGACGCCGACACTGCTACGTGGCGGCATCCCTGACGCCGCGTTCAAGCCGGTCGAAGGCGACGAAAAGAGGTTCGCCAAAGCGCTGGAACGCCAGAACAAACTGGAGCGCGGGGGTCAGCGCGGCCTGTTCGACCTGGACACCGACGCCAAGATCACCAACGCTGCCTTCGCAACGGGTCTGCTTCGCATCACGGGCGCCTCGCCCGACACGCTGGCCGACGTGAACCGCCAGGAGGCCGACTACCGGAACTGGTCTCAGTCTTCGGAGTATGTCCATGCCCTCCATTCGGCCGACGCGTGGTGCGCCGCGTTCATGTGGCGCAAGACACCAGACGCCCCGCTCGCGGTGACTGAGGAGGTATTCCGTGCCCTCCAGGACCCGACAGCCGACGCCGCTCCGCAATCCACGCACGATGAGATCATCCGTCTGAGGGCCCAGTACCGATTCTTTCACTGGCACCTTGAGTTTCCAGAGGTGTTCTCCGTACCGGAGTCAGGTGCGGGCGTGGATGAGCACACTGGATGGGCGAGAGGCTTTGACTGCATTCTCGGCAATCCCCCGTGGGAGCGGATCAAGCTCAAGGAGCAGGAGTTCTTCGCGCAGCGGGACGTAGAGATCGCGACCGCCCCCAACGCAGCCGCCCGACGCACACTTATTGCAGCCTTGCCCGAGACACGTCCCGACCTGGCCGAGGAGTTCGCGGCGACTAAACGTCAAGGAGACGGTGAAGCTCACTTCATTCGCGATTCCGGGAAGTATCCCCTCACCGGCCTCGGGACTGTAAACACGTATGCCGCCTTCTCAGAGGGCAACCGCGGCCTACTCGGCCCGCCGGGTCGGCTGGGCATGATCGTCCCCACCGGAATTGCAACCGATGCGACCACTCAGCATTTTTTCAAAGATTTGGTGAAAAACGGCTCGATCGCAGCATTGTACGACTTTGAGAACCGCGCCGGTCTCTTCCCGGCCGTGGACTCCCGTATGAAGTTCAGCATCCTGACCCTCGCCGGTCGATCTCAGCGCGAACCGGCAGCGTTGTTCGCATTCTTCCTCCGCGACCCGGCCGAACTGAACGACGCAGGGAAGGTCTTCACGCTCGCACCCGAGGAGATCATTCTCCTCAATCCCAACACGGGAACTTGCCCTGTCTTCCGTTCCCGTCGAGACGCGGAAATCACGCTAGAAATCTACCGCCGTGTCCCGATTCTTATCAGGCATGGCGAGCCCGCTGGAAATCCCTGGGCCGCCGAGATCGGCCGCATGTTCCACATGTCTGAAGACTCGCATCTGTTCAGAACGCGCAAAGAGCTTGAAGAAGAGGGCTGGTCGCTCAAGGGCAATGTCTTCAGCAGGGAGGCAACTGAGATGCTGCCGCTCTACGAGGCGAAGATGTTGCATCACTACGATCACCGGTGGGCGACATACTGCGAGGACGGAACCACCCGCGACCTGACGCCACATGAGAAACAGAGCGCCAATCACTCTGTGCTACCCCGATACTGGGTACCCTCGGTTGAGGTGAGCCAGATTTCCTCAACCAAGGCATGGGACAGGGATTGGTTCATTGGCTTTCGCAAGATTTGCCGAGCCACAGATGAACGCACTCTTATCGCTTACGCATTCCCTGCTGGAGGGCTTGGCGATTCAGGAAATATCATTATGCCCGCAGTAGAGACCACGCCAGGCATTCTCTACGCAAACCTAATTTCCTTGGTTGTCGATTTTACGTTGAGGCAAAAACTTGGGGGAACGAATCTCAACTATTTCCAACTCGAACAGCTTCCACTTCTGACTCCCAGCATGATCGAGTCCCACACCTCCTTCATCAGCCGGCGCATCCTAGAACTGTCCTACAGTTCGCACGACATGACAGCGTTCGCGCAGAACCTCGGCGATACCGACGCCCCCTTCCGATGGGACGAGGGTCGCCGTCGGGTAATCCGAGCCGAACTCGACACCCTCTTCTTCCATCTCTACGGCATCTCCCGCGAAGACGTCGACTACATCCTCGACACCTTCCCCATCGTCCGCCGCAAGGACGAGGCCAAGTACGGCACGTACCGCACCAAGGAACTGATCCTCGCCGAGTACGACCGTATGGCCGAGGCCGGGCTCACCCTCGACAACCCCTTGGTGGACGGCGAGAACTACACCTCCACCCTCGCACCACCCCCAGGCCGCGGCCCCCGCCACCCAGCCTGACAGCTCTCGACGACCTGACCTGGCGAGTCACCCGCTCGTGCATCACCATCCACGCCCCAGGGGGGACCATGAGCAACCCTCACTACCCGCAGCAGCCCGATCAGCTGCCCTCGGACTACGAGCTCGACGCATGGCGTGCCGTCCAGCAGTTCAAGGGCCGCCCGCTGTCGCAAGGGATGAGAAACGCCGGCGAACACGTGGCCAACGGCGTCGCGGAGTTCGGCAAGCGTGCCGCGAAGCAACTGGAGAACCACCCGCGGGCCAAGTCGGCGGTTTCACGTGGACAGCAGTTCGTCGCCAAGGGCGCTCAGAAAGTCGGCGCCGGAACGCGCAAAACGGCCGACGCCCTGCCGGACTGGAGCGGCACTGCCGTTCAATCCATACAGAAGACGCTGGGGCGGGCCTCGCGAGCGGGCCTGTCCCCCAAACGCGTGGTGGCGCTCCACAAGAAGCGCGGGCACGACGTCGCGTCCCTCCGCGACCTGCGCCGCCTCGACCTCGAACAGGTCGACGCGGTCCGTGGACGGGCGGCGAGCTGGTACTTCCCGGCCGCCGCAGCGCTCTCGGGAGCGGGCGCGGGACTTGTGATCTCTGGGGGAGAGCTCGTCATCGCCGCCTCCGCCGGTGCCGCCGCAGCGCCTTCGGGAGGTGCGATCGCGGGCGCTTTCGTCGCCGATGCCGCGGTCGTCCTCGGACTCGCGTCCCGCGCCGTCGGCCAGGTCTCGCTGTTCTACGGCTACGACCCCGAAGAGCCCGCCGAGAAGCTCTTCGTGATGTCCGTCGTCAACGTCGGGACGGCAAGCTCGGCCACCGCCAAGAACGCCGCGATGGCCGACATCTCGCGGCTCACCCAAGCGCTCTTCCGCGGCAAGACGTGGGAGGTCCTGAACGACGCGGTTGTCAGCAAGGTTTCCCAGCAGTTCGCGAAGGCGTTCGGCTTCCGCCTCACCAAGAAGGGGCTCGGCAAGGCCGTACCCGCATTCGGGATCGTCGTCGGAAGCACCCTCAACTGGACCACTCTGGAAGGGATCGTCGACGCCGCCGAGATGGCGTACCGGCGGCGGTTCCTCCTGGAGAAGTACCCGCACCTCGCTGACGAGGAGGCAGCCGGATCGTTTCCCGACGCCAGCCCTGACGGCCCGGACGACGCCGACGAGAAGATCAGTCTGCTCGACGAGATAGCTGAGGCGGGCGGACCCGACCTCCACTGACCCGGTGTCCCGGCGGTGAACGTGACCACGCGACTGCCGGGACGACCCAGCTCAGGAACGCGCGGCGAACCCCACGAACCGCGACCACTCCTCACGCCCGACCGCGAAGTAAGGCCGCGCCACATCTTTGGAGTCCCTTACACAGATGGCCTGTTCGGTGACGGCGACCTCAATGCAGTCGTCGCCCTGGGTGCCGCTGTAGCTGGACTTGAACCAGGCGAGTTCCGTCGCGCTCATAGCTCTCCTCGCATTCGCTCCAACAAGCCCCGCGAGTCTTGGGGGTTCAGGGCCTGCGAGCGCAGTGTGTCATAGCCCTGATAGAGGAGGCTCACCTCTTTCGAGTCGCTGATCAGGCGCCCGTTCTGCTGTCCTTCCGAGTACGCCAGCCGCCGACGCTCCGGCGTCTCCAGAAGCCGCACAGGCCCGTCCAGGCACGCGTGGAACTCGGCGTCCAGCGGCATGATCTGAAGCGTCACGTTGCGTGGGGCAGTGAGTTCCAGCACGTGGTCGAGCAGGCCCCGTGTCACCTCGGTTCCGCCGAGCCGCCGCCGGAAGATGTGCTCCTCAACGATGAAGCTGAACGGGACGTTCGGCCTCTCACGCAACAGCTTCTGGCGTTCCAAACGAGCAGCGACCTGGGCCTCCAACTGGTCGTCCGACAACGGCGGAATGCTGTTGCCGAACACCGCCCTCGCGTACCCCTCCGACTGTAAAAGCCCTGGCACCAGCCTGCACTCATACGTACACAGACTGACCGCGATCCTCTCCAGCCGAGCCCACCGCCGGAACCACGCCGCCAGCCCCGCCTCCCCCCGCGTAAGAAACTTCGCCGACTTCCGCATCGCCCCCGTGTTGCCCGTCGCCTCCTCTCCCAGCTCCACGAAGGACTCGTCCGGCATCCGGCGCCCCAACTCCACTGACTCCACGGTGTGTTTGGAGAACCGGACCCGGTCCCCGAACTCGGCGCGGCTGAGCCCGGCGTGTTCACGCAGGGCCTGGACGACGGCCCCGAAGGTACGCAGACTGTCGGAGGGGTCTGGCTCCCGCTCGACGTCACCGGCCGTCAGGTCATCGTCGTCGCCCAAGCTCCCCGTACCGTCGTTCATACGCGGCCACCTCCAGGTGCGTACGTGCGCTGTTCCCCACGATCGACTCACCCAGGGTGACGGCAAGATCGCCGTACCGTCTACAGAATGTCCCCGTACGCTGACGCACCGTACGGGCCGCACCCCTGGAAGGCGCCCCCACACGCCCGCCACGGTTGCCCCATGAACGCCCCCACGCCCCAAATCCCGGTTACCGTACACACTTTCGCCCAGCGACTCTCCTCCACCCGCCGCGGCGCCCGCCTCGCCCGACTGCTCACCGTCGAGCGGCTCCAGGCCTGGCAGGTGTCACCCGCCGTCACCGAACGGACCGAGCAGATCGTCGCCGAACTCGCCGCCAACGCGGCACTGTACGGCCGCGTCCAGGGCCGCGACTTCCTGCTGGCACTGACGCTGGACGAGGCGGTCGGCACCCTTCGTATCGCGGTGAGCGACACTCGGGGCGAGTGTCACCCCGCGATTTCCCCGGAGCAGGGTCCGGACGACGAGTCGGGCCGCGGCCTGCTCCTGGTCGACGCACTGGCCGACCGCTGGGGCACGGAGCCCCGCCCGCCCTCCGGCAAGACGGTTTGGGCGGAGATCGACCAGCACGGCGAGCGGCCGGACGCGACTTCCGGTCAATCCGGCAGCCAATGCCGTTGAGGACAACCAAACCCTGCGAGGGGGGTCCCGGCCGAGCACGGGCTGGAACCCTGGTAACCCCTGCCCCGTACACGCGGTCACGTCACAGACCGGCCCGCTCCAGCAGGATCTTCAACGCCTCCGGCTTGACCTCCTACACCGACCGCACCTGGCCGAGTTCCAACTCGTCCCGGCCCACCGGTTGCCGTACAAGGTGTCCGTGGGTCCGGGCAGCAGGAGCACATTGACCCGGTAGGTGAATTGAAGATCCGCCGGGTCTGCCTCGGACGGTTCATCGACGACATCGCCGACCGCGGCGACTTCCGACTCCGGCGAGGTGAAGATGAACCATAGACGGTCACCCGGGTTCATACGGTTGCGTCAGAACCGAACTGATTCAAATCCCAGCGGCCTTGGAAAGCTCTCGGCTTACATTCAGGCTGGCACGACGTCGAAGGAGAACGTATCGGTTCCCGTTTGCTGCCAGTCGGTCGTTACCTCAGCTGTCAGGGTGTAGGAGCCGGGTTCGAGGCCGTCTTCGAAGTTGAAGAGCGTGATGCTCGGCGGTCGGCATCGGCTACTGGTGTGTTTCTGTACCTCCTTGCCGTCATGTTTGAGGGTCCACTGCACGTAGCATCCCGTGTCCAGTCTTCCCGTCGCGTCGTAGACCTCGGTGTTGGCGCCAGGCTCTGCCCCAGCTCTCCAAGAGTTCGGGCCCACCTTTCCTCCCCGGCCCATTTTGACCAGGACGGTCAAAGCGCCCGTATGTTGCGGCGATTCGGGCTCCTGACCATCGGGAGGGGTCTCCTCAGTAGGAGGCCTACTGGGCGTCGAACTTGGTGTGGTTGCCTCCTCGTCCGGAGACTGGGTGGCGCCTTCGTACGGAGTGGGCGATTCCTCGGTGTCGTCGCTGGGCCAAACCGTGCTGCTCGGGGTTGTCACGGCTGGTGCCGAGGCTGAAGGCGGAGCCTCTGAAGAGGCAGCCAGTTCTTTGATTCCGACAATCACGCCGATCGCAGCGGCGACCACGCCCAGGAACACCACAAATGGATGATCGGCCCAACTTCTCCCTGCACCGCTCAACGTCACTCCTCCCCCGTCGGCGCCTGCCCGTCACTGGCGGTGCCGTGTTTGCGACCCTAGCGAATCCCACGCTTCCCCGAAGCTGGTTCCGGCGCCGGCGTTGGACACATCGGGCACCATCGTTGCCGCTCAGCCCCCGGATGCGTCCGGGGTGGCAGCAACAAGGTTCGATCCCCCGTCTTAGCACCAGGGGCCTCCGGTCACCGCACCTCTCCTCCCGGAGACCCCGACCTTTTCCTGCATGTTCGGACAGGTTGGTCACTCCCCAACTCAACCTCCCGTAACCACCCAGCGGATCGTACACAGACATGTACGCGCACGACAGGGCAAGTCTGTTGACATCGCTAACACTCATGCCTCATGCTCCCGTCAACGCCATGCCATCCGATGGCGACGGCTGGCCGACGTTGACCCGTCTGCGGCTGTGTCGCCAAAAGTTGCAACTCGGCCAATTGCCTCCGTGCAGAAGGCCAAGCCGGGGGCGTCGATTCAGATAGGGCTAGCCAGCCTGTGAGATCGCCGTGGCGTCCGGTGCCAGCGCAGGAAGTTGCCCAGTCTCGCCGCGTATGGGGAACGCCACCTCGCCCTCCGGCATCATGGCCCCCATGACAAACGACGGGGTGGATGTACCCACGGCAGCGGCCGAGTTCGACCGGACCACCGTGGCGGACACCGAGTCGGCTGCCGAGGACGAACGCAAGCAAGTGCTGTCCCAGTTTCCGTTGGAGGAATGGGCAGAGCTACCGCTGGAGCGCTACGCCCTCGGGCAGGGCGCGCCGCCCGGGTCGGGGCCGACGTACTGCCGGCTCATGGAGTTCGGCACTCCCCACCTGGGCAGCATCAAGGGCGGCAGTGCCGCGAAGCACATCATGTACCACCACAACTCCGGCGAATGGCGGCTGGCCGCTCCGCTGAGGGGTATGGATCCGCAGGACGCATGGGCGGAACTGCGCGGACAGTTCGTCCGGGCCTTCGACGCCGTCGGGGCAGGAGACTTCGAGGCTCTGGACGACCTCGAAGTGCTGCGGTATGGGCCGACGTTGGTGACGAAGTCCCTGGCGACCTACTTCCCGCAGCACTTCCTGCCAATCTACGCGGCCGAGCATCTGCGGACGTTCATCACGCTGCTCGGCGGCGAAGCGCAGGCCGGCGTCCCCGCCTCGCGCACGAACCGACAACTGCGAGAACTCGTGCGGAGCCGTGAGGAGTTCGAGGGCTGGACGGGACGGGAAGTGATGCGCTTCCTGTACAAGCACTTCAATCCCCGGCAACGCTCCATCTGGAAGATCGCCCCCGGCGAGCGTGGCCGTCTGTGGGAGGAATGCCGGGACGGCGGGTTCATCTGCGTCGGGTGGGACGAGCTCGGCGATCTCAGCCAGTACCAGAGCGACACCGAACTACAGCAGGCCCTGGACGCGCACTGGCCGCGCAGCAGTGGCGGCAGCCTGACCCTCGCCCGCCGGCTGCTGGCCTTCCGGGACCTGGAGGCGGGAGACCGGGTCGTCGCCAACCGCGGGACGGACGAGGTGCTGGCCACCGGCCGGGTCGACGGGAGCTACCGCTACGACCCGGACCGGCCGGAGTTCCACCACGTCGTACCGGTGGCCTGGGACCTCTCCCACGCGCAGAAACTGTCGAAGCCCCAGCATGGGTGGCGGTCCACCTTCGCCAAGGTCGACCCGTCCCTCTTCGCCAGGTTCACCGCACACAGCGCCGCCTCCGGCTCCGACTCCGTCCCGGGCACGGGCCAGGCACAGGCTGGCGCGCCGGTCGCGCTGCCCGACGACGTGCAGGTCGTACTGGACGCGCTGGAGCGCAAGGGGCAGGTGATCCTGCATGGACCACCCGGTACGGGCAAGACCCGGCTCGCGCTCGGCGCCGCCCTCGCCCTGGACGGCCGCGCGGACGTGCTCGGTGCCGACGCCCGCCAACGTGCGGAGGCGCAGGCCGAGATGCTGCACGGCGACCGTGTCGGCATGGTCACCTTCCATCCCTCCTACGGCTACGAGGACTTCGTCGAGGGCTTCAAGCCGGACCTGAGCGCCACCGGCCCGGGGCTCACCCTCGCTCTTACGGACGGCCTGTTCCACAGCCTGTGCAGCCGGGCCGCCGCCCATCCCGACCAGAAGTTCTTGCTGGTCATCGACGAAATCAACCGCGGTGACCTGCCGCGGATCTTCGGCGAGTTGATCACGCTCCTCGAACTCGACAAGCGGAACCTGCCGGTCGCCCTGCCCGTCAGCAATCGACGCTTCTCCGTCCCGCCGAACGTCCGGGTCATCGGCACGATGAACACCGCCGACCGAAGCATCAGCCACCTGGACGCCGCAGTTCGCCGCCGCTTCGCGTTCCTGCCCGTGGGCCCGGATCCGGACGCGGTGTCCGGGACCGTCGGCCCTCTGGATCTGGCCGCGTTCTTCGAGTCCCTCAACACCCGCATCGCCCGCCATCTCGACGCCGACCACCAGATCGGGCACGCCTACCTGCTGCGCGACGGTGAGCCGATCGCCACCGAGGAGGATCTGGCCGCGGCCTTCCACCACGAGGTGATCCCGCTCCTGGAGGACTACTGCCTCGGCCGGGCGGAACTGCTGCACCGAATCCTCGGCGGCCTGGTCGACGCCGAGACCGGGCGTCCGCTCCTCATGCCCCCGCAGGACCTGGCGGACGCGCTGGCGACCGAGTTCACCAGCGGCGTTCCCGGCCCGGATGCCTGACCGCACCCCGGTCCAGCTCGGCGAGTACGAGTCCGCCCCGCTGGAACCCGATCAGCTCACTCCCCGGGACGTCGACCGCCTGCACGCCCTCCAGGCACGGGGCTGCCTCACCCTGACCAGGGAGCGCACAGGGTGGCGGCTCAAGGCCGACGCGACCGTCGGGGTCCTGGTCCTGGACCGTGTTCGCGTGGTCATCGCACCCAAGTTCGCCATTCCGGGAGAGCAGCTCATGAACTGGCTCGCCTACGCCCTCGGCACGCCCGTCCCAGCGACGGCCAGGCGGTGGGCCACCGGCCCCGACGGTTACGCCGATCTGGTCGCCACCGCCCTGCTCGAAGAGTGCGAGCGGCTGCTGCGGGAGGGACTGCGCCGGGATTACGTACACCACCGGAGTGTCGAACCGGTGCTCCGGGGACGCCTGGACGTCGCTGCCCAGGCCACCCGCCGCTACGGGCAACTGGACCAGCTGCACGTCCGCACCTTCGACCGGGAGGCAGACATCTGGGACAACCGCGTTCTGGGGAGCGCATTGAAGGCGGCGCTCACCCTGACCGCCAGTCCTGGCCTTGCGCGCGCTTTGCACGGCGCCGCCGGCGCCTTTCCGCAGGCCCTGACCCCGGCCGCGGCGCTCCGCGCTCTGGACCGTACTAACTACACGCGCCTGAACGCCCGCTACCGGCCCGCCCACACCTGGGCCCGCCTGCTGCTGCGCGGCGGAGGCGTGACCGATCTGCTCACCGACCACGGCACCCAGGCGGACGGTCTCCTGCTCGCCATGCCCGCCCTCTGGGAAGCCGTCGTCCGCCGTCTCGGCACCGAGGCCGTCGGCCCGAACGGCGGCCACGCCGTGCCCGGCGGAAGCGGCGTCGGCATCACAGTCCGCGGAGACCTGGGCAGTGCCTCGACCTTCCGCCCCGATCTCCTGCTCAGCCTTCCAGTACACGACACGGCACATCGCACGCTGTTGCCCGTGGACGCTAAGTACAAGCGTTACGACCGCCACGGCGTGAACGCGGCCGACGTCCACCAGCTCCTCACCTACAGCAGCGGCTACGCGTCCGCCGACGCCCCGCTCGCCGTCATCGTCCATCCTCAGCCGGGCAGTCACGCCCAGCGAACCCTCAAGGTGCGTGGCCCCAAAGGCCTGTTGGGCAATATCCACGTCCTCGGCGTCGACACCCGCACCATGCCTGAGCAGGCGACGGCCTGGATCGGCTCAGTACTGCGCTGACCACCATGACGAGGGCCAGCTCGTCCAGCAACGCTCGGGTCAGCCCGGGGCTGGCTTTCCCCCTCGTGGTGGGACGGTCGCTACCAGCACACCACTCCGCACTCGCCCCTCCTCCCCTCGGACGCCTACTCGGGTCTGAAGACCGAGGGCAGGAACCCCGACTATCAAGAAGAGCGCCGAACCGTGGGCCCGTACACCGGTGAAGGTCAGGCAGATCCTGCTCGCCACCGGCGCGCACACCGGGCCACGTGCACCCTCACGGTCTCAGCGCAACAGATCATCCGCTCTGTGCGGAACACCTCGCAGGTGACGTCCGGCCTGTTCCATTCCCAGGAGGAGGCGGTGGCCGTCATCGGCCATGACGAGGCCGTCCACGACGGCTTCGCGCATGATGTCGACGGTGTCCTTGACGGTGATGCCCCTGCGGCGCGCGTAGTGGCCCGCTTCGCCATCGTCGGTGATCCACACAGAGCTCGCGAATCCGCTGCGATGCTCGATGACCACGAGCGTCTCCGCCTCACCCAGGTGCTGCAGGGGTCGGGACGGGGAGCCCGCGAAGACGACACGGCGGACGCGGTCCACCAGGGCGGTCTCGGCGGGGTCGTCGATCTCAATGGGCTCGCCGAGCCAGCCGTCGGCGGTCACCTGACTCAGCTTCGGCCAGTGCCGCGTCGACTGCTCGGCCTCGGCCGCGACGGCCTCCGTCCAACGGCCGCGACCGTCAAGGACCTTCTCCAGCAGGGTCAGACGGTCGACGGCGGCGAAATTGCACAGCACAGTGTTGTCGGGGAACCAACAGTGGCGCGTCATGGCTGGTAGACCAGGTCCCCTTCATCCACATCGGTGCTGGATGACGCGCCCTCTTGCGGAGCCGGTTCGGGTTCGAGCGCCTCGCGAATCCTGTCGACGTCCATGCCCGTGTATGCGGCCAGCGGGCGCAGGGTGGTGTCCCCCGCGAGGTACGCCTCATACAGCAACTGCGCCGGGCGGAAAGGCAATCGCTTGGCCTGCGACCACGTGGCACGGGCCTCGAAGAGGTCGCTCTGTCCGGTCAGCCAGTGACAGTCCTGCGTCGTGAGCCCGCGCAGCCTGTCGGCCGTCCCGGGGGCGATCACGCCCAACTGCGCGAGCCGTGCCGCGAGAGCGCTGGGAGACACCTGGAAGCTCACGACCAATGAGGTGAGTTGCTCGTCCGTGAGATCGCCTTCCCTCACCTCTGCGTCGATCTCACTCCGGGGCATCAGGAGATTCGCGGCGAACACGTTGGCGCGCACCTCGGTCAGGTCCTTCTGGCGTCCCGGGGACAGTTGAGTCTCTGTCAGCAGGTCCTGGGCGTCCCTGGCCAGAATGTGCCCGAGTTCGTGAGCGAGGGTGAATCGCTGGCGGGTCGGCACCTTCGTTCGCGCGACCATGACGAGTCGGAATCCGTCCGCCTGCCAGGCAGCGCCGTCGATTCCATCGGGCAGACCGATCTTCGCCACGTCAACACCGAAGGTGTGCTCCAGAGCCTGGAGCAGATCGGCGGTGTCCAGGCCGCCGATCGCTGGAGTGCCTGCGGCGGCGAGTCGGGTGAGTGCGTCCTCTGCGAGAGTCACGCCCTGGTCGACGTAACGCTTGAGGTCCGGGCGGACAGAGGGCAGCTCCGGCAGTTCGGGCGACAGGTCCAGGAGCTCCAGCACCTCGTGCGCCGTGGTGAACCTTTCGACGAGGTCCTTGAGCCTGTCGAGGCTGTGCTCGCCGACCGCGGGCGCGCTGGTGCGGGCCGCGATGGCGGGGCGCAGCGGCTCACGGCCGGTCAGCAGCCAGTCGACCGTGGTGTTGCCGTACTCCGCGATCCGGGCGAGATCGAGAGACGTGAACCTGCGGACACCACTGAGCGACTTCGACAACTTGTCGGGACTCAGCCCGATGCCCTCGGCGAACGCCGACTGGTTGACCGAGGCTTCGTCCATGACCTTGCGTACACGGTCCGTCACAGTTTCGCCCATGAGTTCACCATACGAGCGAGATGCGAAAATCGCAACACGGGCGGTCGGGACCGCCGGGCGCTGACACCTCGGGGATCCCCATGCGGGCTCGGCAGGTAAAACCTTAGAACATACGTACACATCTCTAGTTGCTGCGAATTTCATAAGTACGTTGACAGTGCTAACAGACGCACGTCATGCTCGTACCCACAATGGCGCACCGTCCCCTGGCGACACCTCGGGCACACCCGCCGCAGCCATCCAGCGCACCCGAGGAAGCCGAGCCATGAGCGACACCGCCCTGCGTGATCTCCTCCTCGCCCGCCTGCACGAATCCGGGCTGTCCGCGGAGGAACAGGCCCAGCTGCGCGATCTGCTGCCCGCCCCGCAGGAGCGGAGCGGCGGCAGTTCCGGAACCGTGTACATACGGTCCATCACCGCCGCCGGCTGGCGCGGCATCGGGCCCGCCGCCACTGTCCAGCTGCATCCCGGACCCGGGCTGACACTGGTGACGGGCCGCAACGGCTCCGGCAAGTCGAGCTTCGCCGAGGCCGCGGAAATGGCCCTGACAGGCGACAACTTCCGCTGGCAGGGACGCACTCAGGTGTGGAAGAAGGGCTGGCGCAACCTCCACGAGCACTCCTCGCCCGAGGTCGCTGTCAAACTCTGCTTCGACGCCGGCAGTGACGGCTCCAAGGAGCCCGTGACCGTACGCCGGGTCTGGCACGGCGAAGGGCTTGAAGAGTCCCGTACCGTCGTCGAACAAGCCGGAAAGCCCATCGGTGAAGACCTGCACGACGTGATCGACGCCGAACAGTTGTCGCTGTACCGGCCCTTCCTCCCCTACGCCCAGCTCGGAGCGGTCATCAACGGGCCGCTCACCACCCTGCACGACGAGATCTCCCGGATCCTCGGCCTCGAACTCCTCAGCGACACCGACACGGCGGCCCGGGCTCGGGCCAAGACCCTCACCGAGATCGAGAACGCGGCCAAGGCCCTCACCGCCACGGTGATCAAGGAGCTGTCGGAGGTGGACGACCCGCGCGCCGCGGAGGCCGTCGCCGCCCTCTCCGGCCGGAGCCCCGACCTCGACGTCGTCCGGGCCCTGCTGAAAGGCCACAGTGTCGCGGACGAGACGCACCTCTCCCGACTGCGTCGACTGGCCACTATGGAGAGTCCGGACCACCAGACGGTCACGAAGGCCGTGGCCCGGCTGCGCTCGGCGGCTGCCGTGGCCGACGAGGCCCGTCATGGCTCCGCCGAGGACGCCCGGCAGCTGATCAAGCTGCTTGAGGCCGCGCTGGAACACCGCCGTCGCCATCCCGGCATCTCCGACTGCCCGGTCTGCGGCAGCACGGATCTTCTGGATCGCGCCTGGGCGGAGCGGACGCGCGCGCAGGTCGAAAGACTCCAGGCGGAGGCGGCCGACGCCGAAACCGCACACCGCGAATTGGCGGCCTCCGTGCGGGAGGTGCACGACCTGGCGCAATCGCCTCCTGCCTGGCTCCAGGGCGACGAAGCCTCACTCGCCGCGCTCTGGCGCGATCTGACGGCCTGCCGCGCCGTACCTGAACCGCGTGAGCTGGCGGACCGGGCGGAACGCGCTGCGGCCGTCCTCAGTGACGCTTGTCTCCAGGTGCGCGACGCCGCCGCAGGCCGCATCACGGCGCAGGACGGGCGTTGGCAGCCCGTAGCGGCACGGCTGTCCACGTGGCTTGGGCAGGCGGAGGCCGCGCAGGCGGCGAAACCCGTCGCCAACCAGGTCAAGGCGGTACGCGCCTGGCTGCGCGCACTCACCGACGAGTTGCGGGAGGCCCGGTTCAAGCCGTTCGCCGACCAGTCCGGACAGATCTGGCGGCTGTTGTGCGAGCGCAGCAGCGTCTCGCTGGGTGCGATCGGGCTCACTGGCGTCGGCCCGCAGCGACAGGTCAGTCTTCCCGTCTCCGTGGACGACGCCGACGCGCCCGCCTTCGGCGTCATGAGCCAGGGCGAGCTGCACTCACTCGCCCTCTCCCTGTTCATCCCTCGCGCCACCCACCAGGACAGTCCGTTCGGCTTCGTGATCATCGACGACCCGGTGCAGTCCATGGACCCGGAGAAGGTGGACGGCCTCGCCAAGGTCCTCGATCTGTACGCCCGGCACCGGCAGGTCGTCGTCTTCACCCACGACGCCCGGCTCGGGGAAGCCATCGACCGCCTCGGCCTGCGAGCCACGGTCATGGCCGTCTCCCGGCAGCCCGACTCCGTCGTTGAAGTCGTCCCCGTCAGCGACCCGGTGAGCCAGGCGCTGGACGAGGCGAGGGCCGTCGCCCTCGACCCGCACCTGCCGCCGGAGGTGGCCGACCGGGTGCTGCCCTCGATGTGCCGCCTCGCCGTGGAGGCCGCTTACCAGGGCATCGCCCGGCGCACCCTTCACGAGGCGGGCTTGGAGCAGAGCAAGATTCAGGAGAAGGTCACCCGGCCCGGTCCCCTCACAAGCCTCGCCGCGATCGCGATGGGCATGGAAGGAGCACAACCGGCCGACGTACTCAACGCGATCGCACGCGATCACGGCGCGTCTGCACGGGACTTGATCCGGCTGCTGAACCAGGCCTCCCACCAGGCTCCGACCACGCCTGTCGGCGACCACCGTGATCTGGTCAGGCGTACGGAGCGGCTCGCCAAGGCGGTGCAGACCCGGTGACCGGTCGCACCCAGTCCTCCGCGCCCCGTGGTGGTCTCTCCACGAACGCTCTTGTCGCCGCCGCCGACCACCTGCTCAACCCACCGGGCGACACCACCCTCACCCCCGGTGTCCGAGCACGCGCCGCGGCGATGCTGCTCCGTCTGGCTCTCGACGAGACCCTCGACGCCTACTGGCAGACGGTCAGCCCTCGCATGACCCGCAGCCGCGGTCGCACCCGGATGCTCTGCCTGCAGTGGTACGTCACCCCCTCCGTCGCCCGCCAGTGGTACGCCGTCTGGTCCGGCCTCAGCGCCGCCTGCCATCACCACACGTACGAACTGCCGCCCACACCCGCCGAAGTGCGGGCCTGGCACCAGGACGTGAGTGAACTGCTGCGTGTCCTGGCCGCCGGCAAAGCCTGAGTCCCCGCCCCACCTCGCCACGCACGTCAGGAGTGACGCGATGGACGCCCGCCGTTACCGCATGGTGGTCACCAGCCAGGCCGACTACGTGAAGACCGGGGCGCTGGTCGACAAGCAGTTGCGCGACTGGCTCACCCAGCCGCCGAAGCAATACAACATCGATGCCTTCGTCGAGGGCCGCAACGAGATAGCCCACGGGGTCACCCTCGACCACGACTCGGTCACCGCCGCGAGCGGCACCTACGGACGGTGGCGGCTCCGGGAGACCGCGCCGGGCGGCACGTGGCAAACCACCGTGGTGACGCGGCAGATCGCCGACGGGCCAACCTGGGTGCAACTGGACGTCGAACACCTTCCCGACGACCCCGACGCGATTCCCGTACCCGCCAAGACACCCCGGCTGGCCAAGAGCCTGCTCGACGTGCTCGACGCACGCGATGGCCGGGCGGACGTGACCGCGATGCCTCAGGTCATCGAGGCCGAGGACGTCGAATCCGTCATCGACGAACTGTGCGACGCCGACCGGCGCCTGCCCGTCGTCATGGCGAGCACACCGTACGGTGTGGATTTCGACGCCTGGCTGGAAGGAACGGTCGACCCTCTTGTCCGCCCCCTGGCAGGGCTGGCCGTTCTCTACGTCCTCACACCGAGCGCCGAGTCGGCCCTCAACCGGGCGCTGGAATACCACCGTGTCTACAGCGGCGGCATCCGCACGTACCTGCCCGGAGTCGACCCGGCCTGGCCCGCCGACGGTCAGCGGCACCGTGTGATGTCCAAACGCCTGATCACCGAGAGGCCGCAGCAGGCCCGACGCATCCTGGCGCAGCTCCCGCAGAGCCTCGCCACCCGTCTGCCGCTGCCCGACGCACTGGACTCCGTACCCGTCATGCGGACGCGGGCCAGGGACGGTGTGGGCGGTTCCGAACTGGAGCGGCTGCGTGACGAGAACGACGTCCTGCTGGAGATCCTTGAGGAGGCGGGGCGCGAGCAGCGTGTCAGGGCCGACGAGATCAGCGACCTCAAGCGTGAACTCCGCCAGGCGGAGACCAACGAGACCCAACTCGTCGTCGACCACGACGAGCAGTACAAGGAGCTCCACAAGGCCAAGGCGCAGGTCCGGGAACTGCAGAAGCGGCTGCTGGAACTGGGCGCCGGAGAGCAGGCGTACGCGCCGGTGGATCTCTCCGCGAACGCGCCCACGTCCTTCGCCGAGATTCTGGACCGGATCGATGCCATGCCGCGCGTGCACTTCACCGGACGCCGCAAATACACCCTGGAGCTCGACGACCAGGCATACGGCTCGTCATGGGTCCGCATGGCCTGGGACGCCCTGCTGGCCCTCCAGGACTTCGCCGACGCGGCCTCGGCCGGAAAGGCGAACTGCGACTTCAAGCAATGGTGCGCCGACGCACCCGAGGGGTCACACGCCATCTCACCCCGCAAGGTCGTCCGGGACGAGTCGAAGACAGTGAAGACGAACGGCGCCTGGCGCAAAACGCGCACATTCCCGGTTCCCGACGGCGTGCATCCGGACGGCAAGGTCTTCATGGGCGCCCATCTGCGCATAGGCGGTGGCAACACGGTCGCGCCTCGTTTGCACTACTACGACGGGTCCTGCATCGAACACGGGATCCTCATCGGCTACATCGGTCCGCACCTCACCAACACCTTGACCTGAGGTGGAAGGCGGCCGCTCGCCGCCATGTAGAACGAGTAGTACGTTGGGGATATGAGTGACAACGCGGAGGTCCCGCTGAGGCAACTCAACCAGCAGACATCGCGGGTCCTGGCCCGTGTGGCAGCCGGGGAGACCGTGACCATCACCAAGGACGGGGTACCCATCGCAGACATCGCGCCCCGCGGTGCGCTGACGGGCCGGCCCGTCTACCCGTTCCGTACCGACCCCATGGGCGAGCTGGACCTTCCGGACCTGGGCGGCCCCGTGCTGGACGACGACGAGATCGAGGCGGTGCTGCGAGGCATGGGCATAGCCACCGACGGCTCGGGGACCGATGACTGACATTCCGGTCGCGATCGCTGGCACCAACGCCCTGTACCGGCTATTCACACCCAAGGATCCTCGCCACGCAGCCCACCGGGCTGCTGTCGCCCGGACAGGCCACCTGGTGGTGTCCTCCATGGTGCTCACGGAGCTCGACTATCTGCTGACCTCACGGATCGGCCCCGCAGCGGCCATGAACGCACTCGACTTCATCGCCGGCCAGGCGGAGGCCCGCCGGTTCGAAATCCCCGACACCGCGCCACATCTTCGGAGCGCCATGGCCGTGATGCGGGGGTACGCGGACGCGGACGGCGGGGCGGGAGTGGAGCTCGTCAACGCGATGAATGTCGCCCTGGCGTCGGCCTTCCAGACGGCGGACATGTTCACCACGGACAGCCACTTCCGCATGATCCGACCGCTCACCGGTCAGCCTGCCTTCCGCTTGCTCCCCGACGATCTGTAACGCCTCCTGGGGCGTAGCCGGCAACTGCCCGTACGGATCGGTGCTGTTGTCAGTGCGGCCCCC
Source organism: Streptomyces sp. NBC_00554 (assembly GCF_041431135.1). Taxonomy (NCBI): domain Bacteria; kingdom Bacillati; phylum Actinomycetota; class Actinomycetes; order Kitasatosporales; family Streptomycetaceae; genus Streptomyces; species Streptomyces sp. NBC_00554. The sequence continues at coordinate 7,190,306 of NZ_CP107799.1, read as the reverse complement.
CTACTGTTGCAAGGGATCTTCAGTCGCTTTCTGTCGAGGGGGAGCAGGGACAATGGTGGACGAGCACACGAAGTATCCGGAGTTCCAGCTGCGGTTGCCCAATCGCGGGCCGACGGCCCTCGGACGGCAGACCGACGAGATGGGGACCAACGGCAGCCGGAAGTTCGTAGTCGGTGCGGGGCAGCCCGTGCGGCCCGAGGTGGTGCCGTCGTTCGCCACGCGCGTGGCTTCCGCCCACCGATTGCGCGAGGAGCTGATCCGACAGGGACAGATCGTGGCCTCGCAGAAGTGGCCGACCTGGCTGGAGACCGCCGGCACCATCACGTTCAACTCCTCCTCCGAGGCTGCGGCGGTGCTGACCGGCCGCAGCGCCAACGGCTGGGTCGACTGGAAGGCCGAGGACAACCGCCCCCTGGGTGACTTCATGCCCGGTGTATGGATGGGCCCCAACCGCCCCTGGCTGATCCGTGGTTCGAACGTCACCGGTCTTGACCTGGTCCAGCGCCTCTGGCTTCCCGAAGGCCGTGTCTCGCTCGCCGCCTCTCGACTCCGGCAGGGCGTGCGCCAAGGCACCAGCAAGGACGACCTGCGCACCTTCGTCCAGGAGGACTACGAGTCGACGGCCACATACGGCCAGAAGCAGCAGCTCGTCGAGGAGATGCACTCCTTCCTCTCCCGTATGAAGCCCGGCGACACGGTGTGCACGATCTCCGGTGGGCAGCTGTACGTCGGTGAAATCACCGGCGAGGCGGAGCAGACGGAGTCCGATGACCGGCGGTCCAACCTGCGCCGACCGGTGGACTGGCAGCCGACCGGATACCCGTACGACGATCTGCCGGAGGAGCTTCAGCAGAAGCTGTCGATCCAGCACGACGTCGTCGACCTCTCCGCGGTCCAGGCGCTCGTCGAAGGGCTCGGCCTGAGCGACGAGGAGCTGGTGGAGGAGGCCGAGGCCATAGAGCGCGATCCGAGTGGGGAGATCCCAGCCCTGGTCGCCCGTCGGGAGCTGGAATTGCCGGACCCCACGGACGAGCTGACGGCCGAGCTGCTGGTGCACGACACCGAGTGGCTGCGCGAGGTGCGCGATCTGCTCGCGGACGAGCGGCAGTTGGTGCTGTACGGCCCTCCGGGTACCGGCAAGACGTATCTGGCACTCAAACTCGCCGAGTTCCTGGGCGGCGGGCCCGAGCAGGTGAAACTCATCCAGTTCCATCCCGCGTACGCGTACGAGGACTTCGTCGAGGGGTTCCGGCCGAAGGAGGACCCGAAGACGAAAGAGGTCGCCTTCCGGATCACCGCGGGTCCCCTACGCGAGCTGGCCGCACTCGCGGGCCGCGAGGGCAACCGGCACATCCCGCACTTCCTGATCATCGACGAGATCAACCGCGCCAATCTGGCCAAGGTCTTCGGCGAGCTGTACTTCCTCCTCGAATACCGGAACAAGTCCGTTCAACTTCCTTACTCCGGCGACGACTTCGCGCTTCCGAAGAACCTGTTCGTGATCGGCACCATGAACACCGCCGACCGGTCGATCGCGCTGGTGGACACCGCGATGCGTCGCCGCTTCGCCTTCGTCGAGCTGTCTCCCCGCACGGAGCCGACGAGCGGGCTGCTGCGCCGCTGGCTGACCAAGGAGGGCAAGGACAGCGAGCCTGCCGATCTCCTCGACGCGCTCAACTCCCGGATCGACGATGCCGACTTCCGTATCGGGCCCTCATACCTGATGAAGAAGGGCGTCTACCGGGAGGGCGGTCTGGAGCGGACCTGGCGAACGAAGATCCTGCCCCTGCTGGAGGAACACCACTACGGGGAGGGCGTGGACATCGAGAAGAGGTACGGGCTGGCGGCGCTGCGGCAGTCACTGGTCCGGGAGTCACTGGGGTGACCGCCGGCACCGAGCCCGTACCGGCCGTCGAGCACGCATCGGCCGACGAGTCCGTGCATCTCGTCGAGCACGCACCGGCCGTCTCCGTGCCTCTGGCGGACACCGTCGGCCGCGCCCTCGCCGCCGCGCGCATCGTGGACGCCGCCCCCGATCCGTACACACCGGGCCGCTGGTCGCTGCGGGCCGGCAGCAAGGTCGGCGCTGTCGCCGTCGCCGTGCCGGGCGGCGGCAAGCCAGTCACCATCCGCATCACGCCGAAGGTGCCCGTCGCCCGGCTCTTCTTCCTGCTCGGCCACAGCCTTGACCCCAAAGGTGCCTGGCGCGACGGGCAGGTGTCCGTGGCCGAACACCGCGAAGTACTGCCCGCACTCGCCCACGCCGTGGAGCGGCAGGTGGACCGGGCCCTGCGGCAAGGTCTGTTGCAGGGATACCGGGCGACGGAGGAGACCGCCCTCGTCGTCCGCGGACGTATCCGGGAGGCCGAGCAGATACGGCGCCGCTTCGGCATGACGCTGCCGGTGGAAGTGGCGTACGACGAGTTCACCACCGACATCGCGGAGAACCGCATCCTGCGCGCCGCCGTCGAACGTCTGCTGCGCCTGCCGGGTGTCCCCCGCGAGGTGCGCCGCAGGCTGCTGCACCAGCGCGCCCGCCTGGCCGACATCACCACGATCGTGCGCGGCGAACCTCTCCCCGGCTGGCAGCCCACCCGTCTCAACTCCCGCTACCACCACGCCCTGCACCTCGCCCGCGCCGTCCTGGACGGAGCCTCCGCCGAACACGCGCCCGGCGGGCTCCGCGTCGACGGGTTCCTGTTCGACATGAACAAGCTCTTCGAGGACTTCGTGACGGTGGCGCTGCGGGAGGCGTTCCGGGGGACCGGGCACACAGCCCGTCTCCAGGATCCGCACCATCTCGACTCCGCCGCCGCGATCCGTATGAAGCCCGACTTCGTCCTGTACGACGCGAACGGGGCTCCGTGCGCGGTGGCGGACGCCAAGTACAAGGCGGAGAAGCGGGACGGCTATCCGGACGCCGACCTGTACCAGATGCTGGCGTACTGCACGGCTCTCGGCCTGCGCGAGGGACACCTGGTGTACGCGAAGGGCAACGCCTCTCATGCCGCCCACCAGGTGCGTCAGGCGGGCATCCTCCTCCACCAGCACGCCCTCGACCTCGACCAGGAACCCTCCGCGCTGCTCGCGGACATCGCGGCGGTCGCCCGGCGGATGACGGACACGGGCATACGGGCGGCGAACACCCCGCGCGTATGATCGACTGCGGAGTGTCCGTCCAGGGTGGGGAGTTCACCTCGTGCCGCAGCTCGCGTTCGCCAACAGTTTCTGGGAGAGCTACGACGTCCTGGAGAAGCCGGTCAAGGCCGGCGTACGCAAGGCGATGCAGAAGTTCCAGCTGCTCACCGTGCCCGAACTGCAGGCGGACAAGGGCCTCCATCTGGAGTCCGTGCAGAACGCGCAGGACACACGCATGCGGACCATCCGCATCAACGACTTCTGGCGCGGTGTCGTTCTCGCACCGGACGACGGCAGTGATGTGTTCCTGCTCGTCAACGTCGTGCGGCACGACGACGCGTACACCTGGGCGGCCAAGCGGCTGTACACGACGAACTCCGCCACGCGGGCGCTCGAAGTCCGCAACGTGGTCGCCATCGAGCAGTTGACCCCGGCTCTGGAGAAGGCTGCCGCGGCCGCCGGCTCCCTGCTCTTCGCGAAGTACTCGGACACCGTGCTGCGTGAACTCGGCATCGACAAGCAGGTGTTGCGGGCGGTACGGACCATCGTCGACAAGGCGCAGCTCCAGGCGTTCGAGACGCTCCTGCCAGAGGACCAGTGCGAGGTGCTGCAGTACCTCGCCGAGGAGTTCAGCCCCGACGACGTGTACCGGGACGTGGTCTCCGTACGCCGTCCGGTCGATGCGGGTCCCGACCCGGACGAGAGCCTGGCCGTCGTCATCGCCAACACCACGAGCCGCATCACTCTGGTCACCGGTCCCGAAGAGCTGGCGGACATCCTGGAGAAGCCGTTCACGGCCTGGCGCGTGTTCCTGCACCCCTCACAGCGGCGGGTCGCCTATCGCGTGTCGTACGGCGGTCCGGTCCAGATCACGGGCGGTCCGGGCACCGGCAAGACGGTCGCGGCCCTGCACCGCGTCAAGCACCTCTTGACGCGCTCTCCCGACACTCGGGTCCTGCTCACCACGTACACAAACGCTCTGGCCGCCTCGCTGCGCGAGAACCTGTCTCTGCTCCTGGACGGCGATGACGCGCTGCTCGGCCGCGTCGACGTGACGACGGTCAACGCCTACGCGCACGGCGTCGTGACCCGCCTGGACGGCAGGTCCCCCTCCCCCATGAATGATCGGGAGGAACGGCAGCTGTGGCAGCGTGTCGTCAAGCAGCTGGGGCTGCCGTGGTCGGAGCAGTTCCTGGCTCAGGAGTACCGACATGTCATCCTCGCTCAGGATCTGCGCACCTCCGACGCCTACCGCACCGCCTTGCGACGCGGTCGCGGGAGTGCGCTGCCGTCGGCTCGACGCGACCAACTGTGGTCAGCCATCGAGCTGTTCGAGTCGATGCTGCGTGCGCAGCAAGCCACCACGTACCTGAAGGTGTGCACACGTGCGGCCGACCTCCTGGCCGGTTCGGCGCCCACGCACGACCACGTCGTGGTCGACGAGGCCCAGGACCTGCACCCCGCCCAGTGGCGCGTGCTGCGCGGTGCGGTGGCACCCGGCAGCGACGACCTGTTCATCACGGGCGACCCGCACCAGCGCATCTACGACTCGAAGGTCTCGCTCGGATCCCTGGGCATCTCGGTGGCCGGACGCACCCATCGTCTGCGCATCAACTACCGCTCCACGGAGGAGATCCTCGTCTGGTCGACCGGCATCCTCAGCCCGGTGTCGGTCGACGATCTGGGCGGTGAGGGCAGCGACAGCCTGGCCGGTTACCGTTCCCTGCTGCACGGCCGAACCCCGCACACCGACGGGTACGGCTCCGAGCAGGTGGAGGTCGCGGCCCTCGTCGAGCGTGTCGAGGGCTGGATAGCGCAGGGCATCCGCCCTTCGGAGATCGGCGTGTGCGCCCGTTTCAACGTGCTGCTGGACAAGGCGTACGACAAGCTGGCCGCGGCCAAGGTGCCGGTGGCCCGGGTCAGGGACAACCCGGGACCGGCCGTGGAGGGGGTGCGGCTCGCCACCATGCACGCCATGAAGGGGCTGGAGTTCCGCTGCGTCGCCGTCCTGGGGGTGACGGCGGGCGCGGTGCCGTTCGCCCGTGAGGTGACGCCTGCCTCCGTGGACGCGCTGCAGCACGACTCGGATCTGCTGCGGGAGCGGTGCCTGCTCTTCGTGGCATGCACGCGGGCTCGGGAGGCGTTGGCGGTTTCGTGGAGTGGAACCGCCAGTTCGTTCGTGCCGCGCGTGAAATGACGTACCAGGCAAATTACGTGCCAGACAAGTGATGTGGTGATCTGTCAGTTCTCGGGTTCGAGCGCTCCGTTGCCCAGACCGTCCCTTGCCAAGCTCGCCACATCCCGGCTCAGCTCCACCACCCTCCGCGCCCGCTCCTCGAACTCCTGGAGCGCGCGAAAGGCCGACCCGTACCGGCGTTGATCGGTGATGGCCATCTGTGGGATGCGGGCGCCCTTGCCGTCGAGGCGGAAGGTACCGCTGGCGCTCGTGGAGCGCCGGGTGTTGGCCGCGCTGCGCAGGAAGCCCTGGAGGTAGTCGGTGTCGAGCTGGTCGCTGACCGAGACCGGTTCCGGATCTCCGTACTCGACGAGCCCGGCGCGGGCGAGGTCGGCAACGCTGACAGTAGGCCCGTCCAGGGAACTGGGGCCGTCCCCCGCGGCCAGCGCCGGCAGCAGCTCCGCCAGTAGCCGCACCTGCTCGGTCAACTCCCTTCGCAGGGAGTCGTATTCAACCGCGTAGTCGCGATGCGACTCCTCGACATGGCGGCCGGGTGTGAGATCCACCGTTTCGTCGAGCAGATCGATCAGGGAAACCTCCGCCAGCTGTCCTGGGGCCGGTTCCAGGGAGCCATCTGGATCACCCGCCGTCAGATCGACCATGCGAACGACGGTGACGGCATCACCCAGGGCCCGCGGGCGGCGCAGGTGCCACAGGTGAACCGGAAGTGCGTGCGAGGCCGCGGTGCCGGACGGAAGGGCGGTGACCTGGGTGAGGATGCCCCGTCGTACCAGCTCTGCGCGGATGCGACGGCCCGCCTTGCGGTAGGCCACCGAGGCGGGCATGACCATGAGAACGCGACCGCCGGGCGCGGTGTGCGCGTAGGCGTGCTGCAGCCAGGCGAGTTCGCCTTCGGCGCGCGACGGGATGCCGAACTCCCAGCGCGAGTCGAGCAGCAGGTCCTCGCGCCCCCAGTCGGGCTCACTGACCGGCGGATCGCAGACGACCAGGTCGGCCTTCAGATCCGCCCATCGGTCGTCGCGCAGCGAGTCTCCCGTGGCGACGACCACACCGGTACGTCCGATGAGGTCGGCCCGCAGTTGCGCGAACCGGGCACTGCGGGCGTCGGACTCCTGCCCCCGGCGCATGGGCCCGTGCTCGGGGCCGACGGCCGACAGCAGGGTGCCGATGCCGCAGGCCGGGTCGAACAGGGTCGCGTCGGAGGCCACCTCGCCGGCGAAGTGGCGTACGGCACGGACGATGCGCGGCGAGGTGACCTGGTCCGAGCCTGCCCGGCGTACAGAGTCGGTGAAGCGCTCCGCGAGGGCACTCACCACCTCGGCCGCACCACTGCTCTCGGCCAGCTCACGCGCGAGCCCGACGACATCAGCCGGAAGCCCCTCGGGCGCCTTCCCCTCGGCAAGGAGGCCGGCGGTATCCGCGAGCCCGCCGACCATGTCCTCACCGTAGACTCCGCGCAGCGCCTGCCACAGCTGCACGTCCACCGAGACGTCCTGCCCCTTGCGCTGCCTGTCCAGCCAGGTCTGCACCTCGGTCAGGTCGAACAGCGGACTGTTGACACCGCCACCGGCGGGCGCCGGGAAGTCGTCGTAGCGCCGCCGCCAGTTCGAGACGGCGGCGCGGGTGACGCCCGCCAGCCGGGCGATCTCGGAGCCGGTGACCAGCGGACCGGCCGGTGGGGCGGGGGTGTCCGTCATACGGGCAACCGTACACAAGATCGATCACGCCATCAATGCATGAATTCGTTGACGACGTCAACAACGCATTTAAACAGGTGGTCGTGTACCGAGCCTCCGGCCGCCCATTCATTCCTGGAGCGACTGGTCCGTAAGCACCTGTTCGGGCACCAGCGCACGGACGTTCTCGGGGACCAGCGGGGTACGGAGTTGATCTGGCCCCATGGCCGCCGAACCGGGGCTCGCGGAGCGGCCGCGGGCCTTCCTCGCGGCCGATTGTGGCCGTCGCTCCCCGCTGGTCAACGGCAGGGGCGGCAGCTATCGAGGAAGGGCCCACTCTGTCCGGCCTGGCGTACTGCTGGCAGGTGGTGCCAACTCCCATGCGTACAGGGGCTCGAAGCGCCTCGCTGCACGCCCCTTGGGGCCGGTCGTTGGTACCAAAAGAACTCCGTGAACTCCAACGGAAGTGCTTACAAACGTGCGGGTCTGCCTCACACAGACACAACAGTGCCGTGTCACACCCATCCGAACCAGCACGGAGCCGTCACGGGCCCCTCCGCTCCAGGGACTTTTCAGGGACTTTCAGCGCTGTCTGAGGGACTTCCGAGGGACTTTTCGCCGCCTGACGCGGCAAGCCCGTGAAAGACCGGAAAGGGCCTCCGACGCAGATCGGAGGCCCTTTCCAAGGCAAAGCCGCAGGTGGCGGCAGACGAGTCGGGCTATACGCCGGGTTCTGTCGCCCGACCGCCTCGCGGCGGCCGGGGAGACGGCCATCCATCTAGGGCCGGCGTTGCCGCCGGCCTCGTGCGGTCTACCCGCGGACTCGGGCGGGCAGCCCTCGAACGTCCGCGCAGAGTCGCTTTTTACGGCGGCTCCTTTTGACCTTGCTCCGGGTGGGGTTTACCTAGCCGCCTGAGTCGCCTCAGGCGCTGGTGGTCTCTTACACCACCGTTTCACCCTTACCGAGGACCGAAGTCCCTGGCGGTCTGTTTTCTGTGGCACTGTCCCGCGGGTCACCCCGGGTGGCCGTTAGCCATCACCCTGCCCTGTGGAGCCCGGACGTTCCTCGGGGAGGTTCACAAGAACCTCCACGCGGCCGTCCGCCCGGCTCGTCTGCCGTGTCGACCATGGTAGCGGGCGTGGGGCTCGTCTTGAGCCCGAGGCCGCCGTGGCCAGGAAGGAGCCCGCGAGGATCAGGGTGAAGGACACCGCGACCGCTGTGGTCAGGGACTCGTCCAGGAAGGTCACGCCTGCTATCACCGCGACCGCCGGGTTGACGTACGTGAAGACCATCGCCCGGGTCGCGCCCGCCTCGCGGATCAGTTCCAGGAAGACGACGAAGGCGAGGGCCGTGCAGATGACTCCCAGGCCCGCGAGGGAGGCCAGGACCGATGGCGAGGGGGCCTCGGACGGCCAGGTCAGCGCTGCCGCGGGGGCGTACACCAGGGCCGCGAGCAGCAGGCACGGGGCTATCAGCTGGAGTGTGGGGACCGGCTTCAGGTAGTGCGCGACGATCAGGGGGGCGGTCGCGTAGCCGAGGACCGTGATCAGCATCTCCGCGAGGGAGCGGGCGTCGCCGCCGGTGAGGTGCGGGACGGTCAGGACCGCTACGCCGGCCAGGCCCAGGCCGAGGCCGGTGATTCGGCGGGTGCCGAGGCGTTCGGTGTCGCCGAAGAAGCGGGCCAGGACGACTCCGACGATCGGTACGCCCGCGATCAGCAGGCCGGCCGTGGAGCTGGAGAGGTGGCGTTCCGCGTCCGTCAGCGTCCACCAGGGGCCGATGATCTCGATGACGGCGAAGGCCAGCATCGGGCGCCAGTGTGTCCGTACGACGCGGATCAGGCCCCCTTGCCGTACGGCGAAGGGGAGAAGGAGCGCGGCGCCCAGCGCACAGCGTGTGAAGACGACCATCGACGGGGAGACGCCGTCCACCGCCACTTTGATCATCAGGTAGGGGATGCCCCAGAGGACTCCCATCAGGGAGAAGAGAAGCCAGCCGCGTGCAGTCATGGGGGCAGTCTCGGGGCGGGGCGACGGGTGTGTCTTGAACGCTGTTGCGCCAGCCCATCCGGTGCTGGGGTCGCGAAGAGCTACGCCGCCGGGAACACGCTCATGCGGTACGCCGCCGGAGTCACCCCCACCACCCGCCGGAACCACCGCGTCAGATGCGCCTGATCCGCGAAGCCCACCAGGCCCGCCACCTCTGCGGGGCGCCGCCCAGCCTCCAGGAGACCGCGGGCCTGCGTCACCCGGTGCTGGGCGAGCCAGGCGTACGGCGGCATCCCCATCGTCGTACGGAAGGCGCGCAGGAGTTGGTAGCGGGAGAGGCCGAGGTCGGCGGCGAGGGCGGCGAGTGAGGGCGGGCTCTGCAACTCGTCGGCAAGGCGGTCGCGTACCGCGTGGGCTATGTGGCCGGCGCCCGGGATCGTGTCGCACACCGGGCGGGCCGTGGAGTGGCGGCGGGCGAGGGCGGTGAGCAGCCATGGGAGGCGGGACTCGGCCTCCAACGGGTCGGGGCAGGCGCTGAGTTCGGTGTGTGCGGTACGCAGGGCCGCGGCCAGTTCGGGGTCGTCGAGGAGCGGTTCGCGGAAGTGCGGGAAGGTCAGGGTGCCCTCGGTGAGGAGGGAGGCGGCCGGGTACATGGCGCGGTACGCGTAGCCCTCGCACTCGGCCGGCCCGCCGGTGTGCGCCTCGCCGGGGGCGAGTACGACGATCGATCCCGGGCCGGTGCGGATCCGGCCGCCGCGGTAGTCGATGAGCTCGGCGCCGCGGACGCAGACGCCGACGGTGAACTCCGCGTGGGCGTGCGGGGCGTAACGGTGCCGGTCGAAGCGGGCGGTCAGTAGATCGAGCGGGCCCCCGTCCCGCCCAAGGGTGGCCCGGGTCCAGAGGGCCTGCTCACGTCCGCTCACCCGTACCCCTCGCCACCTCGGCTCGCTGTCAGAGGTGCAACGCCTGACCGCCCCTCTTCCATACCGCGGCGGGGGGCGAGGGGCTCAGAGGAAGTCCGTCGTGTCCAGCTCGAAGGCGAACGGTTCCGGGAGGGCGAGCGGCTTGCCGAAGGGAAGCGTGCAGTGTTGCCGGTAGTCGTCCCGTTCCGGGTCGCTGAACAGCGTCACCGAGGAGGCCTCGCGGTCGACGAGCAGGTAGAGCGGGATGCCGCCGCGGGCATAGCAGCGGCGCTTGGCCTCCCGGTCGGCTACCGGCTTGGTGGACGTGACCTCAAGGACCATGGCAACGCCGTCACATGGCATCCAGGAGTCGGCGCCCCGGTAGAGGCGCAGTTCCTCGGGGGCGAAGGTGCCGTCCGGGATCGCGTGGTTCTTCGGGCAGGCGCCGCCGCTCCTCAGTTTCAGGCCCTTGTTCCCGGAGAACTGCATGTCGGTCGTGGATCGCCTGATCACCTGGCTCACGATCAGGCCGATGTAGTCCTCGTGGTCCCCGTCCGGCGGCGGCGTCACGACAATTTCCCCCTCGATCAGTTCCGCCCGGAACCCCTCCGGGGTGTCCAGGGCCAGAAAGCCCTCCAGCAGGACCTCCGCCTGCGTGAGCGACTCATGCGCCATGGCAGTCATGTCACGCCCCTCCTTCGGTCGCTCGCCAGACTGGGACATCGGGGGATCACCCGTCCAAGAGATCGGGAACTGTTCCCTCGATCGTGGCACACGACCACCGACCCCGTCAGGCTTCGCCCGTCCGCCACGAACGTCGCTTGACCCTGCCGCAACGTCAACGTTTCTACTGGAGTCATGCGGATCGGAGAACTCGCCACGGCCGTCGGTGTCACGACGCGGACCGTGCGGCACTATCACCACCTCGGGCTGTTGCCCGAGCCCGAGCGGCGGCCCAATGGGTACCGCGAATACGGGCTGCGGCACGCCGTCGTCCTCGCGCGGATCCGGCGGCTGACCGAGCTGGGGCTCGGGCTCGCCGAGGTACGGGACGTACTGGCGGACGACGCGGGGCGCGAGCTCGCCGAGGTGCTCGCGGAGCTGGACGAGGATCTGGCGCGGCAGGAGGAGGCGATCCGGGAGCGGCGGGAGCGGTTGCGGGCGCTCATGCACGAGGGGGTGCCGCCGGAAGGGCCCGTCTCGCCCGAACTGACCGCGCTGTTCGGCGAGATGGCGCACGGCACGGGGCACGGACCCGAGTCCGCCATGGCGGCGAAGGACCGCGAGATGCTGGCGCTCATCGATACGACGGCCGACCCGGAGGACCGGGACCGGCTGCTGGCAGCGCTGCGCGCGGCGTTCGCGGCGCCAGGTGCGGTGGAGCGTGCGCACAAGGCGTACGCGCTGCTCGACGAGCTGGCGGACGCGGATCCCGGCGACCCGCGCGTGGACGAGGCCGCACGGGCGCTCGCCGACAGCATGCCGGAGGACCTGCTGCCCAGCGGCGACGTGGACCAGGACAACAGTTTCCTGCGCGCCTTCTTCGCCGACTTCCCGCCGGCCCAGGCGGAGGCGATCCGCCGCACGATGCGGATGGTCGCGGAGCGACAGCGTACGGAAGGGAGTTCACCATGAGGGCCGTGTACGGACTGCTACGGCTGCTTCGGCGGCTGGTCGCCCACGAGCTGCGGCTGATCGCGAGCCTCTGGCGGTGGGTGGCCCGGCGGCCGCCGCACGGAGTGGGCGAGGGGCGCGGTTTCGGTCATGCGCGTGGGCAGGCCGCGATGATGTTCGGGTTCGCGTTCGTCTGCGTCGTCGAGAGTGTCGGGATGTCCGTGCTGCTGCGCGACTATCCCGTCACGCACCAGGTCGTCCTCGTCCTCGACGTCTACACGGTGGTCTTCGTGCTCGGCCTGTACGCGGCCGGCGTGACCCGGCCCCACGTGCTGGACTCCACCGCCCTGCGGGTGCGCAACGGCGCCCATGTCGACCTGCGGATACCGCTGGAGGACATCACCGCCGTACGCCGCGAGATGCGCTTCACCCACGAGCGGGCCGACGGCGAACTGAACCTCCCCGTGAGCGCGCAGACCGAGGTCACTCTCGAACTCGCCAACCCCGTACGGCACTTCACCTTCATGGGCCGGGAGCAGACCGTACATCTCGTACGTCTCCACGCGGACGATCCCGACGAACTGGTCCGGAGCCTCACGCAGGCGCGAACCGCACTTTCGCCGCTCCCGGATCAGCCTGCGTGAGCCGCACCCGCAGCCGCTCCCCCAGTGGCAGCGGTGCGGGCCCGCCCACCAGCCGGGCGAACACCGCCGGAGACTCCAACTGGACGGTCCCGACGGTGGGTTCACGCTCCTGTACGTCCACCACGCAGCCGTCGAAGACCTCGCCGACCCGGTCCTTGAGCAGCGCGGCCTCCACGATGTCGACGCACTCGCGCTCGACGGTGCCCTGACGCCGGGTGCCGTCGGCCATCTCCTTGGGGAGTTCGGCGAGGGCGGCCAACACCCAGTCGGGGGGCGACTGTTCGGCGACGGCGGCGAGGCAGATCTCGGAGGCGTAGCGGTCGGCGAGGCGGCGCAGTGGTGCCGTGCAGTGGGCGTAGGGCGCGGCGACGGCGGCGTGCGAGGTGACCTCAGGGAGGACGCCGTCCCGGAACACGGTGTAGCCCGCGCCGCGCAGCAGCGTCGTGCACTCCTGGAGGAAGGCCGCGTGGTGCGGCCGGTGCGGGTCGAGGGAGCGGATGAGTCGCGCGTACGAGACGTGGTGCGGCCATTCGATGTGCAGGGCCTTGGCGGTGCGGCGGAGCCGGCCGACCGCGCCGTCGGGTGCGGCGGGGAGGGTGCGCAGGACGCCGGTGCCGTGGGCGAGCATGAGATCGGCCGCGGCCATCCCGGTGAGCAGGGAGATCTGCGCGTTCCAGCCGTCGGCGGGGAGCGGGGCGCGGTAGGCGAGTTCGTACGTCCCGTCCTTCTCGACGATCTCCTGCTCGGGCACGTTGAGCGAGATGCCGCCCCGCTCCACCTCGAGCCCCTCGCGGAGCAGCCCGACGACCTTCAGCAGCGCGAGCGGCTCCTCCGCCGTCCCGTCGTCGATCCGCCGCTGTACATGCGCGTAGTCGAGCTTGGCGCGGCTGCGTACGAGGGCACGGTGGACGTCGACCGTCTCCGTACGGCCGTCCGCGTCGAGGTCGATGGTCCACAGCACGGCCGGGCAGGTCTGGTCCGGGAGCAGGCTGGCGGCGCCCTCGGAGAGCCGGGCCGGGTGCAGCGGGACCTTTTCGTCGGGGAAGTACAGGGTCGTCACGCGGTGGTGGGCCTCGGCGTCCAGGGCGCCGCCGGGTGCGACGAACGCGGCGACGTCGGCGATGGCGTACCGGACGCGGAAGCCTCGCTCGCGGCGTGAGAGGTGCATCGCCTGGTCGAGGTCGTTGGAGGTCGGCGGGTCGATCGTGAAGAGGCGGATGTCCGTCGCGTCGCGGGCGGGCAGGCGGGGTGGCCGCGCGGCTTCCTCGAGCACTTCGGGCGGGAAGCTCTCGGGCACGTCGAGCTCGGTACGCAGTGCGCGCAGGGCGGCCCGCAGGGGGGCCTCGGCTGCGCCGGTGACACGGATGCGACGGCGAGGCATGGGTCGAGCGTAGGCCGCGCCGCATCGGGCGGCACGCCGACGCCGCACAAGGCGGCACTCCGAACGCTTTCAGACACCCCTTAGGCTGGCCCGGGCCAATTCCACCGTAGGGAGATACCACCGTGCTCGTGCTGCTGCCGCCCTCCGAAGGCAAGGCGCCCTCCGGCCGGGGAACCGCGCTGAAGCTGGAGTCGCTGTCGCTGCCGGGACTCACCGAGGCGCGTCAGGCGGTCCTCGACGAGCTGGTCGAGCTGTGCGTCGGCGACGAGGAGAAGGCCCGCGAGGTGCTCGGGCTGAGCGAGGGCCTGCGCGGCGAGATCGCCAAGAACACGGAGCTGCGGACGGCGGGCGCGCGCCCGGCCGGGGAGATCTACACGGGGGTCCTGTACGACGCCCTGGACCTCGCCTCCCTCGACCCGGCGGCCAAGCGGCGCGCGGGCCGCTCCCTCCTCGTCTTCTCCGGCTTGTGGGGCGCGGTTCGGGTGACCGACCGGATCCCGTCATACCGCTGCTCGATGGGCGTGAAGCTGCCCGCGCTGGGGGCGCTGGGCGCGTACTGGCGTACGCCGATGGCCGCCGCGCTCCCCGAGGCGGCCGGCGACGGCCTCGTCCTCGATCTGCGGTCCTCCGCGTACACGGCCGCCTGGAAGCCGAAGGGCGAGGTCGCCGAGCGGACCGCGACCGTGCGGGTGCTCCACTCGCAGCTCGTGAACGGGGTCGAGAAGCGGTCGGTCGTCAGCCACTTCAACAAGGCGACCAAGGGGAAGATCGTGCGCAGCCTGCTCATGGCGGGGGCTGCGCCGAAGACTCCGGCGAAGCTGGTGGAGGCGTTGCGGGATCTCGGGTACGCGGTGGAGGTGGCGGCGCCCGGGAAGGCGGGCAGGCCTTGGGCGCTGGACGTGGTGGTGACGGAGATCCACTGAGGCCTCATTGACTCCATTGCAGCATGCGCAATGACCTTTGCGCATGCTGCACACCCCAGGCAGGATGAGCGGCATGACTTCGCCGCTGCCCTCATCTCCGCATGCCTCCGTGCTGGACCTCGCTCCGGTCGTCCCCGTCGTCGTGGTCACGGACGCCGCCGACGCCGTGCCGCTCGCGCGGGCGCTGGTCGCGGGCGGGCTGCGTGCGATCGAGGTGACGCTGCGGACACCGGCGGCGCTCGACGCGATCCGGGCGGTCGCGGCGGAGGTGCCGGACGCGGTGGTGGGTGCCGGGACGGTTCTCTCGCCGGCTCAGGTGGATCAGTGCGTGTCCGCGGGGGCGCGCTTTCTGGTCAGCCCGGGCTGGACGGACGTACTGCTTGCCGCAATGGAGGGGTCCGGGGTGCCGTTCCTGCCGGGGGTGTCCACGACGTCCGAGGTCGTGGCGCTGCTGGAGCGGGGGGTGCGCGAGATGAAGTTCTTCCCGGCGGAGGCGGCGGGCGGTACGGCGTATCTGAAGTCGCTGGCGGGGCCGCTGCCGCAGGCTCGGTTCTGCCCTACGGGCGGTATCGGGCCGGTCTCCGCGCGGGAGTATCTGGCGCTGCCCAACGTCGGGTGTGTGGGCGGGAGTTGGATGCTTCCCGAGGACGCGGTCGCTGCGCGGGACTGGGGGCGGATCGAGTCGCTGGCGCGGGAGGCGGCTGCGCTACGGCCTTGATACCGGTCCCCCTCAGCGGAGGGCTACGGCCTTGATGCCGGCCCCCTCAACGGAGGGCTACGGCTTTGACACCGGCCTCCCTCAGCGGAGGTGGGACGTGTCGTTGAACAGGCGCAGGCTCGCGTTGCCGTCCGCGTAGTACGCCACCGCGGAGAGGGAGGCCGCGGACAGCTCCATGCGGAACAGGGACTCCGGCGGGGCGCCGATCGCGAGGCGTACGAGGGTCTTGATCGGGGTGACGTGGGTGACGAGCAGGACCGTGCGGCCCGCGTACGCGGCGATGAGCTTGTCGCGGGTGATGGCCATACGGCCGGCGGTGGCCTCGAAGCTCTCGCCGCCGCCGGTGGGTTCGGCCTGCGGCGACGCGAGCCAGGCGTTCAGGTCGTCGGGGTAGCGGTCCCGTACCTCGGCGAAGGTCAGGCCCTCCCAGGCGCCGAAGTCCGTCTCGCGGAGGCCGTCCTCGACGGTCACGTCGAGGCCCAGGCGGGCGGCTACGGCTGCGGCGGTCTGCCTTGTGCGGGTGAGGGGGGATGCCACGATCGCCTGGATCGTGCCGCGGGCGGCCAGTGCGGTGGCGGCTCGTTCGGCCTGGTCTCGGCCCACGTCCGACAGGGACGGGTCCGATCCGCCGCTGCCTGAGAATCGCTTCTGGGGGGTGAGGGGGGTCTCGCCGTGGCGTAGGAGTACGAAGGTGGCGGGGGCGCCCATGTCCGGGGCGGTGCCCCAGCCGGTTGTCGGCGCCGTCGTTGCCACGTTTCGCGCGGCGCGTACGTCGGCTTCGGTCTTTGCGGCGGTGCCGCCGGACGGGGGGCTGCCGGGGGTCTTCGGAGTGCGGGTCGTTGGGGGCTGGTCGCGCAGTTCCCCGCGCCCCTGAGGAGCCGGCGCCTCTGCGGCTGCGCCGCCCGATGACGGGGGGCTGCCGGGAGTCTTCGGAGTGCCGGCCGTCGGGGGCTGGTCGCGCAGTTCCCCGCGCCCCTGGAGGGGCGCTCCTGAACCCGGTGTGTCAGAGGGCATCGACCCTGCCATTGCCGCCCTTACCTTTGCCGCGCCCGCCGTTGCGTCCCCGGGTGGGCCCGAGGGGTCAGGCGCAGCCGACCTCGCTGCCCTCGCGTCCAGTTCTGCCGTCGACGCCGACGGGGACCACTGTTCGCCGCGCTTTCCCGCGTCCATCGCCTCGTTGGCGAGTCGGTCCGCGTGTTTGTTCTGCTCTCGCGGGATCCACTCGTACGTGACCTGGGACGGGGGGAGGATGCTGGCCGCCTCTGCCGCCAGGGGTTTCATGTCGGGGTGTTTGATCTTCCAGCGGCCCGACATCTGCTCGACTACGAGCTTGGAGTCCATGCGGACGCGGATGGAGGCGGAGGGGTCGAGTGCGCGGGCCGCCTTGAGGCCGGCGATCAGGCCCCGGTACTCGGCCACGTTGTTGGTGGCGACGCCGATGTACTCGGCGGCCTCCGCCAGGGTCTCCCCGGTGGCCGCGTCGATGACCACGGAGCCGTAGCCCGCGGGTCCCGGGTTGCCCCGGGAACCGCCGTCGGCCTCGACGATGAACTCCCGCACCGCACAAGCTCCTTACAGGTCTTACAGGCCGGACTCGGACGTGCGCACCAGGATGCGGCGGCAGTTCTCGCAGCGGAGGACGGTGTCCGGGGACGCGGCCTTCACTTCGTTGACCTCGGTGATGTTGAGCTCGAGGCGGCAGCCCTCGCAGCGGCGCTGGTAGAGGCGGGCCGCACCGACGCCGCCCTGCTGCTGGCGCAGCTTGTCGTAGAGCTTGAGGAGGTCGGCGGGGACGGAGCCCGCGATGACCTCGCGCTCCTTCGTCGCGGTGGCCACCTCGCCGTCGATCGACTCGAAGGCGGCGTCGCGGCGCGCGGTCGCGTCGTCGATCTTCGACTGGACGGAGGAGACCCGCCCGGTCAGCTCGGTGGACCGCTCCTGCGCGGACTCACGGCGTTCCATGATCTCCAGGACGACGTCTTCCAGGTCGCCCTGCCGCTTGGCGAGGGAGGTGATCTCGCGCTGGAGGTTCTCCAGGTCCTTGGGGGACGACACGGCACCCGAGTCGAGGCGCTTCTGGTCGCGGACGGCGCGCTGGCGCACCTGGTCGACGTCCTGCTCCGCCTTGGTCTGCTCGCGGGCGCAGTCACCCTCCTCGGTCTGCGCGGCGACGAGCAGGTCGCGCAGTTGAGTGAGGTCCTTGTTCAGCGACTCGATCTCGGTGTGCTCGGGCAGCGACCTGCGCTTGTGCGCCAGCTGCTGAAGGCGCGCGTCGAGGGACTGGACGTCGAGGAGTCGGATCTGGTCGGCGGGCGCGGCGTTCAGTTGGGGGCTCCTGATGTATCGGTAGTCGAGGCCGCGTGGGCGGTCCAGGGGTCGGTGACCGTCTTGGAGACGTGGACGCGGAGTCCCCATCCCTTCCGGTCGGAGATCTCGTCGAGCTGGGCGGCGGCCAGCTCGCACCAGGGCCACTCGGTGGCCCAGTGCGCCGCGTCGAGCAGCGCGAGAGGACTGTGGGCGCGGGCTTCGGACGCCGGGTGGTGGCGCAGGTCCGCGGTGAGGAAGGCGTCCACGCCCGCGGCGCGTACGTCGTCGAAGAGGCTGTCGCCGGAGCCGCCGCTGACCGCGACGGTCCGTACGAGGGCCTCGGGGTCGCCCGCGACACGGATGCCCTGCGCGGTGGCGGGCAGCCGCTCGGCGGCGCGGGCGGCGAGTTCGCGGACGGTGAGCGGGTGGTCCAGCTCACAGACGCGGCCGAGGCCCCGGCGGCCTTCCGGGTCGGTCGGGTCCGGCACGAGGGGGCGTACGACCCGGAGGTCGAGCGCGCCCGCGAGGGCGTCGGAGACTCCCGGATCGGCGCGGTCGGCGTTCGTGTGGGCGACGTGCAGCGCGATGTCGTTCTTGATCAGGGTGTGCACGGCGCGGCCCTTGAAGGTGTCGGCCGCGACCGTCGTCGTACCGCGAAGGTAGAGCGGGTGGTGGGTGACGAGCAGGCCGGCGCCCAGTTTCACCGCCTCGTCGACGATGTCCTGGACGGGGTCGACGGCGAACAGTACGCGCGTGACCTCCTGGTCGGGGTCGCCGCAGACCGTGCCGACCGCGTCCCATCCCTCGGCCCGCTCCGGGGGCCAGAGGGCGTCGAGCGCGGCGATGACTTCAGACAGACGGGGCACGGGGAAAGGCTACCTGGCTCACGCCGGTCCCCCACCGGCCGCGGGCCACTCCGCCAGGACACCGGCGACGGATAGGCCGGCCCCCGGCGACGGACGGGCCGCGGTCACCCCGCTCCCCTCTCCTGTTCCCTCCCCCGCCGCCCGTCCCGTTCAGCACATCCGCCCCCGTTCCCTCAGGCGAATCGGGACATGGCCACCCTTATGTGTGAAACGTGCGCCCGCCGGTCCCACGTCTGTGCGTGCGAAAACTAGTTTCGTGGCCGGAGGTGACCGAACGATGACGGCCTGTGCCACCGAACCCGGGAACGGGGCGGCTGAGAACGAGAACGAGCCGGCCGCCCGCCCCGCCTGCGTGATCACCGCTGACGGAACGTACGCGGCACGCCTCGCCCTCGACGGCGAGTCCCAGTCCTGGTACCCGGAGCGCTGGACCCTGGACGGCGCCGAGCCGTACGCAGTACCGCTGCCCGCCCACCAGCCGGAGGAGCCCGGCACCGAGGTGCTGCCGCTGACCGACGGCCGGGTGCTGATCCACCGCGAGGCGGACGGGCGGCACGCGTTCTCGCTGCTGTACCCGACCGGGCCGGGCACCGGCGA
Organism: Streptomyces sp. NBC_00554; assembly: GCF_041431135.1. Classification (NCBI taxonomy): domain Bacteria; kingdom Bacillati; phylum Actinomycetota; class Actinomycetes; order Kitasatosporales; family Streptomycetaceae; genus Streptomyces; species Streptomyces sp. NBC_00554. Next base: position 7,171,354 of record NZ_CP107799.1, on the reverse strand, counting down.
GCTGCCGCTCGGCGCGGTGGAGTGCCCGGACGCGGGCACCCGGCTGCGGCTGCTGCCGCCCGCGCCGGACGGGGACCGCGCGTACGCCCTCGCCGTGGGACGGGGGTCCACGGCGGTGTGGCTGGTGGCGGGCGGCGCCTTCGGGCCCGAGCATCTGGCCGAGGTGCCGGGCCGCTGCTCGGGCGGGGTGTGGCTGGACGGCACGGGACGCCTGCTGGCTCTGGACCGCTGCCAGGACGGCCGTACCAAGACGGTCGTCGTCGATCTGGAGCGGGGTGGCGAGGTGTCCCCACTGCTCCAGATCGCCGAGAACAGCAACGACCGGCTGCTCCTCGCGGACCCCGACAGCGGACTGCTCCTCATCCGCTCCGACGCTCCGTCCCCGGGCCACGACCGCCTCGGCTGGGGCGTCCTCGGCAGCACCCTGCCGGTCCGCTTCCCGGAGAGCCTCCACCCGGCCGACTGCGCGGTGACCCCGTTCGCGATCCAGCCCGGCCAGGTACTGATGCCGGAGAACTGCGCGGTCGCCCTGCGCATCGACGGCCCGTCCGGCACCTGGGTGGGCCTGTGGCGCCCCTCCGAACGGCAGGTCCACCATCTCCCGGCGCCCGAGGGGTGGTTGACGGGGGCGGGCCTGTGGAACAGGGAGGGCGTACTCCAACTGCCGTACGCGACGGGGACGGTGGCGTACGGGGTGGCGAAGGTGCAGGCACCCGCGGCGCAACCGGAAAGGTCCACGCCCGCTCCCCCGGAGCCGGAACGGGCGGCCACACCCCGCCCGGTCCCTCTCCAACAGGCACCTTTGACGAGCCGAGCGGCACTTCCACCCGGTCCGGCGCCACTCCCGGCCCATGCGGCAACACCCCCACCGCGTGCGGCAACACCCCCGGCCCATACGGCAACACCCCCGACCAGCGCGGCAACACCCCCAGCGCGTCCGGCGCCGCCCCCAGCCCGTCCAGCGCCACCCCCGGCCAGTCCAGCGCCGCCCCCAGCCCGCGCGGCAACACCCCCAGACCATCCGGCGCCACCCCTAGCCCGTCCAGCAACACCCCCAGCCCGTCCGGCGTTTGAGGACGAGGCCGTTCAGGCCGACAGCGGGGGTCTGGGGGCGGCAGCCCCCAGGAACGGGACGGGTAGGGGCGGAGGGGGCGAAAAAAGCACACCCGCCGAAACCCCGGCCTTGGCCCCTGGTTAGAATCCCCCGGCACAAGAAGGATCTTGTTTACGGGGTGAACACCAGATGAGCGACACCAGCACGATGGAATGGCCGACGACTGACGCCCAGGCCGAGGGCCACGGCAAGCACCGCGGCCCGGTGGTCTCCGGCGGGGACGCGGACGCGACCCCGCAGGGCCGCCACCGCAAGCCGTCCGACCAGGGCAACAAGGCCTGACGACAGGCCGCGGTCACAATCGGCAAGGCAACTCCACGGCCCCGCTCGCTGCACAGCGAGCGGGGCCGTTCCGTGCGCCAAGCCAGTAACCGGCAGCCAGTAGCCGCCCGTATGCCCCAGTCCAGTTGCCGCCCGCAAAGGGCTACCCGCGCTTGAGCCCCAACACCTCCGCCGCCGCGAACGTCTCCCCCGCCGGCCGCCCGGCGTAGTGCGGCGTGAGCAGCGCGTCCAGCTCGTCGTAGGTGAAGGTGTCCTGTTTGCTGTCGAACTTGGCCGCCACCCGCGGCCGTTCGACGACCGCGACCATGCCACCGTGCACGACGAGCAGCTGACCGTTGACCTGCCCGGCGGCGGGCGAGGCCAAGTAGCCGACGAGCGGGGCGACATGCTCGGGTGCGAGCGGGTCCAGGCCGTCACCGGGCTCGGCGAGACCGGCGAACACGTCCTGCGTCATACGCGTCCGGGCACGCGGGCAGATCGCGTTCGCGGTCACGCCGTACTTGGCGAGAGCCAGCGCCGTGGACGTGGTCAGCCCCACGATCCCCCCTTTGGCGGCCGCGTAGTTGGGCTGTCCGGCCGAGCCCGCGAGAAACGCCTCCGAGGAGGTGTTCACGATCCGCCCGTACACCGGCCCGCCCGCCGCCTTGGACCGCGCCCGCCAGTGGACGGACGCGAAGTGGGTCGTGTTGAAGTGGCCTTTCAGGTGCACCCGGATGACCGAGTCCCACTCGTCCTCCGACATCGAGAAGACCATCCGGTCACGCAGGATGCCCGCGTTGTTGACCAGGATGTCGAGCTTCCCGAACTCGGTGACAGCCAACTCGACCAGTTCTCGGGCCTGTTCGTGGTCGGCGACGTCCCCGGTGTGGGCGACCGCCCGCCCGCCCGCGTCACGGATCTCGGCGGCGACCTCCTCCGCGGGGCCGGCCGACGCCGCGCCGGAACCGTCGCGCCCGGACTGGCCGTAGTCGTTGACGACGACGGCCGCACCGAGCCGGCCGAGTTCGAGCGCCTCGACGCGTCCGAGCCCGCGCCCCGCGCCGGTGACGATCGCGGCCAGCCCTTCAAGTGGCAGTGACATCAAGGTCCTCAGAGGTCGTGTCGGCTATGGAGTCGGACGGTCAGATCTCGATGCACGTACGCAGCGCCGTGCCCGTCCGCATCTGGTCGAGCGCCTCGTTGATCTCGGCCAGCGGCACCCGGTGGGTGATCAGGCCCTCCAGGTCGATGCGCCCTGCACGCCACAGGGCGACGGTCCGCTCGTACGAACGCAGGACGTCTCCGCCGCCGTACATCGAGGGCAGGATCCGCTTCTCGTCGAAGAACAGCTCGAACATGTTGAGCTGGAGGTAGTCGTCCATGGCGCCCGCGCCGACGATGACGAGGGTGCCGCCGCGCCGGGTGTTCTCGTACGCGGTGCGGGCGGTGGACGAGCGGCCGACGACCTCGAAGACGTAGTCGAAGCCCTCGCCCGCGGTGATCCGCTGCTTGGCGTCGGCGAGTTCGTCCGGCGAGACAGCCTGGGTGGCGCCGAACCTCAGCGCGGCCTCGCGGCGGGAGGCGACCGGGTCGACGGCGACGATCTCGGCCGCGCCCTTGAGCCGCGCGCCCTGGATCGCGGAGATGCCGACGCCGCCGCAGCCGATGACGGCGACCGACGAACCGGCCTCCACGTCGGCGGTGTTGAGGGCGGCGCCGAGTCCGGTGGTGACCCCGCAGCCGATGAGGGCGGCGATGTCGAACGGCACGTCGTCCGGGATCGGCACCGCGCACCCGGCGTCGACGACGACCTCCTCGGCGAAGGTGCCGGTGCCCGCGAAGCCGAAGACATCTCCGCCGGGGCGCTTGAAGTTGGGCGTGCCGGCGTTCATGAACCCGGCCAGACACAGTTCGGTCTGGCCGCGCTTGCAGGCGGGACAGACTCCGCAGGCCGGCAGCCAGCAGACGACGACGCGGTCGCCGGGCTTGACGTTGGTGACGCCCTCGCCGACCTCGACGACCTCACCGGCGCCCTCGTGTCCGGGCACGAACGGCGCGGGCTGCGGCAGCACGCCGTTCATCGCCGACAGGTCCGAGTGGCACAGCCCCGTGGCCCGTACCCGGATCCTCACCCTGCCTGGACCGAAGCCCACCGCCTCGACGTCGTCGTGGACTTCCAGTTTGTCCTGGCCTATCTCGTGCTGTACGGCTGCGCGCATTGGTGCGGCTCCCCTCAGGAAGGACATGCCGGATCAGGAAGGACGTCCTGGAAGAACGTCATGGAGGTACGTACGACTGTCAGGCGTGCTCGACAAGGGTGTCGGCGAGGACCGGCGCCTCGTCCCGTTCGACCGCGGTCACCGTCACCTGGACCCCGGCGTCCCGCCGCCACATCCGGATGCGCAGGGTCTCGCCGGGGAAGACGACACCGGCGAAGCGCGTGGAGTACGAGCGGACGCGGGTCACGTCCCCGCCGAGCAGCGTGTCGACGACCGCCTTGAGCGTCATCCCGTACGTGCACAGCCCGTGCAGGATCGGCCGGTCGAACCCGGCGAGCTTGGCGAACTCGGGGTCGGCGTGCAGCGGGTTCCAGTCGCCGGAGAGCCGGTAGAGCAGGGCCTGGTCCTCGCGGACCGGGCGGTCAACGGTCTTGTCCGCGGGCCCGGTTGGTGGTTCGAGGCGGGCGGAGGGGCCGCGGTCGCCGCCCCAGCCGCCTTCCCCCCGTACGAAAATCTGGGCGTCGTTCGTCCACAACGGGCCCTCGGTGTCGGTGACTTCGGTGCGCATGACGAGGATCGCGGCCTTGCCCTTGTCGTACACGGCGGCGATCCGCGAGGTGGTCGTCGCCCTGCCCTCGACCGGGATCGGGCGGTGCAGCCGGATGCTCTGGCCGCCGTGCAGGACCCGGGCGAGGTCGACTTCGACGCCCGGCATGGAGAGGCCGCCGATCACGCCCGGGGAGCCCGCGCCCGCGACGGTCGCGAAGCTCGGCAGGACGTGCAGCCTGGACTCCAGGGTGTAGCGCAGCTCGTCCGGGTCGGTCGCGGGGCTCGGCCTGTCGGGATTGGCGCCCGCGCCGACGCCGAGGTGGTAGAGCTGGACGTCCTTGTGACCCCAGGCGATCTCTCCGGCCCGGGGCTCGGCGGCGACGGCCTTGGCGGCGTCAATGGGCATGGGACTCCTGATCGCTAGCGCGTACGTCATCCGGTTGTGGCATGGAGACGGTTGTGGCATGGAGACCCCGGTGCGGCCGTCCGCACCGTCGGCCGCACCGAGGTCGACACTGGGCCGTGGAAAGCGCCTCTTCTAGAACGCGTTCCAGTCCGGCGACCCCTTGTATAGCCCAGCGCCCAGTAGTTGTGAAGCCTCCTGACACCATGTCAGATCTGTGTCGGATCGACGAGCCATGACATTTGTCCCGCCCAACTCCTTACAAACGCATCTGGCCGGGCGGCGCCCCCGATCCGTAGCGTCTTACTCATCGCACGGACAGGATGGTCAAGGGGGAGAAACGATGGCGTGGAAGAGGAACTGCAACACCGGCGCCCTTCGGAAGCCCGGGGAGGCGCGGCCCGACGACATGGGCCGGGCGCCCAGCGGCTTCACGATGCTGCCGTGGCTGCTGATGGGCATGGGCGCGTTCTCCAACCTCGTCCAAGGCAAGACGCCGAACCCCTGGATCGGCGGCCTGGGCCTGCTCGCCTTCAACACCCTCTACATCCATGTGGTGTTCCGCGCCTTCGCGAAGGAGTGGCGCCAGGCCCGTTCCACCCGGGTGGCGCTCGTCCTGATGGGCCTGCTGACCTGCGGTCTCGCCATCGGCTACGGCGACTCCTGGCTGTGGTTCTTCCCACTGCTCGGCCTCGCCGTGGGCTCGGTGGTCCGGGGCAAGCTCCTGGGCCGCCTCGCCGTCGGCCTGAGCGTGCTCGCCGGGACCATCGGCTGGTTCCACGAGGGCTGGGCCGCGATCAACATCGCGTACGGCACCTTCCTGTCCACCGCGGTGACCGCCGCGATCCTGTCCCTCTCCGACGCGGTACGGGAACTGCGCGCCGCCCGCGAGGAGTTGGCGCGCCGCGCGGTGGAGAAGGAACGGCTGCGTTTCTCCCGCGACCTGCACGACCTGCTGGGCCACACGCTCTCGGTGATCGTCGTGAAGTCGGAGGCGGCCCGCCGGCTGGCCCACCGTGACCTGACCGCGGCCCTCGTCCAGGTCACGGACATCGAGTCGGTCGGCCGCCAGGCCCTCACGGAGATCCGCGAGGCGGTCACCGGCTACCGCACGGGCAGCCTCGCCACGGAGCTGGACGGCGCCCACTCGGTACTGTCCGCCGCGGGAGTCGAGCCCGACGTCCGCCGGTCGGGCACGCCCCTGACGCCCCAGACCGAGGCCCTCCTCGGCTGGGTGGTCCGCGAGGCCGTCACCAACGTCGTACGGCACAGCGGCGCCGCCCGCTGCGACATCACCGTCGACGGCACCCCCGAACGCGTCCGCCTGACCATCACGGACGACGGCACCGGCGCCTCCACCACCGTCCAGGAGCCCGTCGCGGGCACCGGCCTCAAGGGCCTCAAGGAACGGCTCGCGGCGGCGGGCGGCTCGCTGGAGGCGGGACCGGGTTCGCGGGGCGGGTTCACGGTGTCGGCGGAACTGCCGGTGGATCCGGAGGGGTTGAGGGATCCGCTGGAACCGCAGCTGGTCAGTCAGCAGGGGTGAGCACGATGCGCTGACCAGGCGCCGTGGGGGTGCTCCACGCCCGCTCGACCCCCGAGAGGGGAAGGGCGAGCGGGTCGACGGCCAGGGTGCCGGAGGCGATCTCCGTGGCGAGCGAGGGCAGTTCGGCGACGATTCCGGCGGTGGTCACCGAGCCCTGGCCACTGCCCATGATCTGGAGGTTCGCCGCACGCAGCAGGTAGGAGGGCAGGGTGATCTCCGCGCCTGCCATGGAGCCGATCTGGATCCAGGCCAGCGGCTTGGCGGGCTCGGGGCGGGCGGTGAGCAAGGCGGGCATGGCGTGTTCGGCGACCGGGCCCCACAGGTAGTCGATGACGACGTCCGCGTCTCCCGCGCTCCGGCCGAGCCGGTCGGCGACCTTCTCGGGGTCGCCCAGCAGGGAGACGGTCTCGTCCGCGCCGAGGCCGGGCAGGAGGTCCAGGCGCTCGGGGTCGCGGCCGGCGGCCACGACATGGGCGGCGCCGAGGTGCTTGGCGATCTGGACGGCGAGCTGTCCGGAGTTGCCCGTCGCGCCCAGGATCAGGACGCGGGCGCCGGGCTCGAGAGTGACGCGGCGGCGCAGGGCGACCCAGGAGGACATGCCGGGGTTCATCGCGGCGGCCACCGCGACCGGGTCGGTGCCGGCCGGCAGGGTGATGGCGCGGCGGCGGTCGACGACGGCCTGCTCGGCCATGGTGCCCAGGGCGGTGTCGGGGGCCACGAAGTAGAGGAGCTCCCCTTGCGGGGTGCGGCCGACCGCGTCGATGCCCGGGACCAGGGGCAGGACGCCGCCGGAGGTGTAGTGGGTGCCGTCGGCGTCGGAGCGCACCCGCGGGTGGAGACCGGCGGCCAGGACGTCCACCAGGATCTCGTGCTCCCCGTCGGGCCGGGGTGTGTCGATGGTGTCGAAGCGGGGCGGGGCGTCGAAGGAGCGGACGACGGCGGCGTACATGGCTGACCTCCTGGATCGAGTGGACACACGTATGGTTTGCGGCGCGTACTACTTTTGCGCAACAGTGGAAGTAGTTTGTGTCGCGTACTACTTCGAAGTTAGTTTGTGTCACGTACTAAGTCAAGCGGAGGCAGCCACGATGACCCCAAGCTCCCCCAGCCCCACCCCGGATCCGGCCCCGGCAGGCGCCGCAGGTGGCCTGCGGCCCGATGAACCGCAAGGCACCGCCGAACCGCAGACCACCGCGGACGCCCTGATCCAGCTGTCGTTCCTGGTCCAAGGCGTCGTGACGGGTATCGCCGCCAACCACGACCTGTCCCTGATCCAGGTCCGCCTCCTCGGCATCCTGCGCGACCGCCGCCCCGGCATGCTCGAACTCGCCCGTCACCTGGGCCTGGACAAGTCCTCCATGACCGGCCTGGTCACCCGCGCCGAGAAACGCGGCCTGGTCCAGCGCCTGCCCTCGCCCGACGACGGCCGCGCCGTCCTGGTCGCTCTCACCCCGCTCGGCCGACAGCTCACCGACCGCTGCACCACCGAGGTGGACCAGCGGATCGCCGCCCTGACCGCGCCCCTGACCACGGCCGAACACGCCCAGATCCGCACCCTGTCCGCAAAACTCCTCCAGCGGCCCCCGAGCCATACTCTGACCTCGTGAACGAGATGCCCCGGGATCACCGGCCCGCCAAGTCCATTCGCGTCCTGCTCGCGGAGGATCAGGGAATGATGCGGGGCGCGCTCGCTCTGCTGCTGGGGATGGAAGCGGACATCCAGGTGGTGGCGCAGGTGTCGGCGGGGGACGCGATCGTGGACGCGGCGTTGACGCACCGGCCCGATGTGGCGCTGCTGGACATCGAGTTGCCGGGGATGAGCGGGCTGGACGCGGCGGCCGAGCTGCGGGACCAGGCACCCGACTGCCGGGTCCTGATCCTCACGACCTTCGGCCGCCCCGGGTATCTGCGGCGGGCCATGGAGGCGGGGGCCGCGGGCTTCCTCGTCAAGGACGGCCCCGTGGAGGAGCTCGCCCAGGCGATCCGGCGGGTGCTGACCGGTGAGACCGTGATCGATCCCGCGCTCGCCGCGGTCGCGCTGAGCGCCGGGCCCAACCCGCTCACCGCCCGCGAGTGCGACGTCCTGAACGCCTCGGCGGACGGCGCCACCGTCGCCGACATCGCGACCAAGCTCAACCTCTCCGAGTCGACCGTCCGCAACTACCTCTCCGCCGCCATCGGCAAGACGTCCACCCGCAACCGCATGGAGGCGATGCGGGAGGCCCGGCAGCAAGGGTGGCTCTGACACGCCGGGTTCGGGAGCGCCCCTTCAGGGGCGCGGGGCTGTGTCCATATGCGGCTCTGCCGCGTGGGCGCGACCAGCCACAACGCACCCGCAGGCGACACACACGACAGCTCCTAGTCCCGCGGCAGCCCAAGAATCCGCTCAGCAACAACATTCAACTGAACCTGCGTGGTCCCACCCGCGATGGTCAGACACCGGGACAACAGAAACCCATGCACGGCCCGCTCCCCCACCCCCTCACGCACCGCGCCCGCAGGGCCGAGGACTTCGAGCCCCAGCTCGGCAACCTTCTGTCGATGCACAGTCTGGATCAACTTCCGCACCGAGGCCCCGGCCCCCGGCTCCACCCCCGAAACCTGCCGCAGAGTCGTCCGCAGCCCGATGCAGGCCAACGCGTGCGCCTCGGCGATCAGCGCGCCGAGACGAGCCGCATCAACCCCGTCCCCGCAGGCGATCAACGCCTCAAGCCCCGCACCGAAGTCCAACTGGTCAGCCATGTGCACACGTTCGTTGCCCAGTGTGTTGCGGGCGACCCGCCAGCCGTCGTCGACCTCGCCGACGACCGCGTCCGCGGGGAGCAGCACGTCGTTGAAATAGACCTCGTTGAAGAGGGAGTCGCCGGTGATCTCCTTCAGGGGGCGGATGTCGATGCCGTCGGTGTTCTTCATGTCGACGACGAAGTAGGTGAGCCCTTGGTGCTTGGGCGCCGCCGGATTCGTCCGCGCGAGGAGGATCCCGTGGTCCGCCCAGCGCGCCGAACTCGTCCACACCTTCTGCCCGTTGACGCGCCAGCGCCCGTCGGCGGTCCGCTCGGCGCGGGTGCGCAGCGACGCGAGGTCGGACCCGGCGTCCGGCTCTGAGAAGAGCTGGCACCAGAGCAGGTCCCCGCGCAGGGTCGGCAGGAGATAGCGCTCCTTCTGCCGGTCGCTCCCGTACGCGACGAGGGAGGGTACGACCCAGGTGGCGATGCCCAGGCCGCTGATCCGTACGTCCGCCGCAGCCAACTCCTGCTGTACGGCGAGCTGTTGCACGGGCCCGGCGCCGAGCCCGTACGGCGGGGGCAGGTGCGGGGCGGCGTATCCGATGGGTGCAAGGAGACGTCGTACGGCCGCGGGATCGAGTCCGTGCGCGCCCCCGATGGCCTCCCGCGCCTCCGCCCGGTACGCGGACGCCTCCTCGGGCAGCTCCAGGCGCAGTTCCCGCCGTACGCCGTCCCGCGCGAGCCCGGCCGCCCGCCGCAGGTGTCCGTCCCCGGGGCCGAGCAACTGCCGTGCCACCAGGGCCCGTCGGAGATACAGGTGGGCGTCGTGCTCCCAGGTGAACCCGATCCCGCCGAGGATCTGCACGCAGTCCTTGGCGCAGGAGTACGCGGCGTCGAGGGCGACCCCGGCCGCGAGGGCGGAGACCGACTCCCGTACGCCGTCGGCCTCCTGGGAGGCCCGCGCCGCGTCCCAGGTGAGCGCTCGTGCCTGCTCGACCCGTACGAGCATGTCGGCGCACAGGTGCTTCACGCCCTGGAAGCGGCCGATGGGGTGGCCGAACTGTTCGCGGACCTTGGCGTACTCGGCGGCGGTGTCCAGCGCCCAGGCGGCGGTGCCGCAGGCGTCGGCCGCGAGGACGACGGCGGCGAGGTCGCGGACCAGAGTCGAGCCGACGGCGAGGACGCGGTCGGCCGGGACCCGCACCCCCTGGGCCCGTACCTCGGCGGTCGCCCGCGTCGGATCGGCGCTCTCGTGGGGCCGTACGAGGAGATCGGCGGCGTCCACCGCCACCCACACCGTTCCGTCCCCGGGCCCCGAGGCCGCCAGGACCAGCAGATCCGCGTCGGCGCCCGACAGCACGGGCGGCGCCGTCCCGTCGAGCACGAACCCCTCACCCGCGGCCACGGCGGTCAGCGTCCCCACGTCCAGGGCCACGGCCCCGATCCGCGACCCCTCCCCCAAGGCCCGGACCAGCCCGTACGCCCCCGCCCGCGCCAGCACCACCGACGCCAGCACGCTCGCGGCGTACGGCCCGGGTAACGCGGCCCGCGCGGCCTCCTCGACGACCACGGCGAGATCTACGAGGCTCCCGCCCCCACCGCCGTACGCCTCCGGAAGGTGCACGGCGAGCAGTCCCTGCGCGGCGAGGCCGTCCCAGTAGGAGGGTCTGCCGCTTCCCGGCGCGTCGAGCAGTTTGCGGATTTCCTCGGGCGGCGCGGCCCGCGCGATCCAGCCGCGTACCGCCTCGGCCAGTTCCCGCTGCTCCGGTGTGATCCCGATGCCGACGCCGCCCATGCGTGCCTCCCCAAGGACCTGGACCCGGGGATTTCCCCCGAGGTGCGCGCAAGACTAGAACACGTTCCATTCTGACGGTAGGTCAGATCCTCATGACTCGGTCAAGAATTCGTTAGCAGGATGAAGCATCGGAATAGTTGCCCGGGCACACCGGGTTCACCTTGCACGCATCCCGCACGGATCGCCGTTCCCCCCTTTCTCTTCCGGCCTGGAGGCCTCACGTAATGACGCACACGACGACAGAACAGCCCACGCGGAGGCCGAGCGGCGCGATCGTGCCGGTGCTCGCCTTCGCGGGCATCGTTGTCGCGGTGATGCAGACCCTGCTGGTGCCGGTCATCAAGGACCTGCCGGAGCTGCTCGGCACCGCGCCCAGCAACGCCACCTGGGTGATGACCTCGACCCTGCTCGCGGGAGCCGTGGCCACGCCGATCATGGGCCGCCTCGGTGATCTGTACGGCAAGCGGCGCATGCTGCTCCTGAGCCTGTCCGTGATGGTCGTCGGCTCACTGATCGCCGGCTTCACCAGCCAGCTCCTCGTGATGATCGTCGGCCGGTCCCTCCAGGGCTTCGCCATGGGCGCGATCCCGCTGGGCATCGGTCTGATGCGCGACATGCTGCCCCGCGAGAAGCTCGGCTCGGCGATGGCCCTGATGAGCTCCTCGATCGGCGTCGGCGGCGGACTCGCACTGCCGCTCGCGGCCCTGGTCGCGCAGCACGCCGACTGGCACGCCCTCTTCTTCCTCGCCGCAGGGCTGGGCATCGTCTCGATCGTCCTCACCCTCGTCGCCGTACCGGAGTCCCCGATGCGCGCCAAGGGCACCTTCGACGTCCTCGGCGCGATAGGACTCTCCGCGGGCCTCATCCTCTTCCTGCTGCCGATCACCAAGGGCAGCGACTGGGGCTGGACCTCGGTCACCACGCTCGGCCTGTTCGGCGCCGCGGCCGTCGTCCTCCTCCTGTGGGGCGTGATGGAGCTGCGCGTGAAGGCCCCGCTGGTGGACCTGCGCACCACCGCCCGCCGCGCGGTGCTCTTCACCAACCTCGCCTCGATCATGGTCGGCGTCGCCTTCTACGCCGTCTCGCTCGTCCTCCCTCAGCTGCTCCAGCTGCCGAAGTCCACCGGCTACGGCCTCGGCCAGTCGATGGTCGTCGCGGGCCTGTGCGTGGCGCCGCTCGGCCTGACGATGATGTTCACGGCACCGGTGTACGCCAGGATCTCCGCGAAGTACGGCCCCAAGGTCACCCTGATCCTCGGCATGCTGATCATCGCGATCGGCTACGGAGCGGGCCTCGGCCTGATGAGCGCCGCCTGGCAGACCATCGTCATCGCGGTCGTCCTGGGCGCCGGCATCGGCCTCGCGTACTCCTCGCTCCCCGCGCTGATCGTCGGCGCCGTCCCCGCCTCGGAGACCGGCGCCGCCAACGGCCTCAACACCCTGATGCGCTCGATCGGTACGTCCGTGTCCAGCGCCGTCATCGGCATGGTCCTCGCCAACACGGCCAACAACGTCGGGGGCGTCGCCGTCCCCACCATGCACGGCTTCCGGGTCTCCTTCCTGATCGCCACCGGCGCCGTCGCCGTCGGCCTGCTGATGGCCCTCTTCCTGCCCCGCGGACGCCCGGCGACCGCGCCGCAGCTGCGCGCCAGCAGCGAGGAGGACGCCGCCCTCGAGCGGGCCCAGGAGATTCTCGGCGGCTTCCGCGGCCGGGTCCTCGACGCCGGCGGCGACCCCGTCGCCCGCGCCAAGGTCACCCTCATCGACCGGCGCGGCCGCCAGGCGGGCGCGACCCTCTCCGCGGAGGACGGCAGCTACGCACTCGCCGTACCCGCCGAGGGCCCGTACGTCCTGGCCGCCAAGGCCACAGGCCACGGCCCGCTCGCCTCCTCGGCGACGCACGCCGGGGACGACCGTGCGGTCGACGTGGACCTGGCGCTGCCGGGCGAGGCCGTTCGGGCCTGAGCTGTCGTGTGTTCTGTGCACCCCCGTCGCCCACGTGACGGGGGTGTTGGTGCACCATGGGGCGCCCACACACACGTACGCCCTGTTCTGTACTGCTCCCATGGAGGAACCCCATGCCCGCGGCACCCAAGCCGGAGATTCTCGCCGCCTTCGAGGCCGCCAAGGGGTTCATGCCCACGGGCGAGGGGCTCGCGCTGTACGAGGCCGCCGTCGAGGCGAGCCGGCTGGGGCTGCCGCTCCTGGAGGTCGGCACGTACTGCGGGCGCTCCACGATCCTGCTCGCCGACGCGGCGCGCGGGGCCGGGGTCACGGCGATCACGGTCGACCACCACCGGGGCAGCGAGGAGCAGCAGCCCGGGTGGGAGTACCACGACCCGACGACGGTCGACCCGGAACTCGGCCTCATGGACACGCTCCCGGCCTTCCGCCGCACCCTCCACAAGGCGGGCCTCGAGGACCACGTGGTCGCGGTCGTCGGCCGCTCGCCGCAGATCGCCGCGTTCTGGAAGTCCCCCCTCGGCCTCGTCTTCATCGACGGCGGTCACACCGACGAGCACGCGTCCGGCGACTACGAGGGCTGGGCGCCGCACGTCGCCGAGGGCGGGCTGCTGCTGATCCACGACGTGTTCCCGGACCCGGCGGACGAGTTCACCGGGCAGGCTCCGTACCGCGTCTATCTGCGGGCCCTGGAGTCCGGCGCGTTCACGGAGGTGTCGGTGACGGACTCGCTGCGGGTGCTGCGGCGTACGGGGGCGGGGATCTGAAGCCCGGCCCGCCCAGTGGAAATTGGCTGGAGACGGACGCGGCCTCCGTGCTCACATGGGCCGCATGATGCCTGCCGACCGACTGCTGGCCTTCGCGGCCATGTCGTTCCTGCTGATCGTGATACCCGGCCCCAGCGTGCTGTTCGTGATCGGGCGGGCGCTGGCGCAGGGCCGCCGGGCCGCGCTGACGACGGTCGCGGGGAACACACTCGGGGCCTGCGTCCTCGTCGTGGCGGTGGCGCTCGGGGTCGGGGCCGTCGTGGAGCGCTCGGTGCTCGTCTTCACGATGCTGAAGCTGGCGGGCGCCGCATACCTGGTGTATCTCGGCGTCAAGGCGGTGCGGCAACGCCGGTCGCTGCAGGCCGCGTTCACCGGTGACGGCCCCGCGCACGGCGGTCTGCGCACCCTGTGGGAAGGGTTCGCGGTCGGCGTGGCCAACCCCAAGACCATGGTGTTCTTCGCCGCCGTACTGCCTCAGTTCGTCAACCGGAGCCAGGGACACGTCAGCGCTCAGATGCTGCTGCTCGGGCTGGTCTTCAATGTCATCGCGGTGGTCTTCGACAGCGCCTGGGGACTGGTCGCGGCCGGCGCGCGGAGCTGGTTCGCGAACTCGCCACGGCGGCTCGCGCTGGTCGGCGGAGTGGGCGGGCTCACGATGATCGGCCTCGGTGTGACGGTCGCGGCGACGGGCCGCAAGGAATAGATCAGGGCGGGTCCGCCTTCCCGGGGACCCTGCGGGCCACCCGGCACACCGCCCCGTAGGGTGGCAGGCGTGTCGTACGTAGGCCCTGACTTCGAACCTCCCCAGCCGCGCCGTTCCCGGCGCGGGCCCCTGACCGTGGCGGTCGCCGCGCTGGTGCCGGGTGCGCTGGCCGGGTGGCTGGTGTGGCAGGCGGTGGCTGACGACTCCGGGGACGGAGCCGCGCCGCAGCAGACGCGGGGGGCCGCCTCTTCCGCGCCCGCCACCTCCTCCGCCTCCGGGTCGCCGACGCCCTCGAGCACCGGCGACGGCAAGGAACCGAGCCCCACGTCGTCCGCGCCCGCCGCCTCCGGCCCCCTCAAGGGCAAGGTCGTCGTGATCGACCCCGGGCACAACCCCGGCAACTTCCAGCACACGGCCGAGATCAACCGCAAGGTGAACATCGGTACGAACTCGAAGGAGTGCGACACGACGGGCACCGCGACCAACGCGGGTTATACGGAGGCCCAGTTCACCCTCGACGTGTCGCGGCGGCTGCGTACGATCCTCCAACAGCAGGGCGCCACGGTGAAGTTCACCCAGAACGGCGACCGTTCCTGGGGCCCGTGCATCGACGAGCGGGCCGAGATCGGCAACAAGGCGCACGCCGACGCGGTCGTCTCGATCCACGCCGACGGCGCGGGCGCCGGCCAGCGCGGCTTCCACGTGATCCTTCCGGGGACCGTCCACGACGGCGCCGCCGACACCCGTTCGATCATCGCGACGTCCCGTGATCTCGGCGTGCGCATCGCGGGCAACTTCGCCCGCGAGACCGGCACCGCGCCCTCCAACTACATCGGCGAAGGCACGGGTCTCGACGTCCGGACGGATCTCGGCGGTCTCAATCTGTCAACGGTTCCCAAGGTGTTCATCGAGTGCGGCAACATGCGTGACAGCCAGGACGCCGCCCGGCTGACCAGCGGCGCGTGGCGGCAGAAGGCGGCAAGTGGGATCTCTGATGGAATCGTGAGTTTCCTGCGCGGGTGACGATCAGTGCGTCGAACCCGGCGGACACCCTGGTGAAGCGGGCGATAGTGTCGTCTCTACGATGAGGGGCCACCCCCGCGCTTCACACCACGGCCTTACGGCGGCATGGTGGCAGCGACGCCTCCACCGACGACGAGACGACCACGAAGGACCGACTGAAGTGAATATCCGCTCCCTCACTCGAGGCGACGGCGTGGTGATCGGAGCAGCGGTATTGCTCCTCATCGCCTCGTTCCTCGCGATCTACTCCATCGACGGGGCCCCCGACAACTACGAGATCCCGAATGCGTGGCAGAGCGGGCCGTTGTTGATGGGCGTCGTCTTCGCGGGCATCATCGGCGCCGCGCTGATCATTGTGTCCCATGCCCTTCCGCAGCCTCCCAAGGTCGCCGGGCTCGACCTCGGCCCGTTCGGCGTGGCGTTCACGGTCTTCGCCGCCTGGAGCGCGCTGGGGAACATCTTCGACCCGCTCGGCGGCACGGACAACGTCGGTAACGCCTCGGACAGCGGCGTCGATGCCGGCATCGGCCTGATCCTCATCGTCATCGCCACCCTGGTACTCGCCGGGGCGGCCGTCGCGACCCCCCTCGTCCCGGCTCTGAAGGGCGCGCTCCTGCCCGCCCCCAAGCCCGCCGCCCCGCAGCCCTACGGCGGTCAGCCGCAGGGTGGTTACGGCTACCCGGGCGCCCAGCAGCCCGGCCAGCCCTACGGCGCGCAGCCGCAGCAGGGCCAGCCGTACGGCGCTCAGCCCAGCCAGCCGCAGCAGGCGCCCGCCCCGCAGGTGCAGCAGCCGGCCGGGGACTTCTCCCCGTTCTGGTTCGCCGTGCCGGTGCCGCGTCCGCTGTACGCGGAGGACGGTTCGCCGACGCCGATCGCCGAACTCGCCCCGGGCACCTGGTACCTGGCCGTCGAGCAGCGCGGCCCGAGCCTGGTGGCGCAGACGCAGGACGGCCGTCGCGGTGTTCTGCAGGACACGTCGGGGATCCAGCGCGGCTGATCCGCACTCCGGTCCCGCACGGCCCCTCGCCCTTCCGGGCGGGGGGCCGTTGTCGTACGCTCGACCGGGCCTGCATCTGACACACCGTCAGAACAGGGCGTCTGGAGGAGACATGCGGCTCGGTCTCGCACTCGGCTACTGGGGACGCGGCCCGTCCGCCGACCACGTACCGCTCGCGCAGGAGGCGGAGCGCCTCGGCTACCACTCCGTGTGGACCGCCGAGTCCTGGGGCAGTGACGCCTTCACTCCGCTGACCTGGATCGCCGCGCAGACGTCAAGGATCAAGCTGGGTACGGCGGTTGCGCAGATGGCGGCCCGCTCCCCCACCACCACCGCGATGCACGCGCTCACCCTCGACCATCTCTCGGGCGGGCGCATGATGCTCGGCCTCGGCCTGTCGGGGCCGCAGGTCGTCGAGGGCTGGTACGGGCGCCCGTTCCCGAAGTCGCCGCTGACCGCGACCCGGGAGTACGTCGATGTCGTACGCCAAGTCCTCAGGCGCGAGGCCCCGGTCGAACTCGACGGACGCTTCCACTCCCACCCCTACCGGGGCCCGGACGGCACCGGCCTCGGCAAGCCGCTCAAGTCCATCACGCATCCCCTGCGGGCCGAACTGCCCGTCCTGCTCGGCGCCGAGGGCCCGAAGAACATCGCGCAGACGACGCGGATCGCGGACGGGTGGCTGCCGCTGTATTGGTCACCGACACGTCCTCAGGCGTACGAAGCCTCGCTTGCGGACCTGCGCGACGGCTTCCTCATCGCCCCCATGGCCCGCGCGCACGTCTGCGACGACCTCGCCGAAGGGCTGCTGCCGGTCAAAGCCATGCTCGGCTTCTACATCGGCGGGATGGGGCACGCGGCCCGCAACTTCCACGCCGATCTGATGGCACGGATGGGCTTCGAGGAGGAGGCCCGGCGCGTCCAGGAGCTGTTCCTCGCCGGACGCCGCGAGGAGGCCGTACTCGCCGTCCCCGACGCCTTCGCGGACGACATCTCACTCGTCGGCCCGCGTGAACGCATCGCCGAGCGCCTGGAGTTGTGGCGGAAGGGCCCGGTGACCGACCTGCTGGTGCTCTCCTCCGACCCGCACACACTCCGCGTACTCGCCGAGCTCAACTCCTAGATCCTGTACGGCGGACGGACACTAGGGCCTGTCCGGCGGATCATGCCGGAGACGCGGGGTGTGGCACGCACATCTGCGGCGTTGTCGTCGGTTGCCGACGCTCCGCGTCGTCGCCCTCCTCCGCCTTGCAGCTGCACGCACCACACCCCGCTCACCTCGACTTACAGGGCGCCGTTGGTTTCCTCCAGCCTGATCCGCCGGACAGGCCCTAGCCGCCGGTCAGCTGGGACGCCGACGGTACCTGGTCCGTCACCTCGGCGCCCGCGCTCTTCCCGGCGTCCTTCACGTCGTTGATGATGTCGTCGAAGGAGCCGACGACCGCGTCCGTCGAGTCGCCCTTTCGGAGCTTGGACGGCAGGTCCTTGAGCGCGGCGATGCCCGCCGCGAGCGGGGCGACGGCCTTCGCGAGCGTCGGGTCGCCCTGGGCGTTCTTGGTCGCGGCCTTGAGGCGGTTGTACGTGAACGCGCCCGCGACGCCGGCCTTGACGAGGGCGAGCCTGCGGCCCTTGGCGCCCTTCTTGAACTTGCCCGCCTTCCAGGGCTTCACGATCCACTGGTAGGTGGCTCCGGCCGCGAGCCCCGCGTTCACCACGAAACGGGTCTTGGCGAACTTCTGCTTCTCGGCCGAGGTGGTCGGCGTCGGAGTGGCGGCCGCGACCACCGCGGCGGTGTCCTGGGTGGCTGAGCCACTGCCACAGGCGGTGGCTCCGGCGAGCAGGGCGCAGCAGAGACTGAGCGCCACGACGAGGCGCCGTATCGGTACGGGCACGGGGTCCTCCGGGAAGGGAACGGTCCTCCCCGGTCCCGGGAGAACACGGCTCTTCCAGCAGCGTCGCCCGGGGCCCGCGATTGCGCCACTTGAGCGAACCCGTTCGGGTTTCATCCACGCTTCGCGGGCAATCCGGAGGGCATGGCCCCTGAGAATCGTTCCAACCCGGCGGGGACGGTCATCGCGCTCGTCGCGAATGCGATGGCCGTGATCATCGGTCTCTGGATCATCATGTATCTAATGGACGCGAACCGCGCCAACGATCTGGTGCAGTTCGTTCACGACGTGGCGGCGTGGCTTGCGGGCTGGTCCCGCGACCTGTTCACGTTCGACGAGGAATGGGCTCGCGTCGTCGCGGGCTACGGCCTCGCAGCCATCGTCTACCTCTTCGTCGGCCACGCCGTGGCCAACCGGATGCACCGGCGCTGAGAACCTGCGGAACTGGACCTCTACTGGCAGCAGTCGGGGTCCAGGCCCGTCGGGAGGCGTTCGCCGCTGAAGACGGCGCAGGTGGGTTCGTCGCCGCCCAGTGCGGCGACGGCCAGCAGGAGCGAGCCGGCTGTCCAGCTGGTGAGTTCCTCGGGCCAGATGGCCCGGTCCTCGAAGACGTAGCCGGTCCAGTACAGGCCGGTCTTCGGGTCGCGCAGGTGCTGGATGGACTGGAGGATCTCCAGTGCGCGGTCGGATTCACCCACGGCCCAGAGCGCCAGGGCGAGTTCGGCCGATTCGCCGCCGGTCACCCACGGGTTGGGGCTCACGCAGCGGACGCCGACTCCGGGGACCACGAAGCGGTCCCAGCCCTCCTCGATACGGGACTTGGCCTCGGCGCCGGTCAACGCGCCGCCGAGCACCGGGTAGTACCAGTCCATCGAGTAGCGGTCCTTGTCGAGGAACCGCTCGGGGTGCCTGCGGATCGCGTGCCGCAGCGCGCCCACCGCCAACTCCCAGTCGGGTTGCGGCTCTTCACGCTGCTCGGCGATGGCGAGCGCGCAGCGCAGCGCGTGGTGGATCGACGAACTCCCGGTCAGCAGCGCGTCGTCGACGGCCCGGCCGTCGGCCTCGCGCTTCCAGCCGATCTGCCCGCCGGGCTGCTGGAGCCGGAGGACGAACTCCATCGCCGCGTAGACGTTCGGCCACATCCGGTCCAGGAACGCGTCGTCGCCCGTCGCGAGATAGTGGTGCCAGACGCCGACCGCGATGTACGCGCAGAAGTTGGTCTCCAGGCCGCGGTCGGTGACGTCCTCGAAGTCCCCGTCGGCGTACGCCGCGTACCAGGAGCCGTCCTGGTTCTGATGGCGTGCGAGCCACTCGTACGCGCGCTCCGCCGCCTCGGGCTCCCCCGCCGCGTCCAGCGCCATGGCCGCCTCGGTGTGGTCCCAGGGGTCCAGGTGATGTCCGCGGTACCACGGGATGGCACCGTCCGGGCGCTGCACCGCGAGGATCCCGCTTACCGTGGCGGCAGCCTGCTCGGCGGTGAGGACCCCGGGCAGGACGAGGTGTTCTGTCCGGGGAGTCGTCACGAAGCGTCCACCGCGGCGGAGGCGGCGGGCAGGTGCGGCTTGGTCGCGTACGCCACGAAGCTCTTGCCGATCAGCGGGTTCAGCGCGTTCTCCGCGACCCGGGTGGCGAGCGGTTTCTTCATGATGTCCCAGACCAGGAGCTTGTGGTACGCCCGCACGGGCAGCACCTTGTCGTTGTCGACGCCGAACGCGCACTTCAGCCACCAGTACGGGGAGTGCAGGGCGTGCGCGTGGTGGGTGCCGTACGGCCTGAGCCCGGCCTCCCTGATCTTGGCGAGGAGTTCGTCCGCCTTGTAGATGCGGATGTGGCCGCCCTCGACCTCGTGGTACGCGTCGGACAGCGTCCAGCAGACCTTCTCGGGCCCGTAGCGCGGCACGGTGATCGCGATGCGGCCGCCCGGCTTGAGGACCCGGACCATCTCCGCGAGTACGCCCTTGTCGTCCGGGATGTGCTCCATGACCTCGGAGATGATCACGACGTCGAAGGACTCGTCGGGGAACGGCAGCGCGAGGGCGTCGCCCTCCATGGCCGTCGCGGTGGCCCCGGCCGGCGCCTCGCCCGCCTCCTTCATCGCCTCGAACCACTTGGCGACCTCGCGGATCTCCTCGGCGTTCTGATCCAGCGCCACTACCTGGGCACCGCGCCGGTAGCACTCGAACGCGTGCCGGCCGGCACCGCATCCGAGGTCCAGTACGCGGTCGCCCGGGGCGAGCGGGAACCGGGAGAAATCGACGGTCAGCACGTGGCCCTGCTTTCGCGATCGGGGGCGGGGTCTGTTGAGGCCGCGGAGCGGCTGGGAGTCTGGGGCGCGGAGCGGCGGGGGCCTGCCGCGGAGCGGCTGGGGGGTTCGGGCGCGGAGCGGTCGGCCGGCCCGCCCGCGGAGCGGGTCATTGCCTCGCGGTAGCGGGAGACCGTGCCCTCGGCGGCTCGGGCCCAGGTGAAGCGGTCCAGTACGCGCGTGCGGCCGGCGGAGCCCAGGCGGGCCCGGAGTTCCGGGTTGCCCAGGACGCGGCTCAGGGCGGCGGCCAGTGCGCCCGAGTCGCCGGGGGGCACGGCGAGGCAGGTTTCGCCGTCGGGGCCCGCGACCTCCGGGATGGCCCCGCCGGTGGTGGCCACGAGCGGCGTGCCCGTCGCCATCGCCTCGGCGGCGGGCAGGGAGAACCCCTCGTACAGGGAGGGCACGCAGGCGACCTCGGCCGACCGTACGAGGTCGACGAGTTCGGCGTCGGAGATCCCCTTGACGAACTCGACGGCGCCTTCGAGGCCGTACCGCTCGATGGCCTGCGCGACGGGCCCGTCCTCGGCACGCCTGCCGACGACTACGAGGTGCGCGCCCGGGTGCTCGGTGCGCACCTTCGCGAGCGCCTCGACGAGGAAGACGAGCCCCTTGAGCGGCACGTCCGCGCTGGAGGTGGTGACGATCCGGCCCGGCACCTGCGGCACTGAGGGGTCTGGCGAGAAAAGGTCGGTGTCGGCGCCGATGTGGACGACGTGCACGCGCTCGTCGCGTACGCCGAGGTGTTCGACGATCTCCTGGCGTGAGGTGCCGGAGACGGTGAGCACGGACGGCAGACGGCGCGCGACCCGCTTCTGCATGCGCGTGAAGGCGTACCAGCGGCGAACGGACATGCGCCGCTTCCAGCCCTCGGCGGCGTCCAGCTCCAACTGCCGGTCGACGGTGATGGGGTGGTGGATGGTGGTGACCAGCGGAGCGCCCACGTCCCCCAACAGCCCGTAGCCGAGGGTCTGGTTGTCGTGGATGACGTCGAACTCGCCGCGGCGGGCACGGAGATGGCGTCCGGCGCGCAGCGAGAAGGTCAGCGGCTCGGGAAAGCCGCCGGTCCACATGGTGGAGACCTCCAGCGCGTCGACCCAGTCCCGGTACTCACCGCGCTTGGGGGTGCGAAAGGGGTCGGGCTGGCGGTACAGGTCGAGGCTGGGCAGCTCGGTGAGGCTCAGGGCGGGAAGGCCTTCGTCGAGCACCGGATAGGGCTGGGAGCCGATGACCTCGACATGGTGTCCGAGTCGGGCGAGCTCGCGCGAGAGGTGTCGTACGTACACACCCTGGCCGCCGCAGAACGGGTTCCCCTTGTACGTGAGAAGCGCGATGCGCAACGGTCGTTCGCCGTCGGCGGCCGCGCCCTCTCCGGGGCCCGCCTCCATGGCCTCAGCGGTCACTCTCGGCCCCCTTCTCCCTGCACTTTCCCGCGAGATTACGCCGGGACGCTAATCTAGAACAAGTTTCAGACTTGATCGTTCAAGGAGCATTGAATCTACCGGCAGGTAGCGCCGCTGTGAGCGGTGGATCAGGTGATTCACGCCACGACGAGGTGGCATGGTCGCCCGATCCGCGCGGCGGTCGAATACCCTGCTGCGCCGACTCCTCGCTTCTCTCGCTGATGTCACGGAATGTCACGGAACGGGAACCATGCCTGCGGAAGCCAAGGCGGACACGAACAGCGCGCGACCGGACTCGCACCCCGCCGCGCCGCACCCCCCGCGCGCCACCACACACTCCACCGCGCTCCCCGCCTCTCCCCCGCTCACCGAGCGGCAGGAGGCGCGCCGCCGCAGGATCCTGCACGCGAGCGCGCAACTGGCCAGCCGGGGCGGCTTCGACGCGGTACAGATGCGCGAGGTCGCGGAGTCCTCGCAGGTGGCCCTCGGCACCCTCTACCGCTACTTCCCGTCGAAGGTCCATCTGCTGGTCGCCACCATGCAGGACCAGCTGGAACACATGCACGGCACCCTGCGCAAGAAGCCGCCGGCCGGGGACACGGCCGCCGAGCGTGTGGCGGAGACCCTGATGCGGGCCTTCCGCGCCCTGCAGCGCGAGCCCCATCTCGCCGACGCCATGGTCCGCGCGCTCACCTTCGCGGACCGCAGCGTCAGCCCCGAGGTCGACCAGGTCTCCCGGATGACCACGGTGATCATCCTGGACGCGATGGGCCTCGACGACCCCACCCCCGCCCAGCTCTCCGCCGTCCGCGTCATCGAGCACACCTGGCACTCGGCCCTCATCACCTGGCTCTCCGGCCGGGCCTCCATCGCCCAGGTAAAGATCGACATCGAGACGGTCTGCCGCCTGATCGACCTGACGGACCCGGGCGAGCGGCGCTGAGACCAGCGCCGCTTCCCCTACTCCTCGGGCGGGAACACCGGCTCCCCGCTCCCGAGCAGCGTGATCATGATCGCCTCCACCGGGCACCCCTCGGCCGCCTCCAGGATCTTCTCGTTGGCGTCGGTCTCCGGTTCTGCCGGGTGGGACTGCATACCGGTGTCGAGCCGGAACGAGCCCGGGGCGAGGTGGACGCACTGGGCCGAGCCGATGCAGAGGGAGCGGTCGACCTCGATCTGCCAGCGGTCGCCCATTCCTACGCCTCCCAGCCGGCCGGCAGGTGGATCATCTTGTGCTCCAGGAACTCGCTGAGGCCCTCGGGCCCGAACTCCCGCCCAAGGCCTGAGTTCTTGTAGCCGCCGAAGGGGCCGAGCATGTCGAGGCTGAAGGTGTTCACGTTGTACGTGCCGGTGCGGACCCCGCGGGCGAACTCGATGCCGTGCCCGACGTCCGCCGTCCAGACGCTGCCGCTCAGCCCGTAGTCGGAGTCGTTGGCGATCTTCAGCGCCTCGCCCTCGTCACCGTAGGGAAGGAGGCAGATCACCGGGCCGAAGATCTCCTCGCGGGCGATCCGCATGGAGTTGTCGACGTCACCGAAGAGGGTCGGCTCGACGTACCAGCCACGGTCGAGGCCGGGCGGACGGCCGCCGCCGGTGAGGACCTTGGCGCCTTCCTCCTGGCCGATGCGGATGTAGTCGAAGTTCCGCTGCTGCTGCCGTTTCGCGACCAGCGGGCCGACCTGCGTCGCCGGGTCCAGCGGGTCGCCGACGACCAGCGCGCTCGCCGCCGCGGCGAAGGCGTCCGCGAACTCGTCGTAGCGCGAGCGGGGCAGCAGGATGCGGGTCTGGGCGACGCACGCCTGCCCGTTGTTCATCCAGGCCGCCCCGACGATCCCGGGGACGGACGTCGCGATGTCCGCGTCCGGCAGGACCACCGCCGCCGACTTGCCGCCCAACTCCAGTGTCACGCGGGTGAGATTGCGCGAGGCGACCTCCATCACGCGCCTGCCCGCGTCGACCGACCCGGTGAAGGACACCTTGTCGATCCCGGGGTGCCCGACCAGGTACTCGCTCACCTCGCGGTCCGCCGGGAGGATCGACAGGACGCCCTCCGGCAGCCCGGCGTCCTTCGCGATCTCCCCCAACAGATAGGCGTCCAGGGGTGATTCGGGCGACGGCTTGAGTACGACGGTGCAGCCGGCGAGGAGCGCGGGGGCCAGCTTGGCGGCGGCCACGAACTGCGGCACGTTCCACGGGACGACGGCCGCGACCACGCCCACCGGCTCCCGCCGCACGAGGATCTTCCCGAGGACTCCGTCGCGCGTCTCCTCGTACGTGAAACCGCGCGCGACCGTGATCGCCGCGTCCCACACCATCATCGCGCCGAGGGCCTGCGCGAGGACGCTCCAGGAGTACGGGGAGCCGTTCTCGGAGGAGATGACGCGGGCGATCTCCTCGTGGCGTACGGCGATCCCGTCCTTGATCCGGCTCACCACCTCGACCCGCTCGTCGAGGCTCATCCGCGGCCAGGGCCCCTCGTCGAAGGCCTGCCGTGCGACGGCGACGGCCCGGTCGACGTCCGCCGTCGACGCGTGCGGGACGCGTCCGATGACCTCCTCCGTGTGCGGCGAGATCACCTCGATGACGTCCTTGCCCAGCGGGTCCGTCAACTCCCCGCCTATGAACAGCTGTCCGTGTTCCACGAGCTCGGTCATGGCCGACTGCCTCTCCGGGGACGTTCCCTGACGGTTCATCAGATATGGAAACTGATACCAGTTCCACTCGGAGGAGTCCACGGCCCTCACACCACTTCGCCACACCTTCCGGATCTCCCCGGCTCTACGATGATCAAGTCAAGGGGAGGTAAACGGGGATGGCGAGCAACAGAGGGCCGGGCCGCCGGTGGGCGATCGCCGTGGCGGTCGTGGCACTCACCGTCTGCGGTGCCGGATGGGCCGTTTCGGCGAACGGAGAGGCGCAGCACCCCGGGGTGTCCAGCCAGACGGCGACGCCCGCCACCCGGGACGAGATGATCCGCGACTGGGGCAAGACGCTCACAGAGCACGGGGAGCAGCTGCCCGACACCTCGAAGATGAGCACCGCGGAGATCCGGACCGGCTGGCAGCGGGCCATCGTCCAGTACGCGGAACCCGCCGACATGCCGACCGTGTACCCGTGCGAAGGCCTGAAGGTTCTGTTCGACCCGGACTGCTGGTAATCGGCAACTCCAGTCATCCCACGGTGGGTTGAGCACCCATCGCGCATCACCCATCGCGCATCACCCCACATCCACCAGCGCCATCCATCACGCGCCATTCATGCCGCGTCGATGTGTCATGCGCGCGTCATGAATAGAGGACAAGGCAGATGAAACTCAAGCTCCTGACCACCACCGCGGCCTGTACCGCCGTACTGCTGGCAGGCCTGGTCGCCCCGGCCTCGGCGGCAGTCCCGGCGGCGACCCCGTCCGGCGTCGGCGTCGACATCGAGACCAAGTCGCCCGAGGAGGTCCTGGCCTACTGGACCCCCGAGAGGATGAAGAGAGCACTCGCCGCCCCTGAGCGGCTGCCCTCAGTCCCCGCCGGGAACGGTAAGAGCGAGCGGGCCCTCGCAGACAGGTCCGTGGCCGACGCCGGGCATGTCACCGCCTCCGCCGACGCGGTCCAGCCCACCGCCGGAGCCGCATCGTCCACCCTCTCCACCGTCTCCTCCAGCGTCTCCACCCAGGCGGCAGCGGCCGCCGACACCGCTGTCGCCCAGGACGTCCCGGCCTCCACCTCCATCCCCAACGTCGTCGTGGGCAAGCTCTTCTACACCGAACCCGACGGCAGCCCGGGCGCCTGCTCCGCGTCGGTGATCGTTTCGGATACCGCGAACACCGTCTGGACCGCGGCCCACTGCGTCCACCTGGGCGACGGCAGCGGGGACGCGGGCTGGTTCAGCAACTTCCAGTTCATCCCGGGCTACAAGGACGGCCAGGAGCCGTGGGGCGTCTGGGTCGCGGACCGGGAATACGCGCCCACCGAATGGCTGGAGGAGGGCGACAGCGAGGAGTCCGACATGGCCGCCGTGGTGCTGTCCCCGAGCGACACGTACGGCAACATCCAGGACAACATCGGCGCGCTGGGCTACCAGTTCGGCTCCGTCACCGACTACGACGAAGCGTTCACCGTCGGCTACCCGGGCGAGGGCTACAACCGCACCGACATGGACGGCGAGCAGATGATGTACTGCTTCGGCAACACCGAGGACGCCTCGTCGCTGAACCCCCTGGACGACCGACTGAAGATGGACTGCGACATGGGCAAGGGCGCCAGCGGTGGCCCGATGTTCATCGGCGCACTGAGTTCCAATCCGCAGATCGTCGGCGCCAACAGCCACTACGAGTCCGACGCCACCACGGATGAGCGCCTCGACGACGACCTCTTCTCCTCCACCCACGACGCCAACGCGGTGGCGGTCATCAACGCGGTCAACGACAGCGCCTGACCCATTGCCCGCACCTGTCAGGTGACTTGGGCTCCCATTGGAACTGGTTCTAGTTATAGTGGCCGGAACCGGCGACAGGGGAGCCCATGACGAAGGTGACCGACCACGGTGGGGGCGTACGGTCCATCGAGGTCCCCATCCCCGACAACCCCCTCGGCCACACGCTGGTGTACGTCGTCGACACCGACCGCGGCGCGGTCCTGATCGACACCGGCTGGGACGACCCCACCTCCTGGGACACCCTCGCGGAGGGGCTCACCGCCTGCGGCACCTCGGTCGCCGAGGTCCACGGCGTGGTCATCACCCACCACCACCCCGACCACCACGGCCTGTCGGGCAAGGTGCGGGAGGCTTCCGGGGCGTGGCTCGCGATGCACGCCGCGGACGCCTCGATCGTACGGCGGACGCGGGAGAACCGGCCCGAGCGGTGGTTCGCGTACATGACGGCGAAGCTGACGGCGGCGGGTGCGCCCGAGGAACACGTGGCACCCCTGCGCGGCGCCCGCTCCAGTACCTTCCCCGGCTTCTCCCCCGCGCTCCCCGACCGCGAGATCGTCCCCGGCGAACTCCTCGAACTGCCCGGCCGCCGCCTCCGCGCGATCTGGACCCCCGGCCACACCCCCGGCCATGTCTGCCTCCACCTGGAGGAGACCCACCCCGCCCAACTCCCGGGCAACGGGCGCCTGTTCTCCGGCGATCACCTGCTCCCGGAGATCACCCCGCACATCGGCCTGTACGAGGATCCGGACGACGCCACCGTCACCGACCCGCTCGGCGACTACCTCGACTCGTTGGAGCGCGTCGGCCGTCTCGCCCCCGCGGAGGTACTCCCGGCCCACCAGCACGCGTTCGCCGACGCCCCTTCCCGCGTAGGGGAGTTGCTCACCCACCACGAGGACCGCCTCACCGGCCTCCTCACCCTCCTCTCGGCCCCCCTCACCCCCTGGCAGCTCGCCGAGCGGATGGAATGGAACCGGCCCTGGGAGCAGATCCCCTACGGATCGCGGAACATCGCGGTGTCGGAGGCCGAGGCCCATGTGCGGCGGCTGGTGAAACTGGGGCGGGCGGAGGCGGTGACGGGGAGCGATCCGGTGACGTACGTCGCCGTGTAGCCACCGGTGTCGTACGTCGCCGTAGCCACCGGCCTTCGTGGGCCGGCACCGGCCTTCGCGGGCCGCGGCACCGGCCCCGTCCCGGCCCGTCAGCGACCGTGGGCCGCGTAGTCGAGGCCCTCCTCGTACGGCATGGTGTGCCCCTCCTCGTACGCCTTCTCATAAGCCAGGTCGCCGATCTCGTCGCGGACGCGGAGTTCGTGGGAGCGGCGGGTGGCGATGAGGTCGGGTGAGTCCATCTGGGCGCGGCCGGTGAGTTCCCAGACGCGTTCGCCGATGCCGAGGAGGCGGGCGGCCCGGTGGCCGTCGCCGGCCGCGACGACCGCGGCGGCGAGGACGTCGAGGGCCATGGCCGCGCCGACCGTGTTGTGCATCAGGGTGTGTCCGGCCAGGGCGGTGCGGGCGTTGGCGACCGCCGCGCGGACGTCACCTTGGGCCAGGTCCGCCTGGGCGACGATGCCGTCGGCGAAGGCGCCCGCCCACGACTCACCGCACTTCACGCTTGCCTCGTGCACCTCCTCGGCCACCACACGCGCCCTGCCGTGGTCGCCGCGCAGCATGTGTGCGAAGGAGAGCGCCACGCGGACCTGGAGCTGTGCGGCGCCGTACGCGTCCTCCCGGACGGGCAGCCGGGCAGTGCGGCACAGCAGGTCGATCGCCTCGGGCAGCCGTCCGCTCAGGGCCAGTTGGCCGCCCTCGACGTACGCCGCGGCCACCACCGCCACCGGATCGCCCTGCGCCTCGGCGGCCTCCGTACACCGCTGCGCCCAGGCGGCCGCGACCTCCAGGTCGCCCTGGAGCAACGCGACCGCGCCGCGTGCCCACAGGGCGCGGGTGCGATCGGGTCCGGGGGCCGGGTCGGTGGCGAGCACCAGGTCCAGGCAGTGCTGGGCGTCGCGCAGATAGCCGCAGTGCCGCCAGAGGAAACCGGCGTCGGCCGCCATGGCGAGGGCGACTCGGCTGTCGGGTTCGGTGAGCGCGCAGTCCATGGCGGCGCGGAAGTTGGCGTGTTCGGTGAGGACGCGCTCGCACCAGGCCGCCTGGCGTCCGGTGTTCCACTCGGCGCAGCCCTCGCGGGCCAGGTGCCGGTAGTGGTCACGGTGGCGCAGGCGTACGTCCTTCTCCTCGCCGAGGGCGCGCAGCCAGTCCGCGCCGAACTCCCTTACGGTGTCGAGGAACTGGAAGCGGGCGGGGTCGGTGCGGTGGCGTCGCACGATGGACTGCTCGACGAGCCGGGCGAGCAGTTCCGCGATCCGCCCGGCGGGCAGCGGGCCGCCCGCGCAGACCTCCTCGGCGGCGTTCAGGCAGAAGCCGTCCGCGAACACCGAGAGGCGGGCCCAGAGCAGCCGTTCCAGCGGTGCGCACAGCTCGTGGCTCCAGCCGATGGCCGTACGGAGGGTGTGGTGGCGCGGGGGTCCCGCGGCCTGCGGGGAGGTGAGCAGGTCGAGCCGGGAGGGGAGGTGTTCGCCGAGGCGGCCGTGCAGTTCGGCCAGGGTGAGTTCCGAGAGGCGGACGGCCGCGAGTTCGATGGCGAGCGGGATGCCGTCGAGGTGGCGGCAGACGGCTTCCACCGCGGGGCGGTTGGTGTCGTCGAGGGCGAATCCGGTGGCGGCGGCCGCGCGTTCGGCGAACAGGGCCACCGCGTCGTCGGCGACGGGCAGCGGATCCACGTGCAGGACGCGCTCGCCCGGCAGGCCGAGCTGCTCCCGGCTGGTGACGAGGATGCGCAGCCCCGGCAGGACCGGCAGCAGAGTCTCGGCGAGCGCCACGCAGTCCGCGAGCACGTGTTCGCAGGAGTCGAGGATCAGCAGCAGCCGCTTGCCCTTGGCCCATTCGGCCACCACCTCGGTGACCGGTCCCGTCGACTGGTCCGCGAGCCGCAGCGCCTCCACGACGGCCAGGCCCACCAGCCCCGCGGTGTGCAGTGCGGAGAGCTCCACCAGCCATACGCCGTCGGGGTAGGCGTCCCGGACCCGGGCGGCGGCCCGTGCCGCGAGCCGTGTCTTGCCGACCCCGCCGACCCCGACGAGGCTCACAAGCCGACCGATACCGACTCCGGGTTCCAACTCCCCGTCCAGCCAGGCGAGTTCCTCACCTCGCCCGACGAAACTCCGCGTCTCCGGAAGCAGATTGCCAGGACGGCCGGGGCCTCCCGGACGACCACCGCTCCCGCTCGCCCCGGACTGAACCCGCTTTCGCCCCGCGCTCGTCTCGTCGGACACACCGACCAGTCTGACCCGGCGATGCTCACGCGTTGCCACTGTCCGACAACTCGGACAGAAAGGCGACAGAGCCCCATCACTTCCGGGCACCTTTCGACGAGATGCGATCAACTCCCTGTTGGTGAGGTGGGGGAGGGCGATATTCGGTGATTGTCGGGCGAGTGAGCGACGGGCGAGAGGGAGCTGAGGAACGGATGGCCGCCACGGGCGGAGGCGGTGAAGGCGGTGGGGGCGACGAGAGTTGGCCCGGGGACGCCACGAGGCCGGCGCGACGGCTGCCGGCCCAGCCGGGTATTGAGAGAACGGCGCGGCGTCGGCTGCCGGCCCAGCTGGGCATCGAGAGACGGGCGCGGCGTCGGCTGCCGACCTGGCTTGGCGTCGAGAACCGGGCGTCGGACTTCAAGAACCAGGCGCCGGGCTTCAAGAACCGGGCGCGGCGACGGCTGTCGGTGCCGCTCGCGGCGGAGTGGCGGGCCCGGTGGCTGCTGCCCGCCCCGCTGATCGCCTGTCTGCTGATCGCCGTGCCTGATCTGCTCGTCTCCCGGGTGCCGCCGCTCATCACGCTGCTGCTGATCGGCCCGCTGCTCGCGTGCGTCAGTTTCGGGGTGCGGCACACCGTGGTGGTCTGCTGCTGGTCGGCGGCGCTGGGCCTGGCGATGGGGATCGGTGACGGTTCGGTGCCGGGTTTCGATTTCGGCGTGCAGTGGAGCGGACTGCTGCTCGGCTGCGCCCTCACCGTGTACGCGGCCCGGCAGCGCGAGCGTCTCACCATGACGCTGGCCCAGACCCGGGAGGTGGCCCGGATCACCCAGGAGGCGATCCTGCGGCCCATCTCCCGCACCCTCGACGGCACTCAGGTGCACACCCGGTACCACTGCGCCGCCCGCGAGTCGACCGTCGGCGGCGATCTGTACGACGTCGCGGTGACACCGTACGGACTGCGCGTCCTCGTCGGTGACGTACGCGGTCACGGCCTCGACGCCGTCCGGCTGACCGCCGAGACGATCGCGGGCTTCCGTGAACTCGCCTACACCGCGCCCACCCTGACCGCCCTGGTCGGCGCCCTGGACGCGCGCCTCACCCCGGAACTGGGCCCCGAGGACTTCGTCACCGCCGTGTTCGCCGAGTTCGCGCCCGGCGAGGTTCGCCTCGTCAACTGCGGCCACCCGCCGCCCCTGCGCTCCGGCCACCGCGTCGAGTTCCTCGAACCCCTGGTCCCCACACCGCCGTTGGGCCTGCGCCCGGAGCCCCGCCAGTACCGCGTACGCCTCCAGCCCGGCGACCGCCTTCTCCTGTACACCGACGGCCTGACCGAGGCCCGCGACCCGGAAGGCACCCCCTTCCCCGTCCTGGGCGAAGCCGCCCTGGCCCTGCGTGAACCCCTCCCCCAAGAGGCCCTCCACACCCTCTACACCCGCCTGACCGCCCACACCGGCACCACCCTCACCGACGACCTGGCCCTCGTCCTGTGCCAGCCGGCGGCATCGACGATCCCGGTACGCGTGCCGTGAGGTGGCGTACGAGCCGGTCCTGACCGAAGTCAGTGGTCGAGACCCCCGCTCGGGCCGTCGAGTTGGCTCTGGGCGCACGTGCGGAAGTCCGCCACGAGGCGGCTGCGGTCGTCGGCGCGGGTCGCCAGTACGACGTGGCTCGGCTCGACGCCGTGCAGGGGGACCATGGTGAGGTCGGGGCGGTGGCCGCCCGCGGCGGCGGCCGGGATGATGGTCATGGCCTGGCCGTCGGCGACGAGTTCGAGCTTGTTCTCGAAGTCCTCGACGAGGGGTCCGTCGGGTGCCCGGCTTCCGTCGGGCCGGGGGTCGATGCGCCAGAAGGCGTTCCAGTCCGCGTCGGGCACCCGGAGGAGGGGTTCGTCGGCGATGTCGTCGAGGGTGACGGACTCCTTGCCTGCCAGGCGGTGTCCGACGGGCATGAGCAACCCTCGGGGCTCGTCGTAGAGGACCGTCACGTTCAACTGGTCGGTCGGAAACGGCAGTCGGGTCACCAGCGCGTCCACTCGGCGATCGAGCAGGCACCCGCGCCGTTCGTTCCACGCCACGTGCAGGGCCTGTACGTCGGCGTCCCGGTGCCGGCGCCGCAGTGCGCGCACCGCCGGGGTGACGATGATGCCCATCGTGTACCCGATGGTGATCCGGCTGGGCTCGGCGGCCGCACGGGTGTGGGCCGCGGCCTGGGCGGCGGACCGCAGCAGCGCCTTGGCCCGGGGCAGGAAGACTTCCCCGGCCTCGGTGAGCCCGCTGCCCTGCGAGGTGCGGTCGAGAAGCCGGGCGCCCAACTGCTGCTCCAAGCGGCGGATCTGCCGGCTCAGGGACGGCTGATTGATGTGGAGGACCTCGGCGGCACGGCCGAAGTGCAGGTGCTCGGCGACGACGGTGAAGTACCGCACCAGCCGCAGATCGAGGTCCGGCGGAGACTGCGACGAGTCGGTCATACCCGGATGGTATCCGCCTCCATTCACCGGTCAGACCCTTGCATGCGCTCTGAACTGGGGTGATGCCTGGTTCGTATCGCCTCATGCGGAACAGGCCTTGGACGCGGAACCCTCGGCACGCGCAGAGTCCAGGACATAAACCGCAAGCCATAACCCGCAAGCCACAAGCCGCAAGCCATGACTCGCAAGCCATAAGTGGCATGCCGTAAGGAGCGCACCATGCGCGTGTTCGTCACCGGCGCGACCGGATTCATCGGCAGCGCCGTCGTCCGCGAGCTCATCGACGCCGGGCATCAGGTACTCGGCCTCGCCCGCTCGGACGAGTCCGCCGCGTCACTGACTGCCGCCGGGGCCGAGGTGCACCGCGGCGCCCTCGGTGACCTCGACAGCCTGCGGGCCGGAGCGGTGGCGGCGGACGGGGTGATCCACACCGCGTTCGTCCACGACTTCACCGACTTCGCGAACGCCGCCCGGACGGATCAGCGGGCCATCGAGACGCTCGGTGAGGCGCTCACTGGAACAGGCCGGCCCTTCGTCGTCGCCTCCGGGACCGCGTTCGCACCCGGCCGTCTCGTGACGGAGGAGGACGGTGTGCCCGAGGCGACCGTGGTGCCCCGGGTCTCGGAGCAGACGGCGCTGCCGTTCGCCGAGCGCGGTGTGCGCGTCTCGGCGGTGCGGCTCCCGCCAACGGTGCACGGCGAAGGTGATCACGGTTTCGTCCCGATGATCATCGACATCGCCCGGGCCAAGGGTGTTTCGGCCTACCCGGGCGACGGTTCCAACCGCTGGCCCGCCGTGCACCGGCTCGACGCCGCGCACCTGTTCCGGCTGGCTCTGGAAGCGGCGCCCGCGGGCGCACGACTGCACGGGGTCGGCGAGGAAGGCGTACCCGTCCGCCACATCGCCGACATCGTCGGACAGCAGCTGAAACTGCCGGTGACCGCCGTCTCCCGCGAGGAGACGGCGGACCACTTCGGCTGGCTCGGAGCCATCCTGGCGCTGGACGTCCCCGCGTCGAGCGCCCTGACACGGAAGCAGCTGGGATGGCAGCCCGTACAGCCCGGGCTCATCGCGGACCTTGAGGAAGCCCACTACTTCAAGGACTGATTCAAGGGCCGGTTCAAGGACCGGCTCAAGGCCTGAGCACCTGGGGCGGCAGCAGCCCGCGGATCAACTCCTCGGCATCCCCCAGGACTTGGACCTCCGCCTCGCTCATCGTCGGATTGGCCGCCCGTCGCCGCCTCGCCTCCGCGAGGCCGGCGTCGGTCACGCCGGGTGTGCCGTCCCCGAGCATCGCGGCCAGCGCTTCACGAGCCACCTCTGCGTGGAGTTCGCCGCCGACGGCGACCTGGGCGAGGATCACGGCGGACATGCCCCAGTCGAGTCCGGGCGGGCCCTCCTCGGTGTTGGCCCAGTCGATGACCTTCGGGCCCTCGGGGGTGAGCATCACGTTGTCGGGGTGAAGGTCCAGGTGCAGGACGCGCACGGCGGGGTCGGCGGAGAGCCGGGCGGGCACGGCGTGCAGCGCGCGCAGCAGCCCGGCGAGGATGACACCGGCCTCCCGGGGGCCGAGCAGCCCCACTCCGAACGCCTCCAGCATGGTCGGCCCGGACAGCCGCTCCATCACCAGGTCGGTACGGGTCGCAAGCCGCACACCCGGCACCGGAAAACCGTGACCTCGTACGTGTTCCATCACCGCGGCCTCGGCGGTGGCGTCGCCCCACCCCTCGCGGTCCCGCCGCAGTACCCACGCGGCGTCTATCTCGTAGACGTCCGCCGTGCGTCCCGAGCCGAGCAGTCTCCCCGTCGTCCTCATGGCCCGAACCTACCCGGGGCTCACAGGCGGCCCTCAGCGGCTCTCCCATGGGCCGGTAGAGTGAACGCGTCGTCATCACACCCGTACGGGGGGAAGCCGGTGCAAATCCGGCGCTGACCCGCAACCGTGAGCCACTTGAGCAGCCTGAACGGCTTGGACAGGTGGTGAGCCGGATCGCCACGTCCGGGACGTGACCGGCTCGCGCCATCGGCAGTCCGCCGGTGGCAGGCACCGTCGAGGCATACGGGGCCGGAGCCGCCCGGATACTCCAGCGTGCCCGGTGCTGCCCGGATCCCCCACAGGGGAGAGTCATGTTTGTTCGCCGCAGCGCCGCGGTACACGCCACGGCACACGGCAGGGCACACGTCGCGGTACGTGCCGCGGTGTTGGCCGCGGTATCGGCCGCCACCGCCGTGATCGGTACGGCCGTCGCGCCGGCCGCCCTGGCCGACGACGCGTCCCCTTCCGCCTCCCCTTCCCAGGCCTTCCCGTCCGGTCTGTACGGCTCCACCGACCCCACCTACGACGGCGTCTGGCGCCAGTCGCTGGCGCTGCTCGCCCAGCACACCGTGGGGGTGAAGCCCGCGGCCAAGGCCGTCGACTGGCTGACCGGACAGCAGTGCGCGGACGGAGGGTTCGCTCCGTACCGCGCCGACGCCACCGCCAAGTGCGACGCCAAGACGATGGTCGACACCAACAACACGGCGGCCGCCGTTCAGGCCCTCGCCGCCCTCGGCGGGCACGACTCCGAGACGGGCAAGGCCGTCGCCTGGCTGAAGTCCGTGCAGAACACGGACGGCGGGTGGGGATACGTCGCGGGCGGGGCGAGCGACGCGAACTCCACGTCCGTGGTGATCGGGGCGCTGGCCGCGACGGGCGAGAAGCCCTTGGCCGTGACGTCGAAGGGTGGCGAGTCTCCGTACGACGCCCTGGCGGAGCTGTCGATCGCCTGCGACGCGGACGGCGGCGGCGCCTTCGCCTACCAGCCGGACAAGAAGGGGAAGCTCGCGGCGAACACCGACGCGACCGCGGCGGCCGTGACCGGCTCGCTCGGCAAGGGCTTCGCCGGCGAAGCCGTGAAGCCGGCCGGGGACGGCGCCTCGTGCAAGACCACCACCGGTGTCGACCCCGAGCAGACCGCGCAGAACGGCGCCGCGTACCTCGTCGCAGCCCTCGCCAAGGACAAGTACCTCACGTCGGCGCTGGCCGGCTCCGAGGACCAGCCCGACTTCGGCAACACCGCGGACGCGGTCGTGGCGCTCACCACCGCCGGCCACGGCGACAAGGCGGCCGACTCGGTGCGCTGGCTGGAGAGCAACTCCGCGCAGTGGGCCGCGCAGAGCGGACCGGCCGCGTACGCGCAGCTGATCCTCGCCGCGCAGGCGAGCGGCTTCGATCCGCGCGACTTCGGCGGCCGGGACCTCGTCGAGCAGCTGGGCGCGACGGGTCCGGCGCCGCAGGCGGCCGCCAAGTCGACCGAGGAATCGACTGCCCCCAGCGCCGACGAGGAGAGCGACAGCGACGGGCCCGGCGTCTGGTGGATCGTCGGCGTCGGTCTCGTCGCCGGTATCGGCGTCGGCTTCCTGATCAGCGGCCGCAACAAGAGGCAGCAGCTGTGAGCCGACGCGGTACGCCTGCCCTGGTCCTCGCCGTTCTCCTCCTCCTGCTCGGGACGGCGGAGCAGGCCCAGGCCGTCGGCTACCGCTACTGGTCCTTCTGGGACCTCACCGGCGGCCGGTGGACGTACGCGACGCAGGGGCCGTCGACCGCGCGGCCGTCCGACGGCGACGTCCAGGGTTTCCGCTTCGCGGTGAGCGAGGACTCGCAGCAGGCGTCGAAGCCCCGCGGCGGCACGGACTTCGCCTCCATCTGCGCCAAGTCGCCCGCCCAGCAGGGCAAGAAGCGCGTGGCCCTCGTCATCGACTTCGGTACGCCCACCGACGCGCCGTCCGGCGAGACCCCACCGTCCCCGCGTACGGCCTGCGCCCGCGTCCCCTCCGACGCCACCTCCGCCGAAGCCCTCGCCTCCGTCGCGAAACCCCTCCGCTACGACACCAACGCCCTCCTGTGCGCCATCGCGGGCTACCCGTCAACGGGCTGCGCCGACCAGATCTCCACCACCGCCAAGCCCAAACCGACTGACCAGGGCGGCCCGTCACTCGGCCTCCTGGCCGGAGCAGCAGCCGTCGCAGCACTGGGCGGAGCGGCAATCTGGCAGTCCCGACGCCGCCGAAACTGAGCCGACGATGACAACGGGCAAGGACGAAAACACCGGCAAACGGCTCGCCTGGCGGGGGAGCACGTCTGCTGCTACCGCTGTGGGCAATCGTCCCGCAGGGCGGGACGGGTGGGCACAGCCACCAACGCCGGGTGCCGCCAAAACCGGGGCCCGCCTCCGGCGCCGTAACCTCACGCCGAAGGCGACCCGCACCAACGCCGTCCACCCCGTCGCCTGGTGGATCTGGGCACTAGGCCTCGGAACAGCCGCCACCCGCACCACGAACCCACTCCTCCTCACCCTCCTCATCGGCGTAGCCGGATACGTAGTGGCGGCAAGGAGAAGCGAGGCCCCCTGGGCCCGCTCCTACGGCGCCTTCGTCAAGCTCGGCATAGCCGTCCTCGGCATCCGCCTCGCCTTCGCCATCGTCCTCGGCTCCCCCATCCCCGGCACGCACGTCATCGTCACCCTCCCCGAAGTCCCCCTCCCCCACTGGGCCCAAGGCATCCGGATCGGCGGCCGGGTCACCGCCGAAGGCCTGGTCTTCGCGCTGTACGACGGCCTGAAACTGGCCACGCTCCTCATCTGCGTAGGCGCGGCGAACGCCCTCGCCAACCCGGCGCGGCTGCTGAAGTCGCTGCCGGGCGCGCTGTACGAGGCGGGCGTAGCCGTAGTCGTCGCGCTGACCTTCGCGCCGAACCTGATCGCGGACGCCCAGCGGCTGCGCGCCGCCCGCCGTCTGCGGGGCCGCGCCGACCGGGGCCTGCGGGGCCTCCTGCACGTCGGACTCCCGGTCCTGGAGGGCGCGTTGGAACGCTCGGTCGCACTGGCGGCGGCGATGGACGCGCGCGGGTACGGCAGGACGGCCGAGGTACCGCCCGCCGTCCGCCGCACCACGGCCGCCCTGACGCTGGGCGGCCTGCTCGGCGTCTGCGCGGGAACGTACGGACTGCTGACCGCCGAAGGCGGGACGTACGGCCTGCCCGTGCTGCTCGCCGGGCTGGCCGCGGCGCTCGGCGGCCTGTGGCTGGGCGGCCGTCGTTCGCTGCGGACGCGGTACCGGCCGGACGCGTGGGGCGTACGGGCCTGGCTGGTCGCGGGTTCGGGGATCGCCGTCGCCGCTCTGCTGATCGTGTCCGCCTCGTACGACCCGTCGGCGCTGCGCCCGGGCGTCGTACCCCTGGTGGCCCCCACCCTCCCGCTCCGGCCGGCGGCGGCGATCCTGCTGGGCCTGCTGCCCGCCTTCGTCACCCCGGCTCCCGCCCGAACTCCCACTCCGACTCCGACTCCCAGGAAGCAACCCTCATGATCCGCTTCGAGGATGTCTCCGTGACGTACGACGGGGTGGCCGAACCCACCGTCCAGGGCGTGGACTTCGAGGTCCCCGAGGGTGAACTCGTGCTGCTGGTCGGCCCGTCGGGGGTCGGCAAGTCGACGATCCTCGGCGCGGTCAGCGGTCTCGTCCCCCACTTCACCGGAGGCACTCTGCGCGGCCGGGTGACGGTCGCGGGCCGGGACACTCGCACGCACAAGCCCCGTGAACTCGCCGATGTCGTAGGGACGGTGGGCCAGGACCCGCTGTCCCACTTCGTCACGGACACGGTCGAGGACGAACTCGCGTACGGCATGGAGTCGTTGGGCCTGGCGCCGGACGTGATGCGCCGCCGCGTGGAGGAGACCCTGGACCTCCTCGGCCTCGCCGACCTCCGCGACCGCCCGATCGCGACGCTCTCCGGCGGCCAGCAGCAGCGCGTCGCCATCGGCTCGGTACTGACCCCGCACCCGAAGGTCCTGGTCCTCGACGAACCCACGTCGGCCCTCGACCCCGCCGCCGCCGAGGAGGTCCTCGCCGTCCTCCAACGCCTCGTCCACGACCTCGGCACCACGGTCCTCCTCGCCGAACACCGCCTGGAACGCGTCATCCAGTACGCCGACCAGGTCGTCCTCCTCCCCTCCCCCGGCGCCGCCCCACTCCTCGGCCCCCCGTCCGAGGTGATGGCGGTCTCCCCGGTATACCCACCGGTAGTAGCCCTGGGCCGCCTGGCCGACTGGTCCCCCCTACCCCTGACGGTCCGCGACGCCCGACGCAGGGCGGGCGCGCTACGGGAGCGGCTCGCGACGCCGGCTCCCCCACCCGTACGCGTATCCACACCCACACCCACACCCGCCCCCGTCGCCGGGCCACCCCGCCGTGCCCGTTTCCTGCGCAAGCACACCTCGGAAGCCCCAGCACCCCAGCACCCAGCCGCGGTCGAGGCCCTAACCGTCCGCCGCGGCCGCCTCGAGGTGCTCCGCCGCGTCGATCTCACCGCCGCCCCCGGCGAGACCATCGCGCTGATGGGACGGAACGGCGCCGGGAAATCCACGCTGCTCGGTGCGCTGGTCGGGCTGGTCGAGCCGGCGGGCGGATCCGTGCGGGTCGGCGGGGTGGTCCCGCATCGTGCCGCCCCGCGGGACCTCGTACGCCGCGTGGGCCTCGTACCGCAGGAACCGCGGGATCTGCTGTACGCGGACACGGTGGCCGCCGAGTGCGCGGCGGCCGACGCCGACGCGGGCGCCGGGCCCGGTACCTGCCGGGCGCTGGTGTCCGAGCTGCTGCCGGGCATCGGGGACGGCACGCACCCCCGTGACCTGTCGGAGGGCCAGCGGCTGGCGCTGGCGCTGGCCGTCGTGCTGACGGCCCGCCCCCCGCTGCTGCTCCTGGACGAGCCGACCCGCGGCCTCGACTACGCGGCCAAGGCCCGCCTGGTCGCTCTTCTGCGCACGCTGGCCGCCGAGGGGCACGCGATCATCCTGGCCACCCACGACGTGGAGCTCGCCGCCGAGCTCGCCCACCGTGTGGTGATCCTCGCGGACGGCGAGGTCGTCGCCGACGGCCCCACCGCCGAGGTGGTCGTCGCGTCCCCGTCCTTCGCCCCGCAGGTCACGAAGATCCTGGCCCCGCAGCCGTGGCTGACCGTCGCCCAGATCAGGGAGGCGCTCTCATGACCACCCGCCGACCCCAGCGCCAGGCCCGCGCCATCCGCCTCGGCCCCCGCTCCCTCCTCGCCCTGGCCCTCGCCGGCGCCACCGGCCTCGCCGGTTTCACCTGGCCCCTCTTCGCCGACCCGTCCTCCCAGGTCAGCGCGCACGCACAGGACGCGCCGTGGCTCTTCGCGGGCCTCCTCGTCCTCCTCGTAGGAGTCGTCACCGCGACGATCTCGGAGTCCGGTCTCGGTCCGAAGGCCGTGGCGATGCTCGGCGTGCTGGCCGCCACCGGCGCCGCGCTGCGGCCGATCGGGGCCGGGACCGCCGGGATCGAGCCGATGTTCTTCCTGATGGTGCTGAGCGGGCGGGTGCTGGGGCCGGGGTTCGGGTTCGTGCTCGGCTCCGTGACGATGTTCGCGTCGGCGCTGCTCACGGGTGGCGTGGGGCCCTGGATGCCGTTCCAGATGCTGGCCATGGGCTGGTTCACGATGGGCGCCGGGCTGCTGCCGGGCCCTGACCGGCTGCGCGGGCGCGGGGAGCTGGCCATGCTCGCCGCGTATGGGTTCCTCGCGGCCTTCGCATACGGCACCGTCATGAACCTCGCGGGCTGGCCCTTCATGGACGCCCAGGCCTCGAACGTCGCCTTCGACCCGGGGAGCACCCTCCCCGCCAACCTGGCCCGCTTCGTCGCGTACTGCCTGGCCACCTCGCTCGGCTGGGACCTGGGCCGGGCCGTCGTCACCGTCGTGCTGACCCTCACGCTCGGCGCGACCCTCCTCAAGGCGCTGCGCCGGGCCACCCGGCGGGCCGCTTTCGAGACCCCGGTCACGTTCGAACCCAGTTGATCTGCGGCGCCCGTCACACCGCCCGGCCGCACCCCGTACACATGCGTACGCCGTCCGTCACACGCGGGGTGAGCCGTCCCACAGGACCTTGGTCACATACGAAGCGCGGTAGTAGCCGAAATTGATGACATGTACGCGCCCGCAACCCCTCTGACCTGGGGTTTGAGAGCCAGATCACACAAGGCACTTTCTACTCGCATGCGACCACCACTAGTAAAAGGGGTCATTGCGGACGGACCCTGAGCCTGTTTCTCTGGAGCAGTCGCCAGGCGCCACGAGCCCACCCGGGTTCGCGGCGCCCACGCATTCCCCACCACGTACCTCGTGGCTCCGGCATGCGTACGACGACTCCTTGTCCCCGAAGAAAAAGGTTCTCCGTGTCCGTCTCCGTCATCCGTCGCATCGCTTCCCCGAAGAAGGCCCTCACCGCCGTCGCCCTGGCCGCCGCCACGACCGGCATGGTGCTGACCGCCGCTCCGGCGCAGGCTGCGACGACCGCCTCGGCCTCCTCCGCGAAGACGATCGCGCACAAGGTGATCCCGGACGCCGCGCAGTTCAACGCGTTCAGCAAGATCGTCGAGCACGAGAGCGGCTGGGACGTCAACGCCACCAACTCCTCGTCCGGCGCCTACGGCCTGGTCCAGGCCCTGCCCGGCTCGAAGATGGCTTCCGCCGGCTCCGACTGGAAGACCAACCCCGCGACCCAGATCAAGTGGGGTCTCAACTACATGAACGACCGCTACGGCAGCCCGGTCGGCGCCTGGAACTTCTGGCAGGCCAACGGCTGGTACTGA
Source organism: Streptomyces sp. NBC_00554 (assembly GCF_041431135.1). Taxonomy (NCBI): domain Bacteria; kingdom Bacillati; phylum Actinomycetota; class Actinomycetes; order Kitasatosporales; family Streptomycetaceae; genus Streptomyces; species Streptomyces sp. NBC_00554. Next base: position 7,130,848 of record NZ_CP107799.1, on the reverse strand, counting down.
GCCACCCCAGCAAGCATGTGAAAGCGGCGGCCCCGATTCCCGGGGCCGCCGCTTCCGTGTACCCGCGCCCGGCCGGACGAGGGCGCACATGGTCCACTGGACCGGTGAGCACCGAGCCACCCGAGCGGGGGACCCACGACCCCGAAGCACGCGACCCCGAGGCCCGCGGCCTCCCCTTGGTCGTCGTGCTCCTTGTACTGACCGTGGTCAGCGGGCTGATCGACGCGGTGAGCTATCTGGGGCTCCACCACGTCTTCACCGCCAACATGACCGGCAACGTGGTCGTGCTCGGCTTCGCCGCCGCCGGGGCGCCGGGTTTCTCGGTGTCCCACACGGCGGCGTCACTGGGCTGCTTCCTGGCGGGTGCGGTGATCGGAGGACGCGTCGCGAGGTGGCTCGGCGGCGGATCGCGCCGCACCTGGGCCCGGGTGACGCTCGCCGCCGAGGCGGTGCTGGTGGGCGCGGCGTCGGTGGTGGCCTTCGCGGCCCCGGACGCGACCGGCACGACGTACGCGATCATCGCCCTCACCGCCCTCGCCATGGGGCTGCGCAACGCGACCGTACGCAAGCTGGGCGTGCCCGATCTGACGACCACCGTCCTGACGATGACGCTGACCGGCATCGCCTCCGACTCCCGCTTGGCCGGCGGCAAGGGCACCCACTCCCCACGCCGCGTCGCCGCGGTCGTCGCGATGCTCGCGGGCGCGCTGCTCGGCGCGTGGCTGGTGCTCGACCACGGTCTGGGTGTTCCGCTGCTCATCTCCGCCGTGGCGGTGGGGGTGCTGGCGGTGACCACGTCGGGGCGGGAGCACTGGCGGTGACGGATCGGCCCGAAGTCCCGACGGGAAGGTCATTGCGTCACCCCGACGTGCTGATGAGCTCGTCGGCGACCCACCGTGCGACATCGGCGGGGTAGGGCGCCGACAGTCCGAGGACGATGTGCCCGAAGCCGGCGTCGATCGCTTCGCCGATCGCCTGTCGGGTGACGCCGGGCCGGTCGTAGGAGACGGCCAGGTGGATCGAGCGGGTGATCGAGGCGGGGTCGCGGCCGATCTCGGCGCAGTAGCGGTCGAGCAGTGCGCTGCGGTTTCTTACGTCGTCGATGTCGCCGCCGGGGATGTTCCACAGGTCGGCGTGCTCGGCGACTATGCGGAGCGTCGCCGACGAGCGTCCGCCTATGAGGATCGGCGGGTGGGGGCGCTGGACGGGCTTGGGGTTGCCGAACGCACCGGTGAGCTGGTGGTGGGTGCCGTGGAAGACGAAGGGTTTCTCCTCGGTCCACAGCCGACGGATCACCGTGCAGGCTTCGGCGAGGCTCTCCACAGCCTGCGGGGTGTCCAGGAAGGGCAGACCGTGTGCCGGGTACTCGCGGCGGGCCTGCGGAGGGCTGGGGCGTGAGCCGACGCCGATGCCGAAGTCGAGCCGCCCTTCGGAGACGATGTCGACGGTCGTGGCGATCTTGGCCAGCAGCGCGGGCGGCCGGATCCGGTTGCTGGTCACCAGCAGGCCGAGCCGAAGTCGTCGGGTGTGGGCGGCGAGGGCCGAGAGCAGCGTCCAGCCTTCGTGGGCCGGTCCGTCCGGGTCGCCGCCGATCGGCATGAGGTGATCGAACAGCCACGCGTGCTCGATCTCCGGGATGGTGTCCGCCTCGTGCCAGACGCGCAGGATGTCCTGGTAGTCGACCTGCATGGGGGCGGTCATGATCCCGAAACGGGGTCGGGGTGTGGGCGGCATGGAGTCGGTGCTCCTTTCGAGGATGTGGGGACCGTTCCTCGGACGCTCAGCGGCGCCGCAGCGACGGGTCGAGCAGGGCGGGCGGAGTGTCGTACTTCTCGTGCGCGGCCAGGTCGACACCGGGGGCGACGATCGCGTCGATGGCGTCGAGTACGTCGGCGGAGAGCACGGTGTCCGCCGCGGCGAACTGCGAGTGCAGGTGATCCACGGTGCGGGGGCCGATGATCGCGCTGGTCACGGCGGGGTGCGCGGTCACGAATCCGAGCGCGAGCTGGATCAGCGTGAGGCCTGCCTCGTCGGCGACCTTGGCCAGCTGCTCGACCGCGTCGAGCCTGGCCCGGTTGGCGGGGATGGTGGTGTCGAAGCGCTGCGGCATGAACTTCGAGCGGCTGGTGGTGATCTCCCGGCCCTCGCGGATGGCGCCCGACAGCCAGCCCGAGGCCAGCGGGCTCCACGCCAGCACACCGAGCCCGTACTCCTCGGTGACGGGCAGGACGTGGGTCTCGATCCCGCGCTGCAGGATCGAGTAGCTGGGCTGTTCGGTGACGTAGCGGCTCAAGTGATGCTCGCGGGCGGCCCACTGGGCCTGCACGATGCGGTGCGCCGGGAAGGTCGAGGAACCGAAGTAGCGGATCTTTCCCGCGCGTTGCAGGTCGGTCAGGGCCGACAGCGTCTCCTCGTCGCTGGTGGTCGGGTCCCACCGGTGGATCTGGTAGAGATCGACGTGGTCGACGCCGAGGCGGCGCAGGCTGTTGTCCAGCTCCGTGACCAGCCAGCGGCGCGAACCGCCCTGGTGGTTGCGCTCGTCGCCCATCGGCATGCTCGCCTTCGTGGCCAGCACGATGTCGTCGCGGCGGCCGGCGATGGCTTTGCCGACCATCTCCTCCGACTCGCCGTCGCTGTACATGTCCGCGGTGTCGATGAGGTTGATCCCGCCCTCGAGGGCGGCGTCGACGAGGGCGGTGGCCTCGTCCTGGGTGGTGCGCCCGATCTTGCCGAAGTTCATCGCGCCGAGTGCGAGGGAGCTGACCTGCACACCGGTGCGGCCCAAGGTGCGGTACTGCATGACTGTGTTCCTCCATGGCGGGGTGACGCGCGGATGAGGCCTGGATGAGGCCTGGATGGAGCGTGACGGCAGTGCATGGCTTGGCCGCCGGGCCCGCGCTCTGGCATCATGAGCAAACGGAACCTCGTTCCGGAACGACGATACGGAACACTGTTCCGGTTAGCAAGCCTCGGTGGCGGGTTCGGCAGGTCTCAGTGGCGGGTTCGGCACGCATCAGCGGCGGAGGGAGTGGCGCGGTGAGCGACAGCGATGAGAGTGCGGGCGCGGGGCGCGCGGCCCAGCCCAAGCGGGCGGACGCCCGGCGCAACAAGGAGACCCTGCTCGACGCGGCCGCCGCGGTCTTCGTCACCTCGGGCGTGGAAGCGCCGGTACGCGACATCGCGGCCAAGGCCGGCGTCGGCCTCGGCACGATCTACCGCCACTTCCCGACGCGGGCGGATCTCATCATCGCCGTCTACCGGCACCAGGTCGAAGCCTGCGCCGAGGCCGGTCCCGCCCTACTGGCGACCAGCGCGACACCGCACGCCGCACTGGGCCAGTGGATCAACCTCTTCGTCGACTTCCTGGTCACCAAGCACGGACTCGCCGGCGTACTGCAGTCCGACAACACCGGCTTCGACACGCTGCACGCGTACTTCCTCGACCGCCTCGTGCCCGTGTGCACCCAACTACTGGACGCAGCGGCCGATTCCGGCGAGATCCGCTCCGACCTGAAGGCCTACGAGCTCATGCGCGGCGTCGGAAACCTCTGCATCGGCGCGGACAGCGACCCCCAGTACGACGCCCGCCGACTGGTCGAACTCCTCATCGCGGGACTGCGGTTGCCGAGCTGACCGACGGCAGCCGGCGTGAACCACACGAATCGCGCTGTCACTTGAGGGTCAGCACCTGGTTCTCGTCCTCCGTCGTGGCCCAGAGGACGGTCTTCCCTTCGGATTCGCCGGTCCACATGGTGGCCGTGCAGCCGTCCTCGAAACGGATCAGCACGGAGGTGGAGTCACCGTCGTCGATGGAACTCCACGTGCCGTCACCGGACTTATTCCGAAGTCCGTCCGCGGGGCAGGAGAAGTATTTGAGGGTGAGGCCGGCCGCAGAGAAGACCTTGTTCTCCTTCAACGCCAGCTCGGCTCCCTCGCCCGCCCAGGTGCGCACCAGGGCGGCGTTCTGGACCAGCTTTCCTTCCGGATACCGCCCGTAGTCCGTCGATGCGTAGCAGCCGGACACCAGAAGGACTGCGACGGCGGGTACCGCCACCCGCCACAAGGTCACCCGACGCAAGGCCGCCCGACGCAAGGCCGCCCACAGCCAGGCGCTACCGCGCTTCGCGCCTGGCCGTTCTCGGTGCTCGCTCACCCGTTCCCCGTTCATCGGTTGAGGATCACCGCACGGAACGTGATGGTCATGAAGTGAAGGACTCCGCGAAGTCCCCCACCCTGATCCGCCCCACCGTCTCCGGAGCGCACCGGCCGCGTCTCCCGAGGCGGGACGATCGATCACCTCGATCGCGAAACCGTTGTTCCTCGGGACCAGTTGGGGCTGACCGCCGGCCGTCACATGCCCAGCTTGTCGAGGAGCCGGAAGAACAGTTCCTCCGCGAAGTCCGAGTCCTCCTCGGCGAAGACCTCGGCGAGTCCCGGCATGTCCGGCGTGCGGTCCGCCGCGCTCGCCCAGGCGGCCGCGGCGCGTGCGGCCGCCTCCGGGGACGGGAACTCGGCGTCGAAGTCCTCGTCGTCGTCCTCGCAGTAGGCCTCGGTCGCCTCGCGCGCGAGGCAGGCCTTCCAGTGCCCGCCGGCCACCGAGAAGCCCTCCACGTGGACCGCGTCGCTGTCCAGCACGAAGCCGGTCAGGGCCGGTGCCCCCGTCTCCTCGACCAGTTCGGCGAGCAGCGCGGGAGCATCGTCCGCGAGCTCGGGGCCCGGGTACTGGCCGACTTGCCAGCCGTCGGCCCGCCGCCAGTGCTCCTCGATACCGTCGTGACGTTCGACGACGGCCGACAACTCGTCGAGCGGAGTCTCACTCCGGCACACGACGAACGAACCCCAGAACCCCATGCGTCCTCTTCCTCCGCCTGAACGCCTGAACGCCTACGCGCCGGCCGCACGCCGGGCAAGCCGCTCGCGCGCCCAGGCGACGAAAGGCGGAAACTCCCCGTCGGCCTCGGCCTTGTCCACCAGGGCCGCCACATCCGCGACCGGGTCGTCGTCCACGCGCAGCACGATCTCACTGACGGTCGCGTTCTTGAGCCGCAGGAGGCCGTCGTTCGGGTTGGTGCGTGTCTCCGCCAGCAGGGTCCTGCGGTCCAGCAGGGGCACCGTCCGCGGGAGGGCCACCTCCGTGAGGGCGCGGGCCAGTTCCCGCCCGCAGCCCTCACGCGTCTCCGGCTCCGAGAACGCCCACCGGGACCTGAACGGCATCTCCGAGTCGGGCTGGTGAGCGACCCCCGCCGGCGGAATCACCTCGTACTTCGCCAGGGCACCGCTGGCGTCGGGCGTCGGCGGATTCGCGTACTCCCGGTTCAGGAAGGCCCATTGCGGCAGCGGTACGACCGAGAAGAACACGTCGAAGACGTACTTCTCCGGGTCGACGGCCTCCGGCCAGACCTGCATGAACAGGTGATCGCCGTTGGGTGCGGCCAGCCGGAAGGTCCGCCCCTTCTTGGCGAAACCGGCTGCCTTCATCACGGGAACCACGTGCTCCCGGATGAGGGTGTCCAGTGGGTTCATGTCCGCTGCCTGCCTTCCTGCTCACGCCGCCAGTTCGAAGAGCGTAGCGGCGACGCCCACGGTGATCGCCCCGCCCGCTGCCGCGCCCGCCTCCGGAGCGATGAAGGGCAGACCGACAAGCACGATCGGCACCAGCAGCGGCCACTGGTTCACCCCGTCCGTCGCCTGCGGCACGATGCCCAGACCCGGCTGGTCGATGGTCCCGGGGTAAGGACCGGGACCCGGACCCGGGGTGGGCGATGGGGTGGGCTGCGCGGACTGCTGCTGGACCACAGCCGTGGGGCTGGAACTCAGGACGCGCTTGAACTTCTTGTCGTTGGGCTTGCCGTAGATGATGGCGCCCGGCTCCGGGCCGATCACCTGGTCCCCGTTGGGAACGGGGTAGGGGCCTCCGATGGTCCAGCCCAGCACTGCCTTGTCACCGTTCGCGCGCATCTTGCCCACGTACCAGTTCGCTTCCGGAACGGCCTTCCCTGCCACACCCGCCGACTTCACCTCCCAGACGTAGTACACGTCGTGGTTGGGGTCGTATCCGACGATGTCCGGCAGCCCCTTGTTGCACGGCCCCGCGGGATTCTTCATGCACTTCTTGCTCGCGCCCGGGACCTGCATCTTCGTGTCGATCGTGAAGTTCTTGATGCCCAGCTTCTTGACCTGCATCTTGATGATCACGATGGCGGCGTCCCGCGCCTGGTTGTGCCGCGTGGTCCTGTCGCCGCCGACCGCCGCCGGCACGGGGGTGCTGTCGTCGTCGCCGTCGTGGCTGGACCCGTCGTAGCTGTCGGACTCCGGGTCGTTCTCCGGCTTGTACGTGCCGTACGTGCCGTTGCTGCCCGAGCAGAAGTGGGGGTAGCAGGACTCGAGGCCGGTCGGGTCGGACTGAGTGACGGGGTTGCCGTTGGCGTAGGTGTAGCCGTTGAGGGACTGGGCCTGATCCGTGCTGAGGACCGGGTCGACGCTGACGAAGCGGCCGATGGCCGGGTCGTACTCGCGGGCGCCGACGTGGGTCAGTCCCGTGCTCGCGTCGGCGGTCTTGCCGAGGAAGCCCTTGTCGTCGGTCCAGGTCCCGGTGCCACCGGAACGCGTGGAGCCGAACGGGGTGGTGTAGCGCTTGGTGACGGCCTGAGTGGTCGACTCGACCGCCAGCGCGGAGGTGCCGTGCCGGTCGGCGGCGAGCCAGGTCAGGGTGTTGGTCCCGGACTTGTTGCTGCGCAGCGCGATCGTGGAGTCGCCTGCGGTGTAGTACCGCTGGGCCCAGTACTTGGTGGTGCTGGTGCTGGCGTCGAGATGGACCTCGGTGGTGCCGAGATAGAGGACGGTCTCCCCCGCGGCGTTGCGCTTGATGAGGAGATTGCCGTCGGTGTCGTAGACGTAGCCGGTGGTGCTGCTGCCCTCGACGAGTTTGCCGAGGTCGCCCTCCTCGTTCCAGGCCAGCGACTGGGAAGCGGTCCCGTCGGGACGGGTGGTGGTGTTGCCGGTGGCGTCGTAGACGTACGTGGGGGTGACGCCCGTGCAGGAGGCCGCTGTCGTCACGGCCGTCAGGGTGTGGAGCTGTGAACTGCCGTAGCAGTACGTCTTCTTGGTGTCGGCGCTGGTGGTGTGGGTGGTCTCGGAAGCACGGACACCGGAGTCCTGGTACGCGTACGAAGTCCAGTACGGGCTCGCGCCGCCGAGGTTCGCGGTGGTGCGGCCCGCGGCCGAGCAGTCGGCGGTCTTCGGGGTCCACGCGTCGGTCAGCCGTCGGTAACCGTCGTAGGCGAAGCACTGGTTGTCCGCCGCCGAGGTACCGCCGAGGGTGGTCGGGTCGGTGATGGCGGTGACGTTGCCGGCGTCGTCGTAGGCGTAATTGAGCTCCTGGAGCTCGTAGCCGTGCGTCTGGTCGGTGACCACGGACTGCTTGAGGAGCCCGGTGCCCTCCTCGTAGGCGTTGGTGAGGTACGCCTTCTTGGTGCCGGTGGCGGCGGAGGTGCCCAGCGTCAGCTGCTCGGTCTGGCCGAGCGCCGAGTAGCTGCTGCCCAGCAGGTAACCGCTCTCGCCGGACACGGTGGTGGGCAGCCCCACGTCGTTGTACTTGGTCGTGATCTGCTCGGCGGCGAGACCGCCGACGGCGGGTTCCTTGGTGTACTCCCGGGTGCCGTCGATGTTGTAGGACGACGAGAAGTCCAGCGTGGCGGACGGGAGTGCGCCGGAGCTCACCAGCGCGTCGCCCGCGGGCAGCGTCAGCTGGGATCCGGTGGCGCGGTACAGGGCGTCGTAGGCGGTGACCTTCTTGGTGTACGACGTGCCGGTGGTGCCGCTGCCGCCCACGTAGCGCACTGCGGTGTCGAGCTGTCCCTTGGCCAGGGTGTCGTAGGTGTAGCCGGTGAGCTGGTTGGCGGCGACCTGCTCCTCGGTGGTGGAGGTCAGGTCGGCCGTGGCCGGCGCGCTCCAGGTGCCGGAGACCCGGCCGAGTGTGTCGTAGGCGGAGATGATGACGCGTCCGGCCGCGTCCTTGATCCAGGAGACCTCATCGGTGGCGGTGTAGCCGGTGGTGGTCTTTCCCTTGTCCGGGTCGGTCGAGGTGACCTTGCGGCCGTAGAGGTCGTAGGTGTACGACCAGGCGGACCGGTCGGGTCCGGTGACCGTGGACTCCTTGCCGTCCGGTGAGTAGGTGAACGACGTCGAGGTGTACGCGGCGCCGGTGCCTGAGCCGTAGCCAGCGTCGGCCGGGGAGGCGCCGGAGTACTCGCGCCGCTCGGTGGTGCGGCCCAGCGCGTCGGTGATCACGCGGGTCGCCGAGCCGCCGGCCAGGGCGGCGGTGGCGGTGGAGTCGCCGGTGTAACCGGTCGTCGTGGCCCAGCGCTTGACGCCGTAGATGTAGAGGGTGCTGCTGGTGGCCCGTTCGGCGCCGTCGTAGGCGGTGGCGGTCTGCTGGGCGGCCTCGCCGTACTCGGCGCGGGTGTAGGCGCCGTTCGGAGTCTTGTCCTGGTCGAAGATCTGGGCGTACGACTCGTAGGCCAGGCCCCGGCTGTCGTAGCGGGTGTCGGTCAGCATCCGGCCGCCGAGCGGGGTCGGGGACTGCGTCTGCAGGGGACGCAGCAGCGCGTCGTAGATGCTGTAGGTGGTGTTGTAGGTGTCGCCGTCCGCCTTGAGGGTCGACGTGGACGTCCAGGAGGGGGCGCCGCTGGTGACCGAGTAGGCGTACGTGTAGTTCGCGGCCTGCGACGACGAGTGGGAGCGGTTGGGCAGCCAGACCGCGGTGACCCGGCCCAGCGCGTCGTAAGACGTCTCCGTCAGCTTGGTGTTGACGTCGTAGACCTGGGTCGTGGAACCACGCGCCGGGTCCAGGTAGGTGTAGCTCTTCTGGCTCTTGGGGTTGGTGGTGACGATCCGGGTCAGCGGACCCGCGTTGGTCGGGGTGTAGGCCGCGGTGGTGGTGGCCCCCGCGGCGTCGGTGACGGACAGGGGACGGCCGAGCTTCGTCGTCGCCGTGTCGAACGTGGTCTTGCTGAGCGTCTGCCAGGAGGTGGGGTGGCGTTCGCCGCCGGTCGCCGTGGCCGGGTAGGCGGAGGCGCGGCCCTTCCAGGTGGCGAGACCCAGGGTCGGGGTCTGGGCGGAACTCCACGCCGTGGTCGAGGCGTTGTCGTAGACGGTCGCCGTGTCGGAGAGCACGTCTCCCCGGGTGGCGGAGCTCGTCGGCAGGGAGAGCGAGGTCTCGGCGACCGAGCAGGGCCGGGCGACGACCCTGTTGCGGGAGACCAGGGCGGTGAGCCCGAGCTCGGCGTTGCGGGCGTACCAGGTGCGGGTGCAGGTCTCGTCGCCGGACTTGGCGGTGTCGCCGGTGTCGTCGACAGCGGCGGCCATGCCGTAGTCGTCGTAGGTGGTGGCGCTGGTGCGGGTCCGCCAGCTCGACGAGGCGGTCAGGTAGGTGTGGGTGTACGACTTGCCGACGCGGACGTAGTACGCCTCGGTGTCCGCGTACGACTTGTGCTGCGTGGCCGTCTTCTTCGACCAGGGATCACTGACCGTGACGCTCACCGGCGTCGACCCGTCGTAGGTGATCTTCTCGCGCAGCACGCCCGCGTAGGTGTCGCTGTCGGTCTGGTCGGCGACATCGAGACCGCTGACGTCCACCCCGGCGACTGTGGCCGAGCGGCGGGCGTCCGGGTCCAGGGTGCCGTCTGCCTTGAGCAGCCGGTCGCCGTTCATTCCCTGGAGGTAGACCGAGACGGTCTTGGTCTGGTTGCTGCCCACGCCCTTGGTCGCGGTCACCTTGCCGTAGCCGCGCCAGATGGACCAGGTGCGTTCGTCGGCGGGGGTGAAGGGGTTGTCGTTGTAGTGCCAGGCGGGCGCGGAGTACGAGTACTGGTTCTCCACGGCGTCGTTCTTGCCGGTCGGGTCGGACGTGTTCACCGCGAGGACCCGGTACTTGTGGAACCAGTCGATCGAGGCGTTCTCCGCCCCGTTGATGTTCCAGAACTGCGGATAGCAGGACTTGGTGTTCGTGTCGGCGGCGCTCGGCATGTTCGAACCGCGCACACACTCCGGCTCGGAGAGGGTGACCCGGGTGATCGCACCGGTCTCCGAAGTGACGCTCTCGATGCGCGGGCGCCGCAGCGGCAGGATGTTGTCGGTGGCGTCGACCCGGTTCTTGCGCATCTGGTACGTGAAGGCCACCGGCGGCAGCGCGATGTCGGTGCCGTTCCTGCCCGTGTGCCGGATGCTCTTCAGCGTCAGCGTCTGGTCACTGGTGTCCCCGATGTCACCACCGTCCAGGAACTCCTGCGTGAACGCCCAGGTGTCCACGGCGGTGAAGGCACTCGTGGTCGCCGACCAGGCGTAGGTGTCGACCTGTGTGAGCCGCTTGCGAGTGAAGAAGAACGGACCCCGCACATCGCAGTCGGCGTCCTTCTTGCAGATCGAGTCGGAGGGGACGTCGGGCCAGTTGTCGGACGTGGCGTCCGTCAGGTCGGAGCAGTCGGCGGCGGTGCAGCGCTCGTTGTAAGTGAAGGTGACCTTGTCGGAGGTGACTCCGGTGAACAGGGTGTCCGCGCGCTGCCCGTAGAGGATCTTGTTGAGGTAGCCGCCACGGTCGTACTCGGTGGTGGCGGTGGTTCCGCCGTTCTTCCCGTAGTAGTTGGTCTCGGGCGTGTACCAGTACGACATGGCGTTGCCGTTGAGGTCCTCGGCATAGTCGAGGTTCCAGCGCCAGGCCTGGACAGTTGAGCGGTTGGCGAAGGCGGTGCCCTGGTCGTAGCCGGGTTCGCCGGAGTCGTCGCCGTAGACCGGCACGGTCCACACCGACTCGGTGCGCTCGGTGCCCGCGCCGGGCAGCTTGTTCAGACCGAAGACGTACTTGGTGCCTTCGCCGGTGACGACGGTCCAGGTCTCGCCGTCGCCGTCGCCGTTGTCGGCACCGGTGGAGTGGGTGACGGTGGAGGCGTCGTCGGCCTTCAGCCGCCACTCGCCGCTGGTGTCGTCCTTGACCAGTTCGGTGGACTTGCCGTTGAGGACGAGGGAGGCGTTGTCGTACTTCCAGCACAGGTCGGACTTGCCGTCCTGGCCGTCCTCGTCGCACGAGCCGTAGGAGCGCTCGACGTAGGACGCGGACGAGAGGTCGAAGCCCTCGCCGACCTGGGTGGACTGGTTGTTGGTCGAGGCGGTGCGGCCGTCGATGCCGCCGGAGTCGTACGACAGCGCCAGGTCGGGCTGGGGGCCGACCGCCGCGGACGGGGTGTCCAGCGGGTACGACCAGGAGAACGAGCCGGACGAACCGCCCGCCTCCCATGTGGAGGACGAGGTCAGCGGGGTCGCCGAGTAGTCGCCGGCACCGGTCGCGGACGCCTCGGAGGTGGCGGCCAGGGCGAGAACGGTGGCCGAGGAGGTGGTGGAGAGCGCGACGTCGGCCGACACGGACTGTCCGGCGGCGTCGTTGTCGGAGGCCAGCGGTGTACGGGTGCGGCAGGCGGCCTTCTCCGGTGTGGTCAGGGCGCAGGCCGGCAACGCTATGAGGCCGAGCCGGCCCGACCAGCCGCCGCCGTAGGCCGAGGCGAACTCCGAGTAGTCCAGCGTCAGATGAGCACGGCCCGGCTTCGTAGCCGTCGCGGTGAACACAACACCCTTGATTCCGGCGGCCGTTGTCGCCTTCCGGTCCAGCACCCGGATCGTCGAATCACCGGAGGCCACGTTCCCCACACTGCCGCGGGCGACCGTGACCGGCAGGCCACCCGCCTCGACGGCAGCGCGACCCGACCGGGTACCGGGGATGGCGACCGTGACCCGCCCGGACGCCGGCCAGACCGCGTCCTGCTCGGCGGCGGCCCGGTCGGCCTGCGCCTCGTTCTGCTTCCGGGACTCAGCGACATCCGCACGAGCCTGCTTCGCACCCAGCCCGGTGACCGCGCTGACGTCACTGTCCCGCTGCTCCGGAACCTCCGGCCGCCCCAGCCCGCTTGCCGAGGCCGGCGCCGCCTGCGCGGCGGGCAACGCACCCGTGGCGGTCAGCGCGAGCGCCAGCACCACCACGACACCCACGCGTCTGCCACGCAGCCAACGAACCACTCTCGTACTGGTGTTCACGACAAACCCCCGTCAGGCACGGCCGCGACCACACCGGCGACCACGGAATGGAACGGAAAGGAGAAGGAGTGGGCCGGGCGCCCGCTGAGGTCGGCGGGCGCCCGGCGCGTAGGGCCGTCAGCCGGTCATCGTGTCCACCTGAGTACCGTCCGCCGCCGCCCCCACCCAGATCCGGATGTCCGAGATCCGGCCGGGCAGGTAGTGGCCCCAGGCGCTGCCCACATACGCCTTGCCGGCCGCGAATTCACCGGAGCCGACGACAGCGGTGTACGGGGTGTCCGTGTCGTTCTGCGTCGAGTCCAGGTAGAGGGCGACGGTGCCGGCCTGCGCGTCGTACACCCCGGTCAGCCGCACCCGGCTGCCGACCACCGCTGCCTCGTCGGAGTCCGCGGCGGTGAAGGTGCCGTCGGCGGCGAGGCGGCCGAACCGCCAGAAGCCGACGGGGACTTCGTAGGGGTTGTCGTCGTCGTCGAACCGGGTCTCGGTGCCGGTCTGCTCGTACCAGAGGCCCCAGGCCGAGCCGTCCGCGGTGCGCTGGCCCAGCACTTGGCCGATGTAGCCGGTGCCCTTGGTGTTAAGCGTGGCCTGGTCGAGTTCGACCTCGGTGGTGACCGTGAAGGAACCTGTGTCGTCGACGACCGGGCCTGTGACCGTGGCCGCGTCGTTCGTGCCGTCCAGGACGATCGCCTCACCGTCCATCGAGGCGCCCCCGGACAGGGTGAGCGTGCGCTCCGTGTAGCCGGTCAGGGTGTCGGCGAGCGTGGTCGCGGTGACGCTCGCGCCGTCCGGGTTCCAGGCGCCCACGAGTTCGGTGGCCGTGGCCGTGTCGGTGGAGTCGAGCAGCCTGGCCTCCTTGGCCACGTCGCCCGGCTGCAGCGCCTCCTGGAAGACGGCGGCCTCGTCGATACGGCCCCGCCAGTACTGCACGTACGTGCCGGACACATAGCTCGCGCGGCCGAACTGCAGGGCCCCGTCCGGAGTCTGCTTCTCGCCGCCCGCGGGCACGGTCACCGGGGTGCCCTGGGGCCGCCCGTTGACGTACAGCTGGATGGTCTTCGCGTCGGCGTCGTACACGCCCGCCACGTGGGTCCACACGCGCAGCGGTACGCCCGCCACGTCCGCGCCGGCGGCGACGTACTGCCGCGTGCCGCTGCTGTCGGTCCAGTTGAAGCGGAAAATCCATTTCTTGACGCCGGAGGAGTAGTAGAGGGAGAAGCCCGAACTGTCGCTGCCCGTCTGGGACATGACGGTGCGGTAGTCGGTGTTCTCCGTCAGGTACGCCCAGGCGGAAACGGTGTACGAGGACTGCGTGTTGACGGCGGCGGCCGAGGTCGCGGCGTATCCCTCGTGCCGGGTCGGGTCCACCACGTCGTTCAGCCACAGCGAACGGTCCGAGGAGCCACGTCGTCCCAGCGACGACCAGCCGCTGCCGGTGGTGTAGAGGGTCGCCGGGTGGCGCGTCCCCGCGGTCGTCGCGGAGTCGGACGCGACCGTTTCACCCGAGCCGACCGCGCTGTCGTTGAACTGCCAGCGCCCGGTGGCCCCTTGGCTCTCCTGCACGTTGAACCGCACGCTCGCGATGGCGCCCCAGCGTCCGCTGCCCACATTGTCCAGCGCCCGCACCTGGAGCACCTGGGTGCCGGCCAGTTCCGGTGGAATCTCCTTGGTCACGGCTGTCGTTCCGGGAATCGCGGCCGACCAGGTCTTGGACGAGGACAACTTGTAGCGGTACGCGACGACCGTGGCGGCGTCACCCGCTGCCGGGTTGAAGATGAACTTGCCCTTCACGCCGGGGCCGCCGGCCGGTTCGCAGGCGTTCGCCGTGCACAGCGAGTAAGGGCTGCCGAACGTGATCAGCGGTGCCTTGGGCGCGGTCGTGTCGACCTTGAAGTAGCACCAGCCCTTGGTCGTCACCGTGCTGGAGGACTGCAGATAGCTGTTGCCGCTGTTGTAGTAGGAGCGGGTGAACACCGCCATCCGGTACGTCCCGCCGTCCGTCAGTGTGATCGGCGAACTGACCGACACCTTCTGGTTGTCGTTGACGTACCCGGGGCTGACCGGCCGCACCGGCTCGGTCACCAGGTCCCACGCCGTGCCGTTCTTCTTCTGCACGTAGAAGTGCGCACGCAGGTTCGCGTCGTTCTCACCGCCGGCCAGGGTCTGGACCACCCCGGTGAGCGTGGGCGTCGGGTCCGAGAGCACATCGGGATCGGCCGCGTCCGTCTCGCAGGAGGAGATCTCCCCGGACAGCACGCCCGGGCTGGTCGGCGGAGCCGGGACGCCCACGTAGGTGACGTCCAGCACCGCGTCGTCGTCGAACCGCTTCCAGCCGTTGGGGTCCGACTCGTTGTACGCCTTCAGCATCAGCGTCAGCCGGGAGAAGCCGCCGGCCGCGAACGCCTTCACCGTGTTGGTGAGGTTCTCGTAGCTCTGCGCCGGGTCGTCGTTGAACTCGATCGGAGCGTCCGGCTGGTCCGGGTCGCACGCCGTTCCACGGCCGGCCGAGACCGTACGGTCGCCCATGATGTCCCAGCTCGTGGTCGGGCCCGGCCACCTCGTCGCCGACGAGATGTTCGGCGTCCGGACGAGCTGCACCGTCGTCTTCTCGCACGACATCGACCAGCGCTCGGTCACCCGGAACGTGGCGTCAAGGACCCGCTTGCCGCGCAGCGCGGTCGGCGCGAACTCGAAGTACATCCGCTGCTTGTAGCCCGAGCCGCAGTAGTAGCCGACGCCGCCGGTGACGTACGTGCCGCAGTAGCCGACACCCTCGCCGTCCGAGCCGCCGGAGAAGTTGTAGAAGGTGTCGCCGTCCGAGGACAGCAGCGTCCGCTCGGACTCGCTCCAGGACACGTCGGGGTCGATGTACAGCGGGTAGACGGTGTCGTCGCCGGTCAGCAGCCCGGCGTCGGGCACGACGGTGATCGAGTCGGTGTCCGCCGTTACCGGCAGGACGGCGGATGCGTCGCCGTCGCCGGGACCTTCGGCCGGGTCGGGGGCGGACTCGCCGTCACCGTCCTGGACGGGCTCGTCCTCGGCGGCGGCCAGCGACATCGTGGACGCCCCTGATACCCCAGATGCCTCTGATGCCGTGGACGTCGCCGCGTCCCCCGCGGAGTCCCACTGCCGAGCTGCGGGCGTGCGGAACACCGCGTTGCCGTTCTCGTCGACGGCGTCCAGGCCGCCGCCGGTCCCGCCGCGCAGGGTCAGGCCCTCGGTCTCGACGGGGAAGTCCAGCTTCGTCAGGTCCTCGTGGGCCGCCGCCTCGGGCGTCTTGACGACGAGCACCTCGCGGTAGCCCTCGGTGGTCGCGGTCAGCCGCAGGTCCACTCCGGGCAGCACCTCCGCGTACACCGCCGAGGCGCCCTCCAGGGTCGGTTCGGGCAGCTCGCCCGGCCAGCCGACCGTCAGCGACCTGCCGCTCTCCTCGACGGCCACCAGGTCGGCACCGTCGCCCCCGCCGGAGAAGGACACGTCCGCCACCGCCGCCTTCGGGCCTACGGTGCCGTCCGCCCGCCGCACGAGGGTCGCGTCCGGTTCGGCCCACGATCCGTCCTTCTGCTGCACCCGGACGGGCACGGTGGACTGGCTGAGGGAAAAGGTGAGACCGTCCGGATTCGCGTATGTCGTCGTGTATTCGGTGCGTTCTCCCGCGATCTCCACACGTTCGCCGGTCTCGACCGCTTTCTCGGCGGCCTTTTCACCCTCGGAGAGGTTTTTCGGAGAACCAGCGGAATCGGCGGAGAGTGAATTCGCGTGCGCCGCCGGGGCGATCGACGTGACACCGGCCGGAATCCCGACCAGTACGGCCATGGACGTCACGAGGACCGCGACATCACGCAACTTCCCTCTTCGTACGCCGACATGACGGTGCATCACATCTGACAGCACAACAGCCCCCGTAGCCGCACAGCTTTCACATTGAGGCCACAGTTGTACTCAGATTGAACGCACACCGTCAAGGTTTCAATGGACAACTGATCGATCGCGCGCCGACGAAGAGATCGGAATTGAACAGTCCGTTAACCAATAGGGAATTAACAGAGTACGGGGCGATCCAAAGGCCGGTATTTCGAACCAACGGCTTCCTCTTGGACCGCCCCGCCTCATCACCCGGCGGACTACAACCGCTGAATGATCGTCCCGGTCGCCAGTCCCCCACCCGCACACATCGTCACCAGCGCGAACTCCTTGTCCCGCCGCTCCAGTTCATGCAGCGCGGTCGCGATCAGCCGCGCCCCCGTGGCCCCCACCGGATGCCCGAGCGCGATCGCGCCGCCGTTGACGTTGACCTTCTCGAGGTCCTGCTCGAAGACCTGCGCCCAGCTCAACACCACGGACGCGAAAGCCTCGTTGATCTCGACGATGTCGATGTCCTTCAGCGACATGCCGGCCTTCCCGAGCACCGCCCGCGTCGCGTCGATCGGCCCGTCGAGGTGGAAGTGGGGGTCGGAACCGACCAGCGCCTGCGCCACGATCCGCGCCCGCGGGCGCAGCTTCAGCGCGCGTGCCATCCGTTTGGACGCCCACATGATCGCGGAGGCGCCGTCGGAGATCTGGGAGGAGTTGCCCGCGGTGTGGACGGCCGTGGGCATGACCGGCTTCAGCCGGGCCAGCGCCTCCATGGTCGTGTCACGGAGCCCCTCGTCCCGGTCGACGAGCCGCCACATGCCCTGCCCTGCCCGCTGCTCCTCCTCCGTGGTGGGCACCTGCACGGCGAAGGTCTCGCGCTTGAAGCGTTCCTCGGACCAGGCGATGGCGGCGCGCTCCTGCGAGATCAGTCCGAGCGAGTCGACGTTCTCGCGGGTCAGTCCGCGATGGCGGGCGATGCGTTCCGCCGCCTCGAACTGGTTGGGCAGGTCCACGTTCCACTCGTCGGGGAACGGCTTGCCAGGACCGTGCTTGGATCCGGACCCCAGCGGCACCCGCGACATCGCCTCGACGCCGCAGGAGATCCCGACGTCGATGACGCCCGCCGCGACCATGTTGGCGACCATGTGCGAGGCCTGCTGCGAGGAGCCGCACTGGCAGTCGACGGTCGTCGCGGCGGTCTCGTACGGCAGGCCCATGGTGAGCCAGGCGGTACGGGCGGGGTTCATGGACTGTTCGCCGGCGTGGGTCACCGTGCCGCCGACGATCTGCTCGACGCAGTCGGCCTGGATGCCTGTGCGGCCCAGGAGTTCACGGTAGGTCTCGCCCAGGAGGTAGGCGGGGTGCAGATTGGCGAGCGCGCCGCCCCGCTTGCCAATGGGGGTGCGTACGGCTTCGACGATGACGGGTTCCGCGACCATGGGGGCTCGTCCTCTCCTTGGGCCTGTCCACCCGCGCGGCGCGGGCGTCCCGGCCACCCGCCGCGCCGAACTAGTACGCGTTCTAGTTCTGTGTGCAGTCTGCTGAGCCAACCCCCCGCGCCGCAAGGGTCGTGCAGCCGTGGAAGTCGCGTTCCGTACAGATCCCACACATGATTCGGGCCGCCGCGCCTCTTGCTAGTTGTAGAACCCGTTACTACCTTCACGGCAGTTTCCCGTTCCTGATGAACCGTCAGAAGTCATCGCGAAGACCAGAAGACCAGAAGGCCGTCTGAACGGCGGGAGTTGCCAATGCCCTGTCCAGCACTGCCCGACGGGTTCGATTTCACCGACCCCGATGTGGTGCACCACCGCATACCCCTCCCCGAGTTCGCCGAGTTGCGTGGAACGGAACCGGTCCACTGGATCCCCCAACAGCCAGGTGTCGCGGGCTTCCAGGACGACGGCTACTGGGCCGTGACGCGCCACGCGGACGTCAAGTACGTCTCCACGCACCCCGAGTTGTTCTCCTCGTTCCTCAACACCGCCGTCATCCGCTTCCACGAGCACATGCCGCGCGAGACGATCGAGATGCAGCGGCTGATCATGCTCAACATGGACCCGCCCGAGCACACCCGGGTCCGGCAGATCGTGCAGCGCGGCTTCACCCCGCGCGCGATCCGCTCCCTGGAGGCGGCCCTGCGCGCCCGCGCCGGTTCGATCGTCGAGCACGCGATCGCCGGCGCGGGTCCCGACGGCGCCTTCGACTTCGTCACCCAAGTGGCCAGCGAACTGCCCCTGCAGGCGATCGCGGAGCTCATCGGCGTCCCGCAGGACGACCGGGCCAAGATCTTCGACTGGTCCAACAAGATGGTGGCGTACGACGATCCGGAGTACGCGATCACCGAGGAGGTCGGCGCCGAGTCGGCCACCGAACTCATCTCGTACGCCATGAACCTGGCCGCCGACCGCAAGCAGTGCCCGGCCAAGGACATCGTCAGCACGCTGGTGGCGGCCGAGGACGAAGGCAACCTGGCCTCGGACGAATTCGGCTTCTTCGTACTGCTGTTGGCCGTCGCCGGCAACGAGACGACCCGCAACGCCATCACCCACGGCATGCACGCCTTCCTCACCCACCCCGACCAGTGGGACCTCTACAAACGCGAACGCCCGAGTACCGCCGCCGAGGAGATCGTCCGCTGGGCGACCCCGGTCATCTCCTTCCAGCGCACCGCGACCCAGGACACCGAACTGGGCGGGCAGCAGATCAAGAAGGGCGACCGCGTCGGCATCTTCTACTCCTCCGCCAACAACGACCCCGAGATCTTCGACCACCCGGAACTCTTCGACATCACCCGCGACCCCAACCCCCACCTCGGCTTCGGCGGCGGAGGCCCGCACTTCTGCCTCGGCAAGTCCCTCGCCACCCTCGAGATCGACCTGATCTTCAACGCCATCGCCGACGCCATGCCGAACCTCCGCCTGGTCGGCGACCCCCGCCGACTGCGCTCCGCCTGGCTCAACGGCGTCAAGGAACTCCAGGTCAACCCCACGTAAGGCGCCATCCACGCTCGGGCCGACGACCTCCCGGCACCGTCGGCCCGTCCCACATGGAACACATGAAACACGTGGGAGGCAGGGGCATCCACCGCCCTACGCCCCGCCCCTGCCTCCCGCGCCACCACTGCCCACGCCACCGCTTCCCACGGCGCCGCCCGCCCCGGCGAACGACGCACGGTACGCGCGCGGGCTCGTCGCGAGCCGTGCCGCGAAGTGCTGCCGCATGGTGACCTCGCTCCCGAAGCCCGCCCGCCGGGCGACCTCGGGCATGGCAAGACCGGTCCGCTCCAGCAGCCTCTGCGCGGCCGCGATCCGCTGATCCAGCAACCAGCGCACCGGAGTTGACCCGGTCGCCGCCGCGAAGTGCCGTGCGAAGGAACGCGGCGACATCCCGGCGCGGGCGGCGAGCCGGGGCACGGTCAGCGGCTCGTGGAGATGCCCGAGCGCGTACTCGCGTACGGCGGCCAGCGCGTCGGCGTCCGGGTCCGCGGGGGCGGCCGGATGCTCGATGAACTGGGCCTGGCTGCCGGTCCGGAACGGCGCCGTGACCATCGAACGGGCGACCGCCGCGGCGGCCTCCGCGCCATGAACGGTACGGACGAGGTGCAGGCACAGGTCGATCCCGGCGGCCGTCCCCGCGGCCGTCCAGATGTTGCCGTCCTCGACGAACAACGCGTCCAGCTCGACCCGCACCCCCG
Organism: Streptomyces sp. NBC_00554; assembly: GCF_041431135.1. Taxonomy (NCBI): domain Bacteria; kingdom Bacillati; phylum Actinomycetota; class Actinomycetes; order Kitasatosporales; family Streptomycetaceae; genus Streptomyces; species Streptomyces sp. NBC_00554. The sequence goes on along the minus strand of NZ_CP107799.1, from coordinate 7,111,221 downwards.
GATGCCGCTCCCGCAGCAGGTCGATCAGATTCCAGTGCGTCAGCGCGCGACGCCCGTCGAGCAGCCCCGCCTGCGCCAGCGTGAAGGCACCGCCACACAGCGCCGCGATGGTGGTACCCCGGGCATGGGCACGCCGTAGCGCCTCCAGCACGGGTCCGGGCGCGGGCGTCACATGATCATCGAGCCCCGGGACCACGATCAGCTCGGCCCGCGGCAGCCAGGCCAGCGTCCGGTCCGGGGTGACCGCGAGTCCGCCGCGCATCGCCACGGGGGCGGGGTCGGCGGCGACCCGTCGCAGGTCGAAGGCGGGTACGCCACGGTCGGTACGGTCCACACCCCACACCTCGGTGATGATGCTGACGTCGAAGGCCCGGACGCCGGGAAAGGCGAGGAGCGCGATGCGATGGGCGCGTGTCGTCGACTGGGTCACCCTGGCAGTAAACCATCGAACGCTGGCTTCCTGCCCCCTGGGGCGAGCTGCCGGACGGCGGCACGATGGTCCCCATGGAGATCACAGAGAACGCGGCGCTGATAGTGGTGGACGTGCAGCAGGGCTTCGACGAGATGGCTGCCTCGATCCCGCGCAACAACCCCGCCGCCGACGAGAACATCGCCTCCCTCATCGCGGCCTGGCAGGACACGGGCCGCCCGGTCGTCTTCGTACGACACGACTCGACCAAGCCGGACTCGCCCCTGCGGCCGGGGTACCCGGGCAACGACTTCAAGGAGTACGTCGAGCAGCGGCGCGGCCTTGGCAGGGGCCCGGAGCTGTTCATCACCAAGACCGTCAACTCGGCCTTCTACGGCGCCCCGGACCTGGACGCCTGGCTCAAGGCCTCCGGCATCACCCAGATCGCCATCGCCGGCATCCAGACCAACATGTGCGCGGAGACCACGGCCCGCATGGGCGGCAACCTCGGCTACGACGTCCTGTTCGCCTTCGACGCCACGTACACCTTCGACCAGGCGGGCCCGTTCGGCTGGCACCTGACGGCCGACGAACTGAGCCGCGCGACCGCCGTGACACTGCACGGAGGTGACTTCGCCCGGGTGGTGACGACGAAGGAGGTGGTGGACGCGGCGCGGTCCTAGCCGGGGCTAGAGCTGGGCGACGAAGGCGGTGAAGGCGGCCGGGGTGAGGGCGAGGGCGGGACCGTCGGGGACCTTGGAGTCGCGAACGGCGATGGTGGCGCAGGGGGTTGAGGCGATCTCGACGCACTCGCCACCCTGGTCGCTGCTGTACGTCGACTTGCGCCAGGCCACGGTGCCGAGCGGCGCGCACTCGACGCATTCGCCCCCCTGGTCGCCGCTGTAGCTGGACTTACGCCACTGAGTCCCGGTCGGAATCGCGTTGCTCCCCATAGCGTTCCTCCATTACGTGCCGGATCAGCCCCGCCGAATCCCTGAGGGAGAGAGCGGCGGCCTGAAGATGATCGTAACGGAGTGAACAGTCCTTGACAGTGTCCGGGTTGGCGGTCGGATGCCCCGTCCCGTAGCCCTCGGTGTAGACGATGTCCGGGTCACTCGCGAAGCGGAAGAGGGTGTAGGAACCCTGTAGCCCGGAATGAGCCCCAGCGGAGTACGGCAACACCTGGATGTTGACTCGGGGGTTCTCCTCGAAGTCCAACAGCCGGGCCAGTTGGCCCCGCATGGTTTCCGGACCGCCCATCTCCTGGTAGAGCGCGGCCTCGCTGATGACCGCCCAGAGCACCGGCGGCTCGGCCTTGTCGAAGATGCGCTGACGCGCCAGCCGTACGGCGGTCCGGTCGTCGAGCCTGCTGGAGTCCAGAGCGCCGAGCACGGCACGCGCGTACGCCCCGGTCTGCAACAGGCCGTGCACCATGTGCGTCTGGAAGGTACAGATCTCGATCGCCCGCGCCTCAAGCTCCGCCACCTGCTGGAACCAAGCCGGAAGCTGACTCCTCAACACCAGCCCCACCAGCCGCGACAACAACCCCCCGGTCCCCAACGCCGCATCCGCCCGCTCGCTGAACACATCCGTCGGCAGCTTCCGAGCCGTCTCGATCTGTCCCACCAGCGACCCGGTGTAGTTGACGACGTCTCCGAACTCCTTCTGCGTGAGCCCGGCGGCCTCTCGATGCCGCCGCAGCTCGAAACCGTAGTAATCGAGCGGCGACGCGCTCGGATCGAGGACGCTGATGTTGGTCACGGACGGCCCCTCTCACCCAACTCGGCTTGCGAGCCAGTTGTGTTCGGTCGGTAGCTCAGCGTAGCGAACGGCCGCCACGATCGTCCTGTGAACGAACTCTTCCCTCCCCCACCCGTCCAGTACGGCATGCGCTTCACGGTCGGCGAGCACTCGGCGGGTCACGTACGGCGGATCGTCCGCGCCTACCTCCGCCACTGGGGCATGCCGGACCTGACCGACCCCGTCGGCCTGGCGGTCACCGAGCTGCTCGCCAACGTTCTGCGTCATGTCCCGGACCGCAACTGCGAGTTGCTGGTCCTGCGGCAGTCGTACGGCGTCCGCGTCGAGGTGTCGGACAGCTCGGCCGACCTCCCGACCGTCTCGGCCCCCGACGGTGACTCGGAGGGCGGCCGAGGCCTGGTCCTCGTCGAGGCGATGGCCGACGAGTGGGGTGTGGAGCCGACCGGAGGCGGCAAGACGGTGTGGTTCGAGTGCGCTGCGGCCAAGGAGGACGAAAGGCATTAGAGGCGTCCCGGAATGGTCCCGAAGTCACAACAACCCCTCGACACAGGGTAGTTGGAGCTTCACCATGGTGCCCCATGGCATATGCCGACGGGTGGGCCATGCCGAGCCAGGGGGGTCACTGTGGGATACGAACGACTGCCGCGCGAGTACCGGATGAGACCGTCCCGGAGGAACGCGTTCCTCGGGGTGATGGTCGTGGGCACACTGGCCGTGGTGCTGCCCATGGTGACCGCCGACGACTTACCCGCCGCGTTCAAGTACCTCTTCCTCCTGGGATGGGTGCTGCTCTTCGGGTGGCTCTTCTACGCGACCCTGCGCTGCTCCACCAGCGCGAACATCAAGGCGCTCGATGTGCGCGGCATGATCAGGCACCGGCGGTTGGCATGGGAGGACATCCAGGACATCAGGTCGGAGTTCAGCGCGGCGGGGGCGGCGCAGAGCGGTGCGGCCAGCGTGCTGGTGCACGCGTACGACCGGAACGGCGCCAAGGTGCTGCTGCCGTTCGTCGACGACATTCATGTGAACGTCGAGCGTGAACTCACGCTGCTGCTGGAGGCATGGCAGGAACTGCGCGGTGAGGACTGGGCGCCCGACCCGGCGGCCGCCGTTCGCATCGACCGGCGCGATGCCCGCCAGGCGGCCCTCATGGCGGGGTTCGCCGTCGCGATGATCGCGCTCATCCCGCTGACCGTACTGATGCTGCTCCCACTCTTCGTCGACCTGCCGGAGTGGCTGGAGTCGATCCTGTCACCGCTCACGGTCATGGGACTGGGACTGCCCTTGATCTTCGTACTGACAGCGCTCTCCACGTACCGCAACCGCCGCCCCAGCGGCTGACATTCCGGCGGTCATGCGGACGACCCGAAAGAGGGGCGGTCGCCGTCAGTGCGACGACCGCCCCTCGTTCACTGCGTGTTGCGGGACTCAGGCCGAGGACGGGCGGTACACCGCAATGCGTGCCATCTCCACAGGAGCGGCGTACCGGTTCCAACTGGTCCACGTGGAGTTGTTCTTGATCCGCGAGTTGTACGTTCCGGTGGCGAGCTTGGGGAAGCTCACGTGACCGACCCGGCTGTCGTTGTACTGAATCTCGTGCTCCGCGGTACCTGCGATACCGGAGGACTCCGACACGTAGCCGTCGTGGAAGGCCGACATGGTGGTCCAGTCGGTGCCACCACTCATAGCGGAGTCGGGCATGGTGCTCGGGAGCGAATCGAGGAACGCGCTGCTCGGCCGCATGTCCTTGCACTGCTGCCACACGAACCTGCAGAGGCCGTCGTTGGTGCTGCCGCCGTGGGGGGTGGCGAGCGTCGCGACGTCCTCGATGTAGAGGTAATCCGGGAAGCCCGCGGCGTGGATTTTGGTGTAGTGCAGCGCGGCACGGACGACCAGACCACCCATGGAGTGGGCGACGACGTCGATCTTCTTGCTCCCCTTCGAGGGCTTTGAGAAGTTGTCGTAGACGTAGTTGGCGAATGCCTGGGCCACCACCCTGATCGGCGTGTCCTTGTTGCCGGGGAACTCGTGGCTGCAGTTCGTGTTGGCTTTGTAGTAGCCGAAGGTCAGAAGGCTTCCGCGCCACCCCTTGTCCGCGAAGTGATTACGGGCGGCGGACCAGGTAGCGCGGCAGTCGTGTCCGGACTTGGTCGGATCGCCCTGGATCCCGTGCACGAAGATGACCGTGTTGGTGTTCGTGGTCGACCGGGCCGGCGCCGCACTGGCCGGCGTGACTGTGAGCACGGTGACGGCAAGTGCCAGCACCGCGGAGAGAAACAGCGTGAGCCGTCTCAGCAATCCCTGCATGAAGATCCCCCGTGATTGATGGTCGATTCCGCCCAGGGCGGCCTGGTACGAAATTAAGGGACGGGCTGGAGAAGGACATGTCACGCGAACGCGTGACAGCGCCGCCGCCCCCGGCCTTGCGGGGATGCCATGAGAGAGGCATCCCCGCAAGGCACAGAAGCCCGTCAGCCTCGGCTACGCGGAAGCGGAGATCAGGTCGCCCACCTGTCGCAGGTGCTGGCGTTCACCCAGCGGTGCGAGCTGATGGAGTTGTTGGCCGAGTAGCCGCTGGTGAAGTAGTTGTCGGTGAGGTCTGAGGCGTAGCCCTCGTTGCGGGAGAGGCAGGTGTGGCCGCCGGTCCAGCCCGTGCCGGTTCCGTTGAAGAACTGGACCTCTTGGAAGTTGCCCTTGTTGAGGATGGACGAGGCCTTGTTGGAGTCGACGCCCCAGTCCGAGTCGTTGCCCGAGACCTTGCCGAGCTGCCCGACGCAGTCGACATAGTCGTAGGCGTACATGTAGCCGGCCGTGGCGGCCGAGTAGTTGTCGGAACAGGTCTCGGCGGCGTGCGCGGCGGAGACGGGGACGACGGTTCCGAGAGCGGCCATGCCCAGGACGGTCAGGGTGGCGGACAGTTTTCTCATGGGTGTAACTCCTCGATCATCTGATGGGTGGGACTCCCCGCGGCCATGACGCCACGGAAATCTTCGGTGGGGCGCCTACCGGATTTCGAGGTTCCTGGCCCGGGAAAGGGCGGTCATCCTCAGCTGCTGATAGGTCGCGAACTCTTCGGGGTAATCACGCAGCGTCTTTTCCCTGTATTCACCTTCGAGGGAACGCGCGGTCTCCCCGAGGGATGTTTCAAGGGCACACTCGGCCTCGGCCACAGCCAATTTCACCTCGGCGCTCTGGGCTTGGGCCGCATTCATTCCCTTGACCAGAGACTCCCGTTTCTGGCGTATCTCGTCCGGGCTCCCGAAGGGGTTTCCCGACTCGTTCATACATCGGGACCATGCCTTGACCGCGGTGACCAGGCGCTCGTCCTGGAGAATCTGTGGGACATACAGCGGAGTCAGCCCGGTCACGGTCTTCTTGACCCGGAACCAGGTCGGATGGTCGCCGTAGAGCCGCTCCTGCGCTTCGACGTGACAGCCTTCGCGTGGTGTCCGGATGGTGCCGCCGGACGGCAGTCCGACGGATATGGCGTCGTCGAAATCGCCGTCGAGCGCGCGGGAGTAGCGGATGCGCTCCTGCTCGGGGAGTGCGTTGTGGTAGGTGACATTGGGGTGACTGCGGCGTGCCTTCTCGGCCGCGATGTCGAAGGGCCGGCCGTAGCCGTAACGGCGAGCCCACTCCACGTCGTCCACCACGTACGCCCCGGCCTTGCGTTCCGCGACGCTCGCCACCGGCGCCGGCCAGTAGGGGTGGCCCTGGCGCTCCATGCAGTTCTCGACGAGTTCTTCCTCCGCGCGGTCGACCTGGACCTCCTCCGCGACGGTCAGGTCTCTGACCTGTTCGCCCGCCCCGCCGACCACTTCGCCTTTCTGCGGCCGTTCCATATCCTTCGGGTTTCCGCTCTCGGCCTCGCAGCCGGCCACCAGGCAGACGATGAGAGCCAGTGAAAGAAGGACGGAGGATTTTCCCTTCACACGAACTTCGAATAACACCCGAGATTCCCCCCTAACACCCGAGATTCCCCCTCGATCGGCCCGGTTCCGAAGATTACGGGGCGGGCCGGAGGAAGGCATGTCACGCGAACGCGTGACATGCGCCGCCGCCCCTGCGCCGCGAGATATCGCGAGTGCCCCTGTCGGTCGCGCTCGCGTTCGTCTAAGCTCAGCAGCCGGTCTCGTCGGCGTGCGGAGGAAACGTTGTGAGGAAAGCGGTCGAAATTCCCTCACTTCTCTTAGCGGAGGCGGGAATTCCTTTGGCGGAGAATCCGTGTTGACGCAGGGACCCGCCCAGCTTCAGCTTCGGCGCAAGTCGGCGCGCCTGTCCGCTGTCCTGCGGGCGGCCAGTTCCGTCGGGGCGGCCGTGGTCGCCGTGGTCGGCCTCGCACCGCCCGCCCGCCCCGCCTGGGTGGCCGTCGCGGTCGTCGGACTGCTGGTGTGGAGCGGCCTGTTCACCGTCCTGATGTTCCGCCCGGAACCTCGGCCCTGGCTCTACGCCGGTGACATCGCCGTCGTCCTGCTGCTCTGCCTGGCGCACGGCAAGCTCGTCCCGGCCGAGGTCCTGGGAGCGAGCGCGGGCAGCGGATGGGTCGACATGGTCGCCAGCACCGGCGTCTTCATCGCCCAGTTCGTGCTGCGGCAGCCCTGGGCGATGGCGGCGGCGATCGCCATCGCGGTGGCCTACGCGGTGGGCGCCCCCGGCGTACGGGAAGCCCCCGTCATCCTGGTGCTCCAGGGGCTGCTGGCCGCCGCCGTCGTGGTCCTGCTGCGGCACGGAGCGCGCAGGGCGGACCGCGCACTGTCGGAGGAGGCATCGGCGCGGGCGTCGGCGCGGGCCCGGTCCGCCGCCCGCAGCGACGAACTGGAGCAGCAGCGGCTGCTGCACGACACCGTGCTCGCCACGCTCACCATCGTGGGCACCGGCAGCATCACCCGTTACTCCGCCGCGCTGCCGGAACGGGCCGCGGCCGACCTGGCCGTCATCGAGAACCTGCGGGCGCACCCCGGCGCGGCACGCGATGTGGCGCACGACCCCGCCCCGCTGGATGTCGAGCTGCGCACCGTCGTTCTGACGCGCCGCGTCGGACTCCCGCCACTGGACATCGAGTTCGACGTGCCGCCGCTGGACCTGCCGCACGAGGTCGTGGTGGCCCTCTCGCAAGGGGTCGCCGAGGCCCTGACCAATGTGGCCCAGCACGCGAACACCCGCGCCGCCCGGGTCACGGCCCGGCGTGCCGGTGAGGGCGTCACCGTCGAAGTCCACGACAGCGGAAGCGGGTTCGACCCCATGACCGTCGCCTCCCACCGACGCGGACTGCGGGAATCGGTCTACGGCCGGATGCGTGCCGTGGGCGGCAGCGCCCGGGCGGAATCGTCCCCCGGCGCCGGCACCCGGGTCGTGCTGAGGTGGGAACCATGACCGCCGACGTCGTAAAGGGCATGGTCGCCACCCGTTTCGCCAAGGCCGTCAACATCGGTCTTGTGGTGATCGTCGGCGTCTGGCACCTCGGCCTGGACACCCTGCTGGTGCTCAGGGGCTGGCCGGTGTACGAGCCGCGGGCCGCCGCCGCGGGCTCCTGGCTGGCCCTCACGCTCGTGCTGACGGTCGGTGCGGTCCTGCTGCTGCGTTCGGCGCTCGGCACGGGCACCGCGCGGATGCTTGCGGGGGCGGCGCTGGTCACCGGCGTCGTCGCCACCGCCGCGTACCCGGCGGGCGAAGCGATCGGCGATGTGAGCTGGGCGGGGAACACCGTGGGCTGGTTCGGCGTACTGCTGCTGATACAGCGTCCGCTGTGGGAGCTGATCACCCTGCTCGCCGCCAACACGGCTGTCACGGTGGGCTTCCTGGCCGCCGACGGCGCACTCGACCATGTCACCGTCTCCCGCCTGCTGGCCATGATCTACACCACCGCCGGTATCCAGTTGACCTTCGCGTACCTGGCACGGCAGCTCAACGACGGTGCGAGGGAAGCCACCGAGATCGCCGCGGGACAGGCGGAGTACCTCGCCCGCGCGACCGCCGACGAGACCGTGCACGCCGAGCGCCGGCGCCGCTATGAGTACCTGCGCATCAGGGTGGAACCACTGCTGAGTGGTCTGGCGGAACGTCGACTGGACCCGGCGGACACCGTCGTACGCCAGCGTGCCGCCGTGGAGGCGGCCCGGCTGCGGAGGCTGTTCGTGGAGACGGACGACACCCCGCACCCGCTCCTGCACGAACTGCGGGCCTGTGCCGATGTCGCCGAGCGGCGTGGCGTACGCGTGACCCTGCTGAGCTACGGCGAGTTGCCCGACCTGCCGGCCTCCGCCCGCCGCGAACTGGCGGAAGGAACCTTGCTGGTCCTGGCAACCGCAGCCACCCGAGCGCGCGTGACTGTGGTGACGACACCCGAGGACGTGGTGGTGAGCGTGGTGGCCGACGCCCCGCCGGAGACGCTCGTGGAATCGCCGGGCCCGCTCACCGTGTCCGCCGCGTACGACCAGGAGGAGGATCAGTTGTGGTGGGAAACCCGATGGCCCTTACGTCCGGCTCCCTGACCGTTGCCATCGTCGACGACCACCCTGTCGTCATCGAAGGCATCCAGACCTGGCTGTCCGAGGAGCCGCGGATCTCGGTGGAGCACACCGGCGAAACCGCGGATGTGGAGCCCGGCGTCGCGGATGTCCTCATCCTCGATCTGAATCTGCACGGCAGACTCGTCATCGGCGACATCGCCACGCTGGCCGCGGCGGGCCAACGGGTCATCGCCTTCTCGCAGTTCACCGAGCAGCGGGTGGTGCTCGAATCGCTGGAGGCCGGCGCCTGCGAGTTCGTCGCGAAGAACGAAGGACGGGCCCACCTGGTGAACGCGGTGCTGGCGGCGGCGGGCGACAGACCGTACGTCACGCCCACGGCCGCGGGCGTCCTCGTCGGTGACCGCGGCGCGAGCAGACCCAAACTGTCCTCGCAGGAACGCACCGCCCTGCTCTGGTGGTTCCAGTCCATGTCGAAGGCTTCGGTCGCCCGCCGCATGGGCGTATCGGTTCACACGGTCGACGTGTACATCCGCCGCGCGAGAGTCAAGTACGCGCAGGTCGGCAGAACCGCACCGACAAAGGCGGACATGCTGGCCCGGGCGATCGAGGACGGCTTGGTGACACCCGACGACATCACGGGCTACGAGTCGGCGGCGGTCAGCGGGGGTTGAGCAGTTCTGCCGGTGGTGCAGGCCTTCACAGCAGCCCGAGATCCCGCGCCCGCAGCGCCGCCTGCGTACGGTCGCGCAGTGCCAGGCGGCTCAGGATGCGGGAGACGTGGTTCTTGACCGTGCCCTCGCTGAGGTACAGGCGTGCGGCGATCTCCCGGTTGGTGTGGCCGTGCGCCAGGAGCCGCAGGATGTCCGTCTCGCGTGGGCTCAGCGAGACGGCGGGGGCGGCCTTCGTCACGGGGGTGGGCGACGGGAGGGCAGCCGTCAGGTGGCGGGCGACCGTGGAGTCGAGCTGGGTGACGCCCGCGTGGGCCAGGCGTACCGCTTGGGCGAGTTCCTCGGCGGGGAGGTCCTTGAGGAGGTAGCCGTGGGCTCCGGCGCGCAGAGCCTGGACTACGTACTCCTCGTCGTCGAAGGTCGTCAGCATCACGACCCGGCACTCCGGCGCCCGGCCGCGCAGCACGGCCACCGCCTCGACGCCGTCCATCTCCGGCATCCGTACGTCCATCAGGACGACGTCCGGGCTCAGTTCGAGGGTCTTGGCGACGGCGTCCCGGCCGTCGACCGCCGTACCGACGACCTCGATACCGGGACGGATGGACAGCAGGGAGGCGATGCCGTCGCGGATGAGCCGCTGGTCGTCGACGACCAGCACTCTCACCCGCACCAACTCTTCATCCATGTCACGTCTTTCCTCGCGGAACCGTCACCGTAAGCCGCGTGCCCGCCCCCGGCCCGCTCTCGATGTCCACACTCCCCGCCACCAGTTGCACCCGTTCCCGCATCCCGACAAGACCGAACCCACCGGCCGCCGAATCCGCCGCGTCCGGCGCGAAGCCCAGGCCGTCGTCGGTCACGACCATCCGCGCCGCCTCCCCCTCCAGACAGACCACCACCGTCACCCGCGAAGCCCGCGCATGACGCCGCGCGTTGGTCACGCCTTCCTGCGCGGCCCGGTACAGGGCGGTCAACTCGGCTGCTCCGTAAGCGTTCTCGTCTCCACTCACCTCGACGGTGACCCGCGGCGGCGTCGCTCCGTCCTCCGCGAGCCCGGCCAGCGCGACCGAGAGCGAAGGCCGCGCCGCCTCGTCGCGCAGCGCACGCACCGACTGCCGTACGTCGCCCAGCGCGAGCCGCACCGACCGCCGGGCCTCGTTCAGCGCGCGCTGGGCCGCGTCGGGGTCCAGGGCCCGGAAGTCCGAGGCCATCTCCAACTGCACGGACATCGCGGTGAGATGGTGCCCGAGACTGTCGTGGATGTCGCGGGCCAGCCGGTTGCGTTCGGTGGCGGCGGAGAGCTCGGCGACCTGTGCCGCGTACTCCTCCACCTCGCGCCGTGCGCGCTGCTCGCCGACCGCCACGGCGGCCATGGAGAGCGCGAGGACCAGGCCGACGGTGAGCATCAGCAGGTCGGACACGTGCTCCAGGTCGCGGTACCAGCCGGGTGCGGTCAGCACGTACGCGGTGAGCAGCCCGGCCAGGCACAGGGCGCCGAGGACGAGCGCGGTCGTGCGGCCGAAGGCGAAGTAGGCGGTGAACGGCAGCAGCACGAACAGCACTTGGGACAGTCCCGAGGCGTCGAGGACCACCACCGCGCCGATCAGAGCGCACCGCGCGAGCAGCAACGGCACCCGGGCGGCGGGCCGGCGCCCTCCCATCGCCTCCAGGGCGAAGAGCGCCCCGAGCACGGCGACGAAGCCGGCCGCCCGCCACCACCCCGTCGGTCCCGGGCCGGCCGCCGCGTAGTACAGACCGCCGACGAGGACCACGCCGTACAGCAGCGGAGCCACCCACCGCACGGGCACGAAAACGGCCATAGGCACCCCCTGTCGTCGCCAGGCTAAGCCGGGGGCGGCCCCTGGGTGAGACCGGCGGGAGAACTCAGGGCAGCTCGGGCCGAACGGCACATGCCGAACGGCCTTCCCCCGCACGGGAGATGGTGACTTCCGTCCGCTGCCATGGCCGCTCTGCACCTCCTCTCCCCCCTCGACCGCTTCTTACGGTTGCCGCCCTGCCCCACCGTCCGAGCAACCGGAGAGACCCCATGTATTCGCCCTTCCGTACCGCCGCCCTGTGCGGAGCCCTGTCCGGCCTGCTGCTCGCCCTCCCCGCGCTGATCGAGGCGTTCACCGGGGAGACCTCCGCGACCAGCGTCCTGTTCGCCCTCTCCCCCGCGTTCGCGCTGCCCCTGCTCACCGCGCTGCACCGCAGGCAGAGCGCGGTCACCGGCCGCTTCGGGGACCTCGCCCACACCGTGAACCTCGTCGGTCTCGGGCTGTTCGGCGGTGCCGCGTTCGCCGCGAACCTGGTTCTGTTCCACTTCGACGACGCCGTCATCGACGAGGCGCTGGCCGGCGGCCCCACGGTCCCCGTGCTCATCGGCTCGGCGGCCGTGTTCGCCGTGGGCTGCGCCCTGTTCGGGGCGACGCTGATCCGCGCCCGGGTGTTCCCGAGGATCCCGTCGTGGGGATACGCCGTCGTGCTGCCGCTGTTCGCGTTCCTGACCTCGCTGCCCGACTCCCTGCTCACGGTCGCGCTGCACATCCTGGTCGGCGCCGTCCTGATCTGGCTCGCGGCCGCACTGTGGCAGCACGCGGAGGCAACGGCTTTGTCCACGTCGCGACTTCCCGTGGCTCCCTGATGAACGTTTTCGGTCCACTTCGCGTCTACACACTTGGCGCAGCCGACCCGCACCTTCGAAGACATCGAACGGAAACCCAGAGCCGTGGCCTCTGCCGCACTGACCGACCTGACCCTCGTCCGGCCGGACCGCACGGCCCCGCCCCGGAACCATCCCGTCCGCAGGTTCTGGCACCGCCACCGCCTCCCGCTCCTCGCGACGCTCCCCACGCTCCCGCTGTACGCCGTGTGGTGGGTGTTCCTCGCCACCGGCGGCGGCGACCTCGCGGCCCAGGAGGCATGGGCCCAGTTCGCGTCACGGAACGGCGGATCGGCGTACAACCTGTTCTGGTACGGCGGGATGCACACCGCCAACTACAGCCTGATATCCCCGTACTTGATGGCCACGCTGGGTGTCCGCACGGTGACCGTGGCCTCCGGGCTCGCCGCGACCTGGCTGGCGGCCGTGCTGATCGGCCGTACGGGGATACGGCGGCCGGTGGCCCCGGCACTGCTCGCCTCGCTCGCGCTGTGGTGCAACGTCGCCTCGGGGCGTACGACGTTCGCGCTCGGCGTGGCCTTCGGGCTCGCCGCCTGTGTGCTGCTGACGCGCGAACGGCGGCTGCTGCTCGCGACGGCGTACGCGGCCCTTGCGACGATGGCGAGTCCGGTGGCCGGGCTGTTCCTGGTGGTGGTGGGGGCGGCGTATCTCGTCGCACGGGACCGGGTGCGGGCCGCCGTGCTGCTGCTGCCGCCCGCCGTCGTGGTGGGTGCGACCACGCTGCTGTTCCCGTTCAGCGGCGAGCAGTTGATGCCGCCGGGCCGCATCGGGCCGCCCGTACTGCTCGGGCTGACGGTGGCCGTGCTGGCCCCGCGCGGCTGGCGGGTGGCGCGGTGGAGCGGCGTCGTCTACGCGGCCGGGACCGTCCTGACGTATCTGATCCCCTCACCCGTCGGCACGAACGTCGAGCGTTTCGCGGAACTGTTCGCACCCGCCGTACTCCTTGCGGTGCTGCTGGGCGCGCCGAGTCTCAAGCCCCTGAGGCGCACCGCGCTGATCGCGGCCCTGTGCTACTCGCTGTTCTGGGTCGGGCAGAAGACCGTCGACGACCTGGAGGTGTCGACGAACGTGCCCGCCTGGGCGGCCGACACCCAGGGCGTCATCACCGCCCTGGACCGGCTCGGCGCCGACCGCACCCGCGTCGAGGTGGTCCCGGCCCGCAACCACCGTGAGGCCACCGCGCTCGCCCCGCACGTGAACCTGGCGCGCGGCTGGAACCGCCAGCTGGACATCGAACGCGGCCGACTGTTCTACGACGGCACCTTCTCGGCGGCGACCTACCGGGCCTGGCTGGACCACTGGGCCGTCGGCCTCGTCGTCCTGCCCGGCGGCAAGCCGGACGGGTTCGCCGAGGAGGAGGCCCGCCTGGTCCGGAACCCGCCCGCGTGGCTGGAGCCGGTGTGGAGCGACGCCCACTGGCAGGTGTTCCGGGTGCGCGACGCGGCGCCGCTGGTGTCGGCGCCCGCCTCCGTCGTACGGACCACGAGCGCCGAGGTCGACGTGCGGATACCGAAGCCCGGCTCGGTGACCGTGCGGGTCGCGTACTCGCCGTGGCTGCGCGCCGACGGGGGCTGCCTCGCGCAGGACGGCGAGTTCACGCGGCTGACGGTCTCCCGGCCGGGCGAGTACCGGATCAGCTCCGAGTACGGCCCGTCACCGGGACCGGTTCCTCCGTGCTGACCTCGACCGGTTTCAGCAGCGTCCGGGGCCGCGGGCCCTGGAGCAGATAGGTCAGCCCGAAGCCGGCGCCCACGACGACCGCGCCGCCCGCCGCGTCGAGGATCCAGTGGTTGCCGGTCGCCACGATCGCGGAGGCCGTGAAGAACGGGTGCAGCAGGCCCAGTGCCTTCATCCACCACTTCGGCGCCAGGATCGCGATCACCAGCCCGCACCACAGCGACCAGCCGAAGTGCAGCGAGGGCATCGCCGCGTACTGGTTCGTGAGGGCGGTGAGCGTGCCGTAGTCCGGCTTGGAGAAGTCCTGGACGCCGTGCACCGTGTCGATGATGCCGAGGCCCGGCATCAGGCGCGGCGGGGCCAGCGGGTAGAGCCAGAAGCCGACGAGCGCGAACAGGGTGGCGAAGCCGAGCGCCGCGCGGGCCCAGCGGTAGTCGGCGGGGCGGCGGACGTAGAGCACGCCGAGGACCGACAGCGGCACGATGAAGTGGAACGACGTGTAGTAGAAGTCGAAGAAGCTCCGCAGCCAGTCGACCTTCACGACGGCGTGGTTGACCCAGTGCTCGATGTCGAGCTGCAGGAACCGCTCGATGGACAGGATCTGGTCCGCGTGGTGCTCGGCGGTGACCCGGCCACCGGTGTTGGTGCCGCCCGTCGCGGCCAGCCTGACCTGCTGGTACGCGGAGTAGCCGACGCGGATCAGGAGCAGTTCGAGCAGCAGGTTCGGGCGGGAGAGGACCCGGCCGAGGAACGGGAGCAGCGGGACACGGCTCCAGCGCGCGGGGACGGCGGGCGCGTACTCGGTGGGGATCGGCCTGCGGTAGTACTCGGACGTGCGGGACAGGAACGGCACGGCGAGAGCGGCGGCGAGCGCGGCGATCAGCACCACGTTGTCGCGCAGCGGGTAGAGCGCCGGCATGTTCGGCAGCATCATCTTCGCGGGCAGCGTGATGACGAGGATGACGGCGACGGGCCACATGTAGCGGTCCGAGGTCTTCTTGCCGACCCGTCCGACCACCGCGAGCAGCACCCACAGCAGCTGGTGCTGCCAGGTCGTGGGCGAGACGGCGACCGCGACACAGCCGGTGATCGCGACGGCGAGCAGCAGCTGACCGTCGCGCGCGTAGCGCACGGCCCTGCGCAGCCCGAGGAACGCGACGGCCGCGCCGAGCAGCAGGAAGAGGGCGATCTCCAGCGGGCCTTCCAGGCCGAGCCGCAGCAGCGCGCCGTGCAGGGACTGGTTGCCGAGGCCGTCCGCCTTGCCGCCGAGACCGACGCCCGCCAGGTGGTGCACCCAGTAGGTGTACGAGTCGTGCGGCATCGCGGCCCAGGCGAGCGCGGTGAGGGCCCCGAAGGTGGCACCAGTGGTCGCGGCGGCGTGTCTGCGGCCGGTGAACCAGAGCAGCGGCGCGAAGAGCAGCACGGTCGGCTGCAGGGCGGCGGCGAGGCCGATCAGGACGCCGCTGGCCCGCTGCCCGCGTACGGCGAAGCAGCCGAGCAGGACGAGGAGCACCGGGATGATGCTGGTCTGGCCGAGGTAGAGGGTGTTGCGCACGGGCAGCGACAGCATCAGGAGGCTGATCGCGACGGGTGCGGCGAGCAGCGAGGCCCGCCGGGTCACGGGCTTGGGCAGTGCGCGCGCCACGACCAGGCCGAGCGCGACGACAAGCAGCAGGGTGCCGAAGGTCCAGCCCCAGCCGAGGGCCTGTTCCGCCGAACGGGTGAGAGGTTTGAGGACGAGTCCCCCGAACGGGGTCCCGGTGAACTGCGAGGAGTCGTACAGCGACCCCTTCACATGCAGGACGCCGTTCTCCCCGACCCAGGTCTCCAGATCCGTCAGCCGCTCCCCCTTCGGGGTGCTCAGGACGACGGTGAGCTGCCGTACGGCCAGCACCGCGGCGATCACCCACAGCCCGATGCGGACAGCCTTCAGCCGTGCCTTCGCCGTCTCGGCAGCCCCCGCCCCGAAGGCATTACCCGCTCTTCCGCCGTGCTCCACATTCGCCACGCCGCGTCGGCCCTCCCGCCCCGTCCGTCCCACGCGTCCCACGCGTGGGTATCTGTACCGGTCCCCTTGAGGCTCACACCGCCTCCGATGTGAGACGCAGGCAACCCCCACTTCACCTGACGTCCTTCCATCTTTTGTCCGGATGACGATAGTGCGCGAACGGTTCAGTTCCACCCCAGGTCCGCGACACAGATCACAGACGACCCCCCGAAAGGCCCCGAACGACCAGGTCGCCCCGCCTGCGCACGCGGCATTTCATCGACCGGATCCAGCCGCGAACACCCGGCACAAACCGCTGGAAAACCTCGGCGCCCGCGACTAGATTCACCTCTCGGACTAGTTAGCTCATCTAAATAGGCATACGAAAGGCATGGTGCATGAGCGAGTCGCAACTCTGGAACGACGTCGACGACTACTTCACCGCCCTCCTCGCCCCCGCCGACGACACCCTGGCCGCCGCCCTGAGCGACAGCGACGCGGCCGGACTGCCACCCATCAACGTCGCGCCGAACCAGGGCAAGCTGCTCCAGCTCCTCGCCCAGATCCAGGGCGCCCGCCGCATCCTGGAGATCGGCACGCTCGGCGGCTACAGCACGATCTGGCTGGGCCGCGCCCTCCCGGCCGACGGCCGCCTGATCAGCTTCGAGTACGACCCCGCACACGCCGAGGTCGCCCGCGGCAACCTCGCCCGCGCCGGCCTCGACAAGATCACCGAAGTGCGGGTCGGGCCCGCCCTCGAGTCGCTCCCGAAGCTGGCCGAGGAGAACCCGGAGCCGTTCGACTTCGTCTTCATCGACGCGGACAAGGTGAACAACCCGCACTACATCGAGTGGGCCGTCAAGCTCACCCGCCCCGGCAGTGTGATCGTCCTCGACAACGTCGTACGGGAGGGCGCGGTCACCGACGCGGACAGCACCGACCGGAGCGTGCGGGGCACCCGGGCCGCGCTCGAACTGATCGCCGCACACCCGAAGTTGAGCGGTACGGCGGTCCAGACGGTGGGGAGCAAGGGGTACGACGGGTTCGCGCTCGCCCGGGTACTGGCCTGAGGCCGCTGTTCACACCTCGTGGTAGAAGCCCACGTTCACGCTGTAGGGGCCGGTGCGGTCCAGGATGACGATCTCTCCGGCGCTGCCCGCGGGGAGCCTGGCCGTGCCGCCGTACGGGAGGGGCTGGGTCAGCTGGCCCGCCATCGTCAGCCGTACCTCGGACGAGGGCTCGGGGCGGGAACCCTGCAACCATGTGACCTGCCAGGAGCCGTCCGGGCCGCACAGGAACTCCAGGTGCACCCGGGACACGAACAGCCAGTCGTCCGGGGTCGCGAGACGGCACACGGCCTTGTCCCTGCCCACCCGCAGCATGGCACCGGGGTCGCTCGGTGCGTCGGCCATCAGCATCCCGGCCGTCGCGCCCGCGTCCGCCCCTGTTACCGAGGCCATGGTGAGTTCGAGCACGTGCGCTCCTTCAGTTTCCTGCCGGTCCAATTGTCCACGTACGGAGCGTGTTTGACGCGCCGCCGCCGCATGATAGTTCGCCCCGTCGCCCCTGCGTGCAGCCTCCTGCACAATGGACTCATGACCGAGCGCAAGCCACCCGGTGTCAGCTTCGAGTCCTGGATCGACCGACAGATCCGCGAGGCGGAGGCGCGCGGGGAGTTCGCGGAGCTTCCCGGGGCGGGGCGGCCCATGCCCGAGATCACCGACACGTCGTACGACGAACTGTGGTGGATCAAGCGGAAGATGGCCCGCGAGGGCCTGTCCGTACTGCCTCCCACCCTCGCCCTCCGCAAAGAGGCCGAGGACGCCCTCGCAGCGGCCGCCGCGGCCCCCTCCGAGCGGGTCGTACGCCGCATCATCGAAGACATCAACACCAAGATCCGCGAAGTCATGTTCAAACCCCCACCCGGCCCACCCCTCGGCCTCAAGCCGTACGACGTCGAAGACATCGTCCGAGACTGGCAAGAACGCCGGGAGGGCCCGACCGCCCCCACTGACAACTGAGACCGCGCCCCGGAACATGGTCCGGGGCGCGGCCTCAGTGACACCTACGGGCGGCTGCCGGTGGGGGGCGCGGGGCTCCACTCTTCAACCCCGGGCCAGGGGGGAGATCTTTCAGCCCGTCCGGCGTTTGAGGACGAGGCCGTTCAGGCCGATGGCGGGGGTCTGGGGGCGGCAGCCCCCAGGTACGGGACGGGTAGGGGCGGAGGGGGCGAAGAAAATCGGTGCTCCGGCGTCGGCCGGGTGTCGCCGGGGTCAGGACCTCAGTAGGCGTTCCGTTACCTCGCGGTAGTCCCTCAGGGCGAGCCGGAGTTGCTCGGTGTCGGCGCCGGTCTTCTCCTGCCAGGACGTACGCAGCTTGGTGCGGCGCCGGGAGACGGCGTCGGTGAAGCGCGCGGCGAGCTCCTCCAGTACCTGGTCGGCCTCCGCCACGGCGTCCCGGGGTTCGTCGACGAACCCACCGACGGCATGCCGGATCCGCAGCTCGAACTTGTCGCACTCGTCCTGCGGAAGCAGCCGGGCGTCGTGGTCCGGGACCTGCCGGGTTCCGGACGTCACGGGCCGCCCGCGGACCGCCGTATCGCCCCTGCCCTCACGGACCGCACTGTCCCCGGTGTCACGGCCAAGACCGCCGGCGCCCTCGCGGGACGACGCACCGTGGGTGCCTCGCCGAGCGTCGGGATCGCTCCCGCGGACCGTACCGGCCGAGCCGCTGACCGACTCGTCCGCGGAGGTGCCGACCCCCTCGCGGGCCACCGTGCCAGGAGCGGGCCGGACGGGGACGGCCCGGTGTACGGGCGGGTCCTCGCCGCCGGTCGGGGCCTCGCGGGCGGGAGCGGCCTCGCCGGGCGCCGGGCGCGCACTGCCCTTCGTCGGGTCGGAGCGCGTCGGGTCGGACCGTGTCTGGTCGGACCGTGTCGAGTCGGGGCGGGCAGGGTCCTTGGTCTCGTCGGCCGGCATGTCCTTCATGATGTTCAACTCCCCTTCGCCTGACGCCTGGTGAACGACCAGGGCAGGTGGGTTCGACCCTCGGGGACGGAGCCCTCCGGGCGGTTGGATGCGGTCGGCGCGGTGGGCGACTTCTCGTCCGCCCCGTTGCTCGACGTGTCCTGGCGGATCGGCGTCACCAGCTCCTCGAAGAGGGCGCGCGCCTCGACCATGGCCTTGCGCAGCCCCTCGGTGCTGGCGCCGTCACCGTCCGGGGTACGGGCCAGCGCGGCCCGGTGCACCCGGCGATAGCCGAGGACATGGGGCCCGTGGTGGACGGAGAGCGCGGCGTACTGCTCCTCGTACTGACCGTCGGGGAACCCGCGCGCCCCGGCCACCTCACCGATCAGCCGGTCGGCCTCGGCCACGGCCTCCCGGGGCGACTCGACGAAGCGTTCCTGCGCGGCCGCCCAGCGGACCACGTACTTGTCGCGGACCGCGGGCTCCAACGCCCGCTCCCGCAGCGAACCGTGCCGCCGCACGCGCTCCGCGAGGTCGTGCTCGGCGGCCTTGGTGTCGCCGTCGTGCCGGGCGACGGTCCGGTCGTATTCGGGCCCGAAGCGCCGCTGCAGGCTGCGTCCGCCCTGCGGCCTTCGAGCAAGGATGGTCACGGCGGCCGCGACAACGGCGACGGCCGCCACGATCACGATCAGAGCGATGATCACGCCTGTGGACATGGGTGCCTTCCCGGGTACTCCGACTTATTCGAATTGCTCGATCTGCTCGAACTGCTCGACCCAACGGGCCGGTTCCCGCACCGGGTTGCCCGCAGAACGCCTCTCAAACAGGAACGCCCCGGAGACCGCCCGCCGAAATCCGCTTGCGGACCGCGTACGGCACCTCGTGACAATGACCGCCATGACCCGTACGCCGGCTTCCTGGACCGTCGCCCCCGAACCCTTCGACTCCCCCGTCGCCGCCGCGCTGTGGCGGGCGTACTACACGGAGGTCAGCGACCGCTGGTACCTGCTCCACGAGGGGCACCCGACCGATCCGGCGGAGCTGGAGCGGGAGGTCGCCGCCGACACCGGGGACTATCTCGCGCCGCCCGGCGGGCTGCTGCTGGTCGCGCGGTACGACGGCGAGCCCGGCGGCACGGCGGGCGTGCGGATGCTCGACGCGGGCACGGGTGAGCTGAAACGGGTCTTCGTCAGCGAGCAGCTGCGCGGCAAGGGCGGCGGCCCCGTGCTCCTCGCGGCGGCCGAGGAGGCGGCACGCGGGCTCGGCGCCGAGCGGCTGATCCTCGACACGCGAAGCGACCTGGTGGAGGCGCGTGCGCTGTACGCCCGGCACGGTTACGAGGAGACCGAGCGGCACAACGACGACATCTACGCCGAGCACTGGTTCGAGAAACGGCTCAACAGGTAACCACAACGTCAGACCGAGCGCCGCGGCACCGTCCCGTCGTGCGGGCGCTCCTCGTCGGACCCGCACAACTCGGCGTTCAACTCCTCGACCAGCTTGACCAGATCGGTCGGGCGGTCCGGCCCCCACCAGTCGCCGAGCAGCTCCCCCAGGGACTCCTCACGCGCCCTGGACAGCGTCGCGGCGGCCTCTCGGCCCTCGTCCGTCAGCACGAGGTCGAGTCCCTCGCGGACGGCGAGCCTGCGCTCCTCGACCTGCCGGGCCGCGGCCATCACGACGGTCAGCGGTACCGCGCTGTGCTCGGCCAGCTGCGCGGGCTCGGCCCACCCGTACTTCCTGATGCGCAGCAGCAGCCAGCTCGCGGCGGGCAGCAGGTCGTAGCCGGCCCGCACGGTGATCTTCTCGTAGATCTCGCGCCGCCCCTCCCGGGTGCCGAGCACGGACAGCGCCCGGCACACCTCGTCGTACGACGAACGCTCCACCGGATTGCTCGCGAGCGTCTGGGTGGCATCCGGCGCCGTGACCGACCCGCGCAGCTTGTCCTCGCGCAGGAACCACGCCAGTACGAAACCGAGGAGGGCGACCGGGGCGGCGTACAGGAACACGTCGGTGATGGCCGAGGCGTACGCGTGCAGGACGGGCGGCCTCAGCGCGGCCGGCAGGTCGGCGATGCCCTTCGGGTCGGCCTTGAGCGAGTCCACGCTGGTGCCCGCCGGGAGCTGCTGTCCGCCGAGCGCGGTCGTCAGCTTGTCGCCGAGGCGGCTCGCGAAGACCGAGCCGAAGATGGCCACGCCGAACGCGGCGCCGATGGAGCGGAAGAAGGTGGCGCCCGAGGTGGCGACGCCCAGATCCTCGTACGGGACCGCGTTCTGCACGATCAGCACCAGCACCTGCATGACCAGGCCGAGGCCCAGACCGAAGACGAAGAAGTACGCGCTCATCTCGCCGGTACTGCTGAACTCGTCGAGCTGGTGGAGGAGCAGCAGACCGAGGGCCGTGATCCCCGTACCGGCGATGGGGAACACCTTCCAGCGGCCGGTGCGGCTGACGATCTGCCCGGAGGCGGTGGAGGCGAGCAGCAGGCCGAACACCATCGGCAACAGGTGCACGCCGGACATCGTCGGCGTCACGCCCTGCACGACCTGGAGGAACGTCGGCAGGTAGGTCATCGCGCCGAACATCGCGAAGCCGACGATGAAGCTGATGACGGCGGACAGGACGAAGGTGCGGATGCGGAACAGCTTGGGCGGGAGGACCGGTTCGGCCGCCCTGCGTTCGACGGACACGAAGGCCACGGCCAGTACGACACCCAGGACCGCGAGGCCGATGATCTGCGGCGAGCCCCAGCCCCAGGTGGTGCCGCCGAACGAGGCCACCATGATCAGGGCGGTGGCGACCGCCGCGATGAGGAAGGTGCCGAGGTAGTCGATGACGTGCTTGGCCGACTTCCTCGGGATGTGCAGGACCGTCGCGATCACGATGAGCGCGACGACGCCGATGGGCAGGTTGATGTAGAAGACCCAGCGCCAGCTGAGGTGTTCGGTGAAGAGTCCGCCGAGGAGCGGGCCGAGCACACTGGTCGTGCCGAAGACGGCGCCGAACAGGCCCTGGTACTTGCCGCGTTCGCGCGGCGGGACGAGGTCTCCGACGATCGCCATCGACAGGACCATGAGTCCGCCGCCGCCGAGGCCCTGAAGCGCCCGGAAGCCGATCAGCTGCGGCATGTTCTGCGCGAGGCCGCACAGCGCGGAGCCGATCAGGAAGATCACGATCGCGGCCTGGAACAGCCTCTTCCGGCCGTACTGGTCGCCGAGCTTCCCCCACAGCGGGGTCGCCGCGGTCGACGCGAGCAGGTACGCGGTGACCACCCAGGACAGGTGGTCCAGGCCGCCGAGGTCGCTGACGATCGTCGGCAGCGCCGTCGACACGATCGTCTGGTCGAGGGAGGCCAGCAGCATGCCGAGCAGCAGCGCGCCGATCGAGACGAGGACGCTGCCGTGCACGTGCTCGCCGGCGTCGGTGGCGGCCGCCTCGCGCCGTCTGACGGCGCTCTCGTTCACGCCCAGCGGCGCGGACGGCGTGCCGTCCGTGCCGTGCCCGTCCTCGGTCATGCAGACCTCCCGCCGGCCCCGAGGGCCCCGGTAGCGTCCCGGTCACCCTCCATCCTGATCGGTGTGACCGGTTATGGCCTGTTGAGTCCTGCGGAGGCCGGGATTCCGGGGGCTCCGGGGAGATTGTGTGGGGGACGTACGGATAACCTCGGGAGTTCCTCAGGGGGAGGACAGGGGATGGATCCACGCGTGAATGAACCGAACGGGCACATATGCCCCGAGTGCGCGGCGCCCCGTGCGCCGGACGGCAGCCCGTCGTGCGCCTGCACCCAGCGTGCGTCGGATGCGCTGCGCGACGCGCGTACGGCGGAGGCGGCTGCGGCGGAGGACTTCGATCCGCTGCGGATCCGGCCGTACGTGGAGCTTGAGCCGGGGGACGCGGACACGGCCGTGGTGCCGGTGTCCGTCGCCGTACCGGGGTTCTCCGACGATGCGTCCGCGTCGACGATGCGGCTGGCGGCCGTGCCTAGCGGCGCCGGCGCGCCGCCGGACGTACCACCCCGGTCCGGGCGGCGGCGTCGCGTCGTCCTCCTGGGCGTCGCCGGGGCCGTGGTGACGGTCGTCGCCGCGGCGGGCTTCGCCAGTGGGCTGTTCTCGTACGACACTCCCTCGCGGGACGGCGCCCTGCCGGACGCCGTTCGAGCGAGCGTCCCGGAGGCGTCCCCCACGTCCGCCTCGGCGTCACCGTCCACGAGCACGTCGTCGTCGCCCCCGGCGCCGGCCGCCCCGGCGCCGCCGCCGCCCAGCGCGACCCCCTCACCGTCACGCTCGTCGGCCGCGTCCTCGACCCCGTCCCCGTCGGCCACTCCGTCCCAGACCCCGACGACCGAGCGCGCCACCGGCTCGGCGGAGGCCACCGGCGACGAATCGGACGACGGACGCCAGACCGAAATCCTGCGCCGCGGCGACGAGGGCCCCGAGGTCACCGAACTCCAGCTCCGCCTGACGCAGTTGGCCCTGTACGTCGGCAATGCCGACGGCGACTACGACAACCAGGTCGAGGAATCCGTACGCCGCTACCAGTGGGCCCGGGGAATCACAGCCGACGACCTGGGCGTGTACGGCGGGGCGACCCGGACGAGCCTGGAAGCGGAGACGACGGAGCCGTGACCGTTTCGGCCTGCTGCTCGGTGGGTGGGTCGGGGGCGTGCCGGTACGTCCGCCCGTCGCCGCCGGATCAGACGTCGCCCGAGCACTGAAACGTCCGGTGACGCGAACGTACGCGACGGGCTTTGGACGTACCGGCACGCCCCCTCCCGCCGGTGGGCATCATCAGCCAGCCCGTCCGGCGTCCGGGAAAAGTCTGCGCCATCCCAATCCCCCACCCACCCGCGGAGCCGCACCTCTCAGCCCGGCGAGCACCCTTCAGCCCGACCGGCGCCCGGGAAAACACTGCGCCATCCCAATCCCCCACCCACCCGCGGGGGCGGCACTCTTCAGCTCCGGGCAGGGCCATTCAGCCCGACCGGCGTCCAGGAAAACGCTGCACCATCCCGATCCCCCACCCACCCACGGGGGCGGCACTCTTCAGCTCCGGGTAGGGCCATTCAGCCCGTCCGGCGTTTGAGGACGAGCCCTTCGGGCGAACGGGGGTCTGGGGGCGGAGCCCCCAGGAAGCAAGGGACGGGTAGGGGCGGAGGGGGCGAAAAAACCCTTCCCCCGCACCCGCGTCGGGCCCACGCCCTCACCCCACGTACAGCCGAATCCCCCCACCGTCCACACCCTCGACCCGCACCTGCGTAAGGTCACGGACCACCACATCGGGCCGGTGGAACCCGGCCCGAGGACCGACCCCGACGACCCGCATCCCGGCGGCACGCCCCGCCGAGATCCCCGCCCCGGAGTCCTCGAAAACGACACACTCCTCAGGCGCGACGCCCAGTTCCGCGGCCCCCTTGAGGAACCCCTCGGGATCCGGCTTGCTCGCCCCGACGGACTCGGCGGTGACCCGCACATCGGGCAGCGCAAGCCCGGCCGCAGCCATCCGCGCGGTGGACAGCCCCACGTCCGCGGAGGTCACCAGCGCATGCGGAAGCCCGGCAAGGGACGCCAGGAACTCCCCCGCACCGGGAACCGCGACGACGCCGTCCATGTCGGCCGTCTCCTCGGCAAGCATCCACGCGTTGTCCGCGTAGTTCTGCTCCATCGGCCGGCTCGGCAGCAGCACGGCCATCGAGGCGTACCCCTGCCTGCCGTGGACGACCTTCATGACCTCGTCGCCGTCCAGCCCGTGCCGGTCGGCCCAGCGGCGCCAGACGCGCTCGACGACGGCGTCCGAGTTGACGAGGGTGCCGTCCATGTCGAGCAGGAGGGCGCGGGCGGTCAGAACGGTGGGAGCCGTCATCGGCATGCTCCAGGGCGCGGAAGACGTGGGAAACGAGGAAAACCCAGCAAAGGGGACCGGTTACGGCCCCCAGGGACAAGGTGACCCCGCCCGCCGGTCAGGGAGTGCGGACGGGAGCCACTTTGTTCCTTCACGATACAAAAAGAGAGGGCCTCGGCGCCACCGCCCCTGACCAGGCGCTTTACCAACGCACCTACGGAAAGTCACCCCCAAGACAGCAGGGAGACACCACCCGTACGCCGCACGGACACCTGCCCGACCGAGCACGGGGGCCTCAGCCCGTCACCGCCTCGAACAGGCTCCACACCCCGAGCCCCAGCATCAGCATCGCCGCGACCTTGGTGATCAGCCGCAGCGGCACCCGCTTCATCAGCGCCTTGCCGCCGACGATCCCGAGCCCGGCGACCGCCCACAGCGCGAGCACCGCACCGAGGCCGACGGAGAGCGGATCGTCGTAGCGGGCCGCGAGGTTCGCCGTCATGATCTGGGTGAGATCGCCGAACTCGGCGACCAGGATGAGCATGAAGCCCGCCCCGGAAACCTTCCAGAAGCTCTGGTTCGCGGGCTTGCGGACCTCCTCCTCGTCCTCGTCCTTCTTCATCAGCAGCACCGCCGCGCCACCGAGGAAGAGCACACCGGTGACGGCGTGCACGATCTGCTGCGGCAGCAGGGTCAGGACGCTGCCCGCAGCGACTGCGAGCGCTACATGGAGGGCGAACGCGGCGGCGACGCCTGCGAAGACGTACGAGGCGCGGTAGCGGGTGCCGAGGACGAGTCCGGCTAGCGCGGTCTTGTCCGGCAGTTCGGCGAGGAAGACGACGCCGAAGACGACGGCCATGACACTGAAGCTGATCAAAATTCCTCAATCGGTCGGGCTGCCCCACCGAGAGTGCTGTGACTGCGACGCGACACCTCGGCACGGCAGCACACAGGGGCACCCGTACGAAAACGTACGAATGACGCACATGTTGTGCACTGCTTGCCGAAGGTCTCGCTGGCCGGCCCCGTGAACGAGGTCTGCCTCCGGGCGCCGGCTCAGACGAGCTGAGCAGTATGTCGACGGTCCGGCGAAGAGCTACTCCCCTTCTGCGCCATCCATCGTACGGGACGGCCGCGCGGACCCCGTAGGGCCTTTGGTCCCGCCGCAGGCGTAGGAGTTCTGGTTCGTCGGACTGGCGTAGGACATCTGGTTCGCCAGATTCGTCAGAAGTCTTGATGTGTCATGAGCACGTCACTAACTTCTCACCTGACGCACATCCTCTGGAAACACGCCGCCGCAAGCATGTGCTCGCTCGCCCCCAACGACCCCCCACTCCAAGGGAGTTCGCATGCCAAAGGTCTACGCGCGTCGACGGCTGAGTGTACTCGCAGCCGTCACCGGTCTGATAGCCATGGTCGGGATTTTCAACGGCCCGACCGCCTCCGCCGCGCTGCCCACCCCGGTCAGCGCCGCCACCGCCCGCACCTACCTCGCCTCCCTCACCGTGGCGACCGAGGACCGCACCGGCTACGACCGTGATCTGTTCAACCACTGGATCACCATCAGCGGCACCTGCAACACCCGCGAGACGGTCCTGAAGCGGGACGGCACGAACGTCGTCACCAGCTCCGCCTGTGCCGCCACCAGCGGCAGTTGGTACTCCGTCTACGACGGCGCCACCTGGACCGCCGCGTCCGACCTGGACATCGACCACCTGGTCCCGCTGGCCGAGGCCTGGGACTCCGGCGCCGACAGCTGGACCAGCACCCAGCGGCAGAACTTCGCCAACGACCTGGTCCGCCCGCAGCTCATCGCCGTCACGGACAACGTGAACCAGTCGAAGAGCGACCAGGACCCGGCCGAGTGGATGCCGTCCGTCACCTCGTACGCCTGCACGTACGTCCGTGCCTGGGTCCAGGTGAAGTACTACTACGACCTCTCGGTCGACACCGCGGAGAAGGCCAAGCTGACCTCGGTCCTCAGCGGCTGCTGATCCGGCGCAATTCACAAGGTCGCGGTTCCCGGAACCTCCCCGCCGACCTCCGTCGTTCCGTACCGTACGGGGCGACGGAGGAGGCTGATCAACTTGGCGGAACTGCGCCTGGGACCGCTGCTGAGGTACGTCGACGGCTCGTCCGCGACCTTCTGGGTCGAGGCGAGCCGTCCGTGCATCGCCGAGGTGCGCTGCGCCGACGGCTCTCGCGGCGAGGCCCGGACCTTCCAAGTCGCCGGACACCACTACGCGTTGGTGCCGGTGAGCGGACTGACCCCGGGGACGGCGACCGCGTACGAGGTGTTGCTGGACGGTTCCTCCGTCTGGCCGCTGCCCGACTCCGGGTTCCCGCCCTCGGTCGTCAGCACCCTCGACGGTGACACCGTCCGGGTCACCTTCGGCTCCTGCCGCTGGGCCGCGCCGCCCGAGGACGAGAAGGACCCGGTGGGCCCGGACGCCCTCGACACCCTGGCGGCCCGCATCGCCGGGGCTCCGGAAGGCGAACGCCCGGACGTTCTGCTGCTGTTGGGCGACCAGGTGTACGCGGACGAGGTCTCCCAGGCCACGCTCGGCTGGATCGCCGCCCGCCGCGGCCTCGACGACCCCCCGGGCCACCAGGTCGCGGACTACGAGGAGTACACCCGCCTCTACTACGAGTCCTGGCTCGACCCCGAGATCCGCTGGCTGCTGTCCACCGTGCCCAGCTGCATGATCTTCGACGACCACGACGTCATCGACGACTGGAACACCAGCGCCTCCTGGGTCGCCGACATGCGCGCCACCCCGTGGTGGCGCGAGCGGATCCTGAGCGGCCTGATGTCCTACTGGGTCCACCAGCACCTCGGCAACCTCTCCCCGCGCGAACTGTCCGAGGACCTGCTGTACGCCGCCGTCCGCGAGACCCCCGACGGCACCGACGTCCTGCGCGCCTTCTCCGCCCAGGCGGACGCCGACCCCGCCTCCGTCCGCTGGAGCTACCGCCGCGACTTCGGCCGCGTCCGCGTCGTCATGCTCGACACCCGCGCGGCCCGCGTCCTCGACGAGAAGAACCGCCGGATGATCGACCCCGGGGAGGCCCAGTGGCTGCGCGAACAGGCGCTGGAGTCGCCCGGCTCGTACGACCATCTCCTCATCGGCACCTCCCTGCCCTGGCTGCTTCCCCCGCTCATACACGACGCCGAGACCTGGAACGCGGCGCTGTGCGAGGGGAAACGGGGTGAACGGTGGGCGCGGTTCGGCGAGAAGATGCGCAGGGCTGCCGACCTGGAGCACTGGGCGGCGTTCCCGTCCTCGTTCGAGGCGCTCACGGAGTTCATCGCCGGGGCGGGCTCAGGGGACGACGCCCCGGCGACGGTGTGCGTGCTGTCCGGAGACGTGCACCACGCGTATGTCGCCGAGCCGACCTGGCCCGGCGGCGCCCAGCCCGCCGCCCGGGTGCTCCAGCTGACCTGCTCCCCCGTCCACAACTCGATACCGCTGCACATAAGGCTCGGCTTCCGCTTCGGCTGGAGCGGCCTCGGGCGGGCGATCGGGCACCGGTTCACCCGGCACGGCCGCTGCGCGCACCCGCCCGTCGAGTGGCGCAGAGCCGGCGGCCCCTGGTTCGGCAACCAGCTGATGACCCTGACGCTGCGCGGGCGTTCCGCATCCCTGCGCCTGGACCAGGCACGGGCTCTGCGCGGCGGAGGCGCCCGCCTCGAAACAGTGGAGGAGTCCGTACTCACCACCTAATAGGCGCATTGCGTACGGTTGTTGTGCGCGTTGTCCCTGATGCTCGTGAGGCATCCCACACCTGACGCCGATCATCCGCCCCAGGTCTCGGCTCCCGCTCCGTACGACGGCATGATGAGGCGGACCGTCCGCTTCCAGTGGGCGGTTTGCTGCCCTGCGCCCCACACGCCCGGGAGTCACCCCTTTGTCCGCACCACCCGCCGCGCCCGCCGGGACCACCCACGCCTCGGTCGCCCTCGTCGGCGCGGGCCCGCGCGGCACCAGCGTCCTGGAACGCCTCTGCGCCTCCGTGCCGGAGCTCCTGCCGCCCGATGTGCGGCTGACCGTCCACGTCGTCGATCCCGCCCCACCGGGACCCGGCCGCGTCTGGCGCACCGCACAGTCGCCGCAGCTGCTGATGAACACCGTGGCCTCGCAGGTGACCCTGTTCACCGACGAGAGCGTGGACTGCTCGGGGCCGATACGCCCGGGGCCGAGCCTGCACGCGTGGGCGGGCGGCGAGCTGGGCCCGGACGACTATCCGACCCGCGCCCAGTACGGCCGTTACCTGGAGTGGGTCTTCGGCAGGGTCGTGCGCGGGGCACCGTCCGAGGTGCGGGTCGAGGTGCACACCGCCCGCGCGACCCGGCTCGACGACGCGCGCGACGGCCGTCAGACACTCACCCTCTCCACCGGCCGCACGTTGTCGGGGCTCGCCGCCGTGGTCCTCGCGCAGGGCCATCTGCCGGTCCTCGCCGATCCCGCGGACAGACACCTCACCGCGTACGCCGAACGGCACGGCCTGCGCCGCGTGCTGCCCGCCAACCCGGCCGACGTCGACCTCTCCGCGCCCGCCCCCGGCGAACCCGTCCTGCTGCGCGGCCTCGGCCTCAACTTCTTCGACCACATGGCCCTGTTGACCACGGGCCGCGGCGGCCGCTTCACCCGCACCCGCCAGGGCCTGCGCTACCTCCCCTCGGGCGAGGAGCCCCGCCTGTACGCCGGCTCCCGCCGCGGCATCCCGCACCAGGCCCGCGGCGACAACGCGAAGGGCCCCTACGGCCGGCACCTTCCCGTCGTCCTCACCGACGACGTGATCGCCGGCTTCCGCAAGCGCGCGGACTCCGGTGACGCGCCCGACTTCCTGCGCGAGATATGGCCACTGGTGGCGAAGGAGGTGGAAACGGTCTATTACGAGGGGCTGTTGGAGCAGGCTGGGGCGGGGCCGTTCCGGGACCGCTTCCTGGCCGTCCCCCACCGGAGTCCCCAAGAGGCCGCGCTTCTCGACGAGTTCGAGGTTCCCGCCGCCAACCGCTGGTCCTGGGACCGCATTTCACGCCCGTACGCCGGTCAGGTCTTCACGGGGCCCGATGCCTGGCGGGACTGGCTGCTCGGGTATCTGCGCGAGGACGCCGAGCAGGCCGCGCTCGGCAATGTCGAGGGCCCGCTCAAAGCCGCCCTCGACGTGCTGCGGGACCTGCGCAACGAGCTGCGGCAGATCGTGGATCACGGCGGCCTGTCGGGTGCTTCGCGCCGCGAGCACCTTGACCGCTGGTACACGCCGCTCAACGCCTTCCTCTCCATCGGGCCGCCCCGGCAGCGCGTCGAGGAGATGGCGGCGCTGATCGAGGCGGGCACGCTGACTGTTCTCGGACCCCGCCTCGAAGTACGGGCCGAGGACGGGGCCTGGGTCGCGCACTCCCCCGACGTGCCGGGTTCCGCCGTACGCGCGACGACGCTCATAGAGGCGCGGCTGCCGGAAGCGGACGTGCGGCGGACGGCCGACGAGCTGCTCGGGCGGCTGCTGAAGACGGGCCGGTGCCGCCCGCACACGGTTGACGGTTACGAAACCGGAGGGCTGGACGTAACACCTCGCCCCTATCGTCTGATTGACCGTCAAGGGCAGGCGCACACAAGGCGGTTCGCGTTCGGGGTGCCCACGGAAGGGGTGCACTGGGTGACCGCGGCCGGGGCCAGACCGGGGGTGGATTCGGTCACGCTTTCGGACGCCGACGCGGTGGCGCGGGCGGTACTACGGGTGGCACTACGTGCGACGACAGCCGAAACGGAAGCGCAAGCGGAAGCGGGTCCGTGGCTGAATGTTGAACTTGCAAGCATTGATTAGGTTCACCTAACGTAGGTGGCTCACTCGGTTCCGTCCCCCACGACCGGTCCGCCCCACAGGACCGGCCCGACCGAAGGAGACCCCCCATGTCCGGACGCCTCAACAGCGCCCAGCCCTATGCCGTCGGCCTGTTCCGCATCGTCGTCGGCCTGCTCTTCGCCTGCCACGGCGCCGCCTCCCTCTTCGGCGTCCTCGGTGGCGCGGCGGGCGGCGGCAGCATCGACGCCGGCACCTGGCCCGGCTGGTACGCGGCCGTGATCCAGCTCGTCGGCGGCACCCTCGTCCTGCTCGGCCTCGGCACCCGCGCCGCCGCGTTCATCGCCTCCGGCTCGATGGCGTACGCGTACTTCGACGTGCACCAGCAGGGCGCCCTGTGGCCGATCCAGAACGGCGGCGAGGCCTCGGCGATGTTCTGCTGGGCCTTCCTGCTGCTGGTCTTCACCGGCTCCGGCGCCTTCGGTATCGACCGTGTCTTCGCCTCCCGCACCACCTCGGACCCGGCGGACAAGCGGACCTCGCAGCCCGTCGCCGTCTGATCGCTCACGCGACGGCGCACATCCCGTCGTACGAAGGCGGCGCCCATCCCCTCGTACGAAGGGGTGGGCGCCGTCGCCGTTACGCGCTCAGCCCGTTCCGGTCACCCATCCGAACGGAACCGTGAAGCAGCCCACCCGGGAGCCGCTCATGCCCTTCTCGTCGTGCAGCACCACGGAGGTGGCCCCGTCGCGCCGGAAGCCCCAGCCGTGCCGGGCGACCGCCTCGCCCGCGCCCTGCGCATCGGCCTTGAAGTCCAGCCAGACCTCGTTCTCGGCGTTGGCGTAGGCAGGGTCCTTCGACGGCTGCACCGGATCCACGGTGTGCTGGTAGTGCCCGCCTGCGGCGGCGGGATCGGCGGCGCACGGCTTCTGGTGCACATGCACGCCGTACACGTACCCCGGCTTCAGCCCCTCCGCCTTCAGCCGCACGGTCGTCGCCCCGCTCGCCTCGATGTGCTGGCTCACCTGGATGTGGGCCGCCGCGGGCACGAGCGACATGTCGTACGTCAGTGCCGCCGACGGGACGAGGGCGGTGGGCGGCGCGAAGCGCGCGTCCGTCTTCATCCAGTAGCCGTCGGGGGCGGCCGTACCGCCGCTGCCCGCCGCCAGTACGGCCGACGCCAGAGCGCCTACGAATATCCCTGCCACCATCGCTGTCCAACTCCTCTTGGGTCTGTGCGCACCCCCACCGCGTCGATCCCCCTGCTTCGTTGGTACGGGAAGTCGGCGCCGCGCGCCGTGCGGGGGCGGCAGCCGGGTGAACGTGATGTGAGAGACCCACGAGCCCCCCGTGGAACTCCTGTCACACCCCCCGCGTACGCTGTATGGCTGTCACAGGCCGCCTTGCCGCTCCCCGCTACGCCGCGGCGTGGTTGTGCCTACGGGGGAGTACAGGGGAGTGTTTCGGTGCTTGAGAGTGTGGGGTCGCTGACCGGCAGCCCATGGATCTACGCGGCGGTGGCCCTGTCGGTCCTGCTCGACGTCTTCCTGCCGGTACTGCCCAGCGGCGTACTGGTCATCATGGCCGCCACCGCCGCGGCGGCGGGCACCGCGACCGGCGAGGTCCCGCAGGCGGTGCCCGACATCCTGTTCCTCACCCTGTCCGCGGCCACCGCCTCGGTGCTGGGCGACCTCGTGGCGTACCGCCTGGCCTGGCGCGGCGGCGAACGCCTCGACCGTGCCATCGCCCGCTCCCGCCGCCTGACCAGCGCGCAGGAACGTCTCGGCGCGGCCCTCGCACGGGGCGGCGGCCCGCTGGTCGTCATCGCCCGCTTCGCCCCGGCCGGCCGCTCGGTCGTCTCACTCGGCGCCGGCGCGGCCCACCGCCGCGTCCGCGAGTTCCTGCCCTGGTCGATCCTCGCGGGCCTGTCCTGGGCCGTCTACAGCGTCGCTCTCGGCTACTTCGGCGGCCAGTGGCTGGGCGCGACCTGGCTCGCCACGGGGGTTTCACTCGTGGCGCTGTTCGGCGCGGGCGCGGGGGCGGCGTACCTGATGCGGCGACCGGCTACCGAGGATCTGGGCAGCGGGGCATAAGCGGGGGTCCAGCGCAGCGCCCCAAAGGGGCGCGGGGAACTGCGCGACCAGCCACGACGGACCCGCAGACGACGCACCGGACCAACAGCGGAGCGCTCACGCTCGCTGGGCCGCCGCCCCGCGTACCTCCAAGCCGCCCAGGAGTTCGGCGGTGGCCGCCGCGATCGCCTCGACCGCCTGGTCGAAGACCTCACGGTTGTGGGCGGCGGGGGCGCGGAAGCCGGACACCTTGCGGACGTACTGGAGCGCGGCGGCGCGGATCTCCTCCTCGGTGGCCTCTTCGGGGATCACGGGCGGGCGGAGTGTCTTGATGCTGCGGCACATACGTCCAGTGTCGCGCGTACCCCGGGCAACGTCTGCAGCCCCCGGGGTTTCGGGACTCCCGTACCGGCTGCGATGATCCACTCCGAGGCGGCCACCCTTCCCGGGGGCCGACCGACGAGAGGACCGAACAGACATGACCAAAGAGCAAGTCACACCTATGACGGTCGCCGTCCTGGGCCCCGGCGGCATCGGCGGCCTGCTCGCCGCACTGCTGTCCCGTGCCGGGCACCGGG
Source organism: Streptomyces sp. NBC_00554 (assembly GCF_041431135.1). Taxonomy (NCBI): domain Bacteria; kingdom Bacillati; phylum Actinomycetota; class Actinomycetes; order Kitasatosporales; family Streptomycetaceae; genus Streptomyces; species Streptomyces sp. NBC_00554. Next base: position 7,078,307 of record NZ_CP107799.1, on the reverse strand, counting down.
TGATCTGCCTGGCCGGGGACGAGACCGCACGGACGCTGAGGGCGGACGGCATGCGCGTGCGCAGCGGGCCCTTCGGCGACTTCATGGCGCGTGTCGAGGCGGACACCGAGCTGCGCGAGCCCGTGGACGCCTGCCTGATCGCGGTCAAGGCCACGGCGCTCGACGCGGCCCTGCAGCGGGTCCCGGTGAACGCGCCGGGCGACGGCCTGCTCGTACCGTTCCTGAACGGCGTCGAACACCCGGCGGCCCTGCGCGAGCGCTACGGCCCGAGCCGGGTGGCGCCCGCGGTGATCCGCGTGGAGTCGACTCGCGTGGCCCCGGGGCTGATCGAGCACGACAGTCCCTTCGCGGAGGTCGACCTGACCGGCGAGACGGTCGGGCGCGAGCAGTTGGACGCTCTCGCGGGAGCCCTGGCCGGGACCGGCATCGGCACCCGTGTCCAGGACGGCGAGGCGGCGACGCTGTGGGCGAAGATGTCCTTCCTCGCGCCCCTCGCCCTGCTGACCACCCGCTACGGGCTGCCGCTCGGCGACGTACGCACGCTCCACCGCGAGGAGTTGACAGCGCTGGCCGAGGAGACGGCGGCCGTCAGCACCGCGTGCGGCGCTCCGGCCGATCCGGCCGCCGCCCTCGCCCGTTACGACTCCTTCCCGCACGGCACCAAGTCCTCCATGCAGCGCGACGCCGAGGCGGGCCGTCCGCTCGAACTGGACGCGATCGGCGGGGCGTTGCTGCGGGCGGCCGAGCGGTACGGGGTGCCCGTGCCGGTGGCGAGCGCGCTGGTGCGGGAGTTGGCGGCGACGGGTCGCTGACCCGCCGCCTACGGCCTCCAGGGGGCCGGAGCCTCGTCAGGGGCGGGTCTTCGCCAGCAGCTCGACGACCTCGGCCGTCGTCCCCGTCTCGCCGAGGCGGGGGAAGATCCGCTCCACGCTGTTGCGGTGGGTGTCGGCGTCGATGTCGGTCATCGCGTCGGTGGCGAGGGTGACGTGGTAGCCGTGTTCGTGGGCGGCGCGGGCGCTGGACTCCACGCCGATGCTGGTGGCGATGCCTGCCAGCACGATCTGGGTGATCCCGCGGCGGCGCAGGTGCAGGTCCAGGTCGGTGCCGTAGAAGGCGCCCCAGTTCCGCTTGGTGACGGTGATGTCCTCGGGGTGCCCGGCCAGCTTGTCGGCGATGACGTCCCAACCCTCCGGCCAGGTGCGGGGGTGGCTGCCGCCGTCGATCCGGCCGGGCGCGGCGTCCGATCCGTCGGCGGCCGCGGTGACCCGTACGAGGACGACGGGGAGGCCGTGGCCGCGGAAGGCGTCGGCGAGCTGGCTCGCGCGCTCCAGGACCTCGGCGGCGGGGTACGGGGCGAGGCCGGGGTTCCCGACGATCCCGTTCTGCAGATCGATGAGGACGAGCGCGGTACGGGGGTCGAGCGTGGTGAGTGCCATGGTCAGGCCTTTCCAGATCCGGAAACAGGGGTTCCGGGGGTGGGGGTGATGGTGCGGAGGGAACGGTCGAGGAGGGTCACGGCCAGGAGCAGCACGGCTCCGGCGAGCATGAACAGGGCCAGCTCGTGCAGCCCGTGGGTGTCGGCGCCGTGGGCGAAGAAGGCCGCGGTGGCGGCGGAGGCGCCCATCGCGCCGAGGTAGGTGAAGGTGCGCAGCAGTCCGGCGGCGGAGCCGATGCGGTCGGGGTCGGCCTGCCGGTAGAGGGCGGTCTGGTTGGCGAGGCCGTTGAGACCTTGCGGTACGCCCATGAGGACGCCCGCGGCGGCGAGCAGCCAGACCGGGGAGCCGGAGCCCACCACAAGGAGCACCGCACAGCCGGCGATCTGCGCGAGGCTGCCGACGACCAGCTTGGCGCGGACGGCCTCACGCCGTCCGGTGGCGCCGGCGAAGGCCAGCGCGGTCAACGACAGCGGCAGCAGCAGGAGTCCGGCGGCGGAGGCGTTCAGCCCGCGCCCCTCCTCCAGCCACTGCGTGAAGCCGTACAGGAACGCGTACACGGCGGTGAAGGCCAGGAACTGGCGCAGGAACGTGGCCAGCATGGGCAGGTTCCCGCCGAGCACCCGCAGATCGATGAAGGGCTCCGCGACGCGCAGTTCCCGCAGGACGAGCCCACTGCCCGCGACGGCTGTCAGCCCGAGGAGATACAGGCCGGCGACGCCCGGGTTCATCAGGAACAGCATCAGCGAGACGAGCATCGCGGCGAACAGCACCATGCCCACGAGGTCCACGGCCCGCTTCGCAGGCGGCGTCGCGAACGAATGCTTCGGCAGGCGCAGCGAGCCGAGCACCAGACAGGCCAGCGACAACGGGATGTTGACGGTGAAGACGATCCGCCAGCCGCCCGCGCCGATGAGCAGTCCGCCCAGTGTGGGGCCGATGACGACGACACTCTGGTTGGCGACCGAGAGCGCGGTCAGGACGCCGGTCGGGCTGTCGTGCCCGGTGCGCTCGGCCTCGCTCCGGGTGAGGTACATGGACGCGGGATACGCGGCCGACGTACCGAATCCGAGCAGCACCCGGGCGGCGATCAGCACGCCCAGGGAGGGGGCGATGGCACCGAGGATTCCGGCGATCCCGACCAGCCCCGTACCGATGAGGTAGAGGCGACGGGGTCCGTACGTGTCGACCAGCCGCCCGATGACGGGCTGGCCGACGGCGGTGGCGAGGTAGAGCGCGGAGACGAGCCACGCCGTCTCCGAGGGCGGCGCCCCGAAGGCGGCCCCGATCGGCACCAACGCCACCGCGATCATCGAGGAGTTGACCGGGTTGAGTACGGAACCGAGGACCATCGGGGCGATCAGGCGCCGGTCGAAGCCCGTCGGGGCCGCGCGCGGCGGCCTGGTGGAGCGGGCGAGTTTCGGTATCACTGCCGGGTGAGCCGTTCCAGTACGGCCATCGCCTCGACGACGGTCTGCCGCTCGGCCTCCGTGCAGCGGTCCTGGAAGGCCCGGGCCAGCCACTCCTCGCGGGCCTGCCGGGTGCCCTCGACGCGCTCGCGGCCGGCGTCGGTCAGCGTGACGAGCTGACGCCGGCCGTCGTTCGGATCCGGGCTGCGCTCGATCAGCCCCTGCTCGTCGAGTGCGGCGAGGGTGGTGGCCATCGACTGCGGGCGGACCCCCTCGGCGGCCGCGAGCGCGCTGGCCGTGGCGGCCCCGCTCTTGCTCACCAGGGTGAGCGCGGACACCTGCGAAGGCGTGAGGTCGTCCGTCTCGGAGACCTCCCTGATCCGCCGCCGCAGCCGGCTGAACGCCACGCGCAGATCGAGTGCGGCGCGGGCGGCGGACCCGGAGATGCCCTCGGGGGCCTCGATGCCTTTGTCCACGCCACCGTCTTTGTCCATGCCACCAAGCTAATTTATTCAGTCTGGACTGTCCAGTTGAAACTGAACAGTCTGGGCTGATGCCACCTCCTCGCGAAGTGCAACCGGTGGGTTGCGCCTAGGGCCCCGTTGTGCAACTCTGGGGTTGCAAGTCAATGGCGGCGATGAACGGAGTCAGCTCATGAGCTCGGACCGAATCGAACGCGAAACCCTTATCTCGGCACCCCTGGAGCGGGTCTGGTCGCTGGTGGCCCAACCCGGGTTCTGGGTGGCCGACAAGGCGAGTCTGCCCGGCACCGTGGCCAAGGAGGGCGAGACGATGGTGGCGAAGAACGCAGAGCACGGCGACTTCCCGGTGCGCGTGGAGAAGGTCGAGCCGCCGACGTACCTGGCGTACCGCTGGACCAGCGCGTTCCCTGGAGAAGAGCTGCGCGAGGACAACAGCACCCTCGTGGAGTTCACATTGACCCAGGAGGGCGACCAGACGCGGCTGCGCGTCGTCGAGAGCGGGTTCGCGGCGCTGGCCGGGTCCGAGGAACTGCGCAGTCAGAACCTCAAGGACCACAGCGAAGGCTGGCCCCTGGAGCTCGACGCGCTCAAGACGCGCGCGGAACAGCCGTCCACGTGACCGCAGAACGTACCGGCGCCGCCGAGGCCGTCGACAGCGTCCTCGGCGCGCTGGCCGACCCGACGCGACGTCAGTTGCTCGACCTGCTCGCCGCACAGGGCGAGGCCACCGCGACGACACTCGCCGAACGGCTTCCCGTCTCCCGGCAGGCGGTGGTCAAGCACCTCGCCGTCCTGGACGCCGCCGGACTGGTCTCCGGCAGCAGGGTCGGACGCGAGGTCCGGTACGCGGTCCGGCCCGCGGCGCTCGACACGACGGCACGGTGGATGGCCTCACTCGCCGCCGACTGGGACCGGCGCCTGGCGAACATCAAACGCGTCGCCGAGGCGGCGGAGCGGGATTCGGGGTCGACACAGCCCGACCAAAAGGGCGGTTGAAACGGCCCGACTGAAAGGGCAGTCGACACAGCCCGACCGAAAGGACACAACTCATGGACTCGTCAGCACTTCGCAGCGCCTACGACAGCCTGCTCGACGCGGCGGCTCTCCCCGACCTCGGCGACGCGGACGACGGCGGATGGAACGCCGACCAGATCCTGGCCCATCTCCTCAGCGTCGATGCCGCGACCGCAGCGGTTGCGCTCGGCGTCGTCGCCGGCTCGCGACCCACCTTCGACAACCGGGTCTCCCTCGACACCTGGAACCTCGACCGGATCATCGCCGAACACGCGGACAGGGCAGCCCTGATGAGTCACGTCCGAAGCCAGGCCGCCGTCCTGTGCGACATCGCCGATCAGCTCAACGAGGAAGCCGCCTCGGTCCTGGTGCCCTCGCTCCTCCTGTCCAACGACACCCTCGTCGTGGACCAGCCGATTCCCCTCGCAAGCCTCATCACCGGCCTCGCCGAGAACCACGTACCAGGGCACACCCAACAGCTCCTCGACCTGCGCGTCACGACCCCTGGACACGTCTGAAAGGCGTCGGACCCATCGGATACCGATGCATTGACCCTTGGCAGGTGGCGCGCTTTCATCGCGTGAATCCTTGTGAGTCCTCTGCGCAGGGCCGGGGGCACGGGATACGGGGGGCGGCTGTGGCCGTCCCCCGCCGAAGGGGGAGCCACCTGATGAGACCTTCCTTACGCATCACCCTGACCGCCGTGCTGGCGGTCGCCGTCTCCTGTCTCGCCTCGCCCGCGGGGGCGGCGAGCGACGACCTGGTCCCGAGCACCGAACGGATCAGCGTGGCCCCAGACGGCACCGGCGGAAACAGTCACTCGGTGGATCCGGTGGTCAGCGCGGACGGACGCGTCGTCGCCTTCGCGTCGACGGCGACCAACCTGGTGGCCGGTACGGACGTGCGGAACAACGTCTTCTACCGGACGGCTCCGGGCGCACCGCTGCAGCGTGTGGTGGTGCCCGGCGAGACGACGTCGACGCCCCAACTGTCCGAGTCGGGGCGCTACCTGACCTTCACCTCGTACTCGGCCACGACCGCGACCTCCTCCGTGCACGTCATGGACCTGCACACCGGGCTGATCGAACGCTTGGCGCCCGCGATGGACGAGGGCTACCAAGTGTCGTACGGCATCGCCCCGATCAGCGCGAATGGACGGTACGTCGCCTTCGTCGCCCGCCCCACGGTCGACGAACACGGCGCGTTCGCCTGCCGGATCATGCTCCTTGACCGCCGGACGCAGCAGGTGCAGCGGGTCAGCCGGCCCTCGGACGGCTCCAAGAACTTCCACCAGTGCCAGCAGATCTCGATGAGCGCCAACGGCCGCAAGGTCGCCTATCTGGAGGGCTACTCCGGGCCGGCCGCCGACGACCAGGGCGACATCCTGGTGTACGACCGGGTGACCGGGCGGACCGTGCAGGCGGATGCCACCCATGACGGTGGGCCGGCCGACATGTCGGCGATCGCTCCGGTGCTCAGCGCCGACGGCTCCAAGGTCGGCTTCAACTCGCAGGCCACCAACCTGGTCCCGGACGCCGACCCGAACAACGGCTGGAACGCCTTCGTACGTGATCTGTGCACGGGCACGCTCCAGCGGTACGACGGTCGGTCCCCCACCGATCTCACCCTGGTCTCGGACCTGTCGGTGAACGGCTCGAAGCTGCTCCTGAACACGGCGGACGCGGACCGCAGGTCGCTGGGGCTGATCCTGCGCGATCTGCCCGCCGGCCACGAGGAATTGCTGTCGCCGGGGCAGGACGGCAGTCCCGTCACCGTGGGGCGAGCGGCGCTCAGCGCGGACGAGTCGACGGTGGTCTTCGACTCCTACTACCCCGGCCTGGTCCCCGATGACACGAACCTGATCGGGGATGTGTTCGTCCGCACCTTGGGCTGAGCCAAGAGACCACTGCACGACGAAGGGCAAGGAGAGTTCGTACTCCTTGCCCTTCTCAACGTATAGCGCACCGGGGGGCTTGCGGCAAGGCCCGGGTGGTGTCGCAGAATGGTCGGCCAAGGCCAGGACCTGCGGAAATGGCAGATTTTCGGAGCGCGTGCCTCCGGATTTGCGCGGGTCGGCCGGGCCGAAAACCAGTTTCGTTGAACGGGTGTATCGATGATTGACGTGATCGTGGTCGGCGGCGGACCGACCGGCTTGATGCTGGCCGCCGAGTTGCGGCTGCACGACGTGCAGGTGGTCGTGCTGGAGAAGTTGACCGAGCCGACCACGCAGTCCCGCGGGCAGGGCCTGCACGCGCGCAGCGTCGAGATGATGGACCAGCGCGGCCTGCTCGACCGATTCCTCGCGGTGAGCGAGAAGTTCCAGGTCGGCGGTCTCTTCGGCGGCATCGCGAAGCCGTGGCCGGACCGGTTGGACACGGCTCACCCGTACGGCGTCGCCACCCCGCAGCCGCTCACCGAACGGCTGCTCAACGAGCGTGCCCTCGAACTCGGTACGGAGATCAGGCGCGGCTGCGAAGTGGTCGGGCTGAGCCAGTCCGAGGACGACGGGGACGAAGACGGGGCCGGAGTGACCGTCGAGCTGGCGGACGGTACGCGGTTGCGCTCGCGCTACCTCGTCGGGGCCGACGGCGGCCGCAGTGCGGTGCGCAAGCTGCTCGGCGTCGGTTTCCCCGGCGAGCCCGCCAAGGTCGAGACGCTGCTCGGGGAAATGGAGGTGACCGAGGATCCGGCGACGATCGCCGCCACCGTCGAGGAGGTCCACAAGACCCAACTGCGGTTCGGCGTCGCCCCACCCGATGAGAACGGGGTGTGCCGCGTCGTCGTGCCCGCCGACGGGGTGACCGAGGACCGTGCCGCCGAGCCGACCCTCGACGACTTCAAGAAGCAGCTGCGGGCGTTCGCCGGCACCGACTTCGGCGTCCACTCGCCGCGCTGGCTGTCCCGGTTCGGCGACGCCACCCGGCAGGCCGAGCGCTACCGGGTCGGCCGGGTGCTGCTGGCCGGCGACGCGGCGCACATCCACCCGCCGACCGGCGGACAGGGGCTCAACCTCGGTGTGCAGGACGCGTTCAACCTCGGCTGGAAGCTGGCCGCCGCAGTCAACGGCTGGGCTCCGGAAGGGCTGTTGGACAGTTACCACACCGAACGGCACCCGGTGGGCGCCCGCGTGCTGGACAACACCCGCGCGCAGATCACGCTCCTTGGGGCCGACGCGGGTGCGACCGCGCTGCGGGAGCTGTTCTCGAAGCTGATGGACTTCGAGGAGGTGAACCGGTACGTGACCGGGATGATCACCGCGGTCGAGATCCGCTACGACTTCGGCGAGGGCCACGAACTGCTCGGCCGGCGGATGCGGGACGTGAAGCTGAAGCAGGGCCGCCTCTATGAGCTGACGCACGGCGGCCGCGGACTGCTGCTCGACCAGACCGGCCGCCTTTCGGTGGCGGGTTGGGCGGACCGGGTCGACCACGTCGTCGACGTCAGCGAGGAACTGGACGCACCCGCAGTGCTGTTGCGGCCGGACGGCCACGTGGCGTGGGTCGGTGACGACCAGCGGGATCTGCTCGGCCACCTGCCCAAGTGGTTCGGCGCGGCGGCCGGTTGAGCCTGCGGTCGCCTTTCGGTCGGCTCGAGCTGCGGGGCGGGTGCGCAGGGGTCCTGCCCCCGCAGGGTCGAGTGGCTCGGGCCTACCAGGTGAGTTCGAGGGAGCCGCCCACCGGCAGGGCGTGCCAGCGGTCCGCGTGCTCGTCGAGGCGGGTCACGATGCGGTCGACGACCGGGGGGAGCTCGTCGGCGCGTACATACGCGGGGAGGGTCTTCGCGTGGCCGCGGCGTACCTCCCAGACCGGCACGGCGATGCCCGCCAGCTCCTCCGAGCGCGCCATGTCCGCCCGCGCCTGCGGGGACGGCTGAACCGGCTTCGACTTGCGGCGGCGTGCCGCCTTGTTCCGTTCGGCGGGGTCCGCGGGCCAGAACAGGCCGTTGTCACCGGCGGCCAGTCGCCCGTACACCCCGAGCCTGATCCCTGCCTCCGCCTCGACCAGGAAGTGGACCAGGTCGTGCGGCAGGTAGGGATGTCCGCCGGGACCGTTGCGCGGGGCCAGCGCCGCGCCGCTCTCGCGGTGCACCGAGATGTCGTAACTCGTACCGGGGCCCTTGGTGAAGACGACGCGCATGGCCGACACGCTAGGCGTCGGCCCCGCACCCCCGCACCCCGTTTTCCAGCGGCCGCAGCCCCCACGGTAGCCGGACGGCGGCCTGCCGTTCGCGAGGGCTCGGCCACACCCGTTCGCGTGAAGTCCCGGAAGGAACTCGCATCCCAAAATCGAACAGGCGTACCATTGCCGTGTGGCTGCGACCTATGACTTTCCGAGTGACCTCCTGGCCGGTCAGGAGGAGCTGCATCAGGTCCGGGCCGAGCTACTGGCCCTGCTGAAGCGTCTCCCCTGGTCGGTCGAGCCCCTGGACGGCTTCAGCGACACCAACGGCTGGCGCAAGGTGGAACGGCCCGCCTCCCCCGGCTGGACGGCGGACGAACAGGCCGAGGTGGAGAAGCTCCGACAGCGCGAGCGCGAACTCGCCGTGTTCGTGAGCTGCCACCGCTTCTGGTCGGAGGTCATCCCCGCGGAAACGGTCGACGCCCGCGCGAGCCTGAAGCACGCCCACGAGGACCCGGTGTGAACGCGAAGGCTCAGTCCGCCTTCGGAGGATTCGGAGGATTGCGAGGTGTACGCAGAGTCCGCCGGAGCGTCTCGAAGGCCGTGGGTCGCGGGCGGTCCGCCAGGAAGTCCCGTACGCGAAGAGCGCATTCCAGCGGGCTCTGAAGACTGGTGTCGACGTCGAGGTCATGCAGTTCGTGGGAGTGGACCGCGTCGTACTGCATGGCGGCCAGCCCCCGCTGCCGGTCCCCGCGCTCGGCCTCACGCCGCTCCAGCTCGGGCAGCGGACAGCGCACCCCGACCAGAACGGTGTCCCCGGGCACGAGCAGGTCGAGAAGATCGAGCAACCGCCAACGACGACTCAGCGGATGGTCGACGACGACGTTGTTGCCACCGGCCGCCATACCCGCGACGGCCCGGTGGAAGCCCTTGACCGTGCGGTCGATCTCCGCCTGAAGATCGCCGTCGGCCAACTCACTGCCGCCCCGCATGGAATGGAAGACGTCCACCGGCATGTGGAACCACGTCCCGTCGAGAACGCCGAGCAGTTCCCGGGCGATGCTGCTCTTCCCGGAGCTGGACGTGCCGTTGAGCAGAATGACCGTGCCCCCGGCCTTCGTGTCGGGGATACGCACGTGATCCGGGACCGCAGTGCCCGGAGCCGCCTCGGTCGCCATCGTGTCGCCCTTCTGCTTTCAATGGGCCGGTTTCAACGGGCCGGTCTCAGTGGGCCGGTCTCAGTGGGCCAGTTCTCAGTGGGCCGGTCTCAATGGGCCCGGCGCACCGGATAGGACGCCTGGAAAGCCAACCGCTGGTCCGCTCCGTCACCGAGGACCCCGAGGACGTCGTCGAACGCCAGGAACTCCTCCCACCTCGTCCGTCCACTCGCCTCGGCCAGCCGAGCCACCACGAGATCCTCCAGCTCCTGGACCCGCTTGTTCTTCCAGATCTTGTCGGCCACGCTCACCAGCAGATCCTCGATCCCGATGTCCGGCCCGGTCCAGGCCGCGTGGGTCCCCGCGAACCGGGCCAGCTCGGCGCTGACGCCCTGGGCCAGCAGCAGTTCACGTCCGGCCTCCTCGTGCGCGGAGCCGGGCCCGGACAGTTCACCGACGTGCGCCGTCTTCCCTACGTCATGCGTGGCGGCCCCAAAGAGCACGGCATCGCGGTCGAAGCGCAGTGCCGGCTGCCACTCCTCCAACCAGTCGACAAGTCGGTGCGCGACATCATGAACGGCCCGCAGATGAGCCGCGAGACGCGGAGGAGCGTCAAGCTTCCTCAGAAGCTCCGCCACTCGGTCCGGCAGCGGACGCAAGGGCGGGTTTCCCGCGTCGTGCAGGGCCCGCAACAGCAGATCGGGAGGCGTCACCGCGCCAGGATAGAAGCCGGGGAAAAGCTCAAGGCCCAGGTCTCCGGGTGAATACCCGCTGACCTGGGCCTCTCTCATGCCCCGAACCTGGTGGGCGCGGACGGTTTCGAACCGCCGACATCCGCCTTAGGGCTGTTCCGTAACTGCTTTCACTCAGGGCACGGCTCGTCCGGGTGGATACCGATGGCGCCTGCAGAGCGGAGCGAATCGCCCAGGTCTCCGGTGAGGATGCGGGGGTGTCGGCGCCACCACCACAGGTCCGCGTGCGGCAGCTTGTGGAACTGTCCGAGGGCTTGGCCGTCGTCCACGACTGTCGCCGCCCTGAACTGATCGTCCACAGCCTTGATCCTCGGTGTCCAGAGCTGGACAACGTGGTCGTCCAGCAGGATCCATGCCTCGTGGAGCCAGTTCCGGCAGTAGAGGTCGTTTGTGTACTCGTAGATGTCGTCGCCGTAGCCACGTTCGACGAGACTCACCAGACCGGCCCAGGCGTTCACTCGTTCGGCAACCGTGAATACTGCACGCCAGCCGCGCTGGTGCAGTAGTTCGCCAACCTCGGCTTCGTTGTGAGTGCTCATCATCGGGAGACTCTCATCCCCGGCCAACCAGGGCCACTGAGATGCGGTCGGACGGCCGACTACACCCAGCGGGGGGCGTACGGGGCAACAAGGTGATCTTGTGGTGGTTGGTGTGATCACGGCATCGGAGCCGTCCTGGATAACCCCCTTCACCGGGCTGAGCCGGCGCTGCTTCGGCAAGTTGGTGACCGCGGCACGGCGTGAGCACGCGGCGGAGGTGCACCGCGGACGGCCATGGAGCCTCCCGCTGGAGGACCGCGTGTTGCTGGTCGCGGCGTACTGGCGCACGAACTTTGACGATGCGCCAACTGGCACCGCTCTTCGGCATAGCGAAGTCGGCGGCGGACCGGATCATCAACCATCTCGGGCCGATGCTCTCGCTGCAGCCGCGCAAGCGATTCCGTAAGGACACCGTCCTCATCGTCGACGGAACCCTGGTCCCCACCCGTGACCACACGGTGGCCGAGCAGTCGAAGAACTACCGCTATTCCACGGCCCATCAGGTCGTCATCGACGCCGACACCCGCCTGGTCGTCGTGGTCGGCCGGCCCCTGCCCGGCAACCGGCACGACTCCCGAGGCGGGGAGGAGTCCGGTGCCAAGGCCGCCGTCGGCACGACGATGACCATCGCCGACGGCGGTTACCAGGACACCGGACTCGTCATCCCACACCAGCGCCGCAAAGGCGAAGAACTCCCGGACTGGAAAGAGCAACACAACCGGTCGCACAAGCAAGTCAGCGCCCGTGTTGAGCACACCTTCGCCCGCATGAAGAGCTGGAAGATCCTGCGCGACTGCCAACTCAAGGGCGATGGCGTCCACCACGCCATGCTCGGTATCGCCCGCCTCCACAACCTCACCCTCGCCGGATAGGCGAGCAAGCAGTACAGCGAACAGCCACGGCCGCACCGCCTCAGAGATCATTTACGGGACAGTCCGCTGTAAGCCAGGTGGTGACCGGTAGCGGAAGTGCACAGGTTCCTCCAGCCATAGGAGTGCCCCAGGTCAGCGCCATATCTCGGCTGGAGCGAACCGTCGTTGACCGCGATTGACCGCCCGATATGGCACTGCTGTGGCACGGCTCCGCCCCGCGACGTGAACTATGGACACGAAGGCCACTGAGGTCTCCCGAGCTGGTGATGGGGTGAACCACCTCATCTTGCGACGACTCGTTTGCAGAGGTGTGCCAACTCCAGTGCAAAGTCCCACAGGGAGCCATATGATGACGTGACTCGTTTAACAGGAGGGGTAATGGGGCTGGCGCTTGCCTTGGTTGTAGGAATCGACGCATACAAAGATCGCTGGCCGAAACTCTCATGCTGTGCCCACGATGCTGACCAAGTTGCGGCCGTACTTCAGATGGAAGAGTACGGGTTCAACGTCACACTCCTCCAGAATGAACAAGCCTCAAAGACCGATATTCTGCGATGGCTTGTTGACGCCAAGAACTCCGGAGCCGACAAGATTCTTTTCTATTTTTCCGGCCACGGAGCTTCCACAGACCTCGGTCATTATCTCGTCACGTACGACAATCGAGACCTGGATGAAGGTGTAGCTCTTCCGGATATCCTCCGAATCTTGGAGCCAAGTGAGGCTCGAGACTCTCAGGTTTTCGTCCTGCTCGATTGCTGCCATTCTGGCGGCGCGTTGACTGGTACCGGTGGATCTGTTATTCGTGTCACGGAGCTGAGGGCTTCAGAAGTATCGGAAGTACTGCGACAGGTCGAATCATCTTCGGCTGTAGTAGCTGCTTGCACCGAAGCCCAGACCGCTTGGGAAGTCAACAATCTCGGACACGGAATATTTACTTACTATCTCCTCTATGCGCTGACTGGTGCCGCTGCAGACCATACGGGAAGTGTGACTGCCCACAGCATTTACGAGGTAATCTCACGTGAAATGTCGAAAGCCAGCTCGGATCACGATCAGCTACCGATTTTCGGAGGTCGCGTTCGCGGCCGCCTTTTGATTGGCAGCGGATTTACCCCGGAATTAGGCCCCCCTCCTCCAGAGTCAGAGTACGAGCACTATGAAGATGAGGCTCAAGACTTCCTGGACTCCTATAACAGATTCAAGTCCGCCTTTGACATTAGCTCTTGGCGCAGCACCGGGCATTATGCTTCATGTCGCCGACTAGAGAGTATTTCGAAATGGTTCGATGAAAAAGATAGGATTCAAGGCCTCGCCACTCGCTCTCGCTATAAGAAAGCCCGCGATACGCTGACGCGTTATCAAACCGAGCTAGGACTGATCGAGGTCGACACGAAAATGAAGGAGGGGGTAGTCACTCAGCAGATCGGCGCTGGAGGTTTTGGTGCGGTATGGAAGGTACAGGGCCCGGGGGTTGACGATTCCGTCTACGCCTATAAAGTTTACCATCCACACGAACTCCATGATCGTGAAAAAGTAAAGCGCTTCCGGAATGGTTACGATGCTATGGAGATGCTGGCGCACCCCCAGATCGTCAAGGTGCATCGCTATAGCGACTGTCCGACCGGTTTCGTGATGGACTACATTGACGGCAGTAATTTGCGAGAATTGCAGCCGGGTGCATTCCTGCCCCCTGCGGAAATCATCGCTATCCTATTGAAGTCGGCGGAGACAATTGAGCATGCGCATAACAACGGCGTGATTCACCGGGATATCAAGCCGGAGAATATCGTATGCCGGTACACTAGCGAAGGGGAATATCTTCCGTATCTCACGGATTTTGATTTGGCCTGGTTTAGTACACAAACACAGAGGGCCACAAAGAGCGCGATGGGAGTCGTGTATTATGCCGCTCCCGAGCAGTACATTGCGTTCGACCCCAGGGCTGTTTACAGCAGGGAACCTACCCTAGACGTTTTCTCGTTCGGCCAGCTACTCGCTTTCTGCTTTATCAATCGTGATCCGGATCCCCTTAACGTGACAGGCAACGCGGAGAACATTACTAATGCACTTAAAGGATCTTGTTCGAACGAATCATCTTCTAAGCTAATGAAGCTCTACGAGGAGTGCGTGCAGTTCGATCCGCGCCAACGTGTTCAGGATTTTTCTGAGATAGTCGGACGTCTGGGTGAGATTCATAACGAGCTCCAGCACACGGAGCTAGACACCAAGATCACTAACGCTCAGTACTCCAGGGAGCTTGCCTTCCAAATTACTCGTAAGGCGCAAAGGCAGGATGATATTACATCCTTCGTTAGCGCTTCGGGTGCCTGGGAGGCTTCCATTGAATGGCGTGAGAAGTTTGCTGGGCGCGAATATCGCCCCCTACTTGTTTTATGCCTTTCGCCGACCAGTCGCGTGTCGCTTGAAAACGTTTCGAACGACAGGATGAGGAGAATCCTCAATAGGCGAGTCGATCAGGCTATTCAGCCTTACCGGAATAAAGCTACACGTCGCCCCGGCCAGCGTGGAGCTTATGAAGTATTTGTAGAATGGTTTCCAACGCGGATGGTCCGGAACGACACCTTGGAACTCGCCGAAATGCTGCGTAACGTATTTGCGGCTCTTGAGGGGTAAAGGATTTACGTCCCGATCAGGTCGGTGGAGCGGCTTTGGGCTGGAGCTGCTTTGGCGCGAGTGATCATGGCCCCGTAAACTCCCGGCGCGTCGGGACAGGTAGTGGACCTGCCAGGTGAAGCACGTCGTGGGGCGATGATCTTCGAGGCTCGTGCCAAAGTGGCTGCGCAAAGCCGTGGAGCCGACTGCCCCAGCCATGACGTACCCCTTCTACGGCAAGTGGCTGGTCGCTGTGCGCGCGGCACGGGCAGGAGCGCGGGCCCGCCCGGGGGCGGGCAGGAGCGCGGTAAGCAGAACGAGCCGCCTTGATCAATGTAGGGAAAGTTCTATCCCGCTGGGATCAGAACAAGGTGGGTTCGGCGCCTTTGCGGAGGCTGGGATCAAGGATCGCGACTACGCGGCTATCCCCCGCGAGCGCAACGCGCGCGTGCTCAACCTGCACATCCTGCCGCCGTTCCGCACGGTCCCCCTGCGCGAGATCACCACGCCGCAGGTACGGCGCTGGCGTACAGACCTCCTCGACGCGGATGTCGGTCCGGCCACCGTTTCCAAGGCCTACCAGTCCTCCGCGCCATCATGAACACCGCCGTGGATGACGGACTGATCCAGCGCAACCCGTGCCGGATCAAGGGCGCCGGGTCGGTCACCCACACCGAGCGGCCGTTCCTCTCCGTGGCCGAGGTCTACCGGCTCGCCGACACCGCTCCGCCTCACTGAGCCTTTTTCAACCTGTCGCGGAAGCAGGGCAGTTGGGCCGCCAGCGAGGTGAAGTCCCTGGTAGATAGGTTCTCGACCAAGAAATCCGTCTCACCAGAGGCTTCGTGTGCTCGTCTACCTGTCCGGGCTGGACCTGTCCAGCTCCGTCTTGTTTCCTCTCCGCTCGCCTGCGGGAGCGCCGTCAGATGCTCGGTACCCGGTGGCGGCGCCTGAACGCCGGCCGAGAGGCCCTGCTGGCACTGGCTCACTTGCGGTGCGGCCACACCTACGCGCAGCTCGCGGCTGGCTTCGCAATCGGTACCACCACCGCGTACCGCTACGTCGCCGAGGCCGTGGATGTCCTGGCGGCTATCGCCCCGACCCTCGCTGAGGCGATGAGGACCGCTTCCAGCAAGGCGTTCGTCATCCTGGACGGCACGCTTGCCAGTCGACCGGATCGCGGCGGACCGGCCCTTCGACTCCGGTACTCCGGGAAACACAAGAAGCACGGCGTGAACGTGCAGGTCATCTCTGATCCGGCGGGACGGCTGCTGTGGGCATCTCCCGCCCTTCCCGGAGCGGTCCACGACATCAAGGCCGCACGGGTCCACGGCATCGTCAACGCCCTGGAAGAAGCCGGAGTGCGGTGCTAGGCAGATAAGGGCTACTGGGGAGAGGGGGGCACCGTGCGAGTGCCCTACGGGGGCGCCGGCAGAAGCTGTCCGCCGATCAGCAGGCCGTCAACCGCGCGCACGCGAAAATTCGCGCACTCGTCGAACGGGCCATCGCCACCCTCAAGACCTGGCGGATCCTGCGCAATCCGCGCTGCTCCAGCATCCGCATCACGAGCCCCGTCCAGGCCATCCTCAGCCTGCACACCGCGCAGGTTGCAGAAGCTCATTGCGGGTACGGCGACTCCAGTAACGCCAACGGCGCCTGGCCTCACCTTCCTTGTGGAGAACGGGGCTACCTCCTCCGATGAGTTTCGGTCACGGGAGTGGTCCAACTTCCGAAACAACTGTGAGGAGTGGTCCGAGTGGACCTGTACAGCGTCATGTGTGTGAGTGACCGGATCAAGGCACTGGAGTGGTTCGAGGTGTTCTTCGGGCGCCCAGCGGACGAGATCATCGGCGAGGAGTATCTGTGGCAGGTCGGTGAGAACGCGTGGGTCGTCGTTGACGATCGAGACGTGCGCGCTGAGCGAGTAGGCGGAGCCATGATCACGCTCGGCGTGAACGACCTCGACGACATCCTGGCCCGACTCGCCGCACACGGGATCGACCACGAACCGGTCGAGACCTACAGCAACGGCGTACGCCACGTCGTCATGCTGGACCCCGACGGGAACAGCCTTTCGCTCGCCGAGGCACCCACCCAGTAAGCCTCTTTCAACCTGCGCGCTGGATCACACTGCATCTGACCTGCTCAAAATGAGCGTTCACGGCGCTCCGCTTCGGTGAGCTGGCCGCTCTCCAGCGCCGGGACATCGACCTGGAGGCCCGCACCGTCTCCATCCGTCGCTCGTACGCCGAGACGCGCACAGCGTGACCACCAAATTGCCGACTACGTCGACGGGCAGATCCGCAAGGCGAAGAGGCCCCCGCAGGATCCTTCTGGCACGTAAGTGGCACAGCGCCGAAAAGTCGCCGAGAAAGATCAAGGCCCAGGTCTCCGGTTTCGCACCGGTTGACCTGGGCCTTAGTCGTGTCCTGAGACTGGTGGGCGCGGACGGTTTCGAACCGCCGACATCCGCCTTGTAAGGGCGGCGCTCTACCACTGAGCTACGCGCCCAGGACGAGTCGACAGCCTACATTGCCCGAGGGTGTGCCTCGCAAACCCGTATCCGGGGACCGGGAACAGAGAACCGGGGCCGGGTCGGGGGTTTTCCCTACCCTTCATCCGGGAGTGGCCCGGATCCCCCCGCAGCCCCCGGCTCCGTACGGTCGAAGAGCGTCGGAAGAGCAGGTGCCCAAGAGGCCCGGCGCATGTCGACGTAATTCTCAGGGGGAGATCTTCATGGCTCGCACCGTACGTACCCGCACTCGCTCGACACGTACCCGCGCGGTGGCCGTCACCGGTGCCGTCACCGTCGTGGCGCTGCTCGCCGCCGGGTGTGGTGCCAGTGCCGGGGACGACAAGGACCCCGAGCACCGGTCCTTCGAACTGCAGGGCCGCACGCTCACCGTCGACTCGGACGACTCGGCGCTCGAACTCGTGGTGGCGGACTCGGACGAGGCCGACAAGGTCGAGGTCACGCGCTGGTTCCAGGGCAGCGTCGCCGTCGGCGGGGATCCCGAGGTGACCTGGAAGATGGACGACGACCGGCTGGTGCTGCGGATGAAGTGCTCGGGCGTGATCGCCGACTGCTCGGCCAAGCACCGGATCGTGGTGCCGCGCGGCGTCGCCGTCACCGTGAAGGACGGGGACGGCAGCGTGCGCGCGCAGGGGTTCAAGGACGCGCTGAGTATTCGTACGGCGGACGGTTCGGTCCGGGTGACGGACTCCTCCGGGCCGCTGAACCTGCGTACGTCCGACGGTTCGGTCCGGGTGACCGGCTCCTCCGGACCGCTGAACCTGCGTACCTCCGACGGCTCGATCCACGCGGACGGCGTCGACTCGCGGCGCGTGCAGGCACGTACCAACGACGGCTCCGTACGGCTCGAACTCGACGCCGTGCCGGACCTGGTGGAGACCCGCACCGGGGACGGCTCCGTCACGATCGCGCTGCCCCAGGAGACGTACCGGGTGACGACGGAGACCGGTGACGGCTCGGTGGATGTGTCGGTGCCCCGGGCCGACGCCAGTTCTCATGTGGTGTCCGCCCACACCGGCGATGGGAAGATCACGGTGCGAACCGCGAACTAACCAGCCCGTGTGTTCGTCCTTAACGGGTGGGAGAATGACACCGGGCAGGGCGGATCACAGCACGGGAGAGGGATGTGACGGCGACACCTTCACAGCCGTACACGCCGTTTGTGCCATGCGCACGGGCAGAAGGTGGTCGCCCTCCGAGGTCCCGGAAGGGCCGCGCCGCCGGGATCCCGTACGCCGCTCGTGACGCGCTGACCCTCATGGCCCTGCCGCTGCTCGTCGCTCTCGCGCTGCCCGCGGCCTTCGCGGGCGGCGGCACGCGGCGCTGGTTCGGCGGGCGCTCGGAGAGTCAGCGGGCCGAGGCGCAGGCCGCGAAGGACTCCGCCGCGGCCGCTTTCTACGAGCTCGACACCGCCCAGCGCGATCTGCGGATCTCGATAGAGACCATCACGGCCGTCGACGCCTCCCCCGCGGCCCGCCGCGCCGTCTCCGACTTCGAGGCGCTGGGACGGCGCATCGACGAGGCCAGCCAGAAGTACATCACCGCCGTCGACGCCCACGACCTCGACCGTGACGACCTGGAGGCGTCGGTCGCCGCCCAGGCCCGGACCGAGCTCACCAGCGCCAAGGACGAACTGGGCCGGGTCAAGCAGCAGCTGGACCGCTTCGAGCAGGGCCTCGAATCGCTGCTCGGCAAGGCGGAGACGCAGCTCGCCCGGCTCGCCCCGTCCGTCGAGCGCGCCCGCCAGTCGCTGCTGGCCGCCTCGAACGCGCTGGACGGCGTACGGGGATCGGGGCTCAAGGCCGACGATCTCGCCGCCCGGCTCGCCGCTCTCGGGCCCGAGCTGACCAAGCTCAACCAGGGGGCCGGGCAGCACGGCGTACCGGAGACTCTGGAGCGCGCCGAGCGGGTCTCGAAGGAGGCCGAGGGGGTACGGGCGGAAGCCGAGCGGCTGCCCGAGCGGGCGGCCGAGATCGACCACCGGCTGGTCTCGCTGCGCACCCGCGCCCAGGCGCTGACCACCCGCGCCGGGCAGGTGGAGCCGGTGCTGAGCGAGCTGCGGCGCCGGTTCACGGCGCCTTGCTGGCAGGACCTCCAGCACGTTCCGGAGCAGGCCGCGGAGAGCGTACGGCAGGCCGAGCTGAAGCTGAAGGAAGCGCAGACCGCGCGCGACGAGCAGCGCTGGCCGGACGCGACCTCCCTCCTCTCGACGGTTCGGGCGCTGCTCAACAACACCGACGAGGCGGTCTCCGCGGCGGGCGACCGGCTGCGCCGGCTGAACGCCGTGTCGAAGGACCCGCGGCAGGAGATCGACCGCACCCGCTTCGCCATCCGGGACGCCCAGCGCCTGGCCATGTCGGGCCGCAACACCCCCGACCCGCGCCACGCCCGCCCGCTCGACGAATCGGTGGCCCGCCTGGAGCGCGCCATCACCACGCTGGAGGGCCGCCACCCCGACTACTGGCACTTCCTCACCGAGACCGAGGCGGTACGGCAGACGGTGGGGCGGGTGGTCTCGCAGATCCGGGAGGAGCGGGGCGGCGGGGCCTGACATCACGTACGACGCCGGGGTTGGCGATCCGGGTACCCCGGGCGGATGCTGAAGGTACGTACGGCCTCCGCTAAATGCGTGAGCGTGAGGAGGCGGACATGGCCACACACGTACTTCGCCCGGGAACCAGGCGGCGACGCATCAACTTCGACGAGCATCTGCCCGTCGATCACCGTCTCAGCACCTTCTACCGGATCGGCGCGGGCCTGATGGGCCTCGTGCTGCTCGCGTTCGGCATCCTGGGCCTCATCGACAGGGTCGGCTTCTTCGACACCCGCGGGGACCAGGTCGCGGGGCTGAGCACCAACGGCGCGCTCAGCGTGCTGTCGATCTGCGTCGGGCTGCTCCTCTTCGTGGGGATGGTGATCGGCGGGAACTTCGCCTCCACCCTCAACATGATCCTCGGCGTCGTCTTCATCCTCAGCGGCTTCGTGAACCTGGCGCTGCTCGACACCGGCTACAACTTCCTCGCCTTCCGCATCCAGAACGTGCTGTTCAGCTTTGTGGTGGGCGTCCTGCTGATGTTCTTCGGGATGTACGGGAGGGTCGGCTCGGCCCTGCCCCACGACAACCCGTACTGGAAGTCCCGCCATCCCGAGCAGCAGGAACACGAGCAGCGGCTGCGGGCCAAGGCCCACGCGCTCGCCCTCCGGAAGGCGAACCGAGGCGAGCTGCGCAAGTGACCCTCGTCGGCGGCACGAGGCGCCCGCTAACCTGTGCCCCATGCCTCGCTATGAGTACCGCTGCCGGACCTGCGGCGACACGTTCGAAATGAGCCGCCCGATGGCGGAGTCCTCCGCCCCGGCGGCCTGCCCGTCCGGCCACGACGACACGGTGAAGCTCCTGTCGACGGTCGCGGTGGGCGGCTCGGCCTCGGCGCCGGCACCGGCCCCGGGCGGCGGTGGGGGTGGCGGCGGCTGCTGCGGTGGGGGCTGCTGCGGCTGACCTTCCGGGCGGGTCACCCGTATACCCGTCCGTCCGTACGGGAGACCAGACGTCTATACGTCGGACACCAGACGCCGTACGGCTTCGACGACCGCTCCGCGATGCGAGCGCAGTACGGCCTCGTCCAGGCCCCCGGGCGCCATGGCGCTGGTCGGTGTCCACGCGCCGGCCAGGGCCAGTACGAACGTGAGGAGATCCTCGGCGCCGAACGCCCCGGGGACGCTGCCGTCGGCCTGCGCCTGGGCGATCGCCGCCGTCTTCTGCTCCATCGACGCGGCCAGGCGTACGGGCCCGGGGCCGCCATCGGTTCGTTCGAGACGGTTCCAGGTGGCCAGCCGCAGCTGGTGCGGGTTGGCGATGAGGTAGTCGAACAGCTTGCCCGCGTAGTCCGGGAGATCGCCGGGCGTGAAGGGGACGTCGTCCAGGACCCGCGTCACGTGCAGGTCCATGACGATGTCGAAGAGCTGGTCCTTGTTTCCGAAGTACGTATAGATCTGAGCCTTGTTGACCTTGGCCGCGGCACCGATGCGGTCGATACGGGCACCGGCGATGCCGTAGGCGGCGAATTCGTCCGTGGCCGCCTGCAGAAGTCGGGCCTTGGCGGCCTCTGAATCGCGGGTCCGTGGGGCGCGGGGTGTCTCGGGCATGCCCCCAGAGTAAAGCAAATAAACGTTCAGTTGCTCCCGCCCTCGATCGGAGCTACTGTCTAAATGAACGTTTAGTTATTAGGACGGGATGGACAAGATGATCGTCTACGACAAGCTCTACATCGGCGGCCGCTGGACCGACCCCACCGATCCCCAGCTCCTCGACATCCGCTCCCCCCACGACCGCTCCCTGCTCGGCCGCGCCGCCCAGGCCACCGCCGCCGACGTCGACAAGGCGGTGGCCGCCGCCCGGGAGGCCTTCGACCACGGTCCCTGGTCCCGCACCACCCCCGAGGAACGGCAGGCCTTCGTCGTACGCCTCAACGAACTGCGCACCGGCCGGGCCAAGGAGATCGCCGCCCGCATCAGCGCCGAGACGGGCGCCGCGCTCTGGTTCGCCGAGTGGGGTCAGCCCGCCCTCGACAAGCAGGCCGACGCTTATCTGCGCGCCGCGCGCTCCTTCGGCTGGGAGGAGCCCCTCGACCCCACCGGCGCGTCCGGGAGCCTGGTGCGCCGGGAACCGATCGGTGTCGTCGCCGCGGTCATCCCGTGGAACTCCCCGTACATGGCCGCGCTGGTGAAGATGATCCCGGCGCTGTTGGCCGGCAACACCGTGGTCCTCAAGGCGTCCCCGGAGAACTCGCTCAGCATCATGCTGCTCGCCGAGATCTTCGACGAACTCGGCCTGCCCGAAGGCGTCGTCAGCGTCCTGCCCGCCGACCGTGCCACCAGCGAGCACCTGGTCTCGCACCCCGATGTCGACAAGATCGCCTTCACCGGTTCCACCGCCGCGGGCCGCCGGATCGCCTCCATCGCCGGTGAACAGCTCAAGCGGGTCTCCCTGGAGCTGGGCGGCAAGTCCGCCTCGATCATCTGCGAGGACGCGGATCTCACCGCGATGGCGGACGGCCTGAAGTTCGCGTCCTTCGCGAACAACTCGCAGAACTGCCAGGCCCACACCCGCATCCTCGCCCCCCGCAGCCGCTACGACGAGGTCGTCGGCGTACTGAAGGACCTCGTGGACTCGCTCACCGTGGGCGACCCCACAGACCCGGACACGTTCATCGGCCCGATGACCAGCGAGGTCCAGCAGCAGCGGGTGCTGGACTACATCCGGATCGGCATCGACGAGGGCGCCCGCGTCGTCACCGGCGGCCCCGGGTCGCCCGAGGGCCTGGAGGGCGGCAACTACGTGCGCCCCACCCTCTTCGCCGACGTCGACAACGGCATGCGCATCGCGCGGGAGGAGATCTTCGGGCCCGTGATCGTGGTGATCCCGTACGAGGACGAGGAGGACGCCGTACGGATCGCCAACGACTCCGCGTACGGCCTGGGCGGCGGCGTATGGAGCACCGATCCCGAACGCGCACTGGCCCTCGCCCGCCGTGTCCGCACCGGCTTCTTCATGGTCAACGCCGCTCCCGTCGGCTTCGACGGACCCTTCGGCGGCTACAAGGCGAGCGGCATCGGCCGCGAGATGGGCGCCTTCGGCCTGGCCGAGTTCGTCGAGCTCAAGACCATCAACGTCTGACCGCCCCGGACCGTCAACGTCCGCCTCCCACAGGAAAGTTGAGAGACTCATGTCCAAGACCTGGCTCATCACGGGCAGTTCCCGCGGCCTGGGCCGCGCGCTCGCCGAGGCCGTCCTCGCCGCCGGCCATCAACTCGTCGCCACCGCCCGCAGGCCCGAGCAACTCGACGACCTCGTCCAGCGGTTCGGCGACCGGGTCCGTGCCGTCGCCCTGGACGTCACCGACCCCGCCGCCGCCCGCGCCGCCGTCCAGCAGGCGGTCGACTCCTTCGGCCGGCTCGACGTCCTCGTCAACAACGCCGGTTACGCCGACGTCGCCTCCATCGAGGACGTCACCGAGGAGGCCTTCCGCGCCCAGATCGACACCAATCTGCACGGCGTCGTCAACGTGACCAAGGCGGCGCTGCCCGTGCTGCGGGAACAGGGCAGCGGGCACATCGTCCAGGTCTCCTCCGTGGGCGGCCGCGTCGGCACCCCCGGCCTGAGCGCGTACCAGGCCGCCAAGTGGGCCGTCGGGGGCTTCTCCGAGGTCCTGGCCCAGGAAGTCGCTCCCTTCGGCATCAAGGTCACGGTCATCGAGCCAGGCGGACTGCGCACCGACTGGGCCGGATCCTCGATGAGTACGCCGCCGGTCAGCGACCCGTACAAGCCCGTCATCGAACCCGTCGTCGGATTCCTCGGCCAGGCCGACGGCACCCAGCCCGGCGATCCCGCCCTGGCCGCCCAGGCCATCCTCCACGTCACGGAGGCCGCCGACCCGCCGGTGCGCCTGCTGCTCGGCAGCGACGCCGTCGCCGTGGCGGGCGCCATGGCTCAGAACCTGGCCGCCTCGGACGCCAAGTGGCGCAAGGTCAGCGACTCGATCGACTTCGACGCGCCCCGCTAGGAGGCACCCGCTAGGAGCCCTGCCGGACCCCGTCCAGGAGCTCCCGCAGGATCCGCTCCCCCGCGGCGACCCCCCGCTCGGGCAGCGCCGTGACCGTGGGCGCCGTCCACCCCGCCTCCGCCAGTTCCCCGTGCCCCGGGCGCCAGCCCCGGTCGGCCGCGAGGAGCAGGTCGGCGTCGAGCAGGGAGTCGCCCGCCGCGAGAGTGAGCGTCGCACCGGTGCGCCGCGCGACCTCGCGCATGGCCGCGCTCTTGGTGAGCGGCTTCGGCACGGCGTAGATCTTGCGGCCCTGGAGGGACACGGTCCAGCCGCGGTTCTCGGCCCAGACGGCGAGTTCCTTGACCCAGTCCTCGGGGAGCAGTTCGCGCTCCACGACGAGGTAGGCGAAGAGGTCCTCGGCGACCCGGTGCTTGCGGACCCAGGCCGGATCGGCGGTGGCCTCCATGTGCTCGCGCACCTCGGTGAGGGAGGCGCACTCGCTCGCCAGCCGTGCGGTCACCTTCGCGTGCCAGTCGGCGTCGGACACCCCGTCGACGAGCAGGTGCCCGCCGTTGGCGCAGATCGCGTACTTCGGGGCGGGGCCCGGCAGGCTGATGCGCTGGTACTGCTTGCGGGTGCGGGTCGTGGTGGGCACGAAGTCCGCCATCCCGCCGAGTTCGGTCAGGAGAGCGGCCGCGGTCTCCGTCAGGTACGACAGCGGCTTGCTCTCGTGCACCTCGACGCAGAGCAGCCGGGGCGCCACCGCGTCCGGCATGGTCAGCGCGAGGGCGGCGCTGGAGTAGATGAGCGTGCGGTCGAGGTCGCTGGCGACGAGCACCTTGGGCGAGGCCGACGCGGAGGTCTCAGACATCCCGGACATCAGACCGTCACCGCCTTGCCGTCGGCACCCGTCGCACCGCGCGTGAACTTCGGGTGGATCAACCCCACGCAGGTGTACGGGAGTTCGGCGACCTCCTCGACGGGCACCCCGCGCTGCTCGGCGAGCAGGCGCACGTGGTCGAGGTCGGCGCCCGCTCCGGCGCGGGCCAGGATCTTCCAGGGCACGCGGCGCAGCAGCACGCGGGTGGTCTCGCCGACGCCCGGCTTGACGAGGTTCACGTCGTGGATCTCGTACTCCTCGCTGATCCGCTCGACCGCCCGCCAGCCCTCCCAGGTGGGTGTGCGGTCGGCGGCGAGCAGTTCCTTGGCCTGGGCGCAGGCCGCGTCGGCGACCTCGGCGAACCGCGCGGCCACGGCGTCCAGGAAGTCGACGGAGACGTCGGAGCCGGCGAGTTCGCGGTAGAACTTCGCGCCGTGGAAGTCGTGTTCGCCGACCAGGTCGGAGCGCAGCACGGTGCGCGAAATCAGCCCGGACACCGTCGAGTTGAGGCAGGCGGAGGGGATCAGGAAGTCCTCGCGGGTGCCGTACGTCCGTACGCAGGAGCCCGGGTCGGCGAGCACCGCGATCTCCGGGTCGAAGCCGGTGACGCCCTCGGCCTTCTCGAACTCCCGTATGGCGTCGGCCAGTTCGCGGGTGATCGCGCCCTTTCCGGTCCAGCCGTCGACGAACACGACGTCGGCGGGGTCGTGGTGGGCGGCCAGCCAGCGCAGCGCGTTGGCGTCGATGCCGCGGCCGCGGACGATGGAGACGGCGTAGTGCGGGAGGTCGAGGCCGTGCTGGTGCTGGGCCCAGCGGCGCATCAGCACGCCGACCGGGGTGCCCGCGCGGGCCAGCGAGACGAGCACCGGGCGCGGTGAGCGTTCGGCGAGCACCAGCTCGGTGACCGCGCCGACGGCCTGGGCGATACGGGCGGCGGAGGTGCCGAGCGCCGCGTGGAACAGCTCCTGGTAGTGGGCGCTGGGCTGGTACTCGACCGGCAGCGACTCCGCGTAGTGGGCGCCGCCGCTCTGGATGGCCTCCTCGCGCTCCTCCGTCGGCGCCTCCAGCGTCACGTCCGAGAGGTCCTGCAGCAGCCAGCCGACGTCTTCGGGCGCGTACGAGGAGAAGGCTGGGCCGCGGAGGGGCTCGGGGAGCATGGAGGGCCTTTCGGTGGACGGGCGCCCGGGGACGTACGAAGGGACGACGGCGAGCAGGACGTGCGGGGTGTGCGCGGTGAGCTGCGCCAACAGGCCGTCGGAGGCGTGCAGTTCGGGGGTGTCGGCGGTGGAGTCGACGACGGCGACCACGGCGTCGAAGCCGGCCCCTGCGACGTTGTAGGCGTAGCGCTCGCCGGGGCCGTCGTCCGGGTTGTCGTGGGCGGGGAAGACGATCCGGCTGCGTATCGCGTAGCCCGGGTCGTCGAGGGCGAGGACCGGGGACCGGGTGGTCGTGGAGTAGCGCACCTCGGCGTCCACGACCTGCTCGAGTTCGCGTGCCAGCCGCAGCGGCGCGTACATCAGCTCCTCGAAGCCGAGTACGAGCACGCGCCGGGCGCCGTCGGGCAGCGCGTCGGCGATCCGCGCGGCCAGGGCGGGCAGGGCGCCGTCCAGGCGTATTCGCTGGCCGGGCGCGAACCCGTGCCGCCCGCCGTCGGGAACGCCGCGCGGCCAGCCGAGCTCGACGCGGGTGACTCTCCCGGCACGCGACCGGGCGAGCGCCGCGAGTGCCGCGGGCCCCGCGGGTGCCGCGAGCGCCGCCGCCTCGTGCTCGGCGACCAGCGCCTGCCCCTTCTCGAGCACGCCCTCGGGAAGCCTCACCGTCCCCGACGCCGCCGTCACCAGGTCGACCCGTGCGCCGATCTCCCGGGCGAACTCGTCCAGGCGCCCCATGTCGGCGGCGGACCGCATGTCGACGAGCGCCACGACCACGTACCGCTCGCGCGGGTAGCGGGCGTGCAGGTCGCGGATGGTGTTGAGGATCGTGTTGCCGGTGGAGAACTCGTCGTCGACGAGGACCAGCGGGCCCGGGCCGGAGAGGAGGCCGGGGTTCTCGGGGAGGAGCAGGTGCGAGGTGGCGTGCGAGTGGGACTCCTCGAAGCCGCCCGCGCGGGCGACGCCGGGGACGGGGCGGCGGGTGGAGTGGAGGTAGGGGGCGAGGCCCACGCCGTCCGCGACGCAGTGGCCGAGCCCGGTGGCCGTCTCGGCATAGCCGAGGACGACCGCCGCCCGGGACTCCTCGTCGCCGAGCAGCTCCCGCACCCGCCGGCCGAGCGCGAACCCGTACCCGTACACCACGGACGGCGACTGCGGCACATGCTTGCCGAGCACGTTCGACACGAGCAGATGGGCGCGCTTGGGGTTGCGCCGCAGCGCGAGCCCCAGCAGTTCGCTCAGCTTCTCGTCGCCGACGAGTTCGACGCCGAGCCGCTCGGCGACCCAGGTCCCCGTCCACACCACGTTGTTCATCAATTCCTTGTCTGTATCGGTACCTGTATCGGTACCTGTGTCGGTATCGGTATCTGTACGAGTCACTACGGCTGGTCGGGCCGTTTCAGCTGGGAAGCCCGGCGGCGAGCAGCTCCACGAAGCCGATGTCCTCGTTGGCGACGCCGAAGACCTCGGCGCGCTGGAGGGTGCGCTCGGCCCAGGCGCGGTGCGGCTTCACTTCATTCATTTTGTTCGTGTACGCCGACCGCAGCACACCCCCGCCGCCGCGCTCGGGCCTGAGGATGTCCTGCGCGTCGCTGTACTCCTCGTGACTGACGACGGACAGGGCGTGCACGGCCGGTACGTGCGAGGGGTGGATGCAGGTCTTGCCGAGGAGACCGTTGGCGCGGTCGAGGGCGATCTCGCGCAGCAGCCCGTCCAGGTCGTGTTCGATGAGCGACTGGCGCAGTTCCTCGACCTCGACCTCCTGGAAGGGGCTGCGGCGCAGCTGCGGCTTGAACATGCGCTCCTGGACGCGGAAGTACTCCCACACGGGCCCGGTCACCGTGAAGCCGGTGCCGTCGGCCCGCCCAAGCAGGTTCACCACGTCGGCGATCACGGAGGCGACGATCTGAACGTCGTACGCGGTCATGTCGGGCGCTCTGCGCAGCCCGTACGCCGAGCAGAAGTCGGTGACGCCCAGGCGCAGCGCGAGGACGCGGTCGCGGTACTTGTCGACCGTGCGGTGGATGCCCTCCAGGGTCTCCCTGCGGGTCTCCATGTACAGCAGGCCGGGCGATTCGAGGACCGGCATCGCGAAAAGGCGCCGCCCGCTCGCGCTCTCGGCCGCCGTGAGCGCCTCCAGGAACGGGACGCCCCGCTCCTCGGTGAACTTCGGCAGCACGAATCCGGACAGCAGCCGCACCGCCGGGCCGAGCCGCTCGACGAGGTCGGGGATCTGCTCCGGTTCACGGACCCGTACGAAGAGCAGCGGCAGCTCGGAGGAGCCCGGCCGCCCGGCGAGGTCGGTGAACTGCCGGACCAGGTTCTCCTCGGCGCCCACGACCTCCGCGTCGTCGATCGAGTCCTCCAGGCACAGCACCATGGAGACGACGCCGCGCCCGGCCTGCTTGACGATGTCGTCGGCCAGCCGCGGCCTGGTCGCGGGGCTGTACAGGGTGGCTCCGAGGGCCGCCGCGAGGACGCGGGCCGGTGATTCGGCGGTGAAGAGGCTGGGCTCCCGGTAGAAGAGGCGCTGCCGCTCTTCCGGGGCGATATGACCAAAATGACGCATGAAACTCCCCCGGAGCTGCTAGGCGGCCTGATCTGATGTGGCCGGTAATAGTACGTATGGATCCATGTCAGGGGTTCCCATCAAGGATGAAGTTCAGGTAACTCGGCCGTGTCACCTGTTCTTCGATCCTCGACGGGGATCTTCACCCCCGCGTTGTCGTGACCAGGCCCCAGAGGGCAGGATGACCGCATGACGCACGCGATGCTGAAGGGGTCGAACGTCCCGCTGGACGCCACAGCGGTACGCGCCGTGCTGCGCTGGACGCCCGGACAGGGAGTCCCCGATGTGGATGCCTCGGCCCTGCTCCTCGGCCCCGAAGGTCGTGTGCGATCCGACGAGGACTTCGTCTTCTACAACCAGCCCCGCCACCCCTCGGGCAAGGTCAGGCTGCTCGGCAAGAAGCGCGGAACAGAGGGCCTTACCGACACGATCCAGACGGATCTGACGGGTGTCGAGGCCGCTGTCGGACAGATTCTGCTGGTCGCATCGGCCGAGGACGTCACCTTCGACCGCGTACGGGGGCTGCGCATCCTGCTGTACGACGCGTCCCTCGCGGACGCCGAACCGCTGGCGTACTTCGACATCAAGCCGGAGACGGGCGCGGAGACGGCGCTGATCTGCGGCGAACTGTACAGGCGTGGCGGGGGCTGGAAGTTCCGGGCGCTCGGCGAGGGCTATTCGAACGGCCTGCAGGGGCTGGCCAGCGACTTCGGTATCTCGGTGGACGACTCCGAGGCCGCCGCGGCCGCGCCCGAAGCTCCGGCCTGGTCCGCACCCGCTCCGGCCCCCGAGACCTCCGTACCCCTGCCGCCCGAGCAGGCGGCCCCGGTGCCGCAGCAGCCGGCGTACGGCTACCCCGGGCCCCCGACGGCGCCCGCGGCCGCCCAGCCCGCGTACGGCTATCCAGGGCCCTCCAGCCAGCCCGCCTACGGCTACCCGGGCCCGCAGACCGCGCCGGCCGCGGCACCCGCGTACGGCTTCCCGCAGGCGGTCGGCGCGCTCCCCGACCCGGACTTCAAACTGCCGCCGCAGGGGCCGCAGTTCATCGGGCGCTGACGTCCGCCCGGTGAGGGCGGCGCGAGGAAGCCGGCGTACGCCCTCCGCTAGCGGGCGGCCTTCGACTTGTATCCCCGTCCCCACTGCAGCCCCCAGCCGTACAGCCGGTCGAGTTCGGCCTGGAAGCCGTACACGAACCGCACCTCGCGGCGCACCATCAGCTCGCCCTTGACGTTCTCGATCATCACGACCGCGCAGGAACGGGCCTGCGGATGGCGTTCGTCGAGGCTGATCTCGACGCGTGGGCCGTTGCTCGGGAAGAGCGTGACGATGGCGTGCGTACGGTCGAAGGCCGGAGTCTGGTCGTAGATGTAGACGAAGACCAGGAGCCGCTTGATGTCGTCGCGGTGGTCGAGGTTGACGTAGATCGTCTCGCCGGAGGCCGAGCCGAAGCGGTCGTCGCCGCTGAGTTTCACGAACGGCGGGCCGTTGAGTTCGCCGAAGAAGCTGCCCAGCGGCTGGACGACGCCCTTGGAGCCGTCCTTGAGCTCGTACATGACGCCGAGGTCCAGGTCGACGTTGACCATGCTCTGGGTGTGCGCCTGGACCACTTCCGGCTTGAACGTACGGAAGGGGTGGCGCAGCAGGCTGCCGCGTTGCGGCCCGCCTATGTCGGAGGTGCGCATCCGCCAGGACAGGTTGATGCGCAGGTTCCCGGTGGCCGCGCCCTGCTTGGTGAGCGAGACCGTGCGGTTCCGCTTGGTCAGCTCGATGGAGTTGGTGGACGCGCTGCCCGAGTCGAAGTCCGCCGAGCGCCCACGCCACAGGTCCTGCCAAATACCCATTCCCGCCCCCACGTTCCCTCGGTATGCCGCGGGGCGGCCGTGAGGACTTGTCCTCGACGGCCGCCCCGTTCAGAGCGTTCCTCACCGGGGCCCGGGTCACACCCCGGGATCCGGACCGGGATCAGACCCCGGACGACACTTCGGTCTTGTCGTCCGAGCTCTCACCTTTTCCCTCGGCCGCTGCCAGCGCCTTGTTGCGGCGCACGGAGGACCAGAAGGACCAGGCGATCAGGACGACACCGACGAGGCCGGTGATGACCTCGTTGATCTCGAAACGGATGGTGATGAGCAGGATCGCCGCGAGGGCGCCGATCGCGTAGTGCGCGCCGTGCTCCAGGTAGACGTAGTCGTCGAGGGTGCCCTGGCGGACCAGGTAGACCGTGAGCGACCGGACGTACATGGCGCCGATGCCGAGGCCGAGCGCCATCAGGATGATGTCGTTGGTGATGGCGAAGGCGCCGATGACACCGTCGAAGGAGAAGGACGCGTCCAGGACCTCGAGGTAGAGGAACATGAAGAACGCAGCCTTGCCGGCGAGCACGACCATGGTGGGCTGCTTGCCGGCGCGCTTGGCCTCTTCCTCGGCCTCGTGCTCGCGCTCCTCCTCCTCTTCGAGACGGTTCTCGAAGAAGCCGGAGAGGCCGCCGACGATCAGGTAGGTGATGAGACCGCCGACGCCGGAGAGCAGGACCGTCTCCGCCTTGTCGGCGTGCCCGGCGTGCAGATGGGCTTCCGGGGCGAAGTACAGCGCGGAGACGAGCAGGACGATCAGCGCGATGCAGACCGACAGCATGTCGACCTTGCCGAGCTTGGCCAGCGGGCGCTCCAGCCAGCCGAGCCACTTGATGTCACGGTCCTCGAAGATGAAGTCGAGGAAGATCATCAGCAGGAACATGCCGCCGAAGGCCGCGATCGCCGGGTGGGCGTCGGTCACCAGTTCCTGGTAGCGGTCAGCGTCGTTCAGCGCCAGGTCGACGGCCTCGATGGGGCCGAGCGAGGCGCTGATCGCCACGATCAGGATGGGGAAGACCAGCCGCATTCCGAAGACGGCGATCAGAACACCGACGGTGAGGAAGATTTTCTGCCAGAACGGGCTCATCTTCTTCAGGATTCCGGCGTTGACCACCGCGTTGTCGAAGGACAGCGAGATCTCGAGGATGGACAGGATCAGTACGATCCCGAACGCGGTCCATCCGTCGATCAGCACCGCTGCGACCAAGCCGAGCGCGGTGACCGCGAACGACCAGCCGAAGGTTTTCAGGACCACTGGCTACCCAATCGTGAGTTGGGGGGTGACCCCCGGACGAAGTCCGGAGAGGGTTTCACCCCCCGCCGTACCCGGCTTTACGAAACGTTGACTCCGAAGTCTAGAGCGATGCCCCGCAAGCCCGACGCGTACCCCTGCCCCACGGCCCGGAACTTCCATTCGGCGCCGTGGCGGTAAACCTCGCCGAAGATCATCGCCGTTTCCGTGGAGGCGTCCTCGGAAAGGTCGTAGCGGGCGAGCTCCTGGCCGTCGGCCTGGTTGACGACGCGGATGAAGGCATTGCTGACCTGGCCGAAGGTCTGGCCGCGGTTGTCGGCGTCATGGATCGAGACCGGGAAGACGATCTTGTCCACATTGGCCGGAACCTTGGAGAGGTCGATCAGGATCGACTCGTCGTCGCCCTCGCCCTCACCCGTGAGATTGTCGCCGGTGTGCTCGACCGAGCCGTCGGGGCTCTTGAGCTGGTTGTAGAAAACGAAGTACTCGTCGCCGAGTACCCGGCCGGAGTTGCACAGCAGTGCGCTGGCATCGAGGTCGAAGTCGGCTCCGGTGGTGGAGCGCGCGTCCCAGCCGAGCCCGATCAGTACCTGCGTGAGGTTGGGTGCGGCCTTCGAGAGGGAGACATTGCCCCCCTTGGCGAGCGTGACGCCCATGATTGTGGTCCTCCCCGAGGTCATACGTTGAGTTGGCGAGCGCGTCCGGCGCCGCACGTGAAGTGTGCGGCGCCGGACGGTTGAGCCGTAGGGCCTTTACTCAGACGTTGACGCCGAAGTCCTGCGCGATGCCGCGCAGGCCCGACGCATAGCCCTGACCGATGGCACGGAACTTCCACTCCGCGCCGTGGCGGTAGAGCTCGCCGAAGACCATGGCGGTCTCCGTCGAGGCGTCCTCGGAGAGGTCGTAGCGCGCGATCTCCGCCTCGCCGGCCTGGTTCACCACGCGGATGAACGCGTTGCGGACCTGGCCGAACGACTGCTGGCGGTTCTCGGCGTCGTAGATCGAGACCGGGAAGACGATCTTCTCGATGTCGGCCGGGACGCCGGCGAGGTTGACCTTGATCTGCTCGTCGTCGCCCTCGCCCTCACCGGTGGTGTTGTCCCCGGTGTGCTCGACCGAGCCGTCCGGGCTCTTCAGGTTGTTGAAGAACACGAAGTTGGCGTCACTGCTGACCTTGCCCTCCGCGTTCGTCAGGATGGCGCTGGCGTCGAGGTCGAAGTCGGTGCCGGTGGTGGTGCGGATGTCCCACCCCAGACCGATGATGACCGCGGTCAGTCCCGGGGCCTCCTTCGAAAGCGATACGTTGCCGCCCTTGCTGAGGCTGACTCCCACGAGTCCTCCATTGGTGTCCAGGGGCGGGATGCCCCGTCTCGCGTTTGGTATCGGATCAACGAGTCGATCCTAGTGACGGGTTCCCGCACCTTGCAGGGCTTGGGACCGAACAATCACAGGGTGTCGAGCGCCTTGACGTACTCGTTCAGGTCACGCGCGTCCGGCAGGGCGTTGACGACGGTCCAGCGGACGACGCCCTCCTTGTCGATGATGAACGTGCCGCGCACCGCGCAGCCCTTGTCCTCATCGAAGACGCCGTAGGCGCGCGAAGTGTTGCCGTGCGGCCAGAAGTCGGAGAGCAGCGGGTACTCCAGGCCCTCCTGCTCGGCGAAGACGCGCAGGGTGTGGATGGAGTCGTTGGAGACAGCCAGCAGCTGGGTGTCACGGTCGGTGAACTGCGGCAGGTTGTCCCGCAGGGAGCAGAGCTCACCGGTGCACACACCCGTGAAAGCGAACGGGTAGAAGAGCAGCACCACGTTCTTGTCGCCGCGGAAGTCGGACAGCTTCACGGTGGCACCGTGGTTGTCCTTGAGCTCGAAGTCCGGGGCCTTGGTGCCGACCTCGATCGCCATAGTCACACGCTTCCCTTCCAGGGGGCTGTTCGGGTGAGCCCACCCTACGCAGAGGCACACGCCAAACGCCGGACGGGCTGGGTGTACACCCAGCCCGTCCGGCGTTTGATGATGAGGACGAGGCCGTCAGGCCGAATATCCGCGGGGTCCGGGGGCGGGAGCCCCCGGAGTCGGATACCCGGCCGACCGGCGGAGCCTTACCGCTTGCCTGACTTGGCCCCCTTCGGGGTGACCAGCCGGCTGCCGCTCCAGTCCTTGCCCACGCTGGCGCTCTTGGTCGCAGACAGACCCGCGGTCGTCGCCGCTTCGGCGATGTCGCTCGGCTCCACGTAGCCGTCCCGGCCGGTCTTCGGCGTCAGCAGCAGGATGGTGCCGCCCTCTTCGATGTACGTGGTGGCATCCACCAGTACGTCGGTCAGGTCGCCGTCCTCGTCGCGGAACCACAGCACCACGGCATCGGCGACGTCGTCGTACTCCTCGTCCACGAGCTCGCCGCCGATGACTTCCTCAATGGCCTCGCGGAGCTCCTGGTCGACGTCGTCGTCGTAGCCGATCTCCTGGACCACCTGCTCGGGCTGGAACCCCAGCCTTGCGGCAGGGTTCGTCCTCTCCTCCGCGTGGTCCGCGGTCGCGCTCACGGGTTGCCTCCTGATCATGTTTCTGGTTGGGGTCTCCCCCGGCTCTGTCGGAGCTGGAGGAAGTCTTCTGGCCACGCGCGTGCGCGAAGCATTGGCCGTAGTCCACACGGACGGGGCGGATCGCGCAAGTACCCGGCCGTCGAGACCGCCGAAACGGTGACGTTCCCGGCGGTGTCGACGCAACTCCAGGCATGGAATCGCGGCACCTGGTGACGCACACCACACCCTTCTGCCCGGTTTGCGAATTTCGGAACCCTTGGAGGGTACGAGACCCGAACGACTTTGCGGAACGCGTCACGGACTGAGCGTATCGTTGCGTTTTGGCCGGGCACGTCCCAACGTACTGCGCGAACGTCTCGGTTACCTCTCGGTAGAGATGACGATTCCGTTCGCCGGGTACACGATGGGGAACGGTGTGAACACAGAGAAGAACACCCCCAGACCGCCCTTGGACACCCCCTCAGACCGATCTGCGACAACTCCCTGCCGGCTCCCCGACGGAGCCGGCCCGACGCGTCGGGCAGATCTCTGACACCCCTCCGACAGCGAAGGAACAGCGTGGCTTCCGGATCCGATCGCAACCCGATCATCATTGGCGGCCTTCCCAGCCAGGTCCCGGACTTCGACCCTGAGGAGACTCAGGAGTGGCTCGACTCCCTCGACGCCGCCGTCGACGAGCGCGGCCGTGAGCGCGCCCGCTATCTGATGCTGCGGCTGATCGAGAGGGCCCGCGAGAAGCGCGTGGCCGTGCCCGAGATGCGCAGCACGGACTACGTCAACACCATCGCCACCAAGGACGAGCCGTTCTTCCCCGGCAACGAGGAGATCGAGCGCAAGGTCCTCAACGCGACCCGCTGGAACGCGGCCGTGATGGTGTCCAGGGCCCAGCGCCCGGGTATCGGCGTCGGCGGCCACATCGCCACCTTCGCCTCCTCCGCCTCGCTCTACGACGTGGGCTTCAACCACTTCTTCCGCGGCAAGGACGAGGGCGACGGCGGCGACCAGATCTTCTTCCAGGGGCACGCCTCGCCGGGCATCTACGCCCGCGCGTTCCTCCTGGACCGGCTGAGCGAGCAGCAGCTCGACGCGTTCCGGCAGGAGAAGTCGAAGGCGCCGTACGGGCTTTCCTCGTACCCGCACCCGCGCCTGATGCCGGACTTCTGGGAGTTCCCGACCGTCTCCATGGGTCTCGGCCCGCTCGGCGCGATCTTCCAGGCGCGGATGAACCGCTACATGGAGGCGCGCGAGATCGCCGACACCTCCAAGTCGCATGTGTGGGCGTTCCTCGGCGACGGCGAGATGGACGAGCCGGAGTCGCTCGGCCAGCTGTCGATCGCGGCGCGCGAGGGCCTGGACAACCTGACCTTCGTCGTCAACTGCAACCTCCAGCGCCTGGATGGCCCGGTACGCGGCAACGGCAAGATCATCCAGGAGCTGGAGTCGCAGTTCCGCGGCGCCGGCTGGAACGTCATCAAGCTGGTCTGGGACCGCACCTGGGACCCGCTGCTCGCCCAGGACCGCGACGGCGTCCTGGTCAACCAGCTGAACACCACGCCGGACGGCCAGTTCCAGACGTACGCCACCGAGACCGGCGCGTACATCCGCGATCACTTCTTCGGCCACGACCACCGGCTGCGCGCGATGGTCGAGAACATGACCGACGACCAGATCCTGCACCTGGGGCGCGGCGGTCACGACCACAAGAAGGTGTACGCGGCCTTCGCGGCGGCCAAGGCGCACAAGGGCCAGCCGACCGTGGTCCTCGCCCAGACCGTCAAGGGCTGGACGCTCGGCCCGAACTTCGAGGGCCGCAACGCCACGCACCAGATGAAGAAGCTGACGGTCGCCGACCTCAAGGGCTTCCGCGACCGGCTGCACATCCCGATCACCGACCAACAGCTGGAGGGTGGCGCGCCGCCGTACTACCACCCGGGCCGCGACTCGGAGGAGATCCAGTACATGCACGACCGCCGCAAGGGGCTCGGCGGGTACGTCCCGACGCGCGTCGTGCGGTCCAAGCCCCTCGTGCTCCCCGAGGACAAGACGTACGCGAGCGTGAAGAAGGGTTCCGGGAACCAGTCGATCGCCACGACCATGGCGTTCGTCCGGCTGCTCAAGGACCTCATGCGGGACAAGGAGATCGGCAGGCGGTTCGTGCTGATCGCGCCCGACGAGTACCGCACCTTCGGCATGGACTCGTTCTTCCCGAGCGCGAAGATCTACAACCCGCTCGGCCAGCAGTACGAGTCCGTGGACCGCGATCTGCTGCTCGCGTACAAGGAGTCGCCGACCGGGCAGATGCTGCACGACGGCATCTCCGAGGCGGGCTGCACGGCCTCGCTGATCGCCGCGGGTTCGGCGTACGCCACGCACGGCGAGCCGCTGATCCCCGTCTACGTCTTCTACTCGATGTTCGGTTTCCAGCGCACCGGTGACCAGTTCTGGCAGATGGCCGACCAGTTGGCGCGCGGTTTCGTCCTGGGCGCGACCGCCGGTCGTACGACTCTGACCGGCGAGGGGCTGCAACACGCGGACGGGCACTCGCAGTTGCTCGCCTCGACGAACCCCGGCTGCGTCTCCTACGACCCGGCGTACGGGTACGAGATCGCGTACATCGTCAAGGACGGGCTGCGCCGTATGTACGGCCCGGACAGCGAAGATGTCTTCTATTACCTGACCGTCTACAACGAGCCGATCCAGCACCCGGCTGAACCGGAGAGCGTTGACGTGGACGGCATCCTCAAGGGCATCTACCGCTTGAAATCCGGCGACCAGGGCACCATCCCGGCGCAGATCATGGCCTCCGGTGTCGCGGTGCCGTGGGCGGTCGAGGCGCAGCAGATCCTGGCCACCGACTGGAACGTCAAGGCGGACGTCTGGTCGGCGACCTCCTGGAACGAGCTGCGGCGCGAGGCCGTCGAGGTGGAGCGGCACAACCTGCTGCACCCCGAGGAGGAGCAGCGCGTCCCGTACGTGACGCAGAAGCTGTCGGGGGCCCAGGGCCCGTTCGTCGCCGTCTCCGACTGGATGCGTTCCGTCCCCGACCAGATCTCCCGGTGGGTGCCGGGGACCTACCAGTCCCTGGGCGCGGACGGCTTCGGCTTCGCGGACACGCGTGGCGCGGCCCGGCGCTTCTTCCACATCGACGCGCAGTCGATCGTGGTCGCGGTGCTCACCGAGCTGGCGCGCGAGGGCAAGGTCGACCGGTCGGTGCTGAAGCAGGCGATCGACCGCTACCAGTTGCTCGACGTGACGGCGGCCGACCCGGGGGCCGCGGGCGGCGACGCGTAAGCGCTCCGCGCGAAGGCCGGTAGGTCCCTGCGGGTCGTGGGGGCTGGTCGCGCAGTTCCCCGCGCCCCTTACGGGGCGCGGGGGTTCCCTACGATGCGGGCATGAAGCAGCAATCGGCCCAGGTCCGCTGGGAGCGGCGCACACAGCGGCCGCTGCTGGGGTTCGCCCTGGCCTTCGCCGTCGCCTACGCCGTGCCGATCGTGTGGCCAGGGGCGGGCCACGACGTGTCCTCCGTGTGCACGGCCGTGGAGTGGGTGGTGTGGGGCGCCTTCGCCGCGGACTACGCCGCGCGGCTCCTACTGGCCGAGGAGCGCAAGGAGTTCGTACGTACGCACTGGCTCGACCTGATAGCGGTGGTGCTGCCGCTGGTCCAGCCGATCCGGCTGCTGCGGCTCGTCTCCACACTGCTGCTGGTCGGGCAACGGGCCCGGATCGCCTCGCAGATACAGCTCACGACGTATGTCGCGGGCTCGGTGGTGGGCCTGTTGATGTTCGGTTCGCTCGCGGTGCTCTCCGTGGAGCGGGAGTCGCCGAACGGGAACATCAAGACGCTGGGCGACGCGGTGTGGTGGTCGTTCACGACGATGACGACGGTGGGGTACGGGGATCACGCCCCGACCACCGGTCTGGGCCGCATCCTCGCGGTCGGCCTGATGCTCTCCGGCATCGCCCTGCTCGGTGTCGTCACCGCCAACATCGCCGCCTGGTTCATCTCCCGCTTCGAGATGGACGACGTCGAGGAACGCCGCCAGACCGCCGCGATCACCGCCCTCACGGAGGAGGTACGCGCCCTGCGGGCGGAGGTGGCGGCGCTGTCGCGGGGCCCGGGGCCGGAGCCCGGCACGCTCTCCGGGGTTCCGGTGCCGGGAGCGGCGGAGGAACTCTCGCACCCACCGCAAGTACAGCGGTAGGGACCGGGACAGACCGACGGCGCGCTGCCCCCCTCCGGCAGCGCGCCGCAGTTCTGGTCGTCCTCCAGGCCGTACGGAGGACTTGACCCACTGTGACGTGCGGCGCGTGCCGGGTGCGAGGGATCTTTAGCGTTGTCACCCTGATAGGGGAAACGCCCCCTGAACTCCGCCTAGATGTGCCCGGCGCCGGCGCCCGCCTCCGCGTTCTCGCCCCGCTTGGTGAGCAGCGCGACGAAGACAGCGACGACCGCGACCCCGGCGGCGACCAGGCAGGCGAGGCTCATCCCGGAGATGAAGGTGTCGTGCGCGACACCCGTGATCTGCGCGGCGACGGAGGCCGGCGTATCCGGGGTGACCGGCGCGGCACCGACCTGGACCGCCTCGGAGGCGGCGTCGAGCTGCTCGGGCGTGAGCGGCGGCAGCTTGGCGTCGGCCCAGTTGCCAGCGAGGTCGCCGTCGACCTTGGAGGCCATCACGGCGCCGAGCACGGCCGTACCGAGGCTGCCGCCGATCTGCATCGCGGCCTGCTGGAGACCACCGGCGACACCGGAGAGCTCCATCGGGGCGTTGCCCACGATGACCTCGGTCGCACCGACCATGACCGGCGCGAGCCCGAGCCCGAGCCCGGCGAACCAGAGCGACATGACGAAGCTGCCGGTGCCGGTGTCCAGCGTGGACATGCCGTACATGGAGATCGCGGTGAGAGCCATACCGCCCGCGAGCGGGATCCGCGGCCCGGTCTTGGTGATCAGGGCGCCGGCCAGCGGCGAACCCACGATCATCATTCCGGTCAGCGGCAGGAGGTGCAGACCCGCGTCGACGGGGCTCATGCCGTGCACGTTCTGCAGATAGAAGGTGACGAAGAACAGGCCGCCGAGGAAGGCGATGGCCATCAGCACCATGAGGACGACGCCCGCCGACAGCGGCACCGAGCGGAACAGCGCCAGCGGGATCAGCGGTTCCTTGACCCTCTTCTCCCAGACGGCGAAGAGAGTGAACCCGAGCACCGACACGACCAGGAAGGTCCAGGTCAGGCCGTCGCCCCAGCCCCAGGTCGGGGCCTTGATGAGGGCCCAGACCAGGCAGAACATGGCGCTGGAGAGCAGGGCTATGCCGAGGATGTCGAAGGAGCGGGGCGCGTTCTCCGCGCGGTGGTCGGTCAGGATCAGGATGCCGAGGACCAGCGCGATGACGCCGACCGGCACGTTGATGAAGAACACCGACTGCCAGCTGACGTGCTGGACCAGCAGACCGCCGAGGATCGGGCCGCCCGCGGTGGAGGCGCCGATGACCATGCCCCAGATGCCGATCGCCATGTTCAGCTTCTCGGCCGGGAAGGTGGCCCGGAGCAGACCGAGCGCGGCCGGCATCAGCAGCGCGCCGAACAGGCCTTGCAGGACACGGAAGGTGACCACCAGGGCGATGCTGCTGGAGAACCCGATGGCCCCGGAGGCCGCGGCGAAGCCGACGACGCCGATGAGGAAGGTCTGCCGGTGACCGAACCGGTCGCCGAGCTTGCCCGCGGTGATCAGGGTGACCGCGAGCGCGAGGAAGTAGCCGTTGGTGATCCACTGGACGTCGGCGAAGCTCGCGCCGAGGTCCTTCTGGATGGCGGGGTTGGCGATGGCCACGATGGTGCCGTCCAGGGCGACCATCATGACGCCTACGGCAACGGTGAACAGGGTGAACCACGGGTGGCCGCGCAGCCCCCGGGTCGGCGTCGGCCCGGAGACGGCAGCCGGGGCCTTGTCGGCCGGGCCCGTCGGGTCGACGGTGGTCTGACTAGTCATACCTTCGAGGCTAGTGACAGCCACTGACAGTTGACAAACCAATTCACAAGTCGGTAACTGTCACGTCACTCGCGGATACCCTGAACTGGGCAGACGGTTCAGATGGTGCAGAACGGTCCGGAGGCGAGCGGCCAGAGGAGAGGGACCATGGACACGGCGGACCGGACCGGCACGGCGTCACGACCAGGCCTTCGTGAGCTCAAACCGGGGCTGCGCGAGCTCAAGAAGCAGCGCACCCGGGACGCCTTGCTGCGGGCCGCTCTCGAACTGTTCACCACTCAGGGGTACGAGCGGACGACCGTCGACGAGATCACCGAGGCCGTCGACGTCTCGCAGCGCACCTTCTTCCGGTACTTCGCGGGCAAGGAGGAGGTCGCCCTCTTCACCCAGCGGCTCGCGGAGTCGCACTTCCTCGCCGCCGTACGCGAACGCCCGCTCCACGAAGCCCCGTTGGAGGTCCTGCGGCGCTCCGTACTGGAGAGCTGGGGCACCATCGGCGAGGCGATCGAGGCCGTCATCCCGATCGAACTGCACATGCGCACCTTCCAGTTGATCGAGTCGACACCCGCACTGCTCGCCGTGCATCTGCGCCGTTCCGCGGAACTGGAGGAGGAGATCGCGCGGCTCATCGCCGAGCGCGAGGGTCTCGACGTGGACGTGGATCCGCGTCCGCGCGTCGCGGTCGCCGTGTTCGGCGGGGTGATGCGCGTGACGAGCCGCCTGTGGGGCCAGGGCGAGGACATCAGCGTCGAGGCGATCCGCGAACTGACCCTCTCGTATCTCGACAACGTGGGGCCCGCGTTGGCGGAAACATGGCGAACGGAATAACGCCTGCCGTACGGAGGGTCGCAGGACCGGCGCCCGCAACACCGCCCAACCCGCACGCAGAGTCACATCTCGCCTACAGGAAACCCGAATTCACTTACCCAGCGTGACCATTTAGCTCAATTTGAACCCGATTTGCACCAATCACCCCATCCGAAACGTGATCCGTACCACTCGGTTAACGCGAGACACTCTCGTTCTCCTAGTGTGTCCTCTTAGTGACTTCCTTCGACGCATCCCCCCAACTGAACGTCTGGCGCGCACTGCTCGCGCTGGCCGTGGTTTTCGTGATGCTGGCCACCAGTGGCTGGACCGCGATCC
This sequence comes from Streptomyces sp. NBC_00554, assembly GCF_041431135.1. Taxonomy (NCBI): domain Bacteria; kingdom Bacillati; phylum Actinomycetota; class Actinomycetes; order Kitasatosporales; family Streptomycetaceae; genus Streptomyces; species Streptomyces sp. NBC_00554. The sequence continues at coordinate 7,037,464 of NZ_CP107799.1, read as the reverse complement.
ACAGTCATCGGGGGTCCTCCGCCCTCCAGGCCTCGCGCTCCGCGTGGGAGCACGGCAGCCTTGCCGGGCAGCAGCTCCCCGACACCGACTCCGCGCCGGGTCTCGTGGCCCGCTTCTTCGCCTCGCTCGACGCCGGCCAGCGCGACCGTCTCGCCCACCGCTACCCCCTCGCGGTCGGCAACATGAACGGCGCACCCGTGACCCTGCGCTATCAGGCGAACCGCCTCGCCCTGGAGAAACAGCGCAAGGTCGAGGTCAAACGCATGCACGACACCCGGCTCTCGGAACTCGGACAGCACGAGGCGGGCCGCCGTATGCACCGCTACGAGGCGCTGCTCACCGAGGGCCGCAAGATCCTCGCCTTCGACCCGATGGGGTCTGGCCGGGTCGCCGAGGTCTTCGGAAACCTCGACACGGCCGAGCGCGTCTCCGTCGTGGTGCCCGGCGTCGACACCGACCTGCTCACCTTCCAGCGCACGGTCAAGGAGTACTCGGCCCCCGTGGGCATGGCGCACTCCCTGTACGCGGCGGAGCACGCGGCCGACCCCACGACGCATACGGCCGTGATCGCCTGGGCCGACTACACGGCGCCCAGCGGGCTCGGCATCGACTCGGCCACCGCGATGCGCGCCGAGGAGGGCGCGGTCCGGCTGAACGCGCTGGTGCGGGCGCTGCCCGCGGGCTCGTCGGTCGCGCTGTACTGCCACAGCTACGGCTCCGTGCTGTGCGGCGTCGCCGCCGACGAGCTGCCCTCGCGGGTCTCCGACATAGCGGTCGCGGGCAGCCCCGGCATGCGGGCCGACACCGTCGCGGGACTGGGCACCTCCGCCCAGGTCTGGGCGATGCGGGACTCCGACGACTGGATCCAGGACGTACCCCACCTCGAGGTCGGGGGGCTCGGACACGGCGCCGACCCGGTGTCGGAGGCGTTCGGGGCGCGGGTCCTGTCCGCGCAGGACGCGAAGGGCCACACCGGCTACTTCGAGCCGGGCACGGACAGCCTCCGCAACTTGGCCGAGATCGGCATCGGCGCGTACGACGCGGTGGACTGCGCACACACGGATCAGGGGTGCCGGACGGGTTTGTCCGACGGGTCGTCGGACGGACGCGCGTAGACGCGACAGGAACTACGGTCCGCCCAGGGAGGCGACGGAGGCCTGCCTGCCGCATACGATGGCCCGCATGGGTGACGTACTGGCCGGATTTCATGCCGCCTGGGAGTTCGAGTCCGACTCCGTGCTCATCCGCTTCGAACGGGGAATCCGCACGCCGAAGCTGTTCCAGGCGCTCGGCGAACGCCGTATCCCGCTCGAGGCGATCGCGGCGGTGACACTGACGCCCGGGAAGCGCGGCACGGTCGTGCTGCGCGCGATCCCGAGACCGGGCGCCGATCCGCTGATCGAGGCGGCCGCGGGACAGCTCAAAGAGGGGTGCGATCCCTACCGGCTCGTGCTGCCCGCCGAGCGCGAGACGCTCGCCGAGTACTACGCCGACGAGCTGCGCGCCCAGCTCACGACGGACGACGAACCGGCCGAGCGGTATCTCGTCGCCCCTCCCGAAGCGCCGTTGCAGTTCAAGGCGTACGACGGGAAGGCGTCCTTCGACGGCAAGTCGGTGTCCTTCCGGTGGTTCTGGACGGGGGCCTCTTCGGCGAAGTGGAAAGCCGGCGACCAGACCTTCCCTCTCGCCGCGCTGAGCGGGGTCGAGTGGCGCTCCCCCGAGGTCTTCGAGGGCCATCTGCGGCTGCTGCGCCGCGAGCCGGCCGTCGCGCAGCCCGCGCAGGCCGATCAGGATCCGGCGGCGGTCGTGTTCGGGCTGGGGTACGGGCCGGTGCATGAGTCGTTGCCGTTTGCGGCGGCTGTGTTGGCGGCGGTGCGGGGGTCGGGCGCGGGCGCGCCGATACCTGCCGTCGCACCCGCGTCCCGGCGGGACCCGGCCGACATCGCCGAACGGATCCGCCACCTCGGGGAGCTGCGTGACGCCGGGCTCGTCACGGACGAGGAGTTCTCGACGAAGAAGGCGGAGTTGCTGGCGGAGCTGTGACCCCCGGGGGGGCGGGAGTTTGATTCGCCCCCTCCGCCCCTTCCCGTCCCGTTCCTGGGGGCTGCGCCCCCAGACCCCCGCTGTCGGCCTGGACGGCCTCGTCCTCAAACGCCGGACAGGCTGAAACCGGGCGTAGCCCGGAAGTACGGGAAGGGTAGGGGCGGAGGGGGCGAAAAAACGCCCTCCCCCAGCCCCCTACTGCCTACTCCCGGCCCGCCGACGTGAACGTCATGTCGGAGTAGCGGTCGCCTGCGACCTTGGCGGCGATGGGCTCCAGGAGGCTCAGGTCGGCGTCGCTGAGGACGATGCGGGTCGCCGCGGTGTTCTCGGTGACGCGCTTGGCCTTGGTGGTGCCGGGGATCGGTACGACGGGAAGCCCGTGCACGGCGGCCTGCTGCTGGGCCCAGGCCAGGGCAACCTGCCCGAGCGAGGCACCGTGCGCATCGGCAACGACCCGCACCGGCTCAAGCAGCGCGGCATTGGCGGCAGCGTTGTCCCCGGTGTACCGCGGCTGGTGCCGCCGGAAGTCCCCCGCCGTCAGATCCGTTTCGGCGTTCGCGAAGGACCCCGTGAGGAACCCGCGCCCGAGCGGCGAGTACGGCACGAGCGCCACCCCCAGCTCACGCGCCACCGGCACGACCCCCGCCTCGATGTCACGGCTGAACAGCGACCACTCCGACTGCACGGCGGCGATCGGATGCACGCCCTGCGCCGCCCGCAGCTCCCCGCCCGTGACCTCGCTCAGCCCGAGGTGCTTGACCTTCCCCTCGCGCACCAGCTCGGCCATGGTGCCGACGGTCTCCTCGATGGGGACGTTCACATCACGGCGGTGCATGTAGTAGAGGTCGATCACGTCGACGTCCAGCCGCCGCAGGCTCGCCTCGACGGCTTCCCGGATGTACGGCGCGTCGTTGCGGATGATCCGCTTGGTCGGCTCGTCCGGCGGGATGGTCATCGAGAACTTCGTCGCGATGACGAGCTCGTCGCGGTGCGCCTTGAAGAACGGCGACAGGAACTTCTCGTTCTCGCCCGCCCCGTACACGTCCGCGGTGTCGTAGAACGTGACGCCGAGCTCCAGCGCCTGCTCCAGGGCGGCCCGCGCCTCATCGGTGTCCGCGGGGCCGTACGCGAAGCTCATCCCCATGCAGCCCAGGCCCTGCACCCCGACCTCGGGGCCTCCGGTACCGAGCTCCACCTTCGCGATCTTGCTGTCCGTCATCAGGACCTCTCCGACGCCAGGGCACGCCCGGCGTCCGCGTAGAAAGTGATCTTGCGGTCGAGCACCGCGAGCGTGTCCTGGAGTTCGGCGATCCGGGACTTGACGTCCCGGCGGGTCGCTTCCAGCAGCTCGTAGCGCTCCATGTAGGTGTGGTCGCCCTCGCGCACCAGTTCCGCGTACCGCACCATGTCGGCGACCGGCATACCGGTGAGCCGCAGCTTGCCGACGAGGCCCAGCCAGTCCAGGTCGCGGTTGCTGTAGCGGCGCTGCCCGGTGTGCGAGCGGTCGATGTGCGGCATCAGTCCGATCCGCTCGTACCAGCGCAGGGTGTGCGCCGTCAGGCCGGTGTAGGCGACGACCTCGCTGATCGTGTAGCTGTCCTGGCCGTCCGGGCGCCGCAGCCGCCGCTCGGGAGGCGCGGCACAGAGATCGGGACTGGTACTGGTCTCGGCGGCCTCGGCCGTGGTCTCCATCACCGTCATGACCACCACGCTAAAACCTTGGAGTGCACTCCAAGCAAGCGGAAACCGATGAAAATCCCGTGACGCCGCCCGGTCGCGGTGTCTACGTTGCGGATCATGAGTCTTGTACGCCGTGCCGTGCCCGAGGACGCCGAGGAAGTACTGCGCCTGCGCCAGGTGATGATCGACTCGGTCTTCGCGACCGAACCGTCCACCGCCTGGCACGCCGAATCGCTCCCCACCGTACGCAGAAAACTCGCCGACCCCGACGGGAACTTCGCCGCCTTCGTCGTCGACCATCCGGACCGGCCGGACACGCTCGCGGCGCTCGTCGCCGGGACGATCGACTACCGGATCGGGCGCGCGGGCAATCCGCACGGCGCGATCGGATACGTCTTCAGCGTCGCCACCGACCCGGACGCGCGGCGCCGCGGCTATGCCCGCGCGAGCATGGAGACGCTCCTCGACTGGTTCCGCGAACGAGGGGTCGCGGCGGTCGATCTCAACGCCTCCGCGGAGGCCGAGTCGCTCTACGTCGCGCTCGGTTTCGTGCAAAAGCCCGACCCCTCGATGCGGCTCCAGCTCTGAGCGGCTTAGGCTCGGACGCATGTCCTTGCAGAGTCTGGCGTTGATCGAGAACTGGCCCGTTCCCACGGCCGCGGCGGCCGTCGTCCGTGCGGACGGTGCGGTGCTCGGGGCCCATGGGCCCGGTTCCCGGTCCTTCGCGCTCGCCTCCGTGACCAAGCCGCTTGCCGCGTACGCCGCCCTCGTCGCGTACGAGGAGGGCGCGATCGAGCTCGACGAACCCGCCGGGCCCGCGGGCTCGACCGTCCGTCATCTCCTCGCGCACACCTCCGGGCTCGCCTTCGACGAGCACCGGGTGACATCCGCGCCCGGGGAGCGGCGGCTGTACTCCAACGCCGGGTTCGAGGTGCTCGGGGAACACATCGCCAAGGCGACGGACATCGCGTTCGGGGAGTATCTGCGGCAGGCGGTGCTGGATCCGCTGGGGATGGCGTCGACCACGCTCGACGGGTCGCCCGCGAAGGACGGGGTGTCGACGGTGGATGACCTCGTCCGCTTCGCGGCGGAGGTGCAGGCGCCTCGGCTCCTCGACCCCCGTACGGTCGCGGAGGCGATGACCGTCCAGTACCCCGGCACCAAGGGTGTCCTCCCGGGGTACGGGCACCAGAACCCCAACGACTGGGGCCTCGGCTTCGAGATCCGCGACTCCAAGTCGCCCCACTGGACGGGGAGTTCATCCTCCCCGCGGACCTTCGGCCACTTCGGGCAGTCGGGTACGTTCCTGTGGATCGACCCCGACGCGGGGGCAGCCTGCGTGGCCCTCACGGACCGGCCGTTCGGCCCGTGGGCCGCCGAGGCGTGGCCACCGTTCACGGACGCGGTCCTCGCGGAGCTGCAGGGCTGAGCTGGGTGGCGGGTGGTTTTTTCGCCCCCTCCGCCCCTACCCATTCCCGTCCCTTGGGGGCTCCGCCCCCAAACCCCCGCTCCTCAAACGCCGGAGGGGCTATCTCCAGCCCGTCCGGCGTTTGAGGACGAGCGCGTCAGCGCGATACGGGGGTCTGGGGGCGGAGCCCCCAGAAACAAGGGACGGGTAGGGGCGGAGGGGGCGAAAAAACCCTCCCCCAGACCAGCGCTCCCGGCTCAGGCCGTCATCTCCCACACCAGTACCTCCGCCGGAGACCCCGCCACCGCCTCCAGGTCCTTCGCGTCCGTGATGCGGGCGGCGTCGCCAGGGCCTAGCTCCTCGCCGTCCAGGCGAATTTCGCCGCGTACGACGTGGACGTACACGCACGCGGCGTCCGGAACCGCCGTCCGCTCCCCCGCCGTGAGGCGGCGTACGTGGAGCATCGCGCCCGCCTCCGGGACGGCGTACGGCGTGGAGTCCGCGATGCCGTGGACGACCTCGTAGGCGGGGTCGCCGCCGGGCTCCAGCGGGGCCAGCCAGATCTGGACGAAGGTCAGCGGCTCCGTGCCGTCGTTGCGTTCCACGTGGCGGACACCGCCCCCGGCGCTGAGGCGCTGGACGTCCCCGGGGCGGACCACGGACTCGTGGCCGGCGGAGTCGAGGTGGGTCAGCTCGCCCTCGACGACCCACGTGACGATCTCGGTGTGGCTGTGCGGGTGCTCGTCGAAGCCGGCACCGGGCGCGAGCCGCTCCTCGTTGCAGGCGATCACCGCGCCGAAGCGGAGGTTGTCCGGGTCGTAGTGGGGGCCGAAGGAGAAGGCGTGGAGCGAGGAGATCCCGGTCGCCGGGTCCCCTCCGCTGTAGCGCTCGTCGGCACGGCAGACATCCATCACGGCCCCACCGTAGCCCCCGCCCCCGGGCTCTCCCGGCGCTTACTTGCGACCCGCCGCGGCACACCTCCGTCCGGATAAGGCAGTCTTGTCCCGTGCCCGAACCCGAAACCAGCAACACCGCACGCCCACCGCTCGACGTCCGCGCACACGCAGCGACCCTGAAGCGGCTGGAGAAGTCGGCCGGGAGTCTCGCCGCGCAGGCCATCGCGCGGATGGACGAGACACTGCCGTGGTACCGGGCCATGCCCCCGGAGAACCGTTCCTGGATCGGCCTTGTCGCGCAGGCCGGAATCGCGGCCTTCACCGAGTGGTTCCGGCACCCGGACGCCCCGCAGGCCATCTCCACCGATGTGTTCGGAACCGCGCCGCGCGAGCTGACCAGGGCGATCACCCTGCGCCAGACGGTCGAGATGGTGCGGACCACGATCGAGGTCATGGAAAGCGCGGTCCCCGAGGTCGCGTCGCCGGGCGACGAGTCCGTGCTCCGCGAGGCGCTCCTCGTCTACGCCCGTGAGATCGCCTTCGCGACGGCCCAGGTCTATGCCCAGGCGGCGGAGGCACGCGGCGCCTGGGACGCCCGGCTCGAGTCGCTCGTCGTGAACGCCGTGCTGTCCGGGGAGGCTGACGAGGGCGCGGTGAGCCGGGCCGCGGCGCTCGGCTGGAATTCACCCGAACATGTCTGCGTGGTGCTGGGCACGGCGCCCGACGGTGACAGCGAGCTGACGGTGGAGGCGATCCGGCGGGCCGCCCGGCACGCCAAGCTCCAGGTGCTGACCGGGGTGCTCGGGGACCGGCTGGTCGTCATCGCGGGTGGCAGCGACAATCCGCTCGCCGTCGCCAAGTCGCTGATCGGGCCGTATGCCGCCGGGTCCGTGGTCGCGGGCCCCATCGTGCCCGACCTGCTCGCCGCGACCCGCTCCGCGCAGGCCGCCGCCGCCGGGCTGAAGGCGTGTTTTGCCTGGCAGGACGCGCCGCGGCCGGTGCTGGCGGACGATCTGCTGCCGGAGCGCGCGATCGCCGGTGACCCCGCCGCCCGCGATCAGCTGGTGGAGGAGATCTACAGACCGCTGGAGGAGGCCGGCTCCGCGCTCCTGGAGACGCTCGCCGTCTATCTGGAACAGGCGAGCAGCCTCGAAGGCGCGGCCCGCATGCTCTTCGTCCACCCCAACACCGTGCGCTACCGGCTCCGACGTGTGACTGACGTCACCGGTTGGTCGCCCTCCGATGTACGCTCCGCGTTCACGCTGCGGATCGCGCTGATCCTGGGGCGTCTGGCCGATGGAGATCCTCAGGCCTAGGCTTTTGTCGGGGACCTACAATTCCCCCTCGTGTTCTTCGTCCCTGTCCCCACGGGCGGTCGTGGCCGTCCGCAAGAGAGAGTGTGAGAGTGCTCGTACTCGTCGCTCCCGGCCAGGGCGCTCAGACGCCCGGCTTCCTGACTCCTTGGCTCGACCTCCCCGGCGCGGCAGCCCGCCTCGCCGCCTGGTCCGACGCCATCGGGCTCGACCTTGCCCACTACGGCACGCAGGCCGACGCGGACGCGATCCGCGACACGGCCGTGGCGCAGCCGCTGCTCGTCGCGGCCGGACTGCTGTCCGCCGGCGCGCTGGGCGAGGTGACCCCGGGTGCCGTCGCGGGCCACAGCGTCGGTGAGATCACCGCCGCCGCGTTCGCGGGAGTGCTCGAAGACACGGCCGCGCTGCGGCTCGTACGCAAGCGTGGCCTGGCGATGGCCGAGGCCGCCGCCATCACGCGGACCGGCATGTCGGCGCTGCTCGGCGGCGACCCCGCGACAACGGTCCCGCACCTGGAGAAGCTCGGCCTGACGGCGGCCAACGTGAACGGCGCGGGCCAGATCGTGGCCGCCGGCACGCTGGAGCAGCTCGCCGCGCTCGAAGAGGACAAGCCCGAGGGCGTACGCAAGGTCATCGCGCTGAAGGTCGCCGGTGCCTTCCACACGCGCCACATGGCACCCGCCGTCGACGCGCTGGCCAAGGCCGCCGAGGAGCTGGCTCCCGCGGACCCGAAGCTCACGTACGTCTCGAACAAGGACGGCAAGGCCGTCGCCACCGGCGACGAGGTCGTCGCGCGCCTGGTCGGCCAGGTCGCCAACCCGGTCCGCTGGGACCTGTGCATGGAGACCTTCAAGGAGCTCGGCGTGACCGCGCTGCTCGAGGTCTGCCCCGGCGGCACCCTGACCGGTCTGGCCAAGCGCGCCCTGCCCGGTGTGAAGACGCTCGCGCTGAAGACCCCCGACGACCTCGACGCGGCTCGCGAGCTCATCGCCGAGCACAGTGCCTGACAAGGAGCTTGAGAGCATGTCGAAGATCAAGCCCAGCAAGGGCGCCCCGTACGCACGGATCCTCGGCGTGGGCGGCTACCGCCCCGTCCGGGTCGTGCCCAACTCGGTGATCCTCGAGACGATCGACTCGTCCGACGAGTGGATCCGTTCGCGCTCCGGCATCGAGACCCGGCACTGGGCGAACGACGAGGAGACCGTCGCCGCGATGTCCATCGAGGCGTCCGGCAAGGCGATCGCCGACGCCGGGATCACCGCCGAGCAGATCGGCGCGGTCGTCGTCTCCACCGTGTCGCACTTCAGCCAGACCCCGGCCGTCGCCACCGAGATCGCCGACAAGCTCGGCACGAACAAGGCCGCCGCCTTCGACATCTCGGCCGGCTGCGCGGGCTTCGGCTACGGCCTCACGCTCGCCAAGGGCATCGTCGTCGAAGGTTCCGCCGAGTACGTCCTTGTCATCGGCGTCGAGCGTCTTTCCGACCTCACCGACCTGGAGGACCGCGCGACGGCCTTCCTGTTCGGTGACGGCGCCGGTGCGGTCGTCGTGGGCCCCTCCGACGAGCCGCACATCGGCCCGACGGTCTGGGGCAGCGAAGGCGACAAGGCCGGCACGATCAAGCAGACCATGCCGTGGGACGAGTTCCACGCCTCTGACCTGTCCGCCCTGCCGCGCAACTCCAAGGGCGAGGTCAAGTTCCCCGCCATCACGCAGGAGGGCCAGGCGGTGTTCCGCTGGGCCGTGTTCGAGATGGCGAAGGTCGCACAGCAGGCACTGGACGCGGCCGGGATCACCTCGGCCGAGCTGGACGTCTTCATTCCCCACCAGGCCAACGAGCGGATCATCGACTCGATGGTGAAGACACTGAAACTGCCGGAGCACGTCACGGTCGCCCGCGACGTACGCACCACCGGCAACACGTCGGCAGCCTCGATTCCGCTCGCGATGGAGCGGCTTCTGGCGACCGGCGAGGCGAAGAGCGGCGACACCGCGCTCGTCATCGGCTTCGGGGCGGGTCTCGTGTACGCCGCCACGGTCGTTACCCTCCCCTAGGCACACCGGCCGGATCTCTCCGGCCGGAGTACCGCCTCACCCTCTGGATACATACCGAAGGAGCGCCTGACATGGCCGCCACTCAGGAAGAGATCGTCGAAGGTCTCGCCGAGATCGTGAACGAGATCGCCGGGATCCCCACCGAGGACGTCCAGCTGGACAAGTCCTTCACCGACGACCTGGACGTCGACTCGCTGTCCATGGTCGAGGTCGTCGTCGCCGCCGAAGAGCGCTTCGACGTCAAGATCCCGGACGACGACGTCAAGAACCTCAAGACCGTCGGCGACGCGACGAGCTACATCCTCAAGAACCAGGGCTGATCTCCCGATCAACTTGGGCTGACCGCCCGATCCCTGGGCTGAACTGCCCCGCCACCCGGCGGTGGCGCCGCTGAATCCTCGTATCGTTGGAGAAAGAATTCCCGTGAGCCCGACCAATCGCACCGTGGTCGTCACCGGTATCGGCGCAACCACACCGCTGGGTGGCGACGCAGCCTCTACCTGGGAGGGCCTGGTCGCCGGACGTTCCGGCGTCCGCGCCCTGGAGCAGGACTGGGCCGCCGAGCAGGCGGTCCGTATCGCGGCGCAGATCGCCGTGGAGCCGGGCGAGGTCATCCCCCGTCCGCAGGCCCGCCGCCTGGACCGCTCGGCGCAGTTCGCGCTGATCGCGGCCAAGGAGGCCTGGGCGGACGCCGGTTACACCGACCGCGCCGGGGAGGACACCAGTGTCGACCCCGACCGGCTCGGCACCGTCATCGCCTCCGGCATCGGCGGCGTGACCACCCTCCTCGACCAGTACGACGTGCTGAAGGAGAAGGGCGTACGCCGCGTCTCCCCGCACACCGTGCCGATGCTGATGCCGAACGGCCCGTCCGCCAACGTCGGTCTGCTCGTCGGTGCCCGCGCCGGTGTGCACACCCCTGTCTCCGCCTGCGCGTCGGGCGCCGAGGCCATCGGCTACGCGATCGAGATGATCCGCACCGGGCGCGCCGACGTCGTCGTCGCCGGTGGTACGGAGGCGGCCATCCACCCGCTGCCCATCGCCGCCTTCGGCAACATGATGGCGATGTCCAAGAACAACGACGACCCGCAGGGTGCCTCGCGCCCCTACGACGTCGCGCGCGACGGCTTCGTCCTCGGTGAGGGCGCCGGCGTCCTCGTCCTGGAGTCGGCCGAGCACGCCGCGGCGCGCGGTGCCCGCGTGTACGTCGAAGCGGTCGGCCAGGGCATCTCCTCCGACGGCCACGACATCGTGCAGCCGGAGCCCGAAGGCCGCGGCATCGCGCACGCGCTGCAGAACCTGCTCGACAACACCGACCTGGACCCGGCCGAGATCGTGCACGTGAACGCGCACGCCACCTCGACGCCTGCCGGTGACGTGGCGGAGCTGAAGGCGCTGCGCAAGGTGTTCGGCGACGACGCCGACCACATGGCGGTGTCCGGCACCAAGTCGATGACCGGTCACCTTCTCGGTGGCGCGGGCGGCGTGGAGTCGGTCGCGTCGGTCCTCGCGCTGTACCACCGGGTGGCGCCGCCGACCATCAACGTCGAGAACCTCGACCCCGAGGCTGCGGCCAATGCCGACATCGTGCGGGGTGAGGCGCGGAAGCTGCCCGTCGAGGGGCGGATCGCTGCGCTGAACGACTCGTTCGGGTTTGGTGGGCACAACGTGGTGCTTGCGTTCCGGACGGTCTGAGCTGTTCTGAGCTGAACGGTGTGTGGCCCGAACCCCTCGGAGGGGTTCGGGCCACATGTTGTTTGTCGGCCGGCCGCCGGTGGGGGCTGGTCGCGCAGTTCCCCGCGCCCCTAAAAGGGGCGCTGTCAGACGACCTGGTGGAGCCAGCGCACCGGAGCGCCCTCGCCCGCGTACCTGAAAGGCTCCAACTCGTCGTCCCACGGTTTGCCCAGGAGCTTGGCGAGTTCGGCTTCGAGGTCTGTTTCGCCTCGCTGGGAGCGGAGTAGGGCGGCGCGGAGGCGGTCCTCGGGGATGAGGATGTCGCCGTGGATTCCGGTGACTGCGTGGTAGATGCCCAGTTCGGGGGTGCAGCTGTAGCGCTCGCCCTCGGCCGTGGGGCACGGCTCGGCGGTGACCTCGAAGCGGAGCATCTGCCAGCCGCGGAGCGCGGAGGCGAGCTTGGAGGCGGTGCCGACCTCGCCCTTCCAGGAGAACTCTGATCTCCAGGTGCCCGGCGAGGCGGGCTGCCGGATCCAGTCGAGGTTGACGCGTGTGCCGAGCACTCCGGCGACCGCCCACTCGACGTGCGGGCACAGCGCGCGGGGCGCGGAGTGCACGTAGAGAACTCCACGTGTCGTCACTGGGGCCTCCGGACAGAGCGACGCATCTTGTAACTTAGCGGAACGGCAGTGGCGGGGCGGCCACGTGGCGAGGCTACCGTGCGGCGGCGCAAGGAGTGTGACGTACCGTCGGTCCAAGCGCCCAGAAATATTGAGGTTTCACCCAAGGGGACGCGGTGCTGACCGACCGTGTCTGCCCGGGTGGCGACCGACCCTGCACAACGAACGAGGGGACCAGGGGATGCGGAACCGTAGCCACCGTTCACGGGCCGTCCTCGCCGTGGCGGCGGCAGCCCTGCTGGGTGTCGCCGGGTGCGACGCGACCGGTGGCAACTCCCCTGCGCCACAGGGCACCACGGCGAAGGTGCGGCCGTCCCCGAAGCCCACGCCCGCCTGGGACCGCAGCCCGAAGTCCGTGGCCGCGGTCGGCGACTCCATCACGCGCGGCTTCGACGCGTGCACCGTGCTGTCCGACTGCCCCGAGGCGTCCTGGGCGACCGGCAGCGACACGGAGGTCAACAGTCTCGCCGTACGGCTGCTGGGGACGGCCGGGGCGGCCGAGCGCAGTTGGAACTACGCGGTGACCGGGGCGCGGATGGCGGACCTGCCCGGGCAGATGGCGCGGGCCGCCACGGAGAAGCCGGAGTTGGTGGCGGTGATGGCGGGCGCCAACGACGCCTGCCGCTCCTCCGTCTCGGCGATGACGTCCGTCGCCGAGTTCCAGGCCGACTTCGAGGACGCGTTGGGCACGTTGCGCGATGCGCTGCCCAAGACCCAGGTGTATGTGTCGAGCGTGCCGGACCTGAAGCGGCTCTGGTCCGAGGGCCGCAGCAATCCGGTCGGCAAGCAGGTCTGGAAGCTGGGCATCTGCCCCTCGATGCTGGGTGACGCGGACTCCCTCGACGCGGCGGCGACGCTGCGGCGCGACACGGTTCAGGACCGGGTGGAGGCGTACAACAAGGTTCTGGAGGAGGTCTGCGCCAAGGACAAGTACTGCCGGTTCGACGGTGGCGCGGTCTTCGACTACCGCTTCGGGACTGATCAGTTGAGCCACTGGGACTGGTTCCACCCGAGCAAGACCGGGCAGGCGTGGCTCGCGGAGATGGCCTATCGGGTGGTGACGTCCAAGGAACCGGTGGCCTGACCGGCGCTGCTCCGGGCCTCTGCCGATGCGCGCATGACCACGTCGTAACGCGGTGGCCAGGCGTTCGTTCGTGACTGGTTGGCCTAGGCTCACGGGCTTCCTTTGGTATCCGTAGTGATGTGTCGTCTGGCGGTCGCCCATGCCATGTGTTCGGCAGCGGCATTGGCGTCGGTGTCGTATGTGAGTGCGTGGATCGAATGCGTGACCTTTGTGCTGGGGTGTCGTTGATCTGATGACAGCACCACGGGTCGGGAGGGGGGTACTGGTGAGCCGGAGGCTGCCGCTGGGGGCGGGTGAGACGGCCCGTACTGCTTGTGCCCGTGGTCTGCTGCGGGCGGGCGTGGTGGAGAAGACGGGCGAGTTACTGTCGGCCGCGGCGCTGGCACAGCGGGTCGGCTGGGCCGCTGATCTCGTGCCCGGCATGGCCGCCGAGCTCCTGGCTGAGCACTGGAACGCGGCCGACGTGGACGTTCTTGCTTCCGGCGAGGACGCAGGTGGGCGGAAGCTGCCGTCGAACGCGTGGATGGCGTTGCGGCGTCTGGGCTGGACCATCGAGGCTCCGGACGGGATCAAGGTCAACGACCGGATCGTGCGGATGGCCCAGGAACAGGCCGGGCGTGCGCTGCGCTCGGCGAAGTGGCGGGCCGACCTCACGGCCGGTGTCCTCGCCGCCTGGCCGGCCGACCCGGCCCGGCGCACCGGCGGGGAGTGGGACGCGGTGCGGGAGGCGGTTCCTGGCGGCCGGTATCTCCCGTCGGGTGTGATTCGTTCCCGTACCCGGCAGATCGCCGCGTTCGAGCGTGAGCACGGCCGCCTGCCTGCGGGGGTGTTCGAATTGGAGGAGGCGCCCCGGGCGGCGCGGATGCTGTTGCTGTCCGCCTGTGACGGGCAGCAGGCCACCATCGAGCGTTCCGGGTCCGATCCGCGGCGGGTGCTGCTGCGGCTGCAACTGCCCACCCGGCCCGACCCGCGCTCCTACCGTGACTGGACCTGGGTGGCCTGCCCCATCGCCCTGCCGCCGACCATCCCGGCGAACGCGGTACTGCACCTTCCCACCCTGCGTATGGCAGGCGGCCGGGTACGCGCCGATCTCTCTTACACCCATGCCGTACCCAAGACCCACCGCACCGGTCACCGCGTGGCACTGGGTGTGGACTGGGGCCTGAACACCCTACTGTCCGCTGGGGCCGCCCGGCTCCACGACGACGGCCGCCTCACCGCCCTCGGTACGGGAGCCCAGTTCCGCGCCGAGGGAGTACTGGCCAGACAGCACCGCCTGCGCCGCCTGTCCGAACACCTGCACGCCAAGGCCGACCAGTACCAGCGGCTCATCGGCGACACCACCGAAAACACCGGACACCCGCTGCACACCCGGCACGAGGTCCTGCGCGAGGAAACCCGCCGCGTCAGCGCACGCCGCACGAACCTCAACGGTGCCCTCGCGTGGGCTGCCGCCCGCTGGGCGGTCGACCAGGCGATTGCCGCCGGAGCGACGGTCATCTATCTGGAAGACCTGCGGTCGATGGAAGCCAAAGGCATGGGCCGCACCATGAACACCCGCCTGTCCCAGACCGTCCGCGGCCAGATCACCGACCGTATCCGCCACCTCGCCGCCGAGACGGGGATCGCCGTCGTCACCGTCCCGCCACGCAACACCTCCCGGCACTGCCCCCGGTGCCTGACCCCGCTGCGCCACCGCAAAGCCCCCGACCGGCCCACCACCGCAGGATGGAAGTGGGCCATCTGCCCCCAGCCGGACTGCGGCTGGCAGGGCGACCGCGACCAGGGCGCCTGGCAGCGCATCGCCGCACGCGGCCTCACCCACCAGACCAAGACCGTCACCGACCGCACCACCGGGCAGACGGTGATCCGCACGGTCATCGACAAACTCGAAGCCACGGCGGTCATCACCCCGACCACCATCAAAGCCAGCCGGTCGGACCGGTCCAAGACCGGCCCGACCCGGCCTCGCTCCACCCGCCCCGCGCCCAGGCGACGCAGGGCACCCTCCCCCACCAGCCCCTCGGGCCCGGCGGGCAAGCGTCCGGAGGGACACGCACCAACGGGCCGGCCCAGACTGCCCCGCGCAGCCCACCGGCACCAGAACGTGACCACGACCAGCACACCCACCACAGCCGGTCACCGGCCACGAGGAGCAGCACTGGGCGCAGGCTTCCACCTGCACACCCACGCCACCCCTCCACGATGGGAAATCCCGCTGCCAGACACCACGTCTGGTACAGGATCACTAAGCTGATCTGAGACGCTTCCGATCATGTACGACGAACTCTTCGCCACCCTTCCCGACGGCACCCCCGTTCACCGCTGGACGCTGGAGCGTTCCGGCGTGCGGGTACGGGTCCTGACGTACGGCGGAATCGTGCAGTCGGCCGAGGTGCCCGGCCGGGACCGGCGGGCCGTGGACGTGGTGCTGGGCTTCCCGGACCTGGCGGGGTATCTCGCGCATCCGGAGCCGTACTTCGGGGCGCTGGTCGGCCGGTACGCGAACCGGATCGCGGGCGGCCGCTTCCCGCTCGACGGTCTGACGTATCACCTGGCCCAGAACAACGGCACCAACTCCCTGCACGGCGGCGAGTTCGGCTTCGACAAGCGTGTGTGGGACGCGGAGCCGGTCGAACACGGGGTCCGGCTGTCGCGGGTCGCTCCGCACGGCGAGGAGGGTTTCCCCGGGCGACTGGAGGTCTCGGCGACGTACACGCTGGACGAGGGCGGCGCGCTGCGGATCGCGTACGAGGCGGTCACGGACGCGCCGACCGTGGTGAACCTGACGAACCACACGTACTGGAATCTGGGTGGCCGCGGTTCGGGCAGCGCGGGCGGGCACGAACTCCGCATCGCCGCCTCGCGGTTGACGCCGGTGAACGTGGATCTGATTCCCACCGGGGAGTTCGAGGGCGTGCACGGCACGCGCTTCGACTTCCGGGAGGCGCGGAAGGTGGGCGCCGGGTACGACCACAACTTCGTGCTCGACAAGGGGCTGACCGGGACGCCGGTGGAGGTCGCCGAGCTGCACGATCCGGCCTCCGGGCGCGTACTGACCGTGGCGACGACCGAGCCCGGCCTCCAGCTCTACACGGCCGACCACCTGGATGCCTCGGGGCCGTTCGCACCCGGCGACGGCATCGCACTGGAGACGCAGCACTTCCCCGACTCCCCGAACCGGCCGGAGTTCCCCAGCACCGAGCTGCGGCCGGGCGGGGTGTACAGGTCGGAGACCGCCTATGGCTTCGGGGTGCGCGACTAGCGGCTAGGCGGTGTTTGAAAGTGCCTCGGTCTCCTCGTCCTGCGTTGTGATGATCTCGGTGTGGGGCGAGGGGATCTTTCTGACGAGCAGTGGTCCGTGCTGGAGCCGTTGTTGCCGATCGCGGTGTCGGGTCGGCCGCCGGTGGGCCGGCGGAAGCTGATCGATGGGATCCGCTGGCGAGTGCGGACCGGTGGTCCGTGGAGGGATCTGCCGTCGGAGTACGGGCCATGGCAGACCGTCTATGGACTCTTCCGTCGCTGGCAGCGCGACGGCATCTGGCCCGTGCTGCTGACCGGACTGCAAGCCGGGGCGGACGCGGCAGGGCTGATCACGTGGGAGGTCAACGTCGACTCCACGATCTGTCGAGCCCACCAGCACGCAGCAGGTGCCCGCCGCGACGGACGGGCCCAGAAGGAACCGCCAGGCGGCATCCATGTCGAACCCGACGACCACGGCCTCGGCCGGTCCCGCGGCGACTTCACCACCAAGATCCACCTGGCCTGCGAACAAGGCCACCGGCCGCTATCCCTGCTGGTCACCGCAGGCCAGCGTGGTGACAGCCCCCAGTTCGCCGCCGTCTTGGAAGGCGTCCGAGTGCCACGCACCGGGCCTGGCCGTCCTCGTGTCCGCCCTCTGCGGGTGCGGGGCGACAAAGCGTATTCCTCACGCGCCAACCGGGCCTACCTGCGACAGCGTGGGATCCGGTGCACGATCCCGGAGCCTTCCAGCCAGGTCGCCAACCGCAAGCGGCGAGGCAAGGCCGGCGGGCGGCCTCCGGCCTTCGACCGCGAAGACTACAAGGCCCGGCACGCGGTCGAGTGCGGGATCAACCGGCTCAAGCGCAACCGGGCGGTTGCCACTCGGTTCGACAAACTCTCGGTCCGCTTCGAAGCCACCGTCCTGGTCGCCGCGATCGGCGAATGGTTATGACGGGCCTGAGCTGTCGGTTGCACATTCCATGCTGACCGGGGCGAGGTAGATATTTAACAGTCCTAGCGGGTCAGCGTCTCGAAGCCGACATCTCCGCAGTACTTCACGACACGCCCCTCCGCCTCGGAGTCACCGTTGTTCATCGCTGCCGCCGTCGCCTCCCCCAAGGTGCGGCCTCCGCCGACGGTCTCATCCCGGAGCGGTTGCATCGCGAGAAAGGCGTCCTGAGCGACGGCCCCGACCTCGTCGTACCCTGACGACTCCGGTGTGTCCGTGCCCGCCGCGTTCCGCGCCTTCTGCCACGTCCCCAGCTGCATGCAGTAGTTCTCCCGCTGCTCGGTCAGCCGCTGCTCATCCTTACCCTCGGACGAAGAACACCCCGCCGCCACCAGAGCAAGGACTGGGAGTACTGCCTTAAGCATGCGCACCACGTTGCCCCCCGGCTGGAACTTCGTCCGCTCGACGCTGTCACCTGCAACTCCCGCAGCAGGATACTCCCGTGGGACACCTCAACCGCCGCAGTGATCGCTGACTGGAGGCGCTGTCCATGATGATCAGCGACCTCAACGACTCCGGACAACACCTTCGTGGTCATCCAGCCCGACGAGGACCCGTGTGGTTCGCCTCAGTGGCCGTCCTGGAAGAAGGCGGCTACAAAATCGTCCGCCGTGACACCACCCGCAAAGAGCACCAGGTCACCCACCTCGACCAGCATCAACGGCATCGCCCGCGACCTCACCATCTGGTTGGCCGCCCGCCACCACCCCGGGCGGCCAACCAGCCAGGTCACCAGCTTCTAAAACACGACCTAGGGGCAGGGGGCTCTCCCCCGAGCCCCGGCCCGGATGTCAGGTTCCGGACCGGGGCTGCTCGGGAGGACGGCTCGTCCTGGCTCAGACCGTAATGGTCGAAGCGACGCGACGGTCCGCGATCGAACGTCCTGCCTGGATCTCGTACGAACCCTTCACAAATGCCCACGAGTTCGCCGTCTCGTCCCAGATCTCGAAGGCGCGGTCCGGGAGTTCCACGACGGCCTCGACGCTCTCGCCGGGTCCGGCCTCGACACCGGCGAAACCGGCGAGCCACCGGGCGGGGCGCTCGGCGTCGGTCTCCACCGGGGCCAGATAGACCTGGACGACCTCGCGGCCGGCGCGCTCGCCGGAGTTGCGGACGCGGATCCTGGCGGTGGTGCCGTCGACCTCGATCGACTCGTACGTCCAGTCGGTGTAGCCGAGGCCGTGCCCGAAGGCGTACGAGGGGGTGGCGCCGGCCTTGTCCCAGGCTCGGTAGCCGATGAACACGCCCTCGGTGTAGGCGAGTTCGCCGTCGGTCGGGACGACCTGGGTGACCGGGGCGGCCGCGAGGGAGCCCCAGGTGGTGGGCAGGCGGCCGCCCGGCTCGTGTGCGCCGGTGAGGACGTCGGCGAGGGCGGCGCCGCCCTCCTGGCCGGGGAACCAGCTCAGCAGGACTGCCGCGACCTCGTCCCGCCAGGGAAGCTCCACCGGGGAGCCGGAGTTGACGACCACCACGGTGTTCGGGTTGGCGGCGGCGACCGCGTGGACCAAGTCGTCCTGGCGGCCGGGGAGTCGGAGGTCCTTGCGGTCGAAGCCCTCGGACTCGACGCGGTCGGTGGTGGCGACCACGACGACGGCGGTGTCGGCGGCGCGGGCCGCCTCGACGGCCTCGGCGATCAGTTCGTCGGCGTCGCGCTGCGGCTCCTGGTGGGCGAGCGCGAAGCCGATCACCTTCATGGGGATGCCCTCGGGGAGGGTGACGACGTGGGTGAGGGAGACGGTCACCGGTTCGCCCGCGGTCAGTTCGGCCTGGGCGCGGGGCACCGGGGCGCCGAAGAACGCCTCGAAGGGGTCGTCCTTGTCGGTGCGCTGGACGTCGTCGAAGTACGTCGTGCCGTCGACGGTGAGTGTGAAGGCGCCGAGGCCCTTGACGCCGAAGGTGTGCGGGCCGCTGTCGCGCGGGGTGAAGGTGCCGGTCAGCTCGACGGTGTGGAGGGTGTCGTGGGTGACGCCGGCCGGGAGGTCGTCGCCCATCCACTGGATCTGGCCGTTGGGCGCGGAGCCGCTGCCGATGACCTCGCCGGCCGCGTCGCGGCAGACGGCGCGCAGCTCGAACCCCTTGTCCGCGACGGCGAGTTCCTCGTTCGGGTCGGCTCCGACGGCGTACGTCAGGCCGCCTTCGGGGAGGGCGGCGGTGAGGCCGTCGAGGGGCGAGACGATCCGGGCGGGGAAGACGGTGGCGGAGCCGCCGCCGAGGACGCGGGCGTCGCGGGCGGCGGCGCCGATGAGCGCGACCGTGCCGGGCTTGAGCGGGAGAGCTGCTTGGTTGGCGCCTTGGTTGGCTCCTTGGTTGCGTACGAGCACGAAGGCGCGGCGGGCGATCTCGCGGGCCAGGGCCTCGCCGTCGATGGTGGCGGGCGGCTCGGTGACTACCGGTTCGGCGCCGTCCAGGATGCCCACGCGGGCGGCGAGGCGCAGGACGTTGCGTACGGCCTCGTCGACCGTCGACTCCTGGACGCGGCCGTCGCGTACGGCCTGCGCGAGCGGTTCGCCGTACACCGTCTTCGGTCCGGGCATGGCGACGTCGAGGCCGCCCTCGATGTCGCCGGTCGTGGAGCGGGCGGCCATCCAGTCGGAGACGTTGAAGCCGTCGAAGCCCCATTCGCCGCGCAGGATCTCGTTCACCAGGTAGCGGTGCTCGGTCATGGTCGTGCCGTTGACCGAGTTGTAGGCGGTCATGATGCCCCAGGGGTGGGCGTTCTCGACGATGGCCTCGAAGGGGGCCAAGTAGAGCTCGCGCAGGGCTCGTTCGGAGACGAGGTTGTTCGCCGTGAAGCGGTCGGTCTCGGCGTCGTTGGCGACGAAGTGCTTGACGGTGGTGCCGACGCCGCCGGACTGGACGCCGTTCACGTAGCCGCTGCCGATCGCGCCGGTCAGGTACGGGTCCTCGCTGTACGCCTCGAAGTGGCGGCCGCCGAGCGGGGAGCGGTGCAGGTTCACGGTGGGCGCGAGCAGCACGTGGACGTTCTTGCGGCGGGCCTCCTGGGCGAGGAGGGCGCCGGCGCGGCGGGCCAGGGCCGGGTCCCAGGTGGCGGCGAGCGCGGTCGGGGACGGGAGCGCGATGGAGGGGTCGTCGGCGGTCCAGTGGACGCCGCGGACACCGATCGGGCCGTCGGACATGACCAGCGACTTCAGCCCGATCTCGGGGAGCGCGGGCAGTGACCACATGTCCTGCCCGGAGAGCAGCCTCGCCTTCGCATCGATGCCGAGCTTGGCGAGAGCCGCCTCGACTACCGCCTCGCGGGCTTGGTCGGCCGTACTTCCGGCCGCGCTCTCAGCCGCGCTTCCGGCATGGCTCCCGACCCGGCTCTCCGCTGTTTCCGCCACGGCGGCACCTCCTCGTTGAAGTCCTTGGACGTCCTCATCCTGCACCCGTTACCTGTAGAGCGGTAGGTTTCGTTATCTTGACGTTATATTCGGGGTGATCGGATGCCGGTACCGTGACGCCATGACCACCAGGACCAGGAGTGAGGAACGGCGCGCGGAGATCGTGCGCGCGGCCCTGGAGGTGATCGCCGAACGCGGTTACCGGGGTGCGAGCCTGGCCGCGGTCGCCGAGCGCGTGGGCCTCACCCAGCAGGGGCTGCTGCACCACTTCCCCACCAAGGAGGCCCTGCTCGTCGCCGTCCTCAAGGAGCGCGACCAGTGGGACGCGGTCCCCAACACCCAGTGGCGGGTCGACCTGCTCAGCTCGCTCGTCGAGTACAACGCCATGCGGCCCGGGATCATCCAGACCTTCTCGGCACTGCTCGGCGAGAGCGTCACGGAGGGGCACCCCGCCCGCGAGTTCTTCACCCAGCGGTACGCGGCCGTGCGGGCGAGCATGGCTTCGGTACTGCGCGCCGAGTACGGGGAGCGGCTCCCGAACGGACTCAGCCCGGAGCGCGCCGCCCCCCTCCTGGTCGCGGTGATGGACGGACTCCAGTACCAGTGGCTGCTTGACCCGGAGTCGGTGGACATGCCGGGCGCGTTCAGGGACTTTCTTACGCTGCTGGGCGAGAATCCCCCGCCGGACTCCCTGTCGGGCTCCCCGTCGGACTCCCCGCCGGGCGAGGGCTGACCGCCGCGACGACCTCCACCTCCACGAGGGCGTCAGGCTTGAAGAGGCGGGCGGCCTCGAAGGTCATGCTGGTGGGCGCGGTCCCGGTGAGGAACTCCCGTCGTACGGCGCCGTATTCGTGGAGTCTGCCGATGTCCGTCAGGTAGGTGCGGATGTTGATGATGTCCGCGAGGGTCGCGCCGTGCGCCTTCAGCAGGGCGTCGATGGTCTCGAAGACGCCGCGGCTCTGGGTGGCGAGGTCAGCTCCGTCGGCGACCTGGCCGGAGAGGTACAACAGGGCTCCGCCGCCCGGGAGTTCGACACGGGCGACCTGGGAGTAGTAGGCGTTGGCGGGCTGCGGTGCGGAGGGCGGGTTGTCGAGCGTGACCTGCACGGGGCTCCTCGGATTCGTTGGGATTCGCGGGTTTCTCAGGCCTGTCGGGCCCGTCGGGCTCGTCGAGCCCATCAGGCCCATCGGGTTCGTCAGGACGAGCGGCGGATGTGGGCCGCGGCCTTCGCGATGTCCTCGTGGACGACGGCCGGGTCCGCGGCAGCACGCCTGAACTGCTCCAACACCGCCTCCATGACCGGGAGTCGGGCCGCCTTCGTCGCCAGGTCGGCGTCCTTCACGGCGAGCGCGGTGTCGAAGTGCACGCCTTCGGCGAAGGCACGGCCGACGGCTCCGCCGAGCGGACCGTTGGTGAGGGCGTTGCGCGCGGTGTCCTCGTCGACTCCGAGGGCGTCCGCCAGGCGCATCGCCTCGGCGACAAGGGCGACCCCGCCGACGACGGAAGCGTTGACGACGAGCTTGAGCGCGGCGCCGGAGCCGAGGGGCCCGGTGCGGGTGACCGTGCCGAAGTGCGTCAGCACATGCTCGACACCGGCCACGTCGCCGCCCGCGAGGATGCCGAGCCGCCCCGCGGCGGCCCTGTCGGTGCTGCCCGCCACGGGCGCGTCGACGAGCGTCACACCGTCCTTGAGCCGGGCTCCCAGTTCCTTGATCACGTCCGGGCCGACGGTCGACATCTCCACCCAGTACGCGCCCGGGCGCAGCTCCGGCACGACGGCGTCCGCGACCGCGTCGAGCGCCGCCGGGCCGGCGAGCATCGTGATCACCACATCCGCGTCCCGCACGGCCTCCGCCGGGGTGGCGGCGAGCGTGGCTCCCTCGGCGACCAGCGGCTCCGCCTTGGCGGCGGTGCGGTTCCACACCGTCAACGGGTGTCCGGATCCCAGGAGTTGGCGGGCCATTGGGGCGCCCATGTGGCCGAGTCCGAGAAAGGCGATCTTTTCCATGCCTTCGACGCTAGGCATGCACGGGCGATGCGACAAGCGAATGTCTAGCATGGGTGACATGCAGAACGCGCATGACAATCTGACGGGCGGCGCGGTCGGGGCTGCCGCGGACGCGGTCGGGACCGGCGAGGACGCTCCCGATCTCTCGACCGTGTGGCTGCGGGTGTTCCTGGACGTCGCCCGGCACGGTTCGTTCACCGTGGCGGCGCGCACCCTCGGGTGGACGCAGTCCGCGGTGTCGCGGCAGATCTCCTCGCTGGAGTCGGCGCTCGGCGGCGCCCCGCTCTTCGACCGGCTGCCCCGGGGCGTACGGCTGACGGAGGCCGGGCGGATCCTCGTGCCGCACGCCGAGGCCGTGGTCGAGCGGCTGCAGGGGGCGGAGCGCGAGTTGACGGCGCTACGGGAGGTGGCGGGCGGACGGCTGCGGGTGGGCGCCTTCGCCACGGCCGACGCCGCCCTCGTACCGCGGACCATCGCCGCGTTCCGCACCCGCCACCCGGGGGTGCGGCTCACCCGCGAGGAGGGGCTCACGCCCGTACTCCTGGAGCGGCTGTCCGCTGGCAGTCTGGACCTGGCGATCGTCTCGACGACGGGCCGGGCCCCGCTGGACGCGTACACACTGCACCACCTCCTCGACGAGTCCCTGTACGTCGCCGTCCCCGCCGGCCACCCGCTCGCCGCCGAGCCCTCGGTACGACTCCCCCAACTCGCCGACGCCGACTGGATCTCCGGCGGCTCCCGCCCCGAGGGCACCCTCCTCGACGCGGCCCTGCGGCACGGCTTCCGCCCGCGCGTGGCGCACGTCGTGGCCGAGTGGACCGCCAAGCAGGGATACGTCGCCGCCGGTCTCGGCGTGGCCCTGATCCCGGCGCTCGCCGCGGAGTCCGTACGTCCCGACATCACGCTGCTCCCGGTGCTCGACGAGGCCGCGCCCGCGCGGGCGGTGTACGCGGCGACGGTACGAGGGCGGTCCCTGACCCCGGCGGCGGAAGCGTTCCTGCGGGCACTGCGGGAGACGGCCGCGAAGATCCCCACCTGAGCCACACCCCATGGCGTACGTCCCGTCCGTCACGCGATACTGCGGCCATCCGGCAGCACCCCACGGCGACGGAAGGCCTGAATTCCCTTGACGCACATACGTGTTCGGATCGGCGTACTCGGACTGGCCCTGGTGGCGGGGCTCTCGGCGGCGCCCAACGCGTCCGCCGCCTCTTCGGCCGCCGAGACCTTCACCGTGGAGGAGCTGCGGCTCGACAAGGCCGCGCCTCAGGAGATCCTGGCGCGCTCCGGATTCGACTCCGTGGCACCGGAGTTCGCGCGGGCGCTGGGCAGCGCCGACTCGTACGCGCAGGCCGAGCGCATCGTCGTACGGCAGGGTTCGCAGCTGTGGACTCGTGCGGTGGACCGGGCACAGGGCCGGGGCCCGGCGGGCGGAGATCTGAGCCGGGACGACGACCGGCCGCTGTACTGGGCGCGGCTGAGCATGACACGCGAAGTGCGCCAGTGGGAGCCGGAGTTCGGGCTCACGGATGCCCAACGAGACAAGCTGTTGGGCAAGTTGGAGGAGACCTCGCGCGGCCAGAACGCCATCCGCTACCCGCACGGCAAGAGCGTGAAGCGGATCCTGGTCACCGGATTCGACCCGTTCACGCTGGACCGTGACATCCGGATCTCCAACCCCTCCGGAGCCACCGCCCTCGCCCTCGACGGCACGACGATCCAGACCGCGGACGGGCCTGCACGCGTCGAGACGGCCATGTTCCCCGTCCGCTGGCAGGACTTCGCCGACCAGACGGTGGAACGGACACTGCGGAAGCAGCTCCCCCGCGTGGACCTGTTCACGACGGTGAGCCAGGGCCGGGTCGGCCGGTTCGACGTGGAGCGGACCAACGGGGCCTGGCGGGGCGGTTTCCCCGACAACGAGAACCTCTCGCGGACCGAGACCGTCCCGGTCACCGATCCGGCCTCGCAGCCGCAGTGGACGTCAACGACCCTGCCGTACAAGGCGATCGTGGACGCGAGCACGGGCCGCTTCCCGGTGTACGACAACACGTCGGTAACCGAGATCCCGGCGGGCGGCACGGAGCAGGTCGTACGTCCGGACGGTCCGACCCCGGGCTCGGTGGCCCGTTCCGGGGGCGGCGGGAACTACCTCTCCAACGAGATCGCGTACCGCGCGACGCTGCTGCGCGACCGGCTCGGGCTGCATGACGAGTTGCCGGGTGGGCATGTGCACACGCCGGTGCTGCAGTTCGGGACCGGCAACACGGACCCGGCGACCGGGACCGTCACCGACCCCGAGTTCGTACAGAACCGGCTGGACATCATCGCGCAGGTGCGGGCGATCCTGACGGTGGCGGTGGACGCGGGTCAGCCCTCCTGACGGGGGCGTGGACGCCGGTCAGCCCGCGGACGCAGGTTCCTGGTCGTCCGCGCCGTTCCTGTCCCGGTCGCCGTCCGTAGTCTCCTCGCCCAGCAGGTCGCGGGCCATCAGTGTGGCGCCCGCGACCGCGCCGGGCATCAGGAAGACGGCGACGAAGGGGACCAGGAACGAGACCGCGAGGGGGGTGCCGAAGCCCCAGATCAGGGTCTTGCGGGAGCGGAGCAGGGTGAGGCGGTCGCGGAGCTCGACTCGGCGGCGCTGCAGGGCCACCCCCGCCAGTTCCTCCGTCAGGAAGAAGCCGGTGACGAAGAAGCCGATCACCGGGACCGCCGTCTGGCCGACGAACGGGATGAAGCCGAGCGCGAAGAGCAGCACGCCCCACAGGGCAGCCCTGGCGACGATACGGAGGCTGTCGCGGGCCGAGATCCACAGCTCCCGCCACAGCGGCAGGCCCGACTCGGGGGCCGTGCCGTCCGGGGAGACGTCACGGTCGACCTTCTCCGAGAGGTTCTCGTAGAAGGGCTGGCCGATGAGGAGGGTGACCGCTGTAAAGGTGACGACGGAGAGCAGGAGGGCGAGGGCGAACAGTACGGCGGTGAGGAAGCCGCGGAAGAGGCCCTGCCAGGGGCTGGTCCAGTCGTCCGCGAACGGGGTCGACCAGGTGATGAAGTCGTCGCCGTATATCGCAAGGGCGACGAGGGCCGCCGCGTACAGCACGAGGGTGATCAGCCCCGGGAGCAGACCGAATCCGTACTGTTTCCCGTGCCTCGCCACCCATCGCTGGCCCTGTAGCAAGTAGTTGAAGCCCACCCCGAAGTCACGCATGGGGAAACTTTAGCGTCGATGGTTCATGGGGTTCGTCGGCTGCCTGACGGACCCTGTGTGGTCTGCCGGCCCGAGGCGCTCGGCCCTCGGCGCAACTCTCGGCTCTCGGCGCGACTCAGGACGTCTTCGTAGCGGACCGCTTCGCGCTTTTGCTTCCTTTGGCGCCCGTACCGGTGCGCCTCGGCTTTGCGGGCACGCTCTTTCGCGTTGTGGCCTTCTCCGTGCGTGCCGCCGTCCGTGACGGCTCTGTCCGGGTCGGCGCCGTCGGCCACTTGAGTTCGATCTCCAACTCGATCTCCCCATCGCCGATCTCGACCTCGATCTCACTGCGAAGGTCGTCGGGGATCCGCAGGCTCAGAGTTGCCGGGCCGAGTTCCAGTTCTGCATCCTCGCCTTTCCGCAGCGCGGCTGCGAGTGCCGTGAGCTGGTCGGCCGCCTCAAGGCGTGACAGCGAGCGCTTCTGCTCGAACTTGAAGTCCTTCATGGGTGTCTCCGATCCGGAAGCGACCTGGTGTCGGGCCGCGCCTCGAGGCTGTCCCCCGTTTCATCGCTCCGAGGGACTGGGAGCGGTGCACAGCGCCCAGATCACGAAGCCGCTGTTCCAATCTCGGCCCACCGGGATCACACCGCACCTCGGGGTGCCCGACCGGCAGCGGGGTTCTAGGGTTGTAGGGAGCTTCGCGTTCGCGGAACCCGGTTCTCTCCGCCTCGTAGCTCTCTCGGGCTCGGAACTCACCAGGAGGGCATGCGACATGTCCACTGCATCTGAAACCCCTGTCCTGGACACCCTCGCCGCCATGACGGTCGACTCGATCGAGCGATGCGGGCTGGCCCCGGACATGCTCATACTCACGCGCATCGCGGCGCTCGCCGCCTCGGACGCCCCGCCGATCTCCTACGCGGCCCATATCGACCCCGCTCTCAAGGCCGGTCTCACCGCCGAACAGTTGCAGGACGTCCTGGTCGCCATCGCGCCCATCGTGGGCACCGCCCGCGTCATGACAGCGGCGGGCAACATCGCCAAGGCACTCGGCATCGTCATCGCCGTCGCCGATGCCGAGATCGAGGCTCAAGGCTGAGAGCGGACGCCCTCGCCGACGCGTGCGTTCACCCGGAGCCGTCACGGCCATCGCGGTGACACAGTGCGCGCACGCGGCGTGCGACCGGCACGGACCGCGGCCCGCACTGCGGGGTCACGCGCCGGGGTGGTTGGCCACCTCCTGCCCGTACGGCCCACCTGGGCGTGCCGTCTCGCCGTAAAGCGGCGGGAATGGAGGGAGGCCAATCCCCCGGGAGCCCTCCATGACCACCCCGCACAATTCGTCCGAGCCCGATGCCGCCCCCGAGGGGGACGCGGGTGACGCGGCCGGAAGTGGACACAAGCACGGCTCGGCGGCCGCGCGGATCACGCAGAAGATCGCCTCGGCAGTACTCATCGTCCTCACCTGCATCCTGGTGCCGATCGCACTGCTCACGGTGTGGGTGCACGGCATCGCTCTGGACACCGACCGGTACGTGGCGACGGTCTCGCCGCTGGCCTCGGATCCGGCGATCGAGGCCGCGGCGGTCAACCGCATTACCCAAGCCGCCGACGTGCGGGTGAACGGCAGCCAGGCCGCTGCGGACATCGCCGCCTGGCTGCAGTCGCAGGGACTACCGCCGCGGGCAGCGAACGCCGTGAAGGGTCTGGGCCCGCAGCTCGACTCCGTGGTCAACGACACGGTGGAGAAGGTGGCCACACGCTTCGTGGAGAGCGACCGCTTCGAGCGGATCTGGACGAACGCCAACCGGGAGGCCCACTCCGCGGTCGTGCACGCGCTCACCGGCGAGGGCCGAGGAGCCGTGGGCGTGAACGGCGGAACAGTCACCCTCGACGTCGGCGAAGCCGTCGACCAGGTCAAGGAAGCGCTCGTGGACGCCGGCCTGTCGCCGGCCGCCAAGATCCCCGACGTCGACAAGCAGATGGTGCTCTTCCAATCGGACCAGCTGAAGAAGATCCGCGACGGTGCCCATCTGCTGGACGTGATCGGGAACTGGTTCCCCGTGCTCGTCGTGCTGATCGGCGCGGCCGGTGTGCTGCTGGCCCACCGGCGCCGCCGGGCCCTGGCCCGTACCGCCCTCGGCGCGGCCTTCGCCTGCCTGGTCGTGGCCATCGGCCTGGTCATCGCCCGCCGCTACTACCTGGACCACCTCCCGCCCCAGGTGCAGTCGGAGGCCGCCGCGGCAGCCATCTTCGACACCCTGCTGCACTTCCTGAAGGTCAGCCTGCGCACGGCGATCGTCCTCGGCGTGATCATCGCGCTGGGCGCCTACCTGATCGGCCCCGGACGGCTGCCACGCGCCGTCCGCGGCACATCCGAGCGCGCCGCGGACTCCACAGCGCAGTGGGCCTACGGCCACCAGGTCCGCACCGGCCGGGTGGGCACCTGGACCCAGGCCCACCGCCACTGGATCGCCCTGGCCGCCCTGCTGATCGTCGCCCTGGTCTTCGCACTCTGGAACCACCCGACAGTCCTGACCATCCTGCTACTGGTCGTCATCCTGCTGGCCCTGCTCGCACTCCTCGCGCTCCTCGCCGCCTCCGGCCGCGTCACCCTCGACGCCGAGCGGGTGGCGCCACCGCGCCCGGAGGGCGGCGAGTGACGCTCTGCCTGTGCTGTCACGCGCCCTTCGGGGCACGCCGGAACGGGAGTGTCTGACACGGACATCTTGAGCCCGCCGGGGACGGGTGAGCCGCAGGGGTCTATTCGCTGACGGGTCGTCTGGATGCGATGCCGGTGGGCTGTGGTGAGGGTCGTTGGTGTGCTTCGGCGTTGAGGCGGTGCTGTGTCAGTCGCCGGCTGGTACGGCTGCCAGGAGATTAGGCACGCCGCAATACGCCGGTAATGACTCAATTACCCATGCCCACCACCAGCCCGCGGCACGATCGCCCCCGGCAGGTTCGTTGTCCGAACCTGCTGTTGGTGTCAGCCGCTGATGTCGGATGCCAAATGCCATCTCTACAAGGCGCGATGGTTGAGCTGGAGCTACTCAGGCGCGGCCACAGCCACCGGGTCGCTGAAATTCTTGAGCGTCACGACGTTGTGCGCCGAGTTGCCGGACACCTCGAGCCACTGCTCGAAGCGCACGACTCGGCCGGATTCGTTGACCCATACGTCGCAGGCGAACTCCTCGGTGCCTGTGGCGCGCATCTTGTCGTACAGCCGACGGTCCACTGTTCGGATCTGGTTCTGGGTGAGCTTCCCGGAAAGTCGGTGTGCCGGGGTTCCGGCCATCTCCTCCGGACCTTTTCGGGCCTCCGGTCCGAGGTCCAAGAGCAGCTGCGCGTAAGCGCTGTAGTCAGCTACGCCCGCGCTTGAGGAGTCCAGTTCCGTGCGCTGCCACTCCCCAGCTGCTCCGTCGTCATCGAGTGTCCGCGTGTAGGTGGCGTCCTCCAGCAGGATCGTCTCCGCGTTGAACGCCTGGTCCTCCGGGACGCTGTCGGAGGACGTCATGGTCAGTTTGCCCGTAGGTGCTGATCCGTTGAAATTCATCCGGCCGGCCATCACGACCGTCAGCGTGGAGCCCGTATAGGTTTCCGTGGTCATCTCGGCCGAGTAAGGCGCTGGATCGGCGTTCTTGAGCGCCGCCTCGACTTCGAATGAACCATCGGAGTCCGGCGTGGCCGATGCTCCACTCTTCGACGTCGATGCGGGTGCTTTCCCGTCATCCCCGGCGCCACAGCCCGTGAGCAGGACGACGGCCGCGATACCGGCCGCCACGGTGGCCAAGTGGCGCATGGCAGGGGGCCTCCTCAAGCGTGGCTGACAGATCGCCGAGTCTGTCATGGGCACAGCGAGAGCACTCCACGGCGGGCAGATCTGCGCCACAACAACCCCTGAAGCGGCAGCGAATCACACCGGCGTCACCGCCACCACCACCCCCCGCTCCGCCGCAGGCGACACCGCCGCCGACACGCGAACCGCTGCCGAGCGGGCCACGCGCCCGGCCCGTGAAGCCGTGCCCAGGAGGAGCGGCTGAAGGTGTTCCAGGCCGGAGACGAGGAACTCCTCGGTGGCGATGAGGAGTGGGCGGGCCGCCTTCGTCGCGGTCGCGGCGGCCTCCGTGAGGTCGGCCAGGGGTGGCAGGGAGGCGCGTACGATCCCCGCCCCCACCGCGGCGGCCCGTTCCGCGAGAGCAACCTGGAGCGGGAGGAGTGGTGCCAGCGCGGCCGTCAACGCGTCGGCGATGCGGCGGAGTTCGGGGGATGTGTCGCGCAGGACGTCCGCGGCGGCCCGGATCACCGGAGCCAGTGCGAGGAGTACGCCCGCGGTGATCCCGGCCGCCGCGGGCAGCAACGGCGAGCCGGCGTCGACCAGTTCGGCAAGGGCGTCGGCCGCCTCCTCCACCGCGGGTGCCACCGCGTCGAGGACCGGCAGCAGGCTGTCGCCGAGCGCGGAGAGGAGCACCTGCGCGGGTTCGCTCACGGGGTGTGCCGCCAGCGGTGCCCCGCTGGTGCCGAGCCGGGTCAGGGTGTCCACGATCCGGTAGAAGGCTTCCTGCGCCTGCGGCGACGCGCTCGCCTCGGCCAGCTCGGCCGTCGTCTCGCGCAGGACGCGCAGCGCCTCCGCGCCGGAACCGTCCCGGGGATCAAGGGTGTTGACCGCGATTCTGGTGATGTTCCCTGCCGTGTCGAGGAGTTGGCCGGTGATGTCGGTCGTGCTGCGTGCCATGCGCAGCACGTCCTCCCTGCTGGGGAGCGACGGAATCGGGGACATGGAGGGGCCCTCCTCGTTACGCGTACCGCTCGGCCGTCGCACTCAGGATGCCCCCTCCGACCCACCGGACATGCGCCATCCGGGGCATCCGTGACGGCGGACCTGACGGCATCAGTAACAGCGTGCGTGACGACGTACGTGACAGCAACGCCCTCTTGTTGCGGGAGAGTCGAACGGGTACACCTCGCCGTACCGATCCGACCGACCCGACCCTGAACCGATCTCAGGAATCCTCATGAATCCTCAGGAGGTACGACGCGTGCGCCTACCGAGACCCGTCCTGACCGCGACCGTCATCGCCCTGGCTACCGGCTCGCTCCTGCTCACCCCGCAGAGCGCCACCGCGGACCGCAAACCGCCTGTCCGGGAGGGATCCGGCCAGGAGAACGGCCAAGGGAGCAGCGCCGCCAGGAACTCCGCGAGCGCCGCCCTCAACGCCCTCGCCACCCCCGTCACCGACCTCTCCGGCTCCACCGCCGGCTATCCGCGTGAGCAGGTCCTCACCCCGGACCCGGAGAACCCCGCCGACAAGTCCATCAAGCTCGGCCTCACCCCGTACCACGCGATCGCCCCGAAGCTGAACGCCCTTCAGGAGCTCGGCAATCGCGTGAGTGTGGAGGTCGCGGGCGAATCGGCCGGCGGCCACCGTCTCTACCTCGTCACCGTCACCGCGCCCGAGTCCAGCCGTGAGACGCGCGCCCAGGACCGGATGCGCGAGCTCATCGAGAACGCTCCGCAGGCGGCGGCCAAGGACCCGGCCGTGAAGAAGACGTACAAGACGCCCGTCTTCTTCAACAACAACATCCACGGCAACGAGTGGGAGGGCACGGACGCCGCCCTCGGGCTCATCGAGCAGCTCGCGACGGCCAAGGACACCAAGACCGCCGACCTTCTCGCCCACAGCCGCCTGTACTTCAACATCACCGCGAACCCGGACGGCCGTATCGCGGGCACCCGCGCCAACGCCAACGGCTTCGACCTGAACCGGGACTTCATCACCGCCTCGCAGCCCGAGGCGCGCGCGATGCGGCAGATCGGTATCGACAAGCAGCCCGCGGTCATGGTCGACCTGCACGGCTACGTCAACGGAACGCTGATCGAGCCGACGACCCCGCCGCACGGCGAGAACTACGAGTACGACCTCTTCCTCAAGAACACCTACGCCAACGCGCTGGGCATGGAGGCCGCCGTCAACGGCCTCGGCTACACGCCCGCGAAGGACGGCGTGGACCCGGCCCAGATCCCCTTCCGCGACCAGGAGGAGGGCTGGGACGACTGGCCGCCGATCTTCACGCCGCAGTACGCGGCGTTCCACGGCACGGTCGCCGCGCACACCGTCGAGATCCCGATGCAGGTGAACAACGCCGCCTACGACTCGCTGCCGGTCG
This sequence comes from Streptomyces sp. NBC_00554, assembly GCF_041431135.1. Classification (NCBI taxonomy): domain Bacteria; kingdom Bacillati; phylum Actinomycetota; class Actinomycetes; order Kitasatosporales; family Streptomycetaceae; genus Streptomyces; species Streptomyces sp. NBC_00554. The sequence continues at coordinate 7,005,674 of NZ_CP107799.1, read as the reverse complement.
CCGAGCTGAAGCGGCGCTCCGCGATCAACGTCGATGTCGCGGGCGCGGCCATGCGCGCCACCCTCAACTTCGCGCAGACGCACCGGACTTCGCTCATCGCCGACCAGATCGAGGTCTTCCGGCGTGGCGTGACCGGAGCCGCGCAGGTGCCGGTCTCCGCAGAGACGGTCCCCGGCGTCCCGGGCATCGGCCCCGAGGACGTCTACACGACCGAATTCCCGCGCGCGTACGTCATCCCGGCAGGCGCCACGCAGCGCTCCGCGACGGCCGCCGCCCGTCTGGTCGACCACCTCCTCGCCAACGACGTCCGCGTCAGCCGCGCGACCGGTGGCTTCCGGCTCGCGGGACGGTCGTACGCGAAGGGTTCGTACGTCGTCGACCTGCGCCAGGCCAAACGCGGGATGGCCAATGTGATGCTGGCGGACGGGACGGACATCAGCGACAAGGTGTCGGTCATGTACGACATCTCGGGCTGGAGTCTGGGCCGGCTGTGGGGCGCGACGGTCACGCCGGTACGGAGCGGCAGTCTGTCGGCCGTCCCGCTGCGCGCGGTCGGCGCGGCCACGGACGTCGGGTACGTCGCCCCGCGCGGCGATCTGCGGCTCCGCCTCGACGACCCGCAGGAGATCGCGGCCCTCAACTCCCTTCTGAAGCAGGGGGTTTCGGTACGGCAGGCCGCGGACGGCAGCGCGATCGTGCCGGGCTCGGCGCGGGCGAAGGCCGTCGTCCTGGCCCGTGAGTACGACGTCGCCTTCGACGCGACGAAGGTGACCGGCGGCACTCCCCTGCGCCTCACCCGGGTCGCCGCCGCGGTGACCCCGGGCGAGCTGTTCGCGCTGCGCGAGATGAACTTCGACGTGGTCCCGGTGTCGACGGCCATCCTCAACGCGGGCTTCGACTGGTCCGGCGCGGATGTGCTGTTCGCCTCGTCGGGGCTCAACCACGCAGGCCTCAACACGGCCGCACGGGCCGCTCTCGGCGCCTTCCTCAACGCCCATGGCCTGGTGGGCCGCGGAGCCACCGGCGCGGCCCTCAACGCCGCCACAGGGCTGCTCGCCGTGCAGCCGGTGGCGGGCGACGGGGACGCCAACGGCGTTGTACGGGTGGCGAATTCGGGCGCGCTCACCACAGGCGCCCCGGACCACAGCTTCGTCTACGCCCCGCTCTGGTTCACCGATCTCGGTCCCGGGGTCCGCGTGGAGCAGTCGTACGGGACGGGCAATCCGCTGGTCTCCGGGCACTGGCGCCCGCTGGCCGACGGTACGGCGGGGCCCACGGCTGCCGCGGGCCAGGCCTCCGTCGTGAGCGGCCCGCACGCGGTCCTCTTCGGCACGGAACCGCTCTTCCGCGACCACCCGAAGGGTGAATTCCCGCAGGTGGCACGGGCGTTGCTGGCACTCGCGCACTAGCAGGTCGCTACGACAGAGGCGGCACCCCACGTCCTTGGGGTGCCGCCTCCGCCATGTGCAACGACTGCTGTCAGACGAGCGTCACGGTGATGTTGCCGCGAGTCGCCTTCGAGTACGGGCAGACCTGGTGGGCCTTCTCGAGCAGCGCCGTGGCCGTCGCCGCATCCACGTTCGGGATGGCGGCGGAGATCTCGACGATGAGCCCGAACCCGTCCTCGTTCTTGCCTATGCCGACCTTCGCGGTGACGGTCGAGCCGGAGATGTCGGCCTTCTCCTGACGGGCGACGACTCCGAGAGCGCCCTGGAAGCAGGCGCTGTACCCGGCGGCGAACAGCTGCTCCGGGTTGGTACCGGCGCCGCTGCCTCCCATCTCCTTGGGCGGATTGACGACGACGTCGACCTTGCCGTCATCGGTGGCTACTCGGCCGTCGCGGCCGTTCTCGGCGGTGGCGACGGCGGTGTACAGGACGTCGGTCTGCTGGATGGACATACGGTGCGTTCCTCCTAGGTCCGCCGCGACTCGCGCCCACGATCGCGACGACTTCGGAAAGAAGTTACCGTATGCCGGAAGTCCAGCAGAACCCCTGACGGCCTCAGAGCTTGACGATCATCTTTCCGGTGTTGTCGCCGCGCAGGACGCCGAAGAACGCCTCCAGGTTGTTCTCGATGCCCTCGGCGACCGTCTCGCGGTACTTGAGCGCGCCCGAGGCGACCCAGGGGCCGACCTCCTGGACGAACTGCGCCTGCATGTCGTAGTGGTCGCCGACGAGGAAGCCCTCGATGCGGCCGCGGGTCTGGATCAGGCGGGCGAGGTTCTTCGGGCCGGGGACGGGCTCGGTGCTGTTGTAGACGGAGATCGCGCCGCAGATGGCGATGCGGCCGTCCCGGTTGAGCCGGCCGATGGCCGCCTCCAGGTGGTCACCGCCGACGTTGTCGAAGTAGACGTCGACGCCGTCGGGGGCAGCCTCGCGCAGCTGCGCGTTCACCGGGCCGTTCTTGTAGTTGAAGGCGGCATCGAAGCCGTACTCCTCGACAAGCAGCTTGACCTTCTCGTCGGAGCCGGCGGACCCGATCACCCTCGACGCACCCTTGAGCTTGGCGATCTGGCCGACCTGGCTGCCGACCGCGCCCGCGGCGCCCGACACGAACACCGAGTCGCCCTCCTTGAAGGAGGCGGTGCGCAGGAGACCCGCGTACGCGGTGAGGCCGGTCATGCCGAGGACGCCGAGGTACGTGCTCAGCGGCGCCGCCTGCGGGTCCACCTTGACGGCCTGCTTGGCGTCCACCACGGCGAACTCGCGCCAGCCGAAGAAGTGCAGCACGTGGTCGCCGACCTCGATGCCCTCGGCGTTGGAGGCGACGACCTCGCCGACCGCACCGCCCTGCATGACCTTGCCCAGCTCGAAGGGGGCGACGTACGACTTGGCGTCGCTCATGCGGCCGCGCATGTACGGGTCCACGGAGAGGTACTTGTTCCGCACGAGTACCTGACCCTCACCCGGCTGCTTGACCTCGGCCTCGACCAGGGCGAAGTCCTCCGGCTTCGGCACCCCTACCGGGCGGCTGACCAGGTGCCATTCGCGGCTGACGGCGGGGAGCTGGGGGGTCTCGGTCATGAGGGGGTGCCTTTCCTGCGGGTTGCTGTCTGCGGCTCTGGTGGTTCGGGTGGCTCTAGTGGTTCTGGTGGTTCAGATACTTCAGTACCTGAAACAACCATGCTCCTGAATATTTCATGATGTCAAGTAACGAGGTAGCCTGGAGCGCATGGCCACGCAGAAGACACCCCGAATCGACCCCCTGACGCTTGAGGTGGTCGACCTCATCGGCACGGTGGTGGCGCGGTACCACGAGGAGTACGAGGACGCTGCCGCCGAGCATGCGCTCACGGGGGCGCAGGCGCGACTGCTGAGCCTGCTGTCGCTTGAGCCGCTGCCGATGCGGCGGCTCGCGCAGAAGCTGAAGTGCGAGCCGTCGAATGTCACCGGGATCGTGGATCGGCTGGAGGCGCGGGGGCTGGTGGAGCGGCGGCCGGATCCGACCGATCGTCGGGTCAAGCTGGCGGCCTGCACGGAGGAGGGGCGGCTGGTTGCCCGGGGGCTGCGGGAGTCGCTGCGGTTTGCTCGGGAGCCGTTGGCGGGGCTGTCGCGGGAGGAGCGGGTTTCCTTGCGGGGGTTGTTGCAGCGGATGCTCGCCGCGTAGGGGGCTGGGGGGTGGTTTTTCGCCCCCTCCGCCCCTACCCGTCCCATGCTTCCGGGCTACGCCCGGTGTCAGCCCGTCCGGCGTTTGAGGACGAGCGCGTCAGCGCGTTGCGGGGGTCTGGGGGCGGCAGCCCCCAGGTACGGGACGGGTAGGGGCGGAGGGGGCGAAACAAACCCCCTACGTGCACCACCACAAGAACTGGCTGCACGTCTCCGAAGGCGACGGGTCCGCGGTCGGGTCCGCCGAGGTCGGGTCGGTTGTCGGGGCCTCGGATGTCGCGGCGGGGCGGGACGGTTTCGGGGCCGAGGTCGTGGCGTCCGGGGCCGTGCCGGTGGAGGTGGACTCCGAGGGCGACGCGGAGGCGGAGGGCGACGCGGAGGCGGACGGTGAGGCCGAGTCGGACGCGGACGGCGAGCCGGAGGCGGAGGTGCCGGTGGAGCCCTCCGTGTCGTCGATCGGCACGGCGGTCTCGGCCGGACTGGCACCCCCGTCGGCGGACTCGTCAGCCGTGGCGGCCTGCGGAGTGGCCCCGGGCCCCTCTATACCGAGCTCGGCAAGGCTCAGCCCACCCGCGGCGAGCAGCAGCCCCGCCCCGGCTATCAGCGCCCCGCGCCGCCGCCGCCGGTGCGCGGCGGCCTTCCGGTCCCGCCGGCTGCCCCCACCCGCGGCAGCGCCCCGACGCCGTCCACGCCCGCTGGGACGTACGTCGTCGCCCTCGCACGAGTCCTCGACATCGTCCGCCTCCGGGCGCGGCTCGACCGCGTCCGCATGCTCGCGAACTTTTTCGACTGGTGTGCCGCACCCCGGGCATGCGAGAGCGCCATTGAGGTGCCTGCGGCACGGGTGGCAGTAGTCCATGACGCCGGAAGACTAGATTCCCCACAGGTAACGTTCATAGTCACAGCTGTGAAAGTTGTGTAGTGAACCACCCGTTCCGGCGTGCCGAGTTGAGGACACCCCCGACCATTCCCCGCCATCCCGCACCCATCGCGTCGAAACCGTTATGTGTTCGACCCATTGACACCCCCGGGGCCGAATCCTTACTGTCACGCCAGCATTTCGAACGTGTGACGAAATTTCGAACAGAGCCGAAGAGCACAGGGGGCAACTGCCGTGCGCATCACGGGAATCAGCACACACGTGGTCGGGACACCCTGGCGGAACCTGACCTACGTCCAGGTGCACACCGACGAAGGTGTCACCGGAGTCGGCGAGACCCGCATGCTGGGCCACACCGACGCGCTGATCGGGTATCTGCGGGAGGCGCAGGCCAACCACATTCTCGGTTCCGACCCGTTCGCTGTCGAGGACCTCGTCCGCCGGATGAAGTACGGCGACTACGGGCGGGCCGGCGAGATCGTGATGTCGGGTATCGCCGTCATCGAGATGGCCTGCTGGGACATCAAGGGCAAGGCGCTCGGCGTTCCCGTCTGGCAGCTGCTCGGCGGCAAGGTCACCGACAAGGTCAAGGCGTACGCCAACGGCTGGTACACCACCGAGCGGACCCCGGAGGCCTACCACAAGGCCGCGCAGGAGGTCGTCGCACGCGGGTACAAGGCCCTCAAGATCGACCCCTTCGGAACCGGGCACTTCGAGCTCGACCACGAGCAGAGCCTGTACGCCGTCTCCCTCATCGAGGCCGTGCGCGACGCGATCGGGCCCGAGGCCGAGCTGATGCTGGAGATGCACGGCCGGTTCTCCCCCTCCACCGCCATCCGCCTCGCCCACGAGCTCGCGCCCTTCAAGCCCGCCTGGCTCGAGGAGCCGGTCCCGCCTGAGAACCTCAAGGCCCTGGAGAAGGTCGCGGCCAAGGTGGACATCCCGGTCGCCACCGGTGAGCGCATCCACGACCGCATCGAGTTCCGCGAGCTCTTCGAGAGCCAGGCCGTCGACATCATCCAGCCCGACGTGGGTCATATCGGTGGCATCTGGGAGACGCGGAAGCTGGCCGCCACCGCCGAGGCCCACTACGTCCTCGTCGCGCCGCACAACGTCGGCGGCCCGGTCCTGACCGCCGCCTCCCTCCAGGTCGGCTTCACCTCCCCGAACTTCAAGATCCTCGAGCACTTCAACGACTTCGCGGACGCGGACATCAAGAAGGTCGTGAAGGGCGCCCCGCAGGTCGTCGACGGCTACTTCGAGCTGTCCCACGAGCCCGGTCTCGGTGTCGAGCTGGACGTCGACGCGGCGGCCGAGTTCCCGCAGCAGCAGGCCAGGTTCGACCTGTGGGCGGACGGCTGGGAGCAGCGCAAGCCGAAGGGTGCGCAGTGAGTACGGCGGTCGTCATCGAGGCGCCGGGCGAGCACCGGCTGACCGGTCACGAGCCCAGGCAGCCGGAGGCCGGCGAGGCCCTCGTGCGCGTGCACGCGGTAGGTATCTGCGGCAGCGACCGCGAGGTCTATCAGGGCAACAGGCCCGAGGGGTACGTCCGTTACCCCCTCACTCCCGGCCACGAATGGTCCGGGACGGTGGAGGCTGTCGGGGCCGGGGTGCCCGCGACTCTCGTGGGGCGGAAGGTCGTCGGCGAGGGTTTCCGCAACTGCCAGGTCTGCGACCGCTGCCACGCGGGCGAGACCACGCTGTGCACCGCGGGGTACGAGGAGACCGGCTTCACCCAGCCGGGCGCGATGGCCGCCACTCTCACCCTCCCCGCCCGTCTTCTCCATGTCCTGCCCGAGGACGCCGACCTGACGGCGGCGGCCCTCCTCGAGCCGGCCGCCTGCATCGCGGCCGCCGCGCTCAAGGCGAACGCCCTTCCCGGCGAGCGGGTCGCGGTCGTGGGCACGGGGACGCTCGGGATGTTCGCCGTGCAGTTCCTCAAGGCGGGCTCGCCGGCCGAGCTGCTGGTCGTCGGCACCCGCCCCGACCGCGCGGAGCTGTCCAGGACGTTCGGCGCCACCGACTTCCGTACCAGGGACCAGGAACTGCCCGACGATTTCGACGTGGTCGTCGAGACCGCCGGGTCCGCGTCCGCCGCGCGCACCGCCGCCTCCCTGCTCAGGCGCGGCGGACGCCTGGTCCTCACGGGTATCCCGGCGCCGGGTGCGGAGGGTCTCGACCCCACCGATCTCGTCGTACGGCAGCTGGAGGTGCACACCGTGTTCGGGGCGCCGCCGGATGCCTGGGCGCACACGGTGCGGGTGTTCGGCGCCGGACTGCTGAACCCGTTGCCGCTGGTCACGCACGAGCTGCCGCTCGCCGAGTTCCCACAGGCCATCGAGCTGGTGGGGTCCGGCGATCCCAAGGTCGGAAAGGTCCTTCTGCGTCCATGAACCAGGTCGTCCTCCGCCCATGAACCGGGTCCTTCGGCGCCCCTAGCAGTACGCCGGTACGGGGTGCCTGACCACTCCGTACCGGCGTACACCCACCGACACGAACCGCGTTCGAGATATCGGACGCACCAGTCATCGAACGCGAAGGACAGCTTGTGACCGACGCCCCGCCAACGGCAGCCCGTCGACCCGGTGAGCAGGCGCTCGCCGCGCTCGGCCTGGGCGCGCCCGCCCTCTCCCCCGCCGACGCCTCGCCGCACGCCTTCCCGGGAGGCGGCCGCTGGCGCACCGAGGTTCCCTCCGTGGAGGGGCCCGAGGCGCTTGCCGTGGTCCTCAAGGAGGCCTCGCGGCTCGATGTGCCGATCCACCGGATCAGTCAGGGCAGCGGCGTCTGGATGCTGACCGACTCCGAGATCACCGAGATGGTCGAGGCGACCGACGAACACGACATCGAGCTCTGCCTGTTCACCGGGCCGCGCGGCACCTGGGACATCGGCGGCTCGGTGCGCACCGACTCGCGCGGCGGCGGGCTGCGTGCCCGCGGTCACGACGCGGTCGCCGGATGTGTCGAAGACGCCGTCCGGGCAACGGAGTTGGGCGTCAAGTGCCTGCTCGTCGCCGACGAGGGCGTGCTCTGGACGCTGCACCGGGCGCGGGTGGCCGGGATCATCCCGGCCGACACAACTCTCAAGCTCTCGGCGCTCGTTGGTCCGGTCAACCCGGCCTCGTACGCCGTGTACGAGCATCTCGGCGCGGACTCCCTCAACGTGCCGAGTGATCTGACGCTCGATCACCTCACCGAGATCCGGCGGGTTTCCGCCGCCCCCATGGACATGTACATCGAGGCCCCCGACGACCTCGGCGGGTACGTGCGGATGTACGAGGTCGCCGAGCTGATCCGGCGCGGCGCACCGATCTATCTGAAGTTCGGCCTGTCCAAGGCGCCCGGGATCTACCCGTACGGGCACCATCTGCGGGACCTGACCCTCCACACGGCCAGGGAAAGAGTGCGGCGCGGCCGGCTCGCCCTGGACCTGCTCGCGCGGCACGGAGCGGACGGCGACATGGCGCCGCTCGGTTCACGGCTGCCGGGCGCGCTGCAGCGGTTCGAAACGCCCTCATAACGTTCCGGGCCAACCGCTTCACAAAAGACGACGCAGCCGCACACAATCCCACACACCTCTCCTCGGTCTTCTCTCGCAACCGCCCTTCGGAGCGTCCCCGCATCGCGAGACCGAGTCTGGTCCCACGACATCAAGGATGATGATCATGCGAAACCGCAGAGCAGCACTCGCCGCCATAGCCGGAGCCGCCTCCCTCGCGCTCACCCTCACCGCCTGCGGTCAGGACAGCGAGGGTGGCAGTGACGCGACCGCGGACAGTGCCAAGGGCGGCACCATCGGCATCGCGATGCCGACCAAGTCCTCCGAGCGCTGGATCGCGGACGGCAACAACGTGGTCAAGGACCTGGAGTCCAAGGGCTACAAGACCCAGTTGGTCTACGGCGAGGACGACCCGGACCAGCAGGTCTCCCAGATCGAGAACCTGATCACGCAGGGCGTGAAGGCCCTGATCATCGCGGCCATCGACAACAAGTCGATGAACAACGTGCTCCAGCAGGCCGCCGACGCGAAGATCCCCGTGATCTCGTACGACCGCCTGATCCTCGGCACGAAGAACGTCGACTACTACGCGTCGTTCGACAACGAGAAGGTCGGCGAGCTCCAGGGCAACTACATCCTGGAGAAGCTGGGCCTCGCGGACGGCAGCAAGAAGGGGCCGTTCAACATCGAGCTGTTCGCGGGCTCGAACGACGACAACAACACGAAGTACTTCTTCCAGGGCGCGATGAACGTCCTGCAGCCGTACATCGACAAGAAGCAGCTCGTCGTCCAGTCGGGCCAGACCAACCTGACGCAGGTCACCACGCTGCGCTGGGACGGCGGCACCGCGCAGAAGCGCATGGACGACATCCTGACCGCGGCCTACAAGACCGAGCGGGTCGACGCGGTGCTCTCGCCGTACGACGGCATCTCCATCGGCATCCTCTCCTCGCTGAAGTCGGACGACTACGGCTCCGCGAGCAAGCCGCTGCCGATCGTCACCGGCCAGGACGCCGAGGTCGCCTCGGTGAAGTCGATCATCGCGGACGAGCAGTCGATGACCGTCTACAAGGACACCCGTGAACTCGCCAAGGTGGCCTCGAACATGGTCGACGCGGCACTCACCGGCAAGACGCCGGAGACCAACGACACCAAGACCTACGACAACGGCTCGAAGGTCGTCCCCGCGTACCTGCTGGTGCCGGTGAGCGTGGACAAGGCGAACTACCAGAAGGTCGTCGTCGACTCGGGCTACATCAAGGAAAGCGACCTCAAGTAACCGCCGCACTCTAGGGATTGGAAGGCACGACCATGGCGGGACCCGTCCTGGAAATGCGCTCGATCGTCAAGACCTTTCCCGGCGTCAAGGCGCTGTCGGACGTCACACTGACCGTCCGTCAGGGCGAGGTCCATGCCATCTGCGGGGAGAACGGCGCCGGCAAGTCGACCTTGATGAAGGTCCTCTCCGGCGTCCACCCGCACGGGAGTTACGAGGGGGACATCCTCTTCGAGGGTGAGGCCTGCGAGTTCAAGGACATCAGGGCCAGTGAGCACCACGGCATCGTGATCATCCACCAGGAACTGGCCCTGGTGCCGTACATGTCCATCGCGGAGAACATCTTCCTCGGCAACGAGCAGGCCAGCGGTGGCGTCATCAGCTGGAACGAGACGCTGAAGCACGCGACCCGGCTGATGCGCCGGGTCGGTCTCGAGGACCACCCGCAGACCCGGGTGGCCGACATCGGCGTCGGCAAGCAGCAACTCGTGGAGATCGCGAAGGCGTTGTCGAAGGAGGTGAAGCTGCTCGTCCTGGACGAGCCGACGGCCGCGCTGAACGACGAGGACAGCGGCAAACTCATCGACCTGATCCTGGAGTTGAAGGAACAGGGCATCACCTCCATCATCATCTCGCACAAGCTCAACGAGATCCGCAAGGTCGCCGACTCGGTGACGATCCTCCGGGACGGCCGGACCATCGAGACCCTCGATGTGAAGGCCGCGGAGACCACCGAGGAGCGGATCATCAACGGGATGATCGGCCGGGACCTCGACCACCGCTTCCCCGAGCGCACCCCGCACGACGCGGTGGCGGGCGCGGCACCGGCCCTGGAGATCCGCAACTGGACCGTCCACCACCCGATCGACCAGCAGCGCAAGGTTGTTGACGATGTGTCGATAAATGTGCGGCGCGGGGAGATCGTCGGTATCGCGGGCCTCATGGGCGCCGGCCGCACCGAACTCGCGATGAGCGTCTTCGGGCGGACGTACGGCCGGTACGCGGGCGGCACGGTCCTCAAGGACGGCGAGGAGATCCGTACGAAGACCGTCTCCCAGGCGGTCAAGCACGGCATCGCGTACGTCACAGAGGACCGCAAGCACTACGGGCTCAACCTCGACGACACCGTCGGCCGCAACATCTCGCTCAGCGCGCTGAACAAGGTGTCCAAGCGGGGCGTCGTCGACGGCCACGAGGAACGCAAGGTCGCCGAGAGCTTCCGCAAGTCCATGAACATCAAGGCGCCCAACGTCTTCGAGCGGGTGGGCAGGCTGTCCGGCGGCAACCAGCAGAAGGTCGTCCTCAGCAAGTGGATCTTCACGGGTCCGGACGTGCTGATCATGGACGAACCGACGCGCGGCATCGACGTGGGCGCCAAGTTCGAGATCTACACGGTCATCGACAAGCTGGCCGCCGAGGGCAAGGCGGTCGTTTTCATCTCCTCCGAGCTGCCGGAACTGCTCGGCATGTGCGACCGCATCTACACCATGGCCGCAGGGCGGCTGACAGGTGAGTTCTCGCGGGCGGAGGCCTCGCAGGAATCCCTGATGCGTCAGATGACGAAGGACAAAGAGGTAACGCGATGAGCACGGATGTGACCGCCAAGACGCCGGCCCCCGCGCCGCCGGGGAAGAGCGGATCGGCCGCCGCCGACGGCCTCTTGCGGCTGCTGCTGGACGGCATGCGCCGCAACATGCGCCAGTACGGCATGCTGATAGCCCTCGGCGTGATCGTGGCCCTGTTCGCGGTGTGGACCGACGGCGACCTCCTGCTGCCGCGCAACGTCTCCAACCTGGTGCTGCAGAACAGCTACATCCTGATCCTGGCGATCGGCATGATGATCGTCATCATCGCGGGCCACATCGACCTGTCGGTCGGCTCGATCACCGCGTTCATCGGCGGTGTGGCAGCGGTACTGATGGTCAGGAACGATGTGCCCTGGCCGCTCGCGGTCCTGCTGTGCCTGGCCATGGGTGCCGCCGCGGGCGCGGCACAAGGGTTCCTGATCGCCTATGCCGGCATGCCGTCGTTCATCGTGACCCTCGCAGGCATGCTGATCTTCCGCGGTCTGACCGAGGTCTTCCTCGAGGGCCAGACACTCGGCCCGTTCCCGGAGGGCCTGCAGAAGACCGCCAACGGCTTCCTGCCCGAGATCGGACCGGACACCAACTACCACAACCTCACACTGCTGCTCGGTTTCGCACTGGTCGGCGTGGTGATCCTCCAGGAGATACGCGACCGCAAGCGGCAGTCGGAGTACTCGCTCGAGGTGCTGCCGGCCAAGCTGTTCGCGGTGAAGCTGGCAGCGCTCACCGCGGCCGTCCTGACCTTCACCATGCTCCTGGCCAGCTACAAGGGCGCCCCCGTCGTACTCCTCATCCTGGGCGTGCTCCTGGTCGGCTTCGGCTATGTCATGCGCAACGGAGTCATCGGCCGCCACGTCTACGCCATCGGCGGCAACCTCCCCGCGGCCAAGCTGTCGGGCGTGAAGGACAAGAAGGTCACCTTCCTGGTCTTCCTGAACATGGGCATGCTCGCGGCCCTGGCGGGTCTGGTCTTCGCAGCCCGCTTCAACGCGGCCTCGCCCAAGGCGGGCCTGAACTTCGAACTCGAAGCGATCGCCGCCTCGTTCATCGGCGGCGCGTCAATGAGCGGCGGCGTGGGCACGGTCCTCGGCGCGATCATCGGTGGTCTCGTCCTGGGCGTGCTGAACAACGGCATGAACCTCGTCGGCATCGGCACCGACTGGCAGCAGGTCATCAAGGGCCTGGTACTGCTGGCGGCGGTCGGCTTCGACGTGTGGAACAAGCGCAAGGTCGGTTCGTAAGTCAGCCGGGCCCCGCCGGAAGGCGGGGCCCCCTCCATCTGCAGGAGCCGCACATGGAACTGAACAGACGTACGGTCATCGCTGGAGCCGCAGCAGCAGGAATGGCCGCCACCGCGCTCGGCGGTACGGCACACGCCACGGGAGGCAAAGCCCCGGTGAAGTCGCTCTTCGGCAAGCTCGCCGACGGCACCAAGATCTACAGCTGGTCACTGGCCAACGGCGGGACGAGGCTCAAGGTCCTCTCGTACGGCGGGATCGTGCAGTCCCTGGAGATCCCCGACCGGCACGGCAAGTACAAGAACGTGTCGCTCGGCTTCGACAACATCGAGGACTACGTCGCCAAGACCCCGTACTTCGGCGCACTGATCGGCCGCTACGGGAACCGCATAGCCAAGGGGCAGTTCAGCCTCGACGGCAAGAGCTACCAGCTCTCCGTCAACGACGGGGCCAACAGCCTGCACGGCGGCATCAAGGGCTTCGACAAGCACGTCTGGGACATCGAGCCCTTCACCAAGGGCTCCGACGTCGGCCTGTACCTGTACTACACGAGCGTCGACGGCGAGATGGGCTACCCCGGCACGCTCAAGACGAAGGTGACGTACACCCTCACCAAGCACGGCGACTGGCGCCTCGACTACGAGGCCACCACCGACAAGGCGACCGTCGTCAACCTCACCAGCCACGTCTACTGGAACCTGGCCGGCGAGGGCAGCGGCTCGATCTACGACCACGAGCTGAAGATCGCCGCCGCCCGCTACACACCCGTCGACTCGGGGCTGATCCCCACCGGCGAGCTGGCGAAGGTCGCGGGCACCCCCTTCGACTTCCGGCGCACGAAGACGGTCGGCGAGGACATCCGGGTCGCCAACCAGCAGCTCCTCTACGGCAAGGGCATCGACCACAACTGGGCCCTGGACAAGGGGATCACGGCGAAGCCCGAGCACGTCGCGACGCTGCGCGACCCCTCCTCCGGCCGTACCCTGAAGATCGCCACCACCGAGCCGGGCCTGCAGTTCTACTCCGGCAACTTCCTGGACGGCACGCTGGTCGGCCCCGGCGGGCACATCTACCGGCAGGGCGACGCGCTGTGCCTGGAGACCCAGCACTTCCCGGACTCCCCCAACCAGGCGTCGTTCCCGTCGACCGTGCTGCGGCCCGGACAGACGTACCGGACGACGACGGTGCACACGTTCGGCAGCTGAGGGCGCAGAGGGGCCTGAGGGGTTTCCGGCCGCTTCGGTTGCCTGAGATCACTAACTCTTACGAAATTCACACGAGTTGAACAGCGCCCCCTCCGTATCCGTATCTAAGGGCGGCCCGCGCTCCCCCGCGCGGGCCACCCAAAGCCGGAGGGCCCGTCCTCCCCAGCGGGCCCGCCCCCTACGGAGGTTCCATGGCCGACAACGTCACCTCGCTGTTCCGCGGCACGGCAGCGCACAGCCCCTCGATGGCAGCGCTCACCCGTGAGAGCGGCGAAGGGGCCGGTCCGGTCGACTTCTGTATCCCGTGCAACCCGTACTTCCCGACGCCCGCCATGTTCGACGACCTGGCGGGCCGGCTCCGCGAGATCATCACGTACTACCCGAGCAGCGCCGACACCATCACGTCCGAGCTCTGCAACCTCCTCCAACTCCCGCCGCAGTGCGTCGCGATGGGCAACGGCTCGACCGAACTCATCACCTGGATCGACCACTTGCTGGTCCGGGAGTCCCTCGCGATACCCGTCCCCACCTTCGGCCGCTGGACCGACCAGCCGATGGAGACCGGCAAGCGGGTCGACATGTTCCCGCTGCAGGAGTCCAGCGGCTTCGCCCTGGACCTCGCCAAGTACGCGGAGTTCATCCGCGCCCGTGGCACCCGGGTCGCCGTCATCTGCAACCCGAACAACCCCGACGGCGGCTTCATACCCCGCCAGTCGCTCGTCCAGTTCATGGACGCGATGGCGGACCTGGACCTGATCGTGATCGACGAGTCGTTCCTGGAGTTCGCCGACGCGGAGCACGAGCCGAGTGTCGTCGAGGACGCCGTGATGCGCCCCAACGTCGTCGTGCTGCGCAGCCTCGGCAAGAACTTCGGTCTGCACGGCATCCGCTTCGGCTACATGGTCGCCAACCCGTCGCTGGCCGGCCGGGTCCGCTCCATGCTGCCCAAGTGGAACCTCAACTCCTTCGCGGAGACCGTGGTGTTCATGCTCAAGAACCACGGCCAGGAGTACATGCAGAGCCTGCACATGGTCCGCCGCGACCGGCTCGACATGGCCCAGCAGCTCGCTCATCTGCCCGGCCTGACGGTCTATCCGTCGCAGGGCAACTTCCTCTTCGTACGCCTTCCCGTGGGCGCCGAAGGCACCGTGGTCCGGGACCGGCTGCTCACCGAGCACCGCATCCTGGTCCGCGAGTGCGGCAACAAGATCGGCTCCTCCAGCCGCTTCCTGAGACTCGTGGTGCGCCCCCAGGTGGACGTGCGTCGCCTGGTGTCCGGCCTGGAACAGGTGCTCTACGGGACCAGGAGGGGAGCCGCCGTACCCGAGATGGGCACAGGGACCAGCTACAGCTCGGGTACGGCGGCGGTGGATCGTCTGATCGGCGCCACGAACGGGGCCGGCATGCCGGGTCTCGCGGCGCAGGCACAGGCGATGCCGAGCATCCAGAACGCACAGACCGGCGCCTGGCCGGGCCCCGCCCCCGCGCAGAACCCCGGGGTCATGCCGGGCCTGGCCCCCGTCGCGGCACCGGCCGCCATGTTGCCGCCCCAGCAGCCCGCCCCGATGCCCGGGTACGCCCCGGTCCCGGCCGCCGGCCTGCCCGCCTACACCCAGACCGGCATGCCCGGCATGGCCGCTGCCGTACAGGCCCCCGCCCCCCAGACGGGTACGCAGGGCGGCGCCCACCCCAGCGGACTCACCGCCGCCCAGGTCCGCGGCCGGACCCAGCCGGAACCGCAGCAGTCCGCGCCGCAGGCCATGGGCTGGCCCGCGGCGGGAGCGATGTACACCCAGGCCGGCTAGCCAGGCAGGGGGAGGGACGCAGCCCCTCCCCCTGCCGCCTGATCCGGGTCGGCGGCTTCAGCCCGGCACCGCAGAATCGAAGCGCTTACGCGTCAACGCCCCGTCGCCCACCCAACTCCCTTCACCCGCCTGTGATTTCAGGCCACATGCGTCACACACCCGGAACCAGAACGCAACCGCCGGGGCCCTGTGCGCCGCCTACTGTCCGGCCTACGATCGACGCGCTTCGTCTACGCGCGTCAACGGCGGCCGAAACAGGGGTGGCGACCATGCACCGCAGAGCCCGGACCATGGTGACGACGGCGGCCGCGCTGGCCCTTCTGGCAGGCGCGGGCGGCTGTGGCGGCAGCGCGGGGACGGAAGCGGGGGCCACCACCCTCACCGTCATCGCGACCAACTACGGCGACAGCGTCCACAAGAACTCGCAGGGCTACTGGGACCGGGTGGCGCTCGACTTCGAGGCCGCCAACCCGGACATCCATGTGGAGGCGAAGGTGTACCCCGCCGACACCGTCGACGCGAAGGTCGCCGAGCTGGTGAAGCAGGGCAGGGCACCGGACGTCGTACAGACCGGCAGCTACGCCGAGTACGCGGCGGAGGGCCTGCTCTACTCGGCCGACGAACTGCTCTCGATCGCGGTCCAGGGCAGTTTCGCGCCGAGCCTCGCCGAGGCGGGCCAGCTGCAACGCACCCAGTACGGCCTGCCGTTCACCGCGAGCACCCGGCTGCTCTACTACAACAAGGACCTGTTCGCCCGGGCGGACCTCGAACCGCCCACCACCTGGGACGAACTCGTCGCCGCAGCAGAGGTGTTGAAGGACTGGGGCGTGAAGTACCCGATCGCGGTGCCCCTCGGCCCCGAGGAGGCGGAGGCGGAGACGCTGACGTGGCTGCTGGCCGGGGACGGCGGCTACACCCAGGGCGGCGCCTACACCCTCACCTCCGACGCCAACGTCTCGACGCTGGAGTGGCTCAGGTCGGACCTGGTCGGCGCGGGGCTCACCGGCCCCGTCCAGCCGGGCAGGCTGAACCGCACCGAGGCCCTGGACGCGTTCGTCGACGGCGAGGCCGCGATGGTCAACGCCCCGCTCTCCCTTATCCGGCAGATCGAGGACTCGTCGCTGAGCGTGCCCTACGGCACGGTTCCGCTGCCGAGCCGCACCGGGCAGACCGAGCCGACCATGGGCACCGCGGACTGGACCATCGCCTTCAAGCAGGCCGGACACCGCGAGCAGACCGGCCGCTTCCTCGACTTCCTGTACAGCGACGAGTACGTCACCCAGCAGGCCTCCGAGTACCAACTGCTCCCCGTCACCGCGTCGGTCAGCGCCGCCATGCGCGCGGACACCCGTTACCGCAGCCTCTGGAACGGCCTGGACACGCTGGGGAACATGGACCTCTATCCGCTCTCCGAGACCAACTGGTCGGCCGTCTCGACGGCGATCAGGACGCAGATCGGCGCGGCGGTCACACCTGCCGGCGATCCGCAGGCGATCCTGACATCGATCGCGAAGGCGGCACGCTGAGCAGCGACACCCCCTCCCCTCTTCGTTCAACATTCCATCAACTTCCTTGTCTCACTCTCCACTTGACGATCCGTCACTTTTCCGAACGCACAGCCCGCCGACAGCTTCCGTCCCTACGGTGACGTGCTCATGACAGACACTTCAGAATCAACCCCCCTCGGGCGCCGCACCGTGCTGATCGCGACGGGTGCCACAGTCGCAACGCTGGCTGTGGCTGCCGCAGCCCCTGAAGCCCCCACAGCCGGCACGGCGGCCACGACTCCCGCCGCCGCGGCGGCCGTCTGCACCCTCACCAAGGAGATGACCGAGGGCCCGTACTACCTGGACGGCGCCTACGTACGCGCCGACATCAGCGAGGACAAGGCGGGATTCCCCCTCGAACTCACCCTCACCGTCGTCGACGACGACACCTGCGCGCCGCTGAACAAGGCGCTCGTCGAGATCTGGCACTGCGACCACCTCGGCGAGTACTCCGGATTCGTCGGCGGCAACGGCCACAACGAGCCCGACAACGGCACGTTCCTGCGCGGCGGTGTCCTGACGGGCACGGACGGCGTGGCGAGGATCACGAGCATCTACCCCGGCTGGTACCGGGGCCGCTGCGTCCACATCCACGTCAAGGTGCACACCGGAGTCACTCTCACCTCCGACGGCTCGTTCACGGGCGGCCAGGAACTCCACACCGGCCAGCTCTTCTTCAGCGAGACGATCACCGCGGCGGTCGGCAGACTCTCCCCGTACTCGGCCAACACAGTCACCCGCACCACCCTCGCACAGGACAGCATCTACGACGAAGGAGGCGCCGCCTCCGGCCTCCTCACCCTGACAGCCCTGGGCACCTCCCCCACCTCCGGCTACACCGGCACCCTCACCCTCGGCATCGAATCGAGCTGATCCGTCCTCCCCACCCCGACAGCCACACGACTGGCAGATTCGTCCCAGCGGCAGACTGCACGACCAGGCTTTTCCCGACCCGCTGCTGGGACAGATCTGCCAGTCGTGTGGCACCTGCCCCAACTCCCGCTCAAAAAGGGTCAGTTGTGGCTTAGATTCCCAGCGCATTCACAGGCGCACATCAAGGAGTTCCTCAGCTGCGCCCCTACCTTCCATGTCCATGACTGAGACCCCAGCTCGACATGAGCAACCTGAGCAGCACGGCAACACCCCCGGCGCCGGGGCCCACCGCCGTGACAAGAGCGTCCAGCGTCGGCGCGTCCTGATCGGCGGTGGCACCGTCGCCGTCGTGGGCGGACTCGCGGTCGCGGGTATCGCCTCGGCCGACCCGACGTCCGCCAAGAAGAGCAAGCCGAAGCCCACCAAGTCCACCTCCGCGTCGGCCTCCGCATCCGCGTCCACCTCCGCCACCACCACCGTCTGCACCCTCAACGCCGAGGTCACCGAAGGTCCGTACTCCCTCGACGGTGCTCTCGTCCGCGAGGACATCCGTGAGGACAAGGAGGGCTTCGAGGTCCGGTACACCTTGACGGTCGTCGATGTCGCGGACGACTGCGCCCCGCTGGCCGGTGCGCTCGTCGAGCTCTGGCACTGCGACTCGCTCGGCGAGTACTCCGGGTTCGTCGGCGGCAACGGTCACGAGGAGGAGGACAACGGCACCTTCCTGCGCGGCGGGCAGATCACCGACGCGGACGGCCAGGTCAACATCACCTCGATCTGGCCCGGCCACTACATCTCGCGCGCCGTCCACGTCCATATGCGTGTGCACACGGACGTGACGCTCACCGACGACTCGTACACCGGCGGCGAGGTCATCCACACCGGTCAGCTGTTCTTCGACGAGGACATCAACACGGAGATCCAGGCGACCTCGCCGTACTCGGCGAACACCACCCAGGAGACCCTGCTCTCCAACGACTCCATCTACGACGACGGCGGCGCGTCCTCCGGGCTGCTGACCCTGACGGCGCTCGGGTCGAGCGTGTCGGACGGGTACACGGCGACCCTCACGGTCGGCGTCGACAGCTGACCGGTACGGCCGGCTAAACCGCGACGGGCTGCCGCTCCTCGACAAGCTCCGCCTCCGCCGCCTTCTCCTGACGGTAGGCGCGGATCGAGTACGTCAGGGCGGCAGCCCACAGCGCGTAGAGCAGTACGTACACGGGGGTGCTGACCGCTCCGGACGCGCCGATCCAGTCGCTCTTCAGGAGCGTACGGACGTTGGTGACGATGATGATGCCGCCGACCGCGGAGCCGAGTACGCGCGGCGGTACGAGACGGACCAGCCAGGCGGCGACGGGTGCGGCGACCAGGCCGCCGAGCAGGAAGGCGAGGACCCAGCCCCAGTTGAGGCCCTGGGAGCCGAGCGAGAACAGGAACCCGAGACTCGCGGCGACCGCCACCAGGAACTCGCTGGTGTCGATCGAGCCGATCACCTTGCGCGGCTCCATCCGGCCGCTGGCAAGCAGCGCGGGCGTACCGACCGGGCCCCAGCCGCCTCCGCCCGTCGCGTCCAGGAACCCGGCGACCAGGCCGAGCGGCGCGAGGAACCGCTTGCGCAGCGGCTTGCCGAGGTTGCCCTTGGGCATGCCGCGGAAGGTGAAGCGGGACATGACGTACAGGCCGAGGCCGAACAGGATCAGGGACATCGCGGGCTCTGCGACCTCGGTGGAGAGCTTGGAGAGGACCGTCGCGCCCAGGAAGGAGCCGACCGCGCCCGGTACGCCGATCTTGGCGACGACCTTCCAGTCCACGTTGCCGAAGCGCCAGTGCGAGGCGCCCGACATCAGCGTGGTGCCGATCTCGGAGAGGTGGACCGTGGCCGAGGCCAGTGCCGGGTTGGTGCCCATGGCGAGCAGCAGGGTGGTCGAGGTCACGCCGTAGGCCATGCCCAGGCTGCCGTCGACCAGCTGGGCCCCGAGGCCCGCGAGAGCCAGCAGGATGAGCGTGCGCATGGGGTCCGTCCCGTCGTTCTGGCCGTCAATCCGGCCGTCGTTCCGGCCGTCATTCCAGCCGTAGTTCCGGCCGCTCCGGCCTTTCCGGTCTTTCCTATCGATTCGATAGGGATTAACGGGACGTGACGTTAGGGGCTGAACCTGAGTACGGCCTTAGTGCGGAATGAGGATGCTTCACAGACGGAACCCGGCCCTCCACCGGAGGCCCTCACCTCCCCGGCTACCTCAGCGGGCCCGGTCCGGCTAGTGCCTCGGGACGTACGGCCCTCCGCTCGCAGGCGAATTCACGCCTACGCTCCGGCCACCGAGGACTCCCCGGGCCAACACCTCTGACCTGCGGTTTCCGCGCGCCGCCCGACCCCACCGCAAACCCTGTGACGGTCTCGTCGCACACGCCGCCGCAACCGCCGTACGCGTCCCGGTGTCCCTCTGCACGCCGGCCGCCCACGGGGTCGCGGCCGACGATTTCCAGGGGGAGAACAACATGGTCAACATCACCGGCTCCGGCCGCCGCACCACCACACTCGGACTCGCGGCTCTGTTCGCCGCGGCCGCCGTCGCCACCACCGGGTGCGGCGGGAACCCGGACACGGCCGCCCGTACGAACGCCGCCAAGTCGGCGTCTCCGACGGCCACCGGGCCTGCCGCGGTGGAGGGCAAGGCCTACGGGTACAACCCGTACATCTGGGCCACCCGCTCGCCGAGCACGATCGGCGTCTACGGCCTGGTCCTGCGCGGCCAGAGCTTCACCATCGGCGGCCAGGTGAAGATGGTCCTCTACAAGGACGGTGGCGTGCCGGGCGTTCCGGTCTGGTACAAGACCACGACCGCGCGCTCCCTCTCCGGGCGCCACGGCGGGGCCTTCAACATCACGACCGGCCTGCTGGACTGCACCGCCTACGGCTACGCGAAGAACTCGACGCTGATGGCGCTCGACGTGACCACCAACACCTGGTCCAACAAGGCCCGCGTCTCCACGGGCTGCGGCAACTGAACAGGCATCCGAGCAGCGGGGGTCAGGGGTTCTCCCAGGCCGTCGGCTCCGCCGCCAGCTTCCGTACCGGTTCCGGGAGGGCGTTCGCCGCGATGTCCGCGAGTGTGACGCCCTCCAGGATCCGCCGTACGTTGGCGCGGACCGCGACCCACAGCGGCAGCAGCGGTTCGGCGGGCCCGGTGTAGGTGAGCTGGGTGGGCCGTTCGCCGCGTACCGACACGATGGGGCCGTCGACCGTACGGATGACATCCGCGACGGTGATCGCGTCGGCGGACCGGGCCAGCACATAGCCGCCGCTGCCGCCGCGCCGGCTGACGACCAGGCCGCCACGCCGGAGGTCGGCGAGGATTCCCTCCAGGAACTTGTACGGAATCACCTGCGCGGTGGCGATGACCTCGGCCTTCACCGGAGCGCCGTCGTCCTGCCGGACGGCCAGCTCCAGTAGCGCCCGTACCGCGTAATCCGCCCGCGCCGAGATCCTCATGCCACCATTGTGGGGCGAATCGCTGTGGACAATGGCCGCACCCGCGCCGCCCCTGTCCACCGGAGAACCACATGGTGTTGAGCAGACGTACCTTCAGCGCACTCGCCACGACCACCGCACTCGGCCTCATCCTGAACAGCGCCGGTGGGAGCGGCAGCGCCCACGCCGCCGGTACCGCACCCACCGGACCCGCACCCGGACCGCCCGGCGCCGACGGCCACCGGCACACCATCGGCTTCGACAAGTACTCGATGCTGATCGACGGCAGGCGCGTTGTCCTCTGGTCCGGCGAGGTCCACCCCTTCCGCCTCCCGAGCCCGTCCCTGTGGCGGGACGTCCTGCAGAAGCTGCGCGCCCACGGCTACAACGCCATCAGCATCTACGTGTCCTGGAACTACCACTCCCCCGCGCCCGGGAAGTACGACTTCACCGGCGTCCGGGACCTCGACCTGTTCCTGCGCATGGCCGCGGAGACCGGCCTGTACGTGATCCTGCGCCCGGGTCCGTACATCAACGCCGAGGTCGACGCGGGCGGTTTCCCCGGCTGGCTGACCGCCACCAAGGGCACGGCGCGGACCTCCGACCCGACCTATCTGAAGCACGTCGACGAGTGGCTGACCGTCGTCGACCGCATCGTCGCCCGGCACCTCTACAGCGACGGCGGCGGCACGGTCGTCCTCTACCAGCTGGAGAACGAGTACGCGGACCACGTCACCAGCCCCCTCGGCCGCGACTACATGGCCCACCTGTACGCCAAGGCGCGCGCCGACGGAATCGACGTGCCGCTGTTCCACAACGACAAGGGCAGGAACGGGCATTGGGCCCCCGGGACCTTCGACACCGGTGGGGAAAAGGGGCGTTACCTGTACGGCTTCGACGGGTATCCGTCGCCCTTCAAACCCCCGCCGGACTGGGGCTACTTCGGCGTCGGCGGTACGAAGGGCGGCTCGACGGCGAGTCCGCGGACCCCGGGGTTCGTGCCCGAGTTCGGGGGCGGCTGGTTCGATCCGTGGGGCGGGGTGGAGTTCGGCGGCTTGGGGTACGCCGAGTCGGCCAGGACGCGTGACGCGGCGTACGAGCGGCGCTTCTACCTCACCAACCTCGCCAACGGCATCAAGATCCACAATGTCTACATGACCTTCGGCGGCACCTCCTGGGGCTGGCTGCCCGCGCCGATCGTCTACACCTCGTACGACTACGGCGCCGCCCTCGACGAGGCCCGTCGGCCGACCCCCAAGCTGATCCCGATGCACCAGATCGGGCAGCTGCTGCGTTCCGTGCCCGACCTGGCCAAGCTGGACCGGGCGGAGGCGCTCGCGGGGACGGACCCGCAGGTCAAGGTGTATCCGCTGGTCAACCCGGACACCGGCGCCCACTTCTATGTCGTACGCAATGACAGCGCGGCGGAGGTGACGACGGAGCTTCCGTTCGCGGAGCTGCCGCTCACCGTGCCCGCCCGCGACGCCCGGCTCCTCGCCACCGGGATCGCCGTCGGGCGTCGGAAGCTGCGGCACTCCACCGCGCAGCCGATGCTCTGGCTCTCGGCGGGACGGCAGGACATCGCCGTGCTCACAGGGCGCTCCGGCGAGCGCATCGAGACCGCGTTGGAGTGCGCGAGCGAGCCGACCGTCACCGTGCTGGAGGGGGAAGCGGTACACGAGTACGAGAGTGGCGTGCTCCGGGTCTCCGCTCAACTCGACGGTCTTGTACGGGTGTTGGTGGAGGGCGGCGGCACCTCGGCACCGCTGCTGCTGCTCCTCGCCGACGACGGGACCTCCGGGCGGCTGTGGCGGTACGACACCCCGTCGGGGCCGGTACTGGTGCGCGGCCCGGCGCTGCTGCGCACCGCCACCGTGCGCGGCTCGGCCCTTCATCTCACCGGGGACACCGTGGAGGCGGCCGACCTGGAGGTCTGGGGGCCACGGGGTGTGAGCGAAGTCGTCTGGAATCAGGGCACGTTGAGGACGCTCGCCACGAAGTCCGGGAGTCTTCGGGCCGAGCAGCGGCTGCCCGGGGTGCCGGGTGTGCGGCTCCCCGAGCTGGCCAACTGGCGGCGGTCCGCGGAGAACCCGGAGTCCGAGGCCGGCTTCGACGACTCGGCGTGGCGGCTCGCGAACAGGACGTCCTCGTTCAGCACCACCCCCGTACCGGCCGGGCAGCCCGTGCTGTTCGCCGACGACTACGGATTCCACTACGGGGACGTCTGGTACCGGGGGCACTTCGAGGGCGGCGCGGCGGAGACGGTGTCGCTCGCCTTCACCACGGGCACGCAGGGGTTGCTGATGGCGTGGCTGGACGGGAAGCCGCTGGGTACGCACCGGATGCCGGTGCCGGACAAGAAGACAGTGCGGCAAGGGACTTGGACGGACACGGCGACCTTCCCCGTCCAGGTCGACGAAGGGCCGCATGTCCTCTCCGTCCTCGTCCGCCGTATGCAGCACGACCAGGACGGCAAGGCCGACGACACGCACAAGGTGGCCCGGGGACTGACCGCCGTGACCTTCAACGGGGCTTCTCCGGCCGTCACTTGGCGGATTCGGGGCGAGGGGGCCGCCGACCCGGTGCGCGGGCCGCTCAACAACGGCGGGCTGTACGGGGAACGCGAGGGCTGGCATCTGCCGGGGTTCGCGGACGGCGGCTGGAAGGTCGTCGACTTCCCCCGGGCCGAGCGGCGACAGGGTGTCGTCTGGTACCGGACCGGGTTCCGGCTCGCCGTCGACCCCGGCGTGGACGCCTCGATCGGGCTCACGCTCACCGACGACCCCGCCCGCGCCTACCGCGTCCAGATCTTCCTGAACGGCTGGAACATGGGCCAGTACATCAACGACGTAGGCCCCCAGCACACCTTCGTCCTGCCGAACGGGGTGCTGCGCACACGTGGAGCCAACACACTGGCCCTCGCTGTCCTGTCCGACGGGACCACACCCTCAGGTCCCGGTGAGGTGAAGCTGACGCTGATGGGCAGCGCGGCCGGTGGAGTGCCTGTGAAGGCGGTGGACTCCCCCGGCCGCACATCCGCCTAGCCGAGCCGGATCACGTTCCAGGACAGCGGCTCCAGGACGGCGGTCAACGTGCCGTCCTGGAGGGTGGCCCCCTCGACCCGGTGCGGAGTGACCCGCTCCGGGTCGTCCAGGGTGTTGGTGGCATCCGGGTCGGCGTCGGCGATCGCACTGTGCTCGACGACCGTCGTCAACCCCAGCCGGTTCAGGGCGACTTCGATCGGCAGCGGCTCGGTCTGACTGCGGTTGACCGCGAAGACGGTCACCGAGCCGTCCTCGGCGCGCACGGCGGTGGCGTGCAGCAGGTCCGCCTCGCCGTACTTCTTCGTCTCGTACGTCGGCGAGTCCACCCGTACGTCGAGGACCTCCCCGCGCCCGTACGCCGAGGCCTGCGCGAAGGGGAAGAACGTCGTCTGCCGCCAGGCCGGGCCGCCCGGCTCCGTCATGATCGGCGCGATGACGTTGACGAGCTGGGCGAGGCAGGCGACGGTCACCCGGTCGGCGTGCCGCAGCAGCGCGATGAGCAGCGAGCCGAAGACGACCGCGTCCGTGACGGAGTAGACGTCCTCCAGGATGCGCGGGGCCTCCTGCCAGTCCTCCACCGGGTGCGGGTTGGGACGGCTCTGGTACCAGACGTTCCACTCGTCGAAGGAGAGGTTGATCTTCTTCTTCGACTTGAGGCGGGCGCCCACGTGGTCGCAGGTCGCCACCACGTTCTCGATGAAGGACTCGGTGTCGACGGCGGAGGCGAGGAAGGAGTCCCGGTCGCCGTCGGTCTCCTCGTAGTAGGCGTGCAGCGAGACGTGATCGACGAGGTCGTACGTCTCCTGGAGCACGGTCGCCTCCCACGCGGCGAACGTCTCCATGTTCTGCCCGGAGGAGCCGCACGCGACGAGTTCGAGGTCCGGCTCGATCTGGCGCATCGCGCGCGCGGTCTCGGCGGCGAGGCGGCCGTACTCCTCGGCGGTCTTGTGCCCGGTCTGCCAGGGCCCGTCCATCTCGTTGCCCAGGCACCACAACTTGATGCCGAACGGGTCCTTGTCCCCGTGCGCCACCCGCAGGTCCGAACGGGCGGTCCCCGAGGGGTGGTTGGCGTACTCCAGGAGCGCCAGGGCCTCGGGGACGCCGCGTGTGCCGAGGTTCACGGCCATCATCGGCTCGGCCTGCGGGCCGACCTTCTTGAGGAACGCGATGTACTCGGAGAGGCCGAACCGGTTGGACTCCGTGGAGCGCCAGGCGAGGTCCAGGCGGCGGGGGCGGTCCTCGGCCGGGCCCACCGAGTCCTCCCAGTTGTAGGCGGAGACGAAGTTGCCACCGGGGTAGCGGATGGTGGTGACGCCGAGCTCACGGACCAGCTCCAGCACGTCCTGGCGCAGGCCCGCCTCGTCCGCCGACGGGTGGGCCGGCTCGAAGATGCCGGTGTAGACGCAGCGGCCGAGGTGTTCTACGAAGGATCCGAACAGGCGGGGGTTGACCTTGCCTATGGTGAAGGCGGGGTCCAGGGCGAAGTGGGCGGTGCGCATCTCTTCCTTCCGGGGGTTGAGTTTTGTCTGCGGGTTCGATTGGGCTGGTCGCGCAGTTCCCCGCGCCCCTAACGGACGCTTGGCCAGCCGTCTTTTGTCCAGCCGAGGGCGTTCAGCCCCAGCTTGGGCGTGCCTGAGTCCTCTGCGTCGTAGTAGTGGTACGCCAGCCAGTCCTGGCCTCGGTCGCGGAACACCGACTCGCCGCCCGTGCCGATGTAGCGCCCGTGGCCGGCCAGGAGGAGGTCGCCGCCGCCCTCCAACATCGGCTTGCCCGTGCTGTCGACGTAGGGGCCGGTGATCGTCGGGGACCTGCCGACCCTGATCTTGTACGTGGAGTTCACGCCCGCGCAGCACGCGTCGTACGACGCGAAGAGGTAGTAGTAGTGGCCGTGCTTGACGATGTACGGGCCTTCGACGGCGTACGGGAGGTCGGGGCGGGTTGCCAGGTGGTGGACGGTCGCGCCCGCGAGGGCCTTGCCGGTGCTCGGGTTCAGCTCGACCATGCGGATACCGGTCCAGTACGAGCCGAAGGACATCCACAGTTCGCCGTCGGTCTGGATGACGGCGGGGTCGATGGCGTTCCAGGTGTCGGAGGTCTCGGAGGTGAAGACCTTGCCCTGGTCGGTCCAGGTGCCGGGCATGCCGCTCGTGGAGGTGGCCACGCCGATCGCGGAGTGGTTGGTGCCCCAGGAGGAGACCGCGTAATACAGCCAGTACTTGCCCGCGCGGTAGGAGATGTCGGGGGCCCAGGGGTCGGCGGTGTCGTTGTACTCGTACCACCAGGAGGGCGGCTCGGCGAAGGCGTTGCCCGCGTCGTCCCAGTGTCGGAGGTCCGTGGAGAGGCGGGCGCCGATGATCCCGCCCGTCGAATAGGCCACGTACAGACCGTTCTTGAGGTGGAGGGCGGTCGGGTCGTGGATGATCTCCTGGCCGGTGAGGAGGAGGGGGTCGGGGTAGGCGGCCGCCTGCGCGGTGGTCGGGAGGAAGGCGAGGAGGGCGGCGGCGAGGGTTGCCGCGAGTCTGTAGCGCTTCAACTGCGTATCCCCTGTCTGGAGTTACTGGCCCGCGAGGCCGGTGTGTGCCACACCCGCCACGATCTGCCGCTGGAAGAAGACGAAGACGATGATCAGCGGCAGGCCTGCCATCAGGCCGCCGGCCATGAGCTGGGCCCACTGGATTCCGTAGGAGTTCATGACGGTCGCGATGCCGTTCGGCATGGTCATCAGGTCGGGGTTGTTGGTCACCATGTACGGCCACAGGAAGTTGTTCCAGGACGCGATGAAGGTGAAGATGCCGACCGCGGAGAGGGACGGGCGCGAGAGCGGCACGATGATGGTGAAGAAGACGCGCCAGCGGCCCGCGCCGTCGATGAAGGCGGCCTCCTCCAGCTCCCTGGGAATGCCCTGGAAGAACTTGTAGAGGATGTAGACCATCGCGGCGGGCGCGCACTGCGGCAGGATCATGCCCCAGTAGGTGTCGACCATCCCCATCTGCTGGACCGTGGTGAACAGGGGGACACCCAGGACGGCCGGGGAGATCATCAGGCCCGCCATCACCACGCCCATCAGGACGGACTTGCCCTTGAACTCGGTGCGGGCGAAACCGTATCCGGCGAGTGCGGCGACGGTGACCACGACGGCCGTCACAAGGACCGACACCACTAGGGAGTTGACGAACCAGTTCGTGATGTTGCCGGTCTCCCAGAGGCCCTTCCAGGCCTGGCCCGTCCAGACCTTCGGCAGCCAGTGCGGCGGGATCTCGGCTGCCTCGGCCTCCGACTTGAGCGAGGTGAGCAGGGCCGCCGCGATCGGCGCCAAGAAGACGGCGGAGACGGCGACGCCGAGCAGCGTGAGGACGATCTGGCTGGGCGTCCAGGGCTTGCGGGACTTACGTACAGGGGTGGTTGTAGCCGTGGTCATCGGCCGCCCTCCTCACGGTTGCGCAGCAGCGCCATCCGCGCGAGGGCGACGGCCGCGATGATCACGAAGAAGATGATGGACATCGCGGAGGCGTAGCCCACGCGGTAGCTGGTGAAGCCCTGTTCGAGGGTGTACTGGACGAAGGAGCGGGTGCTGATCTCCGGTCCCGGTCCGAAGTCCATCATCACGACGGCCTGGTCGAAGAGCTGGAGCGAGGCGAGGATCTGGAGCGCGATCACCAGGCCGGTGATGTGGCGCAGCATCGGGAGCGTGATGTGGACCATGCGGTGCCAGGCGTTCGCGCCGTCCAGTTCGGCGGCCTCGTAGAGGTGGTCGGGAATGCCCTGGAGCGCGGCGAGGTACAGCAGGAAGCTGAAGCCCACCGTCCACCACAGCGTCGCGATGACGATGGCGAGCATCGCGTACGACTTGTCGGTCAGCCAGGGCGTGTCGAGCCCGAAGGTCTCGTTGAACAGGCCGATCCCCTGGGTGAACAGCCATTGCCACATGTTGGCCGCGACGGTCGACGGCAGCAGGAACGGCACGAAGAAGCACAGCCGCCACAGCCACTTGCCGCGCTCGATGTGGTGCGCGAGCATCGCGAGCAGGAAGGCCAGGACCGTGATGCACGGCACGACGAGCAGCGTGAAGTACGCGCTGTGGCCGAGCGCGTCCCACATCGCCTGGTCGTTCAGGGCCTCGCGGTAGTTGTCGAGGCCGACGAAGCTCGCGCTGTCGCCGGAGATGTTGGCGTCCGTGAAGCTGAGGTAGACGCCGCGCAGCAGCGGCCAGACCACGAACAGCACGAAGAGCGCCAGGAACGGGGCGACGAACCAACCCCCGTGCTGGAAGCCCTGCTTGCGGCGGACGGTCGCGGTGGCGGCGGTCTTCACCCGCGCCGGTGCGATGACGGTCTCAGCACTGGTCGTCATGCGACAGCACCTCCCTGCGCTGCGGTCTTGCCGTCCATCGGGTTCTTCGATGCGAGGAGCTTGGTGAGATGGCTCTTCATCGTCCGCGCGACGGCGGCCGGCTTGGCCGAGCCCATGGTCGAGGAGACGACGACGGGGCCGAGGTCCTGGGCGAGGACGCCGGTGGAGCCCGCGAACCACACCTTGGGCTCGGTGGCCTGGTGGTCCATGGCGCTCACGTACTCGTTCTGCGGTTCCAGCTTCTTGTACGCGTCCGTGGACAGCGTCGGTGTGTACGCGGGGATGTGGCCGCCGGCCGCCCACTGCAGGGCGTGCGTGACGACGTACGCGGCCAGCTCGTGCGCGGCCTCGTTGGTGGCGCCGCCGCGCCCTGCCTGGTGCGGCAGGACGAACGCGTGCGACTCGGCGTGCGTGGCCTGCTTGCCGAAGACGGGCGGGAGCGGGGTCGCGCCGTAGTCCAGTTCGGCGCCGGAGAAGACCGGCACCGACCAGTTGCCCTCCCAGGTGAAGGGGGCGCCGTTGATGAACTGCTCGCCGGTCGGCGCGCCCGGGATGACGTATCCGTCGGTTACGTGCCGGCGGAAGAACTCCAGGACCCGGGTCGCCTTGTCGACGTCGAAGAGGACTTCTGTGTTTGCGGGGTCGTCGTCGTTGAACCACCGACCGCCGAGCTGGGTGTAGAAGGCGACGAAGAACCACCACTGGAAGTTCTGGTCGTTGGTCCACAGACCGATGGTCTGCAGGCCCTTCTTCTGGACCTTCTTGGCCTTCTTCAGGACGTCGAACCACTCGCCGGTGGAGGTGACCGGGATCATCCGGCCGTCGTCGCCGAGCAGGTCCGCCTTCTTCAGTACGTCCTTGCGGTAGAAGCAGAGCTGCACGTGGATGTCGAGCGGCAGGGCGTAGAGCTTGCCGTCGATGACACCGCGGTTCCACAGCGCCGGGTTGTAGTCCTCCTTGCGTACGCCGTACTTGGCGAGGAGCTCCTCGTCCCACGGGTCGAGGAGCCGCCCCGGCGAGAAGCCCGCGACCCTGCCCATATGCATGACGCCGAGGTCCGGTGCGCGGTTGCCCGCGGCCGCCATGGCGAGCTTGGTGTAGAAGGGGTTGCCCCACTGAAGGGTGGAGTCCTTCACGTCGATGGAGGGGTTCGCCTTACGGAAGGCGTCCAGCATCGCGATCATGTTGGCGCCGTCGCCGCCGCTGAAGAGGTTCCAGTAGCGGACCCGGGTGCTCGCGCTGGACGCGAGTGCGTCCGCGCCGGTGCCGAGTGCGGCGAAGCCGAGGCTGCCCGCGACCGTCAGCCCGCCCAGGCCGGCGAGAAGGTGTCGGCGATCCAGGTCAGGTCGTCCCATGCCCTGCCCTTACTGTCGGAGATTTGTTGTCCGAACTACTCGGAATGATCTTGTTCGAGATTTCGATTAGCGCTCGTAACTTCGAACGGGACCGTAGATAGGAAGCGCTTTCTAGTCAATGGTTTGCGCAAAAACAGAAGTCCCCGACCGGCACGCGGTCGGGGACTTCAGGGAGTTCGCCGTCGGAGCGGGGCTAACCCTCGAACGCGGGCTGCGCGAGCCCCTTGCCGGCGCCGGGTACCACCAGTACCGAGCCCGACATCGGGTGCGGTGCCTCCAGGCCCGTACGGGCTGTGGTGATGTACAGGTCGGTGAGGTCGGCGCCGCCGAACGCGCAGGCGGTGGGGCGGAGTACGGGGAGCTCGATCACTCGGTCGAGTTCGCCGTCCGGCGTGTAGCGGCGGACCGCGCCGCCGTCCCAGAGGGCCACCCACACACAGCCGTCGGCGTCGACGGTGAGACCGTCGGGGAAGCCCTCGTCCACCGAGGCCAACTTCCGTCTGTTGATCGGGAGTTGGTCGGCACCGACGTCGAACACGTCGATGCTGCGCGTCGGTGAGTCGATGTAGTACATCAGCCGGCCGTCGGGGCTCCAGCCGGTGCCGTTGCTGACGGCGACGTCGTCGAGGACGGTCGCCGCGGTGCCGTCGGGGGCGATCCGTGACAGCGTGCCGCCGCCCGGCGCCTCGTCGTAGCGCATGGTGCCGGTCCACAGGGAGCCGTCGGGCGCGACCGCCGCGTCGTTGCCGCGGCGGCCGGGAACGACGTCCCGGTGCAGCCAGCGGAAGCCCGTGAAGTCGTAGATCCCCACGCCGTCACGGAGGTTGACCACCAGGCCGCCGTCCGTGCGCGGCTTCGCGGCGCCCACGTGCTGCTCGGTGACCATGACCGTGCGGCGCCCGGTCACCGGGTCGTAGGTGTGGATCCGCGAGCCGAGGATGTCGACCCAGATCAGCCGCTGGGCGGCGGTGTCCCAGGTGGGGCCCTCCCCCAGCGTCGCGTACTCGCGTACCGCGACCTCGACGGCCGTCATCCCACGCTCCGGTGGCCGAGCCGCTCGGACAGTTCGGCGGCGCCCTTCACGGCGAGCTGCTCCAGTTCGGTGAGGCGCTCGTCGCTCCAGCGGATCATCGGTACGGAGATGGAGAGCGCGGCGACGACCTGGCCCGTGCGGTCGCGCACCGGGGCGGCGACGCAGCTCACGTCCGGGTTGGACTCGCGGCTCTCCACGGCGACGCCCCGCTGCCGGATCTCGTCGAGGGCCACCCGCAGGGCGGCCGGCTCGGTGATGCTGTTGGGCGTCATGGCGACCAGGTCGGCGTCGTCCGGGACGCGGGACGTCAGCTCCGGATCGGGGAGCGAGGCGAGCAGCATCTTGCCGACGGAGGTGCAGTGGGCGGGCAGCCGCCGGCCCGCGGCGGACACCATGCGCACGGCGTGCGTGGAGTCCACCTTCGCGATGTAGATGACGTCGGTGCCCTCCAGGATGGCCACGTGTACGGTCTCGTCGCAGGTCTCGGCGACCGAGCGGGCGACCTGCTGGCCCTCGGCGGCGAGGTCCAGCTGCTCGGCGTACCGGCTGCCCAGCTGGTACGGCCGCACACCGAGCCGGTAGCGTCCCGGCTGGCCGGGTACCTGCACGATGTACGAGCGGGCGGCGAGCGTGGTGACCAGTTCGTGCACGGTCGTGCGCGGCAGTTGCAGCTTGCGCACGATGTCGGGGGCGGAGAGCGTGCCGTCCCCGTCGAGGAAGAGCTCGAGTATGTCCAGAGCTCGGGTTACGGCAGGTACCAGGCGTCCCACAACCGGCCCCCTCCCTTGTGTTCGAAATTTCAACAGACGATCGGCATGGCGAACACAGGTTACTCATAGTGGTATTGGGCGGGCAATGGGTGTGCGCTGTGTGTGACCGTGGACTACCTGAGTGACGGGTGACTACCGCCCTTGGTGGTACGTGGTCACCGTCGCGTCCTGGGGTCGCCGAGCTCGCCGCGCAGGCGTTGCGCCCTGAGGACGAGCTCCAGCTCGAAGCGGCGGTCCGGGTGGTCGACCTCGTCGCCCCACAGTTCCCGTATCTGGCGCAGGCGGTAGCGGACCGTCTGAGGGTGGACGCCGAGACGGGCCGCGACCTCCGGGGCGCCACCGCGCGTTTCCAGCCATGCGAGCAGGGTCTCGGCGAGGCGGCGGCCGTGGGTGGGGCCGCAGTGGGCGAGCGGGGCGAGGCAGCGCAGGGCGAGGTCGTCGATGAGTTCCTCGGGCTGGAGGAGGACCAGGGCCTCGGTGTGTTCCGTGCAGTGCAGGACCTCGCCTGCGGGGAGCAGGCGCCGTTCCATGAGGCGTACGGCGGCCTCCGCCCAGCGCAGTGACTTCGCCGCGTCGGCGAGCGGCACCGGGGGGCCGATGGCGCCGGACCAGCCGGTCAGCGCGCGGTGCAGCAGTTCGGGGCGGCCCGCGGCGTCCGGCTCGGGTACGACCATGCGGGGCTGCTCGTACTCCATGTCGAGCAGCACGCCCTGGCCGACAGCGGGCGCGACGGCCTCGCGGGCGGGGCGCAGGAGTACCCCGACGGCCACCTTCTCGGGGAGCGGCCAGCCGATGCGGGCGGCACGTTCGCCGAGTGCCTCGGCGGGGTCGCCGCGGTGGTGTTCGGCGAGCAGCAGCTCCATCAGGCGGCGCTGGAGGCGCAGGCGCTCGCCGGCCTGGCGGGCGGCGGCCTCCGCGTAGCCCCGTACGGACTGGTCGACCAGGCCGTCCAGGTACTCGTATCCGGCGTCGACGAGTTCGTACATCGCCGGTGGCGGGATCTCGACCCGCTGCCCGATCTCGGCGAAGCGGCGCCAGGCGAGCCGGACGCCGAGCCGGTAGATCGCCTGGAGCGAGTCGAGGCTGCGGCCGTTCAGGCCCTCGCCGCGGCCGAACTCCTGGAAGACCTCGGGGTGGACGCGGGGGCGGCCCTCGGCGGTCTCCAGGTGCTGCACGAAGACCTCGATGGCGCGGCGGATGCCGATCAGCGCCATGGGCTCGCCGGAGTCGTCGAGGAAGACGGGCAGCTGCGGGTACTCGTGCCGGATCTCCTGCAGGATCTCCTCGGCGAGCACCGGCGCCTCGGCCATCGCGAGCGCCGCGAACTGACGCACCTGGAGCCGGGGGACGTCCCGCCAGGCCGAGCGCGTCGGAACGGCCCCCGGGCGGGGGGCCGCATCGGCGCTCCCGCGCACGGCCGGCGGTGGGGTCGCATCGCCGCTGCCTCGCACGGGCGGTGGTGGGGTGACGTCGGCGCTCCCGCGCATGGGCGACGGTGGGCTCACGTCGGCGCTGCCTCGCACGGCCGCCGGTGGAGTGACGTCGGCACTCCTTCGCACGACGGGCGGGGGCGTCACGTCAGCGCTCCGGTGGGTGACGGGCTCGGCCGAACCGGCCGACCGGGCCGGGCTCGGGTGTGGCGGGGCGTTACGCGGGGTCCGGTGGGGGCGTCGGCGGCGGGCACGCCGGCTCGGGCGCGGGCGTCCACGGCGGGCACCTCGACTCCGGTACGGCCGTCGGCGGCGGGCATGTCGGCCCCGGCACGGCCGTCCAGGCCGGCTCCGGCGCGGCCCTCCGCAACAGCCAACTCGACCCCGGTACGCCCATCGGCGGCGGGCACGTCAGCCCCGCCACGGCCGTTCACGGCAGACGCCTCGACCCCCGCGTAGCAGCCCGTGGCGCGCACGTCAGCGCTCCTGTCCGGCGTTCTCGTATGTGATGAGTGGGGTGTTCGGCTGGTTGGGGGTCGCGTCGAGCAGCGCGACGATGCCTAGCGCGGCGCCGATCGCGAGTGCGGTGGCGGCCAGGACGGTCAGTGCGGCGGCGAGCAGTCTGGACATCGCGGGTCAGCCTCTCTGTCGGAGGTCGTCCCCACCCCGGCCGCTTCGCCCGCGTGACCGTGGTCGTCCCATGGTCGTGCGGCCGGCGGCCCCTGCCCGTTCCCCGGTTGGATCCCGTGGTGCGTTCCCGATGTTCGCCGGTCCCGTCCGGCAAGTCCACAGTCTCGACAATGCATTGACACTCCGTCAAGGGTGCGCCTACGGTTCCCGGCCCATACCGCAGGTGCACTTTCCCCACGGTGTCGACCCGCCCGCACGACCCGCGCGTCGAGCCGCCACACGCCCCCTGGAGTGCCCGGATGCGCCGGAAAGCCTCGCCACTCTCCCTGATCCTGCTGGGTCTCGGGACCTTTCTCCTCGTACTGGCCCCGATGCTCGCGTGGTACGTGAAACCACATGCCGCCGTGAATCCGATCGACATCGACCAGACCGCCGTCTACACAGGCACGGGCAGCGTCTTCGACGTCGAGCAGGTCGCCACCATGCCCGACCAGAAGATCACCGTCACCCAGAAGGTGCGCGGAGACGTCGCCGCCAGCGAGACCAGCGGAAACGGGGTCTGGGACGTGACGACCACGGTCGACACGGACAAGTCGCTGCCCGCGGCCGACCCGCACGACGCGCTGGAGTTCACCCCGCACCGGTGGGTCATGGACCGGACGACCAACAAGCCGGTGCACTGCTGCCAGGAGAAGCCCTACATCGAGGGCGAGGCGTACCTCAAGTTCCCCTTCGACGTGCAGAAACGCGCGTACCGCTGGTGGGACAACTCCCTTGGCGCGACGGTCACTCTGAACTACCGCGGCACCAAGAAGATCCGGGGTTACGAGGGCCTGCGCTTCACCGGCACGGTCCCGGCGACCAAGACCGGGACGCGGCTCGTACCGGGCGCGATCGTCGACCTGCCCGAGCGCAGCCAGGTGCTCGCCGAGGAGTGGTACGCCAACCACGGCGTCGAACTCGTCGTCGACCAGCGCACGGGACGCGTGCTGTACGCGCAGACCGGACCGCGCAAGACCCTGCGGGCGCCGGGCGGCACGGAGGACGCGGCGGTGCTCCTGGACAGCGAGAAGATCGCCTTCACCGCGGACACGCAGGAGTTCGCGGTGGACCGGGCGAAGGAGGAGAGCGGTCAGCTGAAAGCCGTGGGGCAGACGGTGCCCATCGGGGCCGGTGTGCTGGGATTTGTCCTCGCCGCGGCGGGAGTCGTTTTGGTCGTACGCGGGCGTCCACATCCCGATACGCCCGAGTCCTCCCAGCCTGCGCCCACGATGTGATGAGGCGTCAGCTCACAAACCCCGGAAATTGTCACCTCGGTGAGTAGCAGCATCCGACGGCTCGGCGAAAACTGTCCACCCCCACCCGAGCACAGCCCGCCCACACTCCCGATACAGCCAGTACCCCAATACTCCACAGATCGGAAGATTTGAAGCTCCGCCGGCCCCCGGCGGATCCGAGATCCCGCACCCTGCGCCACGCCCCACCGCCCCACCGCCCGACCCCCCACGCTGAGTTCCGCACCCTGAGACGAGTTGGAGCACCCATGCCCCAGCACGTGCCGTCGTCGCTGCGCGCCGCGTTCCCGCGCAACGCGCAGCACCCTCCGGCGCTTCCCCCCCAGCCGCGCCGAATCGTTTTCCTCGCCCGTCGTGACCTCGGCAACCCGGCCGCAGGCGGCTCCGAGCTGCTGGTCGACCGACTCGCCGAGGGGCTGACCCAACTCGGCCACCAGGTCACCCTGTTGTGCGGCGGGCCCGCGGCCTACCGCGACTACCGGGTCGTCTCGGCGGGCGGCGACCTGGGCCACTACCTGCGCGCCCGCCCCACGTTCCACCGCCAGGTCGGTGACTGCGACCTCCTGGTCGAGGTGTGCAACGGCATGCCGTACCTGGCGCCCATGTGGCACCACGGACCCACGCTCTGCCTGGTCAACCACGTC
Source organism: Streptomyces sp. NBC_00554 (assembly GCF_041431135.1). Classification (NCBI taxonomy): domain Bacteria; kingdom Bacillati; phylum Actinomycetota; class Actinomycetes; order Kitasatosporales; family Streptomycetaceae; genus Streptomyces; species Streptomyces sp. NBC_00554. The sequence continues at coordinate 6,970,138 of NZ_CP107799.1, read as the reverse complement.
CACACCGACCTGTGGCGGATGCGGTTCGGCGGACCGATGGCGCCCGCGGCCCGGATCGGCCGAAGACTCGAACACTGGGCGCTGGCGGGCGCCGCACAGCGCCGCAACCTGCTGGTCGCCGTCTCTCCGTCGACGGCGCACGCGCTGCGCGCGATCGGGGTCGAGCGGGACCGTATCCGGGTCGTGCACAACGGCGTCGAGGAGCCGGGGCCACGGGGCCAGCGCTCACCGGAGCCGCTGTTCCTGGCGATGGGGCGGCTCGTCGAGTACAAGCGGATCGATCTGCTGCTGCGTCTGTGGGAGCGGGTACGCCCGGTCACCGGCGGCCGTCTCGTGATCGTCGGAGACGGCCCCGAGCGGGAGCGCCTGGAGCAACTCGCGGGCCCCGGCGTGGAGTTCGCCGGGCATGTCTCCGAGGCGGAGAAGCACCGGCTGCTCTGTGCCGCCTGGCTGCTGCTGCACCCCTCGGCCGTCGAGGGCTGGGGCCTGGTGGTCACGGAGGCCGCGGTCCGTGAGACCCCGGCGATCGCCTTCGACGTACCCGGTCTGCGCGACTCGGTGGTGGACGGCGAGACGGGCGTCCTGGCCCGCGGTGAGTCCTCCTTCGCCGCGGCCTGGTGCACCCTCGCCCTGTCCACCCACCGCCGCACCCTCATGGGCAAGGCGGCCCGCGACCGCGCCGCCCAGTACCGCTGGAACCACACGGTCCGCCAGTTCAGGGCGGTGGCCGGCGAGGCGGTGAGGAGCTGGGCGCCATGACGGCCCCGACCGGGACGGGAAAGGGCGCGGACGAGCGCGCGAGTGGGGGTACGGGTCTCAAGGACCCCTCCATACGCCGCTCCCTCGCCCTCTTCCGTGCGTTCCTGCACGAGCAGGACGACCCCGAGGCCTGCTACTCGCTGCTCGCCCGGGACGCCGCCGACCAGGTCGAGGCGTACGACGGCCCCGTCGAGGGCCGTACCGTCGTGGACGTCGGCGGCGGCAGCGGGTACTTCACCGAGGAGTTCCGGCGGCGCGGGGCGCACGCCTATCTCTTCGAGCCGGACATGGCGGAGTTGGGGCCGAAGCCGCCCGACTCGGCCGTCGTGGCGGACGGTTATCTGCTGCCCCTGGCGGACGGGGTCGCCGACGTCTGCTTCTCCTCCAACGTCCTTGAGCACGTGGCCGATCCGGGGACCTTCATCAGCGAGATGGTGCGGGTGACCCGGCCGGACGGGCTGATCTATGTGTCGTTCACCAACTGGCTTTCCCCGTGGGGCGGTCACGAGTGGGCGCCCTGGCACTACTTCGGCGCGGAGCGGGCGCGGGCCCGCTACAGCCGCCGTACCGGAAAACCGGCCAAGCACACCCTCGGCGAGAACCTCTTCGCCGTCCACATCGGAACCACCCTTCGGCAGGTGCGCGCCCGCGACGACGTCACGGTCGTCTCGGCGCGCTCCCGCTACTGGCCGTTCCTCGCGGGAGCCGTCGCGAAGGCGCCGGGGCTGCGCGAGTTCGCCACCTGGAATCTCCTCCTCATCCTCCGGCGGTGTCCACCATGACGAGCACGGTCCAGGCTCCACCCCCGGCAGCCGTCCGCCCCGTCGCGACCACCTCGGGCCCCCCTGAGGGGCCGCGGTCGCGACGGTGGCTGCTGGGGTTCTGGGCTGTTGTGTTCGTGCTGTTCCTGGTGGTGCACCCCGGGCGCACGACCTTCGACACCAAGCTCGGAGTCGCGCTCGACCCGTGGCAGTTCCTGTCCGACCTCGGGCAGCTGTGGCACGACCGGGGCGGCTTCGGCGGCATCCAGGACCAGTACGTCGGCTATGTCTGGCCGATGCTGCCGTTCTACGGCCTGTGCAAGCTGATCGACCTCCCGGTGTGGCTGGCGGAGCGGCTGTGGCTGTCGCTCGTCGTGTCCGTCGCCTTCTGGGGCGCGCTGCGGCTGGCCGAGCGGCTGCGGATCGGCACGCCCGCGTCCCGTCTGCTCGCCGCCGTGGCGTATGCGCTGTGGCCGGTGTTCACGATCGTCGTCGGCTCGACCTCGGCCGCCGCGCTCCCCGGCGCCTTCCTCCCGTGGGTCCTGCTCCCGCTCACCAACGAGCGCTACAGCGCCCGTATCGCGGCCCTCCGCTCGGCGCTGATCATCCCGTTCATGGGCGGTGTGAACGCGGCCTCGACCCTCGCCGCCCTCCTCCCCGTCGGCCTGTATCTCCTCTCCCGCCCACGCGGCCCCCGGCAGCGCAAGCTGATCGCCTGGTGGGTTCCCGGCGTGCTCCTGGCGACCGCCTGGTGGGTGGTCCCGCTGCTGGTGCTCGGCATCTACGGGGAGAACTTCCTTCCGTACGTGGAGACTTCGCAGACCACGACGGCCACCATGTCGGCGACGGAGACCTTGCGCGGGGCCGGGAACTGGGTCGCCTATCTGCACTTCGGCGAGGCCTGGCTGCCCGCGGGCTGGACCGTCGTGGCCTCGGTGATCGTGATCGTCTGCTCGGCGCTCGCGGCGGGCCTGGGCCTTGCGGGGCTCGCCCGCCGTGACATGCCCGAGCGGCGCTGGCTCGTGCTGACCGTGCTGACGGTCGCGCTCATCACCCTTGCCGGGTACGGCGGTTCGTTCGGCGCGCCCTTCCACGGCGTGGTCCAGGACTGGCTGAACGGCGGGCTCGTCCCGTTCCGCAACATCTACAAGTTCCAGACGGGGCTGGCGCTCGCCCTCGTGTTCGGGCTGGCCCATCTGGTCGGGGTCGCCTCGGAGCAGCGGGGGGCCAGGCAGGTCCGCGGGCGCCGTCTCGCCCCGCTGATCGCGGCGGTCCTGATCCTGCCCGGGCTCGCCTGGCCGTATCTCAACGGGTCGATCCTGAACCCGGGTTCGTTCCAGGAGCTCCCCAAGTACTGGCAGAGCACGGCCGACTGGCTGGAGAAGTACTCCCCCGACTCCCGCGCCCTCGTCGTCCCCGCCACCGCGCACGGCATCTACACCTGGGGCTCGCCCATCGACCAGCCCCTGGACGTACTCGCCGACTCCCGCTGGGCGCAACGCGATTACGTCCCCTTCGGCACCGCGGGCAACCGGCGCGCGATGGACGCGGTCGAGCAGTCCCTGATGTCGGGCTCCGAAGTCCCGGGCCTGGCCGACTACTTGAGCCGGGCCGGCCTCTACTACGTCGTCGTACGCAATGACCTGGACCCCGACCAGCTGGGCTACGTTCCGACCACGACCGTGAAGCGGACCCTGGAACAGTCGGGCTACCAGCGCGTGACCGGCTTCGGGCCGGTGATGACCGGTGGCCGGATCGCCGAGGACACTCCCCTCCAGGTCGAGGGTCTGTATCCGCGCCAGCGCTCCGTCGAGATCTACGAGCCGGTCAGCGACGACGTGCCACGGCCGGGGCAGGCCGGGCTCAAGCCGATCGCCGACACCGCCGTCGTCTCCGGCGGCCCCGAGGCTCTCCTCCCGCTCTCCGCCGACCCGGCGATGCGGGACCGCGCCACCGTGCTCACCGGCGACAACCATCCGGGGCTCGGCACCCCGGCACTCCAGGTCCTCGGCGACGGGCTGCGGCGCGCCGACACCCGCTTCGGCCTGGTCAACGCCAACACCTCGTACACGTACACGGCCGACCAGCGCAACGACAGCGACAGCGCGCAGGACGCGGGTGAGGAACCGCACCAGATCCTGCCGACGGAGGGCATCGACCACCAGACGGTCGCCGAACTGCGCGGCGCCCGCTCGGTGACGGCCTCCTCGACCGGCAACTGGCTGTTCTACCTTCCGCAGTACGACCCCGTGAACGCCTTCGACGGCAATCCGGACACCGCTTGGGCGGAGGGCGCGGCGGGCTCGGCGGACGGGCAGTGGCTGCGGATCGGCTTCACCGATTCCGTGGACATGCCGTCGTCGTTCAAGGTGACGCCGCTGCCCCAGGACGGGGTGCGGTCCGCGGCGACGCGAGTGCGGGTGGAGACGGAGAAGGGTTCCGTCACGAGCTATCTCCAGCCGAACGGCATGGCGCAGAGCATCAAGTCACCTGTCGGCGACACGAGTTGGCTGAAGATCACGATCGTCGACTCCACGGAGCAGCACGCCGGTCTGACCGGTGCGGGCTTCTCCGAGATCGACCTCCCGAACGTCCAGGTGACCCGTCTGCTGCGGCTCCCGACGGACGCCGGCGACTCGGACGCCACCGCCGAGATCGTCTCCCTGCACCGCTCCGCCGACCCCACCGGGCTCTCCCCGACGGGCACGGAGGCGGGTCTGCACCGCGTCTTCTCGACGTCGACGTCGGGGACGTACGAGATCAAGGCGAGCGCGGTCCCCGTACCGGGCGAGGAACTCGACAAACTGCTCTACGAGGTGGCGCCGGAGCAGCAGAGCCGGATCACCGCGACGGCGGACTCGACGGCGCAGCTCGGCGCGGGTCTGTCGGCGCGCAATCTCACGGACGGCGACCTGACGACGGCGTGGATCGCGGGCGACAACCCGACGATCCACCTGAGCTGGCCGGACAAGCAGGCGGTCTCGTCGATCGTCCTGGCCCCGGCGGGCGGTCTGTCCACCCGGCCCACGAAGATCGCCATCAGCTCCCCTGATGGGGCGGCGATCGTCGGCGTCGACGAGAACGGCTGGGCCCGCTTCGAGCCCATCACCACCGACCAGCTCGACATCACCGTCACCGAGACCGCGCCGCTGACCGTCCACAACCCGGTCGCGGACGCCGACCTGCAACTGCCGGTCGGACTCACGGAGGCGTACATTCCGGCGCTCGACCAGTACCGCACCCCGCAGCCCTCGGCCACCCGGGAGTTCTCGCTCCCCTGCGGGAAGGGGCCGGTGCTCGCGGTCGACGGGAAGCTGTACGCGACGAGCGCGGCCGGGACCGTGCAGGACCTGGTGGAGCGCCGCGCGATCGACCTGACGCTCTGCCAGGAAGGCGGCGAGGACGCGGAGTTGGACCTCGCATCCGGCTCGCACCGGGTCGAGGCCGGGGACGCGGGACCGCTCACCGTCACCGACGTGACGCTGACCCGCGGGACGGTCACGGAGGCCCCCACCGCCGGGCGTGAACTGGGGATACGCGACTGGCTGGGCGACCGCCGCGAGGTGACGGTCGGCTCGGGCGCGGCCTCCTACCTCACGACGTACGAGAACTTCAACGACGGCTGGAAGGCGACGCTGAACGGCAAGGAGCTCACGCCGGTACGGCTCGACGGCTGGCAGCAGGGCTGGCAGATCCCGTCCGGCTCGGGCGGCACGGTCAAGCTGTCGTACGAGCCCTCGACGACGTACGAGGCCGGGCTGATCGGCGGCGGGGTCGGCGTGGCCGCGCTGGTGGGCCTCGTGCTGTGGCGGCGGCGCTCGCCCAACCCCGACGAGCCGCAGCCGGTTCCGGCGGGGCCCGGGGTGTGGCTGGGGCTGGTCGCGCTGACCCTGGTGGGGATCGTGATCGCGGGGTTCTTCGCGCTGCTGGTGCCTGTGCTGGCGCTGCTCGCGTGGAAGCGGCATTCGCTGCTCGTGCCGATCGCGTTTCTCGCGCTGGCCGGGGCGGGGATTGCCGCCTCGACGGGGGCCGGGGAGGCGGTGGCCTCCGACGCGGGGGCGTTCGGGCCGGTGGCTCAACTGCTGGCGTTGATCGGGTTGTTCGCGGCGTTGGTGACTGTGCGGGAGGCTGTGCCCGCCGGGCCGCCGCCTTGGCAGTGGGGGGCGCCGCCGGGGGCTCCCGGGGCGGAGGCGCCGACGGCGCCGTTGCCGCAGCGGGTGCGGGGGGAGAACCCGGGGCCGGGGGCGTTCGGGCCGCCCGCCGGGGGCGAGCCGGGCAAGGGGAAGCCCGGCGGCGATCCCGGTGCGTCGGCTGTGCGGTCCGAGTCGGGGACCGATGTTGGTTCGCCCCCTCCGCCCCTACCCGTCCCTTCCCGGGGCTCCGCCCCGGACCCCGCTCCTCAAACGCCGGAGGGGCTGGATCCTTCCGAACTGTCCGGGCCGACCATCTCCGCCCGTGGTCCCGGATCCGCCCAGCCCGAACCCGAGCCGCCGACCGTGCGGAACCCGTTCCGTAAGTCGAGGTTCAAGGCGACTCCCTCGGACGACGCACCCAGGGACAAGGCCACATGACCGCGGTCGAGCACGCGGCACGGAACGGTGCGGGCGGGCCGGTCGGGCCCCCCGTGCGGGTTCCCTTCCCCGTTGTCGACGAAGTCTCCCGGCACTGCCTCCAGGAGGCGGAGCCGGAGACCGTTCACATCGAGGTCCATCTGCCGGGGCGGCTCGACCACGCCCGCCTGCGGTCGGTCTTCACCGAGGCCCTGCGCCGGCACCCGCGCATCCTGATGCGGGAGGCGCCGGGCCCCTGGTACCGCCGGCGCTACGAGTGGGAGCTCACCGACGGTCCGGACGTGGAGGTCGTGACGTTCCCGCCGCCGGACCGGGACGCGCTCAAGCATGCCCGCGACCGGGCGCTGGACGACGCCCCTCCGCTGTCGGCCGCACCGCCGGTCCGGCTGGAAGTCGTCGACGAGGACGGCGCGTCCGAGGGCACCGTCCTCTTCCTCACCATGAATCACACGGCACTCGACGGCCCCGCCTGCCTCCGCATCCTGGCCACGGCGGCGGAACTGTACGGCGGCCGGGACAACTCCCCCGCCGCACCCCCCGTACGCACTCCCGGAGCCCCGGAGGCCCAGCGGGTCGACACCCCCTCCAGCTGGGCCCCGCCCGCCCGCGTGGCCCACGGCACCCCCGAACCCTCCCCCGGCAACGGCCTGCTCGTCACCGAGCTCAACGTCCCGCGCCGCCCCAAGGGCTCCCCCTACACGGTGAACGACCAGCTCATGGTCACCACCGCCCTGATGCTCGCCCACTGGAACAGGGAACACGGCGCCCGCCCACGCCCGCTGCGGATCACCATGCCGGTCGACGACCGCTCCAGGGATATGGACATGCCCATCGGGAACGGCACGAGACTCGTCGAAGTCACCTTCGCCCCCGAAGAGTTGGGGCTGCCGGAGAAGACGGATCCAGCGCGGATGGGCGAGCTGCTGCGCCGCACCGCGCTCCGCACCCAGGCCCTGAAATCCGTGGACCGCCCTCAACTCGGCCACGGGGCCGCCCTCTTGACCGCCCCCGTGGTCCCGGTGGCCTGGCGGGCCGCCCTCACCCGGGGTCTGCGCAGGGCGGCAGGACCCTGGACGTCGACCACGCTGCTGAGCAACATCGGCCGGATCCCGTACCCGCTGGACTTCGGGGAGGCGGCGGGCCGCGCCAACGCGGTCTGGTTCTCGGCGCCCGCGCGGATGCCCCGCGGGCTGACCGTCACGACCGCGTCCACCGCGGGCCGCCTGCACGTCGCCCTGCGCTGGTCGCGGACCCTGCTCAGCCACGGTGACGGCGCCCACCTCCGCGACCTCTTCGAGCACTATCTGCACGCGACGGAGGAGAACGGCCCATGACGACCAAGGCCCCTGCGGCAACCCCGGCAACAGACGTCGTACGCCGGGGACTTCGCGACTTCTACGAGGACCCCGGCGTCCCCGTCGCCTCCGGCGTTGCCCGCAGCCTGCGCCAGGCCCGCATGCTTGCCGCCGCGCTCGGCCCGGCGACGGCTGGTACGAGGACCGTCCTGGACATCGGCTGCGGCGACGGCTCCGCCGCCGCGACCGCCGCGCCCCTCCTCGCCGGACACCGGCTCATCGGCGTCGACTGGTCGCAGGACGCCCTCAGACGGGCCCACGCCCATGTGCCGTACGCGATTCGCGGCGAACTCACCGACGGCGGGCTGCCGTTCAGGACGGCGTCGGCCGACGCCGTGCTGTTCAGCGAGGTCATCGAGCACCTCGTCGACCCGGACAGCGCACTCGACGAGATCCGCCGGGTCCTGCGCCCGGGGGGCCACCTGATGCTCTCCACCCCGAACCTGGCCGCCTGGTACAACCGCGCCCTGCTCCTTGCCGGTGTGCAGCCCGTGTTCTCGGAGGTGAGCCTGCGCGCGATCCACGGCCGCCCGGGCCGAGAGGTCGTGGGCCATCTGCGGCTCTACACCGCCCGCGCGCTGAGGGAGTTCGTGACGGCGTCGGGCTTCGAGGTCGAACGGCTGCGGGGCGCGCCCTTCCACGGCGTACCGCGTCCGCTGCGAGCGCTGGACCGGCTGGCCTGCGCGGTCCCGTCGGCGTCCTCCATCCTGCTCCTGCACGCGCGAAGGACGTAGCCCATGTGGTGGGGAGTGGCCGCGGCCCTGCTGGCGAACGTCCTGTACAGCACCGGATTCGTCCTGGAGAAACGCGCGTTGGCGGCCATGCCGGAGGTCGACATCCGCCGCCCCGCCCGTCTGCTGCGGCTGGTCCTGGGCAGTCCCCTGTGGATCGGCGGCTCGCTGTCCCTCGCGGCCGGGTTCGGTGCCCAGCTCGCCGTCTACCGCACGCTTCCCATCGCCGCCGCGCAGGGCATCTTCGTCTCCGGGCTGGTCCTCCTCGTACTGCTCTCCTCCCGGCTGCTCGGCGAGGAGACGACGGGCCGCGAGCGGTACGCACTCGGCGCCATCCTCGCCGCCCTGCTGATGGTGGTGCTGTCCCTGAGCGAAGACTCGGACACGGTCAGCCGCAGCGCTCCGGCACCGCTGATCCTCACCGTCTGCCTGCCGACCCTCGCGATGGGCATCTGGCTGTACGGGGCCGCCGAGCGCCGCTCCCGGCACCGGCACCGGATGCCGACCACCGGCGTCGAATACGGCGTGGCGGTGGGCCTGTTGTACGGGGTGAGCTCGCTCGCCATCAAGGGTGTGTCCAGCTATCTGACGACAAGTGGACCGGTCGGTGCGGCGGTTGGCCTGCTGCGCTCCCCGTACCCCTATCTCCTGCTCTTCACCGGCGCGTTCGGCCTGGTCATGTCGCAGGCGGCGCTGCAGCGCTGCCGGGCCTCGCTGATCGTGCCGGTCTGTACGACGGTGACGTGTCTGTTCACGGCGGTGCTTGGCACGCTCGCGTTCGGCGAGGCGCTGCCGCACGAACCGGTGCGGCTCGCGCTGCGCCTGGCGGGCACCGCCCTCGCGGTGTCCGTCCTGCTCGCCATGCCCAAGCACGACACCGCGCCCCAACCCCCCATTGCCACCAAGGAGTTGACTCCCCCGTGAACCCCGACGACCCGCTGCTGAAGATCCTGGCCTGCCCGCTGGACAAGGGCCCGCTGCACCTGCTCGTACCCGATGAGTCCCTGGGGTCGGAGGCCGCGCTGTACAACCCCCGCCTGCAACGCCGTTACCCGATCGTGGACGGCATCCCGCAACTGCTGCCGTCCTCCGGCGAGCAGGTGACGGAGGACGAACACGAGGAACTCCTCAAGAGGATGGCCCCATGAGCAGCCCTTCACCGAGGACCCTGACCGCCCGCCTGGCCCGCTTCCTGCCCATCCGTCTGGTCGCCGCGACCGCCCGGCTCGTCTATCCGCGCTTCGAACCCGAGCTGGCGCGGCTGGGGGACCTCTGCCCGCCCGGCTGCCGCACGGCGGTGGACGTGGGCGGCTGGTACGGCCCCTGGACGCACCGCCTGGCCGCCCGGGCCGGCCGCGTCGTGACCGTCGAGCCGGTCCCGCACCTGGCCCGGCTCCTCTCCTCCGCCAGCCCCGCGAACGTGCGCGTGATCCACGCCGCCGCCTCCGACCGCCGGGGCACCGCCCGCCTGTGGCTGCCGCCGGACGACGCGGGCGACCGGGGTGTGTCGTCCCTGGTCCGCAGGGACATCCACGCCAACGCCCTGGAGGTCCCCTGCCTGACCCTCGACAGCCTGAACCTTCGCAACGTCGACTTCGTCAAGATCGACGTGGACGGCAATGAAATGGCGGTCCTGCGCGGCGCGAGCGCCCTCATCGCCCGCGACCGCCCGGCCCTCTTCATCGAGCTGGAGTCCCGTATCCAGCCCGTCGCCCCCGTGATCGCCCACCTCGCCCAGCAGGGCTACGCGGGCTGGGTCCTGCCAGGCGACACCTGGCTGCCCCTCGCGTCCTTCCCCCTGGAGGCCCACCAGGCCCGGACGTCCCACGTCGTCTCGCAGGGCCTGCTGCGCAGGGTGCTTCCGCCACGCGGCCCCCGCTACGTGAACTCGGTGCTCTTCCTCCCGGACGGCCACCGCCCGGGCGCGTACCGCATACGCGACGATGGACCCCATGCCGTCCGGAAAGCGCCCCACCACCCCGTTCACCGCTCTCGACTTCCAGCTGATCCTGCTGCGCCGCATGGCGGACCACAATCCTGACCTCGTCGAGGACGCCCGCCACGAACTGGGCGTCTCCATCGCCGACATGCGCGAGGCCAACCGCCGCTGGCAGGCGATGCTGCACGCCCCGCGCTCCCGGGCGGCCACCTCCCGCTACCGCTCGATCCTCGGCACCCCGGAGTCCGTCACCCCCCGCCAGATCGGCGACCTGGCCTGCGAGGCCCTGCTCTGGCCCGTCCCCCTCTGGCCCGACCTCCGCTTCGAGGTCCTGGTGGCCCCGAACGGCATCGCCTGGAACGAGTGGCTGGTCCGCGCACCGGGCGCCCCGGGTCCGGTCCTTGAGACCCTCGACGACCTGACCCCCTGGTCCTGCACGGTCGACGAGGCGGCCCGCGCCTTCGCACCCGCCCGGCCCCTGGAGGGCACGGCACCCACGCGCTGGGGGCTGATGTTCAAGGCCCCGGACACGTCGGGCGTACGGCACGACTGCGCGGCGGAGTTCACCTGGGGGCTGTTGCAGCGGGTGGGCGTCAAAGGGCAGCCGTGACGATCGCCTCCGCGACCGCGGGCACCGACTCCGGGTGCAGCCAGAGGAAGAGATTGGGCTCGATCAGCTCCAGCTCCATGACACACGGCTCCCCGTCGTCACCGTCGACCAGGTCCACCCGGGCGTAGAGCACCTCGCCCGCATCCGGTACGGCCGCCAACGCCCGCTCGGCGACGGAGAGTTCGGCCGGGGTCGGCTCCCAGGGCTCGAGCCTCGGATGCGCGACCTTGTCCTCGTCGTACGACGTCCCGGGCTCCAGGACGGCGCCCTTCCTGCTGGCGTGCAGCAGGCGCCCGCCGAAGAACTGGAGCGCCCGCTCGCCCCCGGCGTCGATGTTCTTCACATACGGCTGCACCATCGCGGTCAGCCCCTCCGCGTGCATCCGCGCGAGATGCCGTACGGCGGTCTCCCGCTCTTCGGGGGTGTACCGGGCGGCATACCGGGCGCCCGCGCCTGCGGTGGGCTTCACGACGAACTCACGGTCACTGGGAAACTCGACGGGGTCCCCCGGCGCGACATACCGGGTCGGCACCACCGGAACCCCCGCCTCCGCCAGATCCCCGATGTACCGCTTGTCGGCGTTCCACCGCACCACCCCCGCCGGGTTGGCCAGCCGAGTCGCCTGCCCGCACCGCCCGGCCCACGCCACGAACTCCGCGGCCCGCCAGCTGTAGTCCCAGGTCGACCGGATGACGACGAGGTCGAACCCGGCCCAGTCGACCTCCGGGTCGTCCCAGTACCGGACACCGACCTCGGCCCCCGCCTCCTCCAACGCCGCCGCCAGCACTGGCAGATCCCGGTCCGCGCTGGGCTCCTCGCCCGGGTTGTAGGTGGCGAGCGCGATACGGGCAGGTGCGGCACTGCGGGGCACGGCTGACTCCATCCTCGTACGGCTTTCTCGTGCGACATCTCGGGGTGATCCCGCCGCAGACTAGCTGAAGCGGGCCTGACCTGCGGCTTTCCACTCCTCGTCGGTGAGGGGCGGTTCGGTGAGCTGCGGCTTGAGCGGGCCGACCACGGCGGCCAGGAGGACGCTGGGGGCGAACAGGATGTGCGCGCCGCGCTCCAGGGACGACACGTCGGTGAAGCGGCGGGCGATGCGGCCGTTGCCGGTGGCGGTGTACAGGAGCCGGTTCGCGTACGCGGCGATGATCCTGTCCCTGAGCGTGGGGCCGTTCTGCGTCGCTCCCGGGTAGAAGACGTCCAGGCCGGTCGCCAGGTCCCAGGCCGCGTTGACCGGGCGGGCCACGGCCTTCTGTACGGCGCGTGCCAGCCCGGGGGTGCCCCAGCCTCGGCGGCGGATCACCTCGCGCAGGGCGAGGGCGCTCTGCGCGGCGACCGACATGCCGTGCCCGTAGACCGGGTTGTACGCGGCGAGCGCGTCGCCGAGGACCGCGAACCCGTCGGGCCAGCGCCGCGAACGCTCGTAGTAGTAGCGGCGGTTCACGGTGGACCGGGTGAAGGCGACGCCGGACAGGGGCTCGGCGCCCGCGAGGAACTCCCCGATGACGGGATGGCTCAGCTCCTCCGTGGCGAACCGCTCGAAGTCGCTCTCGTCGGCGGTCGGTTCGCCTCCTCGGGTGCCCGTCAGCATGACCATCCAGCGCCCGTTCTCGATGGGCAGCAGAAAGCCCGCCCGGCCGGGGCGCCCCTCGCTCGGGTCGGCCTGCACATTGATGACGGGGAAGCCTTCCCGCGCGCTCTCGGGGGCGAGGAACATCCGACTGGCGTACGCCAGGCCGGAGTTGACCTCGCGCTGCTTCGGTGCGGCCAGGCCGAGTGCCGCGAGCCACTCCGGTGCGCGGGAGCCGCGTCCGGTGGCGTCGACGACCAGGTCGGCCGACAGGACGGACTCGGTGCCGTCACCGCCGCGGACGCGGACTCCCGTGACAGCGGCGGCGGTGCCTTCGAGGCCGAGCGCCTCCGCGCGCTCCACGAGCTTGATCCGGTCGTCGTCGAGGACCAGCGCACGGACGATCGCGTCGAGCAGGTAGCGGCTGATCAGGACCATGTGGTGGGACTCGTTCCAGCGCCGGAACCAGCCCTGGGCCGACAGCACGACCATGTCCGTCGTGACCGCGAGGTGGCGCGCACCGGCTTCCGCGAGCCGCCCGGTGACACCCGGCAGGAGTTCCTCGATCGCCCGGGCGCCGCCGGACCACAGCGCATGCGGGTGCTGGGCCTGGGGCAGGTTCTTGCGGCGCTCGGGGCCCTCGGGGAGGGCGTCCCGCTCGACGATCGTGACGACGTCCGCGAACTCGGCCAGGGCGCGGGCCGCGAGCATGCCGGCGAGGCTGCCGCCGAGGACGACGGCGGATCTCAAGGGCCTTGCTATGGGCGGTCGTTCGCTCAGGGGAGTGGCACTCATGTGGCTGGCACGCTCTCTGCTGCGGCGGTCGCGCGCTCGCGGACCGCCCTGATGTCGTCGGTGTGGCGGAGAGCCCGGGACACGGCCTCGATCCCCTCCAGCAGGTCTTCCATGTCGGGGCTGTGGGGAGGAAAGCCGGCGTCGCGCTCCTGGGATCGTCGCCTGGACTCGATGGCAGCCTGGATCGTCACGACACCGGCGAGCGGTTTCGCCCGCTCGGCGTCCCGTCCGAGGCCGACCGCCGCGTCGTACGCCCGTCGGCCAAGGTCCTCGTCGATGTACCGGGCGAGGTGGAGCAGCGCGTCGCGGATGAACGTCTCGCGGCGCGTCAGGCGCAGTTCGGGGGTGGCCCGGAGCCGGAAGGGGACACGGCCGCCCGTGCCGGTCCGCATCAGCACGTACAAGGGCCGCAGCCGCCAGTGGGCGATCCGGGTCTGCCAGCGGCGGTGCAGGTACTGGCCGGCGTACGGGAAGACGAAGCCCGCCGCGATCAGGATGGCGGACACGCAGACGACGGGCGGTGCCAGGTGGGTGCTCAACCAGTCCAGGTCGTGGCCGGTCCACCGGGCGACGACCGCCGAGAGTTTCGCGGCGGCGAAGAGCAGGTTCGTCGCGTAGCCGGCGCCCAGGAGCTTGAGACCGCCGCGCAGCCATACGTCGAGGTCGCCGGTGCGGATCCAGTTCCGGATCAGGGTGGCCGTGATCAGGCAGGCCACGGTGTGCGCGAGCAGATAGAGCACGATCTCTTCGCGCATGAAGGGCGTGGTGGCGTAGTACGTGTCGAGGTCCCGCAACCTCTCGACCTCGACGTCGGCGAGCGCGAAGAGCACCCACAGCGCGACGATCACGCCCGAGTAGGCGGTGACCACCCAGCGTGTGGCGCGGCGCGTCGTGTCCGAGCGGTCGGAGACGCCGTTGCGCCAGGCGATGAGCAGCAGCAGGCAGGCCCCGGAGAACGCGGTGATGAGGCTGTAGACCAGGGGCGCCGAGATGTTCCGTACGCCGGTGACACGGTTGGTCCAGGCGATGGTCGGCGGTGCCGCGAAGACGAAGATGGCGCAGGCGAGGGCGAGGAGACCGCCGACGGCTCTGAGGAGCGGGTCCTTCCAGAGTTTGAGGATGCCGGGCAGTTTGATGGCCAGGGCGGCGGTGAGGACGGTGGTCGGCAGCCAGAAGGCGATGTGGGGCCCGAGGGGGAAGCGGGAGGTGTCCATCGCCCGTCAGTCCCGGGGGTCGCGGTAGCCCAGCGACGCCTGGATGGCCCGGCCGACCGGATCGGCGGGCCCCCGCCGGTCCGTGCGGGGGCCGGTGACCCACGAGCGGAAGACGCTCGCGAGGTGCAGCCCGAAGTCCTCGGCCTCGGCCTCGGCAGTGGCGTGGGATCCGTTGCGGGCGGCCAGCGTCAGGGCGATCTCCTGCCAGCCGGTGCCGTCCGCGAGGGCGCGTGCCGCGGCGGCCGCCCCGTCGACGTGGGTGTCGAGGCGATGACTGCGATGCCCCTGCCGCATGTGCCACAACTCATGGCCGAGGATGACGAGTTGCTGCACCGTTTCGGCACGCTCCTCGATGACGACGAGGTCGAAGTCGTGGAACTCCATCCACAGCCCGGTAACCTCGAACTCGTCGGGGAAGCGCTCGAAGTGCAGCTGTACGGGACGGCCGTCGCGGCGCCCGCTGATCTCCTCGCACAGGGCACGGGCCAACTCCCGTACGTCGACCGGGGTGTCGATCCTCTTGCGCAGCGCGCGGCTGAGCTCCACGGCGAGAGCGCGCATCTCGGAGTCGGCCCCGGCCGGCCGCAGAGCGGTCACGAGCCTGCGCATCGCATGGGCGAGCCTCATCGCAGCTCCGCCTCCTCGCCGCTCAGCAGACCGTCCAGCATGACCGCGAGGGCCTCCTGCTTGCGGGGCGTCAGCCGTTTGCCGCGCAGCGCGAAGGTGACGACTCCGTGCTTGGTCGTGAACTTGAGCAACGGCCCGTCCTCCGTGGCGCCTTCGAGCTCCCGCAGGATGCGCTGAAGCGCCCCGTTCAAGGCTACGGAGGCGGAGTCGGTGAAGAACTTCGTGCCCTGGTCGATACGGAAGAACTCCGCGAGCAGGGTGAGGTCCGGAACGTTCGGCATCTTGTCGCCGTTGAGGAGCGAGCGCGCCCACTTCTCACTGATCCCGAGCCGGCCCGCAACCTCCCGGCACACATCGGCGGGCCGCTTCCCGCTCTCCCCGAGATACGCCTCGTACAAGGCCCGCACCCGTCCCCGGATCCGCTCGTCCACCCGGCCGTCGCGCGGCACCTCGCCGTCGAGCAGGGCCTGGATCTCCCCCTCGGGGACAGCCGTACGGCCCGACAGCGCACGTACGTCGAGCACTTCACCTCGGTCCAGGCACTTCTCGGCGATGCGCGTGTCCAGGCGCGCGAGCGTCTCGGCAAGAGGCGGGGACTCACTCACCAAGGGGCTCCCGGAAGTTGACCCATCAAATTGTCACGGTTCTGCCGAGACTACGTGCCCGGGTCGGTCCGCGCCATGATTTTCGAACGATCGTTCCTGTGTTGGGAACGATCGTTGCCGACTCGCGTGGCGCTAGCCCTTGTTCAGGGTCCGGGTCACGCCCGCGAGCACAGCCGTGGTGAGCATCCAGCCGGCGGCGATCAGCCCGTACGCCAGCCACTGCGGGCCACCGTCCGTCCAGTACCAGTTGGCCCGCTGACCGAGACCGCCGATGGGAATCAGCAGGTCGAGCGTGTAGACGAGGGGCTGGAAAGGGGCTCCCTCGCCTTGCTTGACCGCGGTCGGATCATTGGCGTCGAAGACCAGCGTGCCGAGCAGGATCAGCGCGAGGAGCCAGACACCGGCCAGCCACGGCCGGTATCCGTATCCGACGGTGGCGTCCAGCACGTACCCCCACGCCCGTGCGGCCGGGCGCAGCAGACGGCGTCGATGGCGCTGCTTCGCCAGGAGCACCCGGCGGGCGTCGTCGTCGTGGCCGACCTTCCGGTAACAGCTCGCGAGTTGCTCGTACGGCTGAGGGCTGTAGACGGGACTTCGGCGCACCCAGTCCACATGCCGGGCCACGGTCTCCCGCCGGCCGACGGCGTCGCGCCGCTGCCCTGCCACGACCGTCTTGATGGAGCCGTAGACAAAACCGTCCAGTTCCACGGCACCCGGCCAGCTGTGCTCGTTCTCGTGGAGGAACGAGACCTGGGCGCCCCGCAGGTCGACGGCCCCGGAGGGTGTTTCGGCGACGGTGAAGTCGAAGTCGGTGGCCTGCGTCTGAAGACAGACGACGGACGGGCCGTCACCGTCGCGTGCCCCCTTCAGGATCGCTCCTTCGAAGCTGAGATTGTCCGAGATCCGGGCGCCCCGCAGCCGCACGGCCCCCTCCGCGGTGAACCCCTCCGACAGATCCAGCGTCGTCGCGGTCACGCTGTCCGCGGCCAGCGCCACACCGTGAGGGCTGCTGAGCCGCGCCCCCTGCATGAACAGACCACCGGGCAACTGCGCGCCCAACAGCCGTACACCGCCCCGCGTGCTGAGGTTCTTGCAGAAGACACCGCCTTCCATGACCAGACCGCCCGCGAACACGGCCCATTCCCCGGGGGTGGATATCCGCGCCGCGGTCAGCCTCAGCTCCCCGGCCAGATGGGCGTTGATGAGCGACAGGCGTCCCCCTTCCAGCACCGATCGCTTCAGGTCGAGATTCCCCTGGATACGAGCCAGCCCTGCCTCCACGTCAGGAACCCAGCTGTCCCTGATCCGGATCGTCCGCGTGGACGCCCCGAAGAGGCTCACAGCCTCCTCCAGCCGGCACTGCTCGAGCGAGAGCGCATGGCCGACCTCGGCCCCGTCCAGGTCGAGCCGACCGATGATCCGCGCCCCGGCGAGACGCAGGGAGGCGACGGCACCGGACGGCGCGGCGTCACCGCCCAGCAGCAACGCCACCAGCACAGCCGCCCGCACGGTACGTTCCGGCCCCCACTCGCCGCCCCGCGCCGGATCATCCCCTTCCGGCTCGCCCGTACGCAGATCCACCCGCCGCCCCTCGGGAAAGGCGTCCCATATCCGGCGCTCCGGCGGCGTCAACTCGAAGTCAGGCAGCACATGGGCACAGTAACGATCAGGTCCGCGCGGCGGTGAACCCGTACCGCAACTGAGTACCCGTACTCAGACCGCCCCGGGCCCGATCGCTCAGGTGCACCCGATCCCCCGAACCCACACTGAGAGCCCAACTCCCAGCCAAATAGGTGGTGTTCTGTGGCTCATGCCCTGCAAGTGCGCCGTGCGGTCGCTGACGATCTCGACTGGATCCACGAGCTTCGCCACCGGGTGTACGCGAAGGAGTTGGGGCAGCACGCGCCCGATCCCACGGGACGGCTGCGTGACGCGCTGGACGGCGACAACGTGTACCTGGTCGTGGCGCGCGGTGCGGACAGGCTGGGCTTCGTCAGTATTACGCCGCCGTGGGCGGGCCGGTACGGGATCGAGCGCTATCTGACGCGCGAGGAACTGCCGTTGCTGACCGAGGACGCCCTGTTCGAGGTACGCATCCTCACGGTCGAGCCGCGCTGGCGGTCGACCATCGCGGCACCGCTGCTGATGTTCGCCGCGCTGCGCTGGATCGCCTCCCGGGGCGGCCGCCGGGTGGTGGTCATGGGCCGTACCGAACTGCTCGACATGTACCAGGCCGTCGGACTGCGGCCGACCGGTCATGCCGTGTACAGCGGCGCGCTGTCGTTCGAGGTGCTCACCGGCGCCGTCATCGAGCTGATGAGGACGGCGATGAGTCGGTACGCCGGCGCGGTGGAGCGGCTGCGGGCCGGTCTCGACTGGCAGTTGGACATGCCGTTCCTTCCGCGGGCGGACGGCTGCGAGCACGGCGGGGCTTCGTTTGCCGCCATCGGTACGGACTTCCGCAGCCTGCACCGGCGCCGTGAGGTGGTTGCGGCCGATGTGCTGGACGCCTGGTTCCCGCCGGCCCCCGGGGTTTCGGCGGTACTCGCGGAGGACCCGGCCTGGACGGCGCGGACGTCGCCGCCGACCGGCGCGGAGGGCCTGTTGGCCGAGATCGCCACGGCGCGGGCGCTGCCGGTGGAGGCGCTGTCCGTCGGCGCCGGTTCGTCCGACCTGATCTTCCGGGCCTTCGGACGGTGGCTGACGCCGGAGAGCCGCGTACTGCTGCTCGACCCGAGCTACGGCGAGTACGCCCATGTCACCCAGGAGGTGATCGGGTGCCACGTGGACCGGCTGCCGCTGCGCCGCGAGGACGGCTGGCGGATCGACCCGGCGCGGCTGGCCGCTGCCACCCGGTCCGGCCGCTACGACCTCGCGGTCGTGGTCAACCCCAACAACCCGACCGGTCGCCATCTGCCGGCCGCGGAGCTGCGCGCGGCGATCGCCGACTCACCGGAAACGATGCGGTGGTGGATCGACGAGGCCTACATGGGCTACGTCGGCCTGTCCGAGTCGCTGGCCGACCTCGCCGCCGTCGACCCTCGGGTGGTGGTCTGCAGCTCACTGTCCAAGATGTACGCGCTGTCCGGCGTACGGGCCGCGTACCTGGTGGCCGAGCCGGCCGTCACCGAACAACTCCGCCGGTGGACCCCGCCCTGGGCGGTCAGCCTGCCCGCGCAGCTGGCGGCGGTGGCGGCGCTGCGCGATCCGTCGTACTACGCCGGCCGCTGGGCGCAGACCCACACGCTGCGCCATCTACTGGCCGTCGACCTCGCCGCGGTGGACGGCTCCGCCTCCATCGAAGAGGCGGTGTCCAACTTCCTCACCGTGACGCTGCCGCCCGACGGACCGAGCGCCGCCCGGCTCGTACAGGAATGCCGCCGCGGCGACGTCTACCTGCGCGACCTGTCACCGATGTCGACGGCGTACGAAGGACGCACCCTGCGCATCGCCGTCAAGGACAGCGCGGAGAACGCGCGCATCGTGGCCGCGTACCGCACCGCCCTCGATGCGCTGCGGTCCGGCGGGGCCGCGCCCGGGCCGGTGTCGCCGCGTGTGCCCACCGGCATGACCGCCCGGTGACCAGCGTTGCCGCGCTGGCGCCCTACCTCGGCGGGGCGCTGGTACTGGGGGGAGTCGCCGCGGCGGCCTCCCGTCGGCGTGAGCTGATGGTGCGGTGGTGTGCCTGGGCGCTCGGGATGCCCCTGGTCGTCGGGGCGTTCTGGCTGGGCCACCCGGGCACCGCCGTCATCGCCGCCGCGGTCGGGGTCATCGGGGTGCTGGAGTACGGCGGGATGCTGGGACTGCGGTGGCCGGACCGGGCGATGCTGGCCACGGCGGTGGTCGCCGTGGTGGGGGCCGCCTGGCTGGCGCCCGGACAGGTGCCCCGGGTGATCGCGGTCGGGGCGCTCGCGGTGGCCGCCGTGCCGCTGCTGTCCGGCGACAGCGAACACGGTCTGCGCCGGCTCGGCACCGGACTGCTGGGGCTCGCCTGGCTCGGTCTGCCCGCCGCGCTGGTACCGCTGGGGGCGACCGGCCTCGCCCTCTTCGTGGCCGTCTCGATCGCCGACATCGTGGCGTACTTCGCCGGCCGGAAACTGGGCGGCCCGCCGCTGTCGCCGCTCTCCCCGGCCAAGCGGTGGAGCGGAACCGTCGCGGGCGCCGCGGCCGGGCTCGGCACACTCGCGGTGCTCTCCGTAGCGACCTGGCAGATGGCGGTCGCGGTGGCGGTCGGCGGCCCGGCGGGCGACCTGCTCGAATCGATGATCAAGCGCGGCGCGGGGACCAAGGACGCCGGGGGCTGGCTACCGGGCTCGGGCGGGCTGCTGGACCGGATCGACTCGCTGCTGATCGCGTTGGCGGTGTTGTTGGTGCTGGGCTGACCCCGGTTCGCGCCGGATCGAGGAAGGCTCGTTCCATCAGAAGTCCGACACGAGTTCACCCGGCGGTGAACTCGTACCGCAGCTCGTACAGATGCCCCGCCTTGACCAGGACCGACGCTTCGATGGGCCGGTCACCGTCACTATGTACGACGCGAAGCGTGCGCAACACCGGTAGGTTGCTGGGGAGTTGAAGCATCTCGTACTGCTCCTGCGTGGGGACACGAGCCGAGACCCTGTCCACGCTCAGTCGCGGCGGGTACCCGAGCTCCGCAAGGAACGCGGGCGTCCCGCCCTTGATCCTGCGGCGCTTGGTCATCGCAGTGCCCCGGGCGATCTCCAACGGGTAGTAGGACTTGACCAGTTCCACCGGTTCGTCGTCGATCAGCAGCAGCTGGCCACGGAGCAGCGCCGAGCCGCCCGGCGGAAGACCGAGCGCCTCGGCGACGTCCGCAGAAGCTGTCACCTCCGCCACATCGAGCAGTTCGCTGCGCGCCCTCGCCCCGCCCTTGGATGACTCCGTGAGCCAGGGATAGGGCTCGCCCGGCTCAGCAGGAGCCATGTACACGGCGGGCCGGACCGTCCGCTGGCGGTGCTCCCGCACGGTGACGGCCGCACCCGCGCGCCCGACTACAAGCCGCTCATCCTTGAGGAGTTGGAGCGCCTTCTGCACGGTGGCGTTCGACGCGTCGAAACGGCCCTTGAGCTGCACGGTGGATGGCAGCTTGGCCCCCGGCGGCAGATCTCCGCCCATGATCTCGTCGCGCAGATCGGCCGCGATCCGCTCATGCAGCGAGCGGCGGTCGAAGTCGTCGCCCTCAGCTCTGGGCACGGTCACCGATCCTGATCTCGTACCGAAGTTGCTGACGGTGGGCGGGCATGGCCATGCGGTCGACTTGGATCGGCCGGTCGTCTTGATCGAGGGTGACCCGGGTCAACTGCAGGACGGGTTCATCGTCCGCCGTCCTCAGCACACCTCGCTCGTCCTCGGTCGGCATACGGGCCACGACATCCTCCTGCACCCGAGCTCCCGCATGCCCCAGCTCGGCGAGCAGGGTGACCGCCCCACCGCGGATCTTGGCCGTCGACGCGAGCCGGGTGCCTCGGGCGATGTCGCGCGGGTAGTACGTGTCCGTCAACTCGCACGGTTCATCGGCGAGGTAGATGACGCGCCGACGCACGACGACCGTCTCCGCCTCGGACAGGCCCAGCAACTCACCGATTCCGGGAGGCGCCGCCACCTCCCCCGCGTACACGACGCGCTGGCTCCCCCGCTGCCCCCGCGCTTCAAGTTCCGAACTCCAGGCGTCCGACTGCCCGTGCTCACGCGGAGTCAGATAAGGCATCGAGGTACTGATCCACTCGCCGGGACTCATGGCGTCTCCCCTCTCGCGTCTGCGCGCCGACCCAACCTTGCCGCTTTACACAGTAAGCGAGTTGGCGCCAAGAACCACCCATCCCCAACCTTGCTGCTTTTCGCGAATAGCAGTACTTTACTGAGGATCGCACAACTCAGGATCAAGGTGGTGGTTCACCGTGTCCCTGCTTCGGCAGCGACGGGTCCCCCGGTCGCGCACCTCAGTACGCGCAGCCCGCGAGTTCGCCCTCTCCACACTTACGAAGTGGGGGATCACCGGCCGTCATGAGGACATAAGACTGTGCGTCTTGGAACTCGCCGCCACCAACGCGGTGCTCCATGGAGTGCCACCCGGCTGGCAGTACTTACTCCAACTGTCCCTGGACGGCGACCTACTCAAGGTCGAGGTCCTGGACAGCGGCGACGGGTGCCCGGAGGTCCGTGAGCCCGACACAGAGGGTTGCGACGGCCGAGGGCTCTTTCTGGTCCGGGAGTTGGCCGACGAGTTCGGTGTCATCGACCACGCTCTGGGCAAGACCGTTTGGGCCGTCTTCAAAGTCGCGGTGACCCCGGACGGAGAGGACCCGGGCGCGTAAGGGGTCCGGCCAAGACCCCGGACAGAGCGTCGAGGGCCGCCGGGTAGGCCCGTTCGGAAGGGGCCGCGAAGCCGATCAACAGGCCCTCGGGGCCGTCGCCTTCGGGGTCGTGGTGGAGTTCGGTGAGACCGCGCACCGCCACGCCCCGGTCGGCGCACGCGATCAGAAGGTCGGTCTCCGTGGGCCCTTCGGGCGGCAGAGTGACCAGGGCGTGCAGGCCCGCCGGGACACCATGGGCAGTGAGGCCGGAGAACGCGGACAGCCGGTCGATCAGCACCTCCCGGCGTCTGCGGTAGCGCAGGCGGGCGGCGCGGATGTGGCGGTCGTACGCGTGCGTGGCGATGAAGTCGGCCAGGACCAACTGGCCCAGCGTCTCCGTGTACAGGTCGGCTTCCTGCTTCGCCCTGACGACCGGTGCGACCAGATCCGGTGGCAGGACCGTCCAGGCCAGGCGGAGGGCGGGGCCGAGCGTCTTGGAGGTCGTACCGCAGTACGCGACCTGGTCGGGCGCAAGGCTCTGGAGCGCGCCGACGGGACGGCGGTCGTAGCGGAACTCGCCGTCGTAGTCGTCCTCGACGATCAGCCCGCCCGTGGAGCGCGCCCAGGCGCAGACAGCCTGCCGGCGGCCGGGGCGCAGCGGTACGCCGGTCGGGTAGTGGTGCGAGGGAGTGAGGAAGACCGCGTCGGTGCGTGCGGTCAGGGCCCCGGTGTCCGCGCCGTACGCATCCACCGGCAGCGCGTACGTGGTGAGACCCGCGCGGCGGACGGTGTCCCGGTAGAAGTCATGGCCGGGGTCCTCGATCGCGGCGATCTCCCGGTCCTGGGCCAGGAGGACCCGGCAGAGCAACTGGACCGCCTGGTAGTAGCCGGACGTGATCACGATCCGGTCCGGGGTGGTGAGCACGCCGCGGGTGCGGCCCAAGTAGTCGGCGAGCGCGGTACGCAGTTCGATACGGCCCTGGGGGTCACCGGGGCCGAACACCTCGGGGCGAGCGCGGTCGAGGACGCGGCGCGTGGCGGCGAGCCAGGCGCGGGCGGGGAAGGCGCTGGTGTCGGGGCGGCCGGGGCGCAGGTCGTGCGCCGGAGGACGTGTAGGGGTGTCGGCCGGTACCTGAGCCGGATGGAGGGGCGGTACGTCGGCGACCCTGGTCGCTGCTCCCGGCCGAGTGGTCAAGTACCCCTGCTCGGCCAGTTGGTCGTAGGCGGCGGTGACCGTCCCACGTGACAGGCCCAGCTCTTGGGCGAGCCCCCGCGTCGAGGGCAGCGGCGTCCCGGCGGTCAGCCGGCCGGCGCGGATCGCGTCACGCAGTGCAGTCTCCAGGCGGGCGCGGTGACCACCCTCGGCATCGAGGTCGAGATGCAGGTCGAGCCGCGAACTGGACCAGTTTCCAGGCATGGGACTGGATCTTATTCGTGGTCCGGAGGGCGCCTAGGTTCGTGCCACGGACGAACGAGCGAACCGCGAAGGGACCCCCCGTGATCGTCATCGCCCACCTCAGCGACCCCCACATCGACAGCGAGCGGCGCAGCATCGAACGCACCCGCGCCGTCATGACGTACCTCGACGGCCTCCCCTACGACCTGGACGCCGTCCTCGTCACGGGGGACATCGCCGACCACGGCCTGCCGTCCGAGTACGAGGAGGCCCGCCGGCTTCTCACCTCCCGGCACCCGGTCCTGGTCTGCCCCGGGAACCACGACGAACGAACCGCGTTCCGCGAGCACTTGCTCGGCCTCCCTGCCGCCCCGGGCCCGGTCAACCAGGTCCACCACGGGCCCGGTCTCACCCTCGCCCTGTGCGACTCGTCGGTCCCGGGCAAGGACCACGGCCACCTGGACGAGGAGACACTGACGTGGCTGGACGACGTACTGACGAATGCCACGACCCCGGTCCTGGTGGCCTTCCACCACCCGCCGGTCACGCTCAACATGCCGTACGTCGACGGCATCCGCATGTTCGATGAGCAGCGCCTCGCCGAGCTGAGTACACGCCACCTCCGCCTCAGGGCCTTCCTGGCCGGTCACGCGCACACCCCGGCGGCTACCACATTCGCAGGGCTGCCGCTTCTGGTGGCTCCCGGCGTCGTCTCCACCAGCCGGCTCCCGTGGGAGCGTCGCGCGCACGCGCAGGACCATGTCCACCTGGATCTCCCGCCCGCGCTCGCCTTCCATGTGCTGGACGCGGACGGGAGACTGACCACCCATTACAGGAGCGTCACCGTGTAGATGGTTCAGAGCGGGCGGATCGCGCGGCCGACTCCGGGTACAAGTCCCGGGGTACGCCCTTCCAGACCAGGCCGCCGACGAGCAGGCCCCATCTCACCCGAGCCTCACCCCGACTCGTCCCCCTCCTCCTCCGGGTCCCAGTCCAGCAACCGCACCTTCGCCACCGTCCGCACATGCCGGCGCATCGCCGCGGCCGCCTGCCCCGGGCGCTTCGCCGCGATCGCGTCGAGGATGGCCCGGTGCTGGGCGAGGGAGCGGCTCGGGCGGCCGGGCTGGCGGAGGGACTCGTTGCGGCTCTCGGTGATCTGGTCGGCGATCGAGCGCATGAACTCGGCGAGAATGCTGCTGTGCGCCGCCGCGTGGAACAGCCGGTCGCCCTCCACTCCGGGCCTCCTCCTCCGCATCCTCCTCCGCGTCGGCAGGCAGGTGACGATGAAGCCTGGCAGTTCAGCCAACGAATAATCGGTTGTCCACCGGCGATGGTGGTGGATCCAATGACCGGCATGATCCACCCGGGCACGCCCGCCGCGGCGAGACGTGACGAACGCGAACCGCCGGCCCGGGTCGGCACGCGATCCGGGCGGACCGCAACCGCACCCTCTCAGGGGAGACGCCACCCGATGAACACGCCAGTATCGCCGTCCGGACCGGAGTACGCAGACGGGTCGCCCGTCCGCCTGGGCGCTCTCGTCCCGCTGACGCGGCCCGGCTGGGTCGCGGCGGGCCGACACCTGCTCGCAGGACTCGACCTGGCCGTTCGCGAGGTCAACGACGCCGGCGGGATCGACGGCAGACCACTGGAGCTGGTGGTCCGGGACACCGCGGCCAGCCCGGAGCGGGCCGCGGCGGCCGTGGACGAACTGGCCGGCCTGGGCGTGGCCGCCGTGGCGGGCGAGTATCACAGCGTCGTCGCTCGCGCCGCCGCCGCCCGGGCCGACGCCCTCGGCGTGCCGTTCCTCTGCTCGTCCGCGGTGCTCGACGCGCTCACCGAGGAGCCGACGGAGTGGGTCGCGCGCCTGGCCCCGGCCCAGTCCCACGGCTGGCGGATCTACGCGGACTTCCTCCTCGGCGCGGGCCACAGTCGAATCGCCGTGGCAACCCAGCCGAGCGTCTACTGGGCGACCGGCACCCGTGTCCTGCGGGACCACCTCGCTCCCCGCGGCGTCACCGTCGTCGAACTCGACACGAACGCGCTCACCCCCGAGGCCCTGTGCGACGCGCTCGTCGACCACGGCGCGACGGCGTTGCTCCTGCTGGTCGGCCATCCGGAGCCGGCGGTGCCGATCGTCAGGGCCGTCCGGGGCGACCGGAGGCTCGCGGAGACCATGATCGGTGCTCCGGCCGGGCAGCCGGAGTTCGCCGAATGGGCGGCGCTGCTGGGCGAGGACGGCGCCGGGATCCCGTTCCTCCGCTACCTGCCCGAGCACCTCGGTCCGCTCGGCGAACGCGTCGGGAAGGAGCTCCGCGAGCAGCTCGGCGAAGCGCCCTCCTTCGTCGCCTTCGAGGGCTGGGACACCGTCGCCGTCCTCGCCGCGGTGCTGCGCTCCCACGGCGCGGACCGGGCGGCCATCGCCGAGTCATGGCCGCGCGTGGCGGTCGAGGGCACCCGCGGACCGATCCGGTTCTCACGCACACCGGGCATCGGCGTCTGGCAATGGGCTTGGACACCGGTCCAAGTCGTCGACCGGGACCCGGCCGAACCCGATCGCTTTCGGATCCTCCACGCCAATTGAGTGAGTACGGAGTCCGACTGCCCGGATCTGTCCGGCACTTGAGGCTCTCACCCCTAGTGCGGCTTGCGTTCCGCCCTAGTGCGGCTTGCGTTCCGCGGCGGCATGCCACCAGCCAGGTGGAGATGTGCCCGTGACCTTGGCCGTGGGCTGGTCGGGATGGAGACCGAGGCGTCGCAGCGCGCCGGCGTCGATACGGATGTCGAACCAACCGTGCCAGTGGCCGTCAGGGCCGATGCCACAGGCCAAACCCCACTGGATCTCGTCCGGTTCGAAGGGCATCCAGTCAATGCCGCGGTCGCGCAGTCAAGCGCGGGTGGCCGCCATCGGGTGGAGGCGGCCCGGCAGATTCTCGTAGGCCGCGATGGTGATCCAGTCGGTGATCGGCGTGTCCATGGCGTCCATGATGCCGGGTGGCCGGGTGGCCGACGGCAGCGAAGGTGGGCGGCGTTGACGGGGGCGGAGCCCGCGGCCGCCGGGCCCACCCGAGCGTCACCCCGGCTCGTCACCCTCGCCCTCCTCCTCCGGATCCCAGTCCAGCAACCGCACCTTCGCCACCGTCCGCACATGCCGGCGCATCGCCGCGGCCGCCTGTCCCGGGCGCTGGGCCGCGATCGCGTCGAGGATGGCCCGATGCTGGGCGAGGGAGCGGCTCGGGCGGCCGGGCTGGCGGAGGGACTCGTTGCGGCTCTCGGTGATCTGGTCAGCGATCGAGCGCATGAACTCGGCGAGGATGCTGCTGTGCGCCGCCGCGGTGACCGCCGCGTGGAACAGCCGGTCGCCCTCCACACCGTGGTTGCCCTCCTCGATCTCGCCCGCCATCCGGGCGAGTGAGAAGCGCAGGGCGGCCAGGTCCTCGTCCGTGCGGCGCTCGGCGGCCAGTTCGGCGAGCTTGGTCTCCAGGGCCTCGCGGGCCTCGAGTACGTCGGGCAGACGGCGACGTCGTTCGACGAGCCGCTCGACGGGTTCGATGTCGAGGCTGTCGCGCACCAGGTATGTGCCGCCGCCGTGCCGGACCTCCACCAGGCCCTGGACCTCCAGGACCACGATGGCCTGCTTCACCGAGGCCCGGCTGACGCCCAGGCGGGCGGCCAGGTCGCGTTCGGGCGGGAGGCTGTCGCCCGCGCTCAGGCCCCCCTCGGCGACGTAGCTGCGGAGCCGTTCGAGGACCTGCTCGTACATGCGTGGCCTGGCCGCCATCGGGCGCAGTGCGTCGGTCATCCCCGTTCCCCCATCGCCTGTCTTGTGCGGCTCGCCCGGCTCACTTCGCTTGCTCGGCTTGTCCGTTGCGTCGCCCGGCTTGCCCGACTAACTGTCGTTACCTGTCGTGTGTCCCCCGCGGCCGCAGCGTAACACCGGGTGGTGACCGGTCCGATGGCCCTGTGGACAAGTGGACTGTGGACAAGTGGCTGAGCCAATTCGCGTCAGACTCCTTGACGCTCTATCCGGTCAACACCCAATGTGGACCAGCCACTTGGTCAATCGGCGGTGCAGCCACTGGGTCAATGAGTGGCGCAGCCACCAGGTCAATGAGTGGTGCAGCCACTTGACCAATCATCGGCCGAGCCAATCAACGAGGGACCCAGGGACGGGAGCCCGCATGTCCGCCGAACTGATTTCGATCATCGTGCTCGTCGCCGTGTTCGTGATCGCCACCACCCGATCCATCAACATGGGCGCTCTCGCCTTCGCCGCCGCGTTCGGCGTGGGTGAACTGGTCGCGGACTTCGACACCGACACGATCTTCGCCGGTTTCCCCGGCGACCTCTTCGTCGTGCTCGTCGGGGTGACGTATCTCTTCGCGATCGCTCGCGCCAACGGCACCACCGACTGGCTGGTGCACGCCTCGATCCGGGTCGTACGCGGACGGGTCGCGCTGATTCCCTGGGTGATGTTCGTCCTCACCGGGGCGCTCACCGCGATCGGCGCGGTCAGTCCCGCCGCCGTGGCCATCGTCGCGCCGATCGCGCTGAGTTTCGCCACCCGTTACGGAATCAGTCCGCTGCTGATGGGGGCGATGGTGGTGCACGGCGCCCAGGGCGGTGGCTTCTCCCCGATCAGCATCTACGGATCGATCGTGAACGGCATCGTCGAGCGCGAGAATCTCCCTGGCAACGAGATCGCCCTCTTCCTCGCCTCGCTCATCGTCAACCTCGTCATCGCGGGCATCCTCTTCGTCGTCCTCGGCGGGCTGAAACTGACGGGCGCCGGCGACGGCACGGAAGCCGCCGGAGACAAGGGCGTGGACGAAGGCCACGGCGAGGAGAAGGAGGCAGAGGAGGACACCCGCCTCACCCCCGCCCGTATCGCCACGCTCACCGCCCTCGTCGCCCTCGTCGTCGCCGTCCTCGCCTTCGACCTGGACGCCGGACTCACCTCGATCAGCCTCGCCGTCATGCTCAGCGCCTGCTGGCCGGAGGACAGCCGCAACGCCGTGGGCCAGATCGCCTGGCCGACGGTGCTCCTCATCTGCGGCGTGCTCACGTATGTCGCCGTGCTGGACGAGATGGGCACGATCAAATGGGCCGGCGACGGCGTCAGCGACATCGGCATACCGCTGCTTGCCTCCGTGCTCCTGTGTTACATCGGCGCGGTGATCTCCGCGTTCGCCTCGTCCGTCGGCATCATGGGGGCGCTGATCCCGCTTGCGGTGCCGTTCCTGGCGCAGGGCGAGATCGGAGCGATCGGCATGGTGGCGGCCCTCGCGGTGTCGGCGACGGTGGTGGACGTGAGCCCGTTCTCCACGAACGGCGCACTGGTGCTGGCCGCGGCACCCGGGGTCGACCGGGAGCGTTTCTTCCGGCAGTTGATGATGTATGGGGGGATCGTGGTGGCTGTGGTCCCCGCCGTGGTCTGGCTCGTGCTGGTGGTGCCCGGCTGGGGGTGACAACCGCGCGAGGCGGTGCGGCGAAAGCCGTACGGCAGCCGCGACTCGGCAACCACGGTGCAGCAACCGCGGTATGGCCACCGCGGTACGGCAACGACGACAAGGAGTACGACGCGTGTCCCCTCTCTTCCCGGCTCTGGTGTCGGGCGACTGCGCCGCTCGGCCCGCCCTGCGATTCGGCGAGCGCTCACTGACCTACGGCGAACTCGCGGCCGCGAGCGCACCGCTGGCCGAACGGATCAGAGACTCGGGCCGTGTCGCCGTATGGGCGACGCCGACCCTTGAGACCGCTGTCGGGGTCGTGGCCGCGCTGCTCGCCGGGGTGCCGGCCGTGCCGCTCAATCCGAAGTCGGGCGAGAGCGAGCTGGGGCACATCCTGTCCGACAGCCGGCCGTCGGTGGTGCTGGCCGAGGCGGGGGTCGAACTGCCCGGCTCCCTGCGCGAGTTGGTGCGTATCGACGTCGAAGTGCGCCCCAGAGGTGGCGGTACGGCCGTATGGGAAGCCCCGGAGGAGGACGCCGCCGCCCTCGTCGTCTACACCTCCGGCACCACAGGACCACCCAAGGGCGCCGTCATCCCGCGCCGCGCGATCGCCGCGACCCTCGACGCGCTGGCCGACGCCTGGCAGTGGACGGGTGAGGACGTTCTCGTGCACGGGCTGCCGCTGTTCCATGTGCACGGGCTGATCCTGGGCATCCTGGGGCCGCTGCGGCGCGGTGGGGCCGTGCGGCATCTGGGGCGGTTCAGCGCGGAGGGCGTGGCGCGGGAGCTGAACGACGGCGCGACGATGCTGTTCGGGGTGCCGACGATGTACCACCGGCTCGCCGAAGTCCTGGACGAGGACGTGGAGTTGGCCAAGGCGCTCGGCCGGGCGCGGCTCCTGGTGTCGGGTTCCGCTGCGCTGCCCGTGCACGACCACGAGCGGATCACGGCCGCGACCGGGCGCAGGGTCATCGAGCGGTACGGCATGACGGAGACGCTGATGAACACGAGTGTCCGGGTGGACGGTGAGCCGCGGCCCGGCACCGTCGGCGTGCCGCTGCCCGGGGTCGGCCTGCGGCTCGTGGAGGAGGACGGGTCGACGATCGCCGCGTACGACACGGACGGCGCCCCCACCGGCTTCTGCGACGGGGAGAGCGTCGGCGAGATCCAGGTCCGCGGGCCGAACCTCTTCACCGAGTACCTGAACCGGCCCGACGCCACCGCCGCCGCGTTCACCGAGGACGGCTGGTTCCGCACCGGCGACATGGCGGTCCTGGACGCCGACGGATACGTACGCATCGTCGGCCGCAAGGCCACCGACCTGATCAAGAGCGGCGGCTACAAGATCGGCGCGGGCGAGATCGAGAACGCGCTCCTCGAACACCCCGCCGTGCGCGAGGCCGCCGTCACCGGCGAACCCGACGAGGACCTGGGCGAGCGGATCGTGGCCTGGGTGGTACCGGAAGGCGCCCCCGACCCCGCCCTCGACTCCGAGCTCTCCGACCACGTGGCCCGGCGTCTCGCCCCGCACAAGCGTCCGCGCGTGGTCCACTTCCTGGAGTCCCTGCCCCGCAACGACATGGGCAAGATCCTCAAGCGGGCTCTGCGCAAGGATGCGGAATGACTGAGCGGACTGAGCGCCTCACGGCCCGCGAGGCAATCGCCCTCGTCACGGACGACGACGGGTTCAGTGAACTGCCCGTCCCCATAAGGAACTTCAAGCCCGACGGTCCACTGTCCTGGCAGGGTTACGACGACTCGCGCGCCCGCGCCGCCACCCGCACCGGCGAGGAGGAGTCCGTCGTCTGCGGCCGTGCCGTCATCGGCGGCACGCCCGCCGTACTGATCGCCTTCGAGTTCGGCTTCCTGGGAGGCTCGCTCGGCGAACGCACCGGCGACCGCCTGGAGTCGGCGTACACCTACGCGCGCGAACACCGTCTCCCCGTCGTCCCGCTCGTCGCCACCGGCGGCAGCCGGATGCAGGAGGGCATGCTCGCGCTCACCCAACTCCAGCGCGTGGCCCGGCAGTCGGCGCTCACCCGGGCAGCGGGGATCGCACAGATCGCCGTCCTGCGGGACCCGACGACGGGCGGCGGCTGGGCCACGCTGGGCGCGGGCGCCGACGTGACCCTCGCACTGCCCGGCGCACAGGTGGGGTTCGCGGGCTCCCGGGTCCGCCCGCCCGACGCGGACCCGGCGGCGTACACGGCGGAGGCGCAGGTGGCGGCGGGCGCGGTGGATGCTGTCGTACGGCCGGAGGAGCTGCGGGAGACGCTGGCGCTGTGGCTGAAGCTGCTCACCAACCCTGGCCCTAGCTCCACCCTCAGGTCCAGTGGCTCGACGGAGGCCGAAGCCGGGACCGCGCCTTCCCCGTCCGGGGAGACCACAGCCCACACCCCGCCTCCCCTGTCCGAGGAGACCACAGCCCCCACCGCACCTCCCCCACCCGGGCAGGCCAAGACCGACGCCCCGCCTCCCCCACCCGCCCTCGGCACCCTTGACCTCCCCACCACCGGCTGGGAAGCCGTCCAGCACGCCCGCGCTCCCCAACGCCCCCGCGCAGCCGCCTACTTGGACGCGTACTTCACCCACCGCGCCGCCATCAGCGGCGACCGCTGCGGCGGAACCGACGCCGGCATGCTGTGCGGCTTCGGCCTCACGCCCGGCGGACGGACCATCGCGTACGCCGCCCAGTGCGGGACCGCGACCCGCCCCGCCGGATACCGCACCGCCGCTCGCCTGATCCGTCTCGCGGGCCGACTCGGCTTCCCGGTACTGACGTTGGTGGACACCCCGGGTGCCGCGAACGACGCGGACGCGGAGCGGCAGGGCGCGGGTTCCGCGATCGCGGACCTGTTCGCGGCCGTTGCCACCGCCCGTACGCCGGTCACCACGCTGTTGATCGGCGAGGGCGGCTCGGGCGGCGCCCTCGCGCTCGCCGCGCCCGGCAACACCTGGGCCACGCCGGACAGTTACTTCTCGGTCATCGCACCGGAGCTCGCGGCCGCGATCCTGAAGCGCCCCGCGGGCGAGGTACGCTCCACCTCGGACCAACTCCGCATCCGGCCACAGGACTTGGTGGAGCTGGGAGTGATCCGGGGCATCACGTAGAACCCGACGGAATAGCCGGATTCGGGTGGCGCCGCCTCCCCCCTCCCAAGGGGAGGCGGCGCCTGCTCGAAGGGGGGTGCTCACCGCACCCCACCGCGCGGGTGCTCCCCGCACCTCACGCGCGGCGGCCTACCGCACCCCCACCGCCCGGATGATCTCCTGGCTCACCGAGCCACCCCGGTCGTCACTCGCGGAGGCCCGCAGCGAGATGTACTCGGCGTCACGCGGCACCGTCAGCGTCCCGCTCCAGGACGCCTTCCCGGCACCGAGTTTCACCGTCCGCCACGTCTTCCCGTCGTCGTACGACACCTCCAGCTTCCCGCCCGCAATGGTCCCGGTGTCCGCCGCGCCCTTCACGTACTCGGCGTAGATCCCCACCGGTACCCGGCTGCCGCCGCGCACGTCGCCCGTGAGGTCGGTGTCGATGTCGTAGCCGAGGTTGAGGAGTGGCAGGAAGGTCCAGCGGTCCTCGGGCGTGGCCTCCGACTTGAAGGTCCACTCGGAGTGGCCCTTCGTGGACAGCTTCCAGCGGTCCGCGTCCAGCGTCGTGTCCGTGACGACCTTGTACGTGTGCTCGTCGGCGGGCGCGTCCCAGACGTACGCGCCCGAGCTCATGCGCCGGTCGACGAGGGTTCCGTCCTGGTACACCGCCGTGAACTGGGTCATGCCGTTGTCCGCGCTCCACACGTCGCCGAAGCCGGTGTGGTCGGGCCCTGAGTCGCCCCAGCCGGGTGTGTTGAACTGCATCTGGTTGCCGACGCGTTGCTGGCCCCAGCCGAGGCCGGTGCCGAGCCAGGGATGCCAGACGGGCTTGAACCAGTCGAGGTCCGGGTGGGTGCCCCCGCGGTACCGGACAAGTCCGCTGCGCTCCTCCAGCGCGCTGTCCCCGAGGTCCACGGACTCGTGCCACAGCTGTCCGGCGCCGGTGGAGACATAGTCGGTCCGCTCGGCCGGGTAGTTGATCCGCTCCTTGAAGCCGATTCCGATGGGGAAGGTGTCGGTGATCGAGTAGCGGAACTCGCCGCCCGACACGGGCTTCGCGGCGTGGAACTCGGTGTCGAGGACGGCGAGTTCGCGGTCGCCGGGCTCGTACGTCAGATCCCCGCGAGGGATGGCGCCCGCGTGCCCCTCCGAAAGGTCGTACGTGTAGGGCGTGTTGCGCGTCCCCGTCATGTCGACGCTCTTGGACACCCGCAGCCTGGCCGCGTCCACCGCGTTCACCGTGGCGACCTGCAGCGGCCGGTCGAGGTAGTCCTCCGTGCCGAACCAGGCGTTGAGGCGTCCCGCCGTGTCGTCGGTCACGAACAGTGCCTTGGCGCCCGCGTCCTGGGCCGCCTGGGCGAGGGCGGCAGGTTCGACGCCGTCGCCGAGCCGTGCGAGAACGGCCTTGCCCTTCACCCCGGTGAAGGGGCCCTCCCCGACATCCACGAGCGGCAGCTTGCTGCGCCCCTCGATCAGCGTGGTGCCCGGCTGGACGACCGCCCCGCCGACGCCCTTGACCTCGAGGAGCGGCTTACCGAGCCGCCACACGGTCCGGTACTCGAAGGTGCCCTCGGTGACCTTCGCGGTGGGCGCGGCGAAGATGCTGTCGTACTTCACCGGCACCTGGACGGCCTCGAACAGGTCGGCCCCGCCCGCCTTCCGGCTGTACTCCATCAGCAGCTGCCGGGTCTCGGTCCGCCGGTCGACCTTCGCCTCGATCTCCTTCAACTGCCTTCCGTCGAGGGTGACTTCACGGTCCTGGTCGAGCGTGACCTCGGGTGCCGTGAGGAAGCCGAGCCCGAGTGAGTCCGCGCCGTTGCCGCCGCGCACGTCGAGGAAGGTGTCCAGGCTGTACGCCCCCGGCTTCAGCCGGAGTTCCAGGGTGCCGGAGTCGTCGACCGGCGCCCAGAACGGGTCGACGCCCTCCGTGAGCTGCTGGACCACGAGACCGGCGGCCGTCGCGGCACCGTCACGGTCCTTGACGTGCACGGTGAGCGTGTACCGCTCCTCCTCCTTGACCAGCCCGAACGCGGTGTGCGCGACGGGAGTGCCGGCCACGGAGGCGACGATCTGCCCGGACGTGTTGCCGACGGCCGCCTTCGTGCCGTCGCCCGTCACCGTGGTTGCCGCGGTCCCGTGCGCGGGCACGGTGAGCGTGGAGTCGGCGAGGGTCGCGACACCTTCGGGCGCGCCCTGTACGGCGAGGGTCAAGTCCACTGCTGTGTCGGAGGAGTTGGTGTACGTCACCGTCTTGGTGACGGGTTCGTTCGCCTCGTACGGCCAGCCGTAGAAGCCGAGGTCCGCGCTGCCGGTCGCGGTGACCGAGGTGCCGATCGCGTCCGGCACGCTCACGCGCCCGGAGCCCAACACGTAGGCAGAAGCGTCGAGTTGCTTCGACGTGGACATCAGCGCGTCCTTGAGTTGCGCGCCGGTCCAGTCCGGGTGCTTCTCGGCGAGCAGGGCGGCCACCCCCGCGACATGCGGCGTGGCCATCGACGTACCGCTCATGCTCTCGTAATAGCCTTCGCCGCCCACGAGTTGGGAGCGTGCGGCGAGGATGTCGACGCCCGGCGCGGAGAGGTCGGGCTTGAGGGCGTTGTCGCCGTAGCGCGGGCCCGCGCTGGTGAAGTAGGCGGCCTCGTCGGCGGAGTCGACCGCGCCGATGGTCAGCGCGGAGTCGGCGGCGCCGGGTGAGCCGATGGAGGAGGGGGCGCCGGTGTTCCCGGCGGCGATGACGAAGAGTGCGCCGGTCTCCCGGGAGAGGGTGTTGACCGCCTCGGCCATGGGGTCGGTGCCGTCGCCGGCCTCGGTCGAGCCGAGGCTCATGGAGATCACCTTGGCGTGCACGTCACGCGCGGCCCACTCCATACCGGCGATGATCTGCGACTCGCTCCCGGAACCCTGGTCGCTGAGGACCTTGCCGACGGCGAGCGTGGCCCCGGGCGCGACGCCCTTCTCCAGCCCGTCCGAGGCGGCGCCGCTCCCGCCCACGGTCGAAGTGACGTGCGTGCCATGCCCGTTGCGGTCGGCGACCTCCTCACCCTCGATAAAGCTCTTTGTCGCCGAGACCCGTCCGGCGAGGTCCGGATGTCCGGCATCGACGCCCGTGTCGAGGACGGCGACCGTGACCCCCTTGCCGGTGAGCCCGGCCTCCCACGCCGCCGCCGTGCCGATCTGCGCGTTGCTCTCGGCCATGTCGGCCGTGACGCGCCCGTCGAGCCAGACCTTGTCGATGCCGTCCTGGGCGGTGAGTGCCTGCCAGAAGGTGCGCCCCTTGTCCGCGTCGACGGCGGCGCCGTCGATGCTCGGCAGGGCACGCGTGCGCTCGGCCCCGCGCGGAGTCACCGCACGCGCCTTCTTCTCGTAGGTGACGATCAGCGGCAGCTCGTCCGTCTTCTGGTCGGTGAGCCCCTGCCGTATCAGCTCGCTCACGTCGAACAGCCGCCGGTCGAGGGTGCCCGCCCGCAGATACGGCAGCGCCTCGTCCGGTACGACGGTGACGGTGCCGTTCGCCACCTGGGTGCGCACGGCGCCGGTGGCACCCTTGGGGCGCTCGACGGTGACCGTCTTCTTCCCGCCGCCCAGGTCGGTGACGGTCACCTGGTCGCCGGTGACGAGGGTTACGGTGCGGGCGGCGCTCGCGGCCCCAGTGGCAGTCGACGTCCCGGTGGCGGTCGAAGTCCCGGTGTCCGGTGCGGCCGCCGCCTGCCCGGCGGGCAGCAAGGCGATCACGAGCCCGGCCGACAACAGCGCCGCCCCGCGTCTCGCTGGTCCTCTGGTCATCTTCGCCCTTTCTCGTCGGCGGCATGCCCTGTGTGCTGCGAAGAGTGTCGGGGGGCTTGTGTTGCGGATGAGTTGACGAGGCCTGGCGGGAAGGCGCCCTGGCGGCTTCCCGCCAGAACAGACGGGTGCGAACAGACGGGTACGAGCTGCGGAAACCGGGACAGCCCCAAGTACCGTCCGTAACAATGAAGGTGCGGCAGAGTCACAGGCACCATGCAGCGGAGTCACAGGCACGACGCGGCGGAGTCACACACAACGGGGACGTGACGCATGGACGGACGCGTGGAGTTCAAGACCGACGACGGGGCACTGGTCCTCGTCGAGGGCATCGAGGACGAGTCCGGCTCCCGGCTGGTGTCCCGGGGCGACGGGACCGTCCAGGCCGCGCGCACTTTCGAAGGCTCCCTGGAGGGCGTGCGGGCCGCTGCCGAGTCCGCGCTGCGGGTGTTCCGCGACGGCAGCCTGCGCCCCGACTCGGTCGAGATCGAGTTCGGGGTCAAGCTCACGGCGGAGGCGGGCGCCCTGATCGCCAAGAGCGCGGTCGAGGGCCACCTGCTGGTCAAACTCTCCTGGTCTCCCGGGCCGTCCGACGGCTCCCAGGAGACAGCCCCGCCCTCATGACCAGCGCCTCCTGGCACGCGCGGATCACCTGCGGACGTGAGACCGGCGCCGGCTTCCTGGTCACCGAGCGGCACGTCCTGACCTGTGCGCACGTGGTCGGCCGCAGCGGTACGGACCCGGTGGGCGTCTCCTTCGCGCCGGGCGAGGCCGCGATCCCCGCGCGGGTGGTCGCACACGGCGGCTGGGACGGCCGGGAGACCGACCCCGGCGATGTCGCCGTACTCGAGCTGGACCGCGATGTGCCGATGAAGCCCGCGGAGTTCGCGGCGCCCTCCGACGCGTACGGCGATCCGCCGCGCAGGCTCCTCGCCTATGGGTTCCCCAAGCGGTACGACGAGGGGACGATCGCCGAATACCGGGCCACCGCCGACCAGTTGATCGCCGGCGAGTGGGTCCAGCTGGAGGCGTGGGCCGCGCACGGACAGCCTCTCGTACCCGGCTTCAGCGGCGCGGCGCTCACCCTCGCGGACACCGGCCGGGTCGTCGGCATGGTCTCCGCCGCCGCCCGCGACCCCGGGATCCGCAACGGCCGGATGCTGCCCGCGCACATCATGGCCCGCTACTGGCCCCGGCTCGGCGAACTGATCCCGACTCCGGAGTACGGGCGGCCGGAGAAGGAGCGGCTGCGGGAACTGGTGGCGGGGTACCGGGCGTCGGAGGTGCCCGAGTGCGGTCCCGAGCGGCTCTACCGGGACGCCGTGGGCCCGTTCGGACCGCCGGTTCCGTCGCGCGGGTTCGCGTCGTTGTGGGACGCGGCCTGGTATCTGCTCTCCGAGGTGCCCGACACCGGGGCCGTCGCCCGGTTCGCCGCGCGGCTCGCCGACTTCACCGAGGACGCGCCTACGAGGGGCGCGCTGCGGACCTGGCCGCGGGGCCCGCACGACCGCGGCGGCGCACCGCCGGTACACGCTCCCGCCGACCGCCCCGCCCTCGCGGCGAGGCCCTGGTCCCCCATCCTCGTGGAGATCGCGCCCAGCGGTTCGGGCGACCACCAGTTCCTGGTCGAGGTGTCCGCGTACAACGGCCGGCACCGCCGTGTGGTCGGCTCACGCCCCCTGCCCGCCGACCGCGTCCGCGCCTACGTCCTGGAACGCATCGACGAGGCCTACCACGAACTGGAGCCCGACGCCCGGGAGTTGATCGCCTTCGTACTGCCGCGGCGCTGGCTCAACACGGATGTGGCGCACTGGAAGCGCAGCGCCGACGACGACAGTCCGCTCGGCTCCTTCGCGCCGCTCGTCGTGATGGACCTGGAGCGGCGGCGCAGCGGCGGCCTGCAGCACATGCTGCTGAAGAAGTGGCAGCGCCTCGACGCGCAGCCCGGGGCACGGCTGCATCGCATCGGCTGCGGTGCCGTCGGACAGGACCCGGTCCGGCTGACGATCGGGCTGCGGCGCGGCGCCGACATGGTGGGTTTCGCCTCGCCACCGCGCGCGGACGGCACCCGGCGGCTGTTCCAGGCGAGCCTGAATGCGGCGGTGCCGGTGATGCTGTGGCCGCGCACCGGCTGCCGCGGTGAGCAGCGCGGTGGGGCGCACGAGGACTGCTCGGGCGCCGCGTTCCTGGACCGCCTGGCCGAACACCTGGCGGACCTGCCGCCGTCCGAAATCCCCACCTACATCCACGAGTTGCGCGAGACGGCGTACGCCTCCGACGCGCCGGAACCGCACTGGGCGTACGACCTGGCGCTGCTCTGGGAAGACCCCAGATGTCTGCCCGACCCCGTCGGCTATCTGCACTCGCCGGTCGGCTGAACACCGCCTGCCAGGCGTAGGGACCGGCAACGCAGCGAGGAGAGAGCATGACCCTGTGGCCCGTCTACACGGGTGGGAGCGAGCCCCACGGCGGCATCGCCAAGCTTCCCGCGCCGCCGCCCTGGCGCGACTTCGACGGCGGCCCCGAGCTGGACACGCCCGCCGCGGACGGCGACACCTCGGCCACCTCCCCGGACCGCAGGCACCGCGCCCGCACCTACCGGGCAACCGACCGTGCGGTCCAACTAGTCAACGCAGCCCTGTACTTGCGCCGCCCGCTCCTGGTGACGGGCCCGCCGGGCAGCGGGAAGTCCTCGCTCGCGTACGCGGTGGCAAGGGAGTTGAAGCTCGGCCCGGTGCTCCGCTGGAACATCACCAGCCGCACCACCCTGCACGACGGGCTCTACCAGTACGACCCGCTGTCCCGTCTGTACGACGCCGGTCGCGCCGCCGCGCGCGAACTCCCCGCGGACAGCGAGCTCCAGGACCATCTGCGCCTGGGCCCGCTGGGCACCTCGCTTCTCCCCTACCGCCGCCCCCGCGCCCTGCTCATCGACGAGATCGACAAGAGCGACCTCGACCTGCCCAACGACCTGCTGAACATCCTGGAGGAGGGCGAGTACGAGATCCCCGAGCTGGTCCGGTCGGCCCGCCACACTCCGGCTGCCGAGGTGATGATCGCCGGTACGGACGACCGTGCCACCGTCTCCCGTGGCCGGGTCCGCTGCCGCGCCTTCCCCTTCGTCGTGCTGACCAGCAACGGCGAGCGCGAGTTCCCGCCCGCCTTCCTGCGCCGCTGCGTCCGCCTCGAACTCCACCAGCCGCGCGACGCCCACCTCGAAAGCATCGTCCGCGCTCACCTCGGCGAGCCGGACAGCTATGCCCGCGAGCTGATCACCCGCTTCCTCTCCCGGGGCACCGGCGGCGAACTCGCCACCGACCAGCTCCTCAACGCCATCTACCTGACGGGTGCGGCGGGGCTCGACGCGGCGTCGCGGGACGACCTGGCGGAGCAGCTGATGCCGTATCTGAGCCGGACCCGGGACGACGATGAGTTCTGAGGGGCCTCCTGACCGGGGCCGCGAAGGACCCGCCGCGTCGCCGGGTCGGGCGGCGGCCGGGAAGCAGCCGACCTCCGCCGAGCCGACGGAGCCTCTGCGGCCCGCGGGGCATCCGGACCCGCGCCGCCAAGGACCCGCCGAACTCGCCGAGCTGCTGGGGCGGGCGTCGGGCGAGGCGCCACCGGCCTCCGTCGAGCTGGCGGAGTTGCTGTGGCTCGCGGGCCACATCGCGGCCCCGCGCGAGGCGACTCCCGCCGCGCCCCGGCCCGGCGAGCGCCCCGCCGCCGTACCCCTGCCACCGGCCGGGGGACCCGCGCAGCCGGGCACACCGCCGGACGTACCCCCGGCGAACCCGCCCGCCGAACCCCACCGCCCCGACGACCGCATCCCCCTGCTGCTGCCCGGGCCCGCCACCGCCGACGGGAACGACGAGAACGAGGCCGCGGCGGACGAGCCCCGTCCCGGCCCGCACACCACCCTCCTCGCCCCCGCTCCCCCGATGCTGCCGCACCCCCTCGCCATCCAGCGCACCCTGCGTCCGCTCAAGCGCCGGGTGGACGCGCCCATCGGGCAGGAGCTCGACGAGGAGGCGACCGCGCACCGCATCGCCCGGCTCGGAGCGGCGCCCCGCTGGTGGGTGCCCGTGCTGCGCCCCACCACCGAACGCTGGCTGACCCTGCACCTGGTGTACGACTCCGGGCCGACCATGCCGGTCTGGCGCCCGCTCGTCCGTGAACTGCACACCGCCCTGGCCCAGTCGGGCGTCTTCCGCACGGTGGAGCTGCACCGGCTGACCGCCGACGGCACGGTGGTGCGCCCCGGCTCGCAGGAGTCGTACGCCGCCGGGCGCACCGTCACCCTGCTGGTCAGCGACTGCATGGGCCCGCAGTGGCGGAGCGGCCCGGCGGGCACCCGCTGGTACCGCACCTTGCGCCGCTGGGCGGCCCATATGCCGGTGGCGGTGCTCCAGCCGCTGCCGGAACGCCTGTGGCGCACCACGGCCCTGCCGGCCACGACCGCGCGGATCACCTCGCCCTGGCCGGCGGCCCCCAACTCCACGTACGCCGTGGACTCCTACGCCACCGACTCCGACGCGCTCCCCCTCCCGGTCCTGGAGCCGTCGGCTCCCTGGCTGGCGAACTGGTCGTCCCTGGTCGCGGGTTCCCCCCATCTCCCCGGCTCCATCGCCCTGTTGGACCTCGCTCCGCCGCCGGCCCCGGTGGACGAGCAGGGCCGGAGCGACGTCGAACAGCTCTCCCCCGAGGAACTCGTCCTCCGCTTCCGCTCCATCGCCTCCCCCGAGGCCTTCCGGCTCGCCGGTCATCTGGCCGTCGGGCGTCCGGAGTTGCCGGTGATGCGGCTCGTCCAGGCCGCTATCGAGAAGAACCCGCAGCCGCGCCATCTCGCCGAGGTGATCCTCAGCGGAGTCCTCAGCAGCACCCCGGGCGCACCCGGCTCGTACGCCTTCCGTCCCGGCGTACGAGAACTCCTGCTGCACACCCTGCCGCGCACCGCCCACAGCCGCACCTCCGAACTCCTGTCCCGGATAGGCGCGTTGATCGACGCACGGGCCGGAGTGGCCGCCGGGGAGTTCCCGGTACTGGCCCCGGGGCAGGGGGATGCCTCCGCCGGGGGCGAGCCGTTCGCGACGGTGCGGGAGGAGAGTGTGCGACGGCTGGGCGGGGCGTCGCCACCACCACCCGGCGGGCTGGTGCTCGGCCGGTACCGGATCGTACGGCGGCTGGGGCGGGCCAAGCGGGTGATGCTGGCCGAGGACACGCAGGCCGACAGGACCGTGGTGGTGATCGCGTACTCCGCACTCGCTCCAGGGCTACAGGCGAGCGTCTCGTATGACGTGGCCCCGAACTCCGCACTCGATCCACTGCCGCACGCGCAGTTCCTGCAGGACGCGCGGGCCCTCGCCGCCGTCGACCACCCCAACGTCATAGCGGTGTACGACTACGGCATCGAGGGCGACATCCCCTATCTCGTCACGGAGTTCGTGGAGGGGATCACCCTGGCGGAGCTGACGGCAGAGGGAGGCTTCGGACTGCCCATCGCCCTGCTCGCGCCCCTCGCACAACAGATCGCGGGAGCCTTCAAAGCGCTGCACGAACAGGGCGTCGCACACGGCAGCCTCACGCCGAACGGCCTGATCGTCCGCCCGGACGACACCGTGAAGATCACCGGCTTCGCGCTGGGGAGGACGGCCTGGCGCAGCGAAACGACCGACCTCGACAACTTCGGTCACCTGCTCCGGGAGCTGGCCCGTGGGGTGGTCGCCCCCGAACTCGGCGGAATCCCCGGCGAGTTCCGCACGTTCTTCGACAACGCCCTCACCCCTCTCACCTCCTCGCAGGTGGAAGCTCAGCGCCGGGGCAGGGACCTCTTCCTCACCCCCTCCTTCTCCCAGGTCATCGAGGCCGCCGAGGCGACCCGGTACCGCTACCAACTGCTCGGCCGCGTGCTGATCCGGCAGGGCGGCCGCACCCTCCCCGCCTTCGCCCCCAGGGAACAGGCCCTGCTCTGCATGCTGCTCCTCCAGCGCGGCAGGCCGGTGCCGCAGGACGCACTGATCCAGGGACTGTGGGGGCCCCAGCGCCCGCAGCGCGCCGAACGACTCCTGGCCACGTACGCCGCCGGTCTGCGCAAGGCCCTGGGCCCCGGAGTCCTGGCCACGACCGCTGAGGGCTATGCCCTGCACGCCAACCCCGGCACCGTCGACGTCAGCCACGGCGAAGACCTCGTCACCGCAGCCAAGGCGATGCGGGACAACGGAAACCTGGCGGGGGCCCGCGAGTTCGTCCAACAGGCCATCAGCCTGTGGATCGGGGACCCTGTCGACGGCGTCCCCGGCCCCGCCGCCGATTCGGCCCGCAGCCGGCTGCGCGCCCTCCGCCTCACCCTCTGCGCCACCCGGGCCGAACTCGACCTGGAACTGGGTGACTTCGAACGGGCGGCCATCGACCTCGGCGTACTCCTCCACTCCCACCCCCAGCGCGAGGACTTCCGACGGCTGCGCATCCTCGTACTCAAGGGCCAGGGCCGTATCGCCGAGGCCATCGAGGCGTACGACGAGCACGAACGGCGCCAGTCCGGCGAGCTGGGGCCGATCTGGCGCGAGCTCTACCACGAACTGCACGCCCAGCCCGAGGACGGCCGGCCCGTCATCGTCATGGAGTGCGTCGACGCGGACGACCGGCCGGGGGCCCACCGCACGCTCGCCCACCCCCTGACCTGGCTGCTCTCGCTGAGCGGCCTGGCCTCGGGCCAGTACGACATGAACACCGTCGACGGCGGCTACCTCGTGCTCACCCCGCCCGAGACGTCCGTACTGACCGTACTCAAAACCGCGCTGCGTGAACTGCCCAGCATCCTCCTGGAGTTGACGGACCTGCCAAGAGTCCGTCTGACGTTCTGGCACTCCGCTCAGTCCGCGCCCACGGATCTCCCGGCCGACCCGGACCTCCCGGCCATCGAGATCGCCGTCTCCCCCGTTCTCCACGAAGACCTCATGGCCGACGACACCACCGCCGTCGACCCCGCCCTCTTCGGCGCCGTGTACGAGGACTCGTCGACCACCGGTCAGCCCCTGGCCTGGCGCTGCTCCCTAGAACTGCCCGAAATCGCCCCGGACCCCGATCCGGACGACCGCGATCTGGTGCGTGGCCCCTTCACGACGCGCAACCTCCGCACGATCCGCGCCCCCGAACCCGGCCGCGCGGCCATCGTGCACACCCAGCCCAACAACCTCCCACTGACCCTCCTGAACCCCAACCAGCCCCACGGCAAGCGCACTTCATGGCCGCTCATCACCTACTACGAGGTCGACCTCAGCACGCATAACGCCAGTCACGAGCTGCTGCTGCGCAGTTCCGGCGGCAGCTCCTTCACCGCGTCGGTGGAACTGTCCTGGCACGTCGACGACGCCGTGGCCTTCGTCCGCAGCGAAACCGCCGACGTGTCCGGGCAGCTCCTCGACCACCTGGTCAAGGAGGCGGGCCGGATCACCCGCCGCTACCCGCTGGGGCGCGGGGGCGCCGCCCAGCTGGCCGTGCGCGAGGCGCTGCGCAGATGGCCGGTGCCGGGGCTGTCGGTGGTGTGCGCGGTACGGCTGCGCGAGGGCGCCCCGCCGCCGCAGGCCCCGCCCCCGGACCCGGCACGCAACCCGGTCAAGCGCAGGGCCGAGGCACGGCAGCGGTCGCTGGCCGCGGCCCTGGACGGCGCCGAGTGCGTGCTCCTGGGCTTCGACGGCCCCTTGGCCCGGCTGTACCCCGGACACGCGGAGGAGCAGCAGGCCGCCCGGCGTCTCGCCGCCCTCCTGGTGGAGCTGCGTCATCCGGACGAGGCGCTGAGCGGCTCGCCGCTGGGCACCGCTCGGTCACTCCTGGAGGGAAACGTCAACCCACTGGACCTGTTGCGCGCGCTCGCGGACCACCGGCTGGCAGCCGACCTGCGCCAGGAACTCGACCGGATCGAGTTGGGAGCCGTCCACTCAGCGCGGCCCACCGCTCACGCCGACGTCTTGGTCGGCGTGCTCAGCGCCACCCCCATCCGCGGAGCAAGCCTGGTCACGGACAACTCACTGGGCGCTGTCATGGCGTATCTGAGGAAACGCAAACTCTCCGTGCCAGTGCACGCACGATCCAACGACCTCACCCTGCTGATGCCGAACCCCGATTGCCTCCACCGCGCCCTGAACCAGTTCAGCACCTCCCCCTCGGACGCCGTATTCATCGGTTCCTCCGTCGCCGAGCTGACCGCCGCGCACTCGATCGGCCTCCCCTTCATCGGCTACGCCCACAGCGAGGGGATCGAGAGGCAGCTGACCCGCGCGGGTTGCGAACACACCGTCACTTCCCTGGCGCCGATCCTCGAAGCGATCCGCACCGGATAGGGCGCCCGCCGAAGACCACCCGTCCAGCGGCACCCCACCCGGCCCCCCACAGAAGGCGACACCCCGTCAGCGACCGCACGATGCGAGAGAGGACCGCCGCCCGGCGGAGCCCCACCGTCTGCGCTCTCGGGAGGATCTGCCATGACC
The DNA here is from genome assembly GCF_041431135.1 of Streptomyces sp. NBC_00554. Taxonomy (NCBI): domain Bacteria; kingdom Bacillati; phylum Actinomycetota; class Actinomycetes; order Kitasatosporales; family Streptomycetaceae; genus Streptomyces; species Streptomyces sp. NBC_00554. The sequence continues at coordinate 6,926,085 of NZ_CP107799.1, read as the reverse complement.
GACAGTCTGGAGCAGTTGCGCCGCTGCCACTTCGCCGTCGATCTGGGCGCGGCGAGGACCCGTGTGTATGTGAAGGGCGCGGGGCTGGTCGTCGACCAGCCGAGTGTCGCGGCGATCAACACGAATACCGGCGCGCTGATCGCGGTCGGCGAGTTCGCGGAGAAGATGACGGGACGTACGCCCGACTACATCCGGGTGGTACGGCCGGTGTCCGGCGGCACGGTCGTCGACATCGACATGGCGCAGCGGATGCTGCGGCAGCTGCTCGGTGACAAGGTCCGCCGCACCCTGCGCCGCAAGCCGCGGCTGCGGGCGGCCGCCTGTACGCCGCACGACGCGGACCCCCTCGCCCAGCGCGCGGCGATCGAGACGCTGGTCGGACTGGGTGCGCGGCGGGTCGAGCTGGTCGACACACTGATCGCCGCCGCCGTCGGGTGCGGGCTGCCCGTGGAGCGGCCCGAGGCCACCATGATCATGGTGTGCGGGGCGGCCGCGACCCAGCTCGCCGTGCTGTCGCTTGGCTCGATCGTCACCGCCGAGCGCATCCCGGTGGGCGGCGAGGCCGTCGACCACGCGATCGTGCAGCATCTGCGCCACCAGCACGAGCTGATGCTGCCGAGTCAGGCCGTACGGCCCCTGCAGCTCGCCCTCTCCGGCAACGGGCTCACCCCGCACGGCCCGGCGTCGACGGAGATCCACGGACGGGACGTGGCAACCGGCCTCGCGCGCTCCGTGCAGGTCGACACCGCCGCCGTACGCGATGCCATCCAGACCCCGCTGACCGCCGTACTCGACGGAATCGGCAAGGTACTGCGCTCCTGCCCGCCCGATCTGGTGGCCGACCTCGCCGACCGCGGGATCATGATGGTCGGCGGCAGCGCCCTGCTCCCCGGGCTCGACCAGATGCTGCGGCAGGCGACGGGCATGCCGGTGCACATCGCGGAACGGCCCGACGTGTGCGCGGTCCAGGGGCTCGGCTACATGCTGGAGGGCAAGATCGAGCCGCTGGTGCTCGACCCGCTGGCGGACTGACGCGCCCCGGCGGTCCCCGGCGTCGGTGGGACCCCGTACGACCGATCTCGTCCCCGGCTCCGGAGGGACCCCCTATGACCGATCCCGTCCCCCGCCTCCCGCCCCTCCTGGAAGCCGTCCTCAGTGTCGGCACCGACCTCGAACTGCGGGTCACGCTCCAGCACATCGTGGACGGTGCCGCCGAGCTGACGGGCGCCCGGTACGCGGCGCTGGGCGTGGCCGACCCCGGGCTCGACGGACTCGTGGAGATCTGTACGGCGGGCCCGTCCGACGGCGGGACCGCAGCGGAGGACGACTCGGCGGACGACTCCCTCGGCGTCTCCATCCTCGTCGACGACCAGGAGTTCGGGACCCTCCATCTCTCCGACAAGGAGGGCGGCCCGTTCACCGACGAGGACGAGCAGCTGCTGAAGCTGCTGGCCACCCAGGCCGGCATCGCGATCGGCAACGCCCGGCTGTACGAGACGGCCCGGCAGCGTGAGCGCTGGATCGAGGGCGCTGCGGCCGTGACGACGGCGCTGCTCACCGGTGAGGCCGCCGCCGACGCGCTGATGACCGTCGCCGAGCGGGCCCGGGTCCTCGCCGACGCCGCGGCAGGTGTCATCCTCCAGGCCACTCCGGAGGGCGGCATGGAGATCGTGACCGCCTCCACCCTCGACGACCCCGGGGACATCGTCGGCACGACGATCGAGCCGGGCAGTCCCGTCCTCGAGCAACTCTTCGGCGGTGAACCGGTGTTCATCGAGGACTCGGCGACCGACCCACGGATGACCACGCCGGTACGAAGCCGGTTCGGGCCGAGCATGATGCTCCCCCTCCAGGCGGACGGCCGCCTCATCGGCACGCTCGCCCTGCCCCGCCGGCGCGGCGACCGGCCGTACACCTCGGTGGAGCGGCTGCTCGCCACGCAGTTCGCCTCGCAGGCCGCGCTGGCGCTGGTCCTCGCCGACGCCCAGCACAGCCGGGAGCGGCTCGCGGTCTACGAGGACCGCGACCGCATCGCCCGCGACCTGCACGACCTGGTCGTCCAACGCCTGTTCGCCACCGGAATGATGTTGGAGTCCACCCAGCGTCGCGGCACCGGTGAAGGCGACGACGTGCACGACACTCTCGGCCGCGCCGTAGACGAGTTGCAGTCGACCATCCAGGAGGTGCGCACCGCGATCTTCGCGCTCCAGCAGCCGCCCGCCGACGCCCCCACCACCCTCCGCGGCAAGGTCCTGCGCGAGACGGCGGGCGCGGCGGCCGTCCTCGGCTTCCAGCCGTCCGTACAGTTCACCGGCGCCGTCGAGAACCGCGTCACGGAGCCCGTCGCCGGTCACCTCCTCGCCGCCCTGCGCCGCAAACTGGCCGCCGCGTCACGCCGCCCCGGGGTGTCCCGCATCGAGGTCACGGTCGACGCGACGGCGACCCTCCGGGACGGTCGCCCCGGCCTGCGCCTGACCGTGTACGACGACGGTGCCAGGGAGGACGGGGAGGGCCCCGGTACGAGAGTCACCTGGCAGTCACCGCTGTGAATCCGGCGACGGCACACCGCCCGGCCCCGTCCGGCCGGTCGGTCGGTCGTCACCGCAATGCTCCCCCTGCACCTGCCGAACTGACGTCTCTCTCCTTTTCCCGCTTCCCAGCCGTATCACCCGGCCGCACATACCGAGTGAATATGACCGGAACGAGTCACTCACTCCGACGGACCCGCGTCTCGTAATCAGCTCCAAGAGAAACCGGAGGTAGAGATTCCGCCCCGTATATGGACGTCGGACCAGGAATGGCTGCTCTCGCTGGTCACCCCCATACTTGAGCATGCGTGGAGAGCTCCACAGACTGCCGAGCCGTGGCGTGTTTCTTACGGTAAGGTCCCGCTCACCAGCCCTTCTCAGGTCTCAGACTGTCTCAGGTCTCAACCGTTGGAAGTCCCCACTTGCGGCGAGCCCGACCCGGCTGAGCCTTTAGTCAGAAAACGGAGCAAGAGACAGCCATGAACACCAGGGGCATGACGACGATCCAGCGCGACTCGGCCGACTCCCGGGCGACGCACAAGCGGCCCACACCACTGTCGGCCGTCAACACCCGCACCACCGCCGTCGCGCGTTCGACCGGACGGCTCACCGACATCGCCGGAGCGCACTCCAAGAACCCGCATTTCAACGCGGGGCTGTGAAAAGGCAGCACCAGGCTTCATGACCTGGGGTTCCCGCGCCCCGGCGCGCCGGGAACCCCAGGGGCGTACGCCCGGCGCCAACTCCTTTGGCACAACGTTGACTTGACAGCGCCCCCCGCCGCCCCCTTCGCTGTGCCAAGTGCCCTATAGTGACGCGACCAACATCCAGGAACTGGTCCTGAAGATCCACAGCCGGTGCAATCTGGCGTGCGATCACTGCTACATGTACGAACATGCGGACCAGAGCTGGAAAACACGGCCGGCCGTGATCTCCGAAGAAACGGTCGCGCAGGTCGCGAAGCGCCTTTCGGGCTATGCGGAAGCCCAGAGAATCGATTCCTTCTCAGTAATTCTGCACGGCGGTGAGCCCCTCCTCGTAGGTCCGGCCCGCCTGCGCCATATCTGTGAGGAACTCACCCGCGCTCTCGCCCCGATCACCACTCTGGATCTCCGCATGCACACCAATGGCATGCTGCTACGAAGACAGCATTTGGAGATCTTCGACGAATTCGATCTGAAGGTCAGCGTCTCCCTCGACGGAGACCAGGTCGCCAATGACCGTCACCGGCTGGACCGCCGGGGCCGCAGCAGTTACGACCGGGTGCTGCGCGGGATCGACCTTCTGCGGACTCCCGAATTCCGGCACCACTATGTCGGACTGCTGTGCACCGTGGACGTGACGAATGATCCCGTCACGGTGCACGATGCGCTCACTGCGCTGGATCCGCCCCGTATTGATTATCTGCTTCCGCATTCCACTTGGGACAACCCCCCGCCCGCCTGGCCGTCCAACCTCCTCGGATCCACGGAATCGAAGACCCCGTACGCCGACTGGCTCCTCAAGATCTTCGATCGCTGGGAGGAGCAGGGGCGCCGGGTGCCGGTAAGAACCTTCGACTCCGTGCTCAGCACGCTGCGCGGCGGTCCGAGTCTGACGGAGGCGATGGGCCTGGCCCCCTCCGATCTCGCGGTGGTGGAGACCGACGGCGCCTTCGAGCAGGCCGACTCGCTCAAGACCGCCTACGCGGGAGCTCCCGCCACCGGATACGACGTCTTCCACCACACCTTCGAGGAGTTCGCCCAGCATCCCGGTGTGCGCGACCGGCAGTTGGGCATCCAGGGCGTCAGCGAGACCTGCCGGAAGTGCCCGGTCCTGGACTCCTGCGGCGGCGGGCTCTACGCACACCGGTACCGCACCGGCAGCGGCTTCGACAACCCGTCCGTGTTCTGCGCGGACCTGCGCGGCTTCATCGAGGGTGTCGCCGAGCGGATCACCGATCGGGCGCTGTCCCCCACTGTGCACGACGGCGAAGAACTCCGTTACGCACAGCAGGAGTTGACCCGCGAGCTGCTGGCCACTCTGAACGACCGCGGCACGGACCAGGACGACGACTGGGGCGAGGTGTGGGCGGCCCTCCTGCTACTGGACGGAGACACGCACTGCGCCCCGCATCTGAACACGGTCCTGACGCATCCGTACGTACGCACGGCGCTGCGCCGCGCCTGGGGCGGCCCCGCCGACACGGCCCACCTCGCATCCCTGGTCGTCGCTGCGGCCGTACGGGCAGGTTCCGCCGTGACCCTGTCGTGGCAGCAGCGGGACACGGAGCTGCACCTTCCGACGCTGGGCACCCTGACGCTGCCGGGGTCCGGCCGGATCGAGGTGGAGGTGACGACGGACGGTTTCCGTGTGCACCACGGCACCGGCGGGCAGGACACCCTGTCCGTGCGGCCGGACGAGGAGAACAACCCCCCGGACTGGCGGCCTCTGACACCCATGGGCCCCACGCTGGTGATCGACGACACCGATCCCTACCGCGACTGCTACCCCGTCCCCGTCGCTCCTCCCCTGGACCCCGGCGAGCGCCGCGTGTTCCGCAAGCGGGTCGTGCGGGCGCAGGAGCTGATGGACGAGCGGATGCCCGGCTGGCGGAGTGACGTCAACGCGCTCACCGTGACGACCGTGACGCCGTTGGAGGCCGGTTCGGGTCTCCGGCTCGGCGAGCACGGTCCCGGCGCGCTGGGCGTGGCCGTCGACCTGGAGCCGGAGGAGTTCCTGCTGCACCTGCCGAGGCTCGGGCACCTGGCCAGGTTCACCGGCCTTCGGGAGACGACGGACCTGGCCCTTGCGGGCAGCGGGGCGGGGCGGCTGCTCGAAGCCGCCTGTGAGGCGATCGGCACGGCGGCCTGCAGCCCACCGCCCGGAGAACGCCCGGAGGCGCGATCACGGGCGGACGCCCTGGAGCGGGCCCGCAGCACGCTCACCGAACTGTCCGCGCTGCCCGAACGGGACCTCACCGAGAGCGGAGCCGCTCTGGTCGAGCAGCTGTGGGCGGAGTGGGAGGAACGGGCGAAGGCGCACGAGCTGGCCTGAGGCGGCCGCCCATGAACTCTCCACCCCGTCCTGGGAGTTGACGGTCCGGCGCTTTGGCCGGGAAGGACGTCACTCTTCGGGACATGTAGGTGGTCGTCGACCTCACCGGCGCCCGGATGTCCGGATATCGCCAGTGAATGACGTGAAACAAACGGCACGCGTGGGCAGGGCGTCGGGCACATTGTTTGTTCCGGCTCGATGACATCCCCCAGGGGGTTCATCAGTCAGCAGGGGGGCGCGTGGACACACCTGAACGGGAACGGGCTTCGGACAACCGGCCGTATTTCTTTCTGAGTTACGCCCATACGCCACCCTGGGGGCCGCACGGAGGCGATCCCGATCACTGGGTGCATGTGCTCTTCACTGATCTGTGCGACCACATCATGGCGCTCACGGATCTTCCGGCCGGTGCTCCCGCGGGTTTCATGGACCGGGAGATGCGGTCGGGGGACGGGTGGCCGGAGAAACTCAGTGAGAATCTCGCGACCTGCCGGGTCTTCGTTCCACTTTTTTCACCGCGCTACTTCACGAGCGAGAGCTGCGGTCGGGAATGGTTCGCGTTCAACGAGCGCATTCTGCGGGCGCGGGCCACCGGTGCCAGTGCCGGTACAGCCATTGTCCCCGCCCTGTGGACGCACATCGATTTCGCCCAACTCCCGGACTCCGTACGGCACATCCACGTCGACCACGGTGCCTTCGGGGACCGGTACGCGGCGAACGGGATCTACGGGCTGATCAAACTCAACCGGCTGCACGACGAGTACGAGGAGACCGTTCTCGGGCTGGCCCAGCGGATCGTGCGGGTCGCACACGAGTCGCCGCTGCCCTCCAGCAGGCCCCGCGCCCACGAGCGGACGCCCAGCGCTTTCAAGCCACGCGGCGAGGGCCCCCGGCGTATCCATCTGACGGTGGCCGCACCCACCCGGCACAGCGTTCCCGAGCACCGCGACGTCCGCCCGTACGGCGAGGACGCCCAGGACTGGAACCCCTACCATTCGGCCCGGCCGCTGCCCGCGCTCGCCGAGGAGCTGGTCCGGTCGCTCGACTACCGGATCACGGTGTCCTCCTTCGACGACGAGGACCCCGGTGCGGACCCGCCGCCGGACGACGCGGACGACGCCGATGCCGGCGACAAGTCGCCGACGAGCCACCCCGGCATTCTGCTCATCGACCGGTGGGCGCTGACCGACGAGGAACGGCGGCGCAGGCTCAAGGCGTTCGACGCGAACGCCCGCCCCTGGGTCAGTGCGGTCGTCCCCTGGAACCGGGCCGACATCCAGTGTCACGGCGCCGAGGGCCAGAAGCTCACCGAGGAACTGGAGCGGACCCTGCCGCTGATCCTGGACCGGGGCAGGCGCACCGACAGCCGGCTCGCGGTCAACGGCGTGCCGACCCTGAAGGCCTTCACCGACGTACTCCCCACCGTCGTCGCCCACGCGACCCGGCAGTACCTCAAGCATGCCAAGGCGTATCCGCCACCGGGCCCGTCGATCCCCAGGCCCCGCCTGACAGGCCCCACCCACCCGCCGCTCCCCGATGGCGGATCCGAATACGGAGGAGAAGAAGCATGACGGCGGAGCAGGACGGACGCATCATCACCTTCTACTCGTACAAAGGCGGCACAGGGCGCACGATGGCCCTGGCCAACACTGCGTGGATCCTCGCGGCCAACGGCAAGCGTGTGCTGGCCGTCGACTGGGACCTGGAGGCTCCGGGGCTGCACCGCTTCTTCCACCCCTTCCTCGATCCCAACGCGCTCGCGGCCACCACCGGTGTCATCAATCTGATCCACGACTACGCCTGGGCCGCGACCACCGGACCCCAGCGCTCCGGCGCCTGGCACCTCGACTACGCGCATGTCGAGCAGCACGCCATCTCGCTCACCCCCGAGCGCCTCGGACTGCGCTTCCAGGACGGCGGTTCGCTCGACTTCCTGTCCGCCGGCCGCCAGGACCGCTCGTACTCGGCGACCGTGTCCTCCTTCGAGTGGGACAACTTCTACGAACGGCTCGGCGGCGGGCTGTTCCTCGACGCGCTGCGCGACGACATGAAGGCCAGTTACGACTACGTCCTGATCGACAGCCGGACCGGGCTGTCCGACAACGCCGACATCTGCACCATCCAGATGCCCGACGTGCTCGTGGACTGCTTCACGCTCAGCGACCAGTCGCTGGACGGCGCGGCCGCCGTGGCCCGCAGCGTCGAGGACGGCTACCGCAAGCGCACCATCCGGGTGCTGCCCGTCCCGATGCGCATCGACGAGGGCGAGAAGGAGAAGGTCGACGCCGGACGAGCCCTCGCCCGGCTGAAGTTCGACGGGCTGCCCAAGGGGCTCGGCGGCGAGGAGCTCGGTTCCGAGGACCTGACCGCGTACTGGGGCAACGTCGAGATCCCCTACCGCCCTTACTACGCGTACGAGGAGACGCTCGCCACCGTCGGCGACGAGAGCGGTATCGCCAACTCGCTGCTGTCCGCCTTCGAACGGCTCACCTCCGTCATCTCCGACGGCGAGATCACCTCGCTGCCGCCGGTACCCGAGCCGGTGCGGCTGCGCTGCCGTGACGCGTTCCTGCGGCGGCGGCCGCTGGCGGCGACGGCCAATGTCGTCCTCGCGTACGCGGCGGAGAACCGCACCTGGGCCGACTGGGCCGACGCGATCCTGCGGCGCTGCGGCTGCGTCGTCACACTGCACGAGATATCCACCGGTCCCGTCGAACGCCCGGACCCGACGGTGCGCACCCTCGTGCTGCTGTCGAAGGCCTTCCAGAAGTCCCGGTACGCGGACGCCATCTGGCGCGCCCTCAGCGACTCGGACCCGGAGGGCGTGCACGGCACCATGGTCTCGCTGCGCGTCGACGACGTCCCCACGCCCACCTCGTACCGGGACCACAACCCGGTCGACCTGCACCGGCTCGACGACGCCCAGTGCGTCACCGAGCTCCTTGGCGCCGTGGACGTGCCGGCGCAGCCCGTCGACATCGGACCTTCGGGGCCCCGGTTCCCCGGGAACACCCCGGCGATCTGGAACGCCCCCCAGCGCAACACCACCTTCACCGGCCGCAATCTCATCCTGGACCGGGTCCGCGACCAGCTCGGCGGCGGCGTGTCCGCCGTTCTGCCGCAGCCCCAGGCGCTGTTCGGGCTCGGCGGGGTCGGCAAGTCGCAGGTCGCCATCGAGTACGTACACCGCTTCATGGCCGACTACGACCTGGTGTGGTGGATCTCGGCCGAGCACGAGGACGACATCGTCGCCTCACTCGCCGAACTGGCCGCCCGTATCGGTGCACCGGGCGGCGAGGACATGACCCTGGCCGGCCAGGAGGCGTTGCAGATGCTCGCCCGCGGGCTGCCGACCAAGCGCTGGATACTCGTCTTCGACAACGCCGACGACCCGGCGAGGCTCTCCCGCTACTTCCCGACGGGCGGCGGCGGACACATCCTCATCACCTCGCGCAACCAGGCCTGGGCGCAGCAGGGAACGTCCATGCCCATCGACGTCTTCCTGCGCGACGAGAGCGTCGAGCACCTCACCCGGCGTGCCTCCGGGCTCAGCGAGGACGAGGCCGACAAGGTGGCGAACGCGGTGGGCGACCTGCCCCTGGCGGTCGAGCAGACGGCGGCCTGGCTGGCGGAGACGGCCACCCCTATCGACGACTATCTGCGCCAGCTCGCCGAACAGACCACCGACGTGCTGGCGCTCAACCAGCCCGCCGACTACTCCCACTCGGTGGCCGCGACCTGGAACATCTCCATCGCCCGGCTGAAGGAACGTTCACCTGCGTCGGTCCGTCTGCTCCAGCTCTGCGCTTTTCTCGCCCCCGAGCAGATCTCCTCGCAGCTGCTGTACAGCAAGGAGATGATCGACGACCTCAAGCGGTACGACCCCGCTCTCCAGGAGAGTCTGCTGCTCGGCCGCGTCATTCGTGAGATCGGCCGGTTCGCGCTCGCCAAGGTCGACCAGGTCAGCAACAGCATCCAGGTCCACCGGCTGGTGCAGGCCGTGATCCGCGCCCAGCTGACCGAGGAGGAGCAGCGGCAGGCCCGGCACGTGGTGCACACCGTCCTTGCGGGTGCCCGCCCCGACGGCGACGAGCCCATCGACGACCCCGAGACATGGCCGCGCTTCGCCGTCATCTGGCCGCACCTCACCGCGTCGGACGCCCGCAGCTGCAAGGAGGCCGAGGCCCGCCGCCTGCTCATCGACCGCGTCCGCTACCTCTGGAAGCGCGGCGACTTCCCCAACGCCCAGCAGCGTGCCGAGGACCTGCTCGCGCACTGGAAGCCGCTGCTCGGCGAGGACGATGTGCAGTACCTGTATCTGCGCTGCCAGCTCGCCAGCGTGCTGCGTTCCCAGGGGCGCTATGTGGAGGCCCGCGAGATAGACACGGAACTCCTGGAGCGCCAGCGCAGCGTGCTCGGCCCCTCGCATCCGCACACGTACGTCACGACGTCCAACCTGGCCAGTGACCTCGCGGCGCTCGGCGCCTACCGGTCCGCGGTCGAACTCGCCCGCGAGGCGCACCAGGGCTTCAGCCAGATCTTCCACGAGTCGCACCGGCGCACCCTCAGTGCGGCCAACAACCTCGCGCTGGCATTCCGCATGGTGGGCCGCTACAGCGACGCCCGCGCCCTCGACCAGGAGACGCTGGACCGGCGCACGGAGGTGCTGGGGCCCGACCACCCCTACACCCTGTCCTCGGCCGAATGTCTCGGCCGCGACCTGCGGGAGGTCGGCCGCTACTCCGAGTCCGTGGCACTGCTGTCGCGCGCCTACGACGCGCACAAGCGCATCCTGGGCAAGAGCTTCCCGGGCACCCTCAGGTGCGCGAAGTCCCTGGCCGTCTCGCTGCGCAGGGCGGGGCAGCTGGAGGACGCCCGGCGGCTGACGACCTCGACCAGGGCCGAGTACCGGGCCCAGTACCCGGCGCCGACTCCGGACTCCCTCGCCTGCGACCTCAACATGGCGGCCGACCTGTTCGCCGCCGACGAGCGCGACACGGCGCGCGAGGTGGCCCAGGAGGCGCTGGCCGAGTATGTGAAGGTGCCGGGCAAGGACCACCCGTACACGCAGGCCGCTCTCAACAACCTGGGGATCTTCCACTGGGGCTGCGGAGACGCCGCGGCGGCGGAGGAGGTGTTCGGCCAGGTGGTGCCGAGGATGGCGGAGGTGCTCGGGGAGCAGCATCCGCACACCCTGTTCTCCGGCATCAACTACGCCAACGTGCTGGCCGACCAGGGGCGGTTCGACGAGGCCCGGGAGCTGGAGAAGAAGGCGGTGGACGCCCTCGGTTCCGTACTGGGCCCGCATCACCCCGAGACCCTGGCCGTCGTCAGCAACTCCACGCTCACACTGAGCGCGCTCGGCCGCGAGGACGAGGCCCACCGGCTGCGCGACGAGGCTCTCCCGGAGCTGCGCAGGCTGCTCGGGGACGAGAACGGCATGACGCAGTTCGCCGAGATCAAGCGACGGATCTACCGGGATCTGGAGCCGCTGGCGGTCTGAGGGTCTTTGGGTGGGACACCTCACCGTCAGTCGGGGGTGTCCCGGGTCAGCCAGTTGAGTGCCTGGGGCAGTGCGCGCAGTGCCGAGAAGTGGGCCGCGGTGGGTTCGACGACCGTCCTGACCCGCGGGATGCGGTCGGCGAGCCAGGAGGCGTGGGAGGCCGGGGAGTACACGTCCTTCCCGCCGTGCCACAGCATGACCGGCACCCGGATGTCGGCGGGGTCGAATCCCCAGGGACCGGCGAGAGCGAGGGCGTCGTCGATCCATCCGTACGGTGAAGTGCGCAGCGCCTCACGGAAGTTGCGCAGCATCATCGACCTCATGCCGGTGTCCGAGACGATCAGCCGGTCGTCTTCGGTCAGCTCGCTCCGCAGCTCTTCGAGGAGCCGTGCGGGATCACTGCGGATCGCGGCGGAGCGCGGGATCAGCCGGGCCACGAACCGCTCGGGGTCGGTGGACGCGGTCCGGAACTCGTTCACGTTGGACGGCGCCATCCCCGCGAACCAGTCGAGCCCCTCCGCGTCCCGCGGCGCGAGCCCGACGAGCGCGGCGGCCCGGGTCACCCGGTCCGGCAGCAGCGCGGCGCAGGCCAGCGCGTGCGGGGCGCCTCCGGAGCGGCCGGCCACCGCGAACCTGTCCAGCCCGAGGGCGTCCGCGACGACGGCCACGTCCTGTACGACGTCGACGACGCGGCGTCCGGCCTGGCGGTCGGAACCTCCGTACCCGGGGCGGTCGTAGCTGATGAGCCGCGTGCCGCGCTGATACAGGAACATGGACCGCGGCCGGGGGCCGACCCGGCTGCCGGGCGTGCCGTGCAGCAGGAACACCGGCCGGCCGCATGGATCGCCAGAGATCTCGACCCGCAGCAGCCGCCCGTCCGCCGTCCGCACATGGTCACGCACAGCGCTCCCCCCTCCCTCGGTCCGGTGCGGACCGGGACAAATGCTGCACGATCCCTGCCCAAACGCCCATGCCATGAAACGAATCCGCAGGTCAACAGGCTTGCACATAAACCCACTTGGCGACCGGGACAGCGCCGAACCGCGCCGCCGGCGTGCTGCGCGCCCGGAGTGCGGTCGGCTTCGCGGGCGGGACCCGGCCGGCCCGCGGCCGGCGGCGCCCTCCCGCACGGCCGGGCACAGGGCTGCTCTAGCCTGTCGCGCATGAACGCACCGGGGGATGTCATCGACGGACGCTTCGAGCTGCTCGAGCGGCTCGGCAGCGGAGGGATGGGGACGGTGTGGCGGGCCCGCGACACCGTGCTGCACCGCGATGTCGCCCTCAAGGCCGTACGGCCGGACGCGGAGGCCTCCGAGGCGGTACGGGAACGGGTGCTGCGCGAGGCCAGGGCGCTCGCCCGGCTCAGTCACCCGCACGTGGTGACGGTTCACCACATCGTGGACGTGGACCCGCACCCGTGGATCGTGATGGAGCTGGTGCCCGGCGTCTCGCTCCAGGACCGACTCGACGAGGGACCCCTGGCGCCCGTGGAAGCGGCCCGCCTCGGCCGCCAGGTGCTCTCCGCCCTGCACGCCGCGCACACCGCGGGCATCCAGCACCGCGACGTCAAACCCGCCAACATCCTGCTGCGCCCCGACGGCACCGCGGTCCTCACGGACTTCGGCATCGCGGCCCTGCACGGCTCGACCGCGCTGACCGCCACCGGCGAACTGGTCGGCTCGCCCGAGTACATGGCCCCGGAGCGGATCCGCGGCCACGGCGACGACCCGGCCTCCGACCTCTGGTCCCTGGGACTCGTCCTGTACGTCTGCGCGGAGGGCGTCAGTCCGCTGCGCCGCGCCACGACACTCGCCACCCTGGCCGCGGTCCTCGACGACCCGGTGCCGCCGCCGCTCCGTTCGGGGCCGCTCGCCCCGGTCCTGGAGGCACTGCTCGTACGGGATCCGGCGGCCCGCCCCGACGCGGCCCGGCTGGACGGGATGCTCGCGCAGGTCGAGTCGGGCACGACGCCGAACTGGGCGCGGCCGACGCCGACGGCGGTCCTTCCCCCGCCTCCCGTCGCCCCCGTGCCCACCCGGCCGGACAGCCCGCGGCCGCCGGACACCGGGGGCCGGCAGCGGAGCCGTACGAAAATCGCCGTCGCCGTGGCCGCAGTGCTCGCGGTCGCCGCGGCGAGCGCGCTGTTCCTGAGCCTGCGCGACGAATCCGACGGCACCAAGGAGGCGGGTTCGGGCGGAAGCACGGGCGCACCGGCGAGCGGGACGCCCACCCCGCCCGCGAGTTCCGCGCCGGAGCCGTCCCCCAGCACCACTGCCTCCACCTCGACGCCCGGACCGGCCGAGTCGAGCCCGCCCTCGCCTTCCTCCGAGCCCGGCCGCTGGATCGCCCAGCTCTTCTCCGAGCCCGTCAGCTCCGGAACCTCCGCACGGGACACGCGTCTTGCCGCGGTCAGGGAGTCCGTGCCCGATGCGGTCTACGTCCTCAGCGACGACTACGCCTCGCTGCGCGCGGGCTACTGGGTGATCTACGCTCCGGGTCCCTTCACCGACGGCCGCGCCGCCCTGTCGTACTGCGAGGAGCACGGCCTGACCACGGCGAACACCTGCATCGGCCGCTACCTGAGCACGAGTTCGGCCGACTACGGCCTCCAGTGCCACCCGCCGGCCACCGCACCCACGGGCCGCTGCACCCGCTCATGACAGGGCGTAACCCCCGGGCACCTAAAATCTCGTCTCACATGGCGGTCGTCCCATGCGGCCGACGAGATGCCCCAGGCGTCCCGAAGGTTAAAGCGGAGTTACCACGGACCCACTGGGTAAAAAACTCGAAAAAGTTCCACCAAATATGGAATATCCGATGGAGTCCACCGCCGCTACTTCCTCCACACAAGCGTGGGTGCGGGATGTATGTTTGGAGCAATCCGCCGTACCCCGGCGGGCATCATGATGCCAGGGGGAGTGCAGAATGTTGGTCACTGAACGGCAACGAAAAGAACTCGCCTCCTTCCTTCGGAACCGGCGTGAACGACTCACACCAGAGGCCGTCGGTATCAAGAATTCATATGGCCGCCGCCGCACCCCGGGCCTGCGCCGAGAGGAACTCGCCCAGCTCGCCGGGGTGAGTGTGACGTGGTACACCTGGCTCGAACAGGCCCGTAGAATCCGGGTGTCGAGCCAGGTTCTGAGCGGACTCGCACGAGCCCTGCGGCTCGACACGACAGAGACCGGGCACCTGTTCCGGCTGGCCGGTGAGTTACCACCCGCCACACAGGCACCCCGGTCGAGGGAAAGCATTCCCGCGCAATATCTGACGTTCCTCGAATTCCAGGATCCATTGCCCGCATTCATCGTCAACAACCGTTTCGACGTGTTGGCGTGGAACCATGGATTCTGTACGCTCTTCCCCTATTTCGAATCCCTGGAACAGAGCCGCCGCAACACCCTCGTGATGATGTTCGACGAGCGAGCCCGGGAAATGCACCCGAACTGGGAGCAGGACGCACTCGAAACCGCCGCGCTGTTCCGCGCCCAGGCCGCCGATCAACTCGCCCAGCCCGAATACGCGAAGATGATCGACGACCTCCAGGGCGAGTATCCGGAATTCCGGGAACTGTGGGAGCGGCTCGATCTCGCCCCGCCCGTCCCCTCCGTACGCTGCTTCGACCATCCGACCCTCGGGCGGATCGAACTCGGTTATGTGAAGCTGCGCCTGTCGAGCGCGGACGCGACCATGGTCGTCTATCAACCCGTCCTGGACAGCCGCCTGCTCGCCCGCTTCCGCGATCTGGTCGAGGAACGGATCAGGGTGCGGCTGCATTCGGCCGGGGGCTCAGTCGGACGGTCGTACCGACAGAGCGTGCCGGAAGACGTCCCCTGGGTCCCAGACGGCCTTCACCCGCTGGAGTCGGGGGTAGTTCCCCTTGAAGTACAGCGCGTGCCAGGGAACTCCTGAGGTGTTCCAGCGCGGGTCGGCCAGATCCACGTCCGGATAGTTGATGTACGACCCGTCGGTGCGGGAGTCGGAGACGGGTACCCCGCCCGTCTCCGCGTACAACTCCCGGTAGAGCTCCCGGATTCTGCGGATGTGCCGCTCGTCCTCGGCGGGATCGGTCCAGTACGTACCCAGATAGCTCTTGAGGACCGAATCCCGCTGGGCGACGACGGTCGCCGTGGAATCCACGGCGTTGACCTTCCTGCCGTAGGAGAACAGCACCACCGTCGTATGCCCGTCATAGTCGCGGTCGGCGAGATACCGGAACAGCAGCTCGCTCTCCGCGGCCGAATACGGCCGGCGCAGATAGGCGCCCTTGCTCTTGGAGCGGGTCAGCACTCCCCTGTTCTCCACGTCCCGCTGGCTGACCTGAAGCCACGGCATCCCGGTGCGGGTCACCCGGATCGGGGCCCGCACGCCATTGCCCACCGCCGCGATGTACTCGTCAAGTCGCCTGCGGGCACCGGGAGTCGACCCGTCGAGCTGGGCGCTGAGGGTGATCCGGCCGACCGCGCGCTGGTTGAGGTACAGCGCGCTGTACAGGCTCTCGTACGCCGAGTCCGAGCCGTCCTCCTCACTGTGCCAGTCACCGTGGTTGCGGACGAGCCTTGCGAAGTCCCGCTCGCTCAGCGACTCCCAGGGCCACTCGGCGGAGGCGAAGAGAGTCGTCTCCGGGGGCCGGGGCAGCAGATCCTGCGGGGCGTCCGTCTCCGCCTCCTGGGAGCGGAACCAATAGCGGGTGACGACACCGAAGCTGCCGCCGCCTGCGCCGGTGTGCGCCCACCACAGGTCGTGATGGGGGTCGGCGGGGTCCCGCGACGCCACCACGGTGCGCGCCTCACCCGGGCCGTCGGCGACGACGACCTCCACCGCCTCCAGATGGTCGACGATCAGCCCGTCCCGCCGGCACAGGGCGCCGAAGCCGCCGCCCTGGACGTAGCCACCGAGCCCGACCGAGGGACAGGTGCCGCCGGGCACGGCGACTCCCCAGTTCAAGTACAGGGAGCGGTAGACGGACCCGAGCAGCGCGCCCGCGCCCATGCCGAAGGCCCGCCGGTCGGCGTCGTAGGTGACGTCGTTCAGCTCGGACAGGTCGATCAGCGTGCGCACGGCCGGGTCGTCCACCAGGCCCTCCAGGCCGTGGCCCCCGCCGCGGACCGCCAGCCGGGACCCGTGGCGGACGGCGGCGGTGACCGCCCGGCGCACGTCCTCCGCGGTGCGCGGCACGTGGACGCGGTCCGGGGTGCCGGTGAAGCGCGTGTTGCGCGAACGCGTGGTGAGGGAGAGGTAGCGGGGGTCGGCGCGGGTGATCGCGGGCACGCCCTGCGCGGGGACCTGCGGCGCGGCGGACAGGCCGCCGGGGGCAGCAGCTTCGGGAACGGATACGCCAGGCACGGATACGTTCTGCACGGTCACGTCAGAAACAGATACGTCAGGAACGGATATGTCAGGCATCGGTGACCACAGCCGCCTTTCGTGAGGTCACGGCGCGGCGCACGGCCGCGTAGCCGAGGAGCAGGAGCAGGGCGCAGGCACCCGCCGCGCCGCCGAGGAGGGCGGTGTCCGGCCAGCCGCCGTGCGCCCAGAACGGGCCCGTCAGCGCGGAGCCCGCCGCGCCGCCGAGGAAGTAGCAGGTCATGTAGACCGTGGTGACCCGGCTGCGCATCTCGTCGCCGACCTGGCCGAAGACCGTCGTCTGGTTCGAGATGTGCGCGGCCTGGACCGCGAAGTCGATGAGAACGATCGCCGCGCCGAGCACGAGCAGCGAGGACGACAGGGCCGACACCACGGCGAACGAGACCGCGATGAGCGCGAACGCGGCGGCGCTGACCGCCCGTTGGCGGCCCCGGTCGGCGAACCTGCCCGCCAGATTCGCGCCGAGCGCACCGCCCGCGCCGAGCAGCCCCATCGCGCCGATCGCCGCGGAACCGTAGTGGTAGGGGCCCTGGATCAGCCGGAGCGGCACAGCGGTCCACAGCACGGTGAACGCGGCGAAGCCCAGAGCTCCGTACAGGCAGCGCTCCACGATCACCGGCTGGGTACGGACGAGGGAGAACAGCGAGCCGATGAGCCGGGCGTAGCCGCGGGCGGTGAGGGGGGCTTGGGCGGGCTGCGCGGGCAGGATGCGGCGCAGGGTCACGCACACCACCAGCATCATGACCGCCGCGCCCCAGAACACGGCCCGCCAGTCGACGAGTTCCGCCACCACGCCGGCGAACGTCCGGCACAGGAGCGCGCCGAGGATGACCCCGGTCATCACGGTGCCGACCACCTGCCCGCGCCGCTCGGGCGGCGCCATGCCGGCGGCCTGCGGCACGATCACCATGGCGGCGACGCTCACCAGGCCCAGCAGGAAGAACAGCCAGATGAGGAGGTCGTCGTCGGCCCACGGGATCACCGCGAGCACCGCGGCCGCCGTGGTCACCAGGACGGTGAGGAGCCGCCTGCGGTCGACGGCGTCGCCCAGCGGCACCAGCGCGAACAGGCCCAGCGCGTAGCCGAACTGGGTGGCGGAGACGGACGAGGTGAGCGAGCCGGGGGTGCGGTGCAGCGAGGCCGCGAGCTCGGGGAGGATCGGCTGGAGGTAGTAGAGGTTGGCCACGCACAGGCCGCAGGCGGCCGCGAGCAGCAGCACGGTGCTCCGGCCGACTCGCGGCCGCGGCGGTGCGACGGGCCCCGCGAGGCCCGTCGCACCGCCGTGTGCCGCCTGGCTCACAGCGTGCCGCCGCCATCGACGTGCAGCACCGCACCGGTCACGAAGGTGTTCTGCAGGAGGTGCAGCACCGAAGCCGCGACGTCGTCGGGCTGCCCGATGCGGCCCACCGGCGTAGCCTGCGCGGTCTGCTCGAAGAGACCGGCGCGGGCGTCGTCGGGCAGGAAGGACCACAGCGGGGTGTCGATCAGGCCGCCGACGACGACGTTGACGCGCACCGGGGCGAGCTCGACGGCGAGGGAGCGGCCCATGCCTCCGATGCCCGCGTTGGCCGCGGCGGTCGCGCTCATGTCGGCGTACGACTTGAAGCCGGCCGCACCGGCGATCAGGACGATCGAGCCCTGGCCGGAGATCTTCTTGCCGGCGTGCCGGACGCTCAGGAGCTGCCCGACGATCTTGGTGTCGAGGGCGGCGCGCACGGCGTCGAGGGACACGTCGTAGACGGAGCCGACGGCCATGTCGCCGGGGCAGACGACGAGGTGGTCGAGGGAGTCGATGCCCGCGAAGAAGGCGCGCACGCTCTCCTCGTCGGTGACGTCCACGACACCGGTGGTGATGCCGTCGATCTCCTTGGCGGTCTGCTCCAGCTTGTCCTTGGAGCGGGAGCCGACGACGACCTGCGCCCCGGCGGCGGCGGCCTGGCGGGCCACCGCCTTGCCGATGCCGGACGAGCCGCCGATCACCACGACGCGGGCGTCGGAGAGCGAGGAGGCTGATGCGGAAGAAACGGGGGAAGCGGACAAGGTCGTCTCCTGGTCACGAGCGATTGGTCACGAGCGGTTGAGTACTGACCGGCCGGGGCAGAAGTGAAAGCCCGGCCACCCATGACGCTGTCAGCTCGCGCGTGAGGCAGGGAGGCGAGGATTCATGCTAGTTGGAATACCACCTGGTTAGGCCTTCGCAGGCGCGCCACCATGGGGTGTCGTCGGGCGCCACGGCTCGCCCGGCGCAATGGCCGCCATCTCGCCCGGCGCCATGACTGTCAGCTCGCCCGACACCGCAATGGCTGTCATCTGCCGACGCCGAAAACGGCTGTTATTCCGAGGCGGTTCTCTGTGAGTACAGGCGGTTCTCTGTGAGTACGGAAACTCCACTCCCGCACGACCCGGTTCCGACGGTCCGCGGCCCGGTCGCCGCGGCCGAGTTGGGCGTCACCCTCGCGCACGAGCATCTCTTCGTGCTGAGCTCCGAATTCCAGTCGAACTTCCCCCACTTGTGGGACCGCGAGGCCGGAGTGGGCGAGGCCGTACGGCAGTTGGAGCAGGCCTACGCGGCAGGTGTGCGGACGCTGGTGGACATGACGGTGCTCGGCCAGGGTCGCGACATCGACCTGGTGCGCGCGGTCGCCGAGCGCACCCCGGTGAACATCGTGCTCGCGACCGGCGTCTACAGCGTCGACGGCATCCCGCTCTTCGCCCGCTTCCGGGGGCCCGGCGCCGCCATCGAGGCCGAAGACCCGCTGATCGAGCTGCTGTTGCGCGATGTCACCACCGGAATCGCGGACAGCGGAGTCCGGGCGGGTCTGGTGAAGTTCGCCTGCGAGCGCACCCCGCCGGACGGGGCCGCGCACCGGATGGCCGCCGTCGTCGCCGAGGTGCACCGGCAGACCGGTGTCCCCGTCGTCGTGCACTGCGACCCCTTCGAGGGCAACGGCATCGCGCTGGTGCGGCTCCTGGAGAAGGAGGGGGTGACCGCGGGCTCCGTGGTCGTGGCGCACGCCGGGGACTCCGCCGACCTCGACGGGCTGCGCGCCCTCGCCGACACCGGCTGCGTGCTGGGCTACGACCGGTACGGCATGACGCCCTTCGCCCCCGACGAGCAGCGCAACGCCACCCTCGCCGCGCTCGTACGGGCGGGCCACACCGCCCAGTTGCTCGTCTCGCAGGACCACCCCGTGCACATCGACTATCTGACGGCCGAGCAGCGGGAGCGGATCTATCCGGGCTGGAGTTATGTGCATCTCTTCGAGCGAGTCCTGCCGATGCTCCTGAAGGAGCCGGGCATCGACGACGCGACCGTGCACACCCTCCTCGTCGACAATCCGCGGCGGCTGCTCTCCCGGATCGCCGCGCCCCACCCCGGGGACCACCCCACGGAGGCCCGCGATGCCGCTTGAACCCTGGCAGGAGCTGGGCGCCGACCTGCTCATCGACGAGGAGCACGTCAAGTGCTGGGTGGAGACCGTGCCGCCCGGCGAGCAGCGGCCCGCCCACACCCACCGGCACCCCTGGGTGACCGTCGTGCTCTCCGGGGCGCACGGTGAATCCCTGGACGAGAACGGCGAGTTGATCAAAGCCGTGACGCTGGAGACCGGCCAGGTGGTGCACAACCGCGGCGAGTCCCTGCCCATGCGGCACTACGTCCACAACCTCTCCGACCAGACCCTCGTCATGGTCGCCATCGAACTCCGTACGCCCACGGCGCCGGAGGAAGGACCGAGTACATGAGCCGACACGAAGGCCGAGCGGAGCAGAACGGCGCGGGACAGCCGCCGAGCACTCCCGCCCTGGTCACCGG
The DNA here is from genome assembly GCF_041431135.1 of Streptomyces sp. NBC_00554. Classification (NCBI taxonomy): domain Bacteria; kingdom Bacillati; phylum Actinomycetota; class Actinomycetes; order Kitasatosporales; family Streptomycetaceae; genus Streptomyces; species Streptomyces sp. NBC_00554. The sequence continues at coordinate 6,905,837 of NZ_CP107799.1, read as the reverse complement.
GGCAACCTCCGGCCTCGGCCGGAGCCTCGCGCGGGCCCTCGCCGACCGCGGCTGGACCGTCCTGGTGCACGGCAGGGACGAGGGCAGGTGCGCCGAGGTCGTCGGCGAACTGCGTGCGGCGGGCGGCACGGCCTATCCGTATCTCGCGGACCTCTCCTCGCTCAAGGAGGCCGCCGAGCTCGGCAGGAGGGTGGCCGCCGAGCATCCCTCGCTGGGGCTGCTCGTGAACAACGCGGGCGTGGGCGCGGGCCGTGACTCACGACGCCGCGAGGTGAGCCGCGACGGCTACGAACTGCGGCTCGCTGTGAACTACTTGGCGCCGGTGGTCCTCACCCACGCCCTGCGCTCCCCGCTGCGTGCGGCGGGCTCGGCGCAGGTGCTGAACATCGGCTCGATCGGGCAGAGCCCCGTCGACCCGGACGATGTGCAGTTCACCCGGCGCTACGACGGCATGGAGGCGTACACGCGCAGCAAGTTCGCGCTCGCCGCCTTCACGTTCACCATCGCCGAGGAGTACGCGGCCGAGGGCATCCGGGTCAACTGCGTGCACCCCGCGAACTACATGGACACCACGATGGTCACCGAGGCCGGGGTGCGCCCCTGGTCCTCGGTGGCCGAGGGGACCGCGGCCGTGCTGCACGCCATCGACGACGGGGCGCGGGGCGCGAGCGGCCAGTACTACAACGAGAGCCGCAGGGCCAAGGCACACCGCCTCGCCTACAGTGCCGACACCCAGCGGCGGCTCGCCTCGCTCACCGACCAGCTCATCGCTCCGGCGGAGGGGGCGAGCGGCACGGGCTGGTGAGCATCTGACATGTGGGCGGGACACGTCAAGACGGGCCCGGGTGCAATCACGTCAAGACGGGCCCGGGTGCGATTCGACTCGCACCCGGGCCCGTCCCCGTGCCTCAGTCCTCCTGGACCAACGCCAGCAGGTGGTCGGGGAACCGCTCGCCCGCGAAGGCGCCTGCGGGCGCGATCTCGTCGACCTGGCTCAGGATCTCGGGGGTCAGCGTGACGGCTCCCGCGGACGCGTTCTCACTCATGTGCGTACGCCGCTGGGCTCCCGGAATCGGTACGACACCCTGCGCGACGAGCCAGGCAAGGGCGAACTGCGCGGGCGAGCAACCAAGTTGGGCGGCCAGTTCGCCGATCCTGGTGACCAGGTCCTGGTTGAAGCCGAGGTTGTCCTCGGAGAACCGGGGCAGGCCGCGGCGCATGTCGTCCGGGGCCAGCTCGGCCCCGGAGAGCTCCCCGGAGAGCAGTCCGCGGCTGAAGGGGCTGTAGGCGACGAACCCGATGCCGAGCTCGCGCACGGTGGGCAGCACGGAGCGCTCCGGGTTGCGGCTCGCGAGGGAGTACTCGGTCTGCACCGCGGTGATGGGGTGGACGGCGTGCGCCGCGCGGATCGCCGCCGTACCGGCCTCGGAGAGGCCCAGGTACCGCACCTTTCCGGCCTCGACCAGCTCCGCCATGGCGCCCACCGATTCCTCGACCGGCACCTCGGGGTCGACACGGTGCAGGTAGTAGAGGTCGATGTGGTCGATGCTCAAGCGCTTGAGACTGGCGTCCACCGCCTCCTTGATGTGCCGGGGACTCGCGTCGACCCGTACACCTTCGGGGGTGCGGATGAGGCCGCACTTGGTGGCGAGAGTGGCCCGGTCGCGTTGTCCGCCGGCCAGCGCGCGGCCGACGATCTCCTCACTCAGGCCGGCGCCGTACATGTCCGCGGTGTCGAGGAAGTCCATGCCCCGGTCCAGGGCGCCGTGGATGGTGCGGATCGACTCGGCCTCGTCACTGTCTCCGTAGAACTCGGCCATGCCCATGCAGCCGAGGCCGATCGCGGACACCTCCAGGCGGCCGCCGAGCAGGATGCGGTCCAGGGCGCGCGGTGTGGTGGTGGTCATGCCTTCTCCTCGTTGGCTACGGGTGGTGCGGGCGTGCTGGTGGGCCCGGTGTCGCCGTGTGCGGCGGGCAGCAGCTGTTCCAGGCGGCGCAGGGCGCCCGGATCGGCGAGGGCGGCGGCCGCGGCGACGACTCCGTCCGGGCGCACGAGCACCACCCCGGGACGGCGGGCGCCCAGGGCGCGGGCGGTCCGCGCGTCCAGGTGCGCGCAGGCGGGCGTGTCCCGCTCGGGGAAGGGGGTGGGGCCCGCGAGGGCGAGCAGTGCGTGCCGTCCGTCGCGCAGCAGGTCGTGGGTGCGGCCGCCGGTCGGGAGGGATACGTCCGGCAGCCGGGTTCCGGGGCCGAGTTGTCCCAGCGAGGGCCCTTCGGCGGGGTAGCGCAGGTCCATCTGCGCGAGGCGGGAGGGCAGCACCCGGTCGAGGACACCGCTGCGCTCGGCGGCCGACGCCGCGAGGTCGCGGGCCCGCTCGCGCCAGCCGCTCCAGGTCCACAGGCGGGTCTGGCGGTCGGTGTCGTCGACCACGGCGTGCGCGACATGCGTACGTTCCCGTTCCCAGGCCCCGAGTGCGGTCTCCGGCAGCCTGCCCCGGATCACGTCGGCGAGCCGCCAGGCCGCTTCGTGCGCGTCCTGGATGCTGGTGTTCAGTCCCTGTCCGCCGGCCGGGCTGTGCACATGCGCGGCGTCACCCGCCAGCAGCACACGCCCGTCACGGAACCGGTCCGCCATCTTGCGGTGGACCTGGAAATGACCCGCGCCGCTGACGGAGACCAACTCCAGCGGAACGGGGCTGCGTTCGGCGGCTATGGCGCGGACGGTCTCCTCGACGTTCTCCGGTCCCGCGCCCTCGGGGGCGCTGCCGAAGACACGGATGCGCCCGCCCGGGAGACCGACGACGACGAGTACGCCCGTGGGACCCATGAAGTAGTGCGCCTCGGCGTGGGCGAGCGGCGTGTCCCACTCGCCGTCGACGAGGACGAACGACTGCGGGTACGTGGGCCCGGTGAAGGCGACGCCGAGCTGCTCGCGGACCGCGCTGTGCGCGCCGTCGCAGCCCAGCAGCCGGCCCGTGCGGTGGACGGTGCCCGACAGGTCGGCGTCCACCCCGTCGGCGTCCTGGGCCAGGGCGGTGAGCGGGTGCCCGTACTCGACCCGGCCGCCCGTCTCACGCAGCGCGTCGAGCAGCAGTCCCTCGGTCTCGTTCTGCGGGAGGGAGAGGGGGGTGCCGAAGCGACTGCCTTTCAGGCCCCGGAAGTTGATGCGGGCGACGCGGCGGCCGCGGGCGTAGTAGTTGGCGGCGACGACAGGAAGCGCCGCGTCGCGGATGCGGTCCTCCAGGCCGAGGCGTGCCATCACCTCCAGCGCACGCGGCTGGAGGATAATCGCCTTCGCATGGGGGTTCCTTCGGGCCGCGCGATCGACAATCCTGGTGTCGATCCCGCGGCGGATCAGCTCGGTGGCCATCATCAGGCCGGTCGGCCCTGCGCCGACGACCAGTGCTTCGCTGTCCACGGTGATGCGTCACACCTCCTGCGTTCAGGGGGGAACAGGCATACGGGGTAGGCGTGGTTGGTGCGCCGGAGAACCATGGTGCATGAACTCCAAGAGCCGGACGTGGTGGGCGTGATACCCCTGAGTCCAGCACCACCCTGGGCGATTTTTCCGGCCGGGAATCCGGGCCCTCGGCGGCTGCATGGCTCGTAGTGAGCCCTGTGTCGGGTGGCCGGCGACGCTCCGCAGGCCGGACGGCAACTCGCTTTCAGCCAGCGCGAATTGGCGCAAACCACGGAAAGCCGGGGCACCCTGACTCGGGGTAACTGGTAGCGATTTCAAGGGTATGAGCCGCACGGGTGGCAGAAGGCTCTGGCTGGCGGCGGCGAGGCGCTCGAAGAATGTGGGCCACGAGCCCGGCCACTCCACAAGGAGCAGCACACCGATGCCCCTCCCCCAGAGCGCCCTCGCACCGGACGCGGCCACCACCGCACCGGCCCTCTCCTACCGGCACACGATCGACCGCGGCGACGTCCACCGCTGGGCGGTCAGCGAGGTCTTCCTCACCGACTACGCCGACCTGACCTCCGACAACTACCTGGCGGCCGCCCAACTCCCGCCCGCTCACCACTACTTCGGTGACCACACCGGACCGGCCGCCGACGCCCCCGACAGCATGCTTCTCCTCGAGTGCTGCCGGCAGGCCGCCACCTGCATCGCCCACCGCGGCCTCGGCGTCACCCGGGACAGCGCCTTCCACGTCACCGACTGGACACTCGAACTCACCGGCACCACCCCGCCGCCGGTCCACGGCAGGCCCCGCGAGCTCGACATCCGGGCCGCCGTCACCCGCAACAAGGTCCGCTCGGGAACGGTGCGCGCCGCGCGATACGTCCTGGAGCTGTCGCACGGCGGCGAAACGATCGGGCGCTGCGACATCTCCGCCCGCTACTCCCCGGCAGAGGAGGCGGAGATCGTCCGCCGCTACCACCGCAAGTCGACGCCGCCCCAGTCGAGTTCGCTGCCCGCCATACCCCCGGGCACACCCGTGCCACCCGCCGAGGTGGCCCGCCGCGACCCCGCCAACGTGGCGCTCACCGACGCGCGCCGTGTCGCCGGCGGGGTGGCCGCCGTGGTGGCGGTGCCGTCCGGGCACCGTACGCACTTCGACCACCCGCAGGACCACTACACGGCGATGATCCTCATGGAGGCCGCCCGGCAGGCCGCGCTCCTCGCGGCGGGCACCGGCGTACGGATCACCGGTTACCGCTCGGCGTTCGCCAGGTTCGCCGAACTCGACGCCCCCGTCCGGGTGTCGGCCGTGCGCCGCCGCTGCGACGAGGTGGCCGTCCGCTTCCGGCAGGACGGCGTGGTCGTCAGCGAGATCACCGTCGGCGTCTCGGAGGACTTCTGATGGCGGCCACGACCGGGCCGGTTCGCGCGCTCTGGACCGACTACGGCGGCGTGCTGACCCCGCCGACGGCCGAGTCGATGGAGTCCTTCTGCGCCCGGCTCGGCGTGCCGTCGGCCCCGCTCCTCGCCGCCATGCGGCAGGTGTCCCGCGACTGCGGCGCGGGCGAGGACATCATGGCGCCGCTCGACACCCCGCTGCTCACCCAGGAGTCCTGGGAGCGCCGAGTCGAAGCGGCCCTCGCGACCCACAGCGGCATCCGCGTCGACCTCAGCGACTACCCGGCGCGCTGGTTCGCCGACCGCGCCGTCAACCAGCCCTGGCTCGACACCCTGCACCGGCTGCGCCGACAGGGCGTGTTCATCGGCCTGTTGTCGAACATGCCTCCCGCCTGGGACCGGCACTGGCGCCTCGCCGTACCGCCCGAAGGCCTCTTCGACGCGGTGGTGCTCTCCTACAACTCCGGCTGCCGCAAGCCCGAGGAGGAGATCTTCCGCCTCGCCGCCGAGCGGGCCGGGGTGCGCCCCGAGGAGTGCGTGCTCGTCGACGACCTCGCGGTCAACTGCGCGGGGGCGGAGCAAGCCGGCTGGCACGGTGTCGAGTTCACCGGAGCCGAGGCCGCCACGGCAAGGGTCGACGCACTGACCGCGACGGGCTCCGCCCTCGTACCCGTCGACCCCGACCGCGAGCACCTGCGCGGACCGCGGCACGCGCCGGTGACCGTCGTGGCCCCGGGAGGCGACCTGTGAGAGCCGCCGTCATCAGCGGCATCGGCTCATGGCTGCCGCCCGACCTGGTCACCAACGACGACCTCGCCGCCCGTATGGACACCTCCGACGAGTGGATCCGCACCCGCACCGGTATCCGTACCCGGCACTTCGTGTCCGCCGGGATGCCGACCTCCCGTCTCGCCGCGGAGGCCGGGGCGCGGGCCATGGAGTCGGCGGGCACGGCGGACCTGGACGCCGTGGTGCTCGCCACCACCACGCCCGACCGCCCCTGCCCGGCCAGCGCCCCCGAGGTGGCCCGCCGCCTCGGCCTCACCGGCCGCCCGGCCTTCGACGTCTCCGCCGTCTGTACGGGATTCCTGTACGCCCTCACCACCGCGGCCGGGATGATCGCCTCCGAGGCCGCCGATCAGGTTCTCGTCATCGGCGCCGAGGCCTTCAGCACCCTCATCGACCCTCAGGACCGTTCTTCCGCGGTCGTGTTCGGCGACGGCGCCGGCGCGGTGGTACTGCGGGCCGGGGAGCCCGGCGAGCCCGGTGCCCTCGGCCGGATCGTGCTCGGCAGCGACGGTTCGCTCGCCGACCTGATCACGGTGCGGGCCGGCGGCTCCGAGCAGCCCCACCCCGACGCCGACCCCGAACGCAGCGACCCCGCCGACCGCTACTTCTCCATGCGGGGCCGGGAGGTCTTCGGGCACGCCGTGACCCGCATGTCCGAGTCGGCGCGCGCCGCGCTCGCCCCCACCGGATGGCAGCCGGGCGATGTCGACCGGCTGGTCGGCCACCAGGCCAACCTCCGTATCCTGCGGGCCGTCGCGGAACAGCTGGACATCCCGGCGGACCGGCTCGTCATCCACCTGGACCGCGTCGGCAACACCGCGGCGGCCTCCATCCCGCTCGCCCTGGCACACGCGCACGCCACCGGAGAACTCACCCCCGGGGCACGCGTCGTCCTCGCCGCTTTCGGAGGCGGCGCCACGTGGGGGGCCACGGCACTGACCTGGCCCTCGCTGAAGTCCGCGTAACCACGGGCCCGTTCACGCACCGTCGCAAGGCCCCACCGCGCCTCGTCACAACGCCCCCACCCGAACCCACAGCCGAAAGGCGGCATCAGCCATGAGCACCTTCACGCCCCCCACCTTCGAGATCCTCTCCCAGGTCCTGGAGGAGAAGTTCGGCGTCCTGCGCGACGACATCAAGCCCGACACCGTCCTGGAGGACATCGAGCTGGACTCACTCGCGTTGATCGAGGTCGCGCTGACCCTGCAGAAGCAGCTCGGCTTCGCGATACCCACCGAGGACCTCAACAGCAGCGGAACCGTCTCGGACCTCTACGAGCTGGTGAACACGGCAGCGGAGAAGGCCTGATGGCCGAGCGCACCGGACGGGACACGCCCGTCGCGATCACCGGAATCGGCCTCGTCACCCCGGCCGGCATCGGAGTGGCGGCGAACTGGGAGCGGCTCCTGTCGGGCCGCTCCACCGCACAGCGCGACCCGGCGCTCGCCGGGCTGCCCGTGGACATCTCCTGCCGGGTCCCCGGCTTCGACGCCAACGCCCTGCTCGGCCGCTCGACGGCCTGGCGCCTCGACCGGGTCAGCCAACTCGCCCTGGTGGCCGCCAAGGAGGCCGTGACCGATGCGGGCCTCGACCCGCAGAAGTGGGACGGCGCCCGGGTCGGCGTCGTCATGGGCAACGCGCTGGGCGGCACCGCCTCCTACGAGGACGCCCACACCGCGTACCACCAGGAGGGCGCCGACCAGGTCTCGCCGCTCGTGATGGTGAACTGGCCGGTCAACATGATCTCCGGGTATCTCGCCATGCACTGCCGGGCGTTGGGGCCGAACCTGGTGGTCGCCACCGCCTGTGCGTCCGGCGTCACCGCGGTCGGCACCGCACGGCAGATGCTGCAGTCCGGCGTCTGCGACATCGTGCTCGCCGGCGCGTCCGAGGCACCGCTGAGCCCCACACCGATGGCCGCCTACCACCGGATGGGCGCGCTGTCCCGGCGCACCGACGACCCGGCGGGGGCCTCCCGCCCCTTCGACGCGGACCGCGGCGGCTTCGTGGCCGCGGAGGCGGCGTCCGTGCTGGTCCTGGAGCGCGAGCAGGACGCACGGGCACGGGGCGGTACGGTCCGTGCGCTGGTCGCCGGCTTCGGAGCCAGCGCCGACGGGCACCATGCCTCCGCGCCGGACCCGGCGGGCGCGGGCGTGGAGCGCGCCCTGCGCTCGGCACTCACCGACGCGGACGTCGCCCCCGACGCCGTCGACCATGTCAACGCCCATGGCACGTCGACCAAGTTGAACGATCTGATGGAGTCCCAGCTGATCAACCGCGTGCTCACCGGACGGCCCTCGGTGACCTCCACCAAGGGGGTCACGGGACACGCGCTCGGCGCCGCGGGCGCCATCGAGGTGGCGTACACGGCCCTGACCATCGAGCACGGCCTGGTGCCGCCCACCGCCAACCTCGACAAGCTCGACCCCGAGATCGACATCGACGTCGTCAGCGGTGCGCCCCGCGAACAGCGCATCACCACGGCGACCAGCCACTCCTTCGGGTTCGGCGGACAGAACGCCGTTCTGGTCCTCCAGAAAGCAGGCACTCGATGACCGGCGGCCGGTCCGTCTTCGTCACCGGAGGGAACCGCGGGATCGGTCTGGCCGTCGCCCGCGCCTTCGCCGCGCAGGGCGACCGGGTGGCGGTCGGCCACCGGTCGGGCGAGGCCCCCGAGGGCTTCTTCGGCGTGCGCTGCGACGTCACGGACGCCGACTCGCTGGACGCGGCGTACGAGAAGATCGAGGCCGAGCACGGCCTTGTGCAGGTCCTGGTGGCGAACGCCGGAATCATGCGGGACAAGCTGGCGCTGCAGACCACCGACCAGGACTTCCTGGAGATCCTCGACACCAATCTGGTGGGCGCCTTCCGGTCGGCCCGGCGGGCCATCCCCGGGATGCTGGAAGGACGTTGGGGGCGGCTCGTCTTCATCTCGTCCTTCTCCGGAATGCTCGGTTCTCCCGGGCAGGCCAACTACGCGGCGTCGAAGACGGGCCTCACAGGGCTGGCCCGCTCGCTCGCCCGGGAGCTGGGGCGCCGGGGAATCACGGCGAACGTCGTGGCCCCCGGTTTCATCGACACCGACATGGTCGCGGGCGTCACCCCGAAGCGGCGTGCCGAGTACCTCTCCATGACGGCGCTCGGCCGCCCCGGCACCCCCGAGGACGTGGCGAACGTGGTGCGCTTCCTCGCCGACGAGGACGCCTCGTATCTGACCGGTGTGTTCCTGCCGGTCAGCGGCGGACTCGGGATGGGCGTATGAGCACGGAGCCGAAGGGCGGCGGGCTGCTGGCCGGGAAGCGGCTGCTGGTCACCGGCGTGCTCTCCGACACGTCGATCGCCTTCCATGTGGCGCGGATCGCCCAGCAGGAGGGCGCCCAGGTGGTGCTGACCTCGTTCGGGCGGGCGCTGCCCATCACGGAGGCGATGGCCGAGCGGCTGCCGGCGCCCGCGCCCGTGATCCGGCTCGACGTCACCGATCAGGGTGACCTCGACGCGCTGCCGGACGCGGTCGCCGACCGCCTGGGCGGTCTCGACGGCATCGTGCACTCGATCGCGTTCGCCCCGCGGTCCGCGCTCGGCGGCGCCTTCCTGGAGACGACGTGGCAGGACGCGGGGACGGCGCTCGAGGTATCGGCGTACTCCCTCAAGGCCCTGGTCACGGCCTGCCTTCCGCTGCTGGAGGAGGGCTCGTCCGTGGTGGGGCTCGACTTCGACGCGGCCCTGGCATGGCCCGGCTACGACTGGATGGGGGTCTCCAAGGCGGCGCTCGAGTCGGTCACCCGGTACCTGGCGATGTATCTCGGCGAACGGCGCGTCCGCGTCAACCTCGTCGCGGCGGGCATGGTCCGCACCCTCGCGGCGCGCTCGATCCCCGGAGTGGAGCGCATGGAGGAGATCTGGCGCACCCGCCCGCCACTCGCCTGGGACGTCCACGACCCGGAGCCGACGGCGAAAGCCTGCGCGGTACTCCTCTCCGACTGGCTGCCGGCCACCACCGGCGAGATCCTGCACGTCGACGGAGGACTTCACGCGGTCATGACATGACCGGAGGCGGCATCGACACGTTCCCGGCCGCTGCCGCAGCGGCCGGGAACGCCCGCCCGTGGAACCGTTCAGGGCTCACCGCGACGGCTCGGGAAAGATCAGCCGGAGTCGCTGGACTCTCCCCTTCTCGCGGAACATCAGCCAGGCGATGGTCGGCGGGCAGGGGTTGGTGGCGCCGACGGGGTTGGTGACGTCCATTTCCCAGATGGTGATGTCGCGGCTGGCCACCACATGTCGCAGGTACTGGCGCACCCCGGATTCCAGCATGTGCCGCATGACCGGGACGGGATGGGTGCGTTCCCCCGGCCGGCTGAGCGGGCCGACCAGTTCGGTCTCCGCCGGCCACAACTCGGAGATCTCCCGGGGCAGGGCGCCGCGCTCGGACGCCTGCAGGGTCTCCACGGCCTCGTGTCTGCTCTCCTTGGCGAGCGCGGACGCGTCGTCGTGCGTCCGTGCGGCGGTCGACAGCAGCACCTGGGCCATTTTCCCCCTGGCCTGGTTGAGCCGGCTTCGCACCGTGCCCACCGGAACCTCGCAGACGGCGGCTATCTCCCGGTAGGAGGTGACGCCGCTGAAGTGCCGCAGCATCAGCACCAGTCGGAGCTGCGGCGGCAGTTCGTCCACCGCGTCCCAGATCCAGTCCCGCATCGCGTGTTCCTCGATGAGCCGCTCCGGTTGCGAGGGCGCCTGCTCGCGAAGCCGCAGGTGGTCGAGGCCGTCGAGGCCCGGCGTCTCCCGGGTTTCGCGCAGTCGCGTGCGGGAGGCGTTGCGGACGATCGCCCGCAGCCACGCTCCCACCGCCGACGGATCCCGTACGTCCCCGATCCGCCGCAGCGCGGTCAGCGCCGCGTCCTGCACCGCGTCCTCCGCGTCGGGGCCGTAGCCGAGCAGGCTCAGCGCCACCGCGCGCATCGGCGCCTGATGGCGAGCCAGCAGGAGGCCCAGGGCCGCGGTCTCGCCGGCCTGGGCCCTGCGCGTGAGTTCCTCATCCGTGGGCGGGTTGAGGGACACCATGAACTGAACGCCTCCGTGCGGACGAATCACGAACCGTGTGCAGTCTGGAAGATACGCCGGGACGGGTCCTCGGCGTCCACCATCGGGAGGATCGCCTTCGGGCACCCGGCTTCCGTGGAAACCGGACTGGACGGGTCCGCCGGGCACGCCGAGGGCATCGGGCTCGAAAAACTGACGGCTCTGCGCGACGCGCTGACGGAACTGCCACCCGACCAGCAGGGGGTGGAAGGGCCGCCGGTGGCCCCTCCACCCCCCTATCGGCTACGGATTGCAGCTGACACGGACCTCACCGCTGCAGGTGTCGACCCCCGTACCGCCGTTCAGCCGGTCGAAGCCCGGACCGCCGTTCAGCGAGTCCCGCCCTGCGTCCCCGAACAACCGATCGTTGCCGAGGCCGCCGCGCAGCGTGTCATTGCCAGGGCCGCCGCGCAGCGTGTCGTTGCCCGCGTCCCCGTTGATGGTGTCGTTGCCGTCGCCGCCGCTCGCCGTGTCGTCGCCCGCGCCCCCGTTGAGGGTGTCGTTGCCGGCGCCGCCATTGAGCTGGTCGTTGCCCGCGTCGCCGTTCAACGTGTCGTTGCCGGCGCCGTCGCTCAGCGTGTCCCTGCCCGCTCCTCCGGACAGCCGGTCGTTGCCGGAGCCGCCGTTGAGCACGTCGATGCCGTCGCGCCCCGAGAGTCCGTCGTTCCCCGCGCCTCCACGAATGAGGTCACGGCCCGAACCGCCGACCAGGGTGTCGTTTCCGGTGCCCCCGTTGAGAGTTGTCGGGATGAAGACGTTCGCGCTGACACCGACGGAGTCACTCAGGTTCAGGGTGTTGACCACGATCCGCTGGACCCCCACGCACCGCACCCTCGTCACATCCGCGCCGACACGCTGGCATCCGGCCCCCGGCGTGATCCGGACGCGGTCGTCGACCACATAGGTCGCCACCCCGGTACGGCTGACGGTGACCTGGTTGACCTGGTTGACGCGCGCGTCGTACCTGAGTGTCCCGTTGGAGACCGCGGCGCCGCCGGGCGCGGCGGGCGCGGCGGGCAACGCCGTGGCCGGCATCACCTGGGAGGCGGCGACCGCCCCCGCCGCGATCGCGGTGGCCAGCACCATCTTGCATGTGTTGCGCATTTCCGATTCCCCCTGTGGGTGTGTCCGCGGCGGCGCCCCCCGTGGACGCCGCCGTCGGACCCCCACAGCCTCACGGCCTGCCGCCGGCAACACATCGGGAGAATCCTTGCTTCCGCCCGTCCCCCTACCTCATATGTCCATTGACGGGCGGGGCCCCGAGTCCTAGCTTCGGCCCCGATGCCGAACCCCTTGTACTCCTCGCCGGTGATGGTGGGACGGTCGCTGGAACTGGCCGTTCTGGACGCCGCGCTGCACCGTGCCGGCGGCGGCGAGGGACGGCTGGTGGTCGTCGAGGGCGACGCAGGCATCGGCAAGACCCGGCTGGTGGACAGCTTCGCCCGGGCCGCCGCGGAGCGTGGCGTACGGGTCCCGGTGGGGTACTGCCCGCCGCTGGTGGACGACGTGCCGTACGCGCCGATCCTGGACATCCTGCGCGGCCTCGACGCCTCGCCGGCGTCCGCCCGGATCCGGGACCGCGGGCGCTTCTTCCGCAAGGTCGCGGATCTGCTCGCCGGACAGGGCGAGACCACCATGGCGGTCGTCGAGGACCTGCACTGGGCCGACGGGTCCACCCGCGACCTGCTCGCCTTCCTCTCCCGCGTACTGCGCAAGGACGCCGTCCTGCTGGTCGTCACCGTGCGGGGCGACGAACTGGTCCCCGGCCATCCGGTCGGCGCGCTGCTCGCCGAACTGACCCGCGACCGGCAGGTCGACAGGCTGCGGCTGCTGCCGCTGACCCGTGCCGAGGTGGAGCAACAGGTGTGCGAACTCCTCAGGGAGCGCGCCTCCGCCTCCCTCGTGGACGACCTCTTCGGCAGGGCGGAGGGGAACCCCTTCTTCACCGAGGAACTGCTCGCCGCCGACGGCGGCACCGGTCGCGTTCCGGCAACCGTGAGCGATGCGCTGGACGCCCGTTTCGCCCGGCTGGGACCGGCCGCGGGGCAGGTGCTGCGTGCGGCCTCCGTGATCGGCCGCTCCAGCGACCACCTGCTGCTCGCCGCCGTCGCCCGACTACCGGACGACGTACTGGAGGAGGCGCTGCGCGAGGCGGTGGACCACTTCCTGCTGGTACCGACGTCCGACGGCTACCGTTTCCGTCACCAGTTGGCGCAGGAGGCGGTCCTGCGCGCGGTGCTGCCCGGCGAGCGTGCCCGGCTGCACGGCCGCGCCGCCCGGGCGCTCCAGGACCGCGGGCCCTCTTCGGCGGACGCCGCTCCGGCGAACGCGGCGGAGCTGGCCAGGCACTGGGAGGCCGCGGGCGAGCCCACACAGGCACTGACGGCCGCCCGCCTGGCGGCGGACCTCGCGGAAGGGGCCAGTTCCCCCGCGGCGGCCCACGTGCAGTACGAACGGATGCTGCGGGTGTGGCCGGAGACCCCGGGCGCACAGGTCCCGGCCGGCATGACGCGTCATCAACTCCTCCTCGACACCGCCGGGTCGGCCGCCGCCTCCGGCAACAACTCGCGAGCCGTCGCCCTGGTGTCCGAGGCCCTGCTGGAGGTCGACAAGACCACCGAGCCGGCACGTGCGGCCGTACTCCTCGAGCGCCAGGGCTGCTACGCGCTGACCTCCGCCGACCAGAAGACCTCCCGTACCGCGTACGAGGAAGCGGCCCGTCTGGTGGCGGGCGCGCCCGCCTCGCCCGAACGCGCCCGGGTACTGGAGGCGATGGCCCAGGGCCTGATGCTGCGCTCCTACGACGAGGAGGCGATCGGCTACGCCGAGCAGGCCATCGCGGACGCCCGGGAGACCGGTGCGACCTCGGTCCTGTCGCTCGCACTGTGCTCCCAGGGGTCGTCCCTGTTCAAGCTCGGACGCTTGGAGGAAAGCCTGGACCGGCTCGGCGAATCCGTCGCGCTCGCCGTGGAGACCAATGAGCCGTCGGTGGTCGGGCGGACCTACTGGTCGCTCTGCGAGAACCTGGTCTCGGTCGGACAGTCGCAGTTGGCGCTGCAGCGGGCCCGCGAGGGCGCGCGGCTGACCCGGGGCTTCGGCCTGACCGGTACGTTCGCGCCCGCCATCGAAGGCTGCGCGGTACGTGCTCTGGTCCGGCTCGGGCGGCTGCGCGAGGCCTCGGACCTCGCGGAGCGGGCGCTGGGTGAGGTCGTGGAGCGCTTCTTCTGCCAGCAGATCGAAATCCAGCTGGCCGGGCTGGAGATCAGGCGCGGGCGGCTGGTCACGGCCGGGGAGTTGCTCGGTGGACTCGATGCCATCTTCACCACCGAGGAAATGCTGTGGAGTGTCGGCGTGCTGGGATACCAAGCCGAACTCGCCGTCGCCCGCGGGGCATGGGCGGACGCGCTGGCACTGGCCGGACGCGGACTCGGTTCGCGTCATACGAGCGGATACGAGTCGCTCGGCCCGCGGCTGTGCTCCATCGCCGTACGCGCTGTCGCCGAGACGGTCGAGGAGGACCGCGGCAACCGCCGCCGCCCCGACCCGACCGCGGCGTCGGCGGAGGCCCGCCGGTTCGCCGATCTCGCGGATTCACTGGTCGAGCAGGTCCGGGCGCGCGAAGGCCAACCCTCGCCCGACCACCTCGGCTACGCGCTGCTGGCCCGCGCCGAGTGCTCCCGCCTCGACCCGGCCGGACCGGACCCCGGCCTGTGGGAACAGCTCTCCGCGGACCGGGACCGCGAGCTGGACCCCTACCTCGCCGCATACGCCCGCCGTCGCCAGGCCGAGGCGCTCCTCATGTCCCGCGCCCCACGTGCCACCGCCGCACCCCTGCTCTACGCGGCCCACCGCAGCGCCCAGGAGATCGGCGCCGAACTACTGGCCCGCGACATCGGCGACTTCGCCGGCCGCGCGGGCATCACCCTCGACCGCCCGGCCCCCACGGACCCTGACCGTGCAACGCCCGGCACCGAATTCAGCCTGACCGACCGCGAAACCGAAGTCCTCCGCCTCCTGTCCCGCGGCCTCACCAACGGCGAGATAGCCCGCGAACTGTTCATCTCCGCCAAGACCGCAAGCGTCCACGTCTCGGCGATCCTGCGAAAACTCGGCGTCACAAGCCGCATCCAGGCTTCCACGATGGCCGGCGGGATCCTGGGCGACGGCCGGGACTGACGTCGGTCTTCCCTACCCCGCGGAACGACCACCCGGTCTGGCCCGTTCGATGTCGGCGGCCGGATACGGTGTCCGCTTGCTCAGCGTGATCAGGCCGTGGTGGAACCCGTCCAGCACGGCGGCGGCGCGGGCATGCCGGTCGATGATCGCGGCGATCGCGGGCGGGACCCCCTCGGGCCTTTCACCCGCGATCCAGTCGTGCAGAAACGCCTCGTGCTCCGCCGTGCCGCGCAGGCCTTCGGGCAGATGGTGGCGAAGCAGATGGTTCGCGACGTAGCAGCCGTCATAGGCGTGATGGTCGGCGAGGAACTCGGCCTCGTCCGGCGCGAGTTCGAACCCGGAGCTCAGGGCGAGGCCGAAGTCCGCGAAGTAGATCAGCCGGCCGTCGGTCAGGACGTTGTTGAAGTGGGCGTCGAAGTGGACGAGCCCGCGGGAGCTCATGAAGGCGGCTCCGCGCGTCAGGGCCTCCTCCGCCCACGCATACCCAGGGACGTCCTCGCCCGCCGGAGTGGATTTCCCTCGGTCGCCCAGCCACTCGGCAAGGGTCTGTGGGACGTGTTCCAGGACGGCGGCCCGGGCGGGCCCGGATGCGGTCCACCGCGAGCGCCTCGTCGTACAGCGGCCCGGTGCGGTCGCCGGTGAAGTCTTCGATGTTGCCGCCGGCGGCGCCCGCCGCGAGCGTCAGGGAGACGGTGGTGGCCACCGTCTCGGGCGCCTCGCCGTACCCGTCTTCGAGGTCCGCGCTGACGGGCACCGTCACCCCGTCGGCGATCTCACGCACGCGACGCATCATCGTCTCGCGGTCGACACGGCCGTCCGGTGCCTTCTCGTCGAAGAAGTCGTGGTCCGGACGTCCGAGGGAGAACGCGATGCCCGCGCTCGTGGTCGCCACCGCGGGGAAGCCGGCCGACTCCAGGACGCGGGCGCTGCCCACGCACCAGGCGTTGGGCAGCAGGAAGGAGCCCCCGATCCGCTGTCTCCGCCGTGGCCCGGGCGGTCGCCGGGGACCCTCGCCGGCCTCTGCCCCCACCTGACCAGCGACGAGCGGCTACCGTCATGGCTTGTGCGCGTGAGATCCCTGATGTCCCTGTCCGCAGTCCCACGGCTCGCCAACGCGGTCGTCGTCGGAGCAGCCGTCGGTGTGGCCGTCGGTTCGTCGACCGATCTACCGCTGGGCATTCTCGCGGGTGTCGCCGCCACCGAGACATGCTTCGTGGTGGTCGGCTGGATCGTGCTGTGGCCGATGGACGCCGAAACGACCCGCCGAAACGCTCGACGCGAGGACCTGCGGCCCGTCACCGAAGAGATCGCCGTGGTCGTGGCCGCCCTGTGCGGCCTTGTCGGCATCGTGGTGTTCATGCTCGGCAACTCCGACACCACCCATGCGGCGACGGCTCTCATCGGTGTGTTCATGGCCTGGGCCGCACTGCACCTGATGTACGCCACCCGGTACGCGTACCTCTACTACCTGGCTTCCGCGGGCGGAATCGACTTCAACTCCGGCCATCCGCCGGCGTACCGGGACTTCTTCTACTTCAGCTACAACCTGGGCATGACCTACCAGGTCTCCGACACCGACGTCTCCAGCACGACGATCCGCTCGGTGGTCCTGCGGCACACCCTTCTGTCGTACGTCTTCGGCACCAGCATTCTGGCTACCGCCATCAACCTTGTCGCGGGAATCTTCACTCGTTGAACGTTTTCTGCACGGTCGCTTATCGGGTGACGCCGACGGGCTGCGCGACGCAGGAGGGTCCCAGGTAGGGCGTGATGTTGCGCCAGGCGCGCTCGATGTACTCCTCCTTCTCGCCGACCGGGGCGACGTAGTGCAGCGCGCTTTCGGCGGCGTCGTGGCCCTCAAAGCGGGCGATGATCCAGGCGGCGAGGTAGTGCGAGGCCAGGCAGCCGCCGGCGGTGGCGATGTTGTCCTTGGCGTAGAAGGGCTGGTTGAGCACCTCGACGCCGGCGGCGACGACCCAGGGCTTGGTGGTCAGGTCGGTGCAGGCGGGGATGGAGCCCAGCAGGCCGAGCTTGGCCAGCACGAGTGCGCCGGAGCACTGGGCGGCGATGAGCTGGCGCGAGGGGTCCAGGCGGCGCAGGACGTTCATGATCGCCGGGTCTTCTACGACCTCGCGGGTGGCGATGCCGCTCCCGACGATGACGGCGTCGGCGGCGCACGCCTCCTCAAGGGTGGACATCTGCTCGATGACCACCCCGTTCATCGACGTCACCTTGGGGCTGGGGGTGGCGATGGTGACGCGCCAGTCGTCGGTCTTGATGCGGTTGAGGACACCGAGCGCGATCAGGGAGTCGAGCTCGTTGTAGCCCTCGAAGGTGAGGATGGCGATGTGCGGCACGGCGGCTGTCCTTCCGGGTCGGTGGTCGGTGGTCGGTGGTCGGTGGTCGGTGGTCGGTGGTTCTTGACGGTAGGAACCATCGACCAGGACAGTCAAAGAATTGTCATGGATACAATCCGGCGCATGGCAGCCTCGCGGTACAAAACGCTGGTCGACGCGCTCGCGTCCGACATCCGGAGCGGGCGGCTCGCCGCGGGCGCACGGCTGCCGACCCACCGTGGGCTCGCCGCCCGTGAGGGCATCGCCGTGGTGACCGCGACCCGGGTGTACGCCGAGCTGGAGATCATGGGTCTGGTGAGCCGGGAACAGGGCCGCGGCACGTTCGTGCGCGACATCGCGGTTCCCGCCGGTCACGGCATCGATCAGCAGGTCGTCGCCACGGACGCGGTCGACCTCAACTTCAACCATCCGTCACTGCCCGGACAGGCCGATCTCCTGCGGCAGGCCCTGCGAGAGGTGGCCGGCGCCGGTGACCTCGACACACTGCTGCGCTACCAGCCACATCGAGGGCGCCTCCAGGACAGAGCCTCGATCGCACGGCACCTGAGGCGCCGGGGAATCACCACGGACGCGGACCGGATCCTCATCACCAACGGAGCGCAGCACGGCCTCGCCATCACCGTCATGGCCACGCTCAACGCCGGTGACGTCGTCGCGGTCGACGCACTCACCTACCCGGGCTTCAAGGTCCTCGCACACGCCTTCCATCTCGACCTGGCGCCCATCCCCGCAACCGCCAACGGGCCGGATCTCGACGCCCTCGAGAAGCTGTGCGCCACCCGCCCCGTCCGGGCGATCTACACCATGCCCACCCTGCACAACCCGCTGGGCTGGGTGATGCCGGCAACCGACCGGACCCGCCTGATCAAGATCGCCCGGCAGCACGGTCCGCTCATCATCGAGGACGCCTCCTACGCCTACCTCGTCGAGGACCCTCCACCGCCGCTGGCCGCGACCGCGCCGGACATCACCGTCTACGTCTCGGGACTGTCCAAGAGCGTCGCCACCGGCCTCCGGGTCGGCTTCGTCGTCGCCCCGCCCGCCGCGGCGCCGTCGCTCGAACGCGCGATCCGGGCGACCACCTGGAACACCCCCGCCCTCACCACCGCCATCGCCTGCCGCTGGCTCGACGACGGCACGGTGGACCACCTGGAAGCGCGGAAACGAGACGACGCGAAGGCCCGCCAGGCGATCGCCGGACAGGAGCTGGCGGGCCTGCCCCTCATCAGCCACCCCTCGTCCTACTTCACCTGGCTGCCGCTGCCCGACGACGCACGCGCCGATCGCCTGACCGCCACCCTCGCGCGTCAGAACATCTCGGTGGCCACGGCCGAACCGTTCTCCACCACGACGCACACACCGCAGGCGATCCGCCTCGCTCTGGGCTCGACCGATCCGGACAGTCTCCGGTCGTCGCTGCGCACAGTGCGGCGAGTCGCTGTCGAGGACGCCTACGCGTGAAGCAGGTGGCGGCGGGGACGACGGGCCGATCAGCCTGTCTTCTCGCGCGGCTGATGTGTGCCCGGGGTGTGCCCGAAGGTCCGGCGGAAGACGTCGATGAACGCGCTGGCGGACGACCAGCCGCACAGGTGGGCCACGGCGGTGACCGGGGTGTTCTCGGCCAGCAGGACCAGGGCGTGGTAGAGGCGCAGTTGGGTGCGCCACTGCGGGAACGTCATGCCGAGATCGGCTTTGAAGAGGCGGGAGAGGGTGCGGTCGCTGGCGCCGACTTCCCTGCCGAGTGCCACCAGGGTGCGGTCGTCGGCCGGGTGCGTGTGCAGGATCTCGCAGACCGCCTTCAGCAGAGGGGCGGTTGGCGTGGGCAGGTGCAGCGGCTGCTGGAGTGATGCCCTCAACTGGTCGAGCAGCACGGCCCGCAGCCGCCCGCGTTCGGCGCTGTCGTCGTGCGGGGTGCGGGTGTAGGCGAGGACCAGTTCCCGCAGCAGCGCACCGACGGTCAGCACGGTCGGCTCGTCCAGACCGAGCGGGTTGTCACTCGCGGGCAGACCGACCAGGTGCAGTTCGAGTTCACCGTGGGCCTGGTGGGCGTGCACGGTGCCGGCCGGCACCCAGATGGCGCGATTGCCCGGCGCGAACCACGAGCCGCTGCTGGTGGTCACGGCCAGCACTCCCCGGCCCGCGTAGACGATCTGGTGGTCGTCGTGGCGGTGGGCGTCGATGGCGGCTCCGGGCGCCAGCCACTGAGTACGGGTCGGCGCTACGGGCTCGTGGCGGATTTCTGACATTGGTTGGCAGCTTACCGGAAGCGCGACACGCTGCCCGGCGATGAGCATGGTGAGGTGTCAAGGACCAAATCGATCACCCTGCTGTCCGTCGGCCATGCCTGTGTGGACATCTACCAGGGCACGGTCGCCTCTCTCGTCCCGTTCTTCGTCGCCGAGCGCGCCTACGGCTACGCCGCGGTCTCGGGCATCGTGCTCGCCGCGTCCGTGCTGTCCTCGGTGGCCCAACCGGTGTTCGGCCTGCTCACCGACCGCTGGGCGATGCCCTGGATCCTGCCGGTGAGCACCGTCCTCGGCGGACTCGGTATCGCCCTCAGCGGCCTGAGCGGCTCCTACCCGCTGACACTGCTCTTCGTGGCGATGTCAGGCGTCGGAGTCGCCGCCTACCACCCCGAGTCCGCACGCGTCGCCCGGCTCCTCAGCGAGGGCAGCCACAGCGCGATGGGCTGGTTCTCCGTCGGCGGCAATCTCGGCTTCGCCGCCGCGCCGCTCATGGTCACCGCCGTCGTCGCCTCCGGCGGCCTGCGCCTGTCGCCACTGCTCGTGCTGCCGGCCCTCGCCGGCAGCGTGCTGTGCCTGCCCGTCCTGCGCGCACTCCAGAAGAAGACAGCCCCCGGCAGTTCAGGCGGCCCAGCCGTGGTCGGCGCCGACGACAAGGCGTCCTTCGTGAAGCTGTCGCTGGCCGTGGTCTTCCGGTCCATCGTCTTCGTCGGCCTGAGCACGTTCATCTCGCTCTACGCCCAGCAGCGGGTGGGAGGCGGTACGACAGCGGGCACCGTGGCGCTGTTCGTGCTCTACATCGGCGGTGCGATGGGCTCGGTGGCGGGCGGCAGCCTGGCCAACCGCTGGGACCGGGTCACCGTCGCCCGCTGGTCCTACCTCCTCACGATCGCCGCCGTCGCGGGAACCGTGTTCATCCCCGGCCCGGCGTTCTACGCGTTCGTGGCGCTGACCTCCATCGGCCTGTACGTCCCCTTCTCCCTGCACGTCACCCTCGGCCAGGACTACCTGCCCACGCGCGTCGGCACGGCCGGCGGCGTCACCCTCGGACTGACCGTCAGCATCGGCGGCCTGGCCAGCCCCCTGATCGGCAGCGTCGCCGACGCGACCTCCCTGCGCACGGCTCTGGCACCCCTGATCCTGATGCCCGTGCTGAGCTGGCTGCTGTTCCGCACCCTGCCCGAACCCACGGCGCCCAAGCCCGTGCCGGCGGTGCGGCAGACCGGAAACGACACGGACGCCGAACTCACGGGCAGCAGCTTCCGTCCGTTGGGCGGAAGTTGACGCTCCGACACCTCACAAGGAACGTTTCCGCAGGTCCAGAAACCGCGCATGGTGGGGCGGGTGGGACTCGAACCCACGGCCGACGGATTATGAGTCCGCTGCTCTAACCGGCTGAGCTACCGCCCCATCTACGGCGCGTCGCGCACATTTGTGCGCGCCGTCTGCCGCAGCATAGCCGCTCATACGATCTCCTGCTTCGGATGGTCGGCAACGCATGACCATGAGGACTTCGGTGTGCCGTGCGCGGTTCCGGAGGACATGAAAAAGGACCCCTGAGGGGTCCTCTTCCGTTGCTCTCCCGACTGGACTCGAACCAGTAACCTGCCGGTTAACAGCCGGCTGCTCTGCCAATTGAGCTACAGGAGATCGAGCTCCCCCGACTGGACTCGAACCAGTAACCTGCCGGTTAACAGCCGGCTGCTCTGCCAATTGAGCTACAGGGGATCGCTTCGTTGCATCGAACGCACCTACCTGGGTATTCGCCAGGGGGCGTGCGCTTGCTGCGACACATACATTAGCGCAAGCAGGGGGGTGCTCCGCCAATCGGTTCCGCCCCCGCACCGATGCCGACGCAAGGGAAGGGTGGCCGTCATGCGCTACCGGCTCACATTCGTCGCCGGACTGGCTCTGGGTTACGTGCTGGGCTCTCGCGCCGGGCGCGAGCGTTACGAGCAGCTGAAGAAGTCCGCCCGCCAGATCTCGCAGAACCCGGCGGTGCGCAACACCGCCGAGAGCGCCGCCCAGCAGGGCCGCGAGTTCGCGGGCAAGGCGTACCACGCGGTGAGCGAGAAGGTGGGCGACCGGGTCCCCACCTCGGTGACCGACCGGGTCCGCTCCCTGCGCGAGCGGAACGCCAACGGCCGCGGCGAAGACGACTGGGGCACCTCCAACACCTAGCGAGGGGCGCCTCCAGCACGTAGCGATCGGGCCCGCACGATCCGGTCCGGCGCGGTCGCCTCTCGCGGTACGGCAGAATTTGCGCCATGGGGATAGTCGCCGGGTTGGACAGTTCGCCCGATTTCACTCGCATCGTCGTCTGCGACTCGGACACGGGTGTCGTACTCAAGCAGGGGTACGCGCCGCATCCGGTCGAGTCCACCGAGGGCGGCGGGCGTCCTTCCGACGTCGACCCTCAGGCCTGGCTGCTGTCCCTGGGAGAGGCGGCGGGCGGCGGACTGCTCGAAGGTGTGCAGGCCATCGGCGTGTCCGCGCAGCAGAACGGTCTTGTCCCGCTGGACGCGCAGGGGAACACGGTGCGGCCTGCGCTCGTCGGCAGTGACAAGCGGACGCAGGTCGCGGCCGCCGATCTCGTCGACGCGCTCGGCGGGCGCGAGGCGTGGGCCCAGGCCGTGGGCTGCGTACCGCAGGCCGCCCAGCCGGTGACCAAGCTGCGCTGGCTGAACAAGACCGAACCGGATTCCGCGCGGCGGACCGCGTTCCTCATGCAGGCGCACGACTGGCTGGTGTGGCAGCTGCTCGGGCGGCCGGTGCGCAGGACCACCGACCGGGGCGGGGCCTCCGGGACCGGGTACTGGTCGGCGGCGACCGGCGGTTACCGGCCGGACATCGTCGACATGGCGCTCGGGCACCAGGCCGGGCTGCCCGAGGTGCTCGGCCCTTCCGACGCGGCGGGGACCACCCCGGAGGGGCTCCTCATATCCGCCGGGACCGGCGAGACCATGGCGGCGGCGTTCGGGCTCGGCATCGGGCTCGGGGACGCGGTCGTCTCCCTCGGAGCCTCCGGTTCCGTGATGGCCGTACACCCCGAGGCGCTCTTCGACTCCTCCGGCATGATCACCTCACTCGCGGACGCGACCGGGATGCATCTGCCGGTCGTCACCACGCTCAATGCCGTACGAGCCCTGCGCGGCGCCGCCGAACTCCTCGGCCTGCCCGACCTGGAG
The DNA here is from genome assembly GCF_041431135.1 of Streptomyces sp. NBC_00554. NCBI lineage: Bacteria > Bacillati > Actinomycetota > Actinomycetes > Kitasatosporales > Streptomycetaceae > Streptomyces > Streptomyces sp. NBC_00554. The sequence continues at coordinate 6,883,201 of NZ_CP107799.1, read as the reverse complement.
AGCCTGTCCGACCTGGCGATGAAGTCGACGCCGGGCTCCCACGGCCTGGTGATGCTGCCGTATCTGGAGGGCGAGCGGACGCCGAACCTGCCGCACACGGCGGGGATGCTGGCCGGGCTGCGACGGGAGTCGATGCGGCCCGAGCATCTGGCGCGGGCCGCCTTCGAGGGCATGCTGTGCGGGCTCGCGGACGCGCTCGACGTGCTGCGCGGCCGGGGCGTCGACGTACGGCGGATCTTCCTTCTTGGACAGGCCGCCGAGCTGCCCGCCGTACAGGCCGTGGCGCCCGCGCTGTTCGGCGTGCAGGTCGTGGTGCCGCAGCCGGCGGACTACGCGGCGTTCGGCGCGGCCCGGCAGGCGGCCTGGGCGCTCGGCGTCTCGCAGGGCACCCTCGATCCGCGGACGCCGCCCGCCTGGCAGGGCCCGGTCGCACAGGTGCTGGACCCCGGTGAGGAACTGGCCATGGGCCAGGCCATAAGGCAGCAGTACGTGGCCGTACGGGAGCAGGCGCATCCTGGGGCGTTCCGGGGTTAACAGAGCCCGGGGCGTACGTCCCAGGTCTGAGGCCGGGTCGGTTCTTGGCCTGCACTTGGGTTAATCGGTTGAGGTAACACGGGGGGAGTGTCCGACGATAGGGGGTGGTGCACCCACCGCTCGCCCGTCGTCGACTCCGAGAGACCCCGCGTGCTCATACGACTACTTCGTACGTACCTCCGTCCGTACAAGAAACCCATCGCCCTGCTGGTGCTGCTGCAGCTCCTGCAGACCTGCGCCACGCTCTACCTGCCCACGCTCAACGCGCACATCATTGACAACGGCGTCGTGAAGGGCGACACGGGATACATCCTGTCCTTCGGCGCAGTCATGATCGCGATCTCGCTGGCGCAGGTCGTCTGCAACATCGGCGCCGTCTACTACGGCGCCCGTACGGCTTCGGCCGTCGGCCGGGACATCCGGGGCGCCGTCTTCGACCGCGTCCAGTCCTTCTCCGCGCGCGAGGTCGGCCACTTCGGGGCGCCCTCGCTGATCACCCGCACCACCAATGACGTCCAGCAGGTGCAGATGCTCGCCCTGATGACGTTCACCCTGCTGGTGTCGGCGCCGATCATGTGTGTGGGCGGCATCGTGCTGGCCCTCGGCCTTGACGTGCCGCTGTCCGGGGTGCTGGTCGCCGTGGTGCCGGTACTCGGCCTCGGTGTGACCCTGATCATCCGGCGGCTGCGGCCGCTGTTCCGCTCCATGCAGGTCCGCCTGGACACCGTGAACCGGGTGCTGCGCGAGCAGATCACCGGCAACCGCGTGATCCGCGCCTTCGTACGGGACGACTACGAGAAGGAGCGCTTCCGGAAGGCGAACGCCGATCTGACCGAGGTGTCGCTGGGCACCGGGCGGTACCTGGCACTGATGTTCCCGATGGTCATGACCGTCGTGAACCTGTCCTCGATCGCCGTGGTGTGGTTCGGCGCGCACCGGATCGACAGCGGGGGCATGCAGATCGGTGATCTGACCGCGTTCCTCGCCTACCTCATGCAGATCGTGATGTCCGTGATGATGGCCACCTTCATGTTCATGATGGTGCCGCGCGCGGAGGTCTGTGCCGAGCGCATCCAGGAGGTCCTGGACACCGACAGCAGTGTGGTGCCGCCGACCGCACCCGTCGTGGAGCTGCGGCGCCACGGCCACCTGGAGATCCGTGGCGGCGGGTTCCGTTACCCGGGTGCCGAGGAGCCGGTGCTGACGGCCGTCGACCTGGTGGCGCGGCCGGGTGAGACGACCGCCGTGATCGGGTCCACGGGCAGTGGCAAGTCGACGCTTCTCGGGCTCGTCCCCCGGCTGTTCGACGCCACGGACGGCGAGGTGCTCGTCGACGGCGTGGACGTGGCGACCATCGAGCCGAGACTGCTGGCCAAGACGGTCGGACTCGTCCCGCAGAAGCCGTATCTCTTCGCGGGCACGGTGGCGACGAACCTGCGGTACGGCAACCCGGACGCCACCGACGAGGAGCTGTGGCACGCGCTGGAGGTGGCGCAGGCCAAGGGGTTCGTGGAGGGCCTGGAGAACGGGCTCGACTCCCCCATCGCACAGGGCGGCACGAATGTGTCCGGTGGTCAGCGGCAGCGTCTCGCGATCGCCCGCACCCTCGTACAGCGCCCGGAGATCTACCTCTTCGACGACTCGTTCTCGGCGCTCGACTACAAGACCGACGCCATGCTGCGCGCGGCGCTCGCCGCCGAGACCGCCGAGGCGACCGTGGTGATCGTCGCCCAGCGGGTGTCGACCATCCGGGACGCCGACCGGATCGTGGTCCTCGACGAGGGCCGGGTCGTCGGCACCGGGCGGCACCACGAACTGATGGCGGGCAACGAGACATACCGGGAGATCGTCCTCTCCCAGCTGACGGAAGCGGAGGCTGCCTGATGGCCGGGCCTATGGGGCGGATGATGGCCGGGGGCGGCCCCGATCAGCGCTCGATGGATTTCAAGGGGTCGGGCAAACGGCTCCTCTCCCAGTTCAAGCCCGAGCGCGGCACGATGTACGCGATGCTCTCCCTCGGTGTGGTCAGCGTGGCGCTGTCCGTGCTGGGCCCGAAGATCCTGGGCAGGGCGACCGACCTGGTCTTCGCCGGGATCATCGGACGGGAGATGCCCGCCGGCCAGACGAAGGCCGAGGCCCTCGAGGCGATGCGGGCACGCGGCGACGGCGGCACGGCCGACATGCTCTCGGGCACGGACTTCACTCCGGGCAAGGGCATCGACTTCGGCGCCGTCGGGAACGTACTGCTGCTCGCGCTCTGTGCGTTCGTGGTGGCCGGTGTGCTGATGGCGGTGTCCACCCGGCTCTCGAACCGGGCGATCAACATGACCGTCTACCGGATGCGCGAGGACCTGCAGGCCAAGCTGTCCCGCCTGCCGCTTTCCTACTTCGACAAGCGGCAGCGCGGTGAGGTCCTCAGCCGCGCCACGAACGACATCGACAACATCCAGCAGACCCTCCAGCAGTCGATGGGCCAGCTGGTCAACTCCCTCCTCACCATCGTGGGCGTGCTCGCGATGATGTTCTGGGTCTCGCCGCTCCTCGCCCTGGTGGCGCTGATCACCGTGCCGCTGTCCTTCTTCATCGCCACGCGGGTCGGCAAGCGGTCGCAGCCGCACTTCGTCCAGCAGTGGCGGACCACCGGCAAGCTCAACGCGCACGTCGAGGAGATGTACACCGGGCACAACCTGGTGAAGGTGTTCGGGCGGCAGGACGAGTCGGCGGCGCAGTTCGCCGAGCAGAACGAGCAGCTGTACGAGGCCGGGTTCAAGGCGCAGTTCAACAGCGGGATCATGCAGCCGCTGATGATGTTCGTTTCGAACCTGAACTATGTGCTGGTGGCGGTGGTGGGCGGGCTGCGGGTCGCGTCCGGGTCGCTGTCGATCGGTGACGTGCAGGCGTTCATCCAGTACTCCCGGCAGTTCTCCATGCCGCTGACCCAGGTCGCTTCCATGGCGAACCTCGTGCAGTCGGGCGTGGCATCCGCCGAGCGGATCTTCGAGCTGCTCGACGCGGACGAGCAGGAGGCCGATCCGGTTCCGGCGCTCCGTCCCGACGAGCTGCGGGGGCGGGTGGCGCTGGAGAACGTGTCCTTCCGGTACGACCCCGACAAGCCGCTCATCGAGGATCTGTCGCTGAAGGTGGAGCCCGGGCACACGGTCGCGATCGTCGGCCCGACGGGCGCCGGCAAGACCACGCTGGTCAACCTCCTCATGCGGTTCTACGAGGTCACCGGGGGGCGGATCACTCTCGACGGGGTCGACATCGCCGCCATGTCCCGGGACGAACTCCGGGACGGCATCGGGATGGTGCTCCAGGACACCTGGCTGTTCGGGGGGACGATCGCGGAGAACATCGCGTACGGGGCCTCGCGGGACGTCACCCGGGGGGAGATCGAGGAAGCCTCGCGGGCCGCCCACGCCGACCGGTTCATCCGGACGCTGCCCGACGGGTACGACACCGTGATCGACGACGAGGGGACGGGGGTGAGCGCGGGTGAGAAGCAGCTCATCACCATCGCTCGGGCGTTCCTGTCGGATCCGGTGATTCTGGTCCTTGACGAGGCGACGTCTTCGGTCGACACCCGGACGGAGGTCCTGATCCAGAAGGCGATGGCGAAGCTTGCGCACGGGCGTACGTCGTTCGTGATCGCGCATCGCCTGTCGACGATCCGGGATGCGGACGCGATCCTCGTGATGGAGAACGGGTCGATCGTGGAACAGGGCGCGCACGCCGAGCTGCTTGCCGCGGACGGGGCGTACGCGCGCCTGTACAAGGCCCAGTTCGCACAGGCGGTGGCTGAGGTGGACTAGGTTTTTCGCCCCCTCCGCCCCTACCCGTCCCGTACCTGGGGGCTGCGCCCCCAGACCCCCACTCGCCCGAAGGGCTCGTCCTCAAACGCCGGACGGGCTGAAAGATCTCCCCCTGGCCGGGACGAAAGATTTCTGCTCCGGCCGGGGAAAATTCAGCCTCTCCGGCGTTTGAGGAGCGGGGGTTTGGGGGCGGAGCCCCCAAGGGACGGGAATGGGCAGGGGCGGAGGGGGCGAAACAAACCCCACCTCAGTCCAAGTAACCCCGCAGCTGGTCCGCGAACGCGTGGTCCCTGAGCTTGTTGAGGGTCTTGGACTCGATCTGGCGGATGCGTTCGCGCGTGACGCCGAAGATGCGGCCGATCTCCTCCAGGGTGCGGGGACGCCCGTCGGCCAGCCCGTACCGGAGCTGGACGACCTTCCGCTCCCGCTCCCCGAGCGTGGACAGCACCGCCTCCAGATGCTCACGGAGCAGCAGGAACGCGGCGGACTCGACGGGAGACGTGGCGTCGCCGTCCTCGATGAGGTCGCCGAGCGCGACATCGTCCTCCTCGCCCACGGGGGCGTGCAGGGACACCGGTTCCTGGGCGAGCCGGAGCACTTCGCTGACCCGCTCGCTGGGCAGATCGAGGTGCGCGGCGACCTCTTCGGGAGTCGGCTCGTAACCGCGCTCCTGAAGCATGCGCCGCTGCACACGCACGACCCGGTTGATCAACTCCACGACGTGGACGGGGACTCGGATGGTCCGGGCCTGGTCGGCGAGGGCCCGGGACATGGCCTGGCGGATCCACCAGGTCGCGTACGTCGAGAACTTGTAGCCGCGGGCGTAGTCGAACTTCTCAACCGCCCTGATCAGGCCGAGGTTTCCCTCCTGGACCAGGTCGAGCATGGTCAGTCCCCGGCCCACGTACCGCTTGGCGACGGAGACGACGAGCCGCAGGTTCGCCTCGATGAGGCGGCGCTTGGCCATGCGGCCCATGACGACCAGTTTGTCCAGGTCGAGGGCGAGCTGGCTGTCCAGATCGACGGCGAGGCGGAGCTTCTCCTCGGCGAAGAGACCGGCCTCGACACGGCGGGCGAGTTCGACTTCCTCGGCCGCGGTGAGCAGGGGGATCCGGCCGATCTCGCGCAGGTACTGGCGGAACAGGTCGGAGGAGGGTCCGCCGGTGTCGGCGGCGCGGCTCCGGGGCGGTTCGACGGGCTCGGGAGCCTCGGACTCGGCTTCCACCTCGGTGTTCTCGACGGCGCTCGCGGGCGGCTCGTCCAGCTCGGGCGGGCTCTCCGGCTCCGCTTCGGGGTGGTGCGCGGCACGGCTCTGCGGGGGTACCGCCGCGACGACGTCGGTCTCGGCGTCAGCGTCCGTATCCGTGGTGTTGTCGGTCTGTGCGAGGGTCTGGGTCTGCACGGGGGCGACCTCCAGGAATGTCGCTGCTGAGGGGGGCGGCAGCGTTACGTCGGGGATGGGGTCGACGGCCTCGCCGCTGTCCATCCCGTAGTCGTTTAGCGGAACCGCGGGGATCGGGGACCCGTCGCGTGCGGGTCGGCCGCGCTCCGAGGACTCAGGCACCGCAACCCAGTGTGGAGTACGACACATCGCCGCCACGAGGGGCGTGCGGTGACTTTTTGCGTCCGGTCCGTGACCGCGCGGTTACTTTCATGCACGAGTGCGCGTTTTAGGCGGCGCGAAACAGGTTGAAAGGCGCACGTGGGAAGCGAGTGCGCCGGGACGGGAAATCGCGAGGGCCCGGTGAACGCCCGGCAGACGATGTGAAAGCCCGGCGGGCCGGGCGGCCGCCCCCGCCCTCAGAGCGCCTCCGCGCCCCTCTCCCGCAGTGCCTGCTCGTACTGCTGGAGTACCCACAGCTCGTTCTGTACGGCGGCCAGCTGGGCCGGGTCGCCGTGCGCGCTGAGGCGGGACAGGCTGCCCTGGACGTCGCGGATGCGGCGGTCCACGGCGCGGCGGCGGACCATGACGAGCTGGTCGCCCGCGTAGGTCTCGTCGACCGTCTTGCGCATGATCGCCTCGACTGCCAGCTCGGTGACCATGGCGCGGGCCGCGTCGTCGGGGGCGGCCTCGCGGACCCTGACCAGGTACTCCTGGGGGTCCTGGACGCCGAACTCCGAGCCGCCCGCCTCCATGATCACCTGACGTACGGCGGCGTACGGCGGGGCGGTGAACTCGTCGATCCCGTAGGCGTCGAAGGCCGGGGAGACCAGCTCAGGGCGCTGGAGGGCGAGTTTGAGGAGCTCGCGCTCGGTGGCGAAGACCGGGTTGCGCAGGGTCAGGGCGGGGCCGCCGCCGTTGGGTGCCTGGGTGGTGGTGCCGTACGCCTGCTGGGTGCGCTGCTGGCTCGGCGCGGGGCCCTTGCCGCCGCGGTCGCGGGACCAACGGGCCAGCTGGGCCACCCGCTTGACCACGAACTGGGTGTCGAGGATGCCGAGCATGCCCGCGAGCTGTACGGCGACCTCGTGCTGGGCGCCGCTGTTCTTGATGCGGGCGACGATGGGTGCCGCCTCGTCGAGGGCGGCCGCGCGCCCGGCCGGGGTCTCCAGGTCGTACCGCAGGATGATCTGGCGCAGGGCGAACTCGAAGAGCGGGGTGCGGGGTTCGGCCAGGTCGGCGACTGCCGCGTCGCCCTTCGCGAGGCGCAGCTCGCAGGGGTCCATGCCGTCCGGGGCGATCGCGATGTACGTCTCGGCGGCGAACTTCTGGTCGTCCTCGAAGGCGCGCAGGGCGGCCTTCTGACCGGCCGCGTCGCCGTCGAAGGTGAAGATCACGCGCGCGGAGCCGTTGTCCATCAGCAACCGGCGGAGGATCTTGATGTGGTCGGTGCCGAACGCCGTGCCGCAGGTCGCGATCGCCGTGGTGACGCCGGCCAGATGGCAGGCCATGACGTCGGTGTAGCCCTCGACGACGACCGCCCTGCTGGCCTTGGCGATGTCCTTCTTGGCGAGGTCGATGCCGTACAGGACCTGGGATTTGCGGTAGATCGCCGTGTCGGGCGTGTTCAGGTACTTCGGGCCGTTGTCCGACTCGTAGAGCTTCCTCGCGCCGAAGCCGACGACCTCGCCGCCGATGTCGCGGATCGGCCACATCAAACGGCCGCGGAAGCGGTCGATGGGGCCGCGGCGGCCTTCCTGGGAGAGGCCGGAGAGGAGGAGTTCCTTGTCGGTGAAGCCCTTGCCGCGGAGGTAGCGGGTGAGGTGGTCCCAGCCCTGAGGGCTGTAGCCGACTCCGAAATGGGCGGCGGCCGACTGGTCGAAACCGCGCTCCGCGAGGAATTTGCGGCCGGTGTCGGCCTCGGAGCTGGTGTCGAGCTGTTCGATGTAGAACTGCGCGGCGGCCTTGTGGGCCTCGACCAGGCGGATGCGCTCGCCGCGCTGGTTGGCGGGGTTGTACCCGCCCTCCTCGTAGCGCAGCGTGATGCCTGCCTGGGCGGCGAGGCGCTCGACCGACTCGGAGAAGGTGAGGTGGTCGACCTTCATCACGAATGTGATGGTGTCGCCGCCTTCCTGGCAGCCGAAGCAGTGGAACAGCCCCTTGCTCGGGCTGACCTGGAAGGACGGGGACTTCTCGTCGTGGAAGGGGCAGAGACCTTTCAGGTTTCCGCCGCCCGCGTTGCGCAGCTGGAGGTACTCGGACACCACGGCGTCGATCGGGACCGCGTCCCGAACCGCCTTCACGTCCTCGTCGTTGATCCTTCCGGCCACGCGTGAATTCTACGGGGACGGTGTGACAGTCGAGCGCCGCCGTCGGTCACGGGACCAGACTGTCCAGCGGAACGTGCGGGTCGGCGAGCGCCTCGGTGTCCACCTGGGCCCGGGATCGGATCAGCTGCTGGATGGGCTCCGTGACGTCCCACACATTCACGTTCATCCCGGCCAGCACCCGTCCCTCCTTCACCCAGAAGGCGATGAACTCCCGCTTGCCGGCGTCTCCACGGATCACCACTTGGTCGTACGTCCCCGGGGGCGCCCAGCCCGAGTACTCGAGCCCGATGTCGTACTGGTCGGAGAAGAAATAGGGCACACGGTCGTACGTCAGCTCGCGGCCCAGCATCGCGCGGGCCGCCGCGGGGCCGCCGTTGAGGGCGTTGGCCCAGTGCTCGACGCGCAGCCGGGTGTCGAAGAGCGTGTGGTGGAAGGAGGCGACATCGCCGGCCGCGTGGATGTCGGGGTCGGAGGTGCGCAGCCGTTCGTCGACGGCGATGCCTCCGCCGTGCGCGCGGTCGGCCATCTCCAGGCCCGCGGCCTCGGCGAGAGCGGTGCGCGGGGCGGCGCCGATCGCGGCGAGCACGTCGTGCGCGGGGTGTTCCTCGCCGTCGTCGGTGCGGGCGGCGAGCACCATGCCGTCCTGGCCGACGATCTCGGTGAGGCGGGCGCCGAAGTGGAAGCGGACGCCGTGCTCGCGGTGCAGCTCGGCGAAGAGCTGGCCGAGCTCGGGGCCGAGGACCGCGTGCAGCGGGGTCCCCTCCGGCTCGACGACGGTGACCTCGGCACCGTACTCGCGTGCCGCCGCCGCGACCTCGAGGCCGATCCAGCCGGCGCCCGCGATCACGATGTGCCCGTTGTCGCGGCCCAGCGCGGCGAGGACGCCCTTGAGGCGTTCGGCGTGGGCGAGCCGGCGCAGGTGGTGGACTCCGGCCAGGTCCGTGCCCGGGACGTCCAGGCGGCGGGGCTCGGCGCCGGTCGCGATGAGGAGCTTGTCGTAGTGCACGAGGGTGCCGTCGTCGCCGTAGCGGACGGTCTTCGCGCTCCGGTCGATGGCGTCGACGGTCTGGCCGAGGTGCAGCTCGATGTCGTTGGCCGCGTACCAGGCGGGTTCGTGTACGAAGACGCTGTCGCGTTCCTCCTTGCCGAGGAGGTAGCCCTTGGAGAGCGGCGGGCGTTCGTAGGGGTGGTCGCGCTCGTCACAGATCAGTATCACCCGCCCGGTGAAGCCCTCCGCTCGGAGCGTCTCGGCCGCCTTCGCACCGGCCAGCCCTCCTCCGACGATGACGAATGTCTGATCCGCGTCGACCACTTGATGCCTCCTCGTAAGGATGTCGCCATATGCGAGCGTCCCGCACGCAGCGTGATGCGGGAAGAGGGAGAGACCCGATCAGGCCACGCAGGGTCACACTCCCCGGGACCCATGGGACCGCGTGGTGAGTCTGAGATGCAGGGAACGCGCCGAGGCGTCGGTGAGTGAGGCGATGTGGTCGACGATCACGCGCTTGCGTGCCCTGTCGTCCGGGGCCTCGTCGAACAGGGCGCGGAACTGCGGGTCGAGGCCGTCCGGGGCGCGGACGGTGAGCGCCTGGGCCAGCTCGGCGACGACGATCCGCTGATCGGCGCGGAGCGCTTCCTGCTCGGCGCGCTGCATCACGTACCGGTCGGCGACCGCCTTGAGGACGGCGCACTCCAGGCGCGCGGCGCGCGGGACGACCAGCTCCGCCGCGTACCGGGTGAGGCGACCGGTGCCGTACGCCGCGCGCGTGGCGCCCTCCGCCGCGAGACAGAAACGCCCGATGAGCTGGCTGGTCGCGTCCTTCAACCGGGCCTGCGCGACGGCCGATCCGTCGTATCCGTGCGGCCACCAATCCTGGTCGAGGAGGCGGTCGAGGGCTTCGGCGAGCTCCTCGGGGTCGGTGTCGGCAGGCACGTACCGCCCGATGGCCACCGCGAAGACCGCCTGCCTTTCCGGCTCGGCGTGCAGGCAGTTGGGGTCGATGTGGCCCGCGTGCAGACCGTCCTCGACGTCGTGCACCGAGTACGCCACGTCGTCCGACCAGTCCATGACCTGGGCCTCGAAGCACGTACGGGTGCCGGGGGCGCCCTTGCGGATCCAGTCGAAGACGGGCCGGTCGTCCTCGTAGACCCCGAACTTCCGGGACTTGGGGTCGGTGGGGTGGCCGCCGCGCGGCCAGGGGTACTTGGTGGCGGCGTCGAGGGCGGCGCGGGTGAGGTTGAGGCCGACGCTGACGAGTTCGCCGGTGGCTTCGGAGTGTACGAAGCGCTTCGGCTCGATACGGGTGAGCAGGCGCAGCGACTGCGCATTGCCCTCGAAGCCGCCGCAGTCCTCGGCGAATTCGTTGAGCGCCTGTTCGCCGTTGTGCCCGAAGGGCGGGTGGCCCATGTCGTGCGAGAGGCAGGCCGCCTCGACGAGGTCGGGGTCGCAGCCGAGGGCCGCGCCCAGCTCGCGGCCGACCTGGGCGCACTCCAGGGAGTGGGTCAGGCGGGTGCGGGGGCTGGCGTCCCAGATCTGGCTGCTGGTGCCGGGTGTGACGACCTGCGTCTTGCCCGCGAGACGGCGCAGGGAGGCCGAGTGCAGTACGCGTGCGCGGTCGCGCTGGAAGGCGGTGCGGCCGGGACGCTTGTCGGGCTCGACGGCCCAGCGCTCGGTGGAGGTGACGTCGTACCCGATCCCGTGCCCGTCCTGTCCGTCGGGCGTGGCGTGCTCTGCGTATGCGTTCGGATCGGTGCTTTCGGTCTTCGGTGCAGTGCCTTCCATGCCCCGACAGTAAACGCAGGCAGTGACAAACGGGGCACAGCTGTCTGCTCAGGACACGCTTCAGGCGGTGGCCAGGGCGCGTTCGGGGGCGGGCTCGGGGGTCGCGACGGCCTGGTCGTAGCGGTGCAGGACGAGGCGGGCCATCGCCGGGTGGTCGCCCAGGGGCTCGGCGGCGATCCAGGGGGCGGCCGCGGCGCACTCGGTGGCGAAGCGGCCGGGGGCGGTGAAGTACGAGGCGACGGCGATGCGGTGGCGGCCGCGGGCGGCCATGGCGCGGACGGCGGCTGCGACGGTGGGCGCGGCGGCGGACGCGTACGCGGGGACGACGGGAACGCCCAGTCGCTCGGCGAGCAGGTGCGCGGTGCGGCGGGTGTCGACGGCGGCGTCGGGGTCGCGGGATCCGGCGGCTGCGAGCACGATGCCGCTCGCGCGGCGGGTCGAGTCGCTCATCCGCGTCCGCCAGCCGGCCTCGACGAGCCGCGCGTACAGCGTCTCCACGAGCAGCGGGTGCGGGCCGAGCGGGGCGGCGACGCGGGTACGGAGCGGGGCGGCGGCGGCCGCGGCTTCGGGGATGTCCCGCTTGACGTGGTAGCCGCGGCTGAGCAGCAGCGGCACGAGGACGGCTTCACCGGTCCCGGTGCTCCGGGTGCCCTGGGTGCTCTGGAGTGACGCGAGCGTGTCGGGCAGCAGGGGTTCGTTCAGCTCGATGTGCCCGAGGTGCACGGCCAGGTGCGGGCGCAGCTCGCGGATCCGCTCGATGAGGCTGCGTACGGTGCTCAGGGTGCGCGGGTCGCGGCTGCCGTGCGCCACGAGGACGAGCGCGGGCGGCGCGGGCCGGCGTGCGCCGTCGATCGAGACGCGGCTGAGCTGGCTGCCGAGCTGGCTGGTGATCGCGTTCATGAGTTGCGCCGTACTGTCGAGGTGGGCGCCGCCGAGCGGCGGGGGGCCACCGGGGCTGAGCAAGGACTCGTCGCGTACTGGGTTCGACGCCGTCATGGAGAGATCCTGACGGTAGGAGGTTGCCACGCCGTTGCGCGGGTATGACGGGTGTTTTCCGGGGGTTCACGCCGGGGTACGCGGGAGTGTGAGCCTTCGTGACCTGCGGTGACAGGTTTCTGAGTGAAGCTGGTCACGCCACGGAGGCGAACCGGATCAGCGTTCGACGCGTCCTCCATGGTCGAGGCCACCTGGGGAGGGGACCGTCCGATGCGCCGTCCGATGCGCCGTCCGAAGCTGCCGAAGCTGCGCAGACCGCGTCTGCCGCGCCTGCCGCAGACCCGTGCCGGGCAACGGCGGGGCGTACAGGCCCTGATGCTGCTCTGCGTGCTCGCGCTGCTTCCGTCGACATGGATGTACGCGGTGACGGGCGACCGGCTGCGTACGACCGCCGACGCTCCGCGCACCGAGGTCGCGGTGGTCTTCGGCGCGGGTCTGTGGAACGGCGAGCCGTCCCCGTACCTCGCCAACCGCCTGGACACGGCGGCAAAGCTGTACCGGGCGGGGCAGGTCAAGGTCGTCCTCGTCACCGGCGACAACAGCCGCGTGGACTACGACGAACCGGACGCGATGCGCACGTACCTGACCGAGCACGGTGTGCCCGACGGGCAGATCGTCAGTGACTACGCGGGCTTCGACACCTGGGATTCCTGCGTCCGCGCGAAGAAGATCTTCGGGGTCGACCGGGCCGTACTGATCAGCCAGGGGTTCCACATCCGCCGCGCCGTCGCGCTGTGCCAGGCGGCGGGCGTCGAGTCCTACGGAGTCGGGGTCGACGCCAAGCACGACGCGACCTGGTACTACGGGGGCGCGCGGGAGGTCTTCGCGGCGGGGAAGGCCGCGCTGGACGCGGTGTTCAAGCCCGATCCGCGGTTCCTGGGGCCGAAGGAGTCCGGGGTCGGTCAGGCCCTGGCGGCGGCGGGCGAATGATGGCGGTCACCGACCTCACGCCCGCGGAACGCCGCGTCTGGGAGGCATTCCCGCTCGGCGAGGGAATCGACTTCCGCGAGAGCGCCGACGAGGGCTCAGCGGCCGGCTCGTCGTGGGGTCCCGAGCGGACCGTGCGCGCCGAGGTGCTGCGGGCTCTGCTGATCGACGGGCCGGCCCACGACGGTGAGATCGCCGGACTGAAGCTGACGGGCGCGCGCATCACCGGGCAGCTGGATCTCACGTACGGGACGGTCCAGCACGCCGTGCGGATGCGGTCCTGTCACTTCGAGCAGATCCCGACGCTCTACGGGGCGGAGCTCCGCGTCCTGGTGCTGAGCGACTCGGTGCTGCCCGGGCTCACCGCGGGGAACCTGCGGGTCGACGGGGCGCTGCGGCTCAGCTGCTCCCGTATCACCGGGCCGGTACGGCTCCAGGGGGCGAAGATCTCCGGCGCCGTGTTCATCAACGGGGCGCATCTGGGCAGCCCGGCGGCGCCGGACACCCCGGACGCCGACACCCCGGAGGAAGCGGCGCTCCAGCTGAACCACGCGGACATCGGCACCGACCTGTGGGCCGTCGGTCTGGTCGCCCACGGCCAGGTCCGGCTGAACGGGGCCACGGTCGGCGGGCAGGTGAACCTCGACGACGCCGAGCTGCACGCGCCCGGCGGCACCGCTCTGCATGCCGAGACCCTGTCGGTCGGCACCGACCTGCGTGCGATGCGGCTGCGCGCCGATGGCCGGGTCAACCTGAGCGGCTCCCGGATCCCGCACCAGCTGAACCTCGCCTACTCCCGGCTGTCCCACCCCGAAGGCCAGGCCCTGCGCGCCAGCAGCTGCGTGATCGGCGAGCTGTGGCTGCGCGACGCCGCCCCGATCGTGGGCGCCGTGAACCTGCGCCGCTCCCAGCTGGACCTTCTGCACGTTCCTCCTCAGGTGTGGCCCTCTCATGTCAGGATCGACGGCCTCAGCTACCGCAGCCTCGCCCCGCATCTCCCCGCGAAGGAGCGACTGCCGCTTCTTGAAAGGGAGGAGGGCGGCTATCTTCCGTACGCCTACGAGCAGTTGGCCGCCGCGTACCGCACCGCGGGTGACGACGCCGCGGCACGCACCGTCCAGCTGGCCAAACTCCGCCGGCACCGCAACACCCTGCCGCGCTACGCCAGGTTCTGGGGACATCTGCAGGACGCGACCGTCGGTTACGGCTTCCGCCCGATGCGGGCGGCAGGCTGGCTGGTGCTCCTGCTGTTCACCGGCGCCCTCGCCTTTACGCTGAACCATCCGCAGGCGCTGAAGCCCGACGAGGCCCCCGATTTCATCCCCGTCTTCTACACCCTCGATCTGCTGCTGCCCATCATCAGCTTCGGGCAGGAGGAGGCCTTCTCGCCGCGCGGCTGGTACCAGTGGCTCGCCTATCTGCTGATCGCCACCGGCTGGATCCTGGCGACCACGATCGCGGCGGGCGTCACGCGCTCGCTGAACCGTCAGTGACGCGCCACCGCCCTCACGGCGCCCTCCGCCCGGCCGGGAGGTCCCCGTCCCTGCCGCGTAACGCCCGCCTCCTCCTCCCGTAACACTCCCGACGCACGCTGACCGGTATGCAGGCCACCGCGACGCCCACCCACTGCCCCTACTGCGCCCTGCAGTGCGGGATGAACCTGACGCCCACGCCCGACGGAGGCGTCGAGGTGACGGAGCGCGCGGACTTCCCGGTGAACCGGGGCGCGCTGTGCGGCAAGGGACGTACGGCGCCCGCGCTGCTGTCCTCCCGGGTACGGCTGACCTCGCCCTTGATCCGGCGGGCGGGCACTCTCGAACCCGCGAGCTGGGACGAGGCGCTCGACCGGATCGCCGAGGGGCTGTCCCGCACCCGGACGGAACATGGCCCGGACGCGTGCGGGGTCTTCGGCGGCGGCGGGCTCACGAACGAGAAGGCGTACGCGCTCGGAAAGTTCGCGCGTGTCGTCCTTCGCACCTCGCAGATCGACTACAACGGCCGCTTCTGCATGTCGTCCGCGGCGGCCGCCGGAATCAAGGCGTTCGGCCTGGACCGGGGCCTCCCCTTCCCGCTGGAGGACATCCCGAGGACCGGCTGCGTGATCCTCGTCGGCTCCAACCTCGCCGAGACGATGCCGCCCGCGCTGCGCTACCTCACCGAGCTGAAGGAGAACGGCGGCACGCTGATCGTCATCGACCCGCGCCGCACCCGTACGGCCGAGCAGGCGGACCTGCACCTTGCGCCGCGCCCGGGCAGCGACCTGGCGCTCGCGCTGGGGATGCTCCACCTGATCGTCGCGGAGGGGCGTACGGACGAGGCGTACATCCAGGAGCGTACGAGCGGCTGGGAGGAGGCCCGGGCGGCGGCGATGGCGCACTGGCCCGAGTACGTGGAACGGATCACAGGGGTATCCGTTCCCGAACTCCGGGAAGCCGTACGGCTGTTCTGCGAGCCGGAGAACGCCATGGTGCTCACCGCACGCGGGCCCGAGCAGCAGTCCAAGGGCACCGACACCGTGGGCGCCTGGATCAACCTCTGCCTGGCGACCGGGCGTTCGGGGCGTCCGCTGTCCGGCTACGGCTGCCTCACCGGGCAGGGCAACGGGCAGGGCGGGCGCGAACACGGCCAGAAGGCCGACCAGTTGCCCGGCTACCGCAAGCTGACCGACCCGGCGGCACGACGCCATGTGGCCGAGGTGTGGGGAGTCGACCCGGACTCGCTGCCGGGGCCCGGGCGCAGCGCGTACGAACTCCTCGACGCGATGGGTACGGACATCCACTCGCTGCTGCTGATGGGCTCGAACCCGGTGGTGTCCGCGCCCCGGGCCGCGCACATCGAACAGCGCCTGAAGTCACTGGACTTCCTCGCCGTCGCCGATGTCGTCCTCTCCGAGACGGCCGCTCTCGCGGATGTCGTCCTCCCGGTCACCCAGTGGGCCGAGGAGACGGGCACGACGACCAGTCTGGAGGGCCGCGTCCTGCTGCGCCGCCGGGCGATCACCCCTCCCGACGGCGTACGCAGCGACCTCGACGTCCTGCACGAACTGGCCGACCGGCTGGGCGTGGAGAAGGGTTTCCCGAGGGACCCGGAGGAGGTCTTCGAGGAGCTGCGCAGGGCGAGCGCGGGCGGGGCGGCGGACTACTCGGGGATCACGTACCGCCGGCTGGCGGAAGAGTCGGGGGTGTTCTGGCCGTGCCCCTCCGCTACTGGGGAGACAAACGCCGGGGTCCATCCCGGCACCCCCCGTCTCTTCCTCGACCGGTTCGCCACCGAGGACGGGCGGGCCCGCTTCGTCGCCGTGGTGCACCGTCCGCTCGCCGAGGAGCCCGACGACGAGTACCCCGTACTGCTGACCACCGGGCGGGTCGTCGCCCAGTACCAGTCGGGCGCCCAGACGCGGCGCGTCGACGAGCTGAACGCCGCCGCGCCCGGACCGTTCGTGGAGATGCACCCACGGCTGGCGGCGCGGCTGGGGGCGGGGGAAGGCGATCGCGTCGCCGTGGTCTCCCGGCGCGGACGCGCCGTCGCACCGGCGCGGATCACCCGCGCCATCCGGCCCGACACGGTCTTCATGCCGTTCCACTGGCCGGGTGAGGGGCGCGCCAACACCCTCACCAACCCGGCGCTCGACCCGACTTCGCGAATGCCGGAGTTCAAGGCGTGTGCGGTACGGCTCGAAGTGGTGCCCCGCTTGTAGACGCGCGCGCCCGTCTCGAAGTGGTGCCTCGCCCGTAGCAGTGAACGCCTACGACGACGCGCTCGCCGAAGCGCTCGCGTCGCTGTCCGGCGGTGGGCTCGGCGTACCGCTGGGCATCCCGCTCGGCGGCGACCCGCTCGGCTGCCCGCTGGGCGGCTCTCCCCCGCCGCCCGACCCGTCGTTCTCCTTGTCCGGGTCGATACCGACGGTCAGTGCGCCCGTGAAGCCGTCGTCCACGGTCCCGGTGATGGTCATGAGCCCGTCCTTGGCGCCGCCCCCGGCGTAGACCATGTCGTCGTCGAGCTTGGTCCGGGTCCCGGTGTGCTCGGTGTACGGGGACTTCTTGTAGACCTCCTCGCCGTACTTGTCGTCGAAGAAGAGCTGCCCCGTCCAGTTGACCTTGCCGCCCTCGTACGTGTTGTCGGCCTTCTTGCCGCCGGTGTGCACCTTGACGTGGATGTGGGTGGCGCGCGGGGTGTACCAGCCCGGGTAGATCGTCGTGAGCTCGACGACCCCGTCGTCGCCGGTCGTCTGGAAGCCCCGCAGATACGTCTTGTCGTCGGCGCCGCTGGTGTCCTCGCTCTCGGCGGGCGCGGAGCCGCCGGGGTTGGCGGTGGTGTAGCCGGAGTAGTAGCCCCAGGCGTCGCAGTGCCAGATCTCCACGGCCGCGCCGGACACCGGGTCGCAGGACTCGGTCTGGTCCCGCACGGTCAGCTTCACGGTGAGCGGGACGCCCGGCTTCCCGTCGGTGATGTCCTTCCGGAACAGCGCGCCGTCCAGGTAGTACGGCCCCTCCGTGACGGTGGAGTTGAGCACGCACGTGTCGGAGGCCGCGGAGGCGCTCGCGGACGCACTGGCGGTCACGGAACTCGACCCGTCCGATTCGGAGTCCGAGGAGCACGAGGTGAGTCCGATACCCAGGGCCGCTCCGCCGGCCACGCCGCCGAGTGCAAGGGCGCGCCGTCTGGTGATGTCGCTGTCGGTCATGGCCGGACCATAGGGGCGGGGGCGTGCGGGGAGGCGGGGGCGCACGGGGGCCCTCTGGGCGGCCACTCGCACGAGTGCAATTGACGCACCGGCGTAGTTCAGCCGCCGTTGTGCCAGTCCCCGCCCTCGATGAGCTTGCCGCGGGAACGCAGCCGGGCGGCGACCGCGGGTGCGGCCACGTACACCCAGGCGCGCACGGTCGTCGCGTCGGCACGGGTCACGTCCCGCGCGATGCGCTCGTACAGGTTGCGGGGGTCGCCGGGCACGTACTCCTCCAGCCGGTCGAGAGCGGCCAGCAGTTCGCCGTACGCCCCGGGCAGCGCGGTCACGAGTTCGCCGGTCACCACTCCCCCGGGTTCCTCGACGGCGTACGGATATCCGGGGCCCTCGTAGAGCACGACTCCCCGCATGCGCACCGGCTCCTCGGACTCCGTACGTCCTCGCAGGAAGAGGTCGTGATTGCGCTCGCCGGGACGGAGGGTGCCGTAGACGAAGAAGGGCGCCGTGGCCATGGTTGCGGTCTCCCTTCCGAGGTCTTTGCAGAAACGATTCTCGCCCCCCGAAGACCCTCACACACCCACACACATCCGCCAGTAGGCGCTATGGACATGCCATGTCATGGACCTTTAAATCTTGTTCAACTTCAGCGCCCCCCCCGCAGCCCTCCACAAACCCCCACGCGTACCCCCCACCGCGCCCCACGGCGCCTCCCCTAGGAGACCGATGAGTCAGATACGGCCGATCCGTGGTTCACGCCTCGCCACCGCCGGCATAGCCACGGCCACCGCCGCACTGCTGGCGGCCGCACTGACCCCGACCGCGGACGCGGCCGACCGGCCGAGCAGGGCCACCGCGCTCAGCAACGCGGCGTCGGTACTGACCGCTCAGGCCGCACGCCTCGGCCTGACCTCCGCCCAGGGCACCAGCGTCCGCGATGTAGTGATCGACGCGGACGGCAGCCAGCATGTGCGGTACGACCGGACGTATCGTCAACTCCCGGTGCTGGGCGGCGACTTCGTGGTCCACCTGGCCCCGGACGGCTCCTACCGCGGCGCCAACCGCGCCACCACCCGCGCCATCGCTCTCTCGAGCGTCACGCCCACACTGTCCGCCCCCAAAGCCGCCGATCTGGCCACCGCGGCGCTGCGCGCCGTGAACCTCGGCGAGACCCTGCGCAAGCTGACGGCCAAGCCCCAGCTGGTCGTCGACGTGCTGCACGGAGCACCCCAACTGGCCTGGCGCACCGAGGTGGTGGGGCAGGACTCGCTGGGCAACCCGGTCGGCCGCACGGTGCTGACCGATGCCGGTACCGGCCGGCAGATCGACGCGTGGGACAACATCGAGACGGCGACCGGTGACGGCCAGTCCCTCTACGGCGGCAAGGTCCCGCTGGAGACGACGCTGTCGGGATCGACGTACCAGCTCAAGGATCCGACGCGCGGCAACACGTACACGGGCGACGCCGCGAACAAGACGGACCTGTGCATCCTGGGGATCTGCCTGAGCCGCGCCCCCGCGACGGTCTTCACCGACGCCGACAACCACTGGGGAACCGGGGCGACTTCGGACCGTTCGACGGCCGCGGTCGATGCCCAGTACGGCACGGACGCGACCTGGGACTACTACAAGAACGTCCACGGGCGCAGCGGTATCGCGGGCGACGGCAAGGGCTCGTACAACCGTGTGCACTACGGCACCAACTACAACAACGCCTTCTGGGACGACAGTTGCTTCTGCATGACGTACGGGGACGGTGACGGGACGACGTTCGGTCCGCTGGTGTCGCTGGACGTGGCGGGCCACGAGATGTCGCACGGCGTCACGTCGAAGACGGCGGCGCTGACGTACTCGGGTGAGCCCGGCGGCCTGAACGAGGCGACGTCCGACATCTTCGGCACGCTGGTGGAGTTCTCCGCGAACAACTCCTCGGACCCCGGCGACTGGCTGATCGGCGAGAAGATCGTGAAGTCCGGCTTCGGCCGGTCCGCTCTCCGTTACATGGACCAGCCCTCCAAGGACGGCAACTCCGCGGACTGCTGGAGCAGTTCGGTCGCCAACCTGGACGTCCACTACTCCTCGGGCGTCGCCAACCACTTCGCGTACCTCCTCGCCGAGGGCAGCGGCCCGAAGACCATCGGCGGCGTCGCCCACAACGGCACGACGTGCAACAGCTCGACGGTGACCGGCATCGGCCGCGCCAAGCTGGGAGCGATCTGGTACCGGGCCCTGACCGTCTACATGACGTCCTCGACGAACTACGCGGGGGCCCGGACGGCGACGCTGAGCGCGGCGAAGGATCTGTACGGCGCGGGCAGCACGGAGTACAACGCGGTGGCGGCGGCCTGGAGCGCTGTTTCCGTGGGCTGAGTTCCGGCCTCGGCCCAACGGTCCAACGGTCCAACGGTCCAACGGTCCAACGGCCTGAAGGTCGCCCCTGCCGCACGATCGGCGGGGCGGCCTCCAGGTACCCGAGGCGGTGGATGAACAAGGACGCCTGCGTTACGACGGTGTCCGCGTCACCGCCACGGAGAGGTCATTGTCGACCGTGTAGTAGGGGCGCAGGGTGACGCCGCCGACAGTGGCGGCCGGATAGACGAATATCTCCTTGCGGTCCGCCAGATCATCGAGCAGACGACCGACCCGGACCCGTGGCGCTCCCTCGGCGGGCTGGAGAAAGACGTCCCAGATGCCGCTGCCGCTGCCGGTACCGCCCGCAGCGGCCAACTCCTGGTGGTCCACGGTGAAGGAGAAGTCCCGGCCGTCACCCCCGGCACGGGGTTCGAGTGTCTGTACGACGCCGGCCTCGCCCCGCCGACGCAGCAGTACGGCGGCTCCCTCACCGAGGGAGGCACCGTGCAGCCGGGCCGCGACCGTCATCGACCGGTCCGTGACATCGATGGCGCCGGCCTCCGAGTGGGCGGTGCGCAGCCAGGCCCGTACGGCGAGATAGCCGTCCTTGGTGGCATACGGGATCCGCACGGCCACCGGCGACGACCGGTCACGGGTGTGCCCGTCGACGAGGGTCCGCTGATCCCGCAGCCCCGGGCGCAGCCGGAGCCGCTCCTCTCCCGGCTCCCGCAGGAGATACGCGTCCCACCGGCCCTCCGCGAGAGCGGGCTCCGAATCGAGGACGGCGCGTCGGCGGCCGTCCTCGGCGGGCTCCAGGTCGATCAGGTGAACGACCTGTTCGGGCTGCCCCTTCTTGGGGCGGAGCCGTAGCAGCAGCTGGGGGTGGATGGCCGAGTCCAGCCGCAGGCCGAAGGTGATCCGGCCGTGCGCGTCGACCGTGCAGTCCGCGCGGAGTTCTGCATCG
Organism: Streptomyces sp. NBC_00554; assembly: GCF_041431135.1. Classification (NCBI taxonomy): domain Bacteria; kingdom Bacillati; phylum Actinomycetota; class Actinomycetes; order Kitasatosporales; family Streptomycetaceae; genus Streptomyces; species Streptomyces sp. NBC_00554. The sequence continues at coordinate 6,862,445 of NZ_CP107799.1, read as the reverse complement.
CGGAGTTCCGTGGCGCGTGCCGCGCTCATCGCTGTCCCTTCCGTACCGGGCGCACTGTGCGCAGCATGCTGCCGGCCGCGGCATAGGCGGCGTCGCGTGCGGCGAAGCTCCTGCCCGCCAGGACTCGGCGCAGTCCGCCGCGTTCCGGCACAACCGGCCGCCCCGACTCTCTGGCCGAGATCACCTCGTCGAACAGGCGCTCGGCCTGCGCCACCACAGGTCCGGGGGCGAACCGGCGCCCGTTCTCCATGGCCGCACGGCCCATGCGGCGGCGCAGCGCGTCGTCGCGGACGAGTTCCAGCAGTGCGGCGCTCAGTGCGTCGCGGTCGTGCACGGGCACCAGTCTGCCGTCGACGCCGTCCTCGATGATCTCGCGCGGTCCGTAGGGGCAGTCGGTGCTCACCACCGGCAGCCCGCAGCGCATCGCCTCGACGATCGTCATACCGAACGGCTCGAAGTTGGACGCGGCCGCGCCGATGGAGCCCTTGACCCACTCCGCCTCCATGGGGGACGCCGCGCCCATCAGGAACACGTTGTCCCACAGGCCGAGGTCCTCGATGAGCCGCCGGAGCCGGTCGTGCTCCTCCCCCTTGCCGTAGATGCGCAGTCGCCAGTCCGGGTATGCGGCCGCGACCGGGGCGAACGCCTCGATGAGCAGGTCGTAGCGTTTCACCGGCACCAGTCGGCCGGCCGCGACCACCACCTTCGCGGTGCTGTCCGCGGCCGCCAGCGCAGGGTCGGGAACGCTGTTCGGGAGCGCTTCCACCCGGACCCCGGGCAGCAGCATCCTGCGCCGGTAGTCGGCGGCGTCCGCCTTCGTGACCGTGGTGAGAGCATCGAGCCGCGGGTAGGCCCGGCGCAGTGCGGTGCGCAGCCGCGGCGGATGGTTCTCCAGGGTGAGGTGCTCCTGCCCGATGCGTACGACGCGGCGCGGAGCCTGGAGCGCGAGGTGGACGTTGATTCCCGGTCGGGTGCCTATGACCACGTCGGCTTCGATCGCCTCGAGGTGCTCGCCGATCCGCTGGTCGGTCAGCTCGCTGTACTGCTGGTAGCGGTACTCGGCGGAGGGGAACACCTTGGCCGGTCTCCCATGCAGCGGATGCTCTTTCTCGTGCCGTAGGTCCACCAGCGCCCGCAGCGCCACTCTCGGGTCCGGGGTGAAGTTCGGGAGCTCCCGGTGCCGCAGCACGGAGACGATCTCCACGTCATGCCGTTCGGCCAGCGCCTGGGCCAGATTGAAGGTGGTGGTGATCGTGCCTCCGATTCCGTAGGCGTTGTGGATCAGGAATGAGATCTTCATGACCGGTGGACCCTACTCCCCGTACGGTCACCTCCCGTTACCGCTTTGTTTACCTTCGCATCGTTCCGCTGCCGCGGGGCGGGGCCTCTGTGCCGATTTGCCGAAGGCGCCGCGCCTGTGCGGTTCGTGCGCGGCGAGCGCGGCCCCTGCGGGATCCGGACGCCGACGACCGGTAAGTCGATCCGGCTACGGGCGCGTTGGTGCTGAGGCTCAAGAACCCTCACGGGTTTCGGTGTTCACCGGTGTGCGCGGAAGAACTCGGTGAGGTCGTGCGCGAGGAGTTCGGGTTCTTCGTGGGCGGCGAAGTGTCCGCCACGGGGCATGCGGGTGTACCTCGTGATGTTGTACGTGCGCTCGGCCCAGCTGCGGGGCGGCTGGGTGAGGTCGGCCGGGAACAGAGCGAGGGCCGTGGGCACGTTGACCCGTTCCACCCGCCTCGTCAGCCGCTGGGCGTATTCGTAGTAGGGCCGGAAGGAGGTCGAGATGGTGCCGGTGAACCAGTAGAGCGACGCCTGTGTGAGGAGGAAGTCGTCGCTGAACCGGGACGACAGGTCTCCCCCGCAGTCGCTCCACGCACGGTACTTCTCGACGATCCAGGCGAGCAGCCCGGTCGGTGAGTCGGCCAGACCGTAGCTCAGGGTGAGAGGGCGGGTGCTCTGTTGGTGCTGGTACCCGCCCTCTTCCGCGGACCACATCGCGACGGAATCGAGGTACTCCTGCTCCTCGGGGGTGACACCGGCCGCGTCATAGGCGACCGGGCCGGCGACCGCCGTCAGATGGATGCCCGCCACGGCCTCGGGGTGGGCTTCACCGAGCCGGGAGGTGATGCCGGCGCCCAGGTCGCCGCCGTGCGCGGCGTAGCGTGCGAAGCCGAGTTCGCCGTGCATGAGCCGGTGCCAGATCTCGTGGGTCTGCGGCGGCTCGGAGAGCGAGGGCCGCTGAGGTGAGAAGGCGAATCCGGGCAGCGAGGGGACGATGACGGTGAACGCGTCGGCGGCGTCGCCCCCGTACCGCGACGGCGTGGCCAGCCGACGGGCGAGGGTGGTCAGTTCGAGGAAGGAACTGGGCCACCCGTTGGTCAGGACGATCGGCAGGGCGCCGGGGTGTTCGCCGTCGAAGCGGAGGTAGTGGACGGGGGTTCCGTCGATATCTGCGAGATGGGACGGCAGGGCGTTGATGGTGGCTTCGTGGACACGCCAGTCGTATTCGGAGGCCCAGTAGGTGACGAGGCGTCGCAGTTCGCCGAAGTCGGTGCCGGCCTCCCAGCCTGTGGCGGGCCAGGGGGTCGGCCAGCGTGTGTTGAGCAGCCGTGAGCGCAGCTCGTTCAGCTCGGCCTCGGGGACGGCGATCACGGGCGCGTGGCGGGTCATGGGGGTCTCCAAGGGGTTCGTTCTCACATGACAGCGGTGCGTGCCTGGGTGTCGGAGCCGCTCTGCGTGTGGTTGTCGGGGGACTGGCGGGTGGTCCCGGCGATCACAGCGGACAGGGCCATGAGGATCGCGATGACGAGCAGGGCGACGACGGAGACGGCCCGGCGGGGGCCGATGCGTGTGACGACGTTCCTGACAGAGGCAGCACGACCACGCCGCCGACGGCGATGGTGAGCAGCAGGAGTCCCAGTGATGCCGAGTCGAGATTCAGCTGCGTGCGGACCTCGGGGAGCCGGGAGGACCAGGTCGACCCGGCGAGCCCCAGACCGGGGAAGACCGCGTAGGTCGCCCTCGCACCCGCCGTCACCTCCCGCGCTGTCGGCGCCGCCGGGACGGCGGCAGACGCTCCGGTCACGATCCCGGCCGACCGGCTGGGCCGAGCGTCTGGTCGATCGCGTCCCGCGTCCTCTCGCGCGACTCCGGCGCAGTCGTGAGCAGAGCATGCATGATCATTCCCTCAAGCAGGGGGTCCAGGCGGGCGGCGCTGTCCGGGCCGGTGAAACGGGCCAGAACGGTGCGGCTGTCCTCCGTCCATGCCTGCGTCAGGGCTCGCAGTCCGGGGTTGCGGAGGGCCGCCAGGTGCAGCTCGAAGCCGAGGACCGCACTGCGGTGCCTGGCAGGACCTCCGTGGACGAGATCGACCAGGACATCAACGAATTGCTCGTGCGTTTCGACATCCTCGAACAGATTCTCAAACACCGCGGACTGCAGTTCGACATGCCGGGCGAACGCCTGCGTCTGGAGATCGGTCAAGCTGGCGAAGTGGTAGGTGATCGACCCGAGCGGCACGCCGGCCCGGGCAGCGATGTGCCGATGCGTCGTCCCGGCCACCCCATGATCCGCAATGACGTCGAGGGTGGCGTCCAGAATGTGCGTCTTGCGGCCGGGGTCGTTGCGACGGGTCCGTCGCCGCCCGCCACCCGATTCGGCGGAGGTCCGGCGCTCACCACCGGCCATTTCCTCGGCCGTTTCACCTTCGGGAGGGTCCGCCGACGGCGGTTCGATGTGCAGCATGGACACAAACGTATAAGCCTTAAGAACAGATGTACAAATCAACGGCACGTGGCCGTCCACACCCACGGCAGCGACCTGCTGCTGCACGCGGCGAGCGAGGACGGCGCCGAGCAGGTCATGCGGTTCCGCTGGGACGGCGTACGACTCTCGACGGTGAGCGACATCAATCGGTACGGCACGCCGTCCGGAGCGACCGGGACGCCCGCGCCGACACCCACACACAGCAGCGAGAGCCGTCGGTAGCCCAATCAATCGCCCCACTCTTGTTATTGCAAGTAATATGCAACAAGCTTGACCGGCCCTTACCGCCTGCCACGGACGCGGAGCCACGTCATGCCCAACTTGCTGCCGGATGCCGGACCTCAGCGCGTCCTCGCCGCATCGAACTTCGTCTACACCATCGGCAGCGGCCTCTACCTGACCGCCGGAGTCCTGTACTTCACCCAGTCGGTTCACCTCCCGGCAGCCCAAGTGGGGCTGGGGCTCGGCATCGCCGGTTTCGTCTCGCTCACCCTGGGCATCGGCGCGGGGCACCTCGCGGACAGGTACGGAGCGCGGGGCGTCTACGCGGCCACCCTTGTCGTCCGAGCGGCGGCGACCGGCTGCTTCGTACTGGCTGACAGCTTCTGGCCGTTCGCGCTGGCGGTGTGCGCGGCAACTGGGGCGCAGGCGGCCGGAGTTGCCGCGCGCAGCCCGCTCATCAGGCACTACGGAGGTGACCGGCCGCAGGAGTTCCGGGCCTATCTCCGTTCGGTGACCAACGTGGGTATCTCCCTCGGCGCGCTGCTGGCGGGCTGGGCCGTGCAGGTCGGCACGCACAGCGCCTACGAGCTTCTCGTTCTCGGCATCGCGGTCTCCACCGCGGCCTCGGCGGTCGTCCTGGTCCGCCTGCCCGCGGTCGCGCCCGCCCCCGCCACCGCCGGCGGCCCACGCCGGCTCGCCCTGCGGGACCGCCCCTACCTCCTACTCACCGCCCTCGACGGCGTGATGGCCATCCAGTTCAAGGTGCTGACCGTGGCCCTGCCGCTCTGGCTGGTCGTGGCCACCACCGCCCCGCGCTGGCTCATCTCGGGCATCATGCTCGTCAACACCGTGATCGTCATCGCGTTCCAGGTACGGGCCAGCCGCGGCATCGACTCCCCCACGGCCGGCGGAGGCACCTACCGCCGGTCGGGTGTGGCCTTTCTCGTCTCCTGCTCACTGATCTCACTCGCCGCGGGGGTACCGGCATGGGCTGCCGCGACCCTGCTTCTGGCCGCCGTGGTGATCCACGCGGTGGGCGAACTGTGGCATTCCGCCGCCGGGTTCGAGGTGTCCTTCGCCCTCGCCCCGGAGCGCGCCACCGGCCAGTACCTGGGCGTGTTCGGCCTGGGCGCCGGCCTGGCCGAAGCCCTCGGACCGGTCCTGCTCATCTCGCTCTGCATCACCTGGGGCCGCCCCGGCTGGTACGTCGTAGGCGCACTGTTCGCCCTGACGGGTCTGGCGGCGCCGCTCGCCGTCCGGTGGGCGCAGCGTCAACAGCGTGCCGAGCGGGCTCAGTTCGAGGCACCGAAAAAGGTGGTGAACGCGGATCGCCCGAGCGGCAGACTGACCGCATGATCGGATCAGACCCCAAGGACGACCTCCGCATCCATCTTCAGGACGCTCGCGACACTCTGCTCTGGAAGCTCGAAGGGCTGTCGGAGTACGACATCCGCCGCCCGATGACTCCGACCGGCACCAACCTGCTGGGGCTGGTCAAGCACATGACCGGTGCCGAGGCCGTGTACCTCGGGGACACCTACGACAGGCCGTTCGGCGGGCCGACCCCGCCCTGGGTCCCCGGCAGCGACGCCGAGCCGGACTCGGACCTCTGGGCGACGGCCGACGAGACCCGTGAGGAGATCGTCGGGCGGTACCGCCGGGTGTGGGCCCACTCGGACGCGACGATCGACGCGCTGGCCCTCGACGCGCTCGGCCGCCTGCCCGGGGACATGCGGAAGGAGATGCGGAAGACGGTCACGCTCCACCGAACGCTCGTCCACGTGATCACCGAGACCGACCGGCACGCCGGGCACGCCGACATCATCCGGGAACTCATCGACGGGGTTGTGGGACACCGGCCCGGGAACGACGACATGGCGTCCGACGACGCGGCGTCGCGGGAGGAGCGTCGACTTCGGCTGGAGCGTGCGGCTCAGGAGGCGGACGCTGTGCGGCTGGGGGGCGTACGCCAACCCCGTGCGGCAGCCGACTGACTGCCCCGCTCAGGGACGACAGCGCACCTGGTCACGCCAGGGAACGCAGCGGCGGTTTCTGCCCGGACATCGCCGGCGGCTGGAGCAGCGGGGAGGGCTCGGGGCCCGGATCCTCGGTGTCGATGACACCGGCGGCCGAGTGGTCGAAGCCGGTGGGCCAGCGGGTGTGTTCGCTGGCCAGAGCGCCCGTCAGGCGTGCTTCGGCAAGGTCGGCCGTGCTCAGGTCGGTGCCGCGCAGGTCGGCCAGGCGCAGATCGGCGCGGCGGAAGACCGCGCCACGGGCGTCGGCCTTGCGCAGGTTCGCCTCGCGCAGATCGGCCTCGGTGAAGTCGGCGTCACGCAGGTCGGTTTCGACCAGCCGCGCACCCCGCAGATCGGCCAGCACGCAGCGGGCACGGCGGACAATCGCGGTCTTCATGTCGGCATGCCGCAGGTTCACCGAGACCAGCGACGCCTGGGTCAGATTGGCGTGGTAGAGACCCGCCGCCTCCATACAGGCGCGGTCGAGGTTGACCTCGTGCAGCCACAGCCCGTCGCAGTCGGCCCGTCGCAGGTCGGTGGCGCTGACGTTGACCCAGGAATTCTCCCGGTGTTGGCACAGCACGCCGAGCGCAGTCAGTGCCACCTGAGTGTCGGCGGCGCGGGTTTCGAGGGGTGCCACGTCGTTGATGGGTGCGTCCGCCGCGGGTGACTCCGGTCCGGTGGGCGGCCACGGCAGATGCGTACGCAGATACGCGGCCTGGATCGAGATGATGGCCTCGCGGTCCCGGCCGGACTGCTCCGCTATCCGCCACAGCGCGTGCAGCCCGCCGATACGCACATCCAGCTTGTCGCTGCCGAGTTGGTCGACCGCCCGGGTGAACCGGTCGGTGACGTAGCCCTCCTGCGTGGCACGCAAACCCTCCTGGCTCACCCGCAGTTGCCGCCACGTGGCGTACGCCCCGAACAGCACGACCAGGCCTCCGACGACCTGCAGAAGTGTCGTACGGACGGAGTTCACCGCGCTCAGCCGGTCCTTCGGGTCGACGCTCGCCCCGGCGAGATCGTGGTCGACCACCACACCCGGCAGGAGCACGAACACGGCGCCCAGGACGGCCAGTCCGGCCGCTCCGGCGATCAGCGCCACAGTCGTACGATGCCTGCCCGACCGCTCGTGCCACGGCCGCCGACCGTGGCCCGGGTCCCCCGTCTCCATGAGAACGGGAGCCTATAGGACGACGTCAGGAGTGTGATCCGGGCCCCCGAGCGGCAGTTGAGCTCCGGCGGCTACCGCGACAGACCGTGCAGGAGGTCCGTCACGCGTGCCGGGTCCGAGGGGCCGAGGTGGCCGGCGCCGGGGAAGTTGTGGACCGTGAAGCGGTTGCCCGGGGTGAGTTGGTCGGCCTCCGCGATCATGCGGTCCTGGAGCTCCGGGGCAATGGTCCTGTCCTTGCCGAACCGCAGATACGTGCGGGGGATCCGCCCCCAGGTGCCGGCCCGCCCGACGGCCCGGCCCTCGTACGCCGTCATCGACTCGTCCGTCTGCATGCCCCCAGCACCCGCAGGAACTCGGCGTCCGTGCGGTCCGCGCAGATCATCTCCTTGAACACCGCGAGGTCACGACGGCTGCTGGTACGCCAGTTGAGCCGCAGCACACCCAGTTTCCCGGGGTCCCCGATGACCTGCTCCAGCGGACTGATGGAGTGCTGCCCTTCGGGCGAGGCCGCACAGTCGTTCAGGGACGGCATGCTGCGGCTCGGGCAGAAGGCGGCCATGTAACAGATGTGCGCGAGGAGTTCGGGGACGGCGTCGGCGACCCTGCTGACCGAGAGACCGCCCATGCTGTGCCCGACCAGCACCACGGGCCCGCCCAGCCGCGCGGCACGGCGTACGGCATCGGTGACGCGCCGCTCGAAGTCGTCAAGCGTGAGCGCGGCGACCGGTGAGGGTTCCGTCGCGAGGGCAGCCGGGTCCTGCGTCTGGTACGCCTGCGGCACGAACTCCTCGGCGCCGTGCAGCGGTTGGTCCACCGCGACGACACGGTGCCCGCGCAGCGCCAGCTCCCTGCCGATCGCGCTCCAGAAGGCACCGGCACTGTGCGTGCCGTGCACCAGAACGTACGTACTCACCCTGCCGCTACCGCGTCCCCCGGCCGCCCTCGCCGTCCCCGCACCGGCGCCGAGGGCGAGCGCGGAACCGCCCGCCGCCAGCCCCCACAGCGCGCGCCTCCGCGAGAGCCCCGCGGATTCCGGGGCCGTGCTCATTGTGTTGTCCGTGCTGTCGTTACGTCCGTCATCAGCCATGCCGACGACACTATGAACGCCCTCGACGCCTCACCATGGCCCTGCCCACCCGGCCGACGGTGCACTTGGCAACACCCCCGGACGGCCATCATTTCGAACACCTGTTTGAGTCGGTTGGGCCGGGGCAGGAAGCCAGGCATGGCGACGATCTCCCTGCCCGGCCAACTCGTCCGCACGCGACGCTTCGAGCTCGGCGTCCCCGAACGGTTCACGGTGACGCCGGACGGATCGGCCGTGCTGTTCCTGCGCAGTCGCGCGGGTGACGATCCCGTCGCCTGTCTGTGGGCGCTGGACCTCGCCTCCGGGACGGAGCGGCTGCTCGCGGATCCCGCGAAGCTGGTCGACGCGCCCGGGCAGGCGATCGGGATCGAGGCCTATGCCACCGACCGGGCCGCCGCCGGGCTGGTCGCCTTCTCACTGGCCGGTGGGTTGTGGACGGTGGACACCGGCGGCGGCCGGGCCCGGCGGGCACCCGTCGAGGGTCCGGTGACCGACCCCCGGCCCGATCCCACCGGACGACGGATCGCATACGTACGCGGCGGCGCCCTGCGGATGACCGAGGCCGACGGGACCGGTGACCGGGCGGTCCTGACGCCCGACGGGCCGGATCTCACCTACGGGGTCGGTGAGCACACGGGCGCCACGTCGACGGACGGTCCGCGCGGGTACTGGTGGGCGCCGGACGGCGAACGGCTGCTGGTCGCGCGCACGGATTCCGCGGCGGTCGAGCTCTGGCACATCACCGACCCGGCCGAGCCCGCCAGGCCTCCGCGCGCCGTGCGCTACGCGGCGGCCGGGAGGGCCAACGCCGAGGTGACGCTGTGGATCGCGGGGGCCGAGGGCGGGTCACGGACCGAAGTGCGCTGGGACCGGCGGGCGTTCGAGTACGTGGTGGGCGCCGGGTGGGACGCGCACGGCCCGTACGCCGTCGTGCAGTCCCGTGACCAGCGTACGGTCCGCTTCCTCGGGATCGACCCGGTCCGCGGCCGGACGAGAGTGCTGAACGAACAGCGCGACGAGCGCTGGGTGCAGCTGATCCGCGGCCTGCCCGCGCGCACCGGCTCCGGCGCCGTCGTCGCACACGCCGATCTGCGCGGCACCAGGTATCTGACCGTGGACGGAACGACCGTCACACCACCCCGGCTTCAGCTGCGGGCCGTGCTCGGCATCGAGGGCGACGACCTGCTGTTCACCGCGTCCGAAGATCCGGCCGAGACCCACCTGTGGACGTACCCGGCCGCCGGCGGCCTGCGGCGGCTGAGCGTCGAGCCAGGGGTGCACTCCGGTGTGCGCCACGGCGGGACCCTGGTCCGGGTCGCCCGGTGCGCGGACCGGCCGGGCGGGCGGACCGCTGTACTGCGGGAGGGCCAACCGGCCCTCCCCATCGACTCGTTGGCCGAGCGGCCGGTGCTCGACGTAGACGCGACGCGGCTCGTGCTCGGACCCCGCGAACTGCGCGCCGTACTCCATCTCCCGTCCTGGCACCGGCCGGGCAGCGGGCGGCTGCCGGTCCTCCTCGACCCGTACGGCGGGGCGGGCAGACAGCGGGTCACCGCCGAACTGGAGTGGCGGTCGCTCGTGGCGCAGTGGTTCGCCGAGCAGGGCTTCGCAGTCCTGGTGACCGACGGGCGCGGCACTCCGGGGCGCGGGCCCGACTGGGAACGCGAGGTCCACGGCGACCTGTTCGGGCCGGTGCTCGAGGACCAGGTGGCCGCGCTGCACGAGGCCGCCCGGCTCCACGCCGACCTCGACCCGGGCCGCGTCGGTATCCGCGGCTGGTCCTTCGGCGGCGCCCTCGCCGCGCTCGCCGTACTGCGCCGCCCGGACGTCTTCCACGCCGCGGTCGCCGGGGCGGGCGTCACCGACCAGCGGCTCTACCACGCCCACTGGCGCGAACGGTTCCTCGGCCATCCCGACGAGTTCCCGGCACGGTACGAGACCAACTCGCTGCTGCGCGCCGCGCCCCGGCTCACCCGGCCGCTGCTCCTGATGCACGGCCTCGCCGACACCAACGTCCACCCGGCCAACACCCTGCGCCTGTCCAGCGCCCTGCTGGCCGCCGGGCGCCCGCACGAGCTGCTGCTCCTGCCCGGTGTCGGGCATCAGGCGATGGGCACGCCGATCACCGAGGAACTGCTGTGGCACCAAGTGCGGTTCTTCCAACGGAACTTGGGAGTACCTCCCCGATGACTGACGCGAGGGCGCCTCACCCGACGTACGGGTTCTTCTCCTTCGCCTCCCTCAACGCCCTTGCCCACCAGGCAAGCTGATCCAGCATCACATCGGCTGCCGCCGCCGGGCCCGCGGTGTCCCGAGGCTTCCCCTCCTCGTCGAACGAGGCGCCCGCGCCGTGGAAGGACACCGTGTCGCGCACCGTGACGGCATGGAGTTCGGCGAAGACCTGGCGGAGGTGTTCGGCGGCACGGAGGCCTCCGGCGAGGCCGCCGTAGGAGACGAGGGCCACGGGCTTGGCGCGCCACTCGGTGTAGTGCCAGTCGATCAGGTTCTTGAGGCCCGCGGGGAAGGAGTGGTTGTACTCGGGCGTGAGCACGACGAACGCGTCGGCGGCGGCGAGGGCCGGGGTCACCTTGGCCAGCTCGGCGGCCGCCTCGGAGCTCGCGGAGAACGTCGTGGGGAGATGGACCGAGGCGACATCGACGACCTCGGGGAGGAAGTCGTCGCGCTCACGGATCCGGCTGAGCAGCCAGTCGGCCACGACGGGACCGAATCGGCCCTCGCGGTTGCTGCCTACGACGAGGGTGAGACGTACAGGGGGGTCGGGTTCCGGAAGAGGGGCGGGGGCGCTGCCAGGGGCGGTGTCGGCAGCGGCGGGAGCGGTGGCGGTGGAATCAGCTGTGGCTGTCTTCATGACGCACAGCCTCATACCTCAACCTTTGTCGAGGTCAAGCCGGCACTGCGGGCGGCATGGGTGGGGCGGGCGGTGGTACGGGAGGGGCGGCGCGGACGGCGTGAGCGGCATGAGCGGTACGGGCAGCATGAGCAGCGCAGGCGGCGTGAGCGGCACGAGCAGCGCGAGCGGTACGGGCAGCGCGAGCGGCGCCGACGGCATAGGCCGCAGACGCCCGCGCGGGCCGCGCCCCGCGGACGCCGCCACCACCGGACTCCGGCCGACGTCACCTCGCCCGGCCGGGCGCCCCCGCCCTGACCCCACCACCCCTCCACCCCCGATCACCCGTTCACACCCCCACCCCACACCCTTCGGGTTCTTTTCCGCGACGCACCACCCACACCCCGGTGACCTGCCGGAATGCCGCCGATCCAACCCTCCCGGCGCTCCCGTCTGACACCCGTTCACATCATTTCTGACGTGTCATCAGGAAGCGCGCCCGGCCATGTGCCACTTACCTCGGAAGGGCAGGGGCACGACCGATCCAGCGGCGCTTGGGGGTGTCGCCGGCCGCGCCCCCTCGGAGGAGCAAGCAACCATGCGACGCACAGCCCGTCTGGTGACCGGTACCGCGCTCGCCGTCGCCGCCGCGGGCCTCGCCGCGGCGCCCGCGTACAGCGGGGACGCCGGCAGCCTCGAGGTGTACCCGTCCACCGTCGTGCCCGGCGGTGACGTCACGGTGAACACGTCGGCGTGCGGTGCGGACGGCACCGCCGCGGGCGACGCAAGCGCGGTGGGCGCGGGCTCGTTCACGCTGGCCCCCAGCGCGCACGAGCAGGACGTGATCGGGCAGTTCCGGGTGCCGCCGAGCGCGCAGCCGGGGACGTACGAGATCGTCGCGAAGTGCGCCGGCGGCCGGCAGGTCACGGGCGACCTGATGGTGACCCTGACCTCCACGCGCGAGCAGATCCATCCGCGCGGACATGTGAAGACGGGGGTCGGCGGCGCACTCGGCCCCGACCCCGTGCAGACCGCGGCAGGAGTGGCGGCCCTGGCCGTCGCAGCCGCGGGCGGTACCTGGCTCCTGCATCGCCGGGCGAGAGGCGACGGGATCTGACGGACACCCTCCGCTGTCCGTCCGCCGGTACCGCAGTCCCCTCCCCCTCCGTGGCCCGACGCCCCTCGCGGCCCGGAGGGGGAAGGGGACCCGAAACAGATCGACCCCCTGCACACCGGGCCCGTACACAACCCACCCCGTACACAACCGGACCCGTACACAACCGAACCCAGACCAGAACCGGACCCAGAGAGGAGGCCCGCGTGCGCCGGTTCAGCAACGTCAGCAAGGTCGGCAAGGCCGGCAACATCGCCATAGCCTCCGTCACCGTCGTCGCCCTCTGCTCCGGCGCCTGGCTGCTGCGCAGCGGCGCCGAGACGCATGCGCCGCCCCAGCCGTCGGCCGCGCAGGCCAGCACCGACCGGCCCATGGAGGAGTCACCCGCGGCCCCCGCGCTTCCGCACTCCCCGCCCGACCGCATCCGCATCCCCTCGATCCAGGTGAACGCCCCCCTGATGGGCCTCGGCCTCACCCCGCAGGGCAGCCTGGACGTCCCGCCCGCCGCGAAGAAGAACCTCGCCGGCTGGTACGAGGCGGGCACCACCCCCGGTGAGCAGGGCACCGCCATCGTCGCCGGACACGTCGACAACGCCAAGGGCCCCGCCGTCTTCTACGACCTCGGCGCCCTCAAGAAGGGCAGCAACATCGAGGTGGAGCGCCGTGACAGCAGTACGGCCGTCTTCACCGTGGACGCCGTCGAGGTGTACGACGCCCACGACTTCCCCGACGAGAAGGTGTACGGCGCCGCACACCGACCCGAGCTGCGCGTCATCACCTGCGGCGGCGGGTACTCGAAGTCGACGGGATACCAGGGGAACGTGGTCGTCTTCGCCCATCTGACGGGCAGCCGCGACGGCTGACCGGCGGGGGTCTCTCGCCGCGACAGAGGTCGGTGGCGGCATTACGCTGAAAAAGGGCAGATTCTTTTCCCTGGCCTGAGTGTTGGCGCCTCGGCCGGGAGCTAGGAGGCCCTGATGTGGCCGATTGCCAGAATGGTCGTCACTGCCGTGTCAGCCATCGCTTTGAGTGGCGGTATCACGGCGACAACCGCGACAGAGGCAAGAGCCGACGACATGTCTCCGGATGAGATCTTCGATCGGGTGGCGCCCGCGACCGTTCAGGTACTCGGTAACGAGTCGAGTGGTACGGGGATCATCTACGACGCCGAACAAGGTCTCATCCTCACCAATGCCCACGTGGTCGCTGGCCAGACCGCCCTCCAGGTCCGCATCGCGGACGGTGGGCCCGTGCCGGTTCGGCTGATGGCCAGCGATCCCTGCGAGGACCTGGCGGTCGTGAAACTCTCCACACCGCAAGAGGACCTGAAACAGGTCGAGTTCGGCGACAGCGGCGAACTCGGGCAGGGTGACGAAGTGACGGCGATCGGCTATCCGGAGGCGGCCGGCGACGCCAGTCAGCAGAAAGCCGTGCTCACCACCGGCGTGGTCCAGTCGCCCGACGTCGCCGCGACGGGCTTCTCCTCCTCGCCCGATCTGCCGTCCACCGTCCAGCATTCGGCAACGCTCAACGCGGGCAATTCCGGAGGCCCGTTGCTCAATGACAACGCGGAACTCGTCGGAATCAACTCGTTCAGCCTCTCGGGCACCGAGGGCCAGTACTACTCCATCAGCAGCAAGCACGCCCAGCCCCATCTCCAGGGCCTCGCCGAGGGAAAGGGCCAGAACAATCCCGGATGGCAGGGACTGGTCTCGGTTTCCGACCCCAACTTCGCCTACTACTTCTCCGAGAACGACCAGGCCGATGCGAACGCGATTCAGAAGCGTCTCCTCAACAAGGAGATCGACGGTCTCTACGTGAAGAGCGTGGACAGCAACTCTCCGGCCAGCGAGGGCGTAGCCGCCGGTGACGTCATAACCCACGTCAAGAACACCGCGGTCAACGCCGTCCCGCAGGTGTGCAACATCCTTCAGTCGTCCGCACCGGGCGAGAAGCTCAGCCTCGAGGGCGTGGCTACGGAGAGCGGGCAGTTCTCCGACGGGACAACGTACGCGTTCGGCGATGCCTGGGAATCCACCATCACGCTGAAGAAGTGATGCTCCGCCGCCACTACGCAACCCACTGCTGATACCCCATATTCGCCACCAACGCGAACACCACGGTCAGCAGCACCACCCGTACGAACCCGCTCCCCTTCTTCAGCGCCGTGTGCGCCCCGACCATCCCGCCCGCCAGGTTGAACACGGCCATCAGCGCGGCCAGCTGCCAGTGGACCGTGCCTTTCCAGGCGAAGGTCGCGAGGGCGCCGGCGTTGGTGCAGCAGTTGACGATCTTGGCGGTGGCGGAGGCGGTCACCAGGTCGAGGTGGAGGAGCGCGGTGAGGGCGAGCACCAGGAACGTACCGGTGCCGGGGCCGATGAGCCCGTCGTAGAAGCCGATGCCGAGGCCCGCGAGTCCGATCGCGGCGAGGATCCGGCGCGGGGAGACCGGAGCGGTCGAGGGCGCCGTGCCGAAGGCGGGCTTGAGGATCACGAAGACCCCGACGCCCAGCAGGACGACCATGACGACCGGCTTCAGCACCTCGGTGCTCAGGCCCGCCGCGACGAACGCACCCCCGGTCGAACCCGCGAGCGCCGCGAGCCCGATCTTTACGGCCAGGCCCACGTCCACCGGCGCCTTGCGCGCGTACGTCACCGCCGCACCCGTCGTGCCGACGATCGCCACCGCCTTGTTGGTACCCAGCGCGTACGCGGCGGACGTACCGGGCGGCAGGCCGAGCAGCAGTGCGGGGAGCAGGAGCAGCCCGCCGCCGCCCACCACCGCGTCGATCCAGCCCGCCGCGAGCGCGGCTGTACAGAGCAGGGCGACCATGGTCAGCGATATGTCGGGCATGATCGCGACCTTATGGACGAGATAGATGCGCAGTCCATGAATCCCGCGAACCTTGAGGGTCTTCTGAGGTTCGGCAGGTGGGAGCCGCCCGTACGGCCTGGTCATCCGAGGTCAGGACCGAGGGTCCGCCGAATCCTCACATCCGGACCGCGCCCCCGCTGAGGGCAGCGTTCCTCCCGGGAAACAACGGTGATGCGGCCGGGTAACACCGGCACCGCACGCTGCGGTCATGACCTCGAATACGCGTGTGGTGGTGATCGGCGCCGGGCTGGCGGGCGTACGGCTCGCCCGGCGGCTGGGTGAGCTGGGCACTCCCGGCGCGCCCGCCGTCTCCGTCACGCTCGTCGGCGAGGAGGAGCACCGCCCGTACAACCGCGTCCTGCTCGCCGAGGTCCTCGCCGGGCGGTACGCCCCCGAGGTGATCGCCCTCCCCGCGCCGGCCGGGCTGACCCGCGCCCGGGTCACCGGCATCGACCGTGCCGCGCGCACCCTGGAGTGCGCCGACGGCTCGGCGATCGCATACGACACGCTGGTCCTCGCGACCGGCTCGAACCCCGTACTCCCGCCCCTGCGCGGCCTGTTCGCGACCGATGCCGCGACCGGCCGGCGCGAACTCCCCGAGGGCGTGCACGCGTTCCGCACCATGGACGACTGCCTGAGCCTGTCGAAGGCCGTACGGCGAGGGGCTCGCGCGGTCGTCATCGGCGGCGGTCTCCTCGGTGTCTCGGCCGCCCGCGCGCTGGCGGTGCGCGGCGCCCAGGTGGTGCTGGCCCAGCAGGGCGAGCGGCTCATGGAGCGCCAGCTCGACCCGTCCGCGTCCCGGCTGGTCCGCCGGCACCTCACGGACCTCGGCGTCGAGGTGCACACCGAGTGCCGGGTGCGCGATGTGCGCTGCGTCGGCGGCGCGGTCCGCTCGGTCGAGATGGCCGACGGATACGCCCTCGACGCCGACCTCGTCGTCCTCGCCTGCGGGGTGCACCCCCGCGTGGGCCTCGCCCAGGACGCGGGGCTCGCCGTGCACAAGGGTGTCCTCGTCGACGACGAGCTGCGTACGTCCGACCCGCACATCCGGGCCATCGGGGACTGCGCGCAGCACTCGGGCACGGTGTACGGCCTTGCGACACCCGCGCTCGAACAGGCCGACGCACTGGCGGAGTTGATCGCCGGTGACGCGGGCGTCCGCTACACGGGCACGCGCGCGGTCACCCGGCTCACGCTGGCCGGACCCGAATTCCTCGACCTCGCCGCGTTCGGCGAGCCAGACCCCCGCCCGGGCGACGACGTCGTCCAGCTCGCCGATGCCACTCGCGGCACCTACCGCAAGGTCGTCGTCCGCGACGACCGTGTCGTCGGCGGCGTACTCGTCGGCGAACTCGGCACCGTCGGCGCGCTCGCCCGTGCCTGGGAGGGCGCCGAACCGCTGCCCGCGGACGGCGCACCGCTGCTCCACCTGCTCACCAACGACGGAGGCTCCTGATGCACACGGACACGACGAAGGCGGCGATCGCCACCGACGGGAACGGGTCCGCGCACACGATCGTGCTCGTGGGTCACGGCATGGTCGGCCAGCGCTTCCTGGAGGCGCTCGCCGAGCGCGGCCTGACCGCCACACACCGCGTGGTCGTGCTGTGCGAGGAGCCCCGCCCGGCCTATGACCGGGTCCAGCTCACCTCGTACTTCTCGGGCCGCACCCCGGACGAACTCTCCCTCACGGACGCGGAGTTCATCGCGGAGCACGGCATCGAGCTGCACCTCGGCGACCCGGCCGAGACGATCGACCGTCAGGCGCGGACGGTAACGGCCCGCTCCGGCCTGGTGATCGCGTACGACACGCTCGTCCTGGCCACCGGCTCCTACCCCTTCGTCCCGCCCGTCCCGGGCAAGGACGCCGAGGGCTGCTTCGTCTACCGCACGATCGAGGACCTCCTCGCGATCGAGGAGTACGCGAAGGCGCGCGCCACCACGGGTGCCGTCGTGGGCGGCGGGCTTCTCGGACTCGAGGCGGCCGGTGCGCTCAAGGGGCTCGGACTGACCACGCACATCGTGGAGTTCGCGCCGCGTCTGATGCCGGTCCAGGTCGACGACGGCGGCGGCGCGGCGCTGCTGCGCACCATCGAGGACATGGGCCTGTCCGTGCACACGGGCACGGGTACGCAGGAGATCGTCGTCGGCGACGACGGCGCCGTGTCCGGCATGAAGCTGTCCGACGGGTCCCAACTCGCCACGGATCTGGTGGTGTTCTCGGCCGGTGTGCGCCCTCGCGACCAACTGGCCCGCGACACCGGACTCACGGTCGGCGAGCGCGGCGGCATCAAGGTCGACGAGCAGTGCCGCACCGCGGACCCGCGGGTGTTCGCGATCGGCGAGTGCGCGCTGGCGTCGGACGGCCGGGTGTACGGGCTGGTCGCACCGGGCTACGAGATGGCCGAGACGGCCGCCGCCACGATCGCCGCGGACGAGGCGAGCTTCACCGGCGCCGACCTCTCCACCAAGCTCAAGCTCCTCGGCGTCGACGTCGCGTCCTTCGGCGACGCGCACGGCGCCACCGCGGACTGCCTCGACGTCGTCTACTCCGACTCACGCTCCGGCACGTACAAGAAGCTGGTCATCGGCCGCGGCGGCGAACTGCTCGGCGGGATCCTGGTCGGCGACGCCGACGCGTACGGCACCCTGCGCGCCTTCACGGGATCGGTCCCGCCGATCGCCCCCGAGCAGCTGGTCCTCCCGGCGGGTGCGGGCGCCCCGGTCGCACTCGGCCCTTCCGCACTCCCCGACTCCGCCGTCATCTGCTCCTGCCACAACGTCACCAAGGGCACCATCCGCGGCGCGGTCACCGAGCACTCCTGCACCACCGTGCCCGAGGTCAAGAAGTGCACCAAGGCCGGTACGGGCTGCGGCAGTTGTGTGAAGGTGCTCGGGCAGCTCGTCAACGACGAACTCGAAGCGAGCGGCGTCGAGGTCGACCACGGCCTGTGCGGCTGCTTCGGGCAGACCCGCGAGCAGCTGTACGAGATCGTCCTCTCGCTCCGCATCACCTCGCACCAGGTCCTCCTCGACCGCTACGGCCGTGAGGGCGCCCGGGGCGGCGACGGCTGCGAGATCTGCAAGCCCGCCGTCGGCTCCATCATCGCCTCCCTCGCCCCGACGATCGGCGCCGACGGCTACGTCCTGGAGGGCGAGCAGGCCGCACTCCAGGACACCAACGACCACTTCCTCGCCAACCTCCAGAAGAACGGCTCCTATTCGATCGTGCCGCGCATCCCCGGCGGCGAGATCACCCCGGAGAAGCTGATCGTGATCGGGGAGGTGGCACGGGACTTCGGGCTCTACACCAAGATCACCGGCGGTCAGCGGATCGACATGTTCGGCGCGCGGGTGGAGCAACTCCCGCTGATCTGGTCCAGGTTGGTGGACGCGGGCTTCGAGTCGGGCCACGCATACGGCAAGTCGCTGCGCACGGTGAAGTCCTGCGTGGGCCAGACCTGGTGCCGCTACGGCGTCCAGGACTCCGTCCGCATGGCCATCGACCTGGAGCTGCGATACCGGGGGCTCCGGTCCCCGCACAAGCTCAAGTCGGCCGTCTCCGGGTGCGCCCGCGAGTGCGCCGAGGCCCAGTCCAAGGACTTCGGAATCATCGCCACCGCCGGCGGCTGGAACCTGTACGTCGGCGGCAACGGCGGCGCGACCCCGCGCCACGCCGACCTCCTCGCGCAGGACCTCTCCGACGCCGAACTCGTCCGTCTCATCGACCGGTTCCTGATGTTCTACATCCGTACGGCGGACCGGCTGGAGCGCACCTCCACCTGGCTGGAGCGGATCCCGGGCGGCCTGGACCACGTACGCGACGTGGTGGTGGAGGACTCGCTCGGCATCTGCGAGGAGCTGGAGTCACTGATGACCGCACATGTGGCGGGCTACCGCGACGAATGGGCCGAGACCATCAACGACCCCGAGAAGCTGGCCCGGTTCGTGTCCTTCGTGAACGCCCCGGACACCCCCGACCCGGTCGTCGGCTTCGTCCCCGAGCGCGACCAGATCAAGCCCGACCTGCCGCTGCTGACCATCGGCACCCGCCCCCTGGAAGGAAGCGCCCAGCGATGACCCTCGCGCCCGAGACGACCACTCTCAAGGTCCAACTCCTCCTGGACGCCAGCTGGTTCACGGTCTGCGACCTGACCCTGCTGCTGCCCGGACGCGGAGTCGCCGCACTCCTCCCCGACGGCCGCCAGGTGGCGCTGTTCCGCGACCGCGCGGGCCGCACGTACGCCGTCGACAACCGCGACCCGTTCACCGGCGCGGCCGTCCTCTCCCGCGGCCTCCTCGGCACCCACCAGGGCCACGCCTTCGTGGCCTCGCCCCTCCTGAAGCAGCGGTTCGACCTGGAGTCGGGACGGTGCCTGGACGATCCGGAGGTCTCGGTGGCGGTGTACGAGGTGCGCGCGGCCTGAGCGTGCGCACCTGGCGTTGTCACACTTTCAGCGCGTCGTACGTCACTCCCGTCAGCTCCTCCGAGGCCTCCCAAAGCCGCTCCCCCGCAAGGTCGTTGAGGGTCCATCCGGCCCGCCAGGACTTCGCGGGCGAGCCGCGCCACATCGCGAACGAGGGCCCGGTGAAGGAGTCGGGCTGTACGCCGGGCGCGGTGGCGGCGTACAGCGTGGGCAGCGCTCCGGCGTCGGCGCTCTGCCCGAAGACCCGGTTGCCGATCTCGATGAGCCGCTCGGTGCCCTTGCGGCCCTCCATCCTGGCCCCGGCGGTCTGGAGGTTGGTGGTGGCGTACCCGGGGTGGGCGGCGGCCGCGACGACCTCGGAGCCGATGGTGGCGAGGCGGCGGGCGAGTTCGTGCGTGAAGAGCAGGTTGGCGGTCTTGGAACGGCCGTAGGCGATCCAACGCCGGTACTGGCGCTCGCTGTTGAGGTCCGTGATGTCGATGTTCGAGAGCGCGTGGACCCCGCTGGAGAGCGTCACGACGCGGGCGCCTGGGGTGCCGAGCAGTGCGGGCAGGAGCAGCCCGGTGAGCGCGAAGTGCCCGAGGTGGTTGACGCCGAACTGCGTCTCGAACCCGTCCGCCGTACGGCCGAGCGGCAGCGCCATCACACCGGCGTTGTTGATGAGCAGGTCGAGCCGGTCGTACGCGTGCTCGTACGTTGCCACGAACTCCCGTACGGATTCCAGGTCCCCGAGATCCAGCCGTACGAACTCGACGTGCGCGCCCGGCACTTCGGACACGAGTCGGTCCCCGGCCTCGTTGCCGCGGGCCTCGCTGCGGCAGGCCAGGATCACCTGGGCGCCCTTGCGGGCCAGTTCACGTGCGGTGACGTAGCCGATGCCGCTGTTGGCGCCGGTGACGACGGCGGTACGGCCGCTCTGGTCGGGGATGTCGCTCGCGTTCCAGCCCGTCATGGCTGAGCTCCCTCAGGGTGTGCCCGGTGTTCCGGGAATACCAGCGTATGCCGCGAGGCGTTCCCCGCGGTCTGGCCGGCCTCCCACCCAGCCGTCCGCCCACCCGACGCAATTTGTCCATGACCCGTCAACTCTGCGCGTCTAGGATCCGTCAGCGCGCGACCCCGCCGTCGACCCCGGCGGCGGGGCGGTCACGGCCCTCTGGAGCGAGAGTGGAACGTCGTACCCTTCTGCGTGCAGCCGTCCTCGGTGGTTCGTCCGCCGTCCTGGGCGGAACCCTGTGGCGCGGCGCCGCCTATGCCGCACCCGCCCAGCCCGGCACCGGCCCCTACGGGGCACTCGGCACCGCCGACGCCAACGGCATCCAGCTGCCGAGCGGGTTCACCAGCCGGGTGATCGCCCGTTCCGGGCAGACGGTCCCCGGCACCTCGTACACCTGGCACAGCGCCCCCGACGGCGGCGCCTGCTACGCCGACGGCACGGGCTGGATCTATGTCTCCAACTCGGAGATCAACCCCTCCGGCGGGACGAGCGCGGTGAAGTTCTCCTCGACCGGCACGGTCACCGCCGCGTACCGCATCCTCTCCAACACCCGGCAGAACTGCGCGGGCGGCAAGACCCCGTGGAACACCTGGCTGTCCTGCGAGGAGGTGTCCCTCGGCTACGTCTACGAGACCGACCCGTGGGGCGTGAACGCGGCGGTGCAGCGGCCCGCGCTCGGCCGCTTCAAGCACGAGGCTGCCGCCGCCGACCCGGTGCGCCAGGTGATCTACCTGACCGAGGACGAGACCAACGGCCGCTTCTACCGCTTCGTCCCGACCACCTGGGGCAACCTGTCCGCCGGCACCCTCCAGGTCCTGGTCGCGGGCACGGCCACCTCGGGCTCCTTCACCTGGACCACCATCCCCGACCCGGACGGCTCGCCGACGACCACCCGTACCCAGGTCTCCGGCTCGAAGTCCTTCAACGGCGGCGAGGGCTGCCACTACGCCGACAACACGGTCTGGTTCACCACCAAGGGCGACAACCGCGTCTGGCAGCTCAACCTGGCGAGCAACACCTACGAGTTGGCGTACGACGACTCCCTCGTGACGTCCGGCACGGCCCCACTGACCGGCGTCGACAACATCACCGGCACCGCCTCCGGCGACCTCTTCGTCGCCGAGGACGGCGGCAACATGGAGATCTGCGTGATCACTCCCGCCGACGTGATCGCGCCATTCCTCCGCATCACCGGCCAGTCGGCCTCGGAGATCACGGGACCGGCGTTCTCACCCGACGGCAGGCGGCTGTACTTCTCCAGCCAGCGCGGTACCAGCGGGAGTTCGTCGGGCGGGATCACGTACGAGGTGACGGGGCCGTTCCGGGCGTAACCGCTGTGGGGGAAGGGGGTGGGACGCCTGGCGAACGCAGCCGGGATTCATACGGCTCTCAGAGTCGGCTGATTCCCTGTGCTCGCCAGGTCCCGCCCCCCGTTCTCCCCGGAGGCCTTGAGCCATGCCCCGCAACCACCCCTCCCCCACGCGCCGCGCCGTCCTCGGCGGTGCCGCCCTCGCCACGCTGGCGCTCGCGGCCGGTGCCGGAACGGCGAATGCCGCGTCCGCCACGTCCTCCTGGCCGACCGAGATCCCGCTCCCGAACGGCTTCCTCCCCGAGGGAATCTCCATCGGCGCCAAGCCGTACGCCTACTTCGGCTCCCGCGCGAACGGCGCCGTCTACCGCGCCGACCTGCGCACCGGCGAGGGCACCATCCTCTACGCGGGCGCGACCGGCACAATCACCAACGGGCTGAAGGTCGACGACCACGACGGCCTGCTGTACCTCTCCTCCGGATCCACCGGCGGCGCCGCGCGCATCGTCGACTCCCGGACCGGCAACCTCGTGGCCACCTACCAACTCACCGACCCGACAGGCCACTTCATCAACGACGTCGCCCTGCTCGGCGACCGCGCCTGGTTCACCGACTCCTACGGCGCCGTCCTCTACGGCGTGCCGCGCGGCGGCACGGGAGACGTCCGCGAACTGCCGATCAGCGGCGACTGGGTGCAGTCGGCCACGGGACTCAGCGCCAACGGCCTGGTCGGCACCCCGGACGGCAAGGCCCTGATCGTCGTCAACGGCGGCAAGCTCTACCGCGTACCGCTCACCACCGGTGAGGCCGTCGAGATCACCCTGAGCGGCACGACCGCGCTCACCAACGGCGACGGCCTCGTCCGGATCGGCCACACGCTGTACGTCGTCCAGAACCGCCTCAATCAGGTCAGCGTCCTCACCCTCGACCCGGGGGCCACCACCGCCACCCTGACCCGCACGATCACCGACCCCCGCTTCAACATCCCCACCACCGCCGCCCACTTCGGCAGCCTCCTCTACGTCGCCAACGCCCAACTGGGCCTCCCCACGACCCCGGACACACCGTTCAACTCGGTCGCCGTGGCCCTCTGACACAAGTAGGGGGCGCCCTCGGCAAGTTGCTGTACGCGGGCGTACGGAGCGAGGAGGAGACGGGTCTGATGTGCGCCCTCACAGGTCCCGTACCTTCTCGCGCCTGCGCCTCTTCTGGGACGCTGATTCCTCGGGATTTCGGGCCGGGTTCGGGCCGACGGGGGAATCGTGGACTGGCCGACAGCGATGGTGTGCGGGGCTATCGGAGGTTGCCTCATCGAGGCGATCGTCTTCTACGGGCGGGTCTCGGAGTGGCGGACGGCACGACACGAGGCCAGGGCGAGGGCAAAGCGCAGGAAACGCCTGCCGTCGCTGCGCGAGCATGTCGACCTGCCCGCCGACTCGCTGGTCGCCCTGACCCGGCTGGCCCTCGGCGGAATCGCGGGCGGGCTGTTCCACTCCCAGGTCATCGGCATGATGGCCGCCGTCGCGGTCGGTGCGTCGGCGCCCGCGCTGCTGCAACAGCTGGGCGCTACCCGGCAGGTGCAGGAAGCGCTCCAGGAACCGGGGGCGGCCGAGTCCGCCCCGCAGCGGCCGCAGCCGCACCCGATCGGTGACGGTCTCGTACTGGGGGTCGCACCGGCACCCGGCGAGGTACCCGCGGAGTGAGCCGGACCCCGTTCCGGCGCCGGTACTTGGAGTCCCTGGTGGGGCGGGGACGCGCGGACCGGCCGTACGCGCGATACCGGCCGACCGAGAACTCCCCGCTCTGGCGCCGCTATCTCGTCTCCCTGCTCGGCGTACCCCGCGCGCCGCGCCCGGCGCCCCGCCCGAGGGTCCGCACCGCGCGGCGGATGCCGCTCACTCTGGCCCTGGCGGCGGTGGCGGCGGCCGTTGTCCTGGGCGGTTCCACGTTCGCGGCGTTCCAGGCGGGTTCCGACCGCGACATCGGCGGCGGGCCGATCGTGGTTACGACGCACACCACGGGAAGCGACACAGGGACCGTCGGCGGAGGTGGGCCGGGCGGCGCCGGCTCCACTGGGGGGACCACCTCGGCAGACCCGACCGACGTACCGACCAGCGAGCCGGTCGGCCAGCCGAATGGCACCTTCGCCCCGTCCAGCCCGCACCCCTCCGAACCGGGCGACGAACTGCCCAGCACCGGAGCACCCGCCCTCCTCCTTCTCCTTACCGCTTCACTCGGCCTCTTCCTTCTCGCCCTGGGAACGGTGGGCCTCCGCCTCACTCGTACCCGAACTGTCGGTTAGGTTCGATCACACCGTCGAAGGACGGGACCAGAACCTACGCGTGAGGAAGCCCGCATGGCCTCGATCCACCGCACCACCATGACGCCCACCAAGCTGGAGCTGCTCACCGACTGGCTGCCGAAGCAGAGTTGGTACGCGGGCGACGCGGCGACGCCGGAACTGGTCAAGGCCGGCGGGTTCCGTCTGGACGATCCGGCGGGTGCGGTCGGGATCGAGTTCATGGTCGTGGTGGACGCCACCGCGCAGGAGCCGGTGGCGTATCTGGTGCCGATGAGCTACCGCGACGCGGCTCTCGATGGCGCCCCCGGCGAGGCGTTGATCGGCACGTCCGAACACGGTGTGCTCGGCACCCGGTGGATCTACGACGGCGTCCACGACCCGGTGCTGATGGCCCAGTTGGGCGCCCTCCTACGCGGTGAGGCGATTCCGCAGCAGCAGAGCGAGAGCGACACCCCTGACCCGACAGTCACCGTCCACGGAACCGGCCCTGCCGACGGGCTCGACGTCCAGGTGAACCGCGTCCTGGGGCAGGCCGAGGCCCCGCAGAGGTCGTCCCGACACGTCGTCGCCGGGTGGACCTGGCCGAACGGAACGGCTGCACGGGGGGCACTCGCGGCCTTCGTGCCGCGCTAAGAGGGAACGAGCTCAGCGCCGCGCCTGCATGCAGCTCTCGAGATGGGCGATGAGGTCACTGGCCGGGCCCAGGTCCGTACTGCCGTCGGTGACCAGGGTGTGGCCGTCGTACTGCAGGCGGTACTCGAAGCGGTCCCTGGCGTTCTCGTCGACACTGCGGGACGGAAGCTCGCCGAAGTCCACCGCGTCGAGCAGGGAGTTGAGCTGCTTCTTCTCGGCCGGCGTCAGTGCATCTGACTGCTCGCGGCCGCCCTTGCGGTCGGTGAGGTCAACCTCTTCGCCGGGGCCGACCTCGATGCCGTACTGGACCCCGGCGAAGCCGCCACTGACGGTGAGACTCACTCCGTCGTCGGCGGCTCCGGGCGCGGACGGTTGGCTGCAGCCACTCAGCAGGAGTGCACCGGCAAGGAGGGCGAGCAGCAGCCTTGTTCGCATGGTCATGTTCGCCATCCCTGGGTCCGGCAGAGTGTAGTGACGAGCGTCAGCGCCGCCCCACGCAGGATGCCGCCCCTCCGGGAGAAAGTCAGGTCAAGCGCTCCACGAGCATGAGAGCCAGCGGCCCGGCAGGCAGCAGGAACTGACCGTCGGCTGCGGCGCTGATGGCGTCGGCAAGGGGCCACCAGGACAACTTGAAGCCGGCTTCGGACGGGGTCAGGGATTGGCGGCCCAAGGAGAGGTCGCGGGCCTCGTAGAGGTGGACGCGACTGGTGGAGCCGAGGATGATGGCGTATGAACCGAGTGCACGCCACGTCTGCGCGGTGACGCCCGCCTCTTCGGCGAGCTCGCGGCGTGCGCACTCTTCGGGGCTTTCGCCGGGTTCCCTGCGTCCGCCGGGCAGGAACAGGTACTCGCCGCCGTGGCGGGGGAAGTCGGCGCTGAGGACGGCTACCAGGCCCTCGTTGTCGACGGCGACGACCACGGAGGCGTCAGTGACCGGGCTGCTGCTGTGTTCTCCCATGCGGGCTGAGGGTAACGGGCTGGGCGTGCCAGGCGGCGTACGGCACGTTCAGGACCGTGCGGTGGGCGACTTCGCCCACTTCAGCAAGCAGGCGAGGTGATAGTGGAAGGCGGAGCCGCCGACCGAGCTGCTGAACTTGTCATAACTGCGGCGCTGTTGGGCCGGTGTGATGGCCTTCTGGCAGTAGCAGCAGATCAACCCGCGCTCGGTCATCGCCGGGTCTCCCTCACGGCCTTGTGCAGCGCTGTGCCTGTCTCGCACCGGGACTGGTCGTCGGCGCACTGCTCGCATGTTCCGGCATGGTCCAGCAGAGCGCGGTAGTAGCGCGCTCCAGCACACGTGAGGCAACCACGCGGGAACCACCGCCGGGCCTCAACTCCGTGGGCAGTTGAGGTCCGCTCCCCGAGGTCGACGGCCGCACGGTTGTCAAGGGTCGCGCCGCACCACACGCAGCCCTTGCCCCGAACCTGCGCCTCGGACAGCGTGTCCACAGACGGCACAGGATGGGCCGCGAGTTGGACCGTGCCTTGCTCCTGAGATCGGGCGTCTCTGCTCATGACTTGAGGAAACCGGAAGTGTCCTGTCGCCCATCAGGACAGAACTGGGGGAGTTACCGGCAGCCGACCGGACAGTTCTACCGGGCAGGCAGCGGCGGTAGGGCTACCGTCGAGGGACGCAGGTGCACGAGGGGGAACGGTCGTGGCCAGACAACGGAACGTCCAGCTTGAGGCGCTGCTCACCGAGTTCGGGCTCACGCACCAGCAGCTGGCCGACGAGGTGAACCGAACTGCCGAGGACATGTTCGGCAAGGCCAACGACTGCACCGACCGGCATGTGCGGCGGTGGATCGCCGGGGACGTGCAATGGCCGTGGGCCCGCTACCTTCTGCCCCTTCAAGAAATCTTCGGCCGCAGCCCGGAGGCCATGGGTTTCGTCCCGCGGAAGTCCTCACGTGTGCCGACCCCGCCGCTGCGGCCGACTCCTGTGAAGGAGCAGCGCCCGGTGAGACGACGGGAGTTCATCGCGGTCGGCCTGGCCACCGCTCTCGGCCTGGACGCCATCCCCTCGGCCGGCCGTCTCGGCATGAGCGACGTCGAGCGAATCCGCGGCATCGTTCCCGCCCTGTACACCCACGATCACACTCTCGGCGGGGGTGCCCTGCACAAGGTCGCCGCGCAAGCCCTGAGGCACGTCCACCACGCGCTCAACCACTGCGCCTACGGAGAGCGCGTCGAGCGCGCCCTGTACGCCGCTACAGGGGATCTCGCCGCGTCCGCAGGCTGGTTCGCCTACGACGCGGGTAGGCAAGGGGAGGCGACCAGCCTCTACAACGAGGCCCTGCAGCACGGCATGCTCGCCGGAGACGGCATGCTGCAGGCACGGGTGTGGTCCAACCTCGCGATGCAGGCACGCCTCCTCGACCGGGATCAGGAGGCACTGCGTATCGGCCGAGCCGCGGTCGAGACCCGCCAGGCCAAGGGGGACCCGTGGTTGATGGCATTGCTGCACTGCCGTCAGGCCGTCGGGCATGCACGCACTGGGGACCGTACTCGCGCCGAACGCTCCCTCGCCCGCGCCGAGACGGCCTACGACCGTACACAGGGCGAGCCCGCTGCCTGGCTGTCGTTCCTGACGCCTGCGGAACTGGTGGGGCTAGCCGGAGCCGCCCACCAGGCCCTCGGCCGCCACGAACGGGCACAGTTACTCACCGGCGCCGCCCTGGACATGCTGGAGCCTCGCTTCGAGCGCAACCGGGTGTACTACACGGCGCAGCGAGCGCAGGCATTTCTCGACAGCGGCGACATCGAGCAGGCCGTCACCGAGGCCAGGCAGGCGTGCGCGATCGCAGGGCGGGTGCAGAGCGAACGGATTCAGGGGAAACTCGGCGACCTACGGCGGGAGTTACGGCGCTTCGCCCATGTGCCGGCGGCGGCCGACTTCCTTGAGCAGACACGCCAGACCCCAGGAGCGTGAAGCATGGACGGGCTGCAGCTGGAACGCAGGGACGCCACAGGCCTTGATGACGTTCGGCACGAACTTCTCGATGTGTACGCGGAGATCTACGCGGACCGGCTCAGCGAGGAGTTCCACAGCATCGAACGGTTCGACGAACGGCTCGGCTGGAACACCGAGGTGCCCGGCTTCGCCGCGGTCGTCGGCTACCTCGACGACACCCCGATCGGCTACGCCTACGGCTGCACGCTGCCGACCGACACCCGCTGGTGGAACGGACTGCTCACACCAGTTCCCGACGGTGCGACCGTCGAGACCGGCGCCCGCACGTTCGCCCTGTCCGAACTCATGGTTGTCGACAAATTCCGGGGCACCGGGGCCGCGAGGAAGATTCACGACGAGCTACTGCGCGGCCGACCCGAGGAACGGGTGACGCTCCTCGTCGAACGTGATCACCCGAAGGTCCGTGGCCTGTACGAGACATGGGGCTACGCATGGTTCGGCGAGGTACAGCCCTTCGCGGACGCGCCGCTCTATGACGCGATGAATCTGCCCCTGGCACCCTAACCCCTGGCCGGCACCTCGTCGTCGGAGAGGACGCAGATCAGGCACGAAGGGACGGCACCCCCGCACAGAGTGGATGGCTGACTTCCTGAGCTGGGAAGTCAGCCATCTGTCATAGCTGGCGGGCACTCTCAGGGCACATCGTTGAGAGTCGCCTCCATCATGCCGGCCGTCCGATCCTCTTCCGCCTCCCACAAGTGGGTGTAGACGTTCAGCGTGATCGACGGCTTGGCGTGACCAAGCCGTCTCTGCACCTGCTTCGGCGCCGCCCCGTTCTTGGTCAGGACCGAGGCATAGAAGTGCCGTAGGTCGTGGAGCGTCGTGCCTTCGGGACACGGAACTTGCTACCGGGCTTCTCCCCGCTCCCGCACTGCCCGCAGCAGCCGTGCGAACCGGTCCGCCCACAACCCGGTGAACCACTCGATCCACACCGGCTCAGCCCTCAACACCCCACCCATACAAGGGAAATGCCCGCCCACGGACTTCTGGCACAGGCTTTAGTTGGGATCGGCGATCCGCGCGAGTCCTGCCTCGGTCTTCTGGACCATCCAATGATTGTGGATTCGGGCGCCGATCTCCAAGGCGCGCGCATACTGCTCGCCTGCCTGTGGGAAATCGCCGGAGCGTTCTGCGCACCTGGCGACGTGATACAGGCTCCAACCCGCCAGACCGTCGTCGTGAGAAGCCAGGGCGACACGCGCAGCGGCTGCGTAGTGCTCCCGCTCCTGGTGGGCGTCTTCCTCGGCCCGTGCCAACTCGGCCATCATGTGGTGGCTCCAGCCTGCGGCCGCAGGGCAGCGATGGGTGTCCGCCACCGCCAAGGCTCGCTCGAAGAAGTCCTTGGCCGCCGCCAGTTCACCGCGTCGGTTTCGGTACACGCCGAAGTTGTACAGGCTCCAGGCCTTCAGATGTGCGTCGCCTGTCTCGTCGGCGAGGCGATCGGCCCGGGTGAAGAACCTCAGCGCCATCTCGGGGTCATCGACTCTCCAACGACAGGAGCCGAGGCCGTCCCACGCCCAGCCTTCCTTCCGCCTGGCGCGGTGCTGGATGGCCAGGTCGAGAGCCGACCAGTAGTGATCCTCGGCCTGTTCGAGCGCACCTTCGTTACGCTCTTCAGTGGCCTGTTCGAGCAGGCTGTCAAGGTCTGCCAGCCCTGGACCGGCCGTTGGGAGGCCTTCGACGTCCTCCCTCACTACTGAGGTTGCCGCGGCGGACACTTCGCGGCTGTCGTCGTCCGTCAGAAGCCGGAGTTGCTCTTCCGCGCGGGCTCGGACTGTCTCGTTGCCGATGCGGTACAGGTGGGCGAGTTGCCGCACTCCGCCGAGCCGGTCGTCCGCGAACGGGCTGCGCAGGGACTGCTGAAGATGGACGGGCAGCACCCAGTTGACGTTCCTGGCGATGACGGTGCGGCCCTCTACGTTCTCCTGTTTCTTGGGCCGCTGCTGCGGCATCTCGGTGACGACCTTGTCGTGGACATAGGTGTACAGCTCGTCGAGGGTGATGTCGCCGTCGTCGTCGAGGTCGGCGCTGCCGTCGCGCAGCCCCTGCACCAGGTGCCCGGTGAAGACCGACCGGGGGGCACTGCCGTGTAGTTGGTCGCCCTCGAAGGAGTACTGGGTGGCGTCGGAGGCGGTCAGCACGGTACGGCCGCGGCCTTGGCCTTGGAACCGCTCCAGCGTGTGTACGTCGGTGTCGTCGCCTTTGGCGAGCCGGCCGGCCGGGAAGGCGCCGCTGTAGCAGCAGTCGAGGATCAGCACCTGCTGCCGGGAGTTGCAGGCGCTCATGGCCCGGTCGATCCCCTCCGCGGACAGGGAGGTGAACATGAGGTTGTTGCGGCGGGTGTCGCACGTGGCGAGGTGGAGCCGGCCCTCGTCGTCCTTGAGACCGTGCCCGGTGAAGTACAGCAGGGCGAGGTCGTCGTGGCGGCAGTCGCGGAAGAAATCGCCGAGAGCCGCGCCGACCCGGTCATGCGGTTCGTTGATCAGGATCTTCACCTCGAACCCGGCGATGTCCGGGGCGCTCAGCACCTCGGACAACGCCTCGGCGTCGTGACCGGGCGCGGTCAGCTGCCGCAGTCCCTCGTCGTCATACGCGTACGTGGCGATCAGCAGGGCCAGCCGACGTCCCACGGCTACTCTCCACCCGCCCCGTGTCGGCGCACGAAAGCCTCGATCAGCTGCCGCCGTTCTTCGGGGGTCGCCTGTTCCAGCTCCAACGTGTCACTGTCGATGGTGACCGAGACCCGGTGCCCGGCGGACTGCCGCCCGAGCCAGTCCTGCAACAGCCCGACCAGCGAAGTGAGTACCCCGCTCGGAGCGCTCAGCGCCAGGACGACGGCGCCCGCGGTGACCGGATCGACCGCCTTGGCGCCCTCGGGAGGGGCGCCGTCGGCAAGCACCTGCAACGTGTAGATGTCGAGCCTGCGCACCTCGGCGCGCAGACGGATCGTCAGCCGCTCGCTCTCTTCCGCGTCCGCCGCGCCGTCCGGCGTCAGACCCAGTAGAACATCCATGATGCGCCCCCCGATCGGCCATGGACCCGCTTGCTCCACGGCGCAGTTACCAGTGTGGTGAGTTGGACTCTCCCAGGGGGCGGTTTCCGGGAAGCCCACGGATCCCATCTCTGCCGGTCAGTACACCAACTGCTCGTGTAGACCGTCGAGTGCTCATCTCCTGCTGAGATGCGGGCTCGATTGCTGAAGTAGGTCGGCCCTTTACACCGGGAGAGTGGAGGGCCCTCCCCCGAGGTCAGCCAGCGCGACGGTTGGCCAGTGTCGCCGGGACCACGGCGCCCGTCCCGAACCTCGCGTTCGCACGGCCGATGACCCGTTCCAGCCGCAGCAACTTCTCGCGGGAGCCGCCCAAGGAAAGCTGCTCAGTCACGCCGTTGGCGGTGGCGAGCTGGTCGGCGCGCAGCTTGATTCCGCGCACCCGGGCGCGTTCCAGGGCCAGGGAGGGCCACATGCCAATCGCGGCGGTCCGCAGGTCCTCGGTGGGCAGACGGAGCGGCCAGCGCGCGAGTCCGCTCGATCACGGCGCCTCCGGCCAGACTCACGGTCAGCATCAGGGCGCCGGCGACCTGGTGGCTCTCCCGAAGCCGAGACGCGATCGTGACGACCGTGTCCAGCACTTCGGTGGGGAGCAGGTCCGGGTAGAGGGTGTCGCGGTCGAGCAGCCGCTGATCGCTGGTGCTGGCAGGTAGAGCGGTGGGCACAATCGCGCGGGGGGCGAGACCGCGAGCCCGGTCATACGCGCGACGACCCACGCGGGCGCCGAGGATACGCTGCACGGTGCCGAGCGGGGTGTTGGCAAGGACTCCGACGGTGTCCAGGCCGAAGCGGACGAGGGTGGCCGCATGGGCGGGACCGATGCCGTCCAGGTCTTTCACCGGCAGAGGGTAGACGAACGCCCGGATCGCGTCGGGATCCGCGGGGACCAGGCGTATGCCCTCCGTCCCGGCGTGGCCGGACGCCATCGTGGCGAGTGCTCGGTCGGCGCGATGCCGATCCGGATGGCCAGGCCATCGGGGCCAAGGTGGGTGGTGGCTCGGAGCCGGATCTGCAACGCAAGCTCGTACGGCGTCCCTCCGAAATACCGGCATGCCCCGCCGGCATCAGCGAGCACTACGGACGGTGGCAGCGGCTGCACCACTGGCGTGACGTCGCCCAGCAGATCCAGCAGGAGGCGGAACACGACCGCGTGAAATCTGGCCGACAGCGCACATGCAGTCGCGTCGGCGGAGGGTTCGCCGCCAACGGTCCACAACCAGCCTCTCTGGTGGCAGCGCGTTCAGGCCCCAATCGCGCCCAGAAGGCACAACGAGGGCACAACACCTTCCCTCGCGTTCAACGGCAACCAACGCAAGCAAACGCCATTTTGTCTGGTCAGCCACGTAGCTTGGCAGTCCCCGCAGATGATGCACGAAGGGGCAGCACCCCCGCACAGGGTGCCGCCCCTCCTTCGTGCGCCCGAACCGCCGTCGAGTCGGTGAGGGTCGGGGTGACCCGACCGCGGTTCCGGGGGTTTCAGCGCATCAGCGGTGGTCACTCCCCGCCGAAGACGACGCCGCGCGCCCCGCCTCAAGCCGCGCCACCGGAATCCGGAACGGCGAGCAGGACACGTAATCCAGCCCCACCTCGTGGAAGAAGTGGACGGACTCGGGGTCGCCGCCGTGTTCGCCGCAGACGCCGAGTTTGAGGTCGGGGCGGGTTTCGCGGCCGGCGATGGCGGCGTCGCGTACGAGCTTGCCGACGCCGTCGCGGTCGATGGTCTCGAAGGGGGAGACTCCGAAGATGCCCTTCTCGAGGTAGGCGGTGAAGAAGGACGCCTCTACGTCGTCTCGGGAGAAGCCCCAGACCGTCTGGGTGAGGTCGTTCGTGCCGAAGGAGAAGAACTCCGCGGCCTCGGCGATCTGACCGGCGGTCAGCGCGGCGCGCGGGAGTTCGATCATCGTGCCGATGGCGAGCTTGAGTTCGGTGCCCGTCGCGGCCTGGACCTCGGCGATGACCTCGTCGGCCTCCTCGCGGACGATCTCCAGCTCCTGCACCGTACCGACGAGCGGGATCATGATCTCGGCGCGAGGGTCGGCCTTGGCGTTCTTGCGCTCGGCGGCGGCCTCGGCGATCGCCCGTACCTGCATGGTGAACAGGCCGGGGATGACCAGGCCGAGACGCACGCCGCGCAGGCCCAGCATCGGGTTCTGCTCGTGCAGGCGGTGGACGGCCTGGAGGAGGCGCAGGTCGTTCTCGTTGGAGTCCTTGCGGGACTCCGCGAGGGCCACCCGGACCGACAGCTCGGTGATGTCGGGCAGGAACTCGTGCAGCGGCGGGTCCAGGAGACGGATCGTCACCGGCAGCCCGTCCATCGCCTCGAACAGCTCGATGAAGTCCTGCTTCTGGAGCGGCAGCAGCTCCTTGAGCGACTCCTCGCGCTCGGCGTCCGTGTCGGCCAGGATCAGCCGTTCCACGAGCTCGCGGCGGTCGCCCAGGAACATGTGCTCCGTGCGGCACAGGCCGATGCCCTGGGCGCCGAAGCGCCGGGCGCGCAACGCGTCCTCGGCGTTGTCGGCGTTGGCGCGGACGCGGAGCCGACGGACGCGGTCCGCGTACGCCATGATCCGGTGCACGGCGGCGACCAGCTCGTCGGCGTCGTCGGCACCCGCGTGCATCCGGCCCTCGAAGTACTCGACGACCGGGGACGGGACGACCGGGACCTCGCCCAAGTACACCTTGCCCGTGGAGCCGTCGATCGAGACGACGTCGCCCTCTTCCACCACCACACCGCTCGGAGACGTCAACCGCCGCCGCTTGGTGTCGACTTCGAGCTCCTCGGCGCCGCACACACACGTCTTGCCCATGCCTCGCGCGACGACGGCCGCGTGGGAGGTCTTGCCGCCGCGGCTGGTCAGGATGCCCTCGGCGGCGATCATGCCGTCGAGGTCGTCCGGGTTCGTCTCGCGGCGGATCAGGATGACCTTCTCGCCCGAACGCGACCACTTGATCGCGGTGTACGAGTCGAAGACCGCCTTGCCGACCGCCGCACCCGGCGACGCCGCGATGCCCCGGCCGATCTGGTCGACCTTCGCCTCGTCGTCGAAGCGGGGGAACATCAGCTGGGCCAACTGCGCACCCGTCACCCGCTGCAGCGCCTCGGCCTCGTCGATCAGACCCTGGTCGACGAGCTGCGTGGCGATACGGAAGGCCGCACCCGCCGTGCGCTTGCCGACACGCGTCTGGAGCATCCACAGCTGTCCGCGCTCGATGGTGAACTCGATGTCGCAGAGATCCTTGTAGTGGTTCTCCAGGGTCGTCATGATCTGCATGAGCTGGTCGTACGACTTCTTGTCGATCTGCTCCAGCTCGGCGAGCGGGACCGTGTTGCGGATGCCCGCGACGACGTCCTCGCCCTGCGCGTTCTGG
The DNA here is from genome assembly GCF_041431135.1 of Streptomyces sp. NBC_00554. NCBI lineage: Bacteria > Bacillati > Actinomycetota > Actinomycetes > Kitasatosporales > Streptomycetaceae > Streptomyces > Streptomyces sp. NBC_00554. Next base: position 6,828,289 of record NZ_CP107799.1, on the reverse strand, counting down.
AGGTAGTCGCCGTACACGCCCTGGTGGCCGGAGGCCGGGTCGCGGGTGAACGCGACGCCCGTACCCGAGTCGGGGCCGAGGTTGCCGAAGACCATCGAGCAGACGTTGACCGCCGTGCCGAGGTCGTGCGGGATGCGCTCCTGGCGGCGGTAGAGCTTGGCGCGGTCGGTGTTCCAGGAGTCGAAGACCGCGTGGATGGCGAGGTCCATCTGCTCGCGCGGCTCCTGCGGGAAGTCCCGCCCGGCCTCGGTCTTGACGATCTTCTTGAACTTCGTGACCAGCTTCTTCAGGTCCGCCGCTTCGAGGTCCGTGTCGACGGTGACCTTCTTGGCCTCCTTCGCCGCCTCCAGCGCGTCCTCGAAGAGCTCGCCGTCGACGCCGAGGACCGTCTTGCCGAACATCTGGATGAGACGGCGGTACGAGTCCCACGCGAAGCGGTCGTCACCGGCCTGCTTGGCGAGGCCCTGCACCGACTTGTCGGAGAGCCCGATGTTCAGGACGGTGTCCATCATGCCCGGCATGGAGAACTTCGCACCGGAACGGACGGATACGAGCAGGGGGTTATCGGCCTGCCCGAGCTTCTTGCCCATCCGCAGCTCCAGCGCGTCGAGGTGTGCACTCACCTCGTCACGCAGTGCCGCCGGCTCCTCGCCGCTGTCGAGGTACGTCTTGCACGCCTCGGTGGAGATCGTGAAGCCCGGAGGGACGGGAAGACCCAGGTTGGTCATCTCGGCGAGGTTCGCACCCTTGCCGCCGAGGAGGTCCTTGAGGTCTTTGTTGCCCTCGGTGAAGTCATAAACGAACTTCACTCCCTCAACCGCGCTCTCAGCTACGTGGGGATCTTTGTTTTCCGACACGAGTCTCGACTCCTCGACGTCGCGGTGGCTGCCCTGACGACGGGGAACATACCCAGATCGAAGGCGTCTGGGTACGTCCACTTGCGCGTCATGCGCCTGTAACCACTCGTCCGCCACCAGATCGAAAGTCAAGGCTTGGCAAGCGATGGGGTGGCGATGTTTTCACTTCTTGAACGAATCAACGCCCGTAGACCAGGATATTCACTCATCTGAGCGGCTCCAGACTCGCCTGAGTTCAGCTGCTGAACGATCAAGGGGTGGCACTGAGTGCCACCCCTTGGAGAAGTGCAGCCGCTCATGATCCGCTCATCTGAGCCTACCCCTTATCAAGCGTGGCGAGAATCACGCCGGGAGGAAGGCCGGATTTCACCATGCGGACCAGGATCTGGACACGTCACACGGATGTCACACAACTCCCCGAGCGGGCATCGATCACGCCCAGCTCCGGCGTCGGTCACACACCCGGCACCGGTGTCGGTCACACACCCAGCGCCGCCAGCCGCTCCTCGACCCGCTCAGGCGCGTACAAGTACTCCACGACCAGCGCCCCGGCCCCGATCAGCCCGGCCCGCTCGCCGAGTCGCGAGGTCACCACGTCCAGATGAGCGGTGGAGCGGGGCAGCGCCCGCTGGTACAGCAGCTCCCGTACGCCGGTCAGGAAGGGAGTTCCGGCCAAATCCCCGGCGATCATCAGAACGCCCGGGTTGAGCAGCGTCACCACGGTCGCCAGTACGTCCCCGACCTGGCGCCCCGCCTCCCGCGCGAGCGCCATCGCCTCCGGATGCCCGGACGTCAGCAGGTCCCGCACATCTGAGCCGGAAGCCGCCGCCACCCCGGACTCGGCCAGCCGCCGCGCCACCGCGCCGCCACTGGCGACGGCGGCCAGACAGCCGTACGAACCGCACCGGCACAGCGCGTCGGCGCCCACCCGGATGTGCCCGATGTCGCCGGCGCCGCCGTCGATCCCCCGGTAGATGGTGCCGCCGACGACCATGCCCGCACCGATACCGGTGGAGACCTTGACCAGGGCGAACGCCGAACAGTCCGGGTAGCCGGTGCGCTGCTCGCCGTACGCCATGAGGTTGGCGTCGTTGTCGACGAGTACGGGGACGCCTGCCCCGGCGGCACTCAGGGTGCCCGCACCCGCGTGCTCAGCGAACGCGCGGCTCAGGCGTCCCCTTATGTCATAGCCGTCCCAGCCCGGCATGATCGGCGGCTGTACGACCCGGCCGGTGTCGCTGTCGACCGGCCCGGGAACCGCGAGGCCGATGCCGCACACGGCGTCGGCGGGCTTTGCGGCCTTCACCAGGAGGTCGGCGAACCAGCGGCCGAGTTCTCCGAGGACCGCGTCCGGGCCCTCGTCGACGACCAGGAGGCCCGACTTCTCGGCCAGGATCTCGCCGGTCAGGGTGAGGACGGCCGCCCGGCCGTGCCGGGTGTCGAGGTCGGCGGCGAGGACGACGGCGTGGGCGTCGTCGAATTCGAGGGTGATGGAGGGGCGCCCCCCGAGCGGGGAGTCCACCGGGCCGCCGGCGCCCTCGCGCAGCCAGCCCACGCGGAACAGCCGGTCGAGGCGCTGGCCGACGGTGGCCCGGGACAGACCGGTGGCCTGCTGCAGCGCGCCGCGCGTCGTGGCCCGGCCGCTGCGCACCAGTTCGAGCAGCTCTCCGGAGCTTGCCTGGTTCCCTGCGCGCACGGTCCTGTCCGCCCTTCCTGTCATGCCCACCCTCTTGCGTTCCTCAACTCTGCATTACATATTGAGTTTTGCGTGTTAAATAGACGTAACCCTACGGTAGCTACAGCCGAACTGGTCGGCAGGATGTCTTCCGGGAGACCTGAGTGGACAGCACAACCCAGCTCACCGCCTTGCGCACGGGAATCATCACCTCCGTACGCACCTCAGGCACACCCGCGCACACCTCCGGACCATCGTCGCCACCGGGTCGGGGTGAGGTCACCCATACCGGACCACTTGTATACGATCCCGCACAGTCGGCGGGGTCGCTGCACCTCAGGGCCGCCCGGGTACTGAACGACAACTGGACGGGAACGTCCACCGTGCCCTCGCGCGGCCTGTACCCGCACCAGTGGTCCTGGGACTCCGCGTTCATCGCGATCGGGCTGCGCCACCTGTCGCCCCTGCGGGCGCAGACGGAGCTGGAGACGCTGCTCGGCGCCCAGTGGGGCGATGGCCGTATCCCGCACATCGTCTTCAACCCCTCCGTGCCGCTCGACGCGTACTTCCCGAGCCCCGACTTCTGGCGCTCCTCGACCGCGGGGCACGCCACCGGCGCCCCGCGCAACGTACAGACGTCGGGCATCGTCCAGCCACCGGTGCACGCGCTCGCCGCATGGCTGGTGCACCAGGCCGACCCGGGCCTCTCACGGGCCCGCGCCTTCCTCCCCCGCGTCTATCCCCGCCTCGCCGCCTGGCACCGCTATCTCCTGCACCGCCGGGACCTGGGCGGCGGCGGCCTCGCCTCCGTCGTCCACCCCTGGGAGCAGGGCATGGACAACAGCCCCTGCTGGGACGCGCCGCTGAGCCGGATCACCCCGGCCCCGGCCCGCTCCTTCCGCCGCGCCGACCTCGACCACGGGGCCGCCGAGGACCGTCCGACGGATCTGGACTACGGGCGTTACGTGCGGCTGGCGACGGACTACCGGGACGGCGGGTACGCGGACGGGGCGGGCGAGTTCGCGGTCGAGGACCCGGCGTTCAACGCGCTGCTGATCGCCTCCGAGCACGCCCTCGCCCACATCGCACAGGAGCTGGGGGCGGCCGGGACCGCCCGGCACGCCCGCGCGGAGCGCCTGACGGCGGCCCTGGTGGACCGGCTGTGGGATCCGGCGGAGGGGATGTTCTTCTGCCGGGACGTGTACGGGGGCGGCGAGAGCGGTGCTCTCGAATCGGAGCGGCGCTCGCAGAGCAGTGCTCTCGGAACAGAGCGCCGCTCTCAGGTGCGCGGTGCTCTCATCACCGAGCGCAGTGTCGCCGGGCTGATCCCGCTCCTCCTGCCCACGCTGCCCAGCGACATCGCAGCCACCCTCGTACGCACCGCGAGCGGCCCGCACTTCGGACTCGGTGACGCCACGCGGCTCGTGCCGAGTTACGACCTGACCGGGGACGCGTTCGATCCGCACCGCTACTGGCGCGGCCCTGCCTGGTTCAACACCAACTGGCTGCTGGAGCGCGGGCTGCGGCTGCACGGCGAGCAGGTGCGCGCGGACGGGCTGCGGGCCGCGCTGCTCGACACGGCCGGTGAGTCCGACTTCGCGGAGTACGTGGATCCGTACACCGGCGAGGCCTGTGGCGCACTCGGCTTCAGCTGGACGGCCGCGCTGACGCTCGACCTGCTGCACGCGCCCGCGGGGGCGGATCAGTTCGCTTCCCACCCGGGCCACGACACGTTCGACAAGGCACACCGCGCGAGCACGTTCGGGAACGCGCTCGCCTACGCATTCGAGACGGGCGCCAAGGGAGGGGACCGGGGATGACGGACCGGCATCATCTGCTCGTGCACGGTGGGACGTTCGCCGCCGTGAGCGACGGCGGGGACATCAGCGGCGTACGGGGCGGCAGCTCCCCGGACGGCTTATTCGTGCGCGACGCACGGCACTTGAGCCGCTGGCAGCTGACCCTGGACGGCGCGGTGCCCGAGGCACTCACGCCGGTCGCGGACGGCGACACGGCACGCTGTGTACTCGTCCCGCGCGGCGGCCGCAACGAACCGCCCGCATACACGGTCTTCCGCGAACAGGCCGTCGCCGAGGGCGCGTTCGTGGAGGCGCTGCGCGTCACCAGCAACCGCCCGGCGCCCACCACGGTCCGCGTCGCGGTCACCGCGGACGCCGACTTCACGGACCAGTTCGAGCTGCGCTCCGACTACCGCACCTACGCCAAGACGGGCGTGGTCCGCTCCCGCCAAGTCCTCGACGACGGCGTGGAGTTCGGCTACCAGCGCGGTGAATGGCGGTCCTGTACGACGGTCACCTCCGAGCCCGCCCCGGACGGCGTGGAGGAGACGGGCACGGGCGCCCGTCGCCTCGTATGGACCCTCGATCTCGAACCGCACGGCAGCGCGGAGCTGTCACTGCGGGTCGCGGCACGTCCGCACGGCGCCGCCCACGAGCCGGACGTACCGCTCTCCCCCGCCGCCGCGAACGAGCAACTCCTCGCCCTCGAAGGGGAGTTCACCGAGGGCGTGCCCTTCCCGACCGGCTGGCCCGAGCTGGCCGCCGCCTGCTCGCGGGGCCTGTCCGACCTGGCGGCGCTCCAGGTCGGCGCCCTGGGCCCGGACGGCGAGGAACTCCGCGTCCCGGCGGCCGGAGTCCCGTGGTTCCTGACCCTCCTCGGCCGTGACGCGCTCCTGACCTCCCTCTTCGCGCTCCCCTACCGCCCCCAGCTCGCCGCCGCCACGCTGCCCGCGCTCGCCGCGACGCAGGCGACCGAGGTGGGCGCCGAGGCGGTGTGCCAGCCCGGCAAGATCGTGCACGAGGTGCGACACGGCGAGCTGGCGCACTTCGGGCAGGTGCCGTACGGGCGTTACTACGGTTCGGTGGACGCGACACCGCTGTTCCTGGTGCTGCTCGGCGCGTACACCGAGCAGACCGGTGATACGAGCCTGGCCCGGCGCCTGGAGGCCAACGCCCGTGCGGCGATCGGCTGGATGCTGGACCACGGCGGGCTGACTTCGCGCGGCTATCTCGTCTACCGCGCGGACGGCGGCGGCCTCGCCAACCAGAACTGGAAGGACTCCCCGGGCGCCATCTGCTCGGCCGACGGCAGCCGCCCCTCAGGACCGGTGATGGCGGCGGGTGCGCAGGGATACGCGTACGACGCACTGCGCCGCACCGCGCACCTGTCCCGCACGGTCTGGGACGACGAGGTCTACGCGGCCCTCCTGGAACAGGCCGCCGGGGACCTCCGCGACCGCTTCCAGCGGGACTTCTGGATGCCCGAACACTCCTTCCCCGCACTGGCGTTGGACGGCGACGGCCGGCATGTCGACGCCCTCGCCTCCGACGCGGGCCACCTCCTGTGGTCGGGTCTGCTCGACAAGGAGTACGGCAAGCTGGTCGGCCGCCGTCTCCTCGAACCCGACTTCTTCTCCGGCTGGGGCGTCCGCACGCTCGCCTCCGGCCAGGCGGCGTACCACCCGCTCTCGTACCACCGCGGCTCGGTCTGGCCCCACGACAACGCCCTGATCACCCTGGGGTTGGCGAGGTACGGCCTGCACGACGAGGCCCGCACCGTCGCCCACGCCCTGGTCGACGCGGCCACCGCCGCGGGCCACCGCCTCCCCGAGGTCCTCGCGGGCTACGGCCGCGACACCCACTCGGAGCCGGTGCCCTACCCGCACGCGTGCGTACGGGAGTCGAGGTCGGCGGCGGCGCCGCTGGCGCTGCTTACGGCGGTGGGGGGCGCCTGAGCCTGGCGCTACCGCGCTAGTTGTCGGGTTCGCCGAGCTCGGTGAAGAGGGTCAGCTGAAGGGCTCCCGGTGCCTCCAGCCGGGAGTTCAGCGAGTTCCAGGGGGTGCGCGTCGGCTCCGCGATCACCTGGGCCCCGGCCGCGGCGAGCTTCGCCGTGGTGGCGGCGGAGTCGTCGACCTGGAAGGCGACCCGCATATGGCCGGCCACCCGCCGCCCGACCTCGACGTCGTCGATGAAGGCGGCGTGGTTGGGGTCGGTCAGTTCCAGGGTGGCCCGTCCGGCGTCGAGGATGGTGACCCGCCCTCCGGGGGACGAGAACGCCCCGCGCTCGGCCAGGCCGAGGACGTCGCGGTAGAAGTGCAGCGCCGCGTCGTAGTCGGCCGCGGTGACGACCAGGCGGAGTTCACTGACGGCGGGTTCGTCGGGCTTCGACACTGCGTCGGCGTCGGACATGTCGGCTCCTTGGGGATCGCGAGTGCTGATCACTCGTCAACTGGCGCGTCGATCCGACAATTCCCCATCGCACCTCACGAGGCGATCATGGCCGTGCGGGCCGCCTCGATGAACTCCTCCAGCCTGTGGCGGAACGCCCTGTGATCCTCGTCGAAGCGTTCACGGGCGCCGGGGTCACCTTCCGTGACCCGCCACAGAGCACGACAGGCCTCCGCCGCCGTCCGCTGAACGCCCTTTGCCGCCTCGGCGGCGGGAGCGGGGCCCTCCAGGACGATCACCCTGACACAGCGCATGAGCGGGTCGAACGCGTCGCGCAGTTCGACGCGGAGTCCCTGAATGCGCGTCAAACGGTCGTCAGGGTCGTCGAGTTGGGCGTACGCCCACACCGCGCTGTCCGCCACACCGCACAGGCGAGCCGGTTTCCCCCTGTCGAGACCGGGTCGAGGCGGGTCACCCCCCGGACGTGTCCAGCTCCGCGTCCTCGCCGATCCCCGCGCAGTCGTACGGGTCCTTGAGCCAACCCTCCGGCAGGACAACCCTGTTGTTGCCGGACGTACGGCCGCGGGGCCCGTCCGCGCCGAGCGGCCAGGGCTGGTCGAGGTCCAACTCGGCGAGTCCCTCGGAGAGTTCGGCGATCGACGAGGTGATGGCGAGGCGCTTGCGCATGTCGGAGCCGACGGCGAAGCCCTTCAGGTACCAGGCGACGTGCTTGCGGAAGTCGATGACACCGCGTGCCTCGTCGCCGATCCACTCGCCCAGCAGCGTCGCGTGCCGGACCATCACGGCCGAGACCTCACGGAGGGTCGGTCGCGCGTACTCCACACGCCCCTCGAAAGCCGCCACCAGATCCCCGAACAGCCACGGCCGCCCCAGGCACCCGCGCCCGACGACCACCCCGTCGCACCCGGTCTCCCGCACCATCCGCACCGCGTCGTCCGCGGACCAGATGTCGCCGTTGCCGAGGACGGGGATCTCCGGCACGTGCTCCTTGAGGCGCGCGATGGCGTCCCAGTCCGCCGTGCCGCCGTAGTGCTGGGCGGCGGTCCGGCCGTGCAGGGCGATCGCGGTGACGCCCTCCTCGACGGCGATCCGGCCGGCGTCCAGGTACGTGATGTGGTCGTCGTCGATGCCCTTGCGCATCTTCATCGTGACGGGGAGGTCACCGGCCCCGCTCACGGCCTCCCGGAGGATCGCCCGCAGCAGGTTCCTCTTGTACGGGAGGGCGGAACCGCCGCCCTTGCGTGTCACCTTCGGGACCGGGCAGCCGAAGTTCAGGTCGATGTGGTCGGCGAGACCCTCCTCCGCGATCATGCGGACGGCCTTGCCGACGGTCGCCGGGTCCACCCCGTACAGCTGGATCGAACGCGGCTTCTCGGTCGCGTCGAAGTGGATCAGCTGCATGGTCTTCTCGTTGCGCTCGACCAGCGCCCGTGTGGTGATCATCTCGCTGACGAACAGTCCCTTGCCGCCGCTGAACTCCCGGCACAGCGTGCGGAAGGGCGCGTTCGTGATCCCGGCCATCGGGGCCAGGACGACGGGCGGCTGGACGGTGTGGGGGCCGATCGACAGCGGGGACGCGGGGGCGAGGGTGGGCGTGGACATTCCCCCATTGTCACGTACGCCGGCGAGTGCCGCGACAGTCGTTAGTTAGACGCACTATAGAAACGGTCGTACGATGGTGGAATGCCCGAGCTCAGCCACCGCCACCGCATGCTGGTGCTCGCGATCTGCTGCATGAGCCTGCTGATCGTGAGCATCGACACCACCGTTCTGAATGTCGCCCTGCCCTCGATGCAGAAGGAACTGCACGCGAGCGTGGCGGGCCTCCAGTGGACGATCGACGCGTACACGCTGGTCCTCGCGTCACTGCTGATGCTGGCGGGCTCGACAGCCGACCGCATCGGGCGGCGGAAGGTCTTCGTCGCGGGCCTGGTCCTCTTCACGCTCGGCTCGGTCCTGTGCTCCCTCGCCCCGAACCTCGATTCGCTCATCGCCTTCCGCATGGTGCAGGCGGTCGGCGGTTCGATGCTGAACCCGGTCGCGATGTCGATCATCACCAACACCTTCACGGATCCGCGCGAGCGTGCCCGCGCGATCGGTGCGTGGGGCGCCGTGGTCGGCATATCGCTGGCCGCGGGGCCGCTGGTCGGCGGCCTCCTCGTGGACTCGGTCGGCTGGCGTTCGATCTTCTGGATCAACCTCCCGGTGGGCCTGGCCGCGCTCCTGCTCACCCTGCGCTACGTCCCGGAGTCCCGCGCCGCCAAGGCCCGCCGCCCGGATCCGGTCGGCCAGCTCCTCGTCATCGCGCTCCTCGCCTCCCTCACGTACGCGATCATCGAGGCGCCCACCTCGGGCGCCGTCGAGATCGTCGCCTTCGGCGCGGTCGCCGTCGCCTCGCTGCTCGGCCTCCTCAGCTACGAACGCCGGCGCACCGAACCTCTCGTCGACCTGCGCTTCTTCCACTCGGCACCGTTCAGCGGGGCCACCGTCATCGCCGTCGCCGGGTTCGCGGCGCTCAGCGGCTTCCTGTTCCTCTCGACGCTCTATCTGCAGAACGTGCGCGGCCTGGACGCACTGCACGCGGGCCTGTGGATGCTGCCGATGGCGGCCATGTGCTTCGTCTGCGCACCGCTGTCGGGCCGACTGGTCGGCAGCCGCGGCCCGCGCATACCCCTCCTGATCGCCGGGATCGCGATGACCGCGAGCGGTGTGCTGTTCGCCGCGTTCGAGGGCGAGACGTCCAACACCACCCTCGTCATCGGCTACGTCCTCTTCGGCCTCGGCTTCGGCTTCGTGAACGCCCCCATCACCAACACCGCCGTCTCCGGCATGCCCCGCTCCCAGGCGGGCGTCGCCGCCGCCATCGCCTCGACCAGCCGCCAGATCGGCGGCACCCTCGGCGTCGCCGTGATCGGCGCGGTGCTGGCCTCCGGCGTGACCACGACGGCGTACAAGGCCACCTTCGTGTCCGCCGCCTCCCCCGCCTGGTGGATCATCGCCGGCTGCGGCCTCGCGGTCCTCTTCCTGGGCGCCCTGACCACCGGCCGCTGGGCACGCCGGACGGCCGCGGAAACGGCCGCGCGGCTCGAGCCGGAGGTGTCGGAGACACGGGACACGGCGGGCGTACGGGCTTAGGGCCTGCGTGACAATTCCGGTCTGCCCGCGACGCCGCGCACGCACTCTCGTCACACCGCTCGGCGTTGGCGCTACGCCCGCACGCTCTCGCGCTCCACGGCGATCGCGTGCAGCTGCTCCAGGCGTTCGCGGGACTCCTCGTCGGCGGGTGCGTACGTCACCATGCGCGACCCGGCCTCCGGGTTCAGCCACAGGTCGGTGTGGTCCACGGTGATCCGGCCGACGTCCGCGTTGCGGAACTCCTTGCGCTTGGTTCGCGCGCCGAGCACCTCGTGCCGCTCCCAGACCTCGCAGAACTCCTCCGACTCCGCACGCAGCCGCTTGAGCAGCATCTTCCAGGCGGGGTCCGCGAGATGCCCGGCCATGGAGGCGCGGAACTTGGCGGCCATCAGCCGCATCGTCTCGTCGAGCAGCACGATCGAGGAACGCCACTGCTCGTTCGTCGTGATGAGGACCATGCAGTTGCGGTCCTCGGCCGGCACCTCATCGAGGTCGCAGAGCAGACGGGCGTACGTGCGGTTGTACGCGAGGATGTCGTACCGGCTGTTCTGGATGCAGGCCGGGAGCGGCTCCAGTTGCTCCAGCATCCGCAGCAGCGCCGGAGTGATCGTCGGGCAGCGCGAGGCCGGGGTGGGGTCGACAGCACCGGCCAGCTGGAAGAGGTGGACGCGCTCGCTCGGGTCGAGCATCAGGGCGCGGGCGAGTGCGTCGAGCACCTGCACGGAGACCTGGATGTCCCGGGCCTGTTCCAGCCACGTGTACCAGGTGACACCGACGGCGGCGAGCTGCGCGACCTCCTCGCGGCGCAGGCCGGGAGTGCGCCGGCGGGGGCCGCGGGGCAGGCCGACCCGCTCGGGGGTGACGTGCTCGCGGCGATGCCTCAGGAAGGCGGCCAGTTCATGCCGCCGGATCTCGGACTCCTGCCCGCCGTGCCCAACCGCCGCCCCCGCTCGCTGCTCCTGCGCCATCGTCGTCATGCTCCCCAGCTTGCCGCACACCTCACCCTGTTTCCAGGTACTTCTTCTACCAGGATAAGGAGACTCTGGTACCAGCCTGAGACCAGGAGAAGGCTGGAGGACGTGACCGAAACCGGAACCCTCACCACCTCCGCCCGCTCCCCCGCCGCCCCACCCCTGCTCGGCGGCCTCGGGCTCTTCACCGTGCTGCTCGGCGCCGCCCTGCCGCTCATCGACTTCTTCATCGTCAACGTCGCCCTGCCGACCATGGGCCAGGACCTGCACGCGAGCGAGTCCGTCCTCGAGCTCGTCATCGCCGGGTACGGAGTCTCGTACGCCGTCCTCCTGGTCCTCGGCGGCCGGCTCGGCGACCTCTTCGGCCGGCGCCGGCTCTTCCTCGGCGGCATGGCGGCCTTCGGCCTGACCTCGCTGGCGTGCGGGCTCGCGCCCGATGCCTGGACGCTGGTGGCGGCACGTGTCGCGCAGGGCGCGGCGTCCGCGGCGATGCTGCCGCAGGTGCTCGCCACCATCCAGTCGGCGACCGACGGGCCGCGCCGCGCCAAGGCGATGAGCCTGTACGGCGCGACGGCCGGGCTCTCCATGGTGGCCGGGCAGATCCTCGGCGGCGTACTCGTCGCCGCCGACATCGCGGGCACCGGCTGGCGCTCGGTGTTCCTCGTGAACGTGCCCGTGGTGATCCTCGGCCTGGTCCTGGCCGCACGTGCCGTCCCCGAGACGCGCTCGCAGCACCCGGAGCCGGTCGACGGCCCGGGCACGGTACTGCTCGCCATAGCGCTGCTCGCGCTGCTGGCCCCGCTGACCGAGGGCAGGGCTGCGGGCTGGCCGCTGTGGACATGGCTGTCGCTCGCCCTGTTCCCGCTCGCGGCGGCGGCGTTCTACTTCGTCGAGCGACGAGAGGACCGCCGCGGCCGTACGCCACTGGTCCCGCCGAGCCTGTTCGCGCTGACGTCGTTTCGCCGGGGGCTGGTGATGATCGTGCCGTTCGGGATCGGCTTCAGCGGTTTCATGTTCGTGATCGCGGTGGCGTTGCAGGACGGCGCCGGGCTCGGTCCGGTCCAGGCGGGGCTGGCCCTCGCGCCGATGGCGGCGGTCTTCTTCGTCGTCTCGCTGTGCGGCCCGCACCTGATCGCACGCTACGGCACCCGGGTCGTCACCGCAGGCGGGCTGATCCAGGCAATCGGCGTGGCCCTACTCGCGCTGGCCGCGTGGCGGTCCTGGCCGGACCTGGGCGTCTGGCAGCTGGCACCGGGCGCGGCGGTGGCGGGCGCGGGCCAGGCCCTCCAACTCCCCGTCCTCTTCCGGATCATCCTCTCCGAGGTCCCGCCCGTGCGAGGCGGCGTCGGCAGCGGCGTCATGATCACCACCCAGCAGTCGGCCCTCGCCCTCGGCGTCGCCACCCTGGGCTCCCTCTTCCTCTCCCTCGTCCCGGGCCACGGAATGCAGGACGCCCTGGTGACAACACTCCTGGTCCAGCTGGCGATAGTGGCACTGACAACGCTCCTGAGCCTGCGACTGCCGCGCAGGATCAGCTAGTTCGCTCCTTGGCCACCAACTCCACAACAGCCGGGGCGACTTCATGTGCAAAGCGTTCGAGTGTGGACGGGTCGTCGGAGGCGAGCAGATAGGCGCTCACCCCTTGGGTGAGGGTGAGTTCGGCGAGTTGCTCGGCCGGGGCGAGGCCGGGCAAGTTGTAGAGACGGCGCACCGACCGTGGGTCCCGCCCCGCGGCAGTCGCAGCCTCGTCCACGATCCGCTGGCCCACGGCGAGTTCGGTGGGCGGCACCCGGATCGCGCTGGGCAGCCACCCGTCGGCTGAGCGCCCGATCAGGCGCAGCATCCGCGCCCCCAGCGCGCCGACCCAAACGCTGATCGGGTGGACGGCCGCGGGCCCGGGCCTGGCCCCGTCGAGCCAGTAGTGCTTGCCTCCGACTGCCTTGCCGTTCCCATTTCCCCCGCTGTCCCCATCGGTTGACCACAGCGCCCGGATCACGTCGATCGCCTCACCCAACGCCTCGACGGCCTCCCCAGGCATACGCCGCGGCTGCCCCTCGCTTGCGATGGCGTCCCAGTAGCCTCCCGCCCCGAGCCCCAACTCCACACGCCCGCCGCTGAGTACGTCGAGGCTCGCCGCGGCCCGCGCCAGCCCCGCCGGCGGCCGCAAGGGCAGATTGGCCACGTTCGGGAAGACCCGCACCCGCTCGGTACGCGCCGCGATCACGGACAGCAGGGTCCAGGCGTCCAGGAAGTCCGGCCGGTACGGGTGGTCGGCGACGCTGACGAGGTCGAGCCCGGCCCGGTCGGCGAGCCTCGCCAACTCGATGACGGTGTCCGGTTGTTGGGCGTCGGGGGTGAGCACCGCGCCGAAGAGGAGGTCGTGGCCGTAGTCGGGCATGGCGGGTCCTTAGGGATGTCCGGCAGGGGATTTCGTCAGGGGATTTCGACAGGGGTGTTCAACCACTGGGATCACATCGCAGCGTAATGATTACATGCCGACATCATTACGTCGAGGGTAGGATTGCCGACATGGCCCCGACCCGCGAAGACGCCCCCACCGACAAGCCGGACGAGACCCCTCACCCCCCGGACTCGCCGGCCACACGCCCCCCGACCCTGCTGGCCCTGCCCTCCTACCTGGCGGGCCACGTCGCCCGGATCGGCCACCGCACCCTGGTCGAGGCCCTCAGGGAACACGGTCTCCGCCTCCCCCACTTCGCGATCCTCGCGGGCCTCGGCGACTTCGGCCCCCTCGCCCAGCACGAACTCGCCGACCGCCTCGGCCTCAACCGCAGCCACCTCGTGGGATACCTCGACGAGGTCGAGCAACAGGACCTCGTGCACCGCGAACGCGACCCCCGTGACCGCCGCCGCCAGCGCGTCGCCCTCACGGCGGCGGGCGAAACACGGCTGGAGGAGCTGAAGAAGGTGGCCGACCGCTCACAAGCCGACTTCCTGAGCGACCTGTCGGCCACCGAACGTGAGACTCTGATCACCCTGATGCGGCGGATCGTGACGACGGACGACCGCGCCGCCAACTCGCGGCCAAAGAATCCCCGTTGATCTTCGCCATGCTGCACACTCCTTGCTGCATAAGGGAATGCGGTAATACGCGGCATCACGCGGTATCACCAGGAGGTGGCATGCTGCAGATCAACACGAGCAAAGTAAGCCGCTGGGACCAGCACGGCCGCGAACACGTCGTACACGTCCAGCGAACCGGCGTACAGCGCACGATCAGATGCGACACGTGCGGCTGGCGCAAGCCGGCGCAGTTCCTGCCGTGGCTGAAGGCGGAGGAACACCTGGCGGAGGCGCATCAGGCGACGGTGGATCCGACGGAGGGGTAACACTCCGCCGGGCCCACGGTCGGCCTCAGCAATTCCGCGGCTCAGCAGCTCAGCGGCTCAGCCCGCGCAGAAGGAGGTCGACGACCGAGGTGAACTCGGCCTCGATGCCCGGCTGTTCCCATTCACGGGCGTAGGCGGGGTCATGGAAGCGGCCGGTGGCATCGAAGACTGCGCGGGCCGTCAACAAGGGGTTGGCATCCTGGATGACGAAGTCGCCCTCCCGCACGCCACGTTCGACAATGAGCATGAGCTGGTGAACGAGGTCGGCGATGTGCTCATCGACCACGGCGCTGGTCTCACCGAGCAGCACCGAGTACGTGGCGAACAGCTCCGGATCGCCCCCCGCCTTCTGCCGCTTGGCGGTGAACAGTGCGCCCAGCCAGTGCCGTAGGGCCACGGGAGGCGTCTGATCACGCGTCCGGGCAATCTGCTCCAGCGTCTGCGACGTACGGTCCAGCCAGCGCTTGGTGACCGCCTCCCGCAGCGCCGCCTTCGTACGGAAGTGGCGATAGACGCTGCCGTGGCTGACGCCGAGCGCACGGGCCACGTCCACCACGGTGGCCTTGGCGGGCCCGTGGCGGCGCAGCACCTCCTCGGTCGCTTCGAGGATGCGCTCGGCGGTCAGTGCTTCGGTGGTCCGTGCCATGACGAAGACCGTACCTGGCGGTACCGTCAGCGCTCCGTGCCGAGGTGAGCCATCTGCGCCTGCGGGTAGCGGTCACCCGCGGCGGCACCGTCCGGCACGGCCTCCTCGATGGAAGCGAGGTCGTCGGCGTCCAGCGTCACGTCCAGCGCACCCAGCGCCTCCGCCAGCCGGTCCCGGCGACGCGCACCGACCAGCGGCACGATGTCCTCGCCGCGCGAGAGCACCCAGGCGATCGCGATCTGCGCGACGCTGACCCCCTTCTGCTCGGCGACCTTCCGCAGCGCGTCGACCAGGTCCAGGTTGCGCTGGAGATTCTCACCCTGGAAGCGGGGGCTCATCCCACGGAAGTCGTTCGCGCCGAGTTGCCGGTCCCGCGTGAAGTGCCCGGAGATCAGCCCGCGCGACAGCACGCCGTACGCGGTGATGCCGATCCCCAGTTCACGGGTGGTCGGCAGCACCTCGTCCTCGATGCCGCGGGAGATGAGGGAGTACTCGATCTGAAGGTCCGAGATGGGGGCGGTGGCGGCGGCCCGCCGAATGGTGTCGGCCCCGACCTCGCTCAGCCCGATGTGCCGTACGTGCCCGGCCTCCACCAGCTCCGCGATCGCGCCCACCGTCTCCTCGATCGGCACACCGGAATCGGCCCGCGCGATCCGGTACACGTCGATGTGATCCACGCCGAGCCGCTGCAACGAGTACGCGGCGAAGTTCTTCACCGCCGCCGGGCGGCCGTCGTACCCCGACCAGCCGCCGTCCGGGTCACGCAGCGCACCGAACTTGACGCTCGTGAGCGCCTGCTCACGCCGAGCCGAGGGCGCCCCGCGCAGCGCCTCGCCGATCAGCATCTCGTTGTGACCCATGGCGTAGAAATCACCGGTGTCGAGCAGGGTCACGCCAGCCTCGAGCGCGGCATGGATGGTCGCGATGGACTCGGCCCGGTCGGCCTCGCCGTACAGCGCGGACATGCCCATGCAGCCGAGTCCGAGGGCGGAGACCTGGGGGCCGGTGGATCCGAGGGGGCGGGTTTGCATGAGGACTCCTTGGGGTTCCAGGCGGGGAATGTGCCCCGGAAGGGTGTCGTACATCCACGATGGCATGACAGATAACAGATTTCAATATCTGTCAGTTGTCATCTGTCAGCCGCCGACTGTCACCTGTTGGACTGCGACCCGCGCCGCAGGTGCTACCTGCGCTCGCAGAGGTGTCAACCCGGGACGTTTGAGCTCAGGCGAGGACCCCCGGTCGTCGGCGAGATGTGCACCCGGGACGCAGGAGGCGTCATCGGAAGGCAGGGACGCGATCGCGGTGGCGATCTCCTCGCCGGTCCCTACGTATCCAGGAGCATGGCCGGGGCGCTGTGGCAGATGGCCGCACCGGCATGCGTCTCCGTACGCTCTACGAAACCCGCCCCGAGTTGGCTCACGCGCTGGTCAACGTCGAACCTCAACTGACGCGCATCTTGACCGCACTGCTGGAAGGAATGTGCGCCAGGCCGAGTCCTGACGCGTCCGGGCACAGCCACTGAGCGGAGGCGCCGCAACGGCGTGCGGCCGGCGCCGAGCGCTTCCATCCCTTGTTCTTCGCAGGGGATCCCGGCCTTCAGGCCGGGCGGGAATGCGATCCTCGACCCGGAGGCGCGGAGCGCCGGAGTTCTCTGCGTCCTTGGTGGTGGCGGTCGGAGCGGACGACAGGGCCGTCTTCGGCGGGTGGTGCGCAAGCGGATGTACGTGAGCGCCTCAACTGTTGAACTCTCACAGTTCCATGCAGAAGCTCTTCGCGCCGACGCCTGGCGATGAGCGCCGGGCCAGAACAGGAACTGAGGCCGCAGGCGAAGTGGCCTCATCGTCTGATATGACGAGTTCGTATTCTATGTGGTGATGTTAGTTGAGTGTGTATGGTCGGGTGAATTCGTCCGGAGGGGGTGGGTCGCGTTGATCCGTGCGTACAAGTTCCTCATGCGACCCACCGTCCGGCAGACGCAAGCCCTGTCCGAGATGCTGCGAGACCACTGCTCCCTCTACAACGGGGCGTTACAGGAACGCCGCGACGCCTACCGGCACGTCTCGAAGGCCAGCGTCACGTACGGAATGCAGTCCGCGCAGCTGAAGGACATCCGGGCGTTCGACCCGGGGTGTCAGGGCCGCTGGTCGTTCAGTTCGCAGCAGGCCACCTTGCGCCGCCTGGACAAGTCGTTCGCCGCGTTCTTCCGCCGGGTCAGGTCCGGTGAGGCACCCGGCTACCCGCGTTTCCGTGGAGTCAACTGGTTCGACACGGTGGAGTTCCCCAAGGACGGCGACGGCTGCCGGTGGGACTCCGCCCCGCACGACCCCGTCACCCGGGTCCGCTTCCAGGGAGTCGGACACGTCAAGGTCAACCAGCACCGCGCCGTGACCGGCCGGGTCAAGACGGTGTCGGTGAAGCGCGAGGGCCGTAGGTGGTTCGTCGTGCTGACCGCCGAGCAGGCTGCCCCTGAACCGCTGCCCGCGACCGGCTCCGTGATTGGGATCGACCTGGGCATTGCCAACTTCCTCGCCGACTCGAACGGCGGGTTCGTGCCCAACCCGCGCCACGGGCGCAAGGCCGCCGCGAAGCTCGAGGCGGCACAGCAGGCGCTGTCCCGGTTCCCGCGTAGCAAGGCCAGGGACCGGACCGCCAATCACCAGCGGGCGGTGGAGAAGGTCGCCGGGCTGCACAGCAAGGTGCGTCGCCGGCGGCTCGACCACGCGCACAAGACCGCCCTCGGCCTGGTCCGCGTGCATGACTTCATCGCGCACGAAGACCTCAAGATCCGCAACATGAGCAAGGCCCCCGCACCCAAGCCCGACCCTGGCCAGCCGGGCACCTTTCTGCCCAACGGGGCCGCGAGCAAGGCCGGGCTCAACAAGTCCATCAACGATGCCGGTTGGGGGGTGTTCCTGACGATCCTGCACGCCAAGGCTGAAAGCGCCGGACGGGAAGTGATCGCCGTGGACCCCCGCAACACCTCCCGCACCTGCCCCGAATGCGGGCACACCGCCAAGGAGAACCGGCCCACACAGGAAAAGTTCCACTGCGTCGCCTGCGGCCACACCGCACACGCCGACACAGTCGGAGCCACCAACGTTCTACGGGCCGGGCTGGTCCGTCGCAAAGCCCAACCGGCATAGCGAGAAGCCCCCAGCTTCAGCCGGGGGAGGAGTCACCAACTGGGACGGCTCGAAGAAACATAACTGGACATTAGACGACAACGTCAAGGCGCTGCAGGGCCGTTGAGGACGGCCACAGGACGCGAGGGGCCCCGTCACCGGGGGCCCCTCGCCCTTCACACGATCCGGCTCAGCCCTGCCGCAGCGGAATCGCCAGGTCCACCGCCTGCCGCCCCTGCGGGAACGATCCGGTCGAAGTCGCCTTCCCCGTCAGCAGGTTGATCCGGAAAGTCTTGCCGCCGGTCACCGCGTACCCGGTGTTCGTCCCGTTCCGTGCCGAACTGTAGATGTCGAACCCGGAGTTCAGCGGCGCGTCCACGCCCAGCTTGCCGGTCGGGGCGAGGTTGCCGGCGTTGGCGGGTGACTGGACCGACACCTGGTCGAGGGTGGTGTCGAGGTCGAAGAGGGTGGTGGCCGTCGCGGTGTCGAGGTCGTTGTTGGTGTACGCGGCTGCGGTCACGCCGAGCGCGGTGGCGCCCGGGTTCGGGGGCACCGGCGGGTTGGTGAGGGTGCCGTCGGTGGCCGTGGTGCCCGCGGCGGGGGCGCCCGCCGGGTCGTCGAGGTTGTGGCGGAGGTTCTGGCCGGTGTCGCTGATGACGCGGAGCCGGTTGGCGGCGGGGTTGAAGTCGACGCCGAAGGACTTGCCCTGGAGTGCGACGGTGAGCTGGGAGACCTTGGTGGCGCGGGCGCCGGCCTCGCGGATGGTGTAGATGCCGCCGCGGTCGCCGACGCCGTACAGCTTGTTGTTCTGTACGCGGTAGTCGATGCCGACGAGTGCCATATCGCCCTTGAGCCCGCTGACCTTGCCGAGCGGGGCCGTGTCCGCGGGCCGGTCGACCCGGAAGGCGATCAGCCGCTGGTCGGCGGTGAGCCCGACGGACCGCAGCCCGCCCGGTGCGAGTGCCTTGGGCAGGGTGCCGGTGCCTCCCTTGGCCTCGACGGCCGCGGAGCCCGAGGTCTCGGACCCTCCGCCCAGTGCCCCGGTTCCGACGGCGCCCACCGTCCCGATCGCCACCGCCATCGTCAGTACGCCAATGACTGCTTGCTTACGCATGTACGCCCCCGTGGAAGGTGCACGGCCCACCCCCTGCGGGCCGTATGACATCTCCTTCGGAGCGCGGGTCGTCCCGGATTGGTGCTTCCTGCGGGGAAATCTCCTTGCGCCACCGAAAGTTCCCCTGCCGTTCCGTTGGACACCGATGCCCCGCTCTCGGACAATTCGAGCTGTCGGCGAACAGTCACCTCTTGCGGCGCCTGGCGCCGGCACGCGGATACGCCTGCGTCGCTCGAGGAGGCGCCATGACCATCCGTATCGCCACCTTCAACGCGGAGAACCTGTTCCGCCGCCCCAAGGTCTTCGGCATCGAGGACGAGGGCGAACGCAACGAAGTCCTGGACGACTTCAACGAGTTGGCCGCCCTCATCGCGAAGGACCTCTACTCCGACGCGGACAAGGAGCGGATCGCCGCGCTGGTGAAGAAGCACCGGGCCTACGAGGCCGATCCGGACCGGGCCGGGGCGATCTACGTCAACCAGACCAAGGGAGCGGGCGCCAAGCTCTTCACGCTGGGCGGGACCGACGCCGATCCGGTCATCAACATCAAGGCCAAGGGCCGTTCGAAATGGGCGGGTTGGGCCGAGCTGGTGCGTTCCGACGTGAGCTGGACGGCCGTGCGCAACACCGGTCGGGTGATCGCCGAGGTCAACGCCGACATACTGCTCACCGTCGAGGTCGAGGACCGTCTCACCCTGGCCCGCTTCAACAGGCAGGTCCTGGGTGACGCGCTGGGGAAGGAGCCGTACCCGTACAACATGCTGATCGACGGCAATGACAGCCGGGGTATCGACGTCGGCATCCTCAGCCGCCACCCCATCACGTCCCTGCGGTCGCACATCTTCGACCCGAAGCCGTCCGACCCGCCCGTCTTCAGCCGGGACTGCCCCGAGTTCGAGATAGAGCTCGACGGGACGCCGCTGTGGATCCTGGGCAACCACTTCAAGAGCCAGATACGGGGAGAGGGCGCGGGCCGGCGGCTGGCGCAGGCCAGGAGGGTCAAGGAGATCTACGAGGAGGCGCTCCTGCGGTCGGTGCACGTCGTGGTCGCCGGGGACCTCAACGACCGGCCGACGAGCCTGCCGATCAAGGAACTCCTCGATGCCGGCCTCCGGGACGCGATGACCCACCCCAGCTACACGGGCGCCCCCGGCACTCACGGGACGGGCACCAGTGCCGCCCAGAAGCTCGACTACCTCATGTTCTCGCCCCAGTTGTGGGAGCTCGTACGGGGGACGGGTGTGGAGCGGCGCGGAATCTGGGCGCCGAACACCTTCGAGCACTTCGACACCGTGACCGCGAGGCCCGAGCAGGCCTCCGACCACGCGGCGCTGTACGCGGACCTGGACCTCTGAACTCTGCGAACGCACCGGTGCCGGGCCCCTGGGAAAGGGACCCGGCACCAGTGACGTACAAGCGGACTCAGCAGCCGATCAGCCGGCTGGCGAGGTAGCCCTCGATCTGGTCGAGCGACACCCGCTCCTGCTTCATGGTGTCGCGCTCGCGCACGGTCACCGCGTTGTCGTCGAGCGTGTCGAAGTCGACGGTGACGCAGAACGGGGTGCCGATCTCGTCCTGGCGGCGGTAGCGGCGGCCGATGGCGCCGGCGTCGTCGAAGTCGATGTTCCAGTTCTGCCGGAGCGCGGTGGCGAGGCCCTTGGCCTTCGGGGAGAGCTCCGGGTTGCGGGACAGCGGGAGGACGGCGACCTTGACGGGGGCCAGGCGCGGGTCGAGGCGCAGGACGGTGCGCTTCTCCATCTTGCCCTTGGCGTTGGGGGCCTCGTCCTCGACGTAGGCGTCCAGGAGGAACGCCAGCATCGCGCGGCCGACACCGGCGGCGGGCTCGATGACGTACGGCGTCCAGCGCTCGCCGGCTTCCTGGTCGAAGTAGGAGAGGTCCTGGCCGGAGGCCTTGGAGTGGGCGTTCAGGTCGTAGTCCGTGCGGTTGGCGACGCCTTCCAGCTCACCCCACTCGTTGCCGCCGAACTGGAAGCGGTACTCGATGTCGGCGGTGCGCTTGGAGTAGTGCGAGAGCTTCTCGGCCGGGTGGTCGTACCAGCGCATGTTCTCCTCGCGGAGACCGAGGCCGGTGTACCAGTTCCAGCGCTCCTGCATCCAGTACTCCTGCCACTTCTCGTCCTCGCCCGGCTTGACGAAGAACTCCATCTCCATCTGCTCGAACTCGCGGGTGCGGAAGATGAAGTTGCCGGGCGTGATCTCGTTGCGGAAGGACTTGCCCATCTGGCCGATGCCGAAGGGCGGCTTGCGGCGCGAAGTCTGCTGCACGGAGGCGAAGTTGGTGAAGATGCCCTGCGCGGTCTCGGGGCGCAGGTAGGCGACGGAGCCGCTGTCCTGCGTGGGGCCGAGGTGCGTGGAGAGCAGGCCCGAGAACTGCTTGGGCTCGGTGAACTGGCCCTTGTTGCCGCAGTTGGGGCAGTTGATGTCGGCGAGGCCGTTCTCCGGGAGGCGGTGGTGCTTGGCCTCGTAGGCCTCCTCCAGGTGGTCGGCGCGGTAGCGCTTGTGGCAGGAGGTGCACTCGGTGAGCGGGTCGGAGAAAGTGGCGACGTGACCCGACGCGACCCAGACCTCTGTGGCCAGGATCACCGACGAGTCGATACCGACGACGTCCTCACGGGAGGTGACCATGTAACGCCACCACTGGCGCTTGATGTTCTCCTTGAGCTCGACGCCGAGCGGGCCGTAGTCCCAGGCGGCCTTCTGCCCGCCGTAGATCTCACTACAGGGGAAAACGAAGCCACGGCGCTTGCTCAGGCTGACGATGGTGTCGATCTTGTCGGCGGCCACGGTGCTCTCTTCATTACGAACGGACGGCAGCGAATGCTTCAGGTTACCGGCGCTGCCCACCCCGGTATCAAATCGGTTGGGTGACCAAACCCTTGTTGACAATCGTTTCCAAATTTGTTGAAAATGACTGTCATGAACGTACGACGACGCCTCATATCGGGGACCGCTGTGACCGCGGCCACTTTCCTCGGTCTCGCGACCCTCTCCGCCTGCTCGGACTCGTCCGCCGCCGACAGCAACAGCAGCGGGAAGCTCGACGTCGTGGCGTCGTTCTATCCCCTGCAGTACCTCGCCGAGGAGATCGGCGGGGACCACGTGAGCGTCACCAACCTGACCGAGCCCGGTCAGGAGCCGCACGACCTGGAGATCAGCGCCAAGCAGACCGCGCAGCTCCAGGAGGCGGACGCCGTCCTCTATCTCAAGAACCTCCAGCCGGCCGTCGACGACGCCGTGGCGCAGTCCGAGGTCAAGACGAAGATCGACGCCGCGACGCTGACCACCCTGGAGAAGCACGGCAACGAGGTCGGCGGGCACGCGGCCGAGCACGACGACACCGAGGGTGAGGAGACGGGGGCCACCGACCCGCACATCTGGCTGGACCCGGTGAAGTACGCCGAGGTCGCCGAGGGTGTCGGCAAGGCCTTCGAGAAGGAGGACCCGGACAACGCCGGGGAATACAAGAGCAACACCGCAGCGCTGGTGAAGAAGCTCGACGCCCTCAACACCCAGTACGCGGACGGGCTCAAGAACACCACCAGCAAGGTCTTCATCACCACGCACGCCGCCTTCGGCTACCTCGCCGAGCGCTACGGTCTCACCGAGGAGGCCATCAACGGCCTGGACCCGGAGTCGGAGCCCAGCGCGAACCGCGTGAAGGACCTTGAGACGATGGCCAAGGCGGACGGCGTCACGACGGTGTTCTACGAGACCCTCGTCAGCGACGACACCGCCAAGACCATCGCCAAGGACGCGGGCCTCAAGACGGACGTCCTCGACCCGATCGAGGGCATCACCGACAAGTCCAAGGGCGACGACTACCTGCAGGTCATGGAGTCGAACCTGAAGGCGCTGGAAACGGCCCTGGGCGCGAAGTGACAGAACGCAGCACGAAGTGACGCAACGAACACGGAGGACGGCGGCATGAAGAGCGGGCCCGTCATATCCCTGCGCGGAGTGACCGCAGAACTCGGTTCACGCCCCGTCCTGCGCGGTATCGACCTCGCCGTGAACCACGGCGAGGTCGTCGCGCTGCTCGGCGCCAACGGATCCGGCAAGTCCACGGCCGTGCGCAGCATCATCGGCCAAGTCCCGGTCAGCGGCGGGGAGATCGAGATCTTCGGCACCCCGCGCCGCCGCTTCCGCGACTGGGCGCGCATCGGCTACGTACCGCAGCGCACCACGGCCGCGGGCGGTGTGCCCGCGACGGTGACCGAGATCGTGGCCTCCGGACGGCTGTCCCGCGCCCGCTTCGGCGTGCTGCGCAAGGCCGACCATGAGGCCGTACGGAAGGCCATCGGCCTCGTCGGCATGGCGGACCGCGCCAAGGACTCCGTGAACGCGCTGTCCGGCGGCCAGCACCAGCGGGTCCTGATAGCCCGCGCTCTCGCCTCCGAACCCGAGCTGCTGATCATGGACGAGCCGATGGCGGGCGTCGACCTGGCGAGCCAGGAGGTGCTGGCGTCGACCCTGCGCGAGCAGGTCGCCCAGGGCACCTCCGTCCTCCTCGTCCTGCACGAGCTGGGCCCCCTGGAGCCGCTGATCGACCGCGCGGTGGTGCTGCGCGACGGCTGCGTCCTGCACGACGGCCCGCCCCCGCAGGCGCTCGGCCAGCACGCGCTGCCCGGTCACGACCACGTACACCCGCACGCGGCTCACGACGCCGAACCGATCCGGACGGGACTGCTGAGCTGATGGACATCCTCGATTACGCGTTCATGCAGCGGGCCCTGCTCGCCGCCGTCCTCGTCGGCATCACCGCGCCCGCCGTCGGCATCTACCTCGTGCAGCGCCGCCAGGCCCTGATGGGCGACGGAATCGGCCACGTCGCGATGACCGGCGTCGGCCTCGGCTTCCTGCTCTCCTGGTCCCCGGTGTGGATGGCGACGGCCGTCTCCGTGGTCGGCGCGGTCCTCATGGAGCTGATCCGCTGGTACGGCAAGACGCGCGGCGACATCGCCCTGGCCATGCTCTTCTACGGCGGTATGGCGGGCGGCGTGATGTTCATCAACCTCGCGCCGACCGGCTCGAACGCCAACCTGACCTCGTACCTCTTCGGCTCGCTGTCCACCGTCTCGGAGTCCGACGTGACGGCGATCTGCGTCCTTGCGGCCTTCGTCGTACTCGTCACCCTGGGCCTGCGCCGCCAGCTCTTCGCGGTCAGCCAGGACGAGGAGTTCGCGCGTGTGACGGGCCTGCCGGTGCGCGCCCTGAACCTGCTCACGGCCGTCACGGCGGCGGTGACGGTGACGGTCGCGATGCGAGTCGTCGGGCTGCTCCTCGTGTCCGCCCTGATGGTGGTTCCGGTGGCCGCGGCGCAGCAGCTCAGCCGGAGCTTCGCCGCCACCTTCGCGATCGCGGTGGCGATCGGCGTGAGCGTGACCATCGGCGGCACCGTGACGTCGTACTACCAGGACGTGCCGCCCGGCGCGACGATCGTGCTGCTGACCATCGGCGCGTTCATCGTGCTGACCGCCCTTGCGACCCCGATCGCACGGCGCAGGGCCCGGGCGCTGGCGGCCGCGCAGGCGGCCGGGGACCCGGCGGAGTGCGCGATTCCGGCCATCCGCGGAACGAACAGGAAGGTCGGCGTCTGAACGGGCACAGTCCGGACTGGCACAATGGCCGGGCAAGGACAGACGTGGAGGAGGCAACGGTGACAACCGCTGGATCGCCCGTACGGGGCCGTTCCACCCGGCAACGTACCGCCGTGGCGGCGGCGCTGGACGAGGTGGACGAGTTCCGCAGCGCGCAGGAACTCCACGACATGCTCAAGCACAAGGGCGACTCCGTCGGTCTGACCACCGTGTACCGCACGCTGCAGTCCCTCGCCGACGCCGGCGAGGTCGACGTCCTGCGTACGTCCGACGGCGAGTCCGTGTACCGCCGCTGCTCCACCGGCGAGCACCACCACCACCTCGTCTGCCGTGTCTGCGGCAAGGCGGTCGAGGTCGAGGGCCCGGCCGTGGAGACGTGGGCGGAGGCGATCGCCGCCGAGCACGGGTACGTGAACGTGGCCCACACGGTGGAGATCTTCGGGACCTGCGCGGAGTGCGCAGCCGCCTAGCTCTGACTGTGGGCATGCGTGCCGCTAGGGGCGGCACGGGTGGGCACAGCGGCACCCCGCAAGCGCCGGGCCACGCGACCCACCCCGACCCCAGCCCCAACGCCGGGACCCCGCAGCCAAGGCCCCCGGATCCACGGGAGATACGCGCGCGTGCGCGCCGCGCGGTGAGACCGTCGGGCCCGACCGAGCCTGTCCGACCGCCGTTCCGTCAACGAAGAGTCATCGAACGTCCATCGAACGGCCTGGTCACCCGTGAGGCAGAGGGATAACCCTCGACCTCCCGGGTTCAGATGACATGCCCTCATCAAGGGTGTCACTGTTCCTCCAGCCATCCCCCACGTCTTGCGCACCCTGCCCCCTCACGAGGGATGCGCGCTGCTCAGCTCGCCCCGGGCTGCACACCCCCGTCTGCCCGGATCTGTCTCCGGCCGCCGAACCGCGGCCGTCGCAGTAGGAGTACGAGTGAGACGCAACAGCCCCCACAGATCCCTCCTCACCCCCGGTCGACTCTCCCCCAGGACGACCGCAGCCGGCGCGCTGGTCGCCGCCGCCGCACTCCTGGCAGTCGGTGTCCAGACGGTTCCGGCCGCCGCGAAGCCCGCTCCCCCGAGCCCAAGCCCCTTGCGCACCAGCGCACTTGAGGCGGAGCTCACCCCCACCCAGCGCACCGCGCTGATCAAGAGCGCGGCCGAGAAGACCACGCAGACCGCCACCACCCTGGGCCTCGGCGCCAAGGAGAAGCTGGTCGTCAAGGACGTCGCCAAGGACAACGACGGCACGCTGCACACGCGGTACGAGCGCACCTGGGCCGGGCTGCCGGTCCTCGGCGGCGACATCGTGGTGCACACCCCGCCCGCCTCGCAGGCCTCGGGCACGGTCAGCAGCACCTTCAACACCAAGCAGACCATCAAGGTCGCCTCCACCACCCCGACCTTCACCAAGTCGGCCGCCGAGACCAAGGCGCTCGGCGCCGCCAAGGCCCTGGACGCCGAGAAGGCCACCGCCGACAGCGCCCGCAAGGTGATCTGGGCCGGCAACGGCACCCCGAAGCTCGCCTGGGAGACGGTGATCGGCGGTCTCCAGGACGACGGCACGCCCAGCAGGCTGCACGTCGTCACCGACGCCGCCACCGGCGCGGAGCTCTACCAGTACCAGGACATCAAGACCGGTACCGGCAACAGCCAGTACAGCGGAACGGTCACCATCGGCACCACGCTGTCCGGTTCGACGTACCAGCTGAACGACACCACGCGCGGCACCCACAAGACGTACAGCCTCAGCAACGG
This sequence comes from Streptomyces sp. NBC_00554, assembly GCF_041431135.1. Classification (NCBI taxonomy): domain Bacteria; kingdom Bacillati; phylum Actinomycetota; class Actinomycetes; order Kitasatosporales; family Streptomycetaceae; genus Streptomyces; species Streptomyces sp. NBC_00554. The sequence goes on along the minus strand of NZ_CP107799.1, from coordinate 6,801,834 downwards.
CACCTCCGGCACCGGCACCCTGATGACCGACGCCGACGACACCTGGGGCACCGGGTCCGGCTCCAACACCCAGACCGCCGGTGTCGACGCCCACTTCGGCGCCCAGACGACCTGGGACTTCTACAAGAACACCTTCGGCCGCAGCGGCATCAAGAACGACGGCGTCGCGGCCTACTCACGCGTCCACTACAGCACCGCGTACGTCAACGCGTTCTGGGACGACGACTGCTTCTGCATGACGTACGGCGACGGCACGAGCAGCACTCACGCGCTCACCTCGCTGGACGTGGCGGGGCACGAGATGAGCCACGGTGTCACCTCCAACACCGCGGGCCTCAACTACACAGGCGAGTCGGGCGGGTTGAACGAGGCGACCTCCGACATCTTCGGCACCGGCGTGGAGTTCTACGCGGCGAACTCCACCGACGTCGGCGACTACCTCATCGGCGAGAAGATCGACATCAACGGCGACGGCACGCCGCTGCGTTACATGGACGAGCCCGACAAGGACGGCGGCTCCGCGGACAGTTGGTACTCCGGCGTCGGCAACCTGGACGTCCACTACTCCTCGGGCCCGGCGAACCACATGTTCTACCTGCTCTCCGAGGGCAGCGGCTCCAAGACCATCAACGGCGTGACCTACAACAGCCCGACCTCCGACGGTGTCGCCGTCGCGGGCATCGGCCGGGCCGCCGCCCTGCAGATCTGGTACAAGGCGCTGACGACGTACATGACGTCCAGCACCACGTACGCCCAGGCCCGCACCGCCGCGCTGAACGCCGCCGGGGTGCTCTACGGCACCAGCTCCACCCAGTACGCCGGGGTCGGCAACGCCTTCGCCGGTATCAACGTCGGCAGCCACATCACCGTGCCGACCACGGGGGTCACGGTCACCAACCCGGGCAGCCAGTCCTCGACGGTCGGCACCGCGGTGAGCCTGGCGATCACGGCCAGCAGCACCAACAGCGGCACGCTGACGTACGCCGCGAGCGGCCTGCCCACCGGCCTGTCGATCAGCAGCTCCACCGGCGCGATCTCCGGCACCCCGACCACGGCGGGCACCTACAGCACGACCGTCACGGTGACCGACAGCACGGGCGCCACGGGTACGGCGTCCTTCACCTGGACGGTCAGCGCGAGCGGCGGCGGCTCCTGCACCTCGGCGCAGCTGCTCGGCAACGCCGGCTTCGAGTCGGGCGCCACCACTTGGACCGCCACCAGCGGGGTCATCACCAGCTCCAGCAGCCAGGCCGCCCGCACCGGCTCCTACAAGGCCTGGCTGGACGGCTACGGATCGACGCACACCGACACGCTGTCCCAGTCGGTGACGATCCCGAGCGGCTGCACGGGCACCACGTTCACGTTCTACCTGCACATCGACACGGCCGAGACCACCACCAGCACCCAGTACGACAAGCTGACGGTCACCGCCGGGTCGACGACTCTGGCCACCTACTCCAACCTGAACGCGGCCAGCGGGTACGTGGCGAAGTCCCTGAGCCTGTCGGCCTACGCGGGCACCACCGTCGCGCTGAAGTTCACCGGTGTCGAGGACTCCTCGCTCCAGACGAGCTTCGTCATCGACGACACGGCGGTCACGACGAGCTGATCCCGTAGCCCGTACGGCCCGTAGGTCCCGTACGACAGACAGCGGCACCCGGCGTGGGGAGCGCCGGGTGCCGCCCTGTTCGTACGGCGGCGGCGTCAGGCCTCCGTGTCGCCCTCTGTGTTGCCCTGCATGGCCCGCTCCATCGCGAGCAGTTCGTCGTTCGGGACGGCGCCGCCGAAGCGGCGGTCGCGGGAGGCGAACTCGACGCAGGCCCGCCACAGGTCACGCCGGTCGAAGTCGGGCCACAGCACGTTCTGGAAGACCATCTCGGCGTAAGCGCTCTGCCAGAGCAGGTAGTTGGAGGTGCGCTGCTCGCCGCTGGGCCGCAGGAACAGGTCCACGTCCGGCATGTCCGGGTAGTAGAGGTACTTCGCGAAGGTCTTCTCGCTGACCTTCGACGGTTCGAGCCGGCCGGCCTTGATGTCCTCCGCCATGGCCTGCGCGGCGTCGGCGATCTCGGCACGACCGCCGTAGTTCATGCAGAAGTACAGCGTCAGCCGGTCGTTGTCCTTGGTCTGCTCCTGAGCGATCTGGAGCTCCTTGGCCACCGACTTCCACAGCTTGGGCATCCGGCCCACCCAGCGGACCCGGATGCCGAGCTCGTCGAGCTGGTCGCGGGTCTTGCGGATGAAGTCGCGGTTGAAGTTCATCAGGAAGCGCACCTCGTCGGGCGAGCGCTTCCAGTTCTCGGTGGAGAAGGCGTACAGCGAGATGGCGCCGACCCCCATCTCGACCGCGCCCTGCAGTACGTCGAGGACACGCTCGGCGCCGACCTTGTGCCCCTCGGTACGCGGCAGCCCGCGTTCCTTGGCCCAGCGTCCGTTGCCGTCCATGACGATCGCCACATGGTTCGGCACCAGCTCACCGGGGAGCTTGGGCGCGCGGGCACCGGACGGGTGCGGTTCCGGCGTCCTGTACTCGCGGCGCTGGCGTCCCAGGATCCCGCGTACGGCCATGTGTTTCTCGTCTCCTTGGTTCCTTGGTTCTTTTTACTTCTCTACGTAACGCAGTGAGCGAAGGCCGCGTTCCAGATGCCAGTGCAGGTAGGCGGACACCAGTCCGCTGCCCTCCCGGACGTGCCGCGGCTCGGCGGCGTCCGCGGTCTCCCAGTCTCCCGTCAGCAGCGCGCCGAGCAGTTCGAGGGCCTGCGGCGAGGGTACGACGCTGCCGGGCACCCGGCAGTCGACGCAGACGGAACCTCCCGCAGCGACCGAGAAGAACCGATTCGGTCCCGCCATCCCGCACTTCGCACAGGCACTGAAACTGGGCGCGTAGCCGTTCACGGCGAGGGAGCGCAGCAGGAAGGCGTCGAGGACGAGATGCGGCTCATGCTCACCGCGGGCGAGGGTGCGCAGCCCGCCGACCAGCAGCAGATACTGCTGCACGGCCGGCTCCCCCTCATGATCGGTGAACCGCTCGGCGGTCTCCAGCATGGCCGTCCCGGAGGTGTACCGCGCGTAGTCGGTCACGATCCCGCCACCGTACGGAGCGATCGTCTCGCTCTGCGTACACAGCGGCAGCCCCCGCCCGACCAGCTCACTCCCCCGCGCGAAGAACTGCACGTCCACATGCGAGAACGGCTCCAGCCGCGCCCCGAACTTCGACTTGGTCCGCCGCACTCCCCTGGCTACGGCGCGTACGCGTCCGTGACCCCGGGTGAGCAGGGTGATGATGCGGTCCGCTTCACCCAGCTTCTGGGTGCGCAGCACGATGCCGTCGTCGCGGAACAGGCTCATGAGGCCATTCTCGCGTACGCCGGGAGTGGTACGGCGCCCTACCGGGAACCCCACGATTTCCTTGGCGAACACAATCCCCTCTCATGACGCAACACCCGTTCCACTGGCCCCAGTTGTCATGGAGACTGCAGAAATCCGGTCAGTGATGAACGGGTCACGGACAGAGGGGGACTCGCAGTGGAACAGCAGCGACATGGACCGAGCAGACGACAGGTGTTACGCAGGGGGGCGGGGATCGCCGCGGTGGCGGCGGCCGGGCCGGCGGTCACACTCGGGGCCGCGGGGGTGGCGCACGCGGACGTCGGTGCGACCCCGCACTTCTACCTCCCGGGTGACGGAGACATCCTCGTGCGGCGGGCCACACTGCACCAGCCGAACTGGGCGATGCAGTCCTTCGCCTTCGACAACGTGAACGGCCACATCTACTTCGTGCAGGACAAGTCGGGCCAGGCTGCCGGGAACAAGGGCGACCTGTGGATCACGAAGACCGACCTCTCGGGGAACATCCTGGGCGCGATGGCGCTGTGGAACTTCGGCCACGGCTCGTCGATGGGCGTGGAACCGGTCGGATCGGGGTCGACGCCGTATCTGTGGCTCGAAGGCGCTTCGTCCGCGGAAGGAGCCGGCCAGCGGCTCGCCCGCTTCCGCTTCGTCGACGGACTGACCCTCGACTACACGAACCCGGTCATCACCATCTACGACCGTACGCCGACGATCAACAGCTACGCCAAGCTGCCCCGGCCCGCGATCGACCCGTACAAGAACCGGCTGCTCATCCGTTACGCGACCCAGGAGCCGGCCGACCGGGTGTGGCGGATCGCGGTGTTCAGCATGGCCGACGCGGCAGCCGGCCGTCTCGGCCAGGACAACCGCCTGGCCGAACGCGCGATCCCCAACAACAAGGAGCTCGGCCTCTCCGACCTCGACCTGTTCCAGGGCATCGCGCTCTGCGGCCAGTACGTCTACCTCTCGTACGGCGATGCGGGCAGGGGCTCGTACCTGGTGATCCTCGACCTGAACCAGACCGGGGGTTCGTACGCGGAGGTGTACCAGCACCACGTGGCGGACTCTTTCCCCGGCCGTGACATGCAGGGCGCCGCGATCTGGATGTCCGCGGGTCAGCCGCGACTGGCCTGCGGCATCTCGGCGAAGGAGGGCACTCCGGACACCTTCGACGCCACCATCTTCTACAAGAGCCAGTTCATCAGCACCTGGCCGGCCTGACCCGCCCGCCTCGGAGCGGCCGTCGGTCCGCTCCGAGGCGCGCCACGGGCGGCCGGACAGGTCCTAGGGCAGCTCACCGCGGCTGCGTGCGTTCGCATACGCCGTCGCCGCGCTGAGCCGTTCCGCCGGGGTCGCCCGGCGGACCGCCTCCGGCTCGACGTCCCACTCCTTGCCCCCGCCGATCGATCTCATCTGTACGTACGGTCCCTCGTGCCCCATGACCATCCCCACCTTTCCCGTCCGCGTGTCCACCGCGTACGACCCGATCACCGGCTTCACCGCAGGGCCGCCGCGAGCCGAGCCGCCAACTCGACGGAACAGCCGCCCAATTCAACTCGCGGACAGGGCGCCTCTCGCGCCAAACTCGCCGGGTCGACCCCTAGTGACGGCAACGTAATTCCGGCGTTCGCAAGCGCCGCCCGCAATTCCTTCACCGTTTCCTCCACCTCTTCGACGCACCGCGCCGAGTGCTGTGCCTTCACCGTGCTCCCCTGCCTTTTCGACTTTCACTCTTCTCATCTCCAGCATGACGCCCTGCGCCTACACTCGGCAGGAGTCTGTGCTCTACAAATGCAGGGCAGCGCAAGGGGGTTGGCCATGGCCAACGGTTCGCGGCAGGCGGCTTGGGAGTTCTTCGGGACGGAGTTGAAACGGCGACGGGAGGACGCGGCGTTAACCCAGGCGGAGTTGGGCCATCGCGTTTTTGTGTCGGGCGGCTATATTGGGCAATTCGAACAGGCCATTCGTAAGCCGCAGTTGGATGTGGCACAGAGGATCGACGAGATCCTACAAACCGGAGGCTTTTTCGAGCGGCTATGGCGAAAACTCATCAAGGAGGAGCGATACGCGGAGTACTTCGCGCATGCGGCGGAACTTGAGCGGCTCGCTACGGAGATCTGCGAATACGCACCGGCGGTCGTCCCGGGGCTGCTCCAGACCCCCGAGTACGCAGGCGCGATCTACCTGGCGCACAACCCGCTCGCCGCGGACGAGTACATCGAGGAGATGGTCAGGCTGCGCATGGACCGCACCCAGCTTCTCAAGGACGCTACACGGCCCGTGTATTGGGCGGTCCTGCACGAGACGGCCCTGCGCGTCCCGGTCGGCGGCCCCTCCGCGATGGCCCAGCAGCTCGACCGGATCGCGGCGATGGTGCGTGAGCGCAAGGCGCTGGTGCAGGTGCTTCCGTTCTCGGCCGGGGCGCACCCAGCGATGGGCAAGATGATGTGGCTCATGGAGTTCGAGGACGCTCCGCCAACTGTCTATACAGAGGCCGTGTATTCGGGGAATCTGCTGGATGATCCGGCACTAGTGAGGCGGACCCGGGCGGATTACGATCTGCTCAGGGCCGCCGCGTTGTCGCCGGAGGCGTCCCTGGCCCTGATCGAGTCGGCGGCGGAGGACTTCAGACGATGCGCGAGTACGACCTGAGCAACACCCAGTGGCGCAAGAGCAGCTACAGCGGTGGCGGCGGCGGAGAGGCGTGCGTCGAGGTAGCCGACGGATTCCCCGGCGTCGTCCCCGTCCGCGACAGCAAGACCCCGGACGGCCCCGTCCTGATGATCGGCTCCGCCGCCTGGACGGAGTTCACCCGCGCCGTGGCCGAGTGACCCTGCCCCCGGTTCTCACGTAACCGTCGGGGCCGCCCGCACGGCTGCGACGAGTTCGTCGAGAGAGCCGCGGACTCGGGCGGCGGTGACATGGTCGAAGTAGTCGCGGGAGCTGATGATCTCGCCGTCGCGTACCCGCAGGACGAAGATGCCGGGCAGCGCGAAGGGTTCTCCGGTCTCTGCGACTGTTCCCTGGTACTCGAACTCGGCGACGATGACCTCGGGGTCGGTCGTCTCGTGGATGGTGATGTTGGTTGCCCGGCGGTGCAGTTGGGGACCGTCACCGGTCGGCCTGAAGTGTTCGCGGAGTTCGTCGCGGGTACGGAGCGCGGCGGCGCGAAGCGGGTCGAACGGGTGCACCACATGGGTCTGCTCCGCGTACAGATCGGGCAGTTCGCTCCAGCGGCCCTCCGCGACACCGTTCACGAGCGCGAGGAAAACCTCCCGCGCACTGAGGACTTGGGTCATGACACTCTCCCGTCATCGGCACCGGCACCGGCACCGGTCTGCAATGGCATCGCACTACTATCCGAAGTGCGGACTCCGATTATACGGAGTCGCGACTTCGGATAGCAGCGATATGAGCGAAAGCGCGATGAGCACCCCAGACAGCACCCCCGGCAGCACCCCAGCCAACCGCGACCCCGGCGGCAGACGGCCGCAACGCGCTGACGCGCGAACCAACCGCGAGCGGATCCTGAACGTTGCCGATGAGGTCTTCGGCAAGGGTGGCGAATCCGCGTCCACCGAGGAGGTGGCCCGCCTGGCGGGCGTCGGCATCGCCACGGTCTTCCGCCACTTCCCCACCAAAGCGGCGCTGTTGGAGGCCGTTCTCGTGCAGCGGTTCGATCGCCTGCGCGAGCAGGCCGAAGCGCTGTTTGACGCCACGGACCCGGGTACGGCGTTCTTCGACTTCTTCAGCCACCTGGTCGCCGACGCGGCCGGCAAGATCGCCATTGCCGAGGCCCTGCTCGACGCCGGTGGTGACCACAGCGGCGACGCCGCCCAGGCATCGGACGGACTGCGCCGAGCCGTCGGTGCGCTGCTGCAGCATGCCCAACGCTCCGGCGCCGTCCGGGACGACGTCGAACTGCCCGAGGTGTACGCCTTGCTCGTTGCCACATCACGAGCCTCCGCACTCGCCCGCCTCGAGGAGGACGTACGGCACCGGATGCTCGCCATCGTCTTCGACGGCCTCGCCACGAGCCCGACGCGCTCCAAGGCCGCGGCCCCTCGGAGTTGAGCCCTCAGGAGCGCGCCGGAAAGTACTGCCGCGGTGTCACGCCCACGACGCGGTGGAAGGCCGCGACGAAGGAGCTGGCTGAGGCGTAGCCGACGTGGTGGGCGACTGTTTCCAGGGTCAGGCCGTCGGCGAGCAGCGGCATGGCGGCCTGCATGCGGAACTGCTCGCGCCACTGACCGAAGGCCAGGCCCGTTTCGGCGACGAAGAGGCGGGCCAACGTGCGTGAGCTGGCGCCGACTTGGGATCCCCAGGAGGACAGCGGGCGCCCGTCGGCCGGATCGGCGGTGAGGGCCTGGGCGATCGCACGCGTCCGTGGGTCCCACGGCTCGGGGACCGCGACGCTTGTCACCGGGACGGGGCTCAGTACGTCCAGGAGCACGGCCTCCGCGCGGGACCGAGCCCCCGGAGCGAGGTCCGTGCGCACCAGGTGGTCGACGAGGGCACGCTGCAACGGCCCGACCGCCACCACCGTCGGCTCCGTCCAGGCGATCTGCGGGCAGCTCGCGGGATCGACGTACGGACTCCGCATGACCGCGTCACCCTCCGACCCGGTCGAGTGCGGCAGCCCGGCGGGGATCCACAGGGCGAGCGAGGGCGGCAGCAGCCAGGAGCCCTTTTCGCTGCTGACGCGCAGCAACCCCTTTGCGGACCAGGCCAGTTGGTGGAAAGGATGCCAATGCGTGGTGAAGGAGGTTCCCCGGGGCATGGTGAAGTGCCCGACGAAGATCGCGGTGTCGGACGTGGGCGGGTGCGGTCCGTGCCGCGACGTCGCGGGCGGCGGGCGCTGTCCGTTCTGCGACATGGAACGGCAGCGTAGCCCGTGGTGGACAGGCCCCGGCGGCGCCTAGCGTCGGGGTCATGCCGATGAATCGAGCCCATCGCAAGCTGTGCAGCTCCGAGGAGTGGGCGCAGACCACCAAGGACCGCATTCTGCCCTGGGCCCTGGAGGGCGTTGATCTGGGCGAGGACGTACTGGAGATCGGACCCGGTTACGGAGCCAATCTGCGCGTACTCGTGGAACAGGTGCCCCGTCTGACCGGCGTGGAGATCGACGGGGACACCGCCCGCCTCCTCCAGGACACGTGGGGCGAGCGCGCCCGCATCCTCCACGCGGACGGCGCGGCCACGACCCTGCCCGACACCTCGTACGACTCCGTCGTCTGCTTCACGATGCTGCACCACGTCCCGACGGCCGCACACCAGGACCGCATCTTCGCCGAGGCCTTCCGTGTCCTGCGCCCCGGCGGCACCTTCGCCGGCAGCGACAGCCAACCCAGCCTGCGCTTCCGGCTGTTGCACTTCCGCGACACGATGAACACGCTGCGCCCGGACACCCTCCCCGCACGTCTGACGGGGGCGGGCTTCAAGGACGTATCCGTGGACCTGCACCCGGAAAGCGGCGGGCTCCGCTTCCGGGCCACCCGCCCCTGAGCACGCCGGGCCAACAGAAACGTCCAGGCCGACCCCTGCGGGCCGACCTGGACGTCACGGTCGATCAGTCGATCAGAAAAGGTCAGACGAGGTCGAACCGGTCCAGGTTCGAGACCTTCACCCACGCGGCGACGAAGTCGTTCACGAACTTCTCCTTCGCGTCATCGCTCGCGTAGACCTCCGCGAGCGCGCGCAGCTCGGAGTTCGAGCCGAAGACGAGGTCGGCACGGGTGCCGGTCCACTTGACGGCGCCGGAGGCGTCGCGGCCCTCGAACTCGTCCTGCGCGGTGGACGTCGACTTCCACTCCGTACCCAGGTCGAGCAGGTTGACGAAGAAGTCGTTGGTCAGCGTGCCCGGCCTGTCGGTGAGGACGCCGTGCTTGGACTGGCCGGAGTTGGCGCCGAGGACGCGCAGACCGCCGACGAGGACCGTCATCTCGGGTGCGCTGAGGCTCAGCAGGTTCGCCTTGTCCGTCAGCAGGAACTCGGCCGGCAGGCGGTTGCCCTTGCCGGCGTAGTTGCGGAAGCCGTCGGCCTTCGGCTCGAGCGCGGCGAACGACTCGACGTCCGTCTGCTCCTGCGTAGCGTCCACCCGGCCCGGCGTGAACGCCACCTCGACCTCGACGCCGCCGGCCTTGGCCGCCTGCTCGACGGCCGCGGAGCCCGCGAGCACGATCAGGTCGGCGAGGGAGACCTGCTTGCCGCCCGCGGAGTTGAAGGACTCCTGGATGCCCTCGAGCGTACGGAGCACCTGCGAGAGGTCGTCCGGGTTGTTGACCTCCCAGCCGCGCTGCGGCTCGAGGCGGATGCGGGCGCCGTTGGCGCCACCGCGCTTGTCGCTGCTGCGGAAGGAGGACGACGCGGCCCAGGCCGCGGAGACGAGCTGGGCGATCGTCAGGTCGGAGCCGAGGATCTGCTCCTTGAGGGAGGCGATGTCGGCGGCGTCGATGACCGCACCCTCGCGCGCCGGCAGCGGGTCCTGCCACAGCAGCACCTCGGAGGGGACCTCCGGGCCGAGGTAGCGCTGGATCGGGCCCATGTCGCGGTGCGTCAGCTTGTACCAGGCGCGGGCGAACGCGTCCGCGAGCTGCTCCGGGTTCTCGTAGAAGCGCCGCGAGATCTGCTCGTAGACCGGGTCGAACTTCAGCGAGAGGTCGGTGGTGAGCATCGTCGGGAGCTTCTTCTTCGACGCGTCGTGCGCGTCGGGGATGATCGCCTCGGCGTTCTTCGCCACCCACTGGTTCGCACCGGCCGGGCTCTGGGTGAGCTCGTACTCGTACTCGAAGAGGTTCGTGAAGAACCCGTTGCCCCACTGGGTCGGCGTGGCGGTCCAGGTCACCTCGAGGCCACTGGTGATGGCGTCGCCGCCCTTGCCGGTGCCGTAGGTGCTCTTCCAGCCGAGACCCATCTGCTCGATCGGGGCGGCCTCGGGGTCGTCGCCGACGCTCTCCGCCGGGCCCGCGCCGTGGGTCTTGCCGAAGGTGTGGCCACCGGCGATGAGGGCGACGGTCTCCTCGTCGTTCATCGCCATGCGGCGGAACGTCTCGCGGATGTCGCGGGCCGCGGCGATCGGGTCCGGGTTCCCGTTCGGGCCCTCCGGGTTGACGTAGATGAGACCCATCTGGACGGCGCCGAGCGGGTCCTCCAGCTCGCGGTCGCCGGTGTAGCGCTCGTCGTCGAGCCAGGTCGTCTCGGGGCCCCAGTAGACGTCCTCGTCCGGCTCCCACACGTCGGCGCGGCCGCCGGCGAAGCCGAAGGTCTTGAAGCCCATCGTCTCCAGCGCGACGTTGCCCGTGAGGATCATGAGGTCGGCCCAGGAGATGTTCTGGCCGTACTTCTTCTTGACCGGCCACAGCAGACGGCGGGCCTTGTCCAGGTTGCCGTTGTCCGGCCAGCTGTTGAGCGGGGCGAAGCGCTGCTGCCCGGCACCCGCGCCACCGCGACCGTCGCTGATGCGGTACGTACCGGCGCTGTGCCAGGCCATACGGATCATGAGCGGGCCGTAGTTGCCGAAGTCCGCCGGCCACCAGTCCTGCGAGGTGGTCAGGATCTCGGCGATGTCCCGCTTCACGGCCGGGAGGTCGAGGGTCTTGAACGCCTCGGCGTAGTCGAACTCCTCACCGAGGGGGTTGGACACGGCGGGGTTCTTGGCGAGGATCTTCAGGTTGAGCTGTTCCGGCCACCACTGGCGGTTTCCGCCGCCCTGGGTCGGGTGCGGGGCGCGTCCGTGCGCGACGGGGCAGCCACCTCCACCCTCCGATTTCGCGTCGGTGACGATTGCGTCGTTGTTCTCAGTCATGGGAATCCTTCCGGACCTGGCGGATCACGTGCTCAGGAACTGCGGGCGGTGGAACGGTCGGGCGGGGGGTACGAAGTCTGTGGTCGGCGACGGCGAAGTCGGGGGTACAGGCCTCTCCGGCCTGTGGAGGGCCTCACGCACGACAAGGGAGAAACGGCCCGCGCGATCGCGCATCCCGGAGGGGATGGATCGCCTCGACGCCGAGGTGGTCCCGTCACGTCTCTGTCTCATGCCGTACTGGAGTCTTCCTGTCCCTTGGCTATCGCCAGATCCGATCCTACGATGGACGGAGTCCAAGTCAAGAAGCGGGCCAAGCCCATATCCAACCGGACCCCGGACCTAGACCGGTAAACTCCGGGCATCACACCGAACCTGAATAGGTGAACCGATATGAGTGACCTGCTGGAGCGACTGCGGGGGCGTGGCTGGCGGATGACTTCCCAGCGACGCGTCGTTGCGGAGGTCCTCGACGGCGAACACGTGCACCTCACGGCCGACGAGGTGCACGCCCGTGCGGCGCAGCGGCTGCCGGAGATCTCCCGGGCGACCGTCTACAACGCCCTGGGCGAGCTCGTCTCCCTCGGCGAGGTGATAGAGGTCTCCACGGACGGCCGCGCCAAGCGTTATGACCCGAACGCGCACCACCCGCACCAACACCTGGTGTGCTCCAAGTGCGGCACCATCCGTGACGTCCACCCGGCCGGCAATCCGCTGGCCGACCTCCCTGCGGAGGAGCGGTTCGGTTTCACGGTGTCCGACGTCGAGGTCACCTACCGGGGGCTGTGCCCGGACTGTTCCTGAGCGCTCCGCCGGCAGTCCGGTGGTGCTTCGTCTGCGGGTCCGTTGTGGCTGGTCGCGCAGTTCCCCGCGCCCCTTACGGGGCTGCGGTACCGCAGCCGGTGAAGCGCCGTACGTACGCCCGCTGCCAAGGCGTCTCCACCGCATGCCGGTCGTAGTGCCGACGTACGAAATCAACCGCCCCCTCCGGAGACACGCCGTCGAGGATCGCCAGGCAGGCCAACGCCGTGCCCGTGCGGCCCCGGCCGCCGCCGCAGGCTAGTTCGACGCGGTCGGTGGAGGTTCGGCTCCAGGCCTCGGTGAGCAGTTCGGCGGCCCGGGTGCGGTCGGCGGGCAGGCGGAAGTCCGGCCAGCGCAGCCAGTGGGCCTCCCAGGGGACTTCGGGGGGCTGCTTGCCGAGGAGATACACGGCGTACGTCGGTGACGGGCCCTCGGTCGGAAGCGGGCGGCGCAGGGCGCGGCCACGCACCAGCCGGCCGGAGGGCAGACGCAGGACGCCCGCACCGTTCGGGTTCCAGGTCGCCCCGGTCACGGGGACGGGCTCACCGCCAGCGGCTCCCGCACCGTTCGGGTCCCAAGCCGTTCCACTCACGTCAGCTCACCCCCCGTGACTCCTGTGCCGCCCGCGCCTCGATGCCCCGGAAGTGGAACGCCATCGCCCGCTGTGCGCCCTCCACGTCGTGGGCGCGCAGGGCGGTGACGATGTCGCGGTGGCGGCGGACGGTGACCTCGGGTGCCGGGTCGTCGGTCCAGCCGCGGATGCCGGAGACGCGGCGGAAGACGGTCCAGAAGGCGCCGAGGAGCTGTGGGACGAGGGCGTTGCCGAGGGAGGCGTACAGCAACTCGTGGAATTCGCGGTCGAGTTCGGCGAAGGGGCCGCCCTCCTGGCCCGCGGTCTCCATCCGGGTCACGACGGATTCGAGCCGGTCGAGCTCGGCCTCGGAGAGTGTGCCGGCGACCCGGCGGATCAGCCCCTCCTCCAGCACCTCGCGGACCTGGAGTATCTCGGCCAGCGCGCTCGCGTCGTCGCTGGGCCGTGCGAGGGTCCGGAAGGTCAGTCCGTCGACCAGGGGTGTCAGAGATGCCTCGCCGACGTACGTGCCGTATCCATGCCTTATGTCGACTATGTCGAGGGCCTGGAGGGCCTTGAGGGCCTCACGGACGGAGTTGCGGCTGACGCCCAGGTCCTCCATGAGTTCCGCCTCGGTCGGCAGCGGCGCGCCGGCCCGGAGTTTGCGGTCGAGGATCAGCTGCATCACCTCGCGCTGTATCTGGCCGCTCAACCGGCGTTCGGGCCTGCGCCGGCTACCGGTCTCCTCGGGCATGCGCCGCATCGTACGCTCGCTGGACATCCGACGTCCCACCTCCGGGATGAAGAAACGTCAATCAGTAATTGACAAGTCGTCAATTAGGCCTATTTCTAGGTGCCATTGGTCGCACCTTTGGAACATACGCCATTCGTGCGTGTTCCCTTGACCCCCCTCACGCCCCCTCTTAGGGTCACGCTGCCCCCTATGACGTAGGACGTCGTATCTCCCACTCACTGGACCACTCCTCACTGGAGGAACCGTGCGCGACGTGACCCCCACTCCGGCGCTGCACCGCCGGTCGTTCCTGAAGTACACCGGCGCGCTGGGCGCGGCCGCCGCCGTCTCGTCGTCCCTGTCGGCCTGCTCGGCGGGGCCGGAGTCCACGAACGACACCGGCGGCGGGGGCAGCGGCGGGAACAGCACGCTGACCGCCGTCATCGGCTACGGGAACGACGGCAGCTGGGATCCGACGCAGACGGCGTCCGCCTTCTCGATGGCCGCCAACAACCACATCTACGAGGGCCTGCTCGACACGGACCCGATCTCCCGCGAGCCCTACGCCGCGCTCGCCACGCAGGTGCCCGCCGACCTCACCGGCACCTCCTGGAAGTTCGAGCTGCGCCCGGGCGCCAGGTTCCACGACGGGAAGCCCGTCACCGCGGACGACGTGGTGTTCGTGTTCGACCGGATCCTCGATCCGAAGACGCAGACCCTCGGCAAGGGCTTCTTCGCGAGCTGGCTGAAGGAGGTCAGGAAGATCGACGCGATGAACGTCGAGCTGGTCCTCAAGTTCCCCTTCCCCGAAGGGGTTTCCCGGCTCACCCTCGCGAAGGTCATGCCGAAGCACGTCTTCTCCCAGCCGGGCGCCTGGGACGAGGCGATCAGGGGCAAGGCGATCGGCTCGGGACCGTACCGGCAGACCGCCCACCACCCGAAGTCGAACACCACCTTCGAGGCCTTCGCCGACTACAACGGCCCGCGCAAAGCGGCGTTCAAGAAGATGAACTGGCTGACGATGGTGGACGCCGCACCGCGCGTCGCGAAGATCTCGGGGGCGAGCGCCGGAGCGCCGATCGCCGACAACATCCCCTACGCCAACATCGAGCAGCTCAAGAAGGGCGGCATGACCGTCCAGGGCGGCGCGGGGATGAACAACCTCTTCCTGATGTTCAACACCCAGCACAAGCCCTTCGACGATGTGCGGGTGCGCCAGGCGCTGCACTACGCCATCGACACCGACAAGATGGTCCAGGTCGCACTGAAGGGGCACGGCAGGGCGTCGAGTTCGTTCCTCAACGAGGGCAACCCGAGCTACCGGCCGGCGAAGACCGTCTACGCGTACGACCCGGAGAAGGCGAAACAGCTCCTGGCGGACGCGGGCGTCGAGGGGCTGAAGGTCGACATCATGGCGGTCAACGTCAGTTGGATCGTCGACTGCCTGCCCACGATCAAGGCGTCCTGGGACGCGATCGGTGTCGAGACGACGCTCGACCCGCAGGAGACCACGGCCGTCTTCACGAAGATGGACCAGAAGCAGGACTACCAGGTGGTCGCGGCGGCCTCGAACCCCAACCAGTTCGGCCTCGACGCGGACCTGATCATGCACTACAACTACGGCCCCCAGAACCTGTGGATGGGCTACGCCCGCTGGGCCGGTGACCCCGTGGCCAAGAAGCTCTTCAAGGACATGGACCAGGCGACGCAGGAGCCGGACGCCACCCGGAAGAAGACGATGATCCAGGACTACATCGACGTCGTCGCCGAACAGGCCGTGCTCTACCCGGTCGTGCACAACGAGCTGATGACCGCCTGGGACCCGAGGAAGCTCACGGGGATAAGGGCACAGCCGTACCCCGGGATCAACCTCCTGCAAGCCAAGTGGGCGTAGACCGGAGGTAGTCAGCACGTGGTCACCGTCGCCAGGATCCTGCTCCGCCGTATCGCCCTGCTCGTACCGCTGATGCTCGGGATCGTGCTCTTCGTCTTCATCGTGATGCGGTTCTCGGACGTCGATCCGGCATCCGCGTTCTTCCAGGGCGCCAATCCGACGCCGCAGCAGCTGATCGACTTCCGGGAGCAGAACGGGCTCCTCGACCCGTTCCCGGTGCGCTACTTCCACTTCCTGGGGGACCTGCTCCACGGCGACCTGGGCACCAGCGCGCTGACCGGCGCACCGGTGCTCGAACAGATCACCACCGCGCTGCCGCTCACCCTCCAGCTCACCTTCCTTGGCCTGGGCATCGCGGTGGTGCTCTCGCTGCTCGGCGGGGTCACCGCGGCGATCTACCGCGACCGGCTGCCGGACCAGATCATCCGGGTCGTCTCGCTGACCGGTGTCGCGGCGCCCGGCTTCTGGCTGGCGCTGCTGATGATCCAGTACCTGGCCGTCGACCTGGGCTGGTTCCCGACCGGCGGCTACATCAACCCGGCCGACTCCCTGACCGGCTGGCTCAAGACGATGACGCTGCCCGCGCTCGCGCTGTCGCTGCCGGTCGCCGCGCAGCTCACCAGGATCGTGCGGACCTCGGTGGTCGAGGAGCTCGACAAGGACTATGTGCGCACGGCGATCGGCAGCGGCCTGCCGCCCCACGTGGTCGTCGGCCGCAACGTCCTGCGCAACGCCCTGATGAACCCGCTCACCGTGCTCGGGCTGCGCGTGGGGTACCTGCTCGGCGGGGCGGTCGTCATCGAGACGATCTTCTCCCTGCCCGGCATGGGGAAGCTGATGATCGACGCCGTGAAGAACGGTGACCCGGCGGTCGTCCAGGGCGTCGTCCTGACCACGGCCACCGGCTTCGTCGTCGTGAACCTCGTCATCGACATCCTGTATCTGCTGGTCAACCCGCGGCTGAGGGAGGCGACCTGATGTTCACATCGTTCAATCGCAAGCGTCTCACCGAGGCCCTGTCCCGGCCCGGCATCCGGCTGCGCGGCTGGCGCCGGCTGCCGCTCCTCTCCCGGGTCGCGGTCTGCTTCCTGACGCTCGTCGTCGTGGTGGCGGTGTTCGCGCCGCTGCTCGCACCGGACGACCCGCTCGACCAGCAGCCGCTCGTCGGCGGCACGGGAGCCCCGTCCGCAGAGCACTGGATGGGGCAGGACAGCCTCGGCCGGGACATCATGAGCCGGCTGATGTACGGCGCCCGCTGGTCGCTTGCCATCGGCCTGGGCGCCACCGCGCTCGCCCTCGTCGTGGGAGCACTCCTCGGCGCGGTCGCGGCGACCTCGCGCAAGGCGGTCGACGAGACGCTGATGCGCTGCCTGGACGTGGTCATGGCGTTCCCCGGCATCGCACTGGCCGCCGTCCTGGTGGCCGTGTTCGGCGGCGGGATCACCGTGCTGATCTGCGCGATCGCGTTCCTGTTCACACCGCCCGTCGCCAGGGTCGTACGCGCGAACGTCCTCGACCAGTACGGCGAGGACTACGTCACTGCCGAGCACGTCATCGGCGCCCGCACCCCGCACATCGTCATCAAGCACGTGGCGATCAACTGCGCCGCGCCCATCCTGGTGTTCTGCACCGTGCAGGTCGCCGAGGCCATCGTCTTCGAGGCCTCACTGTCCTTCATCGGCGCGGGGGTCAGGCCCCCGGACCCGTCCTGGGGCAGCGTCATCGCCGACGGCAAGAACATGGTGCTCACCGGCGGCTGGTGGGCCACCGTCTTCCCGGGCCTGCTGATGCTGATCACCGTGCTGTCGCTGAACATCCTCTCCGAGGGCGTCTCGGACGCGTGGGCCGCGCCCGCCGCGCGCGACGTACCGGCACGAGAGGCGAAGGACCGGCTGGAGGCCCCCGAGCCCGGCAGCGGCAAGGTCCTGGATCTGCCGGGGCTCACCGAGGCAGCGGCCCGGCTGCGCAGCCGGGCCCGCCCCCTTCCCGAGGGCGCCGTGCCCGTCCTGGCCGTCGAGAACCTGGCCATCGGCTTCGATGCCCGCCACGGGGGTGTGGACATCGTCGACGGCATCAGTTTCGAGGTGCAGCCGGGTGAGGTGCTCGGGCTGGTGGGCGAGTCCGGCTGCGGCAAGTCGCTGACCGCGCTGACGGTGATGGGCCTGGAGCCGAAGGGCGCCAGGGTCCGCGGCCATGTCCGGTTCAACCAACGGCAGTTGGTGGGCGAGCCGATGCGCGTACGGCGCAGACTCCTCGGCCACGAGATGGCGATGATCTACCAGGATGCGCTGTCGTCCCTGAACCCGGCGATGACGATCCGGGCACAGCTGAAACAGGTCGTACGGCGAGGCGGCAAGCGCACTCCTGCGGAGCTGTTGGAGCTGGTCGGCCTCGACCCCGAACGCACCCTGCGCAGCTACCCGCACGAGCTCTCCGGCGGCCAGCGCCAGCGCGTACTGATCGCCATGGCGCTGTCCCGCGACCCCAAGCTCATCGTCGCCGACGAACCGACGACGGCCCTCGACGTGACCGTCCAGGCGCAGGTCATGGAGCTGCTGCTGCGGCTGCGCACGGAGCTGGACTTCGCACTGATCCTCGTCTCCCACGACCTGGCGCTGATCTCGGCGGTCACCGACCGGGTGGTCGTCATGTACGGCGGCCAGATCGTCGAGACCGGGGTGACCGCCGACCTCGTCGAGGAGCCGGCCCACCACTACACACGCGGACTCCTCGGCAGCGTGCTGTCGCTGGAGACGGCCGCCGAGCGGATGACGCAGATCAAGGGCGTCGTGCCCTCCCCCGCGGACTTCCCGGCGGGCTGCCGGTTCGCCGACCGCTGCCCGATGGCGAGCGAGCCGTGCCGCGACACCGCACCCGACCTGCTGGGCAGCCGCTACCACCTGGCGGCCTGCCACCATCCGGCGATCGACCTGACACCGGAACCGACCGGAAGCGAGGTCGTGAATTGAAGGGTGAATTGAACGGCGAGCTGAACGCGCTGGTGACACTCGCCGACGCCCACGTCGTCCACAAGGCCCGCACCGGGGGCCTCTTCTCCCGCGACCGGGTGTACGCCCTCACCGGCGCCGACCTCACCATCGCGCCCGGCGAGACGGTCGGCGTCGTCGGTGAGTCCGGCTGCGGCAAGTCGACACTCGCCAAGGTGCTGGTGGGGGTGCAGCGGCCGACGTCCGGCACGGTGACGTTCGGCGGCCGGGACCTGTGGTCGCTGCCGCCCACCGAACGGCGTACGGCCGTCGGCGGCAGCACCGGCATGATCTTCCAGGACCCGTCGACGGCGCTGAACCGGCGGCTGACGGTCCGGCAGATCCTGCGGGACCCCCTCGACGTCCACAAGCGCGGTACGCCGGCCCGGCGCGAGGAGCGGGTCAAGGAGCTGATGGAGCTGGTCGGCCTGCCCCGCGTCCTGGCCGAGGGCCTGCCGGGCCAGCTCTCCGGCGGCCAGCGCCAGCGCGTCGCCATCGCCCGCGCCCTCGCCCTCGACCCCGACCTCGTCGTGGCCGACGAGCCCACGAGCGCCCTTGACGTGTCGGTCCGCGCCCAGATCCTCAACCTCCTCCTGGACCTCAAGGAACGCCTGGGCCTCGCCCTCGTCTTCGTCTCGCACGACATCCAGACGGTACGCAGGATGAGCGACCGGGTGATCACGATGTACCTCGGCCGGATCGTCGAGGAGTCCCCGGCCCACGAGGTCACCGACAGCTCCCGGCACCCGTACACCCGGGCCCTCTTCTCAGCCGCCCCCGGCCTCCTCGACCCCATCGACCCCATCCCCCTGGTGGGACCCGTCCCCTCGGCCACCCGCCCGCCGTCCGGCTGCCCCTTCCGTACCCGCTGCTGGAAGGCGGACGCGGTGTGCGCGGGTGCCATGCCGGACTTCACGGCCGCGTCGCACCCCGATCACCGTTACCGGTGCCACCATCCTGTGCAGGAGGGTCAGTCGACGCGCGACCTGGTCACGCAGGCGCTGTCCGCCTCGCCGGCCGCCGCCACGGCCGACGTCCCGCTCGAGCACACCAGGGAGCCTTGATGTCGATCCCCACCCCGCTGGCCGGTGTCGTTCCGCCCGTCTGCACGCCCCTGACACCGGCCCGCGAGGTGGACGTCCCCTCCCTCATCAGGCTCGTGGACCACCTGGTGGAGGGCGGGGTGCACGGTCTGTTCGTGCTCGGCTCCTCCTCCGAGGCCGCGTATCTCACGGACGCGCACCGGCGGCTCGTCGTCTCCACCGTCGTCTCGCACGTCGGCGGGCAGCTTCCCGTGCTTGCCGGGGCGATCGACATGACGACGCCGCGGGTGCTGGACCACGTGGAGTACGCGGCCTCGGCCGGCGCCGACGCGGTCGTGGTGACCGCCCCCTTCTACACCCGCACCCACCCCGCCGAGATCGCCCGCCACTTCCGCGTCCTCGCCGCACGCTCGCCCCTGCCCGTCTTCGCCTACGACCTTCCGATGTCCGTCCACACCAAGCTGAGCCCCGAGCTGGTGCTCGAACTCGCCGCCGACGGTGTCCTCGCCGGCCTCAAGGACTCCAGCGGGGACCTGGCAGGCTTCCGCTCCGTCGTCATGGGCGCCCGCTCGCATCCCGGCATCACCGGCTTCAGTGTGCTGACCGGGTCCGAGCTCGTCGTCGACTCCGCGCTCGCGCTGGGGGCCGACGGGGTCGTGCCCGGGCTGGCGAATGTCGACCCCGAGGGGTACGTGCGGCTGTACCGGCTCTGCCGGGACGGGGACTGGGGGCGTGCTCGGGCCGAGCAGGAACGGTTGTGTGCGTTGTTCGGGATCGTGGGGGTTGGGGATCCGGCGCGGATGGGGGGTAGTTCCGCCGGGCTCGGAGCCTTCAAGGCGGGGCTGTATCTGCGGGGGGTCATCGACTGTCCGGTCACGGCGGAGCCGCAGGTTGCGTTGTCGGAGGGGGAGGTTGAGCGGGTGGGGAAGTATCTGGCGGCGGCGGGGTTGCTGTAGGGGGTTTTCGCCCCCTCCGCCCCTACCCGACCCGTACCTGGGGGCTGCCGCCCCCAGACCCCCGCTTTCGGCCTGGACGGCCTCGTCCTCAAACGCCGGACAGGCTGAAAGATCTTCCCCGGCCAGGGCGAAAGACTTCAGCGCCAGCCGGGGAAAGATTCAGCCCCTCCGGCGTTTGAGGAGCGGGGGTCCAGGGGGCGGAGCCCCTTGGCGGGGTCTGGGGCGGAGCCCCAGGGACAAGGGACGGGTAGGGGCGGAGGGGGCGAAAAACTCACTACCCCCGCAGGTCAGCCACCCGCACCCGGCGGAACTCGATCCTCTCGTACGTCCCCGTCGAACCCGTCTCGTAGAGGACCCCCACTCGACTGGTCCCGAGCTGCACGAGGTCGGAGTACGCGGCCCGCTGCTGCGACAGCGTGACCACCTTGGTGAACGTCAGACCCCCGTTCGTGCTGCGCCAGATCGCCATGGACTGGCGCGCGGTGGGAACGGACGGCCCGGAGAAGAGCAGCCCCGCACCCGAGCCCCGCAACTGAAGGACGCTGCCCTGGACGACAGGGACATCGTCCAGAGAGGGCTGGACCCTGTACCGGCGGTCCAGCGTCTCCGCGCCGTCGCTGGAGTAGGAGTCGAGCCGGTTGCCGGCACTCGTGCCGTTCTGGTCACGGGAGCTGAAGTAGATCCGCCCGTCGGGAAGTTCGGCCGCGATGGACTCGTTCGCGTTGTCGACACCGTCGTAGGAGTCGTCGACGAAGCCGAGCGCCCAGGTCAGCCCACCGTCGTCGCTGAAGATGGCGTGGGCGCCGTAGTACTTGGGCTCCTGCCCGGTGTCGGCGGACCCGGCACCCGGCGCGGCGGAGTGATTGGCGGCGACCACCAGGCGCCCGGCATGCGGCCCGTGCCGCAGGGCGACCGCGTGCCCGGGCCCGGTGGCGTACCACCGCCAGTTCGGCAGCTTCACCTCCGCCGTGATGTCACGGGGAGCGGAGAAGCTGAGCCCGTCGTCGAGGCTCGTCTGTACGAAGACGCGCCGGCTCTGTGCCGGAGTGACCTCGCCCCGCATGATCTGACCCTCGGTCACGGCCCCGCTGTTGTACGACGTGACGAGCACGATCCGGCCGGTGCGCGGGTCCACGACCGGCGCCGGGTTGCCCCGGGTGTCCCCGTTCCCGGACGCGACGACCCGCAGCGCACCCCACGTACAGCCGTTGTCGTAGGAACGTCTGACGACGACGTCGATGCTGCCGCTGTCGCCCGCGCCGTTGTGCCGCCCCTCGGCGAAGGCGAGCAGCGTGCGGGCGGGGGTCGTGACCGTGGCCGGGATGCGGTACGTGTCGTAGCCGCCCTGGCCCGCGGTGTACGGCACGGAGGAGGTGCAGTCCTGCGAGGACAGCGGACCGGCGGACGCGGTGCCGGTACCGAGGCCGGCGACGGCCGTGAGGAGTGCGGTGGCTGCCGCGAACGCGGCCGGACGGCTCATGACGGTCATGGCGCTCCCTGAACTGCGACGGACGACAGACGACGGGCGACAGACAACGGATGACGGATGACGGATGACGGATGACGGACAGCGGACAGCGGACAGCGGACAGCAGTCATCGAAGAGCGGACATGGGACGTAGGACATGGGATGTCCAGCCGAAACTAATCTGCCCCGAGGAGCCCCGAGATACGCCTGCCCGTACGCCGTATTGACGTGCCGTCAGCTCAGCAAGCGCCCGGCGCGACGAGCCCCGACTCGTACGCCACGATCACCAGCTGGGCCCGGTCACGGGCACCCAGCTTGCCCATGATGCGGCTCACGTGGGTCTTCGCGGTGAGTGGGCTCAGCCCCAACGCCTCTGCTATCTCGGTGTTGTTGAGGCCGCGGGCGACCAGCGTCAGCACTTGGCGCTCGCGCTCGGAGAGGCACTCGGGGCCGCCCGTCGCGGGGGCCGAAGGGCTGCGCAGGAAGCGGGCGATCAGCCGGGCGGTCGGGCCCGGCGAGAGCAGGGACTCACCGGCTGCCACCGTGCGGATCGCGTCGAGGAGTTCGGCGGGCCTGGTGTCCTTCACCAGGAAGCCGGAGGCGCCCGCGCGCAGGGCCTCCGCGATGTGCTCGTCGGTGTCGTACGTGGTCAGGACCAGGACCCTGACGCCGGCCAGGTCCGCGTCGGCGGCGATGAGCCGGGTTGCCTCGATGCCGTCCAGGTCGGGCATGCGGATGTCCATGACGATCAGATCCGCCCGTGCGCTGCGGGCCAGCTCCACCGCTTCCCGGCCGGTGGCTGCCTGCCCGACGACCGCCATGTCCCGCGCCGACTCGACGAGCATCGCGAACGCGGCCCGCACGAGGGTCTGGTCATCGGCGAGGACTACACGGATGGTCATCGGAGCTCGCCTCGGTCGAATTCGGCTTCACGCACGGCCTCTACCGCACGGACGGGTTCTGCTTCACGTACGACGTCAGACTCACGTACGGCCGCTGATTCATGGACGGCCTCTGCTTCACGTACAGAATTCTGCGCGGGCAAGGCAGCAACGGCGCCCCCCAGCGGCAGCACCGCGACCACCTCGAATCCGCCCTCTCCCCGTACCCCCGCCTCCACCGTCCCTCCCACGCTGCGAGCCCGCTCCCGCATCCCCACTAGCCCGAACCCGGGGGTGGTGCCGCCCGTGTCGCCCGCACCCTCGTCGGTGACCGTCACCCGGAGCGTGCCGCCCTCGGCGCGCAGGTCCACGCGCACCGGCACGTCGGGGCCTCCGTGTCGTACCGCGTTGGTGAGTGCCTCCTGGACGATCCGGTAGGCGGCGGCGCCGACCGCGGGCGGGACGTCGTCGGCGTGTACGGACAACTCGACCTCGGCGCCGGAGAGCCGGGCCGCCTTCGCCAGGTCCGGCACTCCGTCGAGGCCGGGCAGCGGACCGCGCCGGTCTCCCCCGTACTGGGACTCTCGGAGCACCTCCAGGGTGGCGCGCAGTTCGCCGCGTGCGCTGCGGCAGGTGCCGGAGATGTCGTCGAGGGCCTTGGCGACGGCCTCGCGGTCGAGGCGGTCGGGGTCGGCGGCCAGGACGTGTGCGGCGACGGACGTCTGCACGCCGATCAGGGTGATGGTGTGGGCGAGCAGGTCGTGCAGGTCGCGGGCGATGCGCAGGCGTTCCTCGGCGACGCGGCGGCGGGCCTCCTCCTCGCGGGTGCGTTCGGCGCGTTCGGCGCGTTCGACGACGGCGCCGATGTAGTTGCGGTGCACGCGGACCGCTTCACCCGTGATCGCACACGCCAGGATCCAGCCGGAGATGCGCAGCAGCTCGATGCCCCGTTCCGGATTGATGCTGGTGAGCATGATCACGCTCAAGCCGAGCAGGGTCGGCACCACGGCCAGGGTCCGGCGCCGCGGCCCGGCCACCGCGAGCGAGTAGATGGCGACGATCGTCACCGCGATCAGCCCGGAGTGGGCGTTTCCCAGTACGTGGTAGGTGCCCTCCACGACGATGAGCACGAGGAGCGCGCCCATCGGATAGTGCCGCCGCCAAGCGAGCGTCAGCGCCGAAAGACCGAACAGCGTCCAGCCGAGGACGTCCGGCGTGTGTGCGTTGTCGCCCTGCGCCACGAACGTCAGCGGGATCGACGCCAGGCCGGTCCCCACCGCGAAGAGCCAGTCGCGCCGGGCGGGCCGGGCAAGCCGTTTGCCGCGGCGGCCGAGATGTTCCCTGGTGGTCAACACGTGCTCCATCCTCGCCGATCCGACCGGAGGCCGGACCCCCTGGGCGTGAGCCCGGAGGTCCGGCCGGCTGTCCCGCGTCCGGTTCAGCGCATTCCCACGGTCTCCGTGACCGGCTCGGGCAGCTCCCGGCTCCCCGCGGCCGGTTGCTTCGACAGCGCGCCCGGCCACCACACCTTGCGCCGCAGCGCCACGCTCGCGCTGGTGACCAGGTAGGTGCGGACGAGGAAGGTGTCCAGCAGGACACCGACCGCGATCACGAAGCCCATCTCAACGAGTTGGACCATCGGCATGTTCATCAGCACCGCGAACGTCGCCGCGAGGACCAGCCCTGCCGACGCGATCACCCCGCCCGTCGTGCGCAGCGCGATCAGCGCGGCCTGTACCGGTTCGGTGCCCTTGAGGGACTCCTCCCGCATGCGGTGCATCAGGAAGATGCCGTAGTCGACACCGAGCGCCACCAGGAAGACGAAGGACAGCAGGCCCAGGCCCGGGTCCGTGCCCTCGAAACCGAAGACCGGGCCGAAGACCAGTCCGCCGATACCGAGTGCCGCGCCCCACACCGCCGCCACGGCCGCCACCAGGATCAGCGGCGCGACGATCGACCGCAGCAGGGCGATCAGGATCAGCAGGACGAAGACGAGGACGAGCGGTACGACGACCATCCGGTCACGGGCGTTGGTGTCCGCAAGGTCCAGCTGCTCGGCGCTCGCCCCGCCGACGTAGGAGCCGTCGAGGCGGTCGCGCAGGTCCTTGATGGTGGCGGTCTCCCCCGCCGACTGGGGTGCGGAGGCGGCGGTGACGGTGATCTCGGTCCAGCCTCCCCCACTCTCGGCTTCGCTCGAGCGGGGGGACCCCCATCCACTGCGGCCGCGGGTCGCACTGTCGACGCCCGGGGTGTCCTGGGCCTCGGCCAGGGCGGCGTCGGCACGGTCGGTGGGGGCGATGACGGTGATGGGCTGGGTGCCGAACCCCGGGTAGGCCTTGCCGAGGGTCTCCATGGCGGCGACCGCGTCGGGCTTGCTGGTGAAGGAGTCCTCCAGCTTCAGGCTGCCGGGCAGGTTCAGCGCGCCGAGCGCCAGTGCGCCGAGGAGGACCGCGCCGCCCGCGAGGACCGTCAGCGGCCGGCGGCCTGCGGAGCTGCCCATCGCGGCGAACAGCGACCGGCGGACCTTGGGGGTGCTGCCGTAGCGCGGGACGAGCGGCCAGAAGACGCGGCGGCCCAGCAGGACGAGGATCGCGGGCAGCAGGGTCATCATGGCGACCAGCGCGCACAGGATGCCGACGGTACCGAGCGGGCCCATACCCCGGATGGAGTTGAGGTCGGCGGCGAGCAGGCAGAACAGGCCCGCGGCGACCGTTCCGGACGAGGCGAGTACGGCCGGTCCGCACCCGCGCAGTGCGGCGACCATCGCGTCGTACGGCCGCTCGATGCGCCGCAGTTCCTCGCGGTACCGGGAGATCAGCAGCAGCGCGTAGTCGGTGCCGGCGCCGAAGACGAGGATCGTCATGATGGCGGAGCTCTGGCCGGTCACGGATGTCCCGAACCCCTGGTTCAGCCCGTAGGCGACCCCCATCGACAGGTAGTCGGCCAGGCCTGCGACAGCGAGCGGCACCAGCCACAGGAAGGGACTGCGGTAGATGAGGATCAGCAGGAGTGCCACGACCGCGGCGGTGGTGTAGAGCAGGGGTCCGCCGAGCGAGTTGTAGACCTCGCTCGCGTCGGTGGCGAACGCACCCTCGCCGCCGACCTCGACGCTCAGTCCGTCCTCGCTCTTCGCGATGTCCCGTACGTCGTTGACGAGTTGGTCGCGTGCCTTCTCGTCCGTGCCGGGCTCGGTGCTGGCCACCGGGTACATCAGGGTGGTGCCGTCCTTGGACGGGATGCCCTCCGGCTGCGCGGCGAGCGGGTGCGCGCTGGCGATCTCGCCGATCTGGTCGGCGGCCGTCGTCCTGTCCGCGACGGTCAGCCCGCCGTCACGGTGGTAGACGACGACCATCTGGGTGGTCTCTCCGCCGGGCAACTGATCCTGGATCTTGGCCACTTGGGTGGAGTCCGCACTCGCCGGCAGGTAGTCCACGGCCCGGTCGTGCTGCACGTCTGCCAACTTGGAGGCGAACGGCGCGACGAAGGCGAGCAGCGCCACCCAGAGCCCGAGCAGCGCCCAGGGCACGGCCCTTCGCCGCGTACGCGTGGTTGTGTTTCCGGGCCCCATGGCGGGGTCCCCCCTCCTGGACGGTTGTCTGGACACACACCAGACTTCCGGCGCGGAGAACCGGATTCGTCGCGCGGGAGGGCGAGTTCGGGGATACCGCCGCGGGTGGCCCGACGGCCGGACTACTCCCCCGGGAGTACGGGGAGGATTACGACGGTGTACGCGCGGCCGCCAGCAGCCGTGTCACATCGTCCGAGCAGATGGTCAGCGCCGCGCCCACCGTCGCCAGGACCTCCCGCTCGGCGGGCGTGTACGGCCCGTCGGCCAGCGCGATGCGCGCCCCCTGGAGGAGGATCGCCTCCCGGCCCGTGGGGGCGAGGTGCGGGGCGAGCGGGTCCAGGGCCTCATGGAGCTCTATGGCCAGGCTCGCGCCGCACGGCTCCCCGAGGACGCGCCCGGTGTCCGCGGCGAGCGCCTCGACGAGCGCGCCGAGCTGGTCCTCGGTGCAGTCGTCGAAGCCGGCCGAGCGGACGGCCGAGGCGGCGGTCTCCAGGGACGTACGGGCGCAGTGGCCGTCCGCGGCGAGCACGGCGAGGGCGACCGTGTGGACGGCGTCGCGGAGCATCGCGGAGAAGCGGGTGGTGGTGGGGTGGTCGAGGACGTCGGCGCCGAAGTGGTGGCTGCAGGCGGCGCATTCGACGACGGGCCCGGTCTCGCCGCGCGGGAGAACGGGAACGCCGAGGCAGGTGAAGCGTCGCCGGCCGGTGAGCCGCTGGAAGTTGCGGTCGCCTCCGCAGCCCGGGCAGAAGAACTCGCCGTCGCCGACCGTGGTCCATGCGGTACGGGTGCCCAGGATCCGGGAAACCGGAAGTGCACGACCGTTTCGTCCCCATCCTGGCAGCACGCGCGCACACCTCCGTAACGCCGCGGCAACATCGCCGCGCTGGCGTGATGTTAGCCACATTGTTGATGCGGAGTCAGTACCCCGGACGAGACCCACCCGTGACCTGCACATGGAATGGCCGGTAAACGACGGGGCCCCGCCCGCCTCGAAAGGCGGACGGGGCGAAGAAAAACCAGGTGAACGGGTTCAGCGGGCCGCGCGGTTGACCGCGGAGACCACGGCCTTCAGCGAGGCACGTGTCGTATTCGCGTCGATCCCGATTCCCCACAGAACCTTGTCGCCGATGGCGCATTCGATGTACGAGGCGGCCTGCGCGGAGGCGCCCTCGCTCATCGTGTGCTCCTGGTAGTCCAGCAGCCGGGCGTCGATGCCGATGCCCTGCAGCGCCTGGAAGAACGCGGAGATCGGACCGTTGCCGCTGCCGACCAGAACCGTCTCGACGCCGTCCACCTCGGCCTCGACGGTGAGCGTGTCGATGCCGTCGCGGTCGGTCGTGCTCTGGCCGTTGCGGACCTGGATACGGCCCCACGGGTTCCCGGAGATCGGCAGGTACTCGTCCTGGAAGATCGCCCAGATGTCCTTCGGCGTGACCTCGCCGCCCTCGGCGTCCGTCTTCGCCTGGATGATCTTCGAGAACTCGATCTGCATCCGGCGCGGCAGGTCCAGCTTGTGCTCGTTCTTCAGGACGTACGCGATACCGCCCTTGCCCGACTGCGAGTTGACCCGGATGACCGCCTCGTAGGAGCGGCCGACGTCCTTCGGGTCGATCGGCAGGTACGGGACCGCCCACTCGATGTCGTCGACGGTGACGCCCTTGGCTGCCGCGTCGGCCTCCATGGCGTCGAAGCCCTTCTTGATGGCGTCCTGGTGGGAGCCGGAGAAGGAGGTGTAGACGAGGTCGCCGACGTACGGGTGGCGTGCGTGGACCTCCATCTGGTTGCAGTACTCGGCGGTGCGGCGGACCTCGTCGATGTTCGAGAAGTCGATCTGCGGGTCGACGCCCTGCGAGAACAGGTTCATGCCCAGGGTGACCAGGTCGACGTTGCCGGTGCGCTCGCCCTGCCCGAACAGGCAGCCTTCGATGCGGTCGGCGCCGGCCATCAGCGCCAGCTCGGCCGCCGCGACGGCCGTACCGCGGTCGTTGTGCGGGTGCACGGAGACGCACACGTACTCGCGGCGGGAGAGGTTGCGGCTCATCCACTCGAAGCGGTCCGCGTGCGTGGAGGGGGTCGAACGCTCCACCGTGGCGGGCAGGTTGAGGATGATCTCGCGGTCAGGGCCGGGCTGCCAGACGTCCATGACGGCCTCGCAGACCTCCAGGGCGAAGTCCAGCTCGGTGTCGGTGAAGATCTCGGGGCTGTACTGGTAGCCGAAGGTGGTCCGCTCGTCCAGCAGCTTCTCGGCGTACTCCATGACCAGCCGCGTGCCGTCGACGGCGATCTGCTTGATCTGGTCCTTGGAGCCGCGGAAGACGACCCGGCGGAAGACCGGGGCGGTGGCGTTGTAGAGGTGGACGTTGGCGCGCTTGGCGCCGACCAGGGACTCCACGGTCCGCTCGATCAGGTCCTCGCGGGCCTGGGTCAGTACGGAGATCGTGACGTCGTCCGGGATCGCGCCCTCTTCCTCGATGATCGAGCGCACGAAGTCGAAGTCGGTCTGGCCCGAGGCCGGGAAGCCGACCTCGATCTCCTTGTAGCCCATCTTCACCAGCAGGTCGAACATCTCGCGCTTGCGCGCGGGCGACATGGGGTCGATCAGGGCCTGGTTGCCGTCACGCAGGTCGGTGGAGAGCCAGCGGGGGGCGACGGTGATCCGGTTGTCCGGCCACGTACGGTCGGGGATGTCGACCTGGTCGTACGGGCGGTACTTGTGGACCGGCATGGAGGTGGACTGCTGGCGGTTCGCCATGATGCGTGGGCTCCTCGAAGGTGTCCGGAAGGACGGCCGACGGCGCAACGCCAGACTCCGCGGGGAGGGGGTCGGCCTCGACTTACAGGCCCTCGCCGCGGCAGCTAAGGAGGAGCAGCCCGAAACGCATGATGCTCCGCATGCTAGCCGAGCCGCGCCAGGTGCGGGGGCCCGTATCAGTATGCGGGACCGCCCTCACAAATAGGGCGAAAGGTGCGCTATACCACTTCAGGGCCGGTCCGGGGGTTCCTTATCGCCGCATTTCACCAATCATGGTTGCTGGTAGTGACAGAGGCATGACTCAGTGCAAATGTGCCCACATGACCGCCAACCCGTCAGGCTTCGAGCCTGTCTTCTGCACCATCGTGCCGCCCCACGTCCTCGACAAGCTGGCCCGGGCCGAGGACCCCGCGCTCGCCGGTCCTGCCCGCCGCACCCTGGAGCGCGACGCCCTCGAACGCACCCACCGCCGTCTGACCACGGTCATCGGCGCGCCCACCGTGGCCCCGGCGAAGGAAGCCGCCGAGGACAAGCCGCACCGCACGATCTACGACGCCCGGCACCGCCAGGACCTGCCCGGCAAGAAGGTCCGCGGCGAGGGCGACAAGCCCGGCAAGGACGCCACGGTCAACCGCGCGTACGCCGGTCTCGGCGCGACCTTCGAGCTGTACCTGAACGCCTACCGGCGCAACTCGATCAACGGCGAGGGCCTGCCCCTCGACGCCACCGTGCACTTCGACGCGAACTACAACAACGCCTTCTGGAACGGCGAGCAGATGGTGTTCGGCGACGGTGACGGCGAGATCTTCCTCGACTTCACCATCCCGGTCGACGTCATCGGCCACGAGCTGACCCACGGCGTCACCCAGTACACCGCGAACCTCACCTACTTCGGCCAGCCCGGCGCCCTCAACGAGTCGATGTCCGACGTCTTCGGCTCGCTGATCAAGCAGTACACACTCGGCCAGACCGCCGCCGAGGCCGACTGGCTGATCGGCGCGGGCCTGCTCGCCCCGCGCGTCACCGGCACCGCCCTTCGCTCCATGAAGGAGCCGGGCACGGCGTACGACGACGACGTGCTCGGCAAGGACCCGCAGCCCGCGACGATGGACGACTTCGTGAACACCGGCCGCGACAACGGCGGCGTCCACATCAACTCCGGCATCCCCAACCACGCCTTCTACCTCGCCGCCACCGCCCTCGGCGGCAACGCCTGGGAGCGGGCGGGACAGATCTGGTACGACGTCCTCACCGGCGGCGAACTGGGCCAGCAGGCCCTGTTCACCGACTTCGCCAAGCTCACGATCGCCGCGGCCCGCGCCCGCTTCAACGACGGCGAGGAACTGCAGGCCGTCCTGAAGGCGTGGGAACAGGTCGGGGTACCCACCGCCTAGCCCCTCGGCCCGACTCGCACTAGACAGGACCCATGCGTATTCAGGTAAGGCGCACGGGCGGATTCGCAGGCATCGAGCGCCACGCCGAGGTGAACACCTCGGGACGCCCCGATGCCCACGAGTGGCACACCCTGGCCGAGCAGGCGGTCGCCGCCGGCCGGGGCGCTGCCCCCACCGGCGTTCCGGACGGCTTCAGCTACGAGATCACGGTGGACGGAAAGACGGTGTACGCGGCCGATCCAAGACTGACGGAGGAGCAACGGAGCCTGATCTCGCGGGTGTTGAAGGAGGGCGCGTAGAAGGGATCCCGGTAGTTCGGCCGGACAGGTCGGTACAGCGGGGCGGGCCTCTCCCCCGCACGGTGGTCAAGTGGCGGCCGGGTACCCGTTCTGCGCACGGCGCATGGCCAACCCCCCAGTCATGTGATCAAGCCTGTTACTCCCCCATCCGCCGCGCGATGGCCGTCGGCTCGCGAGCGGCCAGCAGCCAGCCCGCGAGAACGGCGAGCACCGGAGTCCCGACCACGACGGTGATCGGGTAGCCGATCGGCACCCGGCCGAACACCGCCAGATCGTGCCGGTAGATCGCGACCATGGCCAGGCACGCGCCGCCGGCCCCGAGGATCACCCCGAGCAGGGCCAGTGCCCCGGCCGTGGTGGCCGTGAGGATGCGCCGGATCGCCGGGGTGGCGCCGGTCGCGGTGAGCGTGCGGAGGTCGGCCGCGGCCTCGCTGCGGATCAGCCCGACGGTCATCGCCAGGACGCCGAGCGCGAACAGGACGCCGACGGCCACGGCGCCCAGCCTGGTGTTGGTGACGGCGCCCTGGCCGTCCCGGATCTCGACGGTCAGCCCGTTGTTCACCGCGAAGCTCCGTGCGGCGGCCTGCTGCGCCCCGGTGAGCGGCCGGTCCGACTGGATGAACCAGCCGGAGCTGATCGTGGTCCAGCCGTGCCGGGCGAGGGCCGCCGGGGTGATGAGCGTGGTGGGCATGGAGGTGTAGGCAGGGCCTTGGACGTGGGTGATGGCGGGGTCCCGCGCGTCGCGCGGGATCACCAGGCGGTCCGACCGGGTGGTGACGAGGTCGGTGGCCGCGCCGATCCGGGCGGGATCGGTGCCCAGCAGCCGGTACAGGGCCGGTGAGGCGACGTAGGTGGAGACATCCCTGCTCTCGTCGCCGGTGCCCGGGGTCCCTGCCGAGACGGTCATCTGCGCGGGGACGCCGTCGGGTTCGGCGCCCTTCTGCATGTCGGGCGACACCGCCTTTTTCAGCGGGACGACCGTCGCTCCCGGCACCAGCCGGTTCACCTGGCCGGCGAGGGCGGCCAGTTCGGAGGACGTATGGGTATGGACCAGGTTGTCGTCGTCGGCTTCGCTGAGCTGGACCAGCAGCTGCCGGTCGCTGAGGTTGCCGGTGCTGGGCGTCGACTGGAAGCCGGTGAGCACGATGACCAGCACGGCCGGGACGCCCAGGGCCAGACTGATCGCCGCGACCGCCGCACCGGACCGGGACGGGTGCCGGGCCAGGTCGCGCAGCGCCAGCCGCACCGCGATCGGTGCCCGTGCTCCGGTCATCGCCAGCACCCGGACCGCGCCCGGGGCGGCGAACAGGACGGCCAGCGCGGTGAGCAGGGTGGCCCCGGCGACCGGCCACGGACGGGTCTTCCCGGCCCAGGCCAGCACCCCGACTCCGGCGATGAACAGCACCGCGGCCAGCAGCGCGGACCGGTGGGCGGACGTCCGGACCGGCGGCCGTCCGGACAACGCCAGCGTCACCGGCATCCTGCTCACGGACCGGGCCGGCCACCACGCCGCCCCGGTCGAGGTCACGATCGCCAGCACCAGCAGCACGCCGATCAGCGTCCACGGGATGTGCGACACCGCGATCCGATGGTCGACCGTGCTTTCGAGCCGGGATGCGACGAGCGGCCACAGGGCCAGTCCGCCGATCGTTCCGAGGACGGCGGCGAGTACGCCGATCAGCAGGCCGGTGGCGGTCATGACCTGCCGTACCTGTCGGTCGGTCGCGCCGATCGCGGCGAGCATGCCGAGCTGGCGGAGTCTGCGGTGGGCCAGCACCGCGAACGCGGCGGCGGCCACGAACGCGACGAGCAGCAGCAGGATCATCGCGCAGCCCAGCACCAACGTGGCGACCACGATTCCGTCATTGTTGTCACCCGCGCCCCCGCTCGTCGGGCTGGCGGTGGTCAGGCCCAGGCCGCCCGGCCCCACCGGGCCCTTGGTCAGGACCGACAACGACTGCGGTTGGGTCGAGGCCGGATCGACCAGTACGAACTGGTCGGCCAGGAAACTCGGGTTCTCCGCGATGCCGACGACGGCACGGGCGTGACCGTCCAGCGAGATCGTCCCGCCGAGCCGCAGCCCGAGCAGCTGTGCCAGACCGGCGGTGATGGCGGCCTCGCCGGTCCCCTGGGGATAGCGGCCCTGGTGGATGGCCAGCAGGGCCCCGGCGAACGGGCCATGGAGCCGCTGCGAGCGGTAGTCGACGGGTGTGCCGAGGCCGGGGGCCTTCTCGGAGCTGTGCCCGATCACCTCCACGGTCTTGAGGCTTGCGCGGATCTTCGCCAGGTCGGACGCGACCGCCTGCGGGTCCTTCCCGTTCAGCGTCATGACGGTGTCGGCCGAACCGAGCCTGGAATCGGCGGGATCCGGCAGATTGGCGATGGTCGTCGCGCCGCAGACCGCCGCGGTCACCGTCACGACGAGCAGTACGGCGACCAGGGCCTGGGAGCGCCACTCGCGGCGCAGCAGCCGCCACGACCAGCGGACCAGCGCCCGGCGCGCGGGCACTCCGGGGCGCCCGGCCGCCGGCCGGGGTGGGGCGAGGGCGCTCACGACTCGGCCAGCAGGGATTCGGGGCCGGCCGGCGGCGCGGTCTGGTCGATGGCCACCCCGTCGCGGACGAACACCACCCGGTCCGCCCACGCGGCGAGTTGCGCGTCATGGGTCGCCAGTACGGCGGCGGCGCCCTGCCTGCAGGCGCTGCGCAGCAGCCTGATGACGGTCTCGCCGGCACGAGAGTCCAGGGCACCGCTCGGTTCGTCGGCCAGCAGCAGTCGCCGCTCCCCGACCAGCGCCCGGGCGATCGCCACCCGCTGACGCTGCCCGCCGGACAGCTCGTCGGGATAGCGGCCCGCCTGGTCGGTGAGGCCGACCTGCTCCAGTGCCCGCAGGGCCGCGGCGGCGGCGACCTTGGCGCGCGTGCCGTCCAGTTCCAGGGGCAGAGTGATGTTCTCGGCGGCGGTCAGTCCTGGCAGCAGGTTGAAGTCCTGGAAGACGTAGCCGACGCGGCGGCGGCGCATCCGCGCCTGCTCGGAGCGCGACATCCCGGAGAGCGGTATCCCCTCGACCAGCACCTCGCCGCTGGTCGGCTGCTCAAGGCTGCCCGCGATGGTCAGCAGCGTCGACTTGCCCGAGCCGGAAGGGCCCATGACCGCGACCATCTCTCCGGCCCGCACCGTGAGGTCCACCCCGGTCAGGGCATGCACCTGGGCCGCCCCCGTCCCGTACACCTTGGTGATGCCGCGCAGTTCGAGCACCGGACTCATCGGGCCGCCCTCTCCCTGGCAGTGGCGTCCGCGGACTCGGCGGGCGCCAGCTGCCGCAGCCGGGCATCGGCGGCGTCCAGCCAGCGCACGATCGCCTCCAGCCGGAACAGCTCGGCGTCGGCCACCAGCAACAGGCCGATGGCGTCCGGCCCGGCCCCCTCCTTGAGCCGGGCGTAGCGGGCCATGGTCTCGATCACGTGCCTGCGGTGCGTCTGCAGGATCGCGGTCACCCGCACTCCCGGCACCCGCAGCGCGACCAGCACCTTGATGACCAGCTCGTCGCGCGGCGGCACATCAGCCGTGGATGGCGTGGCCAGCCAGGCCTGCAGCTCCTCGCCGCCCGCCTCGGTGATCCGGTAGCTCTTCTGCGGCCCGGGCTCCTCCGTGTCGTCGGAGACGACCATGCCATCACGCTCCAGGCGCTGGACCGTTGTGTAGACCTGACCCACGTTGAGCGGCCAGACCTCTCCGGTCCGGGCCTCGAACTCCTGGCGCAGTTGCAGTCCGTACTTCGGGCCCTCGCTGAGCAGGGCCAGCAGCGCATGTCGCACGCTCATGGGCAGCCACCTCGGTAGGAATATACCGAGTATCATACTCAGTATGCAGCTCGCCTCCGCAACCCCTCGCACGCCGTAGGTCAGGCCGATTCCCTCCGACACCCGGAACGCTGTAACGGCCAGTTCACACGGCACCGTTGACTTCCATTACTGCGGGTAAGGATGATCGCGCGCATGGCGACGACCCTCCCGAAATTCCCGCCCAACTTCCTCTGGGGCGTATCGACATCGGCCCACCAGATCGAGGGAGCCACCGACAAACGCGCCCCCTCGGTGTGGGACACCTTCACCGCCGAACAGGGAAACGTGAAGGACGGCTCCACAGCCGAAGTGGCCTGCGACCACTACCACCGCTACCGCGAAGACGTCGCCCTCCTCCGCGACCTCGGCGTGGACGCCTACCGCTTCTCCATCTCCTGGCCCCGGGTGAACTCCCCCGGCGGCCTGGACTTCTACGATCGCCTGGTCGACGAACTGTGCGCGGCGGGCGTACGCCCCGTACCGACCCTCTTCCACTGGGACCTGCCGGTCGACCTCGACTGGATGAACCGCTCGACCGCGGAACGCTTCGCCGAGTACGCGGCCGTCGTCGCCGCCCGCCTCGGCGACCGCGTCACCAAGTGGATCACCCTCAACGAGCCCGCCGAACACACCCTGTTGGGCCACGCACTGGGCGCACACGCACCCGGCAAGAAGCTGCTCTTCGACGCCCTGCCGGTGGCCCACCACCAGCTCCTTGCCCACGGTCTGGCTGTACGGGCCCTGCGCGCGGCCGGCGTCACCGACATCGGGATCGCCAACTCGCACGGGCCGACCTGGGCGGCGTCTCAGAGCACGGAGGACGTGGAGGCCGCCGACTTCTACGACCTGCTCCTCAACCGCCTGTTCGCGGACCCGCTGCTCCTTGGCCGCTACCCCGACGGCATCGCCGACCTGCTCCCCGGTGACATCGAGTCGGACCTGAAGATCATCTCGGAGCCGCTGGACTGGTACGGGATCAACTACTACCAGCCGACCAAGGTGGGCGCCCCCGAGGGCGCGGAGATCGAGTTCAGCGGACTGACTCTGCCCGCCGAACTCCCCTTCTCGGTACGCGAGTTGGAAGGCTACCCGGTCACGGACTTCGGCTGGCCGGTGGTCCCCGAGGCGCTCACGGAACTGCTCACCGGGTTCCGCGAGCGCTACGGCGACCGGCTCCCGCCCGTGGTCATCACCGAGAACGGCTGCAGTTACGACGGGATCGACGACCAGGAGCGGATCACGTTCCTCGACGGTCATGTGCGGGCGCTGCACCGGGCGTTGGAGGCGGGCGTCGACGTACGCGGCTACTTCGTGTGGTCGCTCCTCGACAACTTCGAGTGGGCGGAGGGGTACGCGCGCCGCTTCGGCCTCGTCCACGTCGACTACGGAACCCTGGAGCGGACCCCGAAGGCGTCCTACTCGTGGCTGCGGGACGCGCTGCGGGACTCTTTGCGGGCCAAGAGATGACGGCGCCCTCGACCGACGCGAGCGAGCCCTCGGCGGCGGCGCTGGCCGAGCCCGTCGAGCGGGTCGGCCGGGGCTGGACCGCGTCGCTCTCGCTCGCCAACGGGGCGATCTGGGTGGGCTGGTACGGCCCCCTGCAGATCCTGCTCGCCTCCCAGGCGGAGGACTTCGCGCCCGGCTCCGGCATGTCCAAGGAGACGATGCTGGCGTGGGTGACGGGTGCGGGTGCGGTCGTCTCGCTGGTCGCCAACCCGCTCTTCGGGGCGCTGTCCGACCGGACGACCGCGCGCTGGGGCCGCCGTACGCCGTGGATCGTCGCCGGAGCGGCGGGCGGCGCCCTGTCGCTGCTGCTCCTGGCGGGCGCGGGCGGCGTCTGGACGATGGCGGCCGGCTGGTGCCTGGTCCAGCTGACACTGAACGCCGCCTTCGCCGCGGTCACGGCGGCCGTGCCCGACCGGGTGCCGCGGCTCCAACGGGGGTCTGTGGGCGGCTGGTTGGGGGCGGCCCAGATCCTGGGCGTGGTCGGCGGGACGGGCTTGGCGACGCTGGCGGGGGGTGTGGGCGGCGGATACGCGGCCTGCGCGGTGTTCACCCTCGTCGGCGTCCTGCCGTACGTACTGCGCCACAAGGACCTGCGCCTGCCCGCGTCGGCCCGCCCCGCGTGGTCCTGGCGCCCCTTCCTGGCCTCCTTCTGGCTGAGCCCCCGCCGCCACCCCGACCTGGCCTGGGCCTGGCTGACCCGCTTCCTGATCAACCTCAGCAACGCGCTCGTACTGCTGTATCTGCTCTATTACCTGCGGGACCGCCTGCACTACGACGACCCGGAGCAGGGCGTCCTGATCCTGACCGCGGTCAACGGCGTCACGCTCCTCGCCACCGTCGTGGTCGGCGGCGTCTGGTCCGACCGTGTGGGCCGCCGCAAGCCCTTCGTGATCTGGTCGGGCGTCCTGATGGCGGTCGCCACGGCCGCCCTCGCCGGCTGGCAGACCTGGCCGGGCGCCATCGTCGCGGCCGCCGTCCTCGGCATCGGCTTCGGCGTCTTCACCTCGGTCGACTTCGCGCTGATGACGGACGTCCTCCCGAAGGCGATGGACCGCGGCAAGGACCTGGGCGTGATCAACGTGGCCAACGCCCTCCCCCAGGTCGCCGCCCCGGCCCTCGCGGCACCGATCGTGACGTACCTGGGCGGCTACCGCGTGCTGTACCTGGTGGCGGCGGTGATCGGGCTCGCGGGGGCTCTGCTGGTGGGGCGGATCAGGGGTGTGGACTAGGGCCTGTCCCGCCGGACAGGCCCTAGAGCGCGCCCACGTCGGCCGCCGTCCAGACCGAGGGGTACAGGGGGCGGAAGCCCAGCTCGCGGCGGATGCGGCGGGTGGAGACGATGCCGTGCCACGGGTCGTCGTCCTCCGCCCGGTCGTGCAGGTCCTCGGGGACCTCGAGGCCGTTGAGCTGGTGCAGCTCGACCGTAGTCACCGGCGCGTCGTCCGCGATGTTGTACACACGGCCGTCGGCGCCCGGGGCGTAAAGCAGGCGCAGCAGCCCCTGGGCCACATCCGCGTGGTGGACCATCTGCAAGCGCTGGGTCGCGGCCCAGTGCGCCGCCCACCGCATCGACTGGGCGATGTGCGGGTCCCCTTCGCCGTAGACGAAGGAGAGCCGCCCGACGCGTACGTCGAGGTCCGCCATGGCCAGCAGCCCGCGCTCGGCCTCGAGCTTCGCCTCCGGGTACGCGCCCCACAGGCGGCCGCCGGGCACGTGGGGATCGGACTCGGTGTGCGGGCGGCCCCGCCCCGCGCCGTACACGAGGTTCGTGCTGACCTGCACGAACCTGCGTACGCCTGAAGCGACCGCCGCGTGCCCCAGTTCCAGCGCCCCGTCCCGGTTGACCGCCCGCGCCTCGTCGTCCGGTACGCCGCGGAAGGAGGCCGCGATGTTCACCACCGCGTCGGCTCCGGCGAGCGCCTTCCCCAGCGTGTCGGAGTCCCGCAGGTCCCCGACCGCGACCTGCGCGCCCAGGTCGGCGAACCTGGACGCCTTCGACTCGTCGCGGACCAGGACCCGTACCTGCTCGCCGGGCTGCGTCTGCGCCAGCAGCCGCGGGACGAAACGGCGCCCGACCTCACCCGTCGTACCCGTCACCAGTGTCAGCATCATGTGCTCCTCTCGCCTGCCGCCAGCCTGGGACGCGGCGGCGCGCGGCGGGAGAGACCTCTCGATCAGGGGATCAGCACTCCCTG
Source organism: Streptomyces sp. NBC_00554 (assembly GCF_041431135.1). Taxonomy (NCBI): domain Bacteria; kingdom Bacillati; phylum Actinomycetota; class Actinomycetes; order Kitasatosporales; family Streptomycetaceae; genus Streptomyces; species Streptomyces sp. NBC_00554. The sequence goes on along the minus strand of NZ_CP107799.1, from coordinate 6,763,792 downwards.
GATAAGACGGGCGCCTTCGGCCACGCTGGAGGGGTGAACCGAGCCGAACTCGCCGACTTCCTGCGCCGCGGCCGCGCCCGTCTCGACCCCTCCGACGTGGGGCTCACGGCGGGTGCCCGGCGCCGTACGCCGGGTCTGCGGCGGGAGGAGGTGGCCGCGCTCGCGGGGATGTCCGTGGACTACTACACGCGGCTCGAGCAGTCGCGGGGGCCGCGCCCGTCACGGCAGATGCTGGGTGCGCTGGCGCGGGCGCTCCGGCTCAGTGGGGACGAGCGGGACCATCTCTTCCACCTGGTGGGTGAGGAGCCACCGCGGTCCGAGAGCGCGTCCGCGCATGTCCGGCCGGGGCTGCTGCTGATCCTCGACCGGCTGTACGACGCGCCCGCGATGATCGCCACGGACTACGGTGACGTGCTCGCCCAGAACGCGATGGCGGCGGCGCTCGTCGGGGATGCGGGCGGTGACCGCAACATGGTGCGCCGCTTCTTCACCGAACCGGGGGCCCGTGCCCTCTTCCCCGTCGAGGACCATCCTGAGCTGGCCCGTGCCCATGTCGCCAACCTGCGGGCCGTCACCGCGGCGCGGCCCGAGGATCCGCGGCCGGCTCGGCTGGTGGCCGAACTCCGTGCGGCCGGTGGGGAGTTCGCGGAGCTGTGGGACGCCCACGAGGTCGCCGTGCGGCGCGCCTCCACGAAGCGCTTCCGCCATCCCACCGTCGGTCTGCTCGAACTCGACTGCGAGATCCTGCTCAGCTCCGGCCACGACCAGTTCCTGATCGTCCACACGGCCCGCCCCGGCACGGAGTCCCACGAACGACTCCAACTGCTGCGGGTGGTGGGGCTGCAGGACCTGTCGCCGAGCGGGGGCCGGCCTTGAGTTTTTTCGCCCCCTCCGCCCCTACCCGTCCCTTGTTCCTGGGGCTCCGCCCCAGACCCCGCTCCTCAAACGCCGGAGGGGCTAACCCCTAGCCCGTCCGGCGTTTGAGGACGAGGCCGTTCAGGCCGAAGCGGGGGTCTGGGGGCGGCAGCCCCCAGGGGAACGGGACGGGTAGGGGCGGAGGGGGCGAAAAAAGCCCCTCAGAACCCCAGCTTCCGCAACTGCCGAGGATCCCGCTGCCAGTCCTTGGCGACCTTCACATGGAGGTCGAGGAACACCGGCGTACCCAGCAGCGCTTCGATCTGCTTCCGGGACTTGATGCCGACCTCCTTCAGCCGCTTGCCCTTGGGGCCGATGATGATGCCCTTCTGGCTGGGCCGCTCGATGTAGACGAAGGCGTGGATGTCGAGGAGCGGCTTGTCGGCGGGCCGGTCCTCGCGGGGAAGCATCTCCTCGACGACGACGGCGATGGAGTGCGGCAGCTCGTCCCGCACACCCTCGAGCGCGGCTTCACGGATCAGCTCCGCGACCATGACCTGCTCGGGCTCGTCGGTGAGGTCACCCTCCGGGTACAGCGCGGGCCCCTCCGGGAGGAGCGGCACGATCAGGTCGGCGAGCAGGTCCACCTGCTCGTCCGCGACCGCCGACACCGGCACGATCTCCGCCCACTCGAACCCGAGCTCCGTACCGAGCTGATCGATGGCGATGAGCTGCTCGGCCAGCGTCTTGCCGTCGACGAGGTCGGTCTTCGTGACGATCGCGATCTTCGGCGTCTTCTTGATGGACGCCAGTTCCTTCGCGATGAACCGGTCACCGGGGCCGAGCTTCTCGTTCGCGGGCAGGCAGAAGCCGATGACGTCGACCTCGGCCCAGGTGGTCCGCACGATGTCGTTCAGCCGCTCCCCGAGCAGCGTGCGCGGCTTGTGGAGCCCGGGGGTGTCCACCAGGATCAGCTGCGCGTCGGCCCGGTGCACGATCCCCCGCACCGTGTGCCGCGTGGTCTGCGGCTGGTTCGCGGTGATCGCCACCTTCTGGCCGACCAGAGCATTCGTGAGGGTGGACTTGCCCGCGTTGGGGCGGCCCACGAAGCAGGCGAAGCCGGCGCGGTGGTTGGCCTCGGACGGCTCGGATGACTCGGTACGAACGCTCATGGCGCCCATTGTCCCTGATCATCGGAGCCCTGCCGCACGGCGGACGAAAGCGGCGGCGGTCTCGGCCGCGGCACGGTCACCTCGGTGAGGTTCCGGAAACCCCCACGCAACACGAAACACGCCCGAAACGCATGTGTGCACAACCGGAAACGCGGGCCCGTGACCCTCGGACGACGCCCCCACCCCGTTGGAGACACCGTGATCCTGGCCGCGCCCCTGGCTGTCCCCCACATCGACACCGGCGACACCGCCTGGCTGCTCGCCGCCACGGCGCTCGTGCTGCTGATGACCCCGGGCCTGGCCCTGTTCTACGGCGGCATGGTCCGCACGAAGAGCGTCCTCAACATGCTGATGATGAGTTTCGTGTCGATCGCGCTGGTCACCGTGGTGTGGCTGGCCGCCGGCTACTCGCTCGCGTTCGGCGACGACGCCTTCGGCGGGCTGATCGGCGGACTGAAGCACGCGGGCATGGCGGGCATCGGCCCGGACAGTGTGCAGGGCACGGTCCCCACGATCCTCTTCGCGACCTTCCAGCTGACCTTCGCGATCATCACGGCGGCACTGATCAGCGGCGCGATCGCGGACCGCGCGAAGTTCGGCGCGTGGCTGGTCTTCGTACCGCTGTGGGCGCTGCTCGTATACGTTCCCGTCGCCCACTGGGTGTGGGGTCCCGGCGGCTGGATCCTCGACAGCCTGGGCGCGCTGGACTTCGCGGGCGGCCTGCCGGTCGAGGTGACCTCGGGCGCCTCCGGTCTGGCCCTCTGCCTGGTCCTCGGTCCGCGCCTCGGTTTTAAGAAGGACTCGATGCGACCGCACAACCTGCCCATGGTCATGCTGGGCGCCGGTCTCCTCTGGTTCGGCTGGTTCGGCTTCAACGCGGGCTCCGCCCTCGGCGCCAACGGCCTGGCCGCCGCCGCCTTCCTCAACACCCTCACCGCCGGCTGCACGGGCCTGCTCGGCTGGCTCTTCGTGGAGCAGCGGCGCGACGGCCACCCCACCACGCTGGGCGCGGCGTCCGGCGCGGTCGCGGGCCTGGTGGCCATCACCCCGTCCTGCGGCTCGGTCTCCCTCCTTGGCGCGCTGGTCGTCGGTCTCGCCGCCGGTCTGGTCTGCTCGTACGCCGTGAGCTGGAAGTTCAAGCTGAACTACGACGACTCGCTGGACGTCGTCGGCGTCCACCTGGTCGGCGGTGTCATCGGCACGGTCCTCATCGGCGTCTTCGCGACGGAGTCGATGACGGGCGGCGCCGAGGGCCTCCTCTACGGCGGTGGGCTCGGGCAGCTCGGCAGGCAGCTGGTCGCCGTCGTGGCCGTCGGGGCGTACGCCTTCGCCGTCACGTACGGCATCGGGAAGCTGATCGACCGGGTCATCGGCCTGCGCGCGGACGAGGAGCAGGAGCAGACCGGCCTGGACCTTACGGTGCACGCCGAGACCGCCTACGATCACGGGGTCCTGGGGCACGGCGCCCCGGTCTCCTCCTCCGTCCCCTCCGCCCAGAAGGTCCAGGCCCAGGCATGAAGCTCATCACCGCGATCGTCAAGCCGTACCGGCTCGACGAGGTCAAGACCGCCCTCCAGGAACTCGGCGTGCACGGTCTGACCGTCACTGAGGCCAGCGGTTACGGGCGCCAGCGCGGCCACACCGAGGTGTACCGCGGCGCCGAGTACCAGGTCGACCTCGTCCCCAAGGTCCGTATCGAGGTCGTCGTCGACGACGCCGACTCGGACGCGGTCATCGACGCGATCGTCAGGGCCGCGCAGACGGGGAAGATCGGCGACGGGAAGGTGTGGGCAGTTCCGGTGGAGACGGTGGTGCGGGTACGGACCGGCGAGCGCGGCCCCGACGCGCTCTGAACACCCATGGCCATGAACGGCGTTGACGTTCTCCCGACGTCCACGGCCAGCTGCCGCCGCGCCGCGCTCTGATCACCACCAGGGCCCCGACGAGCGCCGCCCCCAGCACCGCCGCCACCAGCCAGGGCAGCGCGAAGAACGAGGCGCTCGCCGACTCACGGGTGTCATGGGCCGAAGCCGTGAGCGTGACCTCGCCCCAGTCCAGCTGGGGCGCGCCCCGCCACGGCTCGCTCAGCCGGACCCGCTGCCCCGGCAGCAGCTCCGAGGGGATCTTGGTCAGTCCCCGCGAGAGCAGCGTACGGCCGAAGAGTCCCTCGGCCTTCAGCTGGACCTTCGGGTTCAGCGTCACGTTGCCCGTGTTGCGCAGGGTGTACGAGATGGTGGCGGTGCTGTCGCCCAGACCGGGCACGAGGGGCTGGTGGTGGGTGATGCGGACCTTCTCGACGGAGATGGCGGGCATCGTCGGGCCGCCGACCCGCAGGTAGATCCGGGCCGCGACGGCCCGCTGCACCCCCATCGCGAGGGTCCCGTCGCCCGCGTCGATCCGCTCGTCGAGCGCGACCAACGCCCCTGGGTGGTCCCCGGGTTCGGCCTTCTCCGGCACCCGGAGCGTGAACGGCACGGTGACCGAGCCGTGCGCGGGAACCGTCACCCGGGAGCGCGCGGGACGCGCCCACGCCCCGACCCCCCGCTGCTTCTCCTTGAGCGTGCGTACGGCGAACCCGCCGTCGCGCACGGTGTTGTAGGCGTCGGCCGCGTACAGCCGGAAGGTCAGCGGCTCGCCTGTCTTGTTGGCGACCGTGACCTTGTCCTCGAGGGTCGTGCCGGGGTCGGCGGAGAGGTAGAAGTACGGCCGCGCGGCGAGTTTCGTCGAGACGGGGAAGACGGACCAGCTGCCGTTGTCGGCGGCGTAAGAGGGTGCGGCCTGTGCGGCCAGGAACAGGCACAGGAGGAGGACGTACAGCTTGCGCATGGGTGCGGACCCCCACGGACGAGGTGGACGGGCGGGTGCGCGCCCGGCCACGAGGTGCGGATGGACGAATCAGCTGAGCGTCAGCGTGAGAACGCCCGAGTACGAACCCGGCGGGGTGAACGCCGGTACGTTCAGCGACAGTTGGGCGTCAGCGGTGAACTCACCACCGGTGACCGTGCCGTTGGGGGCGGACGCCAGTGTCGCTCCCGAACTGCCCACCGTGCCGGACGAACCGGCCTGGCAGGTGCTCAGGCTCCCGGCCTTGGTGGCGCATGCCGGGGTCCAACTCAGTTGACCGGCGTCGATCTTGGCGCCGGGCGCGGTGAAGTCGGTGACCTTGCCGACCAGGGACCAGCCCGCGGGTCCGCCGCGGAAGTCCTGGACGGTCACTGTGTTCAGGGCGCCCGTCGACGGACCGCCCTTGCCGAACTCGACGGCCGAGAGGTCGACGGTGTCGCCGTCCTGGGTCATCGACAACGACCCTGCGGTCACTGTGGTGTTGAGCTTCTGACTGTTCGGCGGGACCGGTGTGTTGTCGATGACGGTGTACGTGGCCGGGCCCGCGCCCAGGTCGCTGCTCCAGCTGCTTCCCTCGTACGCCACGACGCCGGTCGTCGTCTTGTCGTTGACGGTCAACGCGCCGGTGATGGCGCCCGCCGCGGTCGCGGTCACGGTGGCCGTGTCCGCGGTCTGACTGACACCGGACCGTCCGGCGAGCGTGACGGTCGCACCCGGGGTGAAGTTGCTGCCGGTGACGGTCACGCTGTCACCGGGGTTCCCGGAGGCCGAACCCAGCTGAATGGCACGGGTGTTGGGCTGGGGTGTGTCCGCAGCGGTGATCGTCTCGGAGACCGGCGCGGGCGCGTTGGTGACCGTGCAGGGGGTGTCCAGCTCCAGGATGTAGCTGGTGTGGATGTTGTAGTCGCCGGGCGAGAGCGTGATGGCACCCGGGCTGGTGACCGTGAAGGTGCCGGTCATGGTGAACCCCGGGAAGGGGGCGTTGCCCGCCACCGGGTCGTTCTTCTTCGGTCCCGCGACGGTGACGCTCCCGGTCTGGGCGCCGCCCAGCGTGACCTTGCCGGACGGCGTCATGATGTCGGCCGGCAGGCTGATGGCCGTGGGGTTGTTCGCGGCGGGCTTGACCACCTCGTACGTCACCGTGACGGTGTCGCCGACCGTGGGACTGGCGTTGTCCACCGTGATGACCGCGGTGGTGGTGCCGTCGATCGGCGGGATGCCCGCGATCTCCGGCGGGATGCAGTGCGTGGGGAAGTCCACGTTCGTGGCCGCCCCGGCCGGACCGGCCAGCGCGCCTGTGGCTGTGACCGCGAGAGCGGTCACCCCGAGGAGCGCCGCCCAGCGGCGTCTTCGAGCTGTCGAACCCATGATTGACATGGTTGCCCCCTCCTGAGGGATGCGGGCGCAGCGGCTCTTCTGCGCCGACAGGGGGCCATTGATGTGCGGGTAGTGTGAAAAGTCAATGGAATCCGGCCACAGCAACTGATGGGCCATCAGATTTCGTAGATACCGCCAACAGTGCGCGGCAGAAGGCCAGTTGGACACGCGTCAACGCGAGGACCGGTGCCGCTGCGCGCGGGCGGCACCGGTCTGCGCGTACTGGGGCCTACTCGAACACGAACGGGCCCGGGGACTGCGGCGCGTTCGCGTTGCAGGTGATGGGGATCCCGAAGACCACCAACTGCAGGGAGCCGCCGTAGGCCTCCAGGCTGTCACCGGGGGCGACAGTGCCGTCCAGGGGGCCGACCGAGACCCCGCCGCCCGCCGGGATGGCGGGGTTCTTCGTACCGCTGAAGACGCTGGTGCCGCCGCTCGCCTTCACCAGGGTCAGCGTGGCGCTGACCGTGTCCTGGTCCAGGGCGAGCGGGGTCGTGATCTCGGTGGAGGTGACGGTGATGGTCGCGGCCGTGCCGGTCTGCGTGGCCGTGAGGGTGGCCTCACCGTCGCCGACGATGCTGCAGGTCGCTGTGATGGTGGCCGTCAGTGGGGTGACGGCCGCGGCGGTCGGCGCGAACGCCAGCCCGGTCACCGCGAGGGTGCCTGCGGCTAACGCCGCGACACTCCCGAGTCGCTTGCTTCTCATCGGATTCCCTTCCCTTGTACGGGAATTGCCATGTGGGGATGGAGGGACGGCGCCGCCTTGCGCCGGGCACACGGACGCGTCACCGGTACGCCGGTGAGGGTGCGGAGTGTTGTGTACGCGGACCGCCCACGTACGTGGTGCGGGACGCCACGCGGCGGTGTTTCTGACGGTCCGTCGGAACTGACGGTTCCATTGATGCGCGAGCGGCTCGCCAACGCAAGCGATTGCCGACGGATTCCTCCAGGGGTCAGCAAAAGTGGCCGAAGGTTACCCCGGGTAAGTCTCTTTTTCGCCCCTAGCCGGAGGGGCTGATTTCAGCCCGTCCGGCGTTTGAGGACGAGCGCGTTCAGCGCGAAACGGAGGTCTGGGGGCGGAGCCCCCAGAAACGGGACGGGAAGGAGCGGAGGGGGCGAAAAACTCAGCCCGCCACAACCCTCACCCGCAGAGCCCCGTCGGGCCCGGCGACCAGCACCGGCGTCCCGGCCCCGCCGAGATCCCGCACAGCCGCAAGATCCTCCGCAGCGGCGGCCTCCGCCTCCGTCACCACCGCCGCCGCCTCCAACGACTTAGCCCCCGAAGCCACAGCCATCGCCACAGCCGTCCGCAGCGCACTCAGCCGCAACGAGGGCAGATCCACGGTCCCGGCGACATACGTACGCCCCGTCTCGTCCCGCACGGCCGCCCCCTCGGGCACACCGTTACGGGCCCGAGCCGAACGAGCCAGGGTGACGATCTTGCGGTCCTCGGGATCGAGGGCGGAGTTCTCGGTCATGGACCGAGCTTATCGACACGCCGGCCAGGACTTTCGTACACCCGGCCACCACTCCCCAGGTCCTAGCCCGCCACCGGATACATGGACCCCCGCCGCCCCTCCGGCGTAGCCAGCCACTCCAGCTTCGCCGCGGTGTTCGCCTCCGGCAGCGGCGTATGCAGGACGACGGTGAGATCGGGCCGCGCGGGCACCTTCATCGCGGTGGACTCGACGGCCAGCACCCCGACCAGCGGATGGTCGAGCTCCTTGCGGATCTGCCCCGCGTCCTGGATGTCGCGCCGCTCCCACAGCTCGGTGAACTCCGTACTGCCCGCCTTCAGCCGGGCCAGCAGCTCCTGGAACCCCTCGTCGTCCGGGGCGGCGGCACAGGAGGCACGGAACTGGGCGACCACCGTGCAGGCGTTCCGCTCCCAGGTCCGCGAACGCCCCCGGTAGAGCGGGTCGTTGAAGAAGTCGACGATGCAGTTCTGGGAGTTCTCGGGACGCATCCCGAGGACCATGGTGGCGGCGTCGTTGTACATCACGCAGTTGTAGTACTGGTCCATGATGTGCGCCGGATACGGCATCCACGTGTCGATCAGCCGCCGCAGCCCGTCGCACATGTCCCGCACCTCGGGCGCGACTTCGGGCGCCGGCGGATTCAGCCCGGCGAGCACATACAGATGGCGGCGCTCGGCGTTGCTCAGCCGCAGCACACGGGACACCGCGTCGAGGACCTGCGGCGATACGGAGATGTCCCGCCCCTGCTCCAGCCACTGGTACCAGGACGCGCCCACCCCCGCGAGCACGGCGACCTCCTCGCGGCGCAGCCCCGGGGTACGGCGCCGGGCCCCGCCGTCCGGCAGCCCCGCCTCGGCCGGAGTGACCCGCGCACGGCGGCTCATCAGGAACTCGCGCAACTCCCGCCGTCGGTGCGTCTTGAGCGCCGCGTCTTCAGCCACGTACGAATCCCCCTACTGGCGACTGGTGGTGCGACCACCAGCATAAGTTCCGGCTCCCCACGGTTATTCCGGCCGCAGCAAGCTCTTGCCCATGCCGACCGACACAACCTCCAGTCCCCTGAAACACCCGAAGCAGCGCCCCCTCGACACCCGCCGGTCCACCCGCCTGTCGACCCGCGACAAGCTCGTCCTCTTCGTGCTCTGCGCGGCCCAGTTCATGGTCGCGCTCGACTTCTCCGTCCTGAACGTGGCGCTGCCCGTGCTCGGCAAGGACCTGGGCATGAGCCAGTCCGCCCTGCAGTGGGCGGTCACCGCCTTCGCGCTGCCGTCGGGCGGATTCCTGCTCCTGTTCGGCCGCATCGGCGACCTGTACGGGCGCCGCAGGCTGTTCCTGACGGGCCTGGCCCTGTTCGGCGCGGCCTCGCTGCTCGCGACCTTCGCCTGGGACCCGGCGTCGTTCCTGACCGCGCGGGCGCTGCAGGGTCTTGGCGCGGCGGCGATCGTGCCGACGGGCATGTCGCTGCTGACGACGACGTTCCCCGAGGGCCCGGCGCGCGACCGTGCCCTCGGCATCTCCGGCACGCTCCTGTCCCTCGGCTTCACGGTCGGCATGGTGGCGGGCGGTGTCCTGACCGACGTACTGAGCTGGCGTTCCACGATGGGCCTGCTCGCGGTCTTCGCGCTGATCGTGCTGCCGCTGGCGCCCGGCCTGCTCCCCGAGTCCCGCACCCCGGACCGCCCGCGCCTGGACATCCCGGGTGCCGTCACCGTCACCGGCGGTCTGCTGGCCCTGATCTACTCGCTGTCGACGGCGGCCGAGCGCGGCTTCGGCGGCGCCGACGTGATCACGACCCTCGTCGCGGGCGTCGCGCTGCTCGCCGCCTTCGGGTACGTCGAGTCGCGCAGCGAAGCTCCCCTGGTGAGTCTGCCGATGCTGCGCCGCCGCACGGTGGCGTGGGGCAACCTGGGCGGTCTGGTGACCTTCTCGATGATGTCGACGGTGGTCTTCGTCCTGACCCTGTACCTCCAGGAGACCCTGAACCTCTCCGCGTTCGAGACGGGCCTGGTCTTCGGCGTGCAGGGCGTCATGTCGGCCGTCGCCGGAGTGAACGCCCCGAAGGTCATCGGCCGCTTCGGCGCCCGCCGCACGCTGGTCGCTTCGCTGGCGGGCCAGGGTGTCCTCACCGCCGCGCTGCTCGGCCTCGGCGAGGGCGGCCGGTCGGTCTGGCTGGCCACCGCCGCGGTCTCGCTGGCCAGCATGTGCCACCTCGGCGCGATCATCTCGTACGGCCTGACCGTCACCTCGGGCGTCCCCAATGAGGAACAGGGCCTGGCCACCGGCCTGGTGACCTCCACCCAGCAGGTCGGCCTCACCATCGGCATCCCGCTGCTCGGCATCCTGGCCACCACGTCCACCGACCTCCTGTCCGGAGTCCACACGGTGCTGTCCCTGGACGCGGCGATCCTGCTGGTGGCGGCGGTGCTGGTCGCGGCGGGTCTGCGCCGGGGCCGCCCGGGGACTTCAGGGGCGGTCGAGGCGGAGGCGGTCGGCCTTCGGTAGGCCGGCGACGACGAGGTCGTAGCTGTCCTCGATGAGCTCCCGGACCAGGCGGTCCGGGAGTTCGCCGTCGACCGTCACGGTGTTCCAGTGCCGCTTGTTCATGTGATAGCCGGGGATGATCAGGCCCGGATACTCCTCGCGCAGCCGGACCGCGTCGTCGGGGTCGCACTTCAGGTTGACCGTCAGTGGCCGCGCGCCCAGATTCGTCAGCGCGAAGAGCTTGCCCAACACCTTGAAGACCGAGAGGTCCGGGTTGAAGGGAAAGTCCTCGACGGTCGCGTTGAAGGACAGACAGAACGCGCGCAGCCGCTGCGGAGTCACTCCGGCTTCTCCTCCTCGGCAGGATCCGCCGCGCCCACCGGCTCGACGAGCACCGTGACGATCTTGTTCCGGCGTCCGGCCGCGGCCTCCGCCGTCAGCCGCAGTTCCCGCCCGTCGGGCAGCTCGACCACCGACGAAGCCCCGGCGATCGGGACGCGCCCGAGCGCCTTCGCGAGTAGCCCGCCGACCGTCTCGACGTCCTCGTCGTCGTACGCCTCGAAGCCGTACAGCTCGCCGAGGTCGCCGATGTCGAGGCGGGCGGTGACGCGGTAGCGGTCGTCGCCGAGCTCCTGGACCGGCGGCAGCTCACGGTCGTACTCGTCGGTGATCTCGCCGACGATCTCCTCGAGGATGTCCTCGATGGTGACGATGCCGGCCGTGCCGCCGTACTCGTCGATGACGACGGCGACGTGGTTGCGCTCCTGCTGCATCTCGCGCAGCAGATCGCCCGCGTTCTTGGTGTCGGGCACGAAGGTGGCGGGCCGCATGGCCGTCGACACCAGCTCGGACTCGGCCTCGCGGCTGATGTGCGTCTTGCGGGCCAGGTCCTTCAGGTACACGACCCCGACGATGTCGTCCTCGCTCTCCCCGGTGACGGGAATGCGCGAGAAGCCCGACCGGAGCGCCAGGGTGAGCGCCTGCCGGATGGTCTTGTACCGCTCGATGACGACGAGGTCCGTCCGCGGCACCATCACTTCCCGTACGAGGGTGTCGCCCAGCTCGAAGACGGAGTGCACCATGCGGCGCTCCTCGTCCTCGATGAGGGACTCCTTCTCGGCAAGGTCGACCAGGGCGCGCAGCTCGGCCTCGGAGGCGAACGGGCCGCGCCGGAAGCCCTTGCCGGGGGTGAGCGCGTTGCCGATGAGGATGAGGAGCGGCGGGATCGGGCCCATGATCCGCGCGAGCGGAAGCAGTACGTACGCCGCCGCCGTCGCCGTGTTGAGCGGGTGCTGGCGGCCGATGGTGCGCGGTGAGACGCCGACCGCGACGTACGAGACGAGGACCATGACGCCGATGGCGACCGCGAGGGCCTCCCAGGTCGCGTCGAACTCCTGCAGGCACGCGTACGTGACGAGCGCGGAGGCGGCCATTTCGCAGGCGACGCGCACCAGCAGCGCGACGTTCAGATAGCGGGTCGGGTCGGCGGCGACCTTGGCGAGCTTCGCGCTGCCGCGCCGACCGGACCGTACGGCCTCCTCCGCCCGGAAGCTGGAGACGCGCGCGAGGCCCGCCTCCGCGCAGGCGGCGAGCCACGCGACGATGACCAACAGGACGGCGCCGGCGACGAGTTGCGGACTCATGACACGGTCGGGGCCGGTGAGGGACCCGTCATGCCCTTGTCCGCGCGCCAGCCGTCCACGATGGCCGCCTGAAGACCGAACATCTCGGCCTTCTCGTCGGCCTCCTCGTGGTCGTAACCGAGCAGGTGCAGCACCCCGTGGACGGTCAGGAGCTGGAGCTCCTCGTCCATGGAGTGCTGCGTCTCTGCATCCTTGCCCTGCTGCTCGGCGACCTCCGGGCAGAGCACGATGTCGCCGAGCAGACCCTGCGGCGGCTCGTCGTCGTCCTTCGACGGCGGCCGCAGCTCGTCCATGGGGAACGACATGACGTCCGTCGGCCCCGGCAGGTCCATCCACTGGATGTGCAGCTGCTCCATGGCGTCGGCGTCCACGACGATCACCGAGAGCTCGGAGAGCGGGTGGATACGCATCCGCGCGAGCGCGTAGCGGGCGATGTCGAGGATCGCCTGCTCGTCGACCTCGGTTCCGGACTCGTTGTTGACGTCGATCGACATGGCTGTGCTGGTCTCCTGCTTTAAAAGTTACGGCTCTTAGTGCCTGCGGCCCTTGTGGGAGCCGTTCTCGGTGCCGTTCTCGCTGTCGTACTTCTCGTACGCGTCGACGATACGGCCGACCAGCTTGTGCCGTACGACATCGCTCGACGTGAGCCGGGAGAAGTGGATGTCCGGAAGGCCCTCCAGGATGTCCTGGACCTGCCGCAGACCCGACTTCGTGCCGCTCGGCAGGTCGACCTGGGTCACGTCACCCGTGATCACGATCTTCGACTCGAAGCCGAGCCGGGTCAGGAACATCTTCATCTGCTCGGGGCTCGTGTTCTGGGCCTCGTCCAGGATGATGAAGGCGTCGTTGAGCGTACGGCCGCGCATGTAGGCGAGCGGCGCGACCTCGATCGTGCCCGCCGCCATCAGGCGCGGGATCGAGTCCGGGTCGAGCATGTCGTGCAGCGCGTCGTACAGCGGGCGCAGGTACGGGTCGATCTTGTCGTAGAGGGTGCCCGGGAGGAATCCCAGGCGCTCTCCCGCCTCCACCGCCGGGCGGGTGAGGATGATCCGGCTGACCTGCTTGGCCTGGAGCGCCTGGACGGCCTTCGCCATGGCGAGGTACGTCTTGCCCGTACCGGCGGGGCCGATGCCGAAGACGATGGTGTGCTTGTCGATGGCGTCGACGTACCGCTTCTGGTTGAGCGTCTTGGGGCGGATGGTGCGGCCCCGCCAGGACAGGATGTTCTGCGTGAGGACCTCGGCCGGGGTCTCCTCGCCGTCGCCCTCCCCGTTCTCGCTCGCTCTGAGCATCGCGATCGAGCGTTCCACGGCGTCCTCCGTCATCGGCTGCCCGGTGCGGAGCACCAGCATCATCTCGTCGAACAGGCGCTGGACGAGGGCGACTTCGCCGGCGTCGCCCACCGCGCTGATCTCATTGCCCCGGACATGGATGTCGGCCGCCGGGAAGGCCTTCTCGATCACGCGCAGGAGGGCGTCGCCGGACCCCAGCACAGTGACCATGGGGTGATTCGCGGGGACCGTGAAACGCGCTCTTGCCTGCCCCTGTGCGGGGGTCTGTGCTGTGGGTGTCTGAGTCATGGGCCGGCTCTGAGGCCTGCTTTTCCTCCTCGATCGGCACGCTTGCCACGGGGGCAGCCTTGCGATTCCAAGAGTACGACCCTGCACTGACAAGTCCGTAGGGCTTTTCACCGTGACGTGGACCGTCGACGCACCGTGACCTGGACCGTCGCCGTGCGGCCTCAGCGCCAGTGCGGGGCTCCCGCCGCCCCCGGGGCCGCCGTCTCGATCTTGGCCCGGATCTCGCGCATGACCGTGATGATCCGGTCCTCGTGTGCGGAGGTCAGCCGGGCCACCGGAACCGAGCAGCTGACGGCGTCCTGGGCGGGGACGTCGTACCGCAGGGCGAAGCCGAAGCCGACGATGCCGAGGACGCCCTCCTCGCGGTCGACGGAGTAGCCGCGGGCGCGGGTGCGGGCCAGGTCCGCCGCGAGGGCGTCGCGCCGGGTGTGGGTGTGCGGGGTGGCGGCGGCGTACGGGCCCTCGGGCAGCTTCTCGTCGGGGCGTTCGGCCAGCAGGGCCTTGCCCAGTGCGCCCACGTGGGCGGGGAGCCGGCGGCCCACCCGGCTGATGGTGCGCAGGTACTCGTGCGATTCGCGGGTCGCGAGGTAGGCCACGTCCGTGCCGTCGAGGCGCCCCATGTGGATCGTCTCGCCGAGCGCCTGCGAGGCCTCGTCGAGGTAGGGGCGTACGGCGCGCACGCGCGGGTCCGAGTCCAGATAGCTGGTGCCGGTGAGGAGCGCGTGGATGCCGATGCCGTAGAGCGAACCCGTGACGTCCGTGCGCACCCAGCCCCGGCCGATCAGGGTCTGGAGCAGCGCGTACATCGAGCTGCGGGGCACTTCGAGCGCGTCCGCGAGCTCCTGGAGGCGTGCCGGACGGTCGCCCCGCACGGCGAGCAGTTCCAGCAGTTCGACCGTGCGCGCGGCGGACTTCACCTCGCGCACTCCGCGCTCGTCAGTGGGTTCCGGCATGTGCAGATCGTAAGCGTGGCGGCCCGGCCCATTGACGTCTCTCGTTCGCGTACCTAATCTCCATCTTCATACGTAGACGACATCTACATACGGAGATGATGACAGGGATGACCGCGGACACGCACAGGAAGGCCGTCGTGGAGCGGCTGCGCGAAGGGATGGCACGCGGCGTGCTGTCGTTCCCGCTCACCAGCTTCCACCGCGACGGCTCCCTCGACCTCGACGGCTTCCGTACACATGTGGCCGCGCAGATCGCCACCGGCCCCGGCGCCGTCTTCCCGGCCTGCGGCACCGGCGAGTTCTTCTCACTGGACGAGGACGAGTACCGGAAGGTCGTCGCCGCGACGGTCGAGGCGGCGGCAGGGCGCGTGCCCGTCGTCGCGGGTATCGGGTACGGCTGGGCCCAGGCCGCCCGGTTCGCGCGGATCGCGGAGGAGGCCGGCGCCGACGCCCTGCTTGTGCTGCCGCACTATCTCGTCGCCGCGCCGCAGGACGGGCTCGTCGCACAGGTGGAGCAGATCGCCGTACGGACACGACTGCCCCTCATCGTCTACCAGCGCGGCCAAGTCACCTTCAGCGCCGAGTCGTTGAGGCATGTCGCCCGCATCCCCGGCGTCATCGGACTCAAGGACGGACACAGCGACCTCGACCGCCTGCAGCGGCTCACCCTCGCCGCGCCCGAGGGGTTCCTGTTCTTCAACGGGGCCGCCACGGCGGAGATCCAGGCCCGCGCGTACGCCACGGTCGGCGTCCCCGCGTACTCGTCGGCCGTGCACGCCTTCGCGCCCGAGATCGCCGACGCCTTCTTCGCGGCGCACCAGGACGGTGACGACGCCGCCATGGACCGGCTGCTGCGCGACTTCTACATCCCCTTCGTCGAACTCCGCGACCGCCGGCCCGGCTACGCCGTCTCGCTCGTGAAGGCCGCCGCCCGGCTCCGCGGCCACCCCGTCGGCCCGGTCCGCGCCCCGCTCACCGACCCGTCGGCAACGGACCTCGCCGACCTGGAAAAGCTGCTCGCCACCGGACTCGCCCTCGTCCCCACCTCCGCCTCCCCCTCCACCCCTACCTCCGCCTCCGTAGGAGCCGCCCTGTGACCCGCGATCTGACCATCACCGACGTGCGGCTGACCCCGATCCTGGTGGCCGACCCGCCGCTGCTCAACACGCAGGGCGTGCACCAGCCGTACACCCCCCGGCTGATCGTGGAGGTCGTCACGGCGGACGGTGTGACGGGCGTCGGCGAGACGTACGGCGACGGCAAGTACCTCGAACTCGCCCGCCCCTTCGCCGACAAACTGGTCGGCCGCCAAGTCTCCGACCTCAACGGCCTGTTCACCGTCGCCGACGAGGTGGCCGTCGACCAGGGCCGGGTCGACGACCAGATCGACGTCGGCGGTCTGCGCGGCGTCCAGACCGCCGACAAGCTGCGCCTGTCCGTGGTCTCCGGCTTCGAGGTGGCCTGCCTGGACGCGCTGGGCAAGGCACTCGGGCTGCCCGTGCACGCGCTGCTCGGCGGCAAGGTGCGGGACGCGGTGGAGTACAGCGCGTACCTCTTCTACAAATGGGCCGAGCACCCCGAGGGCGTCGAGAGCGAGAAGGACGACTGGGGCGCCGCCGTCGACCCAGCCGGAGTCGTCGAGCAGGCGCGGAAGTTCACCGAGCGGTACGGGTTCACCTCGTTCAAGCTGAAGGGCGGTGTCTTCCCGCCGGACGAGGAGATCGCCGCCGTACGGGCACTCGCCGAGGCGTTCCCCGGGCATCCCCTGCGCCTGGACCCCAACGGCGCCTGGTCCGTGGAGACTTCACTGAGGGTCGCCGAGGAGCTGGGTGACGTACTCGAATACCTGGAGGACCCCGCACTCGGCACGCCCGCCATGGCGGAGGTCGCCTCCCGCACCTCGGTCCCGCTCGCCACCAACATGTGCGTGACGACCTTCGCGGAGATCCAGGAGGCCTTCACCAAGGGGGCGGTGCAGGTCGTCCTGTCCGACCACCACTACTGGGGCGGACTGCGCAACACACGTGAACTCGCCGCCATCTGCCGCACGTTCGGCGTAAGCGTGTCCATGCACTCCAACACCCATCTCGGCATCTCACTCGCCGCGATGACCCACGTCGCCTCGACGGTCCCCGACCTCCACCACGCCTGCGACTCCCACTACCCCTGGCAGTCCGAGGACGTACTCACCGAGCGCCTCACCTTCGAGAACGGCTCGGTCAAGGTCTCCGACGCCCCCGGCCTCGGCGTCGAACTCGACCAGGACAAACTCCGCTTCCTGCACCAGCGCTGGCTCGACGACGACGGCAAACTGCACGACCGCGACGACGCGGCGGCGATGCGGATCGCGGCCCCGGACTGGGTCACACCGGCCGTGCCGCGCTGGTAGTCACCGGCGCCGCTTCCCTTCAAGCCGACCTCGCCGATCCTCTGGACTCACCGAGGTCGGTTTCCTGGTCCGCGGCGGCGGCCGCAACGACCGTATCCGGCCGCGCCCCGCGAGAGCCTTCACGCCCACCGCGCCGAAGGCCGCACCGGACGCCGCCCCCCGGACCTGCGGGAACGGCTCCGGCGGGAGCCTGACGCGACGGCAGTTGCGGGCGTGCTCCGCCGCTCCGCCCGCAGCGTGGTGCAGACTGACTTGAAATCAGCACCACGTCAGGGAGCGCACCGTGACCGCAGCCAACGGAGAGCGACCGTACAGCCACGCGCCCGTCGACCCGCTCGCCGGGCTGCGCGCGCCCCAGGATCCGCCCTGGGACGTCTACCTCACGGGCACCGTCTTCCTCGACATCATCTTCACCGGGCTCGACTCCGCCCCGGTGCGCGGGACCGAGTCCTGGGCGCGCGGGATGGGGTCGAGCCCCGGCGGCGTGGCGAACATGGCGACGGCGCTGGCGCGGCTGGGCCTGAAGACCTCGCTGGCGGCGGCCTTCGGGGACGACCACTACGGGGAGTACTGCTGGGACGCCCTGGAGCAGGGCGAGCACATCGACCTCTCCCCGTCCCGCACGGTGCCCGGCTGGCACTCGCCGGTCACCGTGTCGATGGCGTACGAGGGCGAACGCACGATGGTCTCGCACGGCCACGAGCCGCCTCCGGAGGAGCCGGCGCCCGACTGCCCGCCGAGCGCGCGTGCCGCCGTCGCCGCGCTCACGCCGGGCAAGCCCGCGCCGTGGATCGCGCAGGCCGCGAGCAAGGGGGCCCGGATCTTCGCGGACGTCGGCTGGGACGACACGGGCGCGTGGGATCTGGCGGGGCTGTCCGACCTCGCGCACTGCGAGGCGTTCCTGCCCAACGCCGAGGAGGCGATGCGCTACACAGGCGCCTCTTCCCCTCGGGCCGCGGCCCACGCGCTCACGGAGCACGTGCCGCTCGCCGTGGTCACGCTCGGCGCCGAGGGTGCGTACGCCGTTGACGCCGGCACCGGCCAGAGCGCCGAGGTGCCCGCCATCGCCGTCGAGGCCCTGGATCCCACCGGCGCCGGTGACGTCTTCGTCGCCGGCTTCGTCATGGCCACCCTCGCCGACTGGCCCCTCGCCGACCGCCTCGCCTTCGCCGGCCTCACCGCCGCGCTCTCCGTCCAGGAGTTCGGCGGCTCCCTCTCCGCCCCCGGCTGGTCCGAGATCGCCGCCTGGTGGCGCCGCGTCCAGTCGGTCGACGACCAGGACCCCGCCGCCCTCGACCGCTACGCCTTCCTGGAGCCCCTACTCCCGGAGACTTCCCGCCCCTGGCCCCTGAGACGAGCAGTCCCCACCATCGGCTTCGGCCGCTCAGCCTGATCCCAGGGTTGCCGCGGAGGCATTTTTTCGCCCCCCGCCCCCTCAAATGCGAATTGCCCGAGCATTCCTGTCCGTCGACAGCCGCCCAACCGTTGCTAATAGCTGAGCGGGAGTGAGTCCTGTAGCCAGGACGCATGCTCAGCCATGTGCCCCGAACGGTGTTGGGCACACTGGTCTCCCGCTTTCGCTCCACCACCGGGCGGCGCGCATCGCGTGCGCGGTCCGGGAACGTGGGGGCGGGTTTCCTCACGCCCTCGGGTGTCCGGTCGGGCCTGGCCGGTCCGATGCCCCTGCACATCGCTCTGGTGTACAGGGGGCGGTGCCGCCCGTCGCCTGATCGGATGTCCGAGTGCGCGCCTTCCGACCCCGATGCTCGCCGCATCGTGCCGGGTGGTCTTGCGGGTGGGGGTGGTCAGGGGTTTCTGCCAGTGCTGGCCGCCCCAGCGGCTTGTGTAGGCGGGGTCGACCGCGACGATGGCCATGTCCTGCTCGGCGGCCATCGAGACGAGCCGGGCCTTGAGTCTCGCGGTCGGGAAGCGGGAGATCAGTCGGCGGAAGCGTTTGTTGCGGCCGTGCTTCTCCCGGCTCCTGCCGTCGGTGAAGTCGAGATCCTCGACGGCGATCGCGGCGACGCCGCTGCGCCGGGCGAAGTGCAGCAGCCGCGTTAGCGCGTGCCGGATCTGCGCATCCCGGTGATCCGCGTTCCCGGTCAGGTCGTAGAAGAAGCGCTGCGGCTCCCCGACCGGATTGCCGTGGGTATCGAGCTGCCAGGCAGCGAGGTGGTCGTCGTTCATGTCCACCCCCACCACCCCCTGAGCCAGGGCCGCTTCCAGGGGCAGCACCGGCGTTGCGGCCCGCTGCCAGGACGCGGTCACATACCAGCGGCCTCGCACCGTGTCGTGGTGGATGCGGTAGGCCACCGCCCGGTTGGCGGTGATCCGGTCGAGCCACTCCTGGCCCCGGTACTGGAACGCCACCCGTGCGTCGAGCACGTACCGGCCGTGCGGCGCGTTGGCCAAGTGCGCCAGCGGGAGCGGGAGTTTGAGGGAGAGCTGTCCGCTGTCGGTGACGCGGATCGTCTCGTTGCCGAAGCGTTTGCCGGACTCCCCGTCGGCGGCCAGGAACATCCGCGCCGCCTCCCACCGCTCACGCCACGCCCGCTCACTCAGCCCGGCCTCAGCGAGGTGGTGACGAGTGTTCATCAGACTTCGGCCGCCGCGCACCACACGCACCCGGCCCGCCGCCCAGTCCGCCTCCACCACCGCCAGCCGTCCCTGCAGCACGTGCAGACGCCGGGACTTGGCATGCCACTCGGCACGCGAGGCATACCCCCGTACCAGGCCCTCACGTTTACAGGCCTTGGCGCCCAGCGGCCGGGCCAGCCGCGCCGCAATCTGCGCGATCTGCCCCCGCAGCCAAGTGATGTGGGCGGCCTGACCGCGCCGGGCCAGCGCCCACTGGTCATGCGTCGCCTTGGTGACACTCCCCGCCCAACGCGCGGACGAGCGCCCGGTCAACTCCCGCTTGCGCACCGCCCAGGCGGCCGCATCAGGCGCCGCGCCCTGCTGGGAACGGACTACGAGATCCTCTGCGGCCAGCGAGCCCAGGAAGGCGCCGACCTCACACAGCACCGTCTCGTCCGCCCCCGACACCCTCAGCCGGTCTCGGATCGCCACCCCCGCAGGGCCGGGCACCACGAACGATGCCGCCAACTCTCGTACCCCGCCCACCCGTTCACCCCCGCCCGACCGAAGATCCCATCACTGCAGTCAACGAACACCACCGGCAAAGGTCACCCGTTCGGCCCAGGAACTTCCGTTCCCCTCCCGAAGACAGTCCAGCATGCACGCCGCGACACACAAGATTGCGCGGCGGCCGACGTACGTGATCGGCCTCGCCGCGTCCCTGGACCCGCGCGGCCGCTGGGCGGTCCTCGTAGGCTCCGCCTCCTCACTCGGCACGGCGTGCGGCCCGCTCACGGGCAGCCTGCTCTCCGCCCGGGCGGGCTACCCGGCGATGGGCACGATCCTGGCCCTCGGCCTGCTCCTGCTCACGGTCCCGATGACGGCCGTGGCCCTGCGCACGAGCACGGCCAGGACCCGGTACGCCACCCCCGAACACACGGTGGTGGAGATCTCGTTGGACGCGATCCCGGCCCAGCGGACGGCGTACGACACGGCAGGACCCCGGCAGGCAGCAACAGCGGCCGCACCGGGGCCCGGCCCCACGTAGAAAGCCCGTCTACTCGAACTCGTACGCCGCCACCTCGGCGATGTACCGGGCCCGCCGCTCCTCGTCGTGCTCGAGGAAGGACGCCTCGAAGGAGTTGCGGGCCAGCTCCCGCAACCGTTCCTGATCGACCCCCAGCGCTTCCCGCACCGCGTGGAAGGTGTCCCCGACGTACCCCCCGAAGTACGCGGGGTCATCGGAGTTCACGGTGCACAGCAGCCCGGCGTCCATCATCGCGACCAGCGGATGGTCCTCCAGCATCTCCACGGCCCGCAGCCGTACGTTCGACAGCGGGCACAGCGTCAACGGCACCCGCTCGCGCACGAGCCGCTCGACCAGCGCGTCGTCCTCCATGCAGCGCAGCCCGTGGTCGATGCGCTCGACGCCGAGGACGTCCAGCGCCTCGGTGATGTAGGACGGCGGCCCTTCCTCACCCGCGTGCGCGACGCGCCGCAGCCCGAGCGCGGCGGCGGCCTCGTACACCTCGCGGAACTTGACCGGCGGGTGCCCGACCTCGGCGGAGTCGAGGCCGATGCCGACGATGCGGTCGAGGTACGGCTTCGCGGCCTCCAGGGTGTCCATGGCCGACTCGGCGGACTCGTCGCGCAGGAAGCACATGATCAGCTGGGTGGAGACACCGTGCGTCTCCTCACTGCGCGCGAGCGCGCGGGAGAGCCCCTCGACGACGGTCCCCATTCCCACCCCCCGCGCGATGTGCGCCTGCGGGTCGAAGAAGATCTCGGCGTGCCGCACGCCCTGCGCGGCGGCGCGCGCGAGGTAGGCGTCAGCGAGGTCGGTGAAGTCCTGTTCCGTCCGCAGTACGGCCATGAGCTCGTAGTACAGGTTCAGGAACGACTGGAGATCGTCGAAGAGATACGCCTTGCGCAGCTCTTCGGTGTCCGCGTACGGCAGGGTCACGCCGTTGCGCGCGGCGAGCGCGAAGGCCAGCTCGGGTTCGAGGGTGCCTTCGATGTGGAGGTGCAGTTCAGCTTTGGGGAGGGGCATCAAATCATCGTAAAGGCGATTCCCCACAGCTCCGGAACCGGCACTCGAACTACCACCCGAACCACCGTCAACGCCGCTTCGGAACCGGCACTCGCACCGCCACCCGAGCCCACCATCACCGCCGCTTGGGAACCGGCACCCGAACCAGATCGTGCGCCACGGTCAGCTCCCCCTCGAACCCGGCGGCCCGAGCCTGCCGCTCGAACTCATCCGGTTCGGAGTACCGCTGACTGAAGTGCGTGAGCACGAGATGCCGTACGCCGGCGTCCTTGGCCACCCGGCCAGCCTGACCAGCCGTCAAATGACCGTGATCCGAAGCAAGTTGCTCGTCCTCATCAAGAAACGTCGACTCGATGACCAGCATGTCGCACCCCTCGGCAAGCGCATACACCCCGTCGCACAGCCGGGTGTCCATCACGAACGCGAACCGCTGCCCGCGCCGGACCTCGCTCACCTCGTCGAGGGAGACTCCCGGAAGGGAGCCCTCTCGCTGCAGCCGCCCGACATCAGGTCCCCGGACCCCCCGCTCGGCGAGCCGCTCGGACAGCATCCGCCGCCCGTCGGGCTCGACAAGCCGGTAGCCGTACGACTCGACGGGGTGGGAGAGCCGCCGTGCCTCCAGCGTGTACGAAGCGCTCACAGCAAGCACCCCATCGGCGTCGACCGGCGCCTCGGTGAGCGCGACGGTCTCGCGGTACGCGGTGGCGTACCGCAACCGGTCGAAGAACCGCTGCCCGGAGCGCGGATAGTGCGCGGTCACCTCGTGCGGCACCCGGTCGAGGTTGATGCGCTGGATCACCCCGGCGAGCCCGAGCGAGTGGTCGCCGTGGAAGTGGGTGACACAGATCCGGTGCAGATCATGGGCCGCGACCCCGGCACGCAGCATCTGCCGCTGCGTGCCCTCGCCGGGATCGAACAGCAGCCCTTGCCCGTCCCAGCGCAGCAGGTAGCCGTTGTGGTTGCGATGGCGGGTGGGGACCTGGCTGGCGGTGCCGAGGACCACCAATTCACGTACGGACAAGGCCGGTTACCCCGGCGGCCACTGCATGCCACGACCACCGAGGAGGTGGGCGTGTGCGTGGAAGACGGTCTGCCCGGCACCGCTGCCCGTGTTGAACACGATGCGGTAGCTGTCGAGCTTCTCCTCGGCCGCGACCTGACCGGCCTCGCGCAGTATGTCCGCGGCGATGCCGGGTTCGGCGGCGGCCAGTGCTGCCGCGTCCGGGTGGTGCACCTTGGGGATGACCAGGATGTGGGTGGGCGCCTGGGGGTTGATGTCCCGGAACGCCACGGTCGTCTCGGTCTCCTGGACCATGTCGGCCGGGATCTGCCCCGCGACGATCTTGCAGAACAGGCAGTCGTCCTGCGGCTCTCCCACCATGCGTGTGCCTCCTCACGTGGTCCGGTCAGTACGCCAGCATCGTATCGGCCCTACCGATCAAGGGCGCCCTGCCCGGTAGGGGCGGATGTTCCAAGCCACAACGCACCCGCAGAAAAGATCAAAGCTGCGGCAGAGCGGGCGCAGCCTTCGCCGGGTTCTCGGCAAGCGCAGCCAGCGCGATCCGGATCGCCTCGTCCAACTGTGTGTCGCGCCCCGCGGCGTAGTCCTGCGGGGTCTGGACGACCTCGACGTCCGGATCGACGCCGTGGTTCTCCACGCCCCACTCGTAACCCTCGAACCAGAAGGCGTACTTGGGCTGGGTGACGAGGGTGCCGTCGACGAGCCGGTAGCGGCTGTCGATGCCGATCACGCCGCCCCAGGTCCGGGTGCCGACCACGGGACCGATGCCCAGCGCCTTGATGGCCGCGTTCACGATGTCGCCGTCGGAGCCGGAGAACTCGTTGGCGACGGCGACGACGGGCCCGCGCGGCGCGTCCTCGGGGTAGCTGTACGGGCGCATGCCGCGGGGCAGGTCCCAGCCGACGATCCGCCGGGCGAGTTTCTCGACGACCAACTGGGAGGTGTGGCCGCCGCGGTTCTCGCGGACGTCCACGACGAGTCCCTCGCGCGCCACCTCGACGCGCAGGTCGCGGTGGAGCTGCGCCCACCCGGAGCCGACCATGTCGGGCACGTGCAGATAGCCGAGCCGTCCGCCGGACTGCTCGTGGACGTAGGCCCGCCGGTCGGCGACCCACGCGTGGTAGCGCAGCGGTTCCTCGTCCGCGAGGGGCACCACGACGGCGTGCCGCGGATCGCCGCCGCCGGACGGGGAGACGGTCAGCTCGACCGGCTTGCCCGCCGTGCCGACGAGCAGCGGTCCCGGCCCGGCCACCGGGTCCACCGGCCGCCCCGCGACCGCGACAATGGCGTCCCCGGCGCGCACGGCGACCCCGGGCGCGGCGAGCGGCGCGTGTGCGTCGGGGTCGGAGGTCTCCGAGGGGAGGATCCGGTCGATACGCCAACTGCCGTCGTCGTGACGGGAGATGTCGGCCCCGAGCAGCCCCTGCGCACGGTCACCGCCGCCCCATCCGCCGCCGCGCGGCATGACGTACGCGTGCGAGGTGCCGAGTTCGCCCTGCACCTCCCACAGGAGGTCCACGAGGTCGTCGTGGGTGGCGACCCGTTCAAGCACCGGCCGGTACCGCTGAAGGACCCCGTCCCAGTCGGTCCCTCCGAGATCGGGCCGCCAGAAGTTGTCCCGCATGAGGCGGCCGGTCTCGTCGTACATCTGCCGCCACTCGGCGGCCGGGTCGACGGTCTGTCGTACGCGCGACAGATCGACGGTGATGTTGGTGTCGCTCTCGTCGTCGTTCGAGGCGCGCCGGTCGCTCGGTACGACCTTGAGTTTGCCGTCGGTCCACAGCAGGACGCGCTTGCCGTCGCCGCTGACGGCGAAGTGGTCGGCGTCGGCGGCGAGATGCTCGATGCGCTGCTGGACGAGGTCGTACCGCTCCAGTTCGGTCTTCGGGTCCGGGTCGTCGGGGGTGGCGCGGGAGGAGCCGAGCACTCCGCGGACGGGATGCCGCAGCCACAGCAGTCCGTCCTTGGCGGCGCGAAGGCCGGAGTAGCGGGCGGCCTCGACGGGGAACGGCACGATCCGGTCGGCGAGTCCGTCGAGGTCGATCCGGGTCGCGGGGGCGCCCTCGCTGTCGGGCGTCTCGTCCTTGTCGGGCGCCTCGAAGGGGCGGCCGTGGCGCTGCGGTCCGAAGGGCGAGGGGGTGGTCGCGGCGAGCGTGATGAGGTGCGGTCGCGAGCCGCCCACGAACGCGAGGTCGAAGACGTGCTCGTCGTAGACCGGGTCGAAGGACCGGGCCGAGAGGAACCCGAGGTGCTTGCCGTCGAGGGTGAACGCGGGTGCGTAGTCCCGGAAGCGGAGCGGGGTCGCCTCGGTCACCGACAGGTCGGTGGTGTTGGCGAGCTTGAGCTGGCGCAGCGGGCGCGGGCCGGGGTGCGACCAGGCGAGCCAGGCGGAGTCGGGCGAGAAGGCGAGGCCGCTGACGTCGCCGTTCTCGCTGCGGTCGACCTCGCGGACCTCTCCCGTCTCGCGCTCGACGAGCAGGACGCGTCCGTCGTGCGAGGCGACGGCGGCGCGGCTGCCGTCGGGTGACATCGCGAGCCCAAGGACCCGCCCGAGCTGTCCGGCGGCGAGCCGCCGGGGTGTCGCGCCGGGCGCGACGCCGGTCGCGGGGGCGAACTCCAGGGCGTCGTCGCCCTCGGCGTCCGTCACCCACACCACGTGTTCCTCGCCCTCCGCCCGGAAGGTGCGGGGCAGCCGGGCGCGTACGCCGGGTTCGGCGGCGAGCGCGCGGGCCGGGCCCGAGCGGTGGGTGACCCAGTGGACGGAGCCGCGCACGGCGATCGCGCTGCCGCGTCCGGTGTGGTCGGGCGCGGCGGCCCCGAACCAGCGGGAGGCGCTCACGGGATGCGGCTGCAGGTCGACGCGCTGTCCGCCGAGCCTGAGGTCGAGCCGGCGCGGTTCGGCACCGTCCAGGTCGTCGAGGAGCCACAGTTCACCGGCGGACGCGTACACGACCCGGGTGCCGTCGGTCGCCGCGTGCCGCGCGTAAAAACCGTCGATCTCGGTGTGCCGCCGCAGGTCGGACCCGTCCGGGAGAGAGGAGTAGACGGCCCCGACGCCTTCGTGATCGGACAGGAAGGCGACCCGGTCCCCCACCCACAGGGGGTACTCCAGGTTCCCGTCCAGCCCTTCATGCAGCCGTACGAACTCCCCGTCGCCCTCCCGGTCGATCCACAGCTTGCCCGCCGTACCGCCCCGGTACCGCTTCCACCAGGCGGCCTCGCGCCCCATCGGAGCGGACAGCAGCAGCACGCCCCCGTCGCCGTGGGCGACGTCGCCGACGGGCCCGTACGGGAGAGTGGTGGCCGGACCGCCGTCGAGCGGGATCGCCCGCGCCCAGCTGCGGCGCAGGCTCGCCTGTCCCTGCGTACTGAGCGCGAGCACCTGCCCGTCGGGGGTCCAGCCGCGCACCTGGGTCTTCGAACTCCCCCAGTACGTCAGCCGTTTGGACGGTCCGCCGTCCAGCGAGGCGGCATGCACCTCGGGGGCGCCGTCACGGGTGGACGTCCAGGCGACGGTCGTACCGTCCGGGGAGATGCGCGGATGGTTCACCGGAACGTTGTCTGCGCTGACCCGCCAGGCGCGGCCCGCCCCGTCCAGCGGGGCGACCCAGACGTCGTCCTCGGCGGTGAAGGCGACCAGATCGCCGTGCAGATGCGGAAACCGGAGATACGCGGAGGGTGCGGACTCTGTCACCCGATCACCTTAGGCAGCGATCACGCCCCCGGACAGGGGTTTCGATCACTTACCTCCCCGCACGTCACTTGCCCTGGGGCCAGCACGTGGGGTTCCCCTGGCAGTAGATGGTCTTGGTGACGGTCACGGTCACAGTGGGGCCGGGCTGCTGTGGGTTGTTGACGGGCGGGGTGTATCCGGGCGTGCTGGGGGTGTCGCAGTTGCCGAGACCCTTCACGTGGAACCACTCCTTGCCGTCGATCCTGGCGGTCAGATCACCGCGTACGCACCGGCCGTCGACGGCCCGGGTGACCTTGCCCGTGACGGTGATGTCCTTCCCGTCCGAGGTCTCCCCCGTGCAGTCGACGTCCGCCACGGTGTTCTCGGTCGGCGAGGGCGTCTTCCCGGGCGTGTAGGCCTTGTTGCCGCCGCCGAACGACGCCGTGCAGGTGAGCCACCGCACATCCGCCTTCTGCCGCTCGAGTTCCTTCGTCACGGTCTGGTCGGTCGTGTACGCCACGGAGGCGGAGCTCAGCCCTGCGGGGTCGCACGCGACGACGCCGCCCACGGCGACCGCCACGAGACCGGCCGCCGCCATCGTCCGCCGCTGTCCGGCCCGTCTTCCTATCCGCCTCAAAGCCCCCATGACTGGCAGCGTGCCACCGTCCCGGGTGGCGCGGAAGACCGCATGCGGCCACTGCCGCATCCTCACGCGTCACACTCGAACACCTGGGCGCCGACCGGGGATTCAGGCGAGCAGCAGCTGCCACTCCTGCAGCTCCACCAGGTTCCCTTCCGGGTCCTTGAGGTGGGCGACGCGCATGCGGTCGGTCATGGGTGCGGGGCCGTGCAGGATGGTCGCGCCGCGGGCCGTGATCTGCTCGCAGTACGTGTCCAGGTCGTCCACGCGCAGCACCACCAGTGAGCGGTGTCCCGTCGCCATGTCGCCCAGTTCGCCGAGGACTTGGGCCATCATCGCGCGGTCCTGGAGGGCGATGCCCGCCGAGCCGGTGACCGGGCTGAACTTCTCGTACGGTCCCCCGGTCGCGCCCGACTGGGGCTTGAGGCCGAGGACTTCCGCGTAGAAGCGGTAGCAGGCCGGGAAGTCGGAGACGAGCAGACGTACTTGGGCGAGTTCCAAGGGGATCTCCATCGGTTCAGGACCAGCGACCGGTGCGGCCGAGCAGCAGCGCGGCCGCCGCGGTCCCGGCGGTCGAGGTGCGCAGCACGCTGCGCCCCAGGCGGTACGCCCGCGCGCCCGCCTCGGTGAAGAGCACCAACTCCTCCGGGGAGACGCCCCCTTCGGGGCCGATCACGAGCACGATCTCGCCCTGTTCCGGGAGTTCGGCCGTGGCGAGGGGTTCGTCGCCGCTCTCGTGCAGGACGGCCGCGAGGTCGGCTTTGGCGAGAAGTGCGGCAACCTGCTTGGTCGTCATCGCGTCCGCGACCTCGGGGAAGCGGACGCGGCGGGACTGCTTGCCGGCCTCCCGGGCCGTGGCCCGCCACTTGGCGAGCCCCTTCAGTCCCCGCTCGCCCTTCCACTGCGTGATGCAGCGGGAGGCCACCCAGGGGACGATCGCGTCGACGCCGGTCTCCGTCATGGTCTCGACGGCCAGCTCGCCGCGGTCGCCCTTGGGGAGGGCCTGGACGACGGTGATGCGGGGCGACTCCTCCGGCTCCTCGGCCACCGAGTCCATCTGGACGATGAGCCGGTCCTTGCCCTCGGTGTCGAGCACCACGCAGTCCGCCCACCGCCCGGCGCCGTCCGTGAGGATGACGTCCTCGCCGGCCCGCAACCGCTTCACGGAGACCGCGTGCCGCCCCTCGGCCCCGTCGAGGACGTAGCGTCCTCCGCCGCCCGCGTCGAAGTGCTCGACCACGAACACCGGCGCCGTCATCGGACCGCACCCCCCGCACCCGTCCCGGACTCCGGATCCGCCGACAACGCTGTCTTCGCAGCGGCGAGTTCGGCGCTCAGCACCTCCACCAGCTGCCCGGCCGGCAGTTCGCGTGCCATGCGGTGTCCCTGGCCCGCCCACAGCGCCATGCCCTGCGCGTCGCCCGCCTTGGCCGCCGCCTTGCGCAGCGGGGAGGTGAGGTGGTGGACCTGGGGGTACGCGGCGGGCGCGTACGGGCCGTGCTCGCGCAGGAAGCGGTTGACGAGTCCGCGTGCCGGGCGCCCGGAGAAGGCGCGTGTCAACTCCGTACGTACGAAAAGGGGGTTGGTCAGTGCCTGCTTGTGCACGGCGTGCGCGCCGGACTCGGGGGTGGCGAGGAACGCCGTGCCGAGCTGGGCCGCGTTCGCGCCGGCCGCGAGCACCGCGGCGATCTGGCTGCCCCGCATGATGCCGCCGGCCGCGACGATCGGGATCTGCACGGTCTCGCGGACCTGCGCGATCAGCGAGAGCAGTCCGATGCCGGTGCCGTCCGTCTCCGGGTTGTCGCGGTGGGTGCCCTGGTGGCCGCCCGCCTCGACGCCCTGCACGACGACTGCGGCGGCTCCGGCCCGCTGCACGGCGAGCGCTTCCTCGGCCGTGGTCGCGGTGACCAGGGTGAGGGTGCCGGCGCGGGCGAGGGAGTCCAGGACGTCGCGGGTGGGGATGCCGAAGTGGAAGGAGACCACCGGCACCGGGTTGTCGTGGAGGACCGCGAGTTTGGCGTCGTAGCCGTCGTCGCGGCCGCTGTCCGGGTCGCCGAGTTCGGTCTCGTACCAGGCGGCCTCACCCGCGAGCTGGTGGGCGTACACCTCGACGGCGGCCTTGTCCGCGTATTCGGGCTGCGGCATGAAGAGGTTCACGCCGAAGGGTCGTCCGGTAATCCCGCGCAGCTGCTTGATCTCCTGGTACATACCGTCGGCGGTCTTGTACCCGGCGGCAAGGAAGCCGAGCCCGCCGGCCTCGGACACGGCGGCCGCGAGATGCGGGACGGATACGCCGCCCGCCATGGGGGCCTGCACGATCGGGTGTGGGAAGAGATCGGTCAGTGCGGAGGACATGACGGCATGTTGTCACGTCCTCCGAACAAGTCCGAATCGAGCCTTCGCCCTGGCATAGGCCACCCGCACGTCCCGCCCCGGCCTGTGCGGCCCGGGGCGGAAAGGCCCACCTCAGCGAGTGCTGAAGGCGCTCTCAGCGACCGTTGAAGGCGTCCTTCAGGCGGGAGAACAGCCCCTGCTGCCCCGGCTGGAACTGCCCGATGGGCCGCTCCTCGCCGCGCAGCACGGCCAGCTCACGCAGCAGGCGCTCCTGCTCGGCGTCGAGCTTCGACGGCGTCATCACCTCGACGTGCACGACGAGGTCACCGCGCCCGCCGCCCCGCAGATGCGTGATACCGCGCCCGTGCAGCGGGACCGACTGCCCGGACTGCGTGCCCGGACGGATGTCGATCTCCTCCATGCCGTCGAGCGTCTCCAGCGGCACCTTGGTACCGAGGGCCGCCGCGGTCATCGGGATGGTGACCGTGCAGTGCAGGTCGTCACCGCGCCGCTGGAACACGGCGTGCGGCAGCTCGTGGATCTCGACGTACAGGTCGCCGGCGGGGCCGCCGCCGGGGCCGACCTCGCCCTCGCCCGCGAGCTGGATCCGGGTGCCGTTGTCGACACCGGCGGGGATCTTGACGGTCAGCGTCCTGCGCGACCGCACCCGGCCGTCGCCCGCGCACTCCGGGCACGGCGTCGGGACGACGGTCCCGAAGCCCTGGCACTGGGGGCAGGGCCGCGAGGTCATGACCTGGCCGAGGAAGGACCGCGTGACCTGCGACACCTCACCGCGACCGCGGCACATGTCACAGGTCTGCGCCGAGGTCCCCGGCGCCGCGCCCTCACCGCTGCAGGTGCCGCACACCACGGCCGTGTCGACCTGGATGTCCTTCGTGGTGCCGAAAGCCGCCTCGTCCAGCTCGATCTCGAGCCGGATCATGGCGTCCTGGCCACGGCGCGTACGCGACCGGGGGCCACGCTGCGACGCCGTGCCGAAGAAGGCGTCCATGATGTCCGAGAAGTTGCCGAAGCCACCGGCGCCGAAGCCACCGGGGCCGCCCGCGCCGCCCGACTGGGACAGCGGGTCGCCGCCGAGGTCGTAGACCTGCTTCTTCTGCGGGTCCGACAACACCTCGTACGCGGCGTTGATCTCCTTGAACCGCTCCTGCGTCTTCGGATCGGGATTGACGTCCGGGTGCAGCTCGCGCGCGAGCCTTCTGAACGCCTTCTTGATCTCGTCCTGGGACGCGTCGCGGCGCACGCCGAGTACGGCGTAGTAGTCCGTGGCCACTTAGGACTCCGCCAGGATCTGTCCGACGTACCGTGCCACCGCTCGTACCGCTCCCATCGTGCCGGGGTAATCCATGCGGGTCGGTCCGACCACGCCGAGTTTCGCTACTGCTTCGTCGCCCGAACCGTAGCCGACGGAGACGACGGACGTGGAGTTGAGTCCCTCATAGGCGTTCTCGTGACCGATCCGTACGGTCATGCCCGAATCCCCGGCCTCACCAAGCAACTTGAGGAGCACGACCTGCTCCTCCAGCGCTTCGAGGACGGGCCGGATGGTGAGAGGGAAGTCATGTCCGAAACGGGTGAGATTGGCGGTGCCGCCGATCATCAGCCGCTCCTCGGTCTGCTCGACGAGCGTCTCCAGCAGAGTGGAGAGCACCGTCGTGACCGTACCGCGGTCCTCCGCCTCGAAGGCGTCGGGCAGGTCCTGCACCAGTTGCGGAACGTCCGAGAACCGACGGCCCGCGACCCGGCTGTTGAGCCGCGCCCGCAGATCCGCCAGCGACGTCTCCCCGAACGGCACCGGGCAGTCGATCATGCGCTGCTCGACCCGGCCGGTGTCCGTGATCAGGACGAGCATGACGCGGGCCGGAGCCAGCGACAGCAGCTCGACGTGCCGCACGGTCGAACGCGTGAGGGACGGGTACTGCACGACCGCGACCTGCCGGGTGAGCTGCGCGAGCAGTCGTACGGTCCGCCCGACGACGTCGTCGAGATCGACCGCGCCGTCGAGGAAGTTCTGAATGGCCCGCCGCTCGGGGGCGGTCATCGGCTTGACGCCCGCGAGCTTGTCGACGAAGAGCCGGTAGCCCTTGTCGGTGGGGATGCGCCCGGCGCTGGTGTGCGGCTGGGCGATGTACCCCTCGTCCTCGAGGGCGGCCATGTCGTTGCGGACCGTCGCCGGAGAAACCCCGAGCCGGTGCCGCTCGGTGAGGGCCTTGGAACCGACCGGCTCCTCCGTCCCCACATAGTCCTGGACGATGGCGCGCAGCACTTCGAGCCTGCGTTCACTGAGCATCGCGCACACCTCCAGCTGTCGTCCCGTGGTCCTGGTGGGCCTTTCGCCCTGGCACTCAGCGCGTGCGAGTGCCAGCGTTCCCCGGCCCAGTGTACGGCGGGGAGGTACGCCCCCGGCAAGGGCGGCCCCCGCGCGGTCGTGCCGACGACGTCCTCGCCGTTAGCGTCTGCCCATGAGCGTGACTTGGGAAGAGGCAGGCTGGGAGAGGGTGACGCCACGGGTCGGGCGACGGCGTCTTCCGGACTGGGACTGCACGACCGGACTCGTGGTGGGCGACGGGGCGGCACTGGTGATCGACGCGGGGTCGAGCCTGCGGGAGGGCGCGCGGTTGCGTTCCGAGGCGCGAGGGCTGCTTGACGGCCGCCGGGTGACGCACCTCGCGCTCACCCACGCGCACTTCGACCATGTTTTCGGCGCGGCCGCCTTCTCGGGTGTGGAGGTGTTCGGGGCGGTGGGCCTGGACACGGTTCTCGCGCACGGCCGCGAGGGGCTGGGCGCGGACGCCGTACGCCACGGTCTCGACCCGCGGGAGGCGGACGAGGCCGCCGATCTGCTCGTCCGCCCCCGCCACCTCGTGTCCGGCGAGTGGACCCTGGACCTGGGCGGCGGCACGCAGGTCCTGCTCGCGAACGTGGGCCCCGGCCACACGGGCCACGACCTGGTGGTCCTGGTCCCCGGATCGACGTCATGGCCGGAGGTCGTCTTCTGCGGCGACCTGGTGGAGGAGTCGGGCGAGCCCCAGGCGGGCACAGACGCCGTCCCGTCCCACTGGCCGGCGGCCCTTGACCGGCTGCTCGACCTGGGCGGGGAGGACGCGTTGTACGTGCCCGGTCACGGGGCGGTGGTGAATGCGGGGTTTGTCCGGGCCCAACGGGACGCGCTGGCGGCCCGTTTCGGCGTGTCGTAGGAGGCCGTACGACACGGGGGCCCGGCTTCTCCTATCGTCATCCGAATGCGCCAGTACCAGCCGGACCTGACTCCGCCGTGGAAGAAGCCCAAGCCCGTACCCGAGGTCCCGGCGGACCCCGGTCTGGTGGTCGAGGAGCCCGGCACCGGTTTCTGCGGCGCGGTGATCCGTTGCGAGGCGGGCACGGTGACGCTTGAGGACCGCTTCGGCAAGCACCGGGTGTTCCCGCTGGAGCCGCGCGGCTTCCTCCTCGAGGGCAAGGTGGTGACCCTGGTCCGCCCCTCGGGCGCGGCTCCCGTACGTCCCGCCCGCACCGCCTCCGGGTCGGTCGCGGTGCCGGGTGCGCGGGCGCGGGTGGCACGGGCCGGGCGGATCTACGTGGAGGGGCGGCACGACGCCGAGCTCGTCGAACGCGTCTGGGGCGACGACCTGCGCATCGAGGGCGTCGTCGTCGAGTACCTGGAGGGCATCGACGACCTGCCCGCGATCGTCGCGGACTTCGCCCCGGGGCCGGACGCCCGCCTCGGCGTCCTCGTCGACCACCTGGTCCCCGGCACGAAGGAGTCCCGCATCGCGGACGCGGTCACCAGCGACCACGCCCTGGTGGTCGGCCACCCGTACATCGACATCTGGGAGGCCGTGAAACCGTCCTCCGTCGGCATCGCCGCCTGGCCCCGGGTCCCCCACGGCCAGGACTGGAAAACAGGCGTCTGCCGCGCCCTGGGCTGGCCCGAAAACACCGGCGCGGCCTGGCAGCACATCCTGTCCCGCGTCCACTCCTACAAGGACCTGGAGCCAGAACTCCTGGGCAGGGTGGAGGAACTGATCGACTTCGTGACGGCACCGGAGTGAGCGACAGGGGTGTTTTCTCGCCCCCTCCGCCCCTTCCCGTCCCGTTCCTGGGGGCTGCCGCCCCCAGACCCCCGCATCGCGCTGACGCGCTCGTCCTCAAACGCCGGACGGGCTGAAAGATCTCCCCCGGCCGGGACTGAAAGATCTGCCGCGGGGGCGAAAGATCTGCCGGTCGGGGTTGAAAGGTTCTCTGGCCGGAACTGAAAGATTTCAGCTCCGGCCGGGGAAAGATTCAGCCCCTCCGGCGTTTGAGGAGCGGGGTCTGGGGCGGAGCCCCAGGAACAAGGGACAGGTAGGGGCGGAGGGGGCGAAAAAAGCCCCTCAGTCCACCAGGTCCCGCACCACCGCATCCGCCAGCAACCGCCCCCGCAACGTGAGAACGGCACGACCGTCGTCGTACGGCCCGATCTCCAGAAGCCCCTCGGACAGCGCCCGCCGCGAGGCGGAGAGCCCATCAGGGCGGAGCAGCGACAACGGACACCCCTCCCGCAACCGCAGCTCAAGCAGAATCCGCTCCACCCGCCGATCCTCCCCGGAGAGCAGCTCACGCCCCGCCCCGGGCGACTTCCCCGCCGCCAGCGCCCCGGCATACGCCCCCGGATGCTTCACGTTCCACCAGCGCACCCCGCCCACATGACTGTGGGCCCCGGGCCCGGCACCCCACCAGTCGGCACCACGCCAGTACAGCTCGTTGTGGAGGCACCGCCCGGCATCGGAGGTGGCCCAGTTGGACACCTCGTACCAGTCGAAGCCCGCCCCGGAGAGCACCTCGTCGGCGATGAGATACCGGTCCGCGTGGACGTCGTCGTCCGTCATCGGCACCTCCCCACGCCGGATCCGCCGCGCGAGCTGAGTGCCCTCCTCGACGATGAGCGCGTACGCGGAGATGTGATCGGGCCCGGCCCCGAGCGCCGCGTCCAGCGAGGCCCGCCAGTCGTGGTCGGACTCCCCAGGCGTGCCGTAGATGAGGTCGAGGTTCACATGCTCGAAGCCCGCCGCGCGGGCCTCGGCGACACAGGCCTCGGGCCGCCCGGGCGTGTGCGTGCGGTCGAGCACCTTCAGCACGTGCTGCCGGGCGCTCTGCATGCCGAAGGAGATCCGGTTGAAGCCCCCGGCCCGCAGGGTCGCGAGGTACCCGGGGTCCACGGACTCCGGGTTCGCCTCGGTGGTGATCTCCGCGTCGTCGGCGAGCCCGAACTCGTCACGGATCGAGGCGAGCATCCGTACGAGATCGGCGGCGGGCAGGAGCGTGGGCGTACCGCCGCCGACGAACACCGTACGGACGGGACGCGGGTCGTCGCCGAGCACCTTGCGGGCGAGGCGGACCTCGTCGATCAGTGTCTCCGCGTAGTTGTCGCGGGAGGCGAGCACGCCTCCGGTGCCCCGCAGCTCGGTCGCCGTGTAGGTATTGAAGTCGCAGTAGCCGCAGCGGGTCGCGCAGTACGGCACATGGAGATAGAACCCGAGGGGGCGGTCGGCGGCCCCGGCCAGGGCGTGCGCGGGCAGCGCCCCGTCGTCGGGGACGGGCTCACCGTCGGGAAGTGCGGAAGGCATGCCTTCCATTGTCCCGTACGCCCGCCCGAACCTCGTACGAGCTGCGGCCGTGCCTATTCCGCCTGCAGCACCAGCAGCGCCATGTCGTCCTCCGGCGGCTTGGCACCGAACTCGTGGACGAGCCTGCGGATCCGTTCGGCGATCAGTTCGGCGCTCAGGCCGGTGCAGTCGGCCAGGGCCACGGCGAGACCGTCGTCGTCGTCGAACTGACGGGAGCCGCTGCGGCGCTCGGTGACACCGTCCGTGACGCACAGCAGGGTGTCGCCGGGGTACAGCTCGAAGGTCTCGGAGGCGTACGTCGCGTCCTCGAAGACGCCGAGGAGGGTCCCCGGCCGGGCCACCTCGCGCACGTCGCCGTCCGGGCCGAGGAGCAGCGGCAGCGGATGCCCGGCGGAGGCCAGGGTGCAGCGCACTCCGCCGTCGAAGGGCACCAGTTCGCCGTACAGCATGGACAGGAAGCGCGTCTGCGGTCCGGGGTCCGCGGCGAGCCCGGGTCCGCCCGCCGCCACGAGCGCGCGGGCCGCCGCGTCCGCCGCCTCCGTCGCGTCGTCGAGGAGGAGCCTGTTGAGGCGGTCGAGGACGTCGGCGACCTCGTACCCCTCACGGGCCAGCAGCCGCAGCCAGGGCCTGGCCAGGCCGATCACTACGGCGGCCTCGGGCCCCTTGCCCTGGACATCGCCGACGAGGAAGGACCAGCGCCCGTCGCCGGCCGGAAACAGGTCGTAGAAGTCGCCGCTGGGTCCGCCCTTGTCGAGCGGCTCGTAGACGAGGGCGCTGCGTACCCCGGGGATCTCGGCGACCGCGCCGGGCAGCAGGCCGCGCTGGAGGACCCGGCTGATGGTGGCCTGGCGCGCGTACTGGCGGGCCGCTCCGATGGCGAGGGCGATACGGCGGCTGAGGTCCTCGACGAGCCCCGTGATCTCGTCGGGGAAACCGGTCGCCCCGGCCCGCCCGATGACGAGCGTGCCCAGCGGCCGCCCGCCCGCGATCAGCCGATACGCGAGCGCCGCCCCGCTCACTCCGGGCCCGGTCGGCCCAGCCGACTCACCAGCTTCATGCACGTCACCTGCCGCATCAGCCCCATGCCCGTCCAGGATCTCGCCCACCGGGCCCGTCCCGTCGCCCCCGCCCGAAGCCAGCGCCTCCCCGGGCCAAGGCACCGGTACGGCCCGGGAGCGTACGGAGTCGGGGAGCCGGGGCGGGTCCTTCTCCAGGGCGCGGCGCAGGTCCTCGATGCGGTTCTCGCTGCCGTGCCAGACGCGGGCGAGGCGTGGGCCCAGGGCGATGCCGAGGCCGCCGGCCCGGTCGGTGGCCTCGTCCTCCAGCCACACCGCGCACCAGTCGGCGAGGCGCGGCACGATCAGCTGTCCGGCGAGCGCGGCGACGAGATCCTCGTCGAGCTGCCCGGCGAGCAGGTCGGAGGCCTCGGCGAGGAAGGAGAGGGCTCCGCGGTTGAGCCAGTCGTGGTCCTGCTGGGCTCTGCGCCTCGGCTCGCGGGCGAGTATCTCGGCGACCCGCAGCCCGCGTTCCAGAGCCTGTTCACCGGCGTACGCCTCCATCCTCTCGTCGACTTCCACGATCCCCCCGACGCCCGGGATCCCCTCCCTGCCCACGCCGAGGCCGCCTCCGGCGAGGGGCAGCCGCGCCCAGACGGTCTTGACGCCGGTGCGGTAGGTGATCCCCCAGGCGTCGGAGAGCGCGGAGACGAGCCGCAGGCCACGCCCGTACTCCGGTGTGCCGTACGGCTGTTCGCAGTTGTCGTCGCGTACCGCGCGTGAGGGGTGGTGGTCGGACACCTCGATGACCAGCGAGCCCGGCGAGCCGCCGTCGGTGCCTTCGGCGCTGCCGGAACTCCCCATGCCATCGGTGTCCTCCCTGCTCACCCTGCTCCCCTCGCCCTCCATGCGGCACACGAGCTGGACGTCGGTGCCCGCGTGCACAACGGCGTTGGTGACGAGTTCGCTGACGACCACGAGGGCGTCATCGGTGAGCCTGTCGTCCATCATCTCGGCGCCGTGCGGAGCGAGTTCGGCCCATTCGGCGAGGGCGGCGCGAACAAAGTCGCGGGCGGCTCCTGGAGCGAGTGGCGTGCCCGGCAGCGAGGTGCGGGTGACGGTGTCCTGGCCGGCGCGGTGGTGCGCGGGCGCATCAAGGGCACGCGCCTCGGACTCCCGTTGCGTCGGAATGGCCCCCACGGTGCGGCTCCCTGAGCAGTTCGGACGAATAGGCCTCAGCCGATGCGGACACAGTGACAGACTGGCTGTGCCCATAAGCGCCGAGTTACCGAAGTGGGCCGCCATGAGTGAGAACAGTGGTATGCGTGTGCTCGAAGACGGACAGATTCGGGCATCGGATCTGCGCCCTCTGTTCGCCGCGATGACCGCCGCACGGGACGGTGACTTCAGCAAAGTGCCGGAAACCGGACACGGTCTGGTGGCGGATCTCAGCACGATGTTCAACCAGATCATGGACCGCAGCTCGCACTTCAACTCCGAGGTGCAGCGCGTCCGCCGGGACCTGGTGCGGCACGGCCGCCTCGACGAGCGCCTCTCGGCGAGCCCGGGCCAGGGCAGCTGGACGACCCGGGTCAACGACGTGAACCAGCTCCTTGACGCCCTGGTCGCGCCCGCCGCGAACGCGACCCGCGTCCTCGACGCGGTGGCCGGCGGCGATCTGACCCAACGGGTCGACCTGCACGACGGCAACCGTCAACTCCGGGGTGATTTGCGCCGGTTGGGGCGTGCCGTCAACAAGATGGTGGACCAGCTCTCCCTGTTCACCGGAGAGGTGACCCGGGTCGCGCGCGAGGTCGGCACCGAGGGACGGCTCGGCGGCCGCGCCAAGGTGACGGGTCTGTCCGGAAGTTGGCGGGACGTGACCGAGGCGGTCAACACCATGGCGTCCCGGCTGACCGCCCAGGTCCGGGACATCGCCCTGGTGACCACGGCGGTGGCCCGCGGTGACCTGACCCGCACGGTGACCGTCGAGGCGACCGGCGAGCTGCTCGAACTGAAGCTCACCGTGAACACCATGGTCGACCAGCTCTCCGCCTTCGCCGACGAGGTCACCCGCGTGGCCCGCGAGGTCGGCACCGAGGGGCAGTTGGGCGGCCGGGCCCAGGTGCGGGGTGTGTCGGGGGTCTGGAAGGACCTCACCGACAACGTCAACTTCATGGCCTCGAACCTGACCTCCCAGGTCCGCAACATCGCCCAGGTCACCACGGCCGTGGCCAACGGCGACTTGAGCCAGAAGATCACGGTCGACGCGCAGGGCGAGATCCTGGAGCTCAAGTCGACCATCAACACGATGGTCGACCAGCTCTCCGCCTTCGCCGACGAAGTGACGCGCGTCGCCCGCGAGGTCGGCACCGAAGGCAACCTCGGCGGCCGCGCGCAGGTGCGGGGTGTGTCGGGGGTCTGGAAGGACCTCACCGACAACGTCAACTTCATGGCGGACAACCTGACTTCGCAGGTCCGCAACATCGCCCTGGTGTCCACGGCGGTGGCTCAGGGCGACCTCGGCAAGAAGATCACCGTCGAGGCGAAGGGCGAGATCCTGGAGCTGAAGTCGACGATCAACACGATGGTCGACCAGCTCTCCGCCTTCGCCGACGAAGTGACGCGCGTCGCCCGCGAGGTCGGCACCGAAGGCAACCTCGGCGGCCAGGCGCAGGTGCGAGGCGTGTCGGGGGTCTGGAAGGACCTCACCGACAACGTCAACTTCATGGCGCTGAACCTGACTTCGCAGGTCCGCAACATCGCCCAGGTGACGACGGCCGTCGCGAACGGCGACCTCTCCAAGAAGATCACCGTCGACGCCCGCGGCGAGATCCTGGAGCTGAAGGACACCGTCAACACGATGGTGGAGCAGCTGCGCGCCTTCGCCGACGAGGTGACACGTGTGGCCCGCGAGGTCGGCACGGACGGCCGGCTGGGCGGTCGCGCCCAGGTGCTCGGCGTCTCCGGCGTCTGGGCCGACCTGACCGACAACGTCAACTACATGGCCGACAACCTGACTTCACAGGTACGGAACATCGCGCAGGTCGCGACCGCCGTGGCCCAGGGCGACCTGTCCAAGAAGATCGACGTGGACGCGCGCGGCGAGATCCTGGAGCTGAAGACCACGATCAACACGATGGTCGACACTCTCTCCTCCTTCTCGTCCGAGGTCACCCGCGTGGCCCGCGAGGTCGGCTCCGAGGGCCAACTCGGCGGCCAGGCGAGGGTCGAGGGTGTGTACGGCACCTGGAAGCGCTTGACGACGAACGTGAACGAGCTGGCGCTCAACCTGACCACCCAGGTCCGCGCGATCGCCGAGGTGGCGTCCGCGGTGGCCCAGGGCGACATGTCCCGCTCCATCACGGTGGAGACCCAGGGCGAGGTCACCGAGCTCAAGGACAACATCAACCTGATGGTGGCCAACCTCCGCGAGACCACCCGCGCGAAGGACTGGCTGGAGTCGAACCTCGCCCGCCTCGCCGCGCTGATGCAGGGCCACCGCGATCTGATGGAGGTCGCCGACCTGATCCTGCGCGAGCTGACCCCGCTGGTGAACGCGCAGTACGGCGCCTTCTATCTGGCAGACCCCGAGGACGAGAGCCTGCGGACCGCCATCCCGGCCAAGGGGCTCGCCTTCATCGCCGGGTACGGCTCGGCGCAGGGCGCGACCGTCGACACGGGCGGCATGCCGGTGCACGGGCTGGTCCGGCAGGCGGCGCGCGAGAAGAAGCGGATCCTGGTGGAGGAGGCCCCGCCGCACTACATCAAGATCAACAGCGGTCTGGGCGAGGCCTCCCCCGCGAGCGTCGTCATCATCCCGATCCTCTTCGAGGACAAGCTCCTCGGCGTCATCGAACTCGCCTCGTTCTCCCGCTTCTCCGACGTCCACCTGGCCTTCTTCGACCAGTTCGTGAACACCATCGGCGTCGCGATCAACACCATCATCGCCAACTCCCGCACCGAGTCCCTGCTCGGCGAGTCCCAGCGCCTGGCGATCCAGCTCCAGGACCGCTCGGACGAACTCCAGTCGCAGCAGGCCGAGTTGCAGCGCTCGAACGCCGAACTGGAGGAGAAGGCAGCGCTGCTGGCCACCAGCTCCCAGTACAAGTCGGAGTTCCTGGCGAACATGTCGCACGAACTCCGCACGCCGCTCAACTCACTGCTGATCCTGGCCCGCCTGCTGTCGGACAACCCGGACGGTCATCTCTCCGACCAGGAAGTGCAGTTCGCAACCACCATCCACCGTTCCGGCTCCGACCTGCTCCAGCTCATCAACGACATCCTCGACCTCTCGAAGATCGAGGCCGGCCGGATGGACGTACGCCCCAAGAAGCTCCCCCTCATCAAGCTCCTCGACTACGTCCACGCGACCTTCCGCCCGCTCACCCTCGACCGGGGGCTCGCCTTCGAGGTGGCCGTCGGCGACGACGTACCGCGCGAGATGTGGTCGGACGAGCAGCGGCTCCAGCAGATCCTGCGCAACCTGCTCTCCAACGCGATCAAGTTCACCGCGACCGGCCGGGTCGAGCTGCGCGTCAACCGCCTCAAGGACCCGGACCACGTTTTCACCCGCGAGAACAGCGACGACGTCATCGCCTTCGCCGTCTCCGACACCGGCATCGGCATCGCCCCGGAGAAACTCCCGGTGATCTTCGAGGCCTTCCAGCAGGCCGACGGCACCACCAACCGCAAGTACGGCGGCACCGGCCTCGGCCTGTCCATCAGCCGCGAGATCTCCGGACTGCTCGGCGGCCGGATCGTCGCCGAGAGCAAGCCCGGCCAGGGGTCCACCTTCACGCTGTACGTCCCCGTCATCAGCCCCGGGCACGCGCCGACCGGCCCCACCCACGAGGACCAGGACCTGCCCGTACCCGAGCTGTCCACCGAGCCGTACACCGCCCACGACACGGACGACACCTGGCCCACGCCCACCAAGCTGGAGGCGTGGAAGGCCGGCCGGGCGGGCCAGGTCCTGCCGGGGCGACGGGTGCTGATCGTGGACGACGACATCCGCAACGTCTTCGCGCTCACCCATGTCCTGGGCCGCGTCGGCATGCCCGTCCTGTACGCGGAGAACGGCCGCGAGGGCATAGAGACGCTGGAGCGCAACCCCGACGTCGAACTCGTCCTGATGGACATCATGATGCCGGAAATGGACGGCTACGAGACGATCGCCGCCATCCGCCGCACGCCCCGCTGGACAGGCCTGCCCATCGTCGCGCTCACCGCGAAGGCGATGCCGGGAGACCGCGAGAAGTCCATCGCGCAGGGCGCCAACGACTACGTACCCAAGCCGGTGGACGTCGACCAACTGCTCACCGTCGTCTGCGCACTCCTCGACCCGGAGGGCACGAAGAACTCCGAGCTCCCGGAACACCCGGAGAACCCGGAGGGCGCGAACGACACCGAGCGGCAGGCCAACGACGCTGCCGCCGCCGAGACTGCTGTACCCGTTGTACCGGGACCGAGCACATCAGGGGAGCCCGCGATCCCGCCGACGACTGAGTGAGGCACAGTCATCATGAGCGCTGAGGAAACGACCGACGAGCGCGCCAGCATCCTCCTCGTGGACGACATGGAGGACAATCTGATCGCCCTTGAGGCCGTCCTGGGGTCCCTCAACGAGCCGCTGGTGCGCGCGCGTTCGGGCGAGGAGGCGATGAAGGCGCTGCTGCGGCAGCGATTCGCCGTCGTCCTTCTCGACATCCGGATGCCCGGCATGGACGGCTTCGAGACCGCCGCGAACATCAAGCGGCTCGACCAGACCAAGGACGTCCCCATCATCTTTCTGACCGGCACGGACGCCGACGCGGGCTACGCCTTCCGCGGGTACGCGACCGGAGCCGCCGACTACCTGACGAAGCCCTTCGACCCATGGGTGCTGCGCGCCAAGGTCACCGTCTTCCTCGACCTGCACCGAAAGAACCAGCAACTGGAACGTTTGCTCGCCCGTGAACAGGAACAATTCGACGAACTTGCCGCCCGCCTGAAGAAGATCGAGACGCACATGGCCGCGAGCAGCCTGCA
The DNA here is from genome assembly GCF_041431135.1 of Streptomyces sp. NBC_00554. Taxonomy (NCBI): domain Bacteria; kingdom Bacillati; phylum Actinomycetota; class Actinomycetes; order Kitasatosporales; family Streptomycetaceae; genus Streptomyces; species Streptomyces sp. NBC_00554. The sequence continues at coordinate 6,722,076 of NZ_CP107799.1, read as the reverse complement.
GGACGTGTTCGAACTGCGCCACCAGGTACGGCAGATGGAGGAGCTGCTGAAGGAGATGCGAAGGGGACGGGGCCTGTGACTCCCCGCCCCCTTCGGGGACTTACGCCTCGGGGACTTATGCCTCGCGCGATCCCGCGTACATCTCGTCGATGAGGTGCTTGTACTCGCGCTCGACGACCGGCCGCTTCAGCTTCAGGCTCGGCGTGATCTCGCCGTGCTCGACGTCGAGGTCGCGGGGCAGCAGCCGGAACTTCTTGATGGTCTGCCAGCGCTGGAGACCCTCGTTGAGCTCCTTGACGTAACCCTCGACGAGGCTGACCGTTGCGGGCGCGGCGACGACCTCGGCGTACGACTTGTCGGCGAGCCCGTTCTCCTCGGCCCAGACCAGAATTGACGGCTCGTCAAGAGCGATCAGCGCGGTGCAGAAGTTCCGGTCGGCGCCGTGCACAAGGATGTTGGAGACGTACGGGCACACGGCCTTGAACTGGCCCTCGACCTCGGCGGGCGAGATGTACTTGCCGCCCGAGGTCTTGATGAGGTCCTTCTTGCGGTCGGTGATGCGGAGGTAGCCGTCCGGGGACAGCTCGCCGATGTCACCGGTGTGGAACCAGCCGTCGGCCTCAAGGACCTCGGCGGTCTTTTCCGGCAGCCCGTGGTAGCCCTCCATGATGCCGGGGCCGCGCAGCAGGATCTCGCCGTCGTCCGCGATGCGCACCTCGGTGCCGGGCAGCGGCTTGCCGACGGTGCCGGTGCGGTAGGCCTCACCGGGGTTAACGAAGGAGGCGGCGGAGGACTCGGTGAGACCGTAACCCTCAAGGATGTGGATGCCGGCGCCGGCGAAGAAGTAGCCGATCTCCGGCGCGAGCGCCGCACTGCCCGACACACAGGCGCGCAGGTTGCCGCCGAAGGCCTCGCGGATCTTGGCGAAGACGAGCGCGTCGGCGACCTTGTGCTTGGCCCCGAGCGCGAAGGGGACGGAGGCGGATCCGGTACGGCGGAAGTTGTCCTGGCTGGCCTTCGCGTACTCGCGCGAGACCCCGGCCGCCCACTGGAAGATCTTGTACTTGGCGCCGCCACCGGCCCGTGCCTTGGCCGCGACCCCGTTGTAGACCTTCTCGAAGATGCGGGGCACGGCCGCCATGTACGTCGGCTGCACCACCGGCAGATTCTCGATGATCTTGTCCACCCGGCCGTCGACGGCGGTGACGTGCCCGACCTCGATCTGGCCGGAGGTGAGCACCTTGCCGAAGACGTGCGCGAGCGGCAGCCAGAGGTACTGCACGTCCTCGGTGCTGATCAGACCGGTCGCGGCGATGGCCTTCGCCATGTACGACCAGTTGTCGTGCGGGAGACGGACACCCTTGGGGCGCCCGGTGGTACCCGAGGTGTAGATGAGGGTGGCGAGCTGGTCGGAGGTGATCGCGCCGACCTTCTCCTTGATCAGATCGGGGTTCTTCTCCAGGTAGGCGGCGCCGCGGGCCTCCAGCTCGGCGAGGGTGAGAACCCAGTCGCTGCTCTCGATGCCCGCGGGGTCGATGACCACGACATGCGTCAGCTCGGGAAGGTCGGCGCGCTTCTCCACCGCCTTGGCGAGCTGGGCCGCGTCCTCCGCGATCAGGACCTTGCTCGCGGAGTCCGAGAGGATGAACGCCGACTCCTCGGCGTTCGTCTGCGGATACACGGTCGTCGTGGCCGCGCCCGCGCACAGGATGCCGAGGTCCGCGAGGATCCACTCGACCCGGGTGGAGGAGGCGAGCGCGACGCGCTGTTCCGGCTGCACGCCCAGTTCGATCAGACCGGCCGCGACGGCGAAGACCCGCTCGGCGGCCTGGGCCCAGCTCAGCGACTTCCACTCGTCCGGGCCCTCGCCCGAGGTGGCGGGCACCGGGTAGCGGTACGCCTCGGCGTCCGGCGTGGCCGCCACACGCTCCAGGAAGAGGGCCGCCACGGACGGCGGACGGTTCTCGATCAGGGTCTGTGTGTCGCTCACGACATCCTCCGGGGCCCGCGGCAGCGCGGCTGGCTCAATGGTGCGGCTGTTGTTTAACTCGTGAGTAACTAGCGAGCAGTGATCAGAGTAAAGCCCGACCGGCCACTGCGTAAGAGGCCGCGGCCTGTCACTTCCTACAGAGCGCGACCGGGCGCAAGCGCAAGGGCCCGCCACGCCGAAGCGCAGCGGGCCCTTGGGAACAACGGCATTCCGCGGGTCTACTTCTTGCCCTTGCCCGAGCCGCTGTCCTCGTCACTGGACAGCACGGCGATGAAGGCCTCTTGCGGAACCTCCACAGAGCCCACCATCTTCATCCGCTTCTTGCCTTCCTTCTGCTTCTCCAGCAGCTTCCGCTTACGGGAGATGTCACCGCCGTAGCACTTGGCGAGGACGTCCTTGCGGATCGCGCGGATGGTCTCGCGGGCGATGACCCGCGACCCGATGGCCGCCTGGATGGGAATCTCGAAAGCCTGGCGCGGGATGAGCTCGCGCAGCTTGGCCACGAGCCGCACTCCGTACGCGTACGCCGCGTCCTTGTGCGTGACGGCGGAGAAGGCGTCGACGCGGTCGCCGTGGAGCAGGATGTCGACCTTCACCAGCTGGGCGTCCTGCTCGCCGGTGGGCTCGTAGTCCAGGGAGGCGTACCCACGGGTCTTGGACTTCAGGTTGTCGAAGAAGTCGAAGACGATCTCGGCGAGGGGAAGCGTGTAGCGGATCTCGACCCGATCCTCCGACAGATAGTCCATGCCGAGAAGGGTGCCGCGGCGGGTCTGGCAGAGCTCCATGATCGAGCCGATGAACTCGCTGGGAGCGAGGATCGTGGCCCGGACGACCGGCTCGAAGACCTTGTCGATCTTGCCCTCGGGGAACTCGCTCGGGTTGGTGACCGTGTGCTCCTTCCCGTCCTCCATGTTCACGCGGTAGACCACGTTGGGCGCGGTGGCGATGAGTTCGAGGTTGAACTCGCGCTCCAGGCGCTCACGGATGACATCGAGGTGCAGCAGGCCGAGGAAGCCGACGCGGAAGCCGAAGCCGAGGGCCGCGGAGGTCTCCGGCTCGTAGACCAGGGCGGCGTCGTTGAGCTGGAGCTTGTCCAGCGCCTCGCGGAGGTCGGGGTAGTCCGAGCCGTCCAGCGGATAGAGGCCGGAGAAGACCATCGGCTTGGGGTCCTTGTACCCACCGAGGGCCTCGGTGGCGCCCTTGTCCTTGCTGGTGATGGTGTCACCGACCTTGGACTGACGGACGTCCTTCACGCCGGTGATGATGTAGCCCACCTCGCCGACGCCGATGCCGTCGGCCGGTGTCATCTCGGGGGACGAGACGCCGATCTCCAGCAGCTCGTGGGTGGCACCGGTCGACATCATCTTGATGCGCTCGCGCTTGCTGAGCTGGCCGTCGATGACACGGACGTACGTGACCACACCCCGGTACGAGTCATAGACGGAGTCGAAGATCATCGCGCGGGCGGGCGCATCGGCGACACCAACCGGGGCAGGGACGTCACGGACGACCCGGTCCAGGAGCGCGTCCACGCCGATACCGGTCTTCGCCGAGACCTTGAGCACGTCCTCCGGCTGGCAGCCGATGAGATTGGCCAGCTCCTCGGAGAACTTCTCCGGCTGGGCGGCCGGCAGGTCGATCTTGTTCAGTACGGGGATGATCTTGAGGTCGTTCTCCATCGCCAGGTAGAGGTTGGCGAGAGTCTGCGCCTCGATGCCCTGAGCTGCGTCGACGAGGAGAACGGTCCCCTCGCAGGCGGCGAGCGACCGGGACACCTCATACGTGAAGTCCACGTGCCCGGGGGTGTCGATCATGTTGAGGATGTGGGTCTTGCCCGGATCCTCGGTCGGCGCCCAGGGCAGTCGCACTGCCTGGGACTTGATCGTGATGCCGCGCTCGCGCTCGATGTCCATCCGGTCGAGGTACTGGGCGCGCATCTGCCGCTGATCGACCACTCCGGTCAGCTGGAGCATGCGGTCGGCGAGCGTGGACTTGCCGTGGTCGATGTGCGCGATGATGCAGAAATTGCGGATCAGAGCCGGGGCGGTACGGCTCGGCTCGGGCACATTGTTAGGGGTCGCGGGCACGCAGGGTCCTGTCTCTTGAGGCGCCTGTCGCCTCGGGTCGGATCGATACGTAGGCTCCATGGTCCCACGGGCGGGGAGCTGCGACCGGTTTGGGCCGGTCGCAGGAGCACTGGTAGCCTGGGTAGCTGTGTCTCATGCCCTCTCTGCAGGAGGCACACCCAAGGAAATCAAACGGCGTGTGAGACGTGCTGTCTCGCGCGCCTGAACCTGTAAAGGCTCATTCAGTGGCGAACATCAAGTCCCAGATCAAGCGGATCAAGACCAACGAGAAGGCTCGGCTGCGCAACAAGGCCGTCAAGTCCTCCCTGAAGACCGCGATCCGCAAGGCCCGCGAGGCAGCTGCCGCCGGTGACGTCGAGAAGGCCACCGAGTACACGCGCGATGCTTCGCGCGCGCTCGACAAGGCCGTCTCGAAGGGCGTCATCCACAAGAACCAGGCCGCCAACAAGAAGTCGGCGCTTGCTTCCAAGGTCGCTTCCCTCAAGGGCTGATCCAACCCGACTTAACCGCCGAATAGGACCCAGCGGACCCTCTCTACCGCTCCTACCCGGCACCCCTGGACCCACGCACGACCTGCGTTCGCCACGCGGGCGTGGCTCCAACATCTTGAACCGAGACCCCGTTTCCCCTTCCTTCCCCGGGAGGGCGAGCGGGGTTTTTGGCGTTCGAGAGCTCGGCGGGCAAGTTCCAGCCCATGAGGTGCATGAGCTCTAGCCCGTCCGGCGTCCGAGGACGCGCCTGTGCCGTCCCGATCCCCCACCCACCCGTGGGGCAGCGCTTTTCAGCCCGGGCCAGGTATCTCCAGCCCGTCCGGCGTTTGAGGACGAGGCCGTTCAGGCCGACAGCGGGGGTCTGGGGGCGGCAGCCCCCAGGAAGCAAGGGACGGGTAGGGGCGGAGGGGGCGAAAAACCCGAGGCCGACACCAGCCCAGGAGCACCTACCCCCGCCGGGACCGCGCAGCCCGAGCAATCACCACAACAGCCTTCTCCAGGGCGTACTCAGGATCATCCCCGCCCCCCTTGACGCCCGCGTCAGCCTCCGCAACCGCCCGCAGGGCAACAGCAACCCCATCCGGAGTCCACCCCCGCATCTGCTGCCGAACCCGGTCGATCTTCCACGGCGGCATCCCCAGCTCACGCGCAAGGTCGACCGACCGCCCGTTCCTCGCCGAGGACACCTTCCCGATCGCCCGCACCCCCTGCGCCAACGCGCTGGTGATCAGCACCGGCGCAACCCCGGTAGACAGAGACCACCGCAACGCCTCCAGCGCCTCCGCGGCCCGCCCCTCCACCGCCCGATCGGCCACGGTGAAGCTCTGCACCTCGGCCCGCCCGGTGTAGTACCGCCCGACGACAGCCTCGTCGATCGTCCCCTCGACGTCCGCGGTCAACTGCGACACCGCGGAAGCCAGCTCCCGCAGATCACTCCCGATGGAGTCCACGAGCGCCTGACAGGCCTCAGGCGTGGCAGCTCTCCCCACCGCCCGGAACTCACTCCGCACGAACGCCAGCCGATCCGCCGGCTTCGTCATCTTGGGGCACGCCACCTCCCGCGCCCCCACCTTGCGCGCCGCATCGAGCAGCCCCTTGCCCTTGGCACCACCCGCGTGCAACAGCACCAGGGTGATCTCCTCGGCGGGCGCCCCCAGGTACGCCTTCACGTCCTTGACCGTGTCGGCCGGCAGATCCTGCGCATTGCGTACGACCACGACCTTCCGCTCGGAGAAGAGCGACGGACTCGTCAACTCGGCAAGCGTGCCGGGATGCAACTGGTCCGGAGTGAGATCGCGTACGTCCGTGTCGGCGTCGGCGGCCCTGGCGGCGGCCACCACCTCCTGCACGGCACGGTCGAGCAGGAGATCCTCCTGGCCCACGGCAAGCGTGACAGGGGCGAGAGGGTCGTCATTAGCAGTCTTCCTGGCCATCCCGACAAGCATCCCACGCGCCACTGACAACGCGTCCCGAGCGGTCGCCCCCTGACGCAGCAGCCGGGTCACCGGGCTACCGGAACCGGGATCGGGGTCGGGGTGCCGGACCGGAGCCGAGGTCGGGCGCCGGACCGAAGCCGGAGGTCAGGGTGCCGGACCGAAGCCGGAGGTCGGGGTGCCGGGTGGACCACCTGTCCACAGCCGGCCGTGGACAACCCGCGGTTCACGAACCGCCCGCACAACTCCCGCACCCCCGCGGAGCGCTACGGCTCCTCGCGCCAGCCGTCCCACTCCCCCACGAACTCGTCCAGCTCCTTGGGGTCGAGCCGCTCCTCGGCATCCCGCAGCACCACCAGCCACTGCGCGTCCTCGGCGTCGTCCTCACCGGCCAGCGCGTCCCGCACGAGCTGCGGTTCCTCATCCAGCCTGAACCTGTCACCGAGTGCCTCCGCGGCCTCTTCCGCGGCATCACGGTCGGGCAGTACCAGCACATGTCTCACATCACTCACGCAGACATTTTCCGATACGCCCGACAGGCCCGACACCAGGGGCACCCGTCACGGCACACCACCTCCCTCACCCAGCGCAGCCGACGCGCCTCCCTCACCTCCGGCACCCGCCCCAACTCGATCCCGAATCGGTCGCGATAGGTCGCCAACACCTCCTCGTCCGTGGCCAGCTCCGACACCTCCTTCGCCCCGTCGGCCGCCGTCACCGTGAAGTTCCGACCGCTGAGCGTGATCCTGCCGCCGTCCTCGGTGACCCGCGAACAGACCAGCGACCGCGCGAAATGCGATACCGGTGAGGTGCTGTGCCACCAGGCCCCGGTCACGAAGTCCCCGAGCACCCGCGGCCGCACCTCCAGCCGGTACTGCGTCTTGCCGTTCCGGATGACATCGAGGTCCTCCCGTTCGCGCGACCCTCCGGCACCCCGCACCCCCGCCGCGTCCGGCCCCGCCTCGACGACCCGGAACGTACCCCCGGGATCCTCCTGCTCCCCCCGCTCCCCGAAGGCCAGCGGGTAGAGACTGTGCGCGCCGAACCCGACGTCGGTCAGCCAGTCACCCCCGTCCACCGTCCGCACCCGCAGCGCGAGATGGTCGTACGGAATCCCGAGCCGCCCCTCGTCGCCGTACACCCTCCCCGCCAGCAGCGTCACGTCGAAGCCCAGCGCCCCCAGCAACGCCCCGAACGCCCCGTTCAGTTCGTAGCAGAACCCCCCTCTGCGCGCGCCCACCAGCTTGTCCAGCAGCCTCTTCTCCTCCAGCACGATCTCCTCACCGAGGTGAATCGACAGGTTCTCGAACGGCACCGCCTCCAGATGGCGCCGGTGGAGCTCGCGCAGCGCATCGGACGTGGGCCACGCGGGGTACTGAGCCCCGATCCTGCGGAGGTAGGCGTCGGCCTGTGCGGAATTCATGACCTCAGTGTCTCGCCACGCTCAGCCCTCCGCCCGCACCTACGACCGCCAACGCCCCGTCCTCGTCGGTACGCAGCACCACGGCGCCCGCTGCTTGCAGCGCCGCGACCGTGCTGGGCGCGGGATGCCCGTACGGGTTGTCCTTGCCGCACGAGATGAGCGCGAGCCGCGGGGCCACCCTGCGTATGAGGTCCGGATCCTGGTAGGCCGAGCCATGATGGGCGACCTTGAGGACGTCCACGGCTCCCAGCTCAGCAGCCGCGGGCGATCTCAACAGCGCCTGCTGGGCCGGTGGTTCGAGATCACCGAGCAGTAGCATCCTCAGCCCCGCCAACCGTACGAGCAGGGTGACACTGGCGTCGTTCGGGCCGTCCGGCGTGGAGGCCGGGCTCGGCGGCGGCCACAGCACCTGCCATTCGAGACCGCCCGTGCGCCGCCACTCCCCCGCCACCGCCCGCGTCATCGGAATGTTCCGTGCGGCCGCCTCCCTTCTCACGAACTCGGCCTGGTCCGGCGGCTCTTCGAGACCGGTCGTCTCGATCGCGCCCACGGAACGCCCGCGCAGCACGCCCGTCAGCCCCGCCACATGATCGGCGTGAAAATGCGTGAGCACGACGAGAGGGATCCGGGTGATGCCGAGCGCCCCCAGACAGCGGTCGACCAGCACCGGATCGGGCCCGGCGTCCACCACCACTGCGGTGCCGTCACCCGCCGCGAGTACCGTCGCGTCTCCCTGTCCCACGTTGCACATCGCCATCCGCCAGCCGGGCGGCGGCCACCCCGTGATCACCCTGGTGAATGGCGGCGGCTGCACCACGACCAGCAGGAACAGCACCAAGCAGGCGCCGGTCAGCCACGGATACCTCAGGAGCCGCCTGCCGATGAACACGAGGGCCACGGCCACCAGGGCGAGCAGCAGCGCCCCCGTCCAACTGCCCGGCCAGTCCACTCCACTGCCGGGCAGCGCCGCCCCGGTACGGGCGATGTCCGCGATCCACTGGACGGGCCAACTCGCGCACCACGCCAAGGCCTTGGCAACGGGCAGCGCCACCGAGGCCGTCGCCAGCGTCGCGAAACCCAGCACCGTGGCCGGCGCGACCGCGAACTCCGCGAGCAGATTGCACGGCACCGCCACCAGACTCACCCTGGCCGAGAGGACCGCGACGACCGGTGCGCACACGGCCTGCGCGGCGCCGGCGGCAGCGAGCGCCTCGGCCAGGCGCGGCGGTACCCGACGCCTCTGGAGCGCGGCGCTCCACCGGGGGGCCAGGGTGAGCAGCGCGCCGGTCGCCAGGACGGAGAGCACGAAGCCGTAACTCCGGGACAGCCAGGGGTCGTAAAGCACCAGCAGCAGGACGGCCGTGGCCAGCGCGGGGATCAGCGATCTGCGGCGGCCGGTCGCGATGGCGAGCAGCGCGATCGATCCACAGGCCGCGGCCCGCAGCACGCTCGGGTCCGGTCGGCACACGATCACGAAACCGAGCGTGAGCGCGCCGCCGAACAGTGCCGCTGCCCTTAGCGGTACACCGAGCCGCGGTGCCAGACCGCGCCGCTCGGCACGCTGGGCAAGGCCCGGTGGCCCGATGAACAAAGCGAGCAAAATAGTGAAATTACCGCCACTTACCGCCAAAAGGTGCGTGAGGTCCGTCGCCTTGAACGCCTCGTCCAGCTCCGGCGTGACCCGTGAGGTGTCCCCGACGACCAGTCCCGGAAGCAGCGCCCGCGCGTCTGCCTCCAGCCCGTCGGTCGCCTCCCGCAGGCCTTCGCGCAGCCCACCCGCGAACCGCTGCGGCCCGGACGGCTCCCCCACCACCTGCGGCGGCGCACTCCCCCGCACCCGCAACACCGCCGCGATCTCGTCCCCACCCGACAGGGCCGGCGCAAGCCGTGCGGCCACCCGCAACCGCGTGGACGGCAGCAGCGACAGCCAGGGTGAACGCCCACCCGACAACTGAGGCGAGCCCCTTGCCGAACCTGCGTCGACGATCATCAGCACCGGCGTACGCGTCACCACGACGTTCCCGTCCGCCCGCGTCACCCGCCGGACCTCCGCGTCGAGCAGCACGGCCGTCGGAGCCGCGTGATCTCCCTTGATCCGGGGCCGGGTGAGCCGTGGATCGGACGTGATCTCCACCTCGGCGGTCACTTGCGCGTACTGCCGCGCCAGGGCGGGAACAGGCCCCCGGCGCAGATCGGCCCCGTGCAACCCCGCGGAGGCGGCGGCCGCCGCGACACAGAGCAGCACAGCGGCGACGGACGCCCGGGGCCACGTACCCGACCGTTCTCCCAGGTTCCCGCCGGCGAACGGAAGCCCCTCACGCCGTCCGCCGAACCGACGCCCCTCCTCGGTGTGCGCCTCCCTTCGCCCCACCATCAGCAGCGCCCCGCCCACGACGAGGCAGACCACCGTGACGCCCGCGACCCACCCGGGCGGGGCACCCAACGTCACCGCCGCCGTCGCCCAGGCCGCCAGCGCGGGCGGTACGAGCCGTAAATCCGCCGGCCCTTCCTCCCGGGGATTCGAGGCTCCCAGCCGCTTGCCCGAGGCAGCATGCACAGCCCGCCGATTCGGAACGCCGAGGCCGGGTCCGCCAACATCAGCGCCACTCCCAGACCCCGACCCCGCACCGGCACCGGCACCGGCACCGGCACCGGCACCGGCACCGGCACCGGCACCGGCACCGGCACCGGCACCGGCACCGGCACCGGCACCGGCGAAGCCCACAACCCTCCTCCGTCCGCTCATGGCCGCACCAGATTCCGCAGATCGGCGAACCTGCGGTCCCCGATTCCATTGACCTCGCGAAGTTCGTCGACCGAGCGGAAGCCGCCGTTCTGGGTGCGGTAGTCGACGATGTGCTGGGCCAGGACGGGGCCGACGCCTGGGAGGCCGTCGAGTTGCTCCACGGTGGCGGTGTTGAGTGAAACAGGAGCGGCGGGTGCCGCACCGCCGACGGTCCCACCAGTGCCGGCCGCGCCCGCGCCGGATCCCCCCGCGAACATGGGTGCACCGACCACGATCTGCTCTCCGTCCATGAGGAGGCGGGCGCGGTTGAGTCCCTCGGTGTTCGTGCCAGGACGCACTCCGCCCGCGGCTCGCAGCGCGTCCTCTACGCGAGAGCCGGACGGCAGGCGTTGGAGCCCCGGGCTGCGCACCTTGCCGCTGACATCCACCACGATCGCGGTCCCGGCCGCACCGAACGGGCCGGGTGACCCCGCCGAGGCGTCCGGCGCCGCCCCCTGCTGCTTCGCTTGTCCGGCTGGTTCGCCGAATGGAGCCGCAGCCCGTACGACCTCGGGAGCCCGCACCGACTGGGTCCGGCCTGCCCAGAAGTGCTGCACGGCGAAGACCGCGGCGACGACGAGCAGCACGGTGAGAGCGGCCACGCTCCTGCGTTCAAGCCCGCACCTCGACTGCAGCCAGAGCGGCATCCGCTCCCGCACGGCCGGCCCGACCCGATCCCGCCAGGCGCCCGAACTCGCACCCGCACCGGCGCCCGCGCCCGAAGCAAGATCGCCCCGCACACCCGCGTCGACAGTCCCACCATCACCGGAAGCGCCGTAGCCGACCGCCCTGCCCACTCGGGCAGGGTCACGGTCCCCCACCACACGCCCCCGGGCAGGACCGGGATCCTCCATCCCGCTCCCCCGGAAGCCATCTCGGCCGACCTCCCCACTCCCCGGGAAAGCATCGCGGCCGACCGCCCCGCTCCCCCGGAAACCGCCCCGGACCCCGGCCCCGCGTACCCCGAAATCGCCCTCACCACGATCCGCAGCCCCGCCGCGCCCCTCAAGCCCCCAGACATCAGCAACGCCCGCCCCCACGACAGTTCTCGCCCTCGGGCTGTCCCCTACATCCCGGTCCCCCACATCCCAGTCCGCCCCCGGCGGCCCGTTCCCGTTCCCCAACTCCCGCCGTTCCCCGGCCCTTTCGGCGAAGAGCGCCTCCGCGCGCAGGCGGAGTGCCTCGGCCGAGGCCTCGCGGCGTCGGGCCCGGCCGCGGGGATGGTGGCGGCGATGGCGGGTGCGGCCGTCGGAGACGGGCCCGCGACCCGGGCCGCTGGTCGGAGTGGCTGTGCGTGAGCGTGATCGAAGTGCCATGCGGCGAGGATCCGGCACCTCGGCACATTCGCGATGATCTTGCTCAATTCCCGGGGACTACTGCCCAGTTGTGGATAACTGCTTCACCCACACGCGCCACACCCACCACATACGCCACGGCACCCCAACAGGCCCCTCTGGCCTCACCTGGGCGAGACAACAGCTCCCAGCAGCCCAGGCCCCGTGTGCGCACCGATCACCGCGCCGACCTCGCTGACATGCAGATCCGCGAGACCGGGCACCCGCGCCCGCAACCGGTCCGCGAGAGCCGCGGCCCGGTCGGGGGCGGCGAGGTGGTGGACGGCGATGTCGACCTGGGCGCTGCCCGCGCGGTCGGCGACGATCTCCTCCAGGCGGGCGATCGCCTTCGACGCCGTCCGTACCTTTTCCAGGAGTTCGATGCGGCCGCCGTCGAGCTGCAGCAGCGGCTTCACCGCGAGCGCGGAACCCAGCAGCGCCTGCGCGGCTCCGATCCGGCCACCACGGCGCAAGTAGTCGAGGGTGTCGACGTAGAAGTACGTGGAGGTGCCCGCGGCCCGTTTCTCCGCGGCTGTCACCGCCTCGTCGATCGTGCCCCCCGCCTCCGCGGACTCCGCCGCGGCAAGCGCGCAGAAGCCGAGAGCCATCCCGACCATCGCGGTGTCCACCACGCGCACGGGCACCGGGGCCTCCCGCGCGGCGAGGACCGCGGCGTCGTACGTCCCCGAGAACTCGGACGACAGATGGAGGGAGACGATGCCGGTGGCGCCCGCTTCGGCGACCCTGCGGTAGGTCTCGGCGAAGACCTCGGGGCTGGGCCGCGACGTGGTGACGGAGCGCCGCTTCTGCAGCGCCTGGGCCAGGGAGCGGGCCGAGATCTCGGTGCCCTCTTCGAAGGCCCGGTCGCCGAGGACGACGGTCAGGGGCACCGCTGTGATGCCGTGGCGCTCCATCGTCAGCGGCGGCAGGTAGGCCGTTGAATCGGTGACGATCGCGACATGGCGGGACATGAGCTGGAGGTTACCTGCCGGGGCGCACGGACGGCAGCCCGGCCCCTCCCACCTGCGGCTGGAGTGGCCGGATCAAGTCGTGCTCTCGGGGCGGGGCTTCTTCTGCCAGGGGTAGACGGGCCGCTGCCCCGGCGGGGTGATGGCGGGACGCGTCGGCTCCTCGGCCGTACGGGACTCCGGGCTGTCGGGCCAGGTCTGCCCGTCGGAGGCGGCCGGGTCCGGCGCCGGTGCCTCGGGCCAGGAAGCCGTGGACTCCGGCTCCGTGGTCCAGTGCCGCAGTGCGCCGGCCTCGACGTCTATCTGGGCGCTCAGCGAGTCCAGGTCGTCGTCCGCGAACCGGTGGGCCCGGTCACGCGCGGCCCAGCGCAGCGAATCCGCCGAGTGTGTGATGCGCTCGGTGCGCTGGCGCAGTCCGGGCAGCAACGAGATGAGCGTGCGCCGGTCGGGCTCGGTCTCCAGGCGCTTGAGATCGGCGTCCAGTTCGTGCCCGTGCGCGCTGAGCCGCGCGAAGAGGCCGATGGACTCCTTCAGGGACTCGTCCTCCGTCACGCCCGCGTGCAGCGCGTCCTGCGTGGCCCGCATCGAGGTGCGCAGCTTCAGGCGGAGCTGGGCCAGCTCGCCCAGCGGGCCCGGCTGGGCGAGGGTCTTGGCGCGCAGCGTGGTGTCCTCGACGGTGCGACGGGCCTGCGAGATCGTGCGGTCCACACCGCGCTTGGCGGCACCGACCACCTTCACCGTGGCGTACACGCCCAACACCACGAACAGCAGGAAGAGCAGGGCGATCACTGTGATCACGGCTTCCACCACGCTCCTCCTCCGGCCGGTCGCGGGCAGTTGCCGCGGCACTCTTCAACGGTAAACGCTACGGGCAGGTCCGGAGTTCCAGAAGAACCCCGAACCTGCCCGTAGGGGACTACCCCGACGGCCGCACCCGACATCGTGCGAAGGGCACGGCGGCCGCAGGCCGACGAGGGTCCGCCACCCGCCGGCTTCCGGGCTACGCCGGAACGATGTTCACCAGCTTCGGCGCCCGCACGATCACCTTGCGGATCCCCGCACCACCCAGCGCGGCGACGACCTTCTCGTCGGCCAGCGCCGCCTTCTCCAGCTCCTCGTCGGAGATCGAAGGGGAGACCTCCAGGCGCGCCTTGACCTTGCCCTTGATCTGCACGACGCAGGTCACGGCCTCGTCCACGACGTACGCCGGGTCGGCGACCGGGAAGTCCTGGTGGACGACCGAGTCGGTGCGGCCCAGCTTGCGCCACAGCTCCTCGGCGATGTGCGGGGCAAGCGGCGCGACCAGCAGCACCAGGGGCTCGGCGACCGTGCGCGGGACCGGGCGGCCCACCTTGGTCAGGTGGTTGTTCAGCTCGGTGACCTTGGCGATCGCGGTGTTGAAGCGCATGCCCTCCAGGTCCTGGCGTACGCCGTCGATGGTCTTGTGCAGGGCACGCAGCGTGTCCTCGTCGGCGTCTGAGTCGACGACCGTGACCTCACCGGAGTCCTCGTCCACGACATTGCGCCACAGCCGCTGCAGCAGCCGGTACTGGCCCACCACCGCGCGTGTGTCCCACGGCCGCGACACGTCCAGGGGGCCCATCGCCATCTCGTACAGGCGCAGCGTGTCCGCCCCGTACTCGGCGCAGATCTCGTCCGGAGTGACCGCGTTCTTCAGGGACTTGCCCATCTTGCCCAGCAGCCGGGAGACCTTCTCGCCCTGGTAGTAGTACGCGCCGTCGCGCTCCTCCACCTCGGCGGCGGGCACCGCGATGCCACGGCTGTCGCGGTACACGAAGGCCTGGATCATGCCCTGGTTGAACAGCTTGTGGAACGGCTCGGCCGAGGAGATGTGGCCCAGGTCGAACAGCACCTTCGACCAGAAGCGCGCGTACAGCAGGTGCAGCACGGCGTGTTCGGCGCCGCCGACGTACAGGTCGACGCCGCCGGTCGGCTGTCCTTCGCGCGGGCCCATCCAGTACTGCTCGATGGCCGGGTCGACCAGCTTCTGGTCGTTGTGAGGGTCCAGGTAGCGCAGCTCGTACCAGCAGGAACCGGCCCAGTTGGGCATGGTGTTGGTCTCGCGGCGGTACTGCTGCGGACCGCGGCCGTCGCCCAGGTCCAGGGTGACGTTGACCCAGTCCTGGTTGCGGGACAGCGGGGTCTCCGGGGACGTGTTCGCGTCGTTGGGGTCGAAGGTGCGCGGCGAGTAGTCCTCGACCTCCGGCAGCTCCAGGGGCAGCATCGACTCGGGCAGCGGGTGGGCGATGCCGTCCTCGTCGTAGACGATCGGGAAGGGCTCGCCCCAGTAGCGCTGCCGGCTGAACAGCCAGTCGCGCAGCCGGAAGTTGACGGTGCCCGCGCCGACGCCCTTGCGCTCCAGCCACTCGGTGATGCGGGCCTTGGCCTCGGTGACGTCCAGGCCGTCCAGGCTGATCTCGTCGTTCGACGAGTTGATGATCTTCGCCTCGTACGACCCGAAGGCGTTGTCCCATGTCGAGGTGTCGGTGCCGCGGCCGTCGGTCGGCTCGACCACGCAGCGGATCGGCAGCTCGAAGGCGCGCGCGAACTCGAAGTCGCGCTGGTCACCGGCCGGGACGGCCATGATCGCGCCGGTGCCGTAGCCCATCAGGACGTAGTCGGCGATGAAGACGGGGACCTGCTCGCCGTTGACCGGGTTGGTCGCGTACGCGCCGATGAAGACGCCGGTCTTGTCCTTGGCCTCGGCCTGGCGCTCGACGTCGGACTTCGAGGCGGCCTGCGCGCGGTAGGCGGCGACGGCCTCGGCGGGCGTGGCGTGGCCGCCGGTCCACACCTCGTGGGTGCCTTCGGGCCAGGTTGCCGGCGTGAACTTCTCGACCAGCGGGTGCTCGGGCGCCAGCACCATGTAGGTGGCGCCGAACAGGGTGTCCTGGCGGGTGGTGAAGACCGTGATCGCTTCGCCGTCGATCGGGAAGTCGACGCGGGCGCCCTCGGAGCGGCCGATCCAGTTGCGCTGCTGCAGCTTGATGGCCTCGGGCCAGTCCAGTGCTTCCAGGTCGTCCAGCAGGCGGTCGGCGTATGACGTGATGCGCATGTTCCACTGGCGCAGCTTGGCCTTGAAGACGGGGAAGTTGCCGCGCTCGGAACGGCCGTCGGCGGTGACTTCCTCGTTGGCCAGTACGGTGCCCAGCCCGGGGCTCCAGTTGACGGGCGCGTCGGACGCGTACGCCAGGCGGTACTCGCTCAGGACGTCGGCACGCTCGGCCGGGCTCAGCTCGTTCCACGCGCGCGTGGAGCCGTCGGTCGCCGGTACGGCGCGCTCACCGCTCTCGAACTGGGCGACCAGCTCGGCGATCGGACGGGCCTTGTTCGCCTCGCCGTCGTACCAGGAGTTGAAGATCTGCAGGAAGATCCACTGGGTCCACTTGTAGTAGTCCGGGTCGATCGTGGCGAACGACCGGCGCTTGTCGTGACCCAGACCCAGGGCACGCAACTGGGACTTCATGTTGTTGATGGCCGCCTCGGTGGTGATCCGAGGGTGCTCGCCCGTCGACACGGCGTGCTGCTCGGCGGGCAGGCCGAAAGCGTCGAAGCCCAGGGTGTGCAGGACGTTGTGGCCCGTCATGCGCTGATACCGGGCGGATACATCGGTGGCGATGTAGCCCAGGGGGTGGCCGACGTGCAGGCCCGAACCGGAGGGGTACGGGAACATGTCCATGATGAACTTCTTGGGCTTGGCGACCAGCTCCGGGTCGCCCGCCAGGTCGCCGCTCGGGTTCGGAGCGTCGTACGTACCCTCGGCGTCCCAGAAGTCCTGCCAGCGTGCCTCGATCTCAGCGGCCAGCGCGGCCGTGTAGCGGTGCGGCGCGGCCACCTCGGAGGCGGCAGCGGTATTCGTCTCGCTCATGATCCTCAAAGCTCCATCGATCGTCTCTGCCAGCGGCTTAGGAAATGAAAAAACCCCTCGCACAGGAGGGGACGCCGCGCCGATGCCGACCACGATTCGTCAGTGGCCGGGACTGGTCAGCGCGGCTCGCTAAGCAGAAGGCGTACGGCACGCATGGCGTCAGGGTACCGCAGCCCCCGCGCGGGCCGCGACGAGCTTCCGACGACCCGTCGGCACTCCGTGCCACTCCACGGAATCGTCACAAAAATCTGAACAACGTTCAAATATTACTTCGCGTAACGGACTCTAAGGGACAACACAAGGGCCTCACGGCCCTTAGATAACAACGCAATAACTCAAACGTCGCACTCATAGGTATGGCTCGACTTAGAGTGCGGCTTCGGGACCGCTTCCCCGAACTGTTTGGGAGTAACCCCATGACCCCTCGTCGTAAGAACAGCTCGCTTCCCCAGCCGGGCCGATCGGCTTACGGGGCCCTGACGGCTGCCGCGCTGTTGCTCATACCCGTGGTCGTGCTGGTCGGAGGTGACGGCCTGCGCGACTTCCTCAACTTCGGCGCCGGCGTGCTGTCGCTGGTCGCCCTCACCTGCTCCGTGGTGTGGGGAATCGTCGCCACCGACCGGCTGTTCCTCAACACACGCCAGCGACTGGTCGCGCAGGCCGTGCACAGAACGACCGCCGTGTCCTCGGTCGCCTTCCTCCTGCTGCACGTCTCGGTCAAGCTGGTGCTGGACCACACCACAGTGGTCGCCGCCGTGGTCCCCTTCGGGCTCGGCGTCACGGGCACCAACGGACTCATCGGCTTCGGCTCACTGGCCGGCCTGCTCATGATCTTCACGGCCATCACCGGTGCGCTGCGCAGCGCCTTCGCGTCCCCCGCGCCGATCGCCGCACGCTGGCGGGCCGTGCACATGCTGGCGTACCCGGCCTGGTGCTCGGCCCTGGTGCACGGCCTGTACGCGGGGCGTCCCGCCGCGACCTACGTCACCGTGATGTACAGCCTCTGCCTGGTCTTCGTGGCAGTCGCCCTGGCCCTGCGCTCGTCCTCCGGCCCCCTCAAGCGCGCCATCGCCGAGCGGATCCTCGCGATCATCGGAGAGAACAACCGCACCGGTGGCCGCCTCGCCCGTGAGGATCTCGAGGCATCCCGTGCCGCCGCGGGGGGCGCCTCGCAGCCGGGATTCGCCCCGCGCCCGCGGCAGTCCCTCGAGGACACGTACGTGCCCCAGCAGCGCATGGCGTCCCCCGCCTCGCCGTACGAGGCCCCGTACGACCCGGCCGCGACCAGCGGAAACAACGGCTTCGCAGCCGCCTACCGCGCGGTGTCGGGCCCTCCCGGCGGAGACGCCCTGGGCCCCGACCCGACCGAGCGCTTCCAGATGCCCATGGACATGCAGCCCACAGAGACGTTCCAGCGCGTCGACAACGGAAGCACGTCGGGCAGTTGGCCGATTCCCTCGCCGCCGCCCGTCGGTGCCGCGCCCCCCTCTGCCTACGACCCGCTCAATGACACGGGATACAACATCCCCGTCTATGACAATTCAGCCGCCAACACGTACGGCACGAGTGACGTGTACGACACCGGTGAGTCGAACGATGCCTACGGCACGTACAACCCCAACGACACGTACGACAGCGGTCCCACGACTGAAGTACTGCCAGGTGCCTTCGACGCTCCTGGCTCCGGTGAATCATGGAACGCCCCTTCCGGAGGCTTTAAGTGAACGAGGCCCTACCCGACGTCCCGGAAGTCCGCGTCGTCGGACTTCCGCAGCTCACGTCGGGTTTCGACCTGGTTGAACGACTCGATCTCCCGATGCACCTCAAGGTGCACGGGCCGCTCGAACCCATGGGCGGCGAGCAACTCGCGGGCCTCGCCGAAGCGATCTCCCTGAAGGGCCGCGGCGGCGCGGGCTTCCCCTTCGCCAAGAAACTGCGCTCCGTGGCGGAATCGGCCATCAAGAAGGGCATCCGCCCCGTGGTGGTCGTCAACGGAAGCGAGGACGAACCCGCCTGCCGCAAGGACACGGTGCTCATCAACCGAGCCCCGCACCTCATCCTGGACGGCGCGCTGCTGGCCGCGGAGGCCATGGGCGCCCGCACCCTCGTGATCGGCGTGACCCGTGAGTCCACCCAGCGGTCCATGGAGGCCGCGCTGGCCGAGCGCGGCCTGAGCAACCGCCGCGGATCACCCCTCCGCGCGCGCGTGCAGCGCAATCCGGTGCGCATGGTGACCGGAGCGGCGGCCTCGCTGATCCGTTCCATCGACGGCGGCCCGGCCATCCCGCCCGGCCGCAAGATCAGCGCGTCGCAGACCGGTGTCGGCGGCGCGCCCACGCTGCTGTCCAACGCCGAGACGTTCGCCCAGCTGGCCATCGCGGCCCGCATCGGCCCCGACCGCTACCGCAACACCGGTCTGTACGACGAGCCCGGCACCGTCATGCTGACCGTCTCCGGCGCCGTCGCCCGCCCCATGGTGATCGAGGTCCCGACCGGTGTACCGCTGCGGTACGTGCTCCAGCTCGCGGGCGCCCCGCCCATGCCGCAAGGTGTGCTGACCGGCGGATACCACGGCAAGTGGCTGGACGCGGCGACGGTCAACGAGGCGATCGTCTCGCGCAACAACCTGGACGCGGTGGGCGGCGCCCTCGGCGCCGGCGCGATCCTCCCGATCACCCAGCAGACCTGCCCCCTCGGTGAGTCACTGCGAGTGGCGCAGTGGCTGGCCGAGGAGAGCGCGGGACAGTGCGGTCCCTGCTACCTCGGTCTGCCCGCCGCGGCGCGCGGCCTGGAGGACATCCTCAACGGCGGCGGCCCGGCCGCCCTGGAAGCCGTGAAGCAGGTCGCCAAGGCCGTGAAGCGGCGCGGCGCGTGCTCGCACCCGGACGGCTCCGCGATGTTCATCGAGTCGACGCTCAAGGCCTTCACCGACGACCTCGCCGCGCATGTCCTCGGCAACGGCTGCGGAAGGCCCGTGGAGGGCGTTCTGCCGCTCTTCGAGGGCGGCCAGACCCCGACGGGCATCCCTGGCGGCCAGAACCAGCTGGAGGCGGGTCCTCCCCGCCAGAAGATCTACGTCGACTGGACGCTGTGCCGTGGGCACGGCCTGTGCGCGGACATCCTTCCCGAGGTCTTCGAACTGGGCGCCGACGGCTTTCCCACCGTCGCGCAGGCATCGGTGCCCCGCTACGCGGAGGCGAAGGCCCTGCGCGCCGTACGCCGCTGCCCGGCGCTGGCGCTGCGCCTCGAGGAGGACACCAGGTCCTCCGCCCCGGCGCGCAACAACCTGCCCGTGCTCTCCGAGAAGCGCGGCCGCCGGGCGCTCGGCTCCGGCCGCTGAACACGAAGAAGCGGGCCACCCTGATCGGGTGGCCCGCTTTCAACGTCTGTGGAGCTAAGGAGAATTGAACTCCTGACCTCCTGCATGCCATGCAGGCGCTCTACCAACTGAGCTATAGCCCCTTGTGGTCATGCGGCGAAGCCGCATCTTGACCGTGTCGCCCGGGTTTCCCCGGCGGCGACGCCAACATTACACGGTCCTCCGGGTGCACCACCAAATCGTTTCCGTGCTGTGCGGACAATACGGATATGCGGGATAGTGTCGGCCTTCGTGACCGTGATCGCCGCGCCCCGTGTCCGCCGCCGGGTGCCCGTCGCCCTGGGGGCGTGCCTGCTGTCGTTCGCGGCCTTCTGGTGCGCGCAGCGGGCCGCGCACGTGTCGATGATCGACCTGATGGTGTACCGGGCGGAGGGCGAGACGGTCCGCGCGGGCGGCGACCTCTACGCACTGCGCACGACCGAGGCCCATCTGCCCACCACCTACCCGCCGTTCGCGGCGCTGCTGTTCACACCGCTGACGCTGCTGGACACGGCGAGCATGCGAACCCTGGCAACGGTCGGAAACCTGGCTCTTCTTGTGAGGTTCGTGGCCCTCTCGCTGCGGCTCGTCGGGCACGCCCGCGTGGAGCACGTCTGGTGGGTCTCGGCGGCTGCCGTGTGGTGCGAGCCGGTGTGGACGACACTGCGGTACGGGCAGATCAATCTGCTGCTCGCCGTACTGGTGCTGTGGGACCTGTCACGCCGGCCCGGACACCGCTGGGCCGGAGTGGGCATCGGCATCGCGGCGGCGATCAAACTGACGCCCGCGCTCTTCGCGGTGTTCCTCCTGCTCACCGGCGCCGTGGAGTACATGAGGCGGGGCTCCGCGGGGCCGTGGTTACGGCACGCGCGCGGGGCGGCCGTCGCGTTCGCCGGGGCGACGCTGCTGGCGGCGGCCGTCCTGCCGTACGACTCATGGCGCTTCTGGACCCGCATGGTCTTCGAGGCGGGTCGCGTGGGGCTCGTCGAGGACACCGCGAACCAGTCGCTGCGCGGCGTCCTGGCCCGACTGCTGCACACCACGGAGCCCGGCGTCTGGTGGGCCGCCACGGCGGCTGTGGCGGGCGCGGCGGGCCTCGCTCTCGCCGTGGCCGCGGAACTGCGCGGAGGGCGGGCCTGGGCGGTGCTCGCGTGTGCGGTGACGGCTCTGCTGGTCAGCCCGGTGTCGTGGTCGCACCACTGGGTGTGGTGCGTACCGATGGTGCTGCTCCTCGCGACGGCCAGCCGGACCGCCGCCCTCTGCACGGCGCCGGCCTTCTGCTCGTACGCGCTGTGGTGGGTGCCGCACGGCCCGGGCAGGCTCGAACTGCACCAGACCGGCGCAGAGTTGACCTTGTCGGCCCTCTACGTAGGAGCCGGTTCCGCTTTCCTGGCCCTCGCCGGGCTCAGGCTGTCGCGAACGAATAGAACCGCTTGAGCGTGCAGTGCTCGTCGAGGAGCCGGCCGTAGATCGGCTCGCCCTCCAGTTCGCGGTACGTCTCGATCGGGTCGCCTTTTATGATCAGCGCCCGCGCGCACTCCTCGCACCAGT
This sequence comes from Streptomyces sp. NBC_00554, assembly GCF_041431135.1. Lineage (NCBI taxonomy): Bacteria > Bacillati > Actinomycetota > Actinomycetes > Kitasatosporales > Streptomycetaceae > Streptomyces > Streptomyces sp. NBC_00554. The sequence goes on along the minus strand of NZ_CP107799.1, from coordinate 6,700,767 downwards.
ACTGGTAGTCGTGGTTGACCGGTTCCATGTCGCGGACGATTGGCGTACCACTGCCGCACCAATCGCACTTTCGCCTGTGCGCACCCATCGATCAGCTCCAGCTGTGGCCGCAGGCCGTGCACACGTAGGAGATCCCGCCGTTGTCGCCGAGAACCTGGGCGACATGGACCGATCCGCAGGAAGGGCAGTCAAGGAGAGTTACTTTTCTGCGTGTCTGTGCCGCTTCGAGGAGATCGTCGACCTCCTCGAGGATGCTCGCAGGCATCGCTTCTCCCTCCCGTCGGGCCGCGCCCCCTTCCGGCCGTTTGATTCTGCCACGGCCGGAGCAATACGGTCAGCGACGCCTTCGTACCAGTCCGGACACGGCACCCAGCGTGGCCGTCCCGGCCAGCGCATACATGCACGCGAGGAGCGCGTCCGCAGAGGTATACGCCCCGGGGGCCCCAAGTGACTCAAGCCGGTTCAAGAAGAGTGTGCCGAAGGCCGCGACACCGATCAGCTGACCGAGCTGGGTGACCGTCGCGAGCAGCCCGCTGGCGTCCGCCGCGTCCTCGGCACGGACGGTGGCCAGGGCCTTGGTGAGGGTGGGACTGAAACCGAGCGCGAGGCCCACGCCCACCCCCGCGAACGCCACGTACAGCCACGGGCCGCCGTCACCTCCGTCCCGCAGCACACGTCCGACACCGGCAACGGAGATCGCCGCGAGCGCGAAGCCGGCCGGAATCAGGCTGCGCTGCCAGGACGCGGGCCAGTTGCGCCAGGTCAGACCGACCAGGCCGAAGACCACAGCGGTCGGTGCGAAGGTGAGCCCCGCGCGCAGCGCGCTGTAGCCGAGACCGCCCTGTATGTGCAGCGTGAGTGTGAAAAGGAAGCCGGCGTTCACGGCCATCACGGCCAGTAGCCGGAAGACCGCGAGGCCGACGCCGGGCTGCCGCAACACCCTCGGCGCGATCAGCGGCGCCCCGCCACGTCGGGCGAGGCGGGACTCGTACAGACAGAACAGCCCGAAGCACACCGCGGCCGCGCCCAGCGACAGCCAGGACCACAGCGGCCAGTCCTCCTCCTGCCCCAGCACGAGCGGCACGGTGAACAGCGAGACAGCGGCGGCGAGGAGGACGAGCCCCGGCAGGTCGAGGCCGCGCGAACGCTCGAGGGCCCGCGCGTCGTCCCGCGGCAGTATGCGTCGGCCGACGGCCAGGAGTACGACGCCCACGGGCACGTTGACCAGGAACACCGGCCGCCAGCTGGTGCCGAACAGGTCCGCGCTGACCAGGACGCCTCCCAGCACCTGCCCGGCCGCGGCACCGGTCGCGAGGACGGCCGCGTACGCGCCGAGCGCCCGGGCTCGCGCCTCGCCGCTGAAGTTGCGCTGGATGAGGCTGAGTACCTGCGGGATCATCACGGCCGACCCGGCACCCTGAACCAGCCGGAAGGCGATCAACTCGCCGGTGCCCTGCGCCAGTCCGCAGGCCAGCGACGCGGCCGTGAACAGGGCGAGCCCGGCCAGATAGACACGGCGGTGGCCGAGCCGGTCGCCCAGCCGCGCTCCGGTGATCAGCAGCACGGCGTACGCGATGGTGTATCCGGCGACCACCAGTTGCAGGCCCGCGCCGGACGCGTGGAGTTCGGAACCGATCGTGGGCACGGCGACGTTCACGATGAAGACGTCGAGCAGTGCCATGAACTGGGCCGCGAGCACCACCGCGAGCAGCCGTCCGGGGCGATTGTCAGTGCCAGGGGCTTTACTGGTCACAGGACTTGGACCTGCTGCAGGACCTGGTCCCGAGGGGGTTGTCGTCGTCATGGCATCGAGCCTGACGGCGAGTGGATACGGGTAACGAGAGCCCGCCGATGCTGGTACTGACAGCACCTGGCAGCGGACGGGCCGAGCACGGACGATGGGTGACGGGGGATGTGATGCCGATGAACACGGCACAGCGCCGCAGGCCGGAGCTGGCCGCCTTCCTGCGCGGCAGGCGGGCGCGGGTGACACCCGCCGACGTGGGGATGCCGCCGGGCTTCCGGCGCCGCACACCCGGGCTGCGCCGCGAAGAGGTCGCGCAGCTCTCCGGCGTCGGCGTCACCTGGTACACGTGGCTGGAGCAGGGACGCCCGATCAACGCGTCCGCGCAGGTCCTGGACGCAGTGGCGCGCACGCTGCGCCTCGACCAGCCGGAGCGCGAGCATCTGTACCACCTGGCCGAGGTGCCGTACGAGCCGGATCCCCAGACCGCCGCGCGAGCCGTGGGCCCGCAGGTCCAGAGCATCCTCGACGCCCTCGACCCGCACCCGGCGGTGGTCTACAACTCACGGTTCGACATCCTCGCCACCAACCCCGCCTACCGCGACGTGTTCTTCGTGCCGGGCGCCCTCAAGACCCGGTCGTACAACGCGCTGTGGACGCTGTTCACGATGCCCGAGCCCGACTGTCCGCTGGTGTTCCGGGACACCGAGCTCCCGGTGATGGTGGCGACACTGCGCTCGTCGTACGGGCTCCATGCGGGCGAACCAGTCTGGGAGGACTTCATACGCAGGCTGTCGGAGGCCAGCCCTCTCTTCGCCCGGCTGTGGAGCGTCGGCGATGTGGCGCAGCCCGGTTCGCGGGTGAAGACGTTCCGGCACACGGCGGTCGGTGAGATGCGGATGACGTCCGTCTCGCTGTCGATCCACGGCATGTCCGAGTGCCGGATCGTGGTCTACCAGCCGGACGACGAGGAGACGCATCTGCGGACGGCACGACTCCGCGACCTGCGGGCGGCACCGGCAGCTGTTCAGACATAACTGTCCAGACAACGAAAAACCCCGTCCCCTGACGGGAACGGGATCATTCACCACTGATCTTTGACAACTCAAAAGAGTCGATCTGTGGAGCTAAGGAGAATTGAACTCCTGACCTCCTGCATGCCATGCAGGCGCTCTACCAACTGAGCTATAGCCCCGTGTGTTCTTCCCGCCCGGCGGGGCGAACAAGAAGAACTTTAGCCTGCGACCAGCCGGAAAGTGAAATCCGGTCCCGACGGGTCCGCGGGACCGGACAGGGGCCGCTCAGTCGTCGTCGCCGAGCACCGGCTCCGGCAGCGTGCCGGCGTTGTGCTCCAGGAGTCGCCAGCCTCGGGCGCCCTCTCCGAGGACGGACCAGCAGCAGTTGGAGAGCCCGCCGAGGCTCTCCCAGTGCTGGGATTCCAGACCGAGGAGACGGCCGATGGTGGTGCGGATCGTGCCGCCGTGGCTGACGATCACGAGGGTGCCGTCGTCGGGGAGCTTTTCGGCATGCCGCAGCACCACGGGGGCAGCGCGGTCGGCGACCTCGCTCTCCAGTTCGCCTCCACCGCGGCGGACGGGCTCTCCGCGCTTCCAGGCGGCGTACTCCTCGCCGTGCCGGGCGATGATCTCGTTGTGCGTCAGCCCCTGCCAGACGCCCGCGTAGGTCTCACGCAGGCCCTCGTCGTGGGTGACGTCGAGGCCGGTGAGTACGGAGAGCTCGGCGGCCGTGTCGGCGGCGCGCTTGAGGTCCGAGGCGACGATCACGTCGGGCTTCAGCGAGGCGAGCAGCCGAGCGGCGCGGCGGGCCTGGCCGATGCCGGTCTCGGTCAGCTCGACGTTCGTCGTGCCCTGGAAGCGCCGCTCGACGTTCCAGGACGTCTGGCCGTGCCGCCAGAGGATGACGCGGCGGCCCCGGCCGGGCTTCTTCCCGGCCTCGGCGCCCGCGGCGGTCACCGGAGCTCTCCGAGCTCGGCGGCGTCCTCCGCATCCTGGAGCTTGGCGTGCTCGGCGCCCTTGCCTCGGGTCGCCAGGGCGTCGGCGGGCAGGTCCAGCTCCGGGCAGTCCTTCCACAGCCGCTCGAGGGCGTAGAAGACACGCTCCTCGCTGTGCTGCACGTGCACCACGATGTCGACGTAGTCGAGCAGCACCCAGCGGGCCTCGCGGTCGCCCTCGCGGCGCACCGGCTTGGTGCCGAGCTCCTTGTTCAGCCGCTCCTCGATCTCGTCGACGATCGACTTGACCTGGCGGTCGTTGGGAGCGGACGCCAGCAGGAAGGCGTCGGTGATCGAAAGTACGTCGCTGACGTCGTACGCGATGATGTCGTGCGCGAGCTTGTCGGCGGCCGCCTGTGCGGCGGTCTTGATGAGCTCGATGGAGCGGTCCGTGGCGGTCACTACGCGGCTTTCCGTAGGCGGTCAGTAATGACTCAAGGGTCTCACGGACCGCCGACGACACCCCACGCGTTTCTCCGGCCCTGCCCCCGGCGCCCCGGTACAGGCCGCCGGCCGTCCCCGGGACGGCTCGTCGACCGTCCCGGGGCGGGCGCCCTCTCCCGCGTCCTGTCTACGAGGACGAGGGCTCGTAGTCCTGGCCGAGGACCACGGACACGTCCGCGTTGGAAGTGACCGTGCCCTTCTTCACCGAGGTGGCGGGCAGCCCCAGGGTCTTGGCGACCTCGGCGGCGTTCTCCTTCTGGGCGGCGTCGGCGTATGTGATCTGGGACACGCTCTGGCTGGTGGCGGCCGTGCCGGAGTCCAGGAAGGTGTAGCCGCCGTTGACCAGGACGACGCGGGCCTTCTCGGTGAAGTCCTTGTCGCCGGTGGCGTTCTTGATGCCGACGCGGACGGCGGCGCCCTCCTCCGGGCTCTTCACGGTGCCTCCGAGCACGTCCTTGACCACGCTGTCGGTGGCCTCCTCGCTCAGGGTGCCGTCCTGCTGCACGGGAAGCAGTGCCGTCTTGTAGTCGCCGCCCTTGGCCTGGTCGGCGAGGGTCGCGAGGAAAGTGCCGAGATCCTTGTCGGTCAGCGACGGGTCGAGGATCTGCGCCAGGGTCTGCACGGTGATCGTCGCGGCCTGCGGGTCGGAGGACAGCTTGCGCAGCACGCCCTGCATGACCTGCCCGAACCGCTCCAGCTGGGCGGTCTGGGACTCACCGGAGCCCTGGTAGGTGGCGTAGGCGACGGCCATCTTGCCGCTGAGGGACTGGTCCGAGCCCTTCTTCACGAGGGCCGCCTCGCCCTTCTTGTCGGAGTCGGGGTCCGGCACATCGGCGTTGGTGTCGATCTCGATGCCGCCGACGAGTTCGACGAGGTTGTTGAGGTACGGGGTATCGAGACGCCAGGTGCCCTCGATGTCGGTGCCAAGCACCGTGTCGACGGCGTCCAGGGTGCCGGCCGAGCCGTCGTCGTCGACGGACTTGGCGAGCGTGGTCGTGCTGCCGTCGTCGTCCGTCAGGGCAAGGGAGTTGGGCAGCAGGACGCTGGTGCCCTGCTTGGTGGTGGTGTTGTTCACGAGCAGCATCGTGGAGGTGCCGCTGCCACTTGTGTTGTGGAGGTGGACGACGATCACGTCACGCTTCTGGGCGGCCGCGGACGTGGCGGTGCCGGATTTGTCGCTCGTCGACGACAGGCCGGGGAGCTTGCCCGCGTACCAGAGGTAGCCGACGCCGCCGGTAGCGACCAGGGCGAGCACCACGACCAGGCCGATGATCCGGCCGCGGGTGCGGCGCCTGGCCTCCTCACGGCGTTCGGTGCGGTTCTCGGTGAACTTCAGCCAGTCGATGACGTCTTCGGAGTCGGCTTCCTGCTCCTCGACGAAGGCGAACTGCTCGGTGCCGTAGTCCCGGTCGGCCCGGGGCTCGCTCTTCTCCGCGGGACCCGCCTGCTGCGGGATGTAGGCGGTCTGCTCGGCAACCCGGGGCTGCTGACCGGTACTTGAGGTCTGCCCGGTCCGGCCCGCCTGCCCGGCCTGGCCCGTCTGCCCGTACGGGTCGTACCCCGTCGAGGTCCCGGCGGCACCGGGCGCGCCGGCGCCGTACGGGTCGTAGGAGTCCTGCGTGTTGTAGGTGGGGGCGGGCGGCTGCCGGCCGGTGTCATGGGACGACACAGGCGGCTGCTGACCGGTGTCATACGGCGACACAGGCGGCTGCTGGCCCGTCGCGTACGGGTCGTAGCCGTAGCCCTGCGGCTGCTGCTGTCCGTAGGTGTCGTAGCCCTGCTGCTGAGGCTGCTGGGGCGACACCTGCTGGTACACAGGCTGCCCGAACTCGTCGTAGCCGACGAGCTCGTACTGGTCGCCGCCCGCGTACCCGTCGTATCGGTCGTTCACCGGTGCCCCTCTCGGCTCACTAGCCGCGGTACAGCTCACGCTTGTCGATGTAGCGCACCACACCGTCCGGCACCAGATACCAGACGGGATCGCCCTTGGCGACCCTCGCGCGGCAGTCCGTGGACGAGATGGCGAGCGCGGGTACCTCGACGAGCGAGACACCGCCCTCGGGAAGCCCCGGATCGGTCAGGGTGTGGCCGGGCCGGGTGACCCCGATGAAGTGCGCGAGGGAGAACAGCTCTTCCGCGTACCGCCAGGTGAGGATCTGGCCTAGCGCATCGGCGCCGGTGATGAAGAAAAGGTCCGTGTCGGGGTTGAGCGCGCGCAGGTCGCGCAGGGTGTCCGTGGTGTAGGTCGGGCCGCCGCGGTCGATGTCGATGCGGCTCACCGAGAACGTCGGGTTCTCCGCGGTCGCGATGACCGTCATCAGATAGCGGTCCTCGGCCGGGGTGACCTTGCGGTCGGTCTTCTGCCACGGCTGCCCGGTCGGCACGAACACCACCTCGTCGAGGTGGAACTGCGCGGCGACCTCGCTGGCCGCCACGAGGTGTCCGTGGTGGATCGGGTCGAACGTTCCGCCCATGACGCCGAGGCGGCGCTTGCCCGGATTCGACGGGGCGTTCCCAGGACCGATCGTCAGACGCTTCACCACGCCAGGACTCACCATGTCAGGACTCATCGCACCAGAACCCACCGCTCCACGGGCGATTCCGCCGCTCACAGTGCCGTCGGCCGCGCCGCTCTCCGTGTCACCCGCCGGACCGGTAGGCATGTCCTGCTCTCCCATGCGTGCAGACCCTACCGGCCCGGTCTGTGGGCCCTGGTCGACAGGGGTCCCCGACCGTCCCGGTGGGTGTCAGCGGTCCCGGTTGAAACGCGTGGTGATCCACAGCAGCAGCATCAGGATGAAGAAGGCGCCGCCGCCGGTGAGGTAGGGGCTGAGGCTCTCGTGGTTGCCGCCGTGCTCTTCGCCCTCGGCGGCAAGAGTGACCAACTGTGCGGCGGTGCTGTGGAAGCTCATCTCGGCAGAACCTATCCGGTGTGGGCGGGATAAAGACGTCGGCCCATCGTAAGCGTGGGGCTCGGCCGCGATCACGCCGACTCCGCCGTTGGTGACGCGCGCCGCCCCGGCGACCGCTTACGCCGCTCGAAGCAACGTCGACCGCGAGGACGACGTCAGTCAAGGAGTAGGCCGGCGGTGAGCACGCCGGTCGACGAGAACCTCAGTCGTCCCGCTTGTAGCCGCGCAGCAGGAACCACGCCACAAGGACGGAGCCCAGCACCATCACGATCAGCACGACGCGGAGCAGATTGCCCGCCCCCTGCGTGTCTGCGGCGGCGGCCGCCTCGGTCAGCCGGAAGGCCGCGGGAATGTGCTCCATGGGGATAGCTCCTTACGTGTGCTGCCCCTTGACGGTATCTCCGCCTACGCTGGAGCCCGCTTCGGGGGCACGGCACTCAGAGCATGGGGGAACACATGTCCGATGACAGCCACGAGCAGAACGGGCACGAGAACGTGCCGAGCAGGCAGCGCAGGCGCTTCGAGGGGATCTCCTCGCGGGCGTACGAACACCCGGCGGACCGCTCGGCCCTGGTGGCCCTGCGCAAGCTCAGCGGCTTCGACACGGTCTTCAAGGCGCTCAGCGGCCTGCTTCCGGAACGCAGTCTGAGGCTGCTGTTCCTGTCCGATTCGGTGCGCGTCTCGGACGCCCAGTTCGCGCACCTCAACGCCATGCTGCGGGACGCCTGTCACATCCTGGACCTGGAGAAGGTCCCGCCGATGTACGTCAACCAGGACCCGCAGCCCAACGCGATGTGCATCGGCCTGGACGAGCCGATCATCGTCGTCACCACCGGCCTCGTGGAGCTGCTGGACGAGGAGGAGATGCGGGCCGTCGTCGGGCATGAAGTCGGCCACGCGCTGTCCGGCCACGCGGTCTACCGCACGATCCTGCTGTTCCTGACCAACCTGGCGCTCCGGGTGGCCTGGATCCCACTGGGCAACATCGCGATCATGGCGATCGTGACCGCGCTGCGCGAGTGGTTCCGCAAGTCGGAGCTGTCGGCCGACCGCGCAGGGCTCCTTGTCGGGCAGGACCTGAAGGCCTCGATGCGCGGCCTGATGAAGCTTGCGGGAGGCAATCACCTGCACGAGATGAACGTCGACGCGTTCCTCGCACAGGCCGAGGAGTACGAGGCCGGGGGCGACCTGCGCGACTCCGTGCTCAAGATCCTCAATACCCTTCCCCGCACGCACCCCTTCACCACCGTTCGCGCCGCCGAGCTGAAGAAGTGGGCGGAGTCCCGCGACTTCCAGCGGATCATGGACGGCCACTACCCGCGGCGCAGCGAGGACAAGGACACCTCGGTCGGGGACTCCTTCCGGCAGTCGGCGGCCAGCTACGCCTCCGACGTCAAGAACTCCAAGGACCCACTGATGAAGCTGGTCGGAGACATCGCGGGCGGCGCGGGAGACCTCGGCGGCCGGGTGCGACGCGGCTTCGGAGGCTTCGCGAGCGGTTCACCGAAGGACACGGGCAGCTCGACCAAGGAAGCGCCACCGAGGGACACCGACGAGCACCCCGAGGACGAGACCCCCAACGGAAACGGCTGACCGGAGACCAGCTCAGCAAAGGAGACCGGCTCAGCAAAACGGGCTCACAAGGCGCCCAGAAGCTCAGACCTTAGGCTGCGCGCTGGTCGCCAGTGATCCGCACAGCGCGGTGGCGCTACCGGTCGCGTACGGGTCCGTACCGGCCGGGCCGCCCGCCTTCGCCGTCTGCCCCGCGAGCAGCGGGCGCAGCTGGTTGACCGAGTCCTCGGAGCAGGCGAGCGGACCGGCCTGGACGTAGGAGACGACCAGCTCCGCCTGGTGCATGCGCAGGTCGTCGCGGTCGAAGCGGAAGTGCAGCTCGCGCCGGACGGTGAAGAGCGAGGCGTCCGCCTTCTCGTCCGAGCCCGCCGGCTTCAGCGCGTACACGAAGGTGTGGTCGGCGATGACCTCAAGGGTGTTCGAGTCGAACTCGGCGGCCTGGAGGGTGCCCTGCACACGGATCTTGGGGTCGGCGAGCTCGACACGGGTCGCGTCGAAGCGGACCAGCCAGCCGGTGGGGACGTGCCGCCCGTCGGCAGCCGGGCGGTCGAAGCTCTCGTCGAACTGGTCGAGCTGCTGTGGGTCGAGCAGGATCCGTACGGGCCGGGTGGCGCCGCCGGTGAGTACCTCCGGGTCGAGGGAGGACTCGACGAGGTAGTCCTTGGCGGTGGTCAGGGCGGTGACGACCTGGCTGTCGGAGAAGTGTGCGGTGCGCCGGGAGGCGGGCAGCGTGATGCCTTCGGCGCCCATGCGGAACTGGGCGGCCGGGCTGTTCGTGTACAGGTCCTCGGGGCGCATGGCTCCGGGTACCGCGCCCTGCGGGGCGAGCGGGATCACCGTCATCCGAAGCGGCTCGGGGGGCTGGGCTACGGGGGTCTGGTACGGGTGGCGGACGCCCATGTAGATCGCGGTGCCGAAGGCGACGGCGATCAGCAGGACGAGGATCAGCGCCTGCCGGGAGAGGCCGCGGTGGAGGGGTGGGCGGCGGCGTACGGCCGGGGCGTGGTCGGCCAGGCGCTCCTGCGCGGAGAACTCCTGGAGGCGGGCAGCGCGGACGAACGATTCGTCGAAGACGACGGATCGGTACTCGTCCTCTCCACCGGCGGAAGCACCCTCGGGTGTTCCCCCAGGTGGTTCTCCAGGCCCGCCCATACCTTCAGAGTAGGTCTCCGGGACCTCAGGTAAACGCCCTGCTACACGACAAGTTCTGACAGGTTCTCACCAGAGTCGTCCGAGTATTCGCACAGGGTTCGCCCTGGTGCCGGCAGCGGGGCCGAGCCCGGCTCGTCACGGGGTCGCCCCCGGTTCGTCACGGCGTGCGAGGGACCGCCGACACCGCAGGCTGGGAATAGTCGGCCGAAGCGGAGGGGCTGGTGCCGGTGACCTTGTCCAGGCCTTGCTCCAAGCCCGTCGAGGCGGGCGGCGGGACCTGTTCCTGGCGGTTCGAGGAAGCCCCCCGGTAGACCGCCGCGAAGGCCAGGGCGACCATGCCGATGCCCATCACGAGGGCGAGCATCCAGGCGACGGGGCGTTGCCAGCGGGTGTGTTTTCCGTAGGCTCTGCCGTACGTTCCCGCCAGGCCGTAACGGCCCTGAAGGACCTCGGTGTCGTCCAGATCGTCCAAATCGCGGTCCCGGCCGAAATCACCGCGGGCATCCGGTCCGAAGCCGTCCTCGTAGCGCTCGTCGTCCCCGCGTGCGCCCCGGGTGTGCGCCCGGCGCGTCTCGGCCTCGGCAGCCTCCGCGCGGGCCTGGGCGGCCGAGAGCAGCCGCTCCACGGCGGTCGGCTCGTGGATCGCGGCAGCCTGTACGAAGTCCTCGTCGAAGACCACGGAGGCGAACTCTTCGTCCGCACCCCCGCGGTCGCGGTCGTCGTCGGGCTCCCAGCCGTCGGGAAACGGCGAGCCCCCCACGTCCTCCGGCACGGATCCAGAGTAGACCTGGGGTGTCAATTTGGGCAGACGGTATGGAAATTCATCCGCCTGACGAGACGCGTCTCACGCGCCGCGCGCCCCGTCCCCGCGCCGGACGCGCCCGCACAGCGCCCGTACATCGCCGGGCGGGCGCCTTACCGCCGAACGTGTCCGTCCCCGGTGACGATGTACTTCGTGCTGGTCAGCTCCGGAAGCCCCATCGGCCCCCGCGCGTGCAGCTTCTGCGTGGAGATGCCGATCTCGGCGCCGAAGCCGAACTGACCGCCGTCCGTGAACCGGGTCGAGGCGTTGACCGCGACCGTCGTGGAATCGACCAGCTGGGTGAAGCGGCGGGCGGCCTGCTGCGAGGTGGTGACGATGGCCTCGGTGTGGCCCGAGGTCCACAGCCGGATGTGGTCCACGGCCCTGTCGAGCGAGTCGACGACGGCGGCGGCGATGTCGTACGAGAGGTACTCGGTCTCCCAGTCCTCGAGGGTGGCCTCGACGACGGTGGCCCTGGAGTCCTTGGCGTACGCGAGGACGCGCTCGTCGGCGTGCACCGTGACCCCGGCGTCCGCGAGGGCGTCCAGGGCACGCGGCAGGAACTCGGGGGCGATGTCCTGGTGGACGAGGAGCGTCTCGGCGGAGTTGCAGACGCTGGGCCGCTGCGCCTTGGAGTTGATCAGGATGTCGACCGCCATGTCGATGTCGGCGTGCGCGTCGACGTACACATGGCAGTTGCCGGTGCCGGTCTCGATGACCGGGACGGTTGATTCCTGGACGACCGTGCGGATCAGCGAGGCGCCACCGCGCGGGATGAGGACGTCGACCAGCCCGCGGGCGCGCATCAGCTCGCGTACGGACTCGCGGCCCTCGCCGGGTACGAGCTGGATGGCGTCGGCGGGCAGTCCGGCGCCGCCGACGGCGTCGCGCAGGACGCGGACCAGGGCGGTGTTCGACTCGAACGCCGAGGAGGAGCCGCGCAGCAGCACGGCGTTGCCGGACTTCAGGCAGAGGGCGGCGGCGTCGACCGTCACGTTCGGGCGGGCCTCGTAGATGATCCCGACGACGCCGAGCGGGACACGGACCTGGCGCAGGTCGATACCGTTCGGGAGGGTCGAGCCGCGGACGACCTCGCCGACCGGGTCGGGCAGGGACACGACGTCGCGTACGTCCGAGGCGATCGCGCGCACGCGCTCGGGCGTGAGCGTGAGCCGGTCGATGACGGTCTCGCTGGTGCCGGCCTCGCGGGCGCGCGCGATGTCCTTGGCGTTGGCCGCCACGATCTCGCTCGTACGGACCTCCAGCGCGTCCGCGATCGCGAGCAGCGCGTCGTCCTTCTCGGCCCGCGGCAGCGGCGCGAGGTCGGCGGCGGCGGACTTCGCGCGGTAGGCGGCCTGAGTGACCGGAGACATCGAGTCGTACGGCGAGAGCGTGGTCATGTCGGCAGCGTAATGCTCCGAACGGGTCTGTATCGCCGCTGTCCCAAACTCCAAGACACCCGGCGAAGGCGGCTCAAAAGGGATGTACGCCGACGGGAGTCGCGGGCAGTGGTCCGTAGCCCTCCGCGATCCGCTGGTGGTAGGTCCCGCGGTCGATGACCTCCAGGCCGACGATCTCCCAGGGCGGCAGCTTGGCGGTCTGCCGGTGCTCACCCCACAGGCGCAGCGCGACGGCCGCCGCGTCGTGCAGGTCGCGGGCCTCTTCCCAGTAGCGGATCTCGGCGTGGTCGTTGGCGTACCGGCTGGTCAGCAGAAAGGGGTGGTCGTGGGCGAGCTGCTCGAGACCGCGCCTGACCTCCTTCAACGGTGCCTCGTCACCCGAGACGCTCAGCGTGACGTGCCACAGCCGGGGCTGGTGCGCCGGTTCCCCGCTCGAGTACGTGTCTCCGGCCGCGACGCTGGTCAGCGCCCGTTCCTCGCCCACCGCACGGGAGGCGGCACCACCGCGGGACGCCGCCGCCCCAGGGCGCACTCGTCTCACGACGGCCTCCTTTACGCAATGGTCCGCAATGGTCCAGCTGAATCCGGGGGTCTCCCTGCAACAAAGTTGAGCAGGTGGGGCGCCGTCGCGTGGCGGTTTTACGGAACGTCCCCCCGCGGAGGACGGGCTTTCGGACGTTTATGGGGCAACCGGCACGTCGACGACATGGCGCCGCACGTACGGGTGCACGAGATCGCTACAGGTGCAGCAGCACGAGAGCGTCCCTGTGTACGACTTCGCGTTCGTACTCGGGCCCCAGTTCGCGCGCCAGTTCCCTGGTCGAGCGTCCGATGAGCTGGGGGATCTCCTTGGCGTCGAAGTTCACGATCCCCCGCGCGACCGCCCGGCCCGTGCTGTCGCGCAGTTCGACGGGGTCACCGGCGGTGAACTCGCCCTCGACGGACGCGATACCCGCAGGCAGCAGCGACATGCGCCGCTCGACGACCGCGCGCACGGCCCCGTCGTCCAGGGTGAGCGCGCCCTGCGGCGTGGAGGCGTGCTGCAGCCACAGCAGCCGGTCGGTGGAGCGCCGGCCCGTGGGGTGGAAGTACGTGCCCGTGTCGCGCCCCGCGAGCGCGTCGGCGGCGTGGACGGCGCTCGTCACCACGACCGGGATGCCCGCGCCGGTCGCGATCCGGGCCGCCTCGACCTTGGTGACCATGCCGCCGGTGCCCACGCCGGCCTTGCCCGCGCTGCCCATGTCGATGCCGTCGAGATCGGACGGCCCACGTACTTCCGCGATCCGCGACGTACCGGGTTTGCCGGGGTCGCCGTCGTACACGCCGTCCACGTCGGAGAGCAGGACGAGCAGATCGGCTCGTACGAGATGGGCGACGAGCGCGGCGAGACGGTCGTTGTCGCCGAAGCGGATCTCGTCCGTGGCGACCGTGTCGTTCTCGTTGACGACCGGCAGGGCGCCCATCGCGAGGAGCTTGTCGAGGGTGCGGGAGGCGTTGCGGTGGTGGGCGCGGCGGCTGGTGTCGTCGGAGGTGAGGAGCACCTGTCCGACGCGGATGCCGTGGCGGGCGCAGGAGGCGGCGTAGCGGGCGACCAGGAGGCCCTGGCCGACGCTGGCCGCGGCCTGCTGCCGGGCGAGGTCCCTGGGGCGGCGGCGCAGTCCGAGGGGGGCGAGACCGGCGGCGATGGCGCCGGAGGAGACGAGGACGACTTCCTTCTCGCCGCCGCTGCGGCACTTGGCGAGTACGTCGACGAGGGCGTCGACCCGGTCCGCGTCGAGGCCGCCCGCGGCGCTGGTCAGCGAGGAGGAACCCACCTTGACGACGATCCTGTGCGCCTGTGCCACGGCCTGCCTTGCCCCTGCCACCTGCTGTGCATCCCCTCGCGTCCGGTCCTGCTGCCCACCCGGCAATCTACGTGAAGGGGACCGGGCGTCGCGCATCGGTCCAGTTCCCGGACAGGCTTCTCGCGCGTTTCGCCCGGGTGTCACGCGGAAGGGCCCGGCTCCCGAGGGAAGTCCTCGGGAGCCGGGCCCTGAAGCAACCAGCGGAACCCGCGATCAGCCCTTGACCGCGGCTCCGTCGGTGTCGCCGGGAAGCGCACTCGCCAGGTCCGCGGCCGGAGCGCCCGCGGCCGAAGTGCCGTTCTCCTGGCCGAGGTTGCGCGTCTCGGCCTTCTGCGCCAGCTGCCGCACCGCGGAGTTGAACTGGTCGATCGAGGTCGGCTCGTCGGGCCCGAGCAGATACCGCTTCAGCTCCTGGCGTTCGGCGGCCTGCGCGTCGGCCGCCGGGTCGCGCACCGCGGCCAGCAACTGGCCCAGTTCGGCGGCCGAGTTGGACAGGATCACGGCGGCACGTACCGCGGTGTTCTGCCGCTTGAACTCCTCGGCGCCGAGCTCGGCGGAGTCGGTGACGGCGTACGGCTTGCCGCTCGCGATGAAGTCGGAGACCACGCTGGAGATGTCCGAGACCATCGCGTCGGAGACGTTGAAGCAGTCGTACAGACGCGGTTCGGCGCCCGTGACGACCTTGTGCTCCCAGCTGGGGATGGCACGCCAGTAGGCGTCGTCCCACTCGCCCCGCAGCCGGGCGATCTCCGCGTGCTTCTGGACGTCGACCACGCCGTCCCGGCTGGCCTCGGCCTCGTCGCCCTTCTGAGCGCCGGCCCCGGACAGCTCGGCCAGGCGGGCCTCGATACGGGTCAGCTCGGCCTTGGCCTGAGCCTGGACGGCCGTGTCGACGGTGAACCGGGAGTCGGCGGCGCGGGCGACCGCGGCCTTCTCGACCAGCGCGGTGATGCGCCGATGGGCGGCAGCGGCCTCGGCGCTGACGGTGCCGGTGAAGGGGTGCGGCTTGTAGAGCACCCGGACCGGCGGGTCGGCCTTCACCAGCTTCTTCACGATGGTCTCGCCGGCGAGCACGAGGGAGGTGTTGCCGGGGTTGCCGTCCCAGCCCTCCCAGGTGGGCGCGTACAGAACCGTGGGAGTACCTTCCGGCACGCCCTGCCAGGGCTGGATCGGCGCCAGTTGCGGGCGGCCGACCTCGACGATGTCCTCGTCGCGGACGCCGACGTCGGCGATGGCGTAGCGGTCGCGCCCGGCACGGCCGGCGGTCCACACCTCGTCGTACGCCTTGCTGAACGGGTTGACGCTGGCGAGCTTGTCGCTGTCGCCGTGGCCGATGAAGACGTGCTTCATGGTCGGGACGCGTAGCAGGTGGATGTTCTTGCCGACGTTCGCCGCGTACAGCGCGACCCGCACCGTGGACAGGTCCATGTTCATCAGGTGCACCCCTCCGGGCACGCAGATGACCGGCACGGTGGTGGGCGCCATGAGCTCCAGGATGGCGCGCTCACGGAGGATGATCAGCGGCCGGGTGTCCAGCTCCTCCATCGTCTCGAGCCACATGTTGACCTGGTACGCGGAGTCCTTGGAGCCCGAGAAGTAGAGCGCCGTCTCCGGGCGGTGCTCGCGCAGCCAGGAGTCGGTCGCCGCCAGGACCTCGTCCGCGCTCGGCGGGGTGCTCTTTCCGCGGACGTACGGGACGAGCGCGACGACGTAGCCGAAGGCCAGCACCAGTGTGATGGCGATGCCGACGAACCCGTACACGGCCGAGTCGGTCGCCGCGGTGACGAGCACGCCGACGACCGCGGCCAGGTCGAGGTGGAGCATCTTCTCGGCGTTCCGGTCCAGCAGGAACGCCGGGGGCGCGTCCGGGATGCGGATGCGCGAGCCCAGGTCGAGGTTGCGGGTGGCGACGGGCATCTTGCGGCGCGACCGGATCAGCGTGACCAGCGCGCTGTGCGGGGCCTGGAAGCCGTAGAAGGCGAGGAAGCACGCGATCGCCGCGTAGAAGACCGTGCTCTCGGACAGGTCGGCGCGCGCCAGGAGCAGCACCAGGAGCAGCTGCCGGATCAGGAACCTGATGGACAGACCGGCCCGTACCTTGCTGAGGCGGTTGATCAGATAGCTGCCACGCCGGTGCAGATAGTGGTCCGCCAGGTACGTCACGGCGGCCGCGGCCGCGAAGGCGGGGACGCTCGGAATGAGCGCGGCGAGCATCAGGCAGGGGAAGCCCAGCATCATGAGGGCCGCCGCCGCCAGCTCGGCCGCGCTGCCCACCCGGGCGACGCGAATAGCGGTGGAAATCACGGAGAAACCTGCTCTTGAGGGGTGAGTGCCGGTTTAATGCCAAAAAAGAGAGTTTGAAATTTTACGGATTCAGGCCTCTGCGAATGCGTGGAAAACACGCGAACACAGAGGCCTGAATTCTGAAGATCGATTAATTGATTATGCCACGCCGTCCTGGCGGTCCAGGACGGCGGCCAGGGCCGCCTCGAAACCGGAGGCCGTTCCGGCACCGGCCGTCGGGTCCTGCTGACGGACGTCGATCACGTGCCCGGTGAGCTCGGAGAGCAGCACGTCGAGCGAGGTCTGCGCGACGGCCTCGGACGAGAGCAGCGAACCCGCGGGCTCCTGGCCGAACGCCTTGGTCCGCATCGGGGTCGCGGTGCGCTCGGGGTTGATGCAGTTGACGCGGATGCCGTCGCCGGCCCACTCGTCGGACAGCGCCTGGGTCAGGTTGACCATGGCGGCCTTGGTCGAGGAGTAGAGGCTGTACTCGGCACGCCCGCGGGTGTAGCTGCTGGACGTGTAGAGGAGCAGCTGGCCGTTGGTCTCGGCCAGGTACTTGTAGGAGGAGCGGGCGATCTGCACCGGGGCCAGGTAGTTGACCTTCAGCGCTTCCTCGATGGTCGCGTTGTCGGTCTCGGCGAGCTTGCCGATGCGCAGCACGCCCGCGGTGTTGATGACGTAGTCGATGCGCCCGGTCTCCGCGTACGCCGTGGACAGCGCGTCGTCGACCTCCTCCGGGTTCTCGACGTGCGTGCCGGTGGTCGAGCGGCCCAGCGCGTACGTCTTGGCGCCGAAGCGCGCGGCGAGTTCGGCTATGTCCTTGCCGATGCCGTACGAGCCGCCGAAGACGACCAGGGTCTTGCCGGTGAGCAGCTCCCGGTAGGCGGCCTCGTCGGCCTGCTCGGGCGCGGCGGTGGAGGCGAGCTGGAAGAGCTTGTCGGCGATGAAGACGTCGACGGGCTGCGTGACCTTCATGTTGTACTCGTCGCCCGCGACGACGTGGATCGGCACGTCCGGCAGGTACTTGAGTACGACGCTGCAGTCGTCGGTGGCCTGGAAGTTCGGGTCGTTCGCGGCGACCTCGTAGGCCCGGCGGATCGTGGACAGCTTGAACGCCTGGGGCGTCTGGCCGCGGCGCAGCCGGGAGCGGTCCGGGATCTCGGTGATGAACTCGCCGTCCTCGCCGTGCGTGCGGGTCACGATGATCGTGTCCGCGGACGGGATGGCGACGTCGACGGCCTGGTAGCGCTCCAGGGCGGTGACGCAGTCGTCGATGACACGCTCGGAGAGCAGCGGGCGCACGGCGTCGTGGAACAGGACGTTGGCGTCCTCGCCCTCGGCCAGGCCCTCACCGAGGGCCGCGATGGCACGCTCGGTGGTCTCGTTCCGCGTCGAGCCGCCTTCGATGATCCTCGTCACCTTGGCGAAGCCCGCCTTCGCAACGATCTTCTCCACGTCCGGCACATAGCCCGGAGCCATCAGCACGATGATGTCGTCGATCGAATCGGCGTTCTCGAAGGTGGTCAGCGTGTGCTCGATGACCGCCTTGCCGGCGATCTTCAGCAGCTGCTTCGGAATCGACAGACCCACGCGCTGTCCGGTCCCACCAGCAAGGATCACTGCGGTGGTACGGGGCTTGGCAAAGTGCTCAGACACAGGTGACCTACCTTGGGGCGACAGGGAACCTACGAATGGTCCCACTTTCGGTTACTGGCATGCAAGGTGAGCGATGTCTGTTGCATATGTGCACGCAACCGATTATTCACCTTGCATGCAGGCGCCTTCCCAGAACCCGAACCGGATTGTCCGGATTTGCTGTGAGTAACTGCACACGATTTCCGTGCGTCCTTCACTCCGGCGGCAAGTGCTTCGCCTCACTCAGGTCCGCTTCAGGCGCTTGAGAACCCGGTGACCCAGTACCCGGACGAGTTCCCTGGACGAGGTCTGGTGAACAGTACGCACCGGCGCCGCCCGGCGCGCAGGAGCGGCGGCCGCGACGGCGAGCGCCCCGTACAGCGCCTGGGCCGCCACCTCCGGAGCGATCCGCGCACCCGCCGGCGCCGCGCCCTCCGGAGCCGGTACGACGGCCGGTACGACGGACAGCAGCGCCGGATCGCCCAGAACCCGTACGCCCATGGCCCCGATCCGCCCGGCCATTTCCGCGCCGATACCCGCGGCGGCCTCCAGCGCCCACACCGGTGTGCTGATCCGCGCGTCTCCCGGGGCGGGGCGGCAGGTGTTCTTCATATGCATGACCGCGCCGCCGCGCACGAGCTTGGAATACAGCTCGTCGGGCAGTCCGTTGCCGCGGAATTCCATGTTGAGCTTCCGCAGCATTTCGGTCTCGGCGAGCGTGAGGGAGCGGTTGGCCGTGTCCGGCACCTCCTCCAGAAGGCCGTCGGGCAGGCCGAGGAGCGATTCGAAGGTGCGCATCAGGCCGCCGCGGTCGCTGTCGTCGACCACGACGACGGTGATGTTCTCCGCGCCGACGACCCGCGCCCAGCGCTCCACGAGCCGGTCGTGGCGGTGCCGGCGCCAGAAACTCGGGTTGGGCTTCTCGTACGGGGCCTTGCGCAGCATGTGCGTCAGCCAGTCCTCGTAGCCCATGCGCAGGCCGTTCTGCACGTACTGCTGCCACTGCGAGGGCATGATCTTCGCGAGCGGGCGCAGGGTGATCAGGACGTGTACGCGGTCCCGGCCCAGGTCGTCGACGATCCGGGCGATGGTCTCGTCGTCGGGAGCGTCGGCGAAGAACTCGCTGCTGACCACCGAGGTGCGCTTCCCGGTGGCGTGCACCAGGTCCACGAGCCGCTGCCAGTGCCCCTCGGTGGGCTTGGTCTCGCCCATCATGCCGGGCCGGGCGCAGACCCCCAGGGCGGCCTCCATCGGGTGTCTGCTGGGCGCCGGGAAGACGACGCCGTGCTCGGCCATCGCGTCCCTCGCGGCGAACAGCGCGCCCTGGATCGACGTGGTCCCGGTCTTGTGGGGACCTATGTGCAGCAGCCGGGTACCCACCGGAAGCGGGGCCGGCGCGGCCGTCTCAGCGGCCGCCGCGTCAGGTGTCGAACAATCAATCTCCATGGTAAGAGGACATTAAGAGCAGATGCTGAGGACAGACTGAGAATGCCCTGGGACTCGCGTGAGTCCCAGGGCACCGGTTTGTTCGTACGAGTGGAATGGGCCGTACGGGTTGTACGAGCCGGACGGCCCGGCACCTGTACCAGGCGCCCCGGGCAGCCAGGGAGCCTAGAAGGGCTCGAAGTCGTCGTACTCCTTCTCGGCCTCGTCCCGCTCCGCCTGCTTGTCACGGCGACGCTGGGTGGCGGGACGCGGTTCGTCCAGCCGGTGGTCCTCGCCACGGCGGCCGAGCATCTCCGCACCGGCCATGACCGTGGGCTCCCAGTCGAAGACGACCGCGTTCTCCTCGGGGCCGATGGCGACGCCGTCGCCCGAGCGGGCGCCCGCCTTCATCAGCTCCGTCTCGACACCGAGACGGCTGAGGCGGTCGGCGAGATAGCCGACGGCCTCGTCGTTGCTGAAGTCGGTCTGGCGGACCCAGCGTTCGGGCTTCTCGCCGCGGACGCGGTAGAGGCCGTCCTCCTCGCGGGCCACGGTGAAGCCGGCGTCGTCGACGGCCTTCGGGCGGATGACGATGCGGGTCGCCTCCTCCGTCGGCTTGGCGGCGCGTCCCTGCGCGACCACCTCGGCGAGCGCGTAGGACAGCTCCTTGAGGCCCATGTGCGCGACCGCGGACACTTCGAAGACGCGGTAGCCGCGCGACTCCAGCTCGGGCCGCACCATCTCGGCGAGGTCCTTGCCGTCCGGTACGTCGATCTTGTTGAGGACGACCATGCGCGGCCGGTCGCCGAGACCGCCGTACTGCTTCAGCTCCTCCTCGATGATGTCGAGGTCGGAGACGGGGTCGCGCTCGGACTCCAGGGTCGCGGTGTCCAGGACGTGCACCAGCACGCTGCACCGCTCGACGTGGCGCAGGAACTCCAGGCCGAGCCCCTTGCCCTGGCTGGCGCCGGGGATGAGCCCGGGCACGTCGGCGATCGTGTAGACCGTCGAACCGGCCGTGACCACACCGAGGTTGGGGACCAGGGTCGTGAAGGGGTAGTCCGCGATCTTCGGCTTGGCGGCGCTCAGCACCGAGATCAGCGAGGACTTGCCCGCGCTCGGGTAGCCGACGAGTGCCACGTCCGCGACGGTCTTCAGCTCAAGGACGATGTCCTGGAGGCCACCGGGCACACCGAGCAGCGCGAAGCCGGGCGCCTTGCGGCGGGCCGAGGACAGCGCCGCGTTGCCGAGGCCACCGCGGCCGCCCTCCGCGGCGACGTACGTCGTGCCCTGGCCGACCAGGTCCGCGAGGACGTTGCCCGCCTTGTCCTGCACCACCGTGCCGTCCGGCACCGGCAGGATCAGGTCCTGCCCGTCCTTGCCGGAGCGGTTGCCGCCCTCGCCGGGCTTGCCGCTGGTCGCCTTGCGGTGCGGGGAGTGGTGGTAGTCGAGCAGCGTGGTCACGGCCTGGTCGACGACGAGGATCACGTCACCGCCCTGGCCGCCGTTGCCGCCGTCCGGGCCGCCGAGCGGCTTGAACTTCTCCCGGTGTACGGAGGCACAGCCGTGACCTCCGCTACCCGCGGCGACATGCAGCTCGACGCGGTCCACGAAGGTGGTCATGGGATGTGCCTCCAGTTACGTACGGAAAGTCTTTTGGATGTCGTGCCCTCGTTAGGGCCACATCCATTGAAAACACGCGAAAGGCGGACCCGCTTCCCGAAAGGGAAGTGAGGTCCGCCTCGCGAAAAGTACCGGTCAGGCGACCGGAACGATGTTCACGACCTTGCGGCCACGGTGGGTACCGAACTCCACCGCACCGGCGTCAAGGGCGAACAGCGTGTCGTCCTTGCCACGGCCGACGCCGTTGCCCGGGTGGAAGTGGGTGCCGCGCTGGCGGACCAGAATCTCACCGGCGTTGACGACCTGACCGCCGAAGCGCTTCACGCCGAGCCGCTGAGCATTGGAGTCGCGACCGTTCCGAGTGGACGATGCGCCCTTCTTGTGTGCCATGTCTCCTCAGTCCCTTACTTCGCAGCCGCGGGGATCTCAGTGACCTTGATCGCCGTGTACTGCTGGCGGTGGCCCTGACGACGGCGGTAACCGGTCTTGTTCTTGTACCGAAGGATGTCGATCTTGACGCCCTTGTGGTGGTCCACGATCTCGGCCTGGACCTTGATCCCAGCCAGGACCCACGGGTCGCTGGTCACGGCTTCGCCGTCGACAACGAGCAGCGTAGAGAGCTCTACGGTGTCGCCAACCTTGGCAGTGGAAATCTTGTCAACCTCAACGATGTCGCCTACAGCAACCTTGTGCTGGCGACCACCGCTGCGCACGATGGCGTACACGCGGATCTCACTCTCTGACTCGAAGCGGGACCCTCGCAGTCCAGCCGCACGCAGGGCGAGCGGCCTCTCCCGGAGACCGGGAGGCTTCCGGAAGAGTCCGGAAGGAAGGGTTTACGAGGGGCATGGCGCGCAATGAACACGCCGACGGTCTAGGTTACGGGGCGCCGGTCGGGGGGTCAAACCGGGCCCTGGCAGGGGCAGCGCCCCGCATTTCAGCCGACGAAGTCGGCCTTGTCCCCCGGGCCGTCGTCCTCGGCCCGAGGGTCAATCGGTGTCAGCCGGCAACCGCTTCGATGCTGCGGCGGATGGGCGCGAACGCCGAGCGAGGGCGACGCAGATTGCGGGCCCTGACCAGGGCCGGCCAGAAGTCCGCCCCGAGCAGGGCCTCGCCCTGGATGGCGTTCTTGCGCAGCAGGACTTCCTCCGGGACGACCTGCGGGTCGTCCCTGCGGTACTCCTCCATGATCTTGTCGTAGTTGTCCTTCAGCACGGTGCTGGTCGGGTCCGCCCCGAAGATCGCGACGACACCGGTCGGAACCGTGTCGAGTTCCACCACCACAAGATCGGGGCGGAAGCGCCGCAGTACCTGCGCCACCTTGAACACGTCGCCGGTCCACATCCCGGTGTGCCGGTCGCGGGCCGCCTCGTCGACGTCGCGCGGCAGCATGTCGTCCAGCACGATCACGCTCGACCAGCGCGAGTGCCGCTCGACGTTCATGAAGTCCCGCAGTGCGAACTCGAAGA
Organism: Streptomyces sp. NBC_00554; assembly: GCF_041431135.1. Classification (NCBI taxonomy): domain Bacteria; kingdom Bacillati; phylum Actinomycetota; class Actinomycetes; order Kitasatosporales; family Streptomycetaceae; genus Streptomyces; species Streptomyces sp. NBC_00554. The sequence continues at coordinate 6,678,448 of NZ_CP107799.1, read as the reverse complement.
GGTGCATGCCGTCGATGAACGACAGGTCGAGCCGCGGCTCACCGCCGAGGAGGTTCAGCACATCGCGGCGGGCGAGAGCGCGGAACGGGTTGCGCCCGTTCCGCAGGTGGATCAGCGGGTCCTTCCGCTCGAAGAAGGCATCGCTCGTCGCCTTGACCAGGTGCACGTCACAGCTGAGCTCCGACGTCACCTTGAATGCCGGGTCGATGGCGACCGTGGGGACTCGAGACAGCGTCAGGCTGCGGCCGTCATTGACTCCGATCTCAAGATAGTTGCGGGGTCGGTAAACCTTGTGCAGCTGGCGAAGAATTCCGTGCCGATCCACGTGGAACGCGCCCTTCACTGGCAGTTGACGAAACACCGATCCAACGGAAGCTAGCGGGGAGTTGACCGGGGAGTAAACACCTACCGGTCGGTAACCTCAGCGCTTGTCAAGGTCCGCACGATAAGCGATGCAGTCCTCGTATCTGGGGAGCAGTCCCTGAGCCGCCGCGTCCGCGAGCGTCGGAGCAGCGGCATCCTTGTCCGACAGCAACGGCTCCACGTCCGCCGGCCATTCGATGCCCAGCTCGGGATCGAGGGGATGGATGCCGTGCTCCCGCTGCGGTGCGTAGCCCTCGGAACAGAGGTAGACGACCGTCGCGTCGTCGGTCAGCGCCAGGAAGGCGTGGCCGAGACCTTCGGACAGGTAGACCGAGGCGTGTGTCTCGTCGTCGAGCCGGACCAGTTCCCACTGCCCGTAGGTGGGGGAGCCGACCCGGATGTCGACGATGGCGTCGAGCACCGCGCCGCGTACGCACTTCACGTACTTGGCCTGGCTCGGCGGCACGTCGGCGAAGTGGATACCGCGCAGGGTGCCGCGGCGGGAGACCGAGCAGTTGGCCTGGGCCAGGGACAGGTCGTGCCCGGTGCTCGCCCGGAAATCCGCTCCGCCGAACCACTCGTGGAAGCTACCGCGCTCGTCCGGAAAGACGTTGGGCTCGTAGACCCAGGCGCCTTCGATAGAGAGGGGTTTCATGATGTAGCGGGACCTCCGGGTCAGGATGCGAGAACTCGTTTGACCTTCTTGGCGACTCTGCGCCAAGCGGTCTGGGATCCGGCCGACTTGTCCGGCACCTTGTGCATGTTTCCGCCGATGTCCAGAGCCAGCCGCCCGTCCCGGGTCCAGTAGGGGGCGGCCTGGATGTTCTGGCGCTGCGAGCGCGCACCGCCGCAGGGCAGCAGTTCACTCACCGGGCCGCCCTCGACACGGGCCATCCGGTCGATCCCGAGCAGCTGGACGTTGACGTGAACGTCGTAGAGGCCCTTGGGGAGCCGACCGCCGCACGCGGCGGTGTCGGGGTCGATGCGGAGGGTTCCCTGGATCTCCACGGTCCCGTCAGCGGTGACAGTCACCTTGGACTCGACTTCGGGGAACCAGGCCTGCGACTTGTTGCGCTGTCGCAGCTGGAAATCGATGGCCGCACGGTTCTCGATGTCCTTGAAGGTCCAGTCGGGTCCGCCGTCGATCCCGTGGACCAGGGCGAGGTCGAGGCCGTAGCCGTCGGCCAGCTTCCTGACCTTCACCGTGGCACCGTCCTCGTACCGCAGCCGGGCACGGAACGGCGCCACAAGGGCGCCCTTCCGCCAGCGCACGGGTCCGCTGAACTCGACCTCGCTGACGGCGTCGCGGTAACGCTTGGCCACCTTGCGCAGGTCCTCGACCCGGTCGGCCTCGAGCAGTTCGGCGCGGAACCGCCAGAGCGGCGGCAGCCCCTCACGGACGGAGTCCGAGTACTCCTCGACGACTACCTTCCGGGCCGCCTCGTAGTGCCCCATGCTGTGGGGATCGCCGTTCAGGAAACCCGTCGTGGCGGTGTTCCGCAGGACTTCGACCCGGTAGTTACGCGTCAGGAAGGCGTCGCGCGCCGGTCCGGGAGTCGTGTTGGCCTTGACGATCTGCGCGGTCTTGGCAAGCCACGGGTAGTACTCCGCCGGCTCGGTACGGCCCTTGCTGTTGTTACTGCCGTCGTCGCGCTTGCTCCAGTCGTAGCACACGACATCGCCGACGATCGTGATGCTCTTGGCGAGCGGAAAGGCCTTCGCCAGGAACATCTGGTCCTCGAGACGGCAGCGCCCTTCCTGGAAGGTGATGTCGTTGTCGAGCAGGAACTGACGCCGGAACATCTTGTGCGGAGTCAGCGTCTCGTACAGCTCGGCGAACTCCGGACCGGTGCGTTCGACCGACTCGCGGAAAAGGCGAATGGGGCCACGCATGTTCCCCTTCACCTTGCCGACGACGATGTCGGAATTGTTCTTCAGCGCCCGGTCGTACATGACCTCCAGCGCCTTCGGGCCCAAGCCGTCGTCCTGGTCGAGGAAATGCACGTACTCGCCGAGTGCGCTGGCGACACCGACGTTACGGGGGCGCCCGGGCCAGCCCGAGTTCGGCATGGAGAGCACCCGGAAGTTCTCAGTCTTTTCGGCCACCGACTGGAGCCGCTCCGCGGAGTCATCGGTCGACCCGTCGTCGACGAAGATCACCTCGATCTCTTCCTGCGGCAGCGTCTGCTTCAGGATCGAGCTGATCGGGCGCTCGATGTACTCCCCCGCGTTGTAGACCGGGATGACGATGCTGACCTTCACGGTCATGGATTCCCCTCCTGAAGCTCTGCGACCAGCACGGGCATCGCGGAGCTGAGTCCTTCGGACCAGTCACGTATCGGTTCGATGCCGGCCTGCTGCCAACGATCGTGACCCAGCACGCTGTACGCGGGCCGGGGCGCGGGGCGGGCGAACGCCGCGCTGGTGGTCGGCCGGACCCGCGCCGCATCGGCGCCGAGCAGCCGGAAGATCTCCTGCGTGAAACCGAACCAGGTGGTCTCGCCACTACTGGTGCCGTGATACACGCCGGCCGGAGCGGTGCCGGCCAGCGCGGCCTGGCCCAGCAGGACCAGCCGGTCGGCCAGATCCACCGTCCAGGTGGGCTGACCTCGCTGGTCGTCGACGACGTCCAGGGTGTCCTTGACGGCTTCCAGCTTGATCATCGTGCGGACGAAGTTGCCGCCGCCCGCGCCGTACAGCCATGCCGTACGGACCACGAAGCCGCTGTCGGGAAGCGTCGCGAGGACCGCCTGCTCACCGACCAGCTTCGTGCGGCCGTACGCGCTGCGCGGGCCGGTCGGGGCGTCCTCCGCGTACGGCTTCTCGGCGTCGCCGGGGAAGACGTAGTCCGTGGAGACGTGCAGGAGTACGGCGTCCAGCTCGCGGCACGCCTCGGCCAGGTGGCGGGGGCCGTCACCGTTGATCCGCAGGGCGTCGTCCTCGCGGGTCTCCGCGTCGTCCACGGCCGTCCAGGCGGCGCAGTTGACCACGACGGCCGGGCGGTGCTCGGAGAGAACGGCCTGTACGGCGGCGGGGTCGGTGATGTCCAGGTCGGCGCGGGCGACCGCGACCGCCGGGATGCCGGCGCCGGCGAGCCGGGCCAGGACATCCTGCGCGAGCATCCCGCCCGCACCGGTCACCAGCCAGTTCCGGGTGTCACTCACAGGGCCGCGCGCTCCTTCAGCGGTTCCCACCACGCGCGGTTCTCGCGGTACCACTGGACCGTCTCCGCGAGACCCTGCTCGAAGGTCTTGCGCGGGACGTAGCCCAGCTCCTCGCGGATCTTGGTGCAGTCGACCGAGTAGCGGCGGTCGTGGCCCTTGCGGTCCTCGACGTACTCGACGCTGGTCTCCCAGTCGGCGCCGCACGCCTCGAGCAGCAGCCCGGTCAGCTCCTTGTTGCTGAGCTCCGTACCGCCGCCGATGTTGTAGACCTCGCCCGCGCGGCCCTTGGTGCGGACCAGGTCGATGCCCTGCACGTGGTCGTCGATGTGCAGCCAGTCGCGGACGTTGCCGCCGTCGCCGTACAGCGGGACCTTCTTGCCGTCGAGGAGGTTGGTGACGAAGAGCGGGATGACCTTCTCGGGGAAGTGGTGGTGCCCGTAGTTGTTCGAGCAGCGGGTGACGCGGACGTCCAGGCCGTGGGTGCGGTGGTAGGACAGCGCGATCAGGTCGCTGGAGGCCTTCGCCGAGGAGTAGGGCGAGTTGGGCTCAAGCGGGTGGGTCTCCGGCCAGGAGCCCTCGTCGATCGAGCCGTAGACCTCGTCGGTGGAGATGTGCACGAAGGTCTTGATGCCCGCCCGGTGCGCCGCGTCGATGAGCGTGTGGGTACCCACCACGTTCGTACGGACGAACTCGGCGCCGCCGTCGATGGAGCGGTCGACGTGCGACTCGGCGGCGAAGTGCACGACCTCGTCGTGCTCGGCCATCAGCTTGCCGACCAGCTCGGGGTCGCAGATGTCGCCCTGCACGAAGGCGAATCCGGGGTGCTCGCGCACCTCGTCGAGGTTGGCCGGGTTGCCCGCGTACGTCAGCTTGTCCAGGACGGTGATCGAGACATCACCGGGACCCTGGGGGCCGAGCAGCGTACGGACGTAGTGGGAGCCGATGAAACCGGCGCCGCCGGTCACCAGAATCCGGGTCGGGCGGGCGGGAGAAGAAGGCGTCGTCATGAAGAGATCTGCACCTTGCTGTGATCACCGAGCACGAGCCGGTGGGCTGCGGGGTTGCGGGGGGCGGGAGTGACTTCGACATCGCGGCCGATCAGCGAGGCCTCCACCCGGCGCACGCCGGTCACGGAGGAGCCGCGCAGCACGATGGAGTACTCGATCTCGCTGTCCTCGATCCGGCAGTCCTCGGAGACGGAGGTGAACGGACCGATGTACGCGTCGCTCACCACTGTGCCGGCGCCGATGATCGCGGGTCCGACGATCCGGCTGCCGCTGACACGGGCACCCGCCTCGATGCGCACCCTGCCGATGATCTCGCTGTCCTCGTCCACCGTGCCCTCGTTCACCGGGTCCACGGTCTCCAGGACGGACCGGTTGACCTCCAGCATGTCGGTGACGTTGCCGGTGTCCTTCCAGTAGCCGGAGATCGTGGTGGAGCGGACGTCACGCTTCTCGTCGATCAGCCACTGGATGGCGTGCGTGATCTCCAGTTCGCCGCGCCAGGAGGGCTCGATGGAGCGGACGGCCTCGTGTATGGCCGCGGTGAAGAGGTAGACGCCGACGAGCGCCAGATCGCTCTTGGGCTTCTTCGGCTTCTCCTCCAGGCCCACCACCAGGCCCTTGTCGTCGAGTTCCGCGACGCCGAAGGAGGTGGGGTTGGGAACCCTGGTCAGCAGGATCTGCGCGTCGGGCCGGTCGGCCCGGAACTCCTCCACCAGGCCGGTGATGCCACCGACGATGAAGTTGTCGCCGAGGTACATGACGAAGTCGTCGTCGCCGAGGAAGTCCTGGGCGATGAGCACCGCATGTGCGAGCCCGAGCGGCGCGTCCTGCGGGATGTAGGTGACCTTGATTCCGAACTGGGAACCGTCACCCACCGCCTCGCGGATCTCGTCGGCGGTGTCCCCGACGACGATCCCGACCTCGGTGACCCCGGCTTCGGCGATCGCCTCCAGGCCGTAGAACAGCACAGGCTTGTTGGCTACCGGCACCAACTGCTTGGCCGAGGTGTGCGTGATCGGGCGGAGGCGGGTGCCCGCTCCCCCGGAGAGCACGAGAGCCTTCACGTGTTGCCCCCAGATACTATGTTCATAAGGGAAAAATATCCCATTTTGTCTAAGTTTGATGTCAATCTCGCTCCTCATCTTAGCCCGGTCGTGCATCATCGATTCACACGTCGTTCACCTATGCGATTCACAGATGACGACCCGCGGTCCGGAATGATCCGGCCCATCACGCAAGAACGGCGGTGGCCCGCCCGGTTCTCACCGGGCGGGCCACCGCCGTTCTTCAGCCCCGTCGCGCGGGGCGCTGGAGGGACTGGGTCAGTCCTCCGTGACCGCCGACACCGTCGACTGGTCCTGCTGCTCGGCCGCCGCGGTCTTCTTCGACGCCGCCTTCTTGGCGGTCGTCTTCTTCGCGGCGGTCTTCTTCGCAACCGCCTTCTTGGCCACGGCCTTCTTGGCGGGGGCCTTCTTCGCGGTCGCCTTCTTGGCCGTCTTGCGGGCGGCCGTCTTCTTGGCCGGAGCCTCGGCGTCCGCCTCGGTTTCGGCCGTCTCGGTCACCGTCTCCGCCTGGACCGACGGGACGACCACGACGGCCGCCTCCTCGGACGCGGTGGGCGCGGTGGCCTTGCGGACGGCGCGACGCCGCGGGCGGGCCGGGGCGGCGCTCTCAGCGGGCGCCTCGACGGTCTGCTCGGCCTTCGGCTCCTGCGGGGCAGCCTCCGGCACGGGCGCCGCGACCGGCTCCGTGACCGTCACGACGGCCTCTTCCGCGGCCTTCGGCGAACCGGCCGGGGCCGACACCTTCCGGGTCGCACGACGCCGCGTACGCCCCTTGGGAGCGGCCTCGTCCTCCTGTACGGCGGCCACGGGGGCCGGGGTCTCCTCGACCGCCTGGACAGCCGGAGCCTCGACAACCGGAGCCTGCGCGGCCGGTGCCTCGACGACCGGGTCCTCGACCGCGGCCGGCTCGGCCTCGGCGACCTCGCGGGACTTCCGCTCCTCACGCCGGCCACGGGGAGCCCGCTCCTCGCCCTTGGGCGCACCCGCGGGAGCCGACGCACGCCGGGTGGCCCGGCGCCGCGAACGCCCACGGGAAGCCGCGGCCTCCGCCTCGGCGGCGCTGCTGTACAGCTCCTCGTCGGGCACGAACTCGGGCTGCGCGAACGGGACCGGAGCGGCGACCTCGGCAGCCACCTCGGCCTCGGTCTCGATCTCGTCCTCGTCGACGGATTCGTCGGTCTCCGTGCCCAGGGCCTCGTGCTCGTGCGTGTGCTCCTGCTCGGAACCGCCCCGGCCGCGCTTCTTGCGCTTGCCGCCGCCTCCGGCGGAGGTCGGCTGCTCCATGTGCACGATGACACCGCGGCCGTTGCAGTGGACGCAGGTCTCGGAGAAGGACTCGAGCAGACCCTGTCCGACGCGCTTGCGCGTCATCTGGACGAGGCCCAGCGAGGTCACCTCCGCCACCTGGTGCTTCGTACGGTCGCGTCCCAGGCATTCGAGCAGGCGCCGCAGCACCAGGTCCCTGTTGGACTCCAGGACCATGTCGATGAAGTCGATGACGACGATGCCGCCGAGGTCGCGCAGCCGCAGCTGGCGCACGATCTCCTCGGCCGCCTCCAGGTTGTTCCTGGTCACGGTCTCTTCGAGGTTGCCGCCCTGACCGGTGAACTTGCCGGTGTTGACGTCGACCACGACCATCGCCTCGGTCTTGTCGATCACCAGCGAACCGCCGCTGGGCAGCCAGACCTTGCGGTCAAGCGCCTTCATCAGCTGCTCGTCGATCCGGTACGTCGCGAAGACGTCGACCTCGGAGGTCCACTTCGACAGCCGGTCGGTCAGGTCGGGCGCGACATGGGCGACGTACCCGTGGATGGTGTCCCATGCCTCGTCACCGCTGACGATGACCTTGGAGAAGTCCTCGTTGAAGATGTCGCGGACGACGCGGACGGTCATGTCCGGCTCGCCGTACAGCAGAGTCGGCGCGTTGCCGCTCTTCGACTTCTTCTGGATGTCCTCCCACTGACCCTGCAGCCGCTCGACGTCACGGCGCAGCTCGTCCTCGCTCGCGCCCTCGGCGGCGGTGCGCACGATGACGCCCGCGTCCTCGGGGACGATCTTCTTGAGGATGGTCTTCAGGCGAGCGCGCTCGGTGTCGGGCAGCTTGCGGCTGATGCCGGTCATCGAGCCCTCGGGCACGTAGACCAGGTAGCGGCCGGGCAGGGACACCTGGCTGGTGAGACGGGCGCCCTTGTGGCCGATCGGGTCCTTCGTGACCTGCACGAGCACCGACTGGCCGGACTTCAGCGCGCTCTCGATACGGCGCGGCCCGTTGGCCATGCCGAGCGCCTCGAAGTTGACCTCACCGGCGTAGAGCACGGCGTTGCGGCCCTTGCCGATGTCGATGAAGGCGGCCTCCATCGACGGCAGGACGTTCTGCACCTTGCCCAGGTAGACATTGCCGACGTACGAGGTCGACTGCTCCTTGTTGACGTAGTGCTCGACGAGCACGTTGTCCTCGAGGACGCCGATCTGGGTGCGCTCGCCGCTCTGGCGGACGACCATCACACGCTCGACGGCCTCACGGCGGGCCAGGAACTCGGCCTCGGTGATGATCGGAACGCGCCGGCGGCCCTGCTCGCGCCCTTCACGGCGGCGCTGCTTCTTGGCTTCGAGGCGGGTCGAGCCCTTGATGGACTGCACCTCGTCGGACGGGTGCTCGTCCCGCTTGCTGCTGCGGGGCTCGCGGACCTTGACGACGGTGCGCTCGGGGTCGCTCTCGGCGGGCTCGGTGTCGGGACCGGAGTCACCGGCGCGACGCCGACGGCGCCGACGCCTGCGGCTGCTGCTGGAACCGCCCGACTCCTCGCGCTCGTCGCCCTCCTCGGCGTCCTCTTCGGCCTGCTCGGCGGTGTCCTCGGCGTCCTGCGCGGCCTGCTCGGCGGCGTAGTCGTCGTCACCGGACTCGCCGTCCGACTCGGCGGACTCACCACGACGACGGCGACGGCCGCCACGGCGGCGACGACGACGGGAGCCCGCGGACTCCTCGTCACCCTCGTCACCGTCTGCGGCATCCTCGACGTCCTCGGCGGGCTCCTCCACCTCTTCGGCGGCGGGCTCCACAGCCGCGGGCTCCTCCTCGACGGCCCGGCGGCGACGGCGCCTGCGCGGCCCCGTCTCCTCCTCGACGGCCTCAGGGGCTACGACGGTCTCGCGAACCTGCGGAGCGGCGGGGGCCTCGACGACCTCCTCGACCTCCTCCTCCGCAGCCTCGGCGGCAGCCGCTGCGGCGGCCCGCTCCGGCGTCTGGAACATCGGCTCGGTGAACACGGGCGCCTGGAACACGGCGACGGCCGGACGCGCGGGCTTGCGCGCTGACTCGGCTTCCTTCGGTGCGGGCGCGGAGAACCCGACGGCGGCCTTGCGCGTGGCGCGGCGGCGGCCGCGCCGCGGGGCCTCGTCCTCGGTCTGCGCGGGCTCGGCCTGCGCGACCTCGGCCTGCGCGGGCTCCTCGGGCTGGGTCTCGCTGGTCACGGGCGCCTCCACACGCTCGTCGACGGTGTCGCCCTCGGGCGCACCGGCGGGTGCGGAGACGCGCCGGGTGGCGCGACGACGGGTGGTGCGGCGGGGGGCGGCTTCCTCTACGGGAGCGGCCTCCTCTGCCTCGACGACGGCGGGCTCCGCCGGGGCGGCGTCGACGGCCGTCACCGGCTCCTCGACGGCCTCGGCGGCCTTGGGCGCGCCGGTGGGCGCGGAAGCGCGGCGGGTCGCACGACGACGCGGACGACCGGCCGGAGCGGCTTCCTCGGTCTCGACGGCGGCAACGGGGGCGGGTGCCTCGGCGGGCACCACGGTCTCCGCGACCTCAGCCGCCTCGGCCGTCTCCGACGCACCGGCGGGTGCGGACACCCGACGAGTGGCACGACGACGCGCACGACGCGGCGCGGCTTCCTCAGCCACCGCCTCTTCGGTGTCTTCGGCCTCAACGGTCTCTTCGACCGCTTCGGCCTGGACGACCGCTGCTGTTTCGTCCGCCTCCTCCGCGAGGTCGGCGGACGCCACGGCCGGTATGGCCGGCGCGGTGGTCTCGGCCACGGCTTCGGCGGCGCCCGTGGGCGGGCCGGCCGGGCGCGACGCTGCGCGGCGGCGGCGCCGCGGCGGCAGGGTGTCGCTGGGAGTGTTGTTGTTGTCGGAACCCTCAGTGGGTTCGATCGGCTCGAGCATGCGGGTGGATCTCCCGTCAGGCTCCCGGGCGCCGCACCTGGTCCGGCAGTGCCGGTGACGTCCGCGGCTCGCGCGATGCGCGGTGCCGCCGTCCGGGGCGCGGGCGCCGCACGGGAGCTCTCTGTGTCCTGTCTCGCCGGTTCCGTACGCCATGTGTGCGTACGGCCTGGCGAAAGTCTTGTGGTCGGTGCGCTGCCCGACCCAGGTGGCTCCCGAGTACGAGGGCGGCGCTACGACATCTGTCCTTACGCGGGACCTTCCGGCACCGGCGCCTTCGCGGCGGCAGATCCGGCGACCGCCTCTTCGTGAGAGGGAGGGACTGCCATGACTGCCTCGCGGTCGGGCGCGAGCGGGTCGGTCACCGTGCCGGTCTCTTCATCGAACAGCCCCTGCGCCAGCCTGGTCACCGCAGCGGCGACCGGCGGCGCCAGGTCGGCCACGGCGCGAAGACCGGACAGGACGTCGTCGGGTCGAACGGCAGGCGTCACGTGCCGAACAACCAGCCGCAGTATCGCACAGGCCTGGTCGCTCGACCTATCAGCCTGTGGACTGTTCGTCTCACTGCTTGTCTCGCTGCTTGCTTCACTACTTGCTTCACTGCTTGCCGCAGTGCTTGATCCGCTGCTTGCTTCAAGGCTTGCCACGGCGGCGCGGGCATCGAACGTCCGCATGCCGTTCTTGGTCTTGCGCTGCACCTCGACGGCGTCCGCCGCCTTGAAAGCCTCGACCGCGCGCTCCGCCTCTGCCGGGTCCACGCCGTCGAGGCGCAGCTCCCAGACGGAAGCGGTGAGCCGGTCGGCGAGCCCGGAGGTCCGGGCCTCGACCGCCTCGATGATGTCGAGCCCGACAGGCATCGACTCGTCGAGGAGATCGCGCAGCTTGTCCGGGTCACGCGCCTCGGTGAGCGCGATCTCCAGATACTCCGCCTCACTGCCCGTGCCGGTGGGTGCGGCATTGGCGTACGACACCTTCGGATGCGGCGTGAACCCCGCCGAGTACGCCATCGGCACCTCGGCACGGCGCAACGCACGCTCGAAGGCGCGCTGGAAGTCACGGTGGCTGGTGAACCGGAGGCGGCCGCGCTTGGTGTAGCGCAGTCGGATGCGCTGCACCGCGAGTGCGGGCGGCGGGCCTTCGGGCTGTCGCTTGCCCAGTGTCGTTCAGTCCTTCGTGAGAGCGGTCCTACTACTACCTAGAGTACGTGTCTCGTCGGCTCCCGGTTCCCTCCGGGACGCTCCGGAAGGAATGGGCGAGGGCTCGAGCGGCACCGGCACGGGCTCCCCAGGCGCCCCGAAAAGCATCCGCCGGAAGTCCGCGCGGGCCTGCCGGGCGGACTCCCGGGCGGTCGCGAGGGCCTGCCGTGTCGCCCGTCCCACGCTGCGCGCGGCCTCGGCGGCGGGCCGCAGGACCGTGTCCCGGACGGCATGCCCGACGGGCGTCAGCACGCTCAGGTACACCCACCGCACCGGCTCCACGAAGATCCACCGGAAGAGTCGCCCGAGGAACCGCCCGACGGCGAGCGAGATGTACCCGGCGACGCGCCAGGCGTGCCCGAGCGCCTCACCGACCTCCCGCCCTATGACGAGGAGGACACGCCCGATCGGCGCGAGCACCCACCGCCACACGGCGAGCGCGGGCAGCACCAGCAGCACACGCAACGTCCAGTAGAGCGCGACACCGATCCCGGTGAAGATCATCCGTACGAGCCACACGAGCCCCCGCACGGTCCAGGCGATGCCCCTCCCGACGGGCGCGAGGATCCACTCGTACAGCCACACACCCGGCACGACGAACAGGTACTTCACCAGCCACGCGACGGCGGTGTACACCCCGGTCCCGACAGCCGCGAGCACCATCCCCGCGCCCTTCCCCAGCCAGGCGATCGCATGCCCGACGGGCGTGAGCACCCGCGCGTACACCCAGCCGGCCCCGGCCCCGATCCCGCGGAACACCCAGCCGATCCCGGCCCCGACACCCCGGGCCAGCCAGGCGAGCGCATGCCCGATCGGCGTCAGCACGGTCCGGTACAGCCATACCAGCGGCACGACGACCAGCACGTGCCCGAGCCACCCGACCGCCTTCCCGGCCGGCACGACGACGTACCGCCACACCGTCACCAACGGCCAGACGAACACCGCCCACGCCAGCAACGCCAGCGCCCGCCCCACCGGCCGCAGCGCGTAGTCCCGCAGAAACCGGCCACCGACGACCAGCGCGTCCCACACCATCCGCACCGGCACGACCAGTACGAGCACCACGATCCGCACCGGGATGCGGATCGCGACCGCGAGGCACCCCTCGGCCTGCGCCTGGGGTACGGGTCGCTCGGCGGGCGTTTTCTCCAGATCCATACCGACGTAGACGCATCAGCCCACCGCATGGATGCGCCCTGTCCGGTCCGGATCCGATAACGCTGTTACCGGGGGACGGTGACCAGCACGCGCCCCCGGCCGCCGGCGTCGACGCGGTCGTGGGCCTTGGCGATCTCGTCGAGCGGGCAGCGGTCGCCGATGTCGACGGTGAGGGCTCCGACGGCGGCCGCGGCGGTGAGATCGCGGGCAGCCTGGCGTCTGGCCCCGGCGGGGAAGTCGTCGCTGCCGAGCATGCGGAGGGTGACGTTGGCGAACAGCAGGGGCCAGAAGGGGAGTTCGGGGCGGTCGGTGCGGGTGGCGTAGGCGGCGATGACCGCGTCGTTCGCGACCACCGCGGCGTCCAGGTCGGCGTTGTCCGACAGGGCCACCTCGACGATGCGGTCGACGCCCCGCGGTGCGTACGCGCGGATCGCCCCGGCCGGGTCGTCCTGGTCGAGGGCGACGGCGTGGGACACCACGGCGGGGTCGACGCGGTCCAGGTCTTCGCCGTGTCGCACCGTGGCGAGGACGGTGGCCCCGCCCCAGCGGGCGAGCTGGGCGGCCAGTGAGCCGACGCCGCCGAGCACGCCGTGCACCAGCACGAGCCTGCCATCGACCGGGCCGTCGGCGAACACGGTCCGGTGGGCGGTGATCCCGGGAATGCCCAGGCTCGCCCCGAGTTCGTCGCTCAGGTGCTCGGGCAGCGGCACCGCCAGATCCTCGGGTACGACGGTGTACTGGGCGGCGGTGCCGAAGGGCCGGTAGGACTGGGCGCCGTACACCCACACCCGCCGACCGACCCGGCGTGCGTCGACACCGTCGCCCACCGCGTCGATGACACCGGCCGCGTCACTGTGCGGGATCACCCGGGGATAGGGCATGGCCGAGCCGAGCCAGCCACGCCGTTTCTTGGTGTCGCCGGGATTGACACCCGACACGGTCACCCGGACGCGGACCTCGCCGGGACCGGGCTCCGGATCGGGCAGTTCACAGACCCGAAGCACCTCGACAGCGGGACCCTGTCGCTCGTACCAGGACGCAAGCATGGTCAGCCCTCCTTGGCCCCACCGGCCCCGAGTGCCCGGCCGGGGCGATCCTCAGTGCGTGTGCCCGCTGACCGCCGGCTGATTGACCGTCAGCGGCAGCAGCTTCTTGCCCGTGGGGCCGATCTGAATCGTCGTGTCCATGGCGGGGCATATGGAAAAAGCTCCAAAACCACGCCACGCTGGTCCGCATGGCGAAACGAGGACAGCGACGGCTCGCGGCAGAGCGAGCGACCTACAACGTGGAAGCCGAGTGGACCAAGGCCGACCTTGCCTTGTTAGGGGAGTTGCAGCAAGCCGAGGCGCTTCTCCCCGATGACGCTCCGCGGGCTCTGTTATCCATCCGTCTGTCTGTACTGACAGACGACACGACATCACCGGTGCGGCAGGAGCTCGACCTCCGCGTCCTGGCCAGGGAGCGAGGTTGCCGAGTCGTCGGCGTCGCCTCGGATCTCAACGTGTCGGCGACGAAGGTTCCGCCCTGGAAGAGGAAGCAGCTCGGGGAGTGGCTGAACAACCGCTCCCCCGAGTTCGATGAGCTCCTGTTCTGGAAGCTCGACCGCTTCGTACGCCGCCTCTCTGATCTCTCAACGATGATCGAGTGGAGTCTGAAGCGCGGGAAGAACCTGGTCTCGAAGAACGACAGCCTCGATCTCACGACGACAGCCGGGAAGATCATGGTCACGATCATTGGCGGTATCGCCGAGATCGAGGCGGCCAACACCTCCACGCGAGTCATGAGCCTGTGGGGCTACGCCAAGAGTCAGGAAGACTGGATCATCGGCAAGCCGACGTTCGGCTATGTCACGGATGACGACGACTCAGGGAAGCTCGTTCTCGTCATCGACCCCGAGGCGCACAAGGCACTGCACTGGGCTCGACGCATGGCACTTCGAGGACACTCCGCCCGATACATGGTGCGCTGCCTGAAGCGGTCCGGCCTCATGAGCCAGGGCCTCACCGTGGCAACCCTCCACCGCCGGCTCCGTAACCCTGCGCTCCTCGGCTACCGAGTAGAAGAGGACAAGCAAGGAGGGCAACGACGCTCGAAGCCGATCCTCGGCAAGGACGGCAGGCCGATCAAGGTTGCTCCCCCGATCTTCACTGAGGAGGAGTTCGAGACTCTCGGCGCCGCTCTCGACAAGCGCAAGAAGAACCAGCCTCCGCGCCGTGTCGGCGGAGCGACCCAGTTCCTCGGCGTCCTGCTGTGCGCCGACTGCACGACGAACATGACCGTGCAGATCACGAACAACAGCTACGGGACCTATCACTACCTGAGGTGCCGCAACTGCAAGAGCGGTGGACTCAGCGCGCCCCACCCCAACCAGGTCTACGAACGCCTCGTGGAGGACGTGCTCAAGGTCCTCGGGGACTTCCCCGTACAGGTTCGCCAGTACGCCGAGGGTGCCGAGGTACGGCGGGAGATCAAGCGCCTTCAAGAAACCATCGCGCTCTATATGAAGGAGCTCGAACCCGGAGGCAGGTACACGAAGACCCGGTTCACGAAGGAGCAGGCAGAGGCGACTGTCGACAAGCTCATCGGGGAACTGGAAGCCATCGACCCCGAGACGGCACAGGACCGATGGGTCAACGTCCACGGCGGGAAGACCTTCCGCGAGCACTGGCAGGAAGGCGGCATGGAAGCCATGTCCGCAGACCTGTACCGCGTCGGCATCCGGTGCGAGGTCACGCGCACGAAGGTGCCGAAGGTACGGGCCCCGAAGGTGCACCTCCGCCTGCTGATCCCGAAGGATGTACGCGAACGGCTCGTGATCCGAGAGGACGACTTCGCGCAAGCCCTCTAGCTTGAGTGTCAACCCCCGGGCCCGTTCAAAGGAGGCTGTCGTAGCGCTCTGACAGACTGCCCGCCATGGACACGGAAGCGTTCTGGTACGTGCTCGACGCCGCTAAGGAGGGTGACGAGCCGCTCGGCGTTGCTGTCTCCGATCACCTGTCGACCCTGCCGGCGGAAGAGATCCTCGCCTTTGAACGTCGCTTCTCCCGCCTGCGCGACGCGGTCTTCCGCTGGGACGTGTGGGCAGCCGCCTACCTCATCGGCGGGGGCTGCTCCGATGACAGGTTCAGTGACTTCACGGCTGGTCTGGTGGCGCTCGGACGTGAGTGGTACGAACGCGCAGCCGCCTGCCCGGATTCCCTCGCCGAGCACCCTGCCGTGCGTACCGCGGCAGCCGCAGGGGACTAGGACGTCATCTTCGATGAAGACTTCAACTTCGTATCGTCCCAGGCATATCAGCGGTTGACCGGTGACTCAGACGCCTTCTGGGAGGCCTCTACCGATGCTCGCGCCACGTCCGAGGAGGAAGAGCGCACGGGCATGGGCGAGTCGTTCAACTTCGACGATGCCCAGCAGATGCGCCGGCGTCTGCCGCGGCTGGCTGAGCTCCACCTCGGTCTTGGACCAGGCTGACTCCCGCCGGGCGAGCCAGCCCTCGGAATCGACTTCGGCGAGGGGGAAGCGCTCCGCGAAGCCGTCGACCTGGACGTAAGCGCGTCCGTGTTCGGTCCCTTACGACTGTCCGCAACTCGGCGGATGACTCGCCCGTCCAGACGATTTCGTTGCGCTCGTATGGTGGCGTTTCGACCGGGCCTTCCGGTCCATGAGCCGCATGCACGAACTCGCGAAGTGGGCGCGCGAGTACCGCAAGAGGTTGGGACGACGCGACGTAAGTCACTCCGGCCCTCTACCTGATGCCCGGATGTTCTGGGTTGGCGGCAGGGGGCCGCTCGGCTCCGTGCTCTGGTCGGTGCCCGTTGTGCCTGGCGCGGGTCACGGGTCGCTCGTCCTCGCGGACGTGGGTGGACGTAGACCACGTGCAACCGCTCTGTCAGAGCTGCCACAAGTTCAAGACCGCGAGGACTTCGGGGCCGCGTCGCCTCCGTTCTGGCACGGTTTCCTGCCCGAGCATGGTATGACTGCGTGCCAAAGACCGTGGCATATCGGCGAGTTGGAGTTCTGCCGTGGCAATCGCAGCTCAAGAAGTCCCGTGGACAAGCGTTGTGCTTGCCGCTGTTGGGGTGTCCACTCTTGTTTCCACGCTAGTGACGCTGACATGGCAGTTTGTGTCGTGGAAATGGTCGGGTGCCAGAGTAGTACCCACTATGACCTTCATGAACATGGTCCAGCTTGGTTCAGAACCCGTGCCGGTAATTTCGGTTCAAGCGTCCAACAAGGGTCGCGGGACCTGCGAGGTCACGCAGTGGTGGCTACAGGACAACCTTGATAAGAAAAAGGGGACTGTGATCATTGGACACGTGATCGGGTCCGCGAAACTGCCTGTCACTCTGGAGGGGTTGCACTCGGTTGCTTGGATGGTACGAAAAGACACGGTGATGAGGGACCTAGTGAACCGTGGTGTTTCACGCGTTCGGCCCATCGTGTCGATCGGCTCAGGCAAGCGATTTCACGGGAAGTGGGTAAAGGTCACCAAGCCGGACTGATCAACTTTCCCCGCTCCTAAAGACCCCCGAGCCCCGTTCAACCCTCAACTACACGTTCAGCGACTCGTCCACCACGTGACCCCCGCTCCCGTGGCGGTGGTCACCAGCGTGACGAGCCATGCGGGCACTCGCTGAATCGTCAAGTGCAGCCATCCCCCGCAGCGCAGTTCGAACTGTGGCGGCGCGCTTGGGGTGTTGCTGACCTGCTGATCGGTTGCCATGCATAGAGAGAAGCAGGCTGAAAGCGGCACAGCTACAGGAAATCGGTAGTCCCGCTGTAGTCCCGCCTGTCCGCTCTGTCGTGCATTCAGCGAGTCGTGATCCAGGCCGTGAACGCTGAACCGCCGCAGGTCACCAGCGCAGTCAAGAGCCGCACGGGGACGCGCTGCACAGTCATGCGGAATCCGCCAATGCGGATATCCAGTACGGGACTGCCATGATCGGGCTCCATGCGCTGACCCTCCATCAAGTCACCTACTCACGCTGCTGGGTTCGGATGATGGTGATGCCCCGTACGGTTGGCGATCACCTAACTCGGCAGCAGCACAGTATCCCCGAGTGCCCCCTCCAGGAAGATGTGGCGGCACTCAGTGCCACGCACTGATGAAGCGCGGTTCGAGTCGTGACAAGCCGTGTGGGCACACGCCGTGCATAAGCCCCGCCCCCTGCCGGAGCCGGTCCGGGGGACGCTTCCGTAGCCTCACTCGAACCATGTCGAGGGATCGAACGGTTCCTCGTTGCCGTCGTCGTCCACAATCACGATCTCGCTCTCGATCATGCTCGTCGCTTCGGCAGCCGAAGGGCGACGAACGGACGTCTCGCGCGGAGGCCGAGCCTCATGCTCGAACGCAGCGGCTATTGGCTCCGCCTCCCCTCTTCGCCTGCTTCCGCGTGGAGCCGCCGGGAATGTTCGAGGTCTTCGGCGATCCCTGCCGCGATCAGGGCGGCACCGGGGGTGTGGCCGGAGCCGACGTAGCGCCAGTGCCGTTCGGTGACCCCCTTGGGCATGTCTGCATGGCCCATGTGATCGGCGCGTTCGGCGCGCAGCGCCGAGTACGTCGTCGAGTAGGCGCGGGACTTGGTCAGGATGTGGCCCCGGTAGCCGAGGGTGTGAGCCCAGGCTCGGAGGTGAAGAGGCGCGTACTCGGGCAGGCCACCGAGGCGCCAACAGGTGCGCATGAGCGCCCGCACGTGGTCGGCGACGGGGGCAGCGTCGATGTCGTCCCAGGTTGTAAGCCGGTAGTCCGTGCCGGCGCCTGTCTCGCCCGCTCCCTTGGTGACGTACTTCGCGACGTACGCAGCCACAGCATCGCCGTCCGGGCCGAGACCGTCGGCACGCAGAGGACGAGCGTCGATCTGGACGCCCCAGCGTAGGTCGAGGTCTCCGACGGCGGGACTGTGGGCGGTGCGGACCACGACGCGTTGTGCAGATGCTCGTACGGCCTCGATGACGCGGTCCGTGGTCCCCCAAGCCGGGGGGTCGTCGGTCGGTCCGGCCGGACCGTCGAGTCGGATTACGGCGTGCACATGGACGGCCGCCCGTTTCTGGTACTCAGCGACTCGCGCGAAGGACAGCCGCGCATGGTCCGGGAAGCGGGACTGTGCCACGCCGGACGCCGAGGCGAGTTGGCGCCGGACGCCGATGACGAAGCGGTCCCAGAGCTTGCCCGCATGCGCGTGCCAGAGAGCGTGTGCCACGTAGTCGTAACAGTCGGCGCAGACGGGTTGGCCGACCACGGGATCAGTAACGTCGTGGACGGCACCGCAGCCGAGGGGCCGACCGTGCTCGCACTGTCCGCCGTCGCGACGGGGTCGGCAACGTTCCCCAGCTCGATGCACGGGCCCGAACGACGGAGCCGTGAGTGTGATGAAAAGCCGGGGACGGTGGCGGACGGTGTCCGGCACGTTCTTGCCTCCGACCAGGCCCACGCGGACGAGGTGGAAGGTGTCCCCTGCGTGGAGGCGGGAGCACGGGGCGCAGACGGTCGAGCGTCTGTTGCGGCAGCGGACGAGGAGCCGTTCGCCGGGTTCGGTGCGGGTGTCGTAGTGGTGGAGGATTTCGCCGGTTGCCGAGTCGTGTGCCGTCGTCGAGCCGGACAGATGCACGGGGTGTGCACAGCCGCCCGTGGCGGTGATCTGTTCCAACCAGCGTGCGAACTTGGGGTCTTGGGCGATGCGTATTGCGTCGCGGTCTGCTTCGGGGAGCTGTCGCAGGCGCGCCGCGCGGTCGAGGGCGGCGCGCCTGTCAGCCGGGGTGAATTCCGGGGTGATGGTGGTGACCTTCCGGGTTGGGCCGCCGAAGCGGCTCGGGTGATGGTTGGTGGCGCGCTGTCGGTCATGGGGATCGCTCCCTTGCGTGGTTGGGCGTGGTGTCTGGACTCAGCGGATGGTTCCGGTTCCCCGGCAGACGCGGCAGCGGCGCAGCCGTCCGGTCCAGGTCTTCCGGGCTCCGTCGCCCTTGCAGTGGGGGCACCTCACGCGGCGCATGGACATGGCGTACAGGCCTCTCTGCTCAGGTGTGGGAAAAGCCGCTGATCATCCACGTGAGAAGTCCGTGGACGGTGAAGACCACCGGCGTCTGTCCGAGGTAGACCCCGAAGAGGCCGACGCAGACCGCTTCCCAGGCACGGACATCGCGGGAGCGGACAAGGAGGACGGTGATGATCCCGAAGATCACCGCGAACGTGAACGCCGTACCTTCGCTGATCACTTGTCGTCTCCTTCCAGCGCCGCAAGGGCGCGGTCTACGCCGGGCAGTTCCGGAGTCATGGCCGCGTGTTTCCGGGCCGTGGCCATGGCCTCTTCAGTGGTCGTCAAGTGCGAGCGGGCACGGCTCCAGCCACCCTCCGGACCTGTGCATATGGCCACGCCCTGTTCCTCCGCAGTAATCGACTGGGCGACGACGACGGCGTCCTTGTTGAGGTCACCCAAGGCCATCTCGGCCGTGCCGGGATCGTTGACCCGGTGGCAGATCCGGCCGCCGAGTTGGGCGCGCAGGGCGGTGACGCCGGGGCCGAGGTCGGAGCCGACGCGTTGTCCGGCGACGACCAGGTGCATACCGAGTGCGGCGCCGAGTTGAGCCAGACGCAGCAGCAGCGTGGAGCACTGTTCCGCCTCTGCCTTGCTCTCGCGCCTGCCGTCGGAGAGGTACAGCTCCGCCAATTCGTCGACGATCACGACGACCGGTACGGGGCGCAGCTTCTCGGGCAGTTCCCAGATGGAGCGGACGCCCGCTGAGCGGCAGGTGCGCATGCGGTCCTGCATGTCGATGACGAGTGCGGTGAGTACCGCGACCGCCTCGCGTCGGCATGTCGTGAGTGCGCTGAGTCGCGCGGCGAAGAGGCCGAGTTCCATGCCGCCTTTGCAGTCGATGCCGACCAGGGCGACGGGTTGCGGGGCGAGTTGGATGATGAGCCGGGCGAGCAGGGTGGACTTGCCGGACCGTGTGGCCCCGGCGATGAGCCAGTGCGGCACGAGCCGCAGGTCCATGACCCAGGCGCCGCCGTTCTCCAGTACGCCGATGAGTGCGGACAGGAGCGCGGTGGGCGCCGAGGCTAAGCCGGGCCGCGCGAGCGGATCAGTGGCGGTTGCGGTGAGGAGTACGAGGCCGCGTTCCGGCGAGGTGACCCGTACGGCGTGCACCTTCCAGGCGTGCACGAGGGCATCTGCGGCCTTGAGGTACGTGGCCGGGGTCTGGCCCGCGTGCAGGCGGACGGTCGCCGTCAGCCCGAGACGGGTGGCTCGCGGGAAGGAGATCCTGGGAGTTACCGGCCGCAGCGGATCGCCCTTGACGACCAGGTCCCCCAGGAGCCCGCGGGGCGGACGCCGCGAGACGGAAAGGTCGTTGAGCATCGCGACCTTGCGCCAGGTGAACAGCACCCGGCAGGCGGCGACCGGGTATCCGGTGAGGTACCAGTGCCAGGCCGGACGGTGCCGTCGCAGCAGGTCACCGAGGACGAGCACCCATGCCAGCGCGGCGAGAGCGAAGGCGAGCGCGATCGGACCCATCAGGCACCACCCGCCTTGGCCGGCCCGGTAGCGGGAGCACCGTGCACGGGCGTGATCGCGTCGGCACGGAAGCTGATTCCGTGCCGGTCGCCCATGGCCCAGGCGAACGCGGTCAGTCCGGTGACCTTGAGGATCTGGCCTTCCTCGATGCCCTTGGGCTCACCGGCCACGGCGATTTCGATGACGGAGATCCGCCGGCCGTCCTGCCGCACCATGACGGCGACGGTGTAGATCGTGTTGCCGTCGCGGTCCTTCTTGACCTCCTGTGTTTCGAAGTTACTGATCTTTGCTTCGGGCGTGATGGCGCACCGCAGTACGCCCAGTCGCGCTGTGTCCACGGGTATGGACTGCATTGCTTGGCCTCCTAGGCCAGTCGGGACGCCTGACATATTCAGACGTCACTTGTCCTTATGAGTTATGACTATGTGGCTCTGTACGGCGAGGATGCAACTACTTATGCTGACGAGTGATGTCGCGCGTGCGACGTACCTACGACTTCGACCCGGAGATGCCGAGATGACGGAGATCCAGCGCCCCGGAGCGCTCTACCAGCAGGTGGCCGCAGCGATCCGGGAAGCGATCCTCAAGGGTGAGTTCGAGCCCGGCGCTCCGCTGCCCTCCGAGGCGCAGCTCATCGAGCGCTACAAGGTGTCCCGCCCCACCGTCCGCAACGCCGTTGCAGCTCTGCGCGCGGAAGGGCTGATCGAGGTGAGGCACGGCAAGGGCAGCTTCGTGCGCTCTGACGGTCAGCCGAGCGTCACCCTCGAACGCCGGATCAGCCGCACGCCGGACGGGCGGTTCGTGATGCCCAACGGCGCCGTCTGGGACGAGGTCGAGGAGCCGACCCCGTACCGCTCGCACACCACCAAGGCCACCGGCACGCTGCTCGAACTCGGCGAGGAGGAAGCCCTCTTCGGATGCGACCGCCTGCTCATCGACCCTGCCAGCGGCACGCGGGCGATGCACCGCACGTTGATCCCGTTCGAGGTGGCCGAGGGCATCCCGATGCTTGCCGAGGCCCCGGACCGACGCCCGGCCTCCGCCTACTGGATCCTTACGCAGGCCGGACACAAGCTGTGGTGGTCCGAGACGGTCCGCGCCCACATGCCACTCCCTGACGAGCGGACCGCCCTCCAGCTCCCCGACGCGACACCGATCCTGCATCTGGCCCGTGTCACGCACGGCACCGACGACCGCCCCTTGATCCTCGAAGAACTCCGCGTCGGGGCGGACCGTGCCGAACTCGCCTACCGGATCACTGCCGACAAACAGCCCGCACGGCGCACCCGCACATGAACGTCGGCACGCCCCGTGCTGCATGCTCAGGACATGAGCGCATTCAGAAGCGATCTGGACCTTGAGGTCTACGACGTGACGGGCAACGGGGTACAGGTCGATGTTGCAACCAACGCCCTGAACGGCACAGTTCGGCTGGCGGTGTTGTTCACCCAAGAGATTCTCTTGTCGGCCGATGACGCCGAGCGAGTTGCCCAATCGCTGCTGCGTGCCGCGGCACACGCTCGCCGCTTCGAGCCGAAGGCGGACCGAGAACCGTAGATCGGTCGAAACCTTCTGCACTTCCTCAAGGGCGCGCCTGCGGCGCGCCGGGCAGCCCGGCCGCCCCGGCCGGGCATGCGGCGTGGCCGCCGGTCCCGTCCGGTCGCCCGACTGCCCGCGCCGCAGCACGACTGAGGTCGGGAAGCGTCGACCGGACGACTCGGGCCGAGGCCCGCGGGGCTGGGGGTCGACGGCCGCAGAGACTTTAGGCAGCTCCCATGGGGCGAGCCTCGAAGAACAGGGGGCCCATCGGACACAACCGCGAGCAGGCAGACTGCCTGCCCGATTCGCCGGGCCAGCGTAGGGCCCCCTGTTCACTCGCCCCATGGCAGCTACCGCCCAAAGTCTCTGCGGCCGGCGACGTGCCCAGGCGCGCCACTCACCAGCGATAAGGCGCCTCATGCTGCACCGCCGTCGCCGTCCGCGACCGCCGCCAGGAGTCCGGCGAGCCGTTCCGCAGCGTCCGGCCAGCCCGCCAGGCGCACGACGCCGCGCCCGCTCTCATCCGTCGAGGCGACGGCCCGTACTTCCGACAGCTCGAACCCGGCACCGAGCAACGCCCGGTTCAGCCGGTCCGCAGCTTCCCTCGCATCGCGCCAGCCCGCCATGTAGTCGACGCCGGGCACCCACAGACCGCAGTCCGCGCCCGCGACGTCGAGCCCATCTCTCAGCCAGTCCTCACCCGCGCCAGTCACCTTGCCCACCTCTGCCCTGATCTAGGTAACGGATCGTCAACTCTCTTTGGCTCAGGGCAGATGCGCAGCGCAACGGCCCCGGTACCATCAGGCACCGGGGACCGCTGTCCCCTGCCGGACCACCCCAGTTGCTGTCCAGGCGCGGGGGTGGTCCGGTCTCGGTATGAGGTTGTGAAGCGCGGCCCCTCACTTCGGGAGGGGAGCTCCCGGAATCACCGAGGAGCCGCGCCCCTTACGGCCGGAGTGGTCAGACTCCGGCCGGCGTCCGGGCCGCCGTCAACTCCCGATCGCGTGGGAGCCAACAGGAGACGACGGCCCGGAGATCTCTACGTAGTGCCGTCGAGGTCGAAGCGGCACCACACGGTCTTGCCGCCCTGCTCCCTCGGCGACCACCACACCGCATCGGCCAGCCGCTGAATGATCAGCAGTCCGCGCCCTCGGTCCGGCAACATCGCCTCGGAGAAGTCGCCCACCAGTTCCGGTGAAACGAACTCGCCCGCCGGAAGGTCTGGGGGAGTTGAGTCCTCATCAGCGACGCCGATGAACAGCCATCCCGGCCACGCCTTCACCAGCACGTCGATCCGCCGTGCGGCACCAGGCCGCGTCAGACAGTCGTCCGGCACGGCGTGGTGCACGACGTTGCCGACCAGCTCCGAGACGACGAGCCGGGCATCATCGACCATGTGGCCAAGTCCCCAGTCCTGGAGGCAGCCGCCCACCATGTTGCGTGCGGCGCTCACGGTGCTTGTGGACTCGTCGAAGAGCGTCATCGCCCGGAAGTGGCCAGCCGAGGGATCTTGCGCCGCTGCACGCGACGAGACCGTCCCGAGGGTGTTCGCTCTGTGTTTGCTCTCTTGAGCATTCATGGCGTCCGTTCCCGACTGTCGACAGGCTCCGTAGCCCGCCGCTCCGTGCCGAACAGTGAACGGCGCAGGCCGCCCAGCCGGGAGCGTTCACCAGGGGGTTCACGTGAACACCAGCAAAGGCAAAGGGGGTTCGCCGATGAACCCCCCAATGTCAGTGCGCTGTGCCACGATGAATACTCGCTGTCATTCTCGGGCTGGCAGGGGAGCATGAGCCGAGAGCCGAACGCGCACTTAATCGCCGTCATGGACGAAGCGAAGGTCTCGAACAAAGGCCTCGCGAAACGCATGCAGGATGCCGCCACACGCCGGGGCACGAGTCTCGGGACAACGCACGTCGCCGTGCAGCGCTGGCGAGACGGCTCCGGCATCCAGCCCCAGACAGCAGCGATCATGGCGGATGTGCTCGGCACCAAGCTGAACCGCCGCATCACGCCCAGCGATCTCGGATTCTTCCGCCAGCTCCAGCAGCCCACACCGCAGCCGGTCGGCTACCCGGACACCGTGCCCGATGTGCTGTCGATGCTCGACGGACTCGCCGAGGAGCGAGCCGACACCCCATCGGGCG
Organism: Streptomyces sp. NBC_00554; assembly: GCF_041431135.1. NCBI lineage: Bacteria > Bacillati > Actinomycetota > Actinomycetes > Kitasatosporales > Streptomycetaceae > Streptomyces > Streptomyces sp. NBC_00554. Next base: position 6,654,145 of record NZ_CP107799.1, on the reverse strand, counting down.
GACCGCTGGTCATCGCGGACACCGATCTCAGCTCCGCAGTCCTGTCATGGATGGTGGCCCGCCCCGACGGCGTCCAGGCCGACAGACCCGCTTCCCAACGCGTCGGCATGCGCGACGTCAACGCGATCCGAGCCGCCGCGGACATGTTCATGCAGCTCGACTTCAAGTTCGGCGGAGGGCACGGCCACAAGGCCTTGCGGCACTATTTCCGCCACGAGGTCCTACCGCTGCTCAGCGCCAGCTACAGCGAACGGGTCGGTACGGCGCTATTCGGCGCCGCCGCCGAGATCTCCCAGTTGCTCGCGTGGACCGCGTACGACTCCGGAAACCACCCTCTGGCCCACCGCTACCTGACATCCACCCTGCGCCTGTCGCAGGTGATCGACGACCGGATGTTCGGCGCCCGCATCCTCGGCAACCTCAGCCACCAGGCCAACTACCTCGGGAACCACGCCCAGTCCGCCCAGCTTGCCCGCGCCGCCGTCGAGGGAGCGAAGGGCCGGGCCACTCCCCGTGCCATGGCGTTGAACTCGGCGATGGAGGCCCGCGCCCTGTCCAACGCAGGTGACCCGATCGGTGCTGGCCGGGCCATGAACGAAGCGGAACGCTACTTCGAGCGCGCTGATATGGCCGACGACCCGTCATGGCTCAGCTACTTCGACTCCGCGGAGCTCATGGGCGAGTTGTGCCACTGCTTCCGCGATCTCAAGATGCGCCGCGAGTCCGTCGAGCACGCCCAGCGCGCCGTCAACGACACCGACCCGAAGTACGCCCGAACCCTGGGGTTCTGCCGCATGGTGCTCGCCCAAAGCCAGCTACTGAACGGCGAGTTGGAAGCCGCCGTCACGACAGCCAGTCTGGCCGTGGACGACGGCGACAGTCTCCAGTCGTCACGCTTCCAGCGCTACGTGACCGACTTCCAGGTTGAGGTGAGCGCCCACGCGTCGAACCCGACGGTGGCAGCCTTCAACGACCAGGTGCACGACGCGCTCGCCCGCCTGGACGACGAGTAGCAGCTACCAGGGCCGCCAATCCCGAGGCGCGTCGTCATTGCGCAGACCAGCAATGCGCCGGCGGTACTCGGCCGCCGTCTGCTCGTCTTCCTGCACGTTCTGCATCAGCCACGTCGTCATGCCGAACTCTTGCAGGCCACGCAGCGTCTCGTACCCGTGCCAGTCGTACAGGTCCCGCCCGTACGCGGCCACGAAGTCGGCATACTGCTCGTCGGTCTGCCACCCAAGACTGTGGTGCTCAACGGACGTGACCATCAGGTCCCATTCAGGGTGATCGAAGCAGAAGGCCTCGAAGTCGATCAGGATCACTTGCCCTTGATCGTCGACCATGAGGTTCTGCACGTGAGCATCACCGTGCACCGGCCCCTTGGGGGTCTCGAACCTCAACTCCGCGTACCTGTCTTGCAGCTCCCGCCACCGCTTCCGGAGGAAGACCTTGTCATCCTCCGGGATCACGGCCCGGTCTAGCCGCAACTCCTGCTTGTCGAAGGGCTCGAACGAGGGCAGCTCCAGACCGTCCGGCACCGTCAAGGAGTGCAGATCCCGCAGGACACCCCCCAACTCCCCATAGGTCGCCTTCCGATCACCCTCAATGATCAGATGCCAGAAGGTCACCGGATGCCCTTCGATCAAGAACGGCTGCTCAAGATCCTCAACGATGCGAGCGGCAGGGAATCCTTCCTCCGCCAACCACCGCGAGACGCCCACCTCAACACGCGCTTTCGGCAGCCACTCTTGCCCACGGGCCACACGCACGATCACCGGGGCCGAAGCCAGCCGGAACAACCCGTTCTCTCCGAGGCGGATCAACTCCGCGCCTCTGTCGTCGAGCCCCGCAGCCTGGCACGCGGCCACCATCACCCGCGTAGCACCCGCCGACGTGAATCCCTCTTCTGATTGAGCAGCGTCAACCGCCATGCCCGTACCAGCTCCCCTTAGTCGCGCACGATCAACCAGCGCACGCCTACGGGTGACCAACCCAGCGCGCGCCAGACACGAAGACGACCGTACCGAGGAGCCACAAGCAAGGACGAGTCCAAGGTCGGGAGACGTTGATCAATACGGAGTCTCAAGCCAGAGGCGCGCATTGGAGAGCTCTGGTCCCAGCCTGACCGTCCACAACTGCCCACACCTGCCTCGAAACTGACTGGATGTGAACAAACTCTGCGCACTGCCATCAGGTCCGATAACCTGACACACCTCCCCCTTGGGGCACAGTTTCAAGTAGGACCTCAGGGGCCACAGGGGCCAGTAGCGGAGCGACTAGAGCGGTACATGACAGAGATCACTGGACGCCGAGATGGTGGCTACAACGCCATAAAAGGCTTCATCTTCCAATTCGATGCCTCCTTGCTCCGGATTTACGACGAGCCCAGTAGAGAATTCCAAATTGAAGGTGAGCAAGACCTAAGTGTCGAAGACTCTTACATTCAAGTAAAGCATCGCTCTCAAAAGTTCTCGCATGCCGCGATCTCCGATGCCATCAGGCAAATGATCCATCAGTTTTCCGTCGACCGAGAGAAGCGGTTCCTGCTGTACTGCTATTTTCAGGATAGGGCCCCGGGAAGCGAGCTTACGCTAGACATCAGCGAGCTGAAAAAGATTCTGCGAAAGGACACGCAAGAGTTCTCTGAAGAGCTAATCACGGAATTCTCGAAGTGCCTTACGATTCAGTTTTCCGTCGACTATAAGGAACAGTTCAATAAGGTCGTAACCCTGTTGATGAAAGAGCACTGCCTACAAACAGAGGTAGAGGCCATTGCTTGTCACGCCGTCATTCAGAAATACTTGTTCGACCTGGTGGTCAATAATCCCCCTGGAGCCCGTTTGGTATCGGGAGAAAGGCTTCGCGAGGTCGTAAATTCTACGCGTACATCGATCTTCCATTCTGGGTATCAAAATTTCTTCGGGAATGAACGCTACATTAAACTTCTCAGGTCTGAAGTTACGCAGCGTGGAATTAACCTTCCAAAACGGGAACGTCTGTTTGTCGTTGAATGTCCCCCTCAGCTGAATGCACATGATGTAGTTGACATTGCATTGGCTGTGCGCAAGCGGTTCTATAGGCGCCATAACTCCTTTTCTCCGTACCTCGTTCTACGAGGAATGGAAGACCTGTCCATTGCCAAGCGCCTACTGATTGATGCAGAAGTGGGAATATTTGATGGCACCTACTTCAACGGAGATAGGCTGCGACTGGGAGATCTAACTAATCCGAAGATTGGACGTTCGGTCGAACTTAAGATCTCGGGGGAGGAGAACATTCCTGGCATGGTAGAGATGGTCAGTTTCGCCGACGTCTATGACTTCTTCATTTCGTCGCCATCGCAACTCATTCCCGACTCCGCTGACGCCAGGGTGTATCGGCGATTCGTTCAGTGTCCGCAGCATGTGTCGAGAGTTCTTCGATAGGGGGAAATAAATGCCCGGTGCCGAAGTGGTGGCTGTCTATCCCAACAAGATCAAGATTGCTGTGCACGAGATTGCGGATCTGGGTCGCGGTGAGCCCGTCGAGGTTGGATCATACCTACGCATCTACGACAGCAATAATTCTTCCATTATTGCAATTATCGAGAACTATTCGATCGAGGTAAGAGGGCAGGAGTCTGTCGACGGAGAGAGGGAGAAGGTATATCTCATCGAGGCTGTCCCTCTCGGATTTATCGGTGAGGACGGAAAATTCCAGCGCGGAGGCGGAGGAATTGCGATCCCACCCAAGGAGGTGACAGTAGCAAGCCATGATCAGATCCAGAAGATCTATGATGCGCTTGGAGATGACATCCGTCGATTCCATTTTGCTCAGCTATCGCAAGATAGGAAGGTGGCCGTTCCGGTAGACGGCGACAGGTTCTTTAACAGGCACATTGCAATCGTAGGATCTACAGGTTCTGGTAAGTCTCACGCTATGGCAAGGATTATTCAGGCTGCAACAGGAATTAGGGACCGCAAACGTGGCGAGTACTCTCTGAATAATTCACACATCGTGATCTTCGACATCCACTCGGAGTACCTGTCGGCATTCCCTGATGCCAATTATCTAAGCGTGGATTCTCTAATTCTCCCCTACTGGCTTCTCAACTCGGAAGAGTTGCAAGACCTGTTCATTGAGAGTGTGGAGGAGCAATCACATAATCAAGTTGCAACACTCAAGCGAGGAATTACAGAAAATCGCAGGAAGCACTATGCCGGATCGGACGAAAAGCGTGACCTGATCCACTACGACTCGCCACTCTTCTTTGATATCGGCGAGGTTATCGGGTACATTCAGGCCAAGAATGACGAGATGGTGCCCGGATCTAGCGGAAAGCAGGTTAACGGGCCACTCAAGGGTAAGCTTGTCAATTTTCTAACCCGTCTGGAAAACAAATACACGGACAGAAGGCTTGACTTCCTGCTTGGGGAAAGGGTTAAGAAGGTTACACTCGAGGAGGTGCTGCGGCAGTTCACTGGCTACCGCAAAGATAGCCCCTCGAACGTGACAATTGTTGACCTAAGTGGGGTCCCGTTTGAAGTACTCAGCATTAGCGTCTCGTTGATCTCTCGACTGCTATTTGATTATGCCTTCTACTACAAAAAGGCTCATGCTGAGGGCCGAGCGGAGACTCCGATTCTGGTCGTTTATGAAGAGGCGCACAAATACGTACCTCGCAGCGATCTTTCGCGATTTAGTGCGTCGCGTGGCGCTATCGAGCGTATCGCTAAAGAAGGACGGAAGTATGGAATTACGGCTGCCATTGTGAGCCAGAGGCCGGCTGAGATCTCCGAGACTATCTTTTCGCAGTGCAGCAATTTCCTTGCTATGCGCTTGACTAATCCCGAGGATCAGCGTTACGTGCGGAGGCTGATTCCTGATTCGCTTGGCCCACTCACAGATTCCCTGCCCATGTTGTCATCGGGGGAAGCTCTCTTGTTGGGGGATTCTGCTGTCATGCCATCTGTAGTGAAGTTGAGGGAAGCAAATCCTGCACCGTCCTCGAGCGATGTCTGTTACATGCAAGAGTGGATTCGCCCGTGGCATGACGTGATATTTGGCCCTCTTTTGGAGGACTGGGAAAAGTGAGTCATCACACGATCGCCGACGGATCCTCAGAAGTGCATGGCTGACTTGGCGCCCGTTCGGCGTGTCTGTGCTGTACGTCTGGCCTATCAGGTCAGACGGTAACCCCAGGTATCAGAGCCACCAGCCCTGAGAGGAAGCTGCCTATTGCTGCGAGTGTAACGAGCGCTGCCTTGCCATCCGAGAACAGCCCGGAGCAGAACTCGCGCACTCGCCGGCGCAAGATCAGCATCTTGAGCTTCTGCCACCGGTGTTGATGGATATGACAGCCCATGAGGATGCCAGTCGCGTTGTTACGGCATCCGTCGACGCGCCCTCTGACCGGAGCCCCACAGGTCACCGGAGCTTGAAAGAATGACCAGAGAAGCACAGCGGCAGACAGGGTGATGATCACCACTGGTCCTGCAGCTCCATTGATCCAGGCGGCGATGAGCAGGGCGCCAGCCAAGACGCCCCACCATTGCCCTAAACCGCCGAGCAGACTGCTCTTTGCCCCCGAAGTCGCCATGTCTGTAATCGTGGCGGTGGTCGTGCGAAATCATGCCGTCAGCGGTCGGTATGACCGAAAGGGGCCGAAGGAAGGCTGATGCTCTGCGTAGCCACGTCACGAACGGCGAATGGACCGGCTGTGTCGCCGTCCTGACTGGCGGTCGGCAGCGTAGCTGGTTGGGTCGGGTCGCTCCTCCGTTGCGGACGACGCCAGGCTAGGAAGCCAGAGCACACCCCGCGAACCGAGAGCAGCCGTCAGGCGACGGCCAACACCGTACGGTCCTCTCCTGGGCTGTCAGCCCGGTCAGACCCACTCCACCTCGGAGTGGACAGTAGAAGAGCCTCCAGGAGCTGGCAGAGGCGTTCTCGGCGCCTCCCGCACGATCCCCTGCCGTTCGCCCCGAGCACCGAGCGCCCGCAGGACAGCAGCCACCTCTTCCTCGCTGCCGTCCCCCAGTGCCTCTACAACGCGCCGCAACCCTGCGCTCACCTCAGTGAGCGTGTCCGCTGCCAGCAGCGCCCTTGACCGCCAGCGGCAGCAGCTTCTTCCCGCTGTTACTTACTTGTGGCCAAGTGTCCATCTGCGGGCACACGCCACAATCGAAGCACGGCGTCCACCGGCAGTCCTCGACCTCGGTCTCGTCGAGGGAGTCCTGCCAGTCCTCCCAGAGCCAGTCCTTGTCGAGGCCGGAGTCGAGGTGGTCCCAGGGGAGGACCTCCTCGTAGGTGCGCTCGCGGGTGGTGTACCAGTCGACGTCCACGCCGAAGGCGGGCAGCGTCTTCTCGGCGCAGGCCATCCAGCGGTCGTACGAGAAGTGCTCGCGCCAGCCGTCGAAGCGGCCGCCGTCCTCGTACACCGCGCGGATCACGGCGCCGATACGGCGGTCGCCGCGGGACAGCAGGCCCTCGACGATGCCGGGCTTGCCGTCGTGGTAGCGGAAGCCGATGGAACGGCCGTACTTCTTGTCGCCGCGGATCTTGTCGCGGAGCTTGGTGAGGCGGGCGTCCGTCTCCTCGGCGGAGAGCTGCGGGGCCCACTGGAACGGGGTGTGGGGCTTCGGCACGAAGCCGCCGATGGACACCGTGCAGCGGATGTCGTTCTGGCCGGAGGCCTTGCGGCCCTCGGCGATGACGTTCATCGCCATGTCGGCGATCTGGAGGACGTCCTCGTCGGTCTCCGTCGGCAGGCCGCACATGAAGTACAGCTTCACCTGGCGCCAGCCGTTGCCGTACGCCGTGGAGACCGTCCGGATCAGGTCCTCTTCGGAGACCATCTTGTTGATGACCTTGCGCATGCGCTCCGAGCCGCCCTCGGGCGCGAAGGTCAGGCCGGACCTGCGGCCGTTCCTCGTCAGCTCGTTGGCCAGGTCGACGTTGAAGGCGTCCACCCGCGTCGACGGGAGGGACAGGCCGATCTTGTCCTCCTCGTACCGGTCCGCGAGGCCCTTGGCGATGTCGCCGATCTCCGAGTGGTCGGCCGACGACAACGACAGCAGGCCCACCTCCTCGAAGCCCGTCGCCTTGAGGCCCTTCTCCACCATGTCGCCGATGCCCGTGATCGAGCGCTCGCGCACCGGGCGGGTGATCATGCCCGCCTGGCAGAAGCGGCAGCCGCGCGTGCAGCCGCGGAAGATCTCGACCGACATCCGCTCGTGGACCGTCTCCGCGAGCGGGACGAGGGGCTGCTTGGGGTACGGCCACTCGTCGAGGTCCATGACGGTGTGCTTGGACACCCGCCACGGGACGCCCGACTTGTTGGGTACGACACGGGCGATACGGCCGTCGGTGAGGTACTCGACGTCGTAGAACGCCGGGATGTACACCGATCCGGTCTTCGCGAGGCGGAACAGGACCTCCTCGCGGCCTCCCGGCCGACCCTCCGACTTCCAGGCCCGGATGATGTCCGTCATGTCGAGGACGGCCTGCTCGCCGTCGCCGATGATCACCGCGTCGACGAAGTCGGCGATGGGCTCCGGGTTGAAGGCCGCGTGGCCGCCCGCGAGGACGATCGGGTCGTCGAGCGTACGGTCCTTGGACTCCAGCGGGATGCCCGCCAGGTCAAGGGCCGTCAGCATGTTCGTGTAGCCCAGCTCCGTGGAGAAGGACAGGCCGAAGACGTCGAAGGCCTTCACGGGGCGGTGGCTGTCCACCGTGAACTGGGGCACCCGGTGCTCGCGCATCAGCGCCTCCAGGTCCGGCCACACGCTGTACGTGCGCTCGGCGAGGACGCCCTCGCGCTCGTTCAGCACCTCGTAAAGGATCATGACGCCCTGGTTGGGCAGTCCGACCTCGTACGCGTCGGGGTACATGAGCGCCCAGCGGACATCACAGGCGTCCCAGGGCTTGACCGTGGAGTTGAGCTCTCCGCCGACGTACTGAATCGGCTTCTGCACATGCGGGAGCAGAGCTTCGAGCTGCGGGAAGACCGATTCGGCTGGCATCTGGCAAACCTTCGTGAGCTGAGGGAGCAGAGGGAGCTGACTGTGCTGCCAGGGCTGGCTGACAGAGGTGACCATCTAGCCTAACGCGGCCCGAGGCACCCGCCGCACCGCCGGACCAGGACCCCGTCCCCGCCCGCCCCGCGATCAGACGGCCGCCCGGCCCACGATCGTCTCCCAGGCCTCCGGCAGAGCCGCCTCGGCCGCCGCGGCCCGCTGCTCCTCCCGCCCGTACAGCACCCCGTACGTGAAGGCGTTCTCCCCCGCCGCGTGCGCCTGGGCCGCGAGTCCGAGCACGGCCTCGCGGACCATCACGCTGTCCTGGTGGTCGCCGAGCAGGGTCTGCAGGGACTTCATCGACTTGACCAGGTCGGCGGCCGGCCTGCCCAGGGCGGGCGCGGCGGTCTCGGCCGCGTACCGGGTGCGCTTGGCCTTCTTGCGGGCCTCGTGCATCGCGAAGTCGCGGTCCGCGCCGGACGGCCGGTCGAGAGCCTCTTCGATCAGGTCGGAGACCTTCTTGAAGTCCTTGCGTACAGCGTTCGCGATCACCGTCGACGGGTCGCCCGCCGCCGCCTTGAGCAACGGCGGATCCGCGACGATCGCGTCGAGCGCGGTCAGCAGGTCGAGGTAGCGCTTCCCGTCGAGTACGGCGATCAGACGGCGCCTTGAGCCGGAGCTGCGGGCGTGCGACCAGGTGCGCAGTCGGGTGCGGACGGGCCCGGAGAGCAGGTTGCGCGGCAGGTCGGCGAGGGACTGCGTCAGCCGCTCGGTGAGTACTTCCTGATCGCGGTCGACGCCCAACTCGCCCGCCAGCCACTTCAGTTCGTCGCCGATCGGGTCGGTGACGGTGCGGTCGAGGACCTTGCCGTAGGAGCGGAAGGCGCTGCGCATCCGGCGGGTGGCGACGCGCATGCTGTGCACGGAGTCGTAGACGTCGCGGCGGACGGCGGGGTCCAGCTCGACGATCGCGTCGCGCTGGGCGCGGATGTACGCGAGGACGTGGTCGCCCGCAGTGACCGGTTCCGTCTCCGGCGCGGGCGCCTTGGGCTTCTTGCCCTTCGTCTTCGGCGCGGTCTCCGCCAGCGCCTTGGCCAGCTTGGACGCCGACGACGAGCGGGCCAGGCCCGCCTTGCGGAGCTTCTTCTCGACCTTGTCGAGGAAGGCGGGGTCGCCGTCGTCCGCGAGCTCGACCTCGATCTCGGTCCACTCGGCGGTGCCCTCGCCGCCGCTGAGCCGCTCGGCGCGGACGCGGTCGAGGCTGACCTCGGCGAGCAGGGCGCCGGAGTCGTCGACGAGGTGGCGGATGTCGCGGGCCGACCGCAGGCGTACGAGGGGGACGAGCTCGGCGTCACGCACCCGGGAGCGTACGAGGCCGCTCAGCGAGCGGGGCAGGTCGTCGGAGAGCGGGGCCTGGATCTCGTCGCGGACGTCTTCGGAGACGGGGAGTTTGAGGTGCCAGCCGGCGTCGGAGCCGCCGGTGCGGCGGCGCAGCGTGAGCGAGGCGGCGGCTAGCCGCTGGTCGGCCGTGTCGTAATACGTGGCGTCGAGCTCGGCGACGCCCTTGTCGATGACGGACGCGACCCCCGCGACGCCCGTCAGTTCTGGCAGGCCCGCGTCACCCTCGGCCGCGGGACCTTCGTACTTCCGCTCGATCTCGCGCTTCGTGTCCGCCATGACCCGAATCTAGACGCGATTACGGCCCGGGGGCAGTCCCCCATGTGTCCGGACTTGCCATCTCGGCCACATTTGTCGTTTTCCCGGGTGTCGCCTCATGTTTTCCGGGGCGACACCCGAGCACCACCTAGGCCGACATCGGCCGCTGCACCCTGATCGACTGCAACAGCCCCACGGCCACCCACACCGCGAACATCGATGAGCCGCCGTAGGACACAAAGGGCAGCGGCAACCCCGCGACCGGCATGATCCCGAGGGTCATGCCGATGTTCTCGAAGGACTGGAAGGCGAACCAGGCGATGATGCCGGCGGCGACGATCGTGCCGTACAGCTCGGTGGTCTCGCGGGCGATACGGCAGGCGCGCCACAGGATCACGCCGAGGAGCACCAGGATCAGTCCGGCGCCTACGAAGCCGAGTTCCTCGCCCGCGACGGTGAAGACGAAGTCCGTCTGCTGTTCGGGGACGAACTGGCCGGTGGTCTGCGAGCCCTTGCCGAGGCCGGTGCCGAACAGGCCGCCCGAACCGATCGCGATACGCGCCTGGTTGGTGTTGTAGCCGACGCCTGCCGGGTCGAGTTCGGGGTTGGCGAAGGCGGCGAAGCGGTTGATCTGGTACTCGTCGAGGATCTTGAGCTGCCAGACCGCGATCGCCCCGAGCGCGCCGGCGCCGAGCAGTCCGAACACCCAGCGGTTGGACGCGCCGGAGGCGAGCAGTACGCCCAGCACGATGATGACCATGACCATGACCGAACCGAGGTCGGGCATCAGCATGACGATCATCATCGGGACGGTGGCCAGGCCCAGTGCCTGGAGGACCGTGCGGTGGTCGGGGTAGGGCTTGTCACCGGCGTCGACGCGGGCCGCAAGGAGCATCGCCATGCCCAGGATGATCGTGATCTTCACGAACTCGGAGGGCTGGAGCGAGAAGCCGCCGCCGAGCACGATCCAGGCGTGGGCGCCGTTGACCGTGGCGCCGAGCGGGGTCAGCACCGCCAGGATCAGGGCGACCGAGAGGCCGTAGAGGATCGGGACGGCGGTGCGCAGGGTGCGGTGGCCGAGCCAGACCGTGCCGACCATCAGGCCGAAGCCGATGCCGGTGTTCATGAGGTGGCGGATCAGGAAGTAGTACGGGTCGCCCTGGTTGATCTCGGTGCGGTTGCGGGTCGCCGAGTAGACGAGGACCGAGCCGATGAGCGAGAGCGCGATGGCCGAGAACAGTATCGGCCAGTCGAGCCGCCGGGCCAGCGAGTCACGGGCGAACAACCGGGAGAGGCTGCCGCGTTCGGGTCCGTACCCGGAGACGGAGAAGTTGTTCGCGCCGGTCATGTGAGCAGTCTCCGATTCCCGGTCGTCCTGCGCCTGCCGCACCCTCGGGCTCTGCGCCGTCGGGTGTCACGGTTCTCCGCCGACGGCGAGGAGACCGTCGCGCCCGGGAGCTGTCCGTCGATCCCGCCGAGCGCCTCGGTCTCGCTGGCCTGCTCCTTCTCCGGGTCGTACTTCTCGATCTTCGGGGCGTCGATCGAACCGTCGGACTGGATCTTCGGCAGGCTCTTCTGCGGGGTGGGCAGCAGCGCCTTCTTGCTGTCGATCGTGCCGTCCGCGGAGACGCCGTAGAGCGCGTTGTAGATGTTGCGCACGGCGGGGCCCGAGGCGCCGGAGCCCGTACCACCCTGGGAGATGGTCATGACGACCGTGTAGTCCTTGGTGTACGTGGCGAACCACGAGGTCGTCTGCTTGCCGTAGACCTCGGCGGTACCCGTCTTGGCGTGCATCGGGATCTCGTCCTGCGGCCAGCCGCCGAATCGCCAGGCGGCCGTACCCTGCGTCGCGACTCCCGCGAGGGCACCGTCTATTTCGTCGCGCGTCTTGGACGTCATCGGCAGCTTGCCGTTCGCCTTCGGCGCGATCTCCTCGACGTTCTTGCCGTCGGCGCTCACGATGGCCTTGCCGACGGTGGGCTCGTACAGCGTGCCGCCGTTGGAGATCGCTCCGTAGATCGCGGCCATCTGGATCGGGGTGACGAGGGTGTCGCCCTGGCCGATGGAGTAGTTGACGGAGTCACCGGCGCGCATCTTGTTGCCTTCGAGGCAGTTCTCGTACGCGATCTGCTCGGCGTACGTGCCGCCCTTCTTGCCGTACTTGCACCAGGAGTCCTTGTTGGCCTCCCAGTAGCTTTCCTTCCACTGGCGGTCGGGGATGCGCCCGGTGACCTCGTTGGGGAGGTCGATGCCGGTCTCCGCGCCGAGGCCGAACTGGTGGGCCGTCTTGTAGAACCAGTCGTTCGGCTTCCCCTTCGGGTCGATGCCGCCGTCCTTCTTCCACTCCTCGTGCGAGAGGCGGTAGAAGACGGTGTCGCAGGAGACCTCCAGGGCCCGGCCGAGGCTGATCGGGCCGTAGCCCTTGGTCTCGAAGTTCTTGAAGGTCTGGCCGCCGATGGAGTACGAGCTGGAGCACTCGTAGGGGCCGTCGAAGGAGTAGCCCGCGTTGATGGCGGCGGCCGTGGGGACGACCTTGAAGATCGAGCCGGGGGCCGACTGGCCCTGGATCGCGCGGTTGAGCAGCGGGTAGTTGGAGGTCTTGCCGGTGAGCTGGGCGTAGTCCTTGCCGGAGATGCCGCCGACCCAGGCGTTCGGGTCGTACGTCGGGTTCGAGGCCATGGCGACGACGCGGCCGGTCTTGGCCTCCATCACCACGACGGCCCCGGAGTCCGCCTTGTAGTTCTCGCCGGTGTTCTTGTCGAACACGTCACGGGCGTCCTTCATCGCCTCGTTGAGCTGGTACTCGGCGACCCTCTGCACGCGTGCGTCGATGCTGGTGACGACGTTCGAACCGGGCTCGGCCGCGTCGCTCTCGGCCTGTCCGATGACGCGGCCGAGGTTGTCGACCTCGTAGCGGGTGACGCCCGCCTTGCCGCGCAGCTCCTGGTCGTACTGGCGCTCCAGGCCTGAGCGGCCCACCTGGTCGGAGCGCAGATACGGCGAGTCGCTGTCCTCGGCCTTGGTGATCTCGTCGTCGGTGACGGGCGAGAGGTAGCCGAGCACCTGGGCGGTGTTGGCGCCGCCGGGTGCGGCGTAGCGGCGTACGGCCTCAGGCTCGGCGGTGATGCCGGGGAAGTCCTCGGAGCGTTCGCGGATCTGCAGGGCCTGCTTGGCGGTGGCCTCGTCGGTGATGGGGATCGGCTGGTAGGGCGAGCCGTTCCAGCAGGGCTGCGGCGTCTTGGCGTCGCAGAGGCGGACCTTCTCCATGACGTCCTGGGGCTTCATGCCGAGGACGGCGGCGAGCTTGGTGAGGACGGCCTTGCCGTCGTCCTTCATCTTCAGCAGGTCGGTGCGCGAGGCGGAGACCACGAGCCGGGTCTCGTTGTCGGCGATCGGCACCCCGCGTGCGTCGAGGATCGAGCCGCGTACGGCGGGACTCACGACCTGCTGGACATGGTTGCCGGATGCTTCCTTGGCGTACTCGTCGCCGTTGCGGATCTGGAGGTACCAGAGGCGTCCGCCGAGGGTGCCGAGGAGGGAGAGTACGAGAATCTGGATGACGACGAGTCGGATCTGGACCCGTGGGGTCCTGCCGGTCTCGGGGATGTTGGTCACTGCTGCTGCCTCCCCCTCTCAGTGTGCGTACGAGTCATACGAGTACACGGTGAACCTGTGTGGCCGGGCCACCGACCGGGCCACCAACTGGTGCGTGCTCAAAGCCGCTTGACCCCCTTGATGCGTCCCGCCCGGGCGACGCGCGCCTTGGCGGCCTTCACCCGCAGTCCCCCGCGCTGGCTGCCGATGCGCAGCCCGGTGCCGGACGACAGCCAGCCCGAGGCGACGTCGCCCGATTTGCCGCCCGAATTGGCCTCGGCGAGCGGATCGTTCTCGGCGCGTCTGGCCAGGGCCATCAGCCCGGGGACCACGAAGGGCGCGAGCAGCAGGTCGTACAGGGCGGCGGTGAACAGCAGCCCGGTGAGGCCCACATGGCGGGCGGAGGTGTCGCCGACGAGGGCGCCGACTCCGGCGTACAGCAGGGTGGATCCGACCGCGGCGGCGACCACCACGGCCATCGGTCCTGTCGCGGACTTGAGCTGGCCGCTCTCGGGCTTGACCAGGCCCGCCAGATAGCCGATGACGCACAGCACGAGGGCGTAGCGCCCGGCGGCGTGGTCGGCGGGCGGGGCGAGGTCGGCGAGGAGGCCGGCGCCGAAGCCGATGAGGGCGCCGCCGACATGGCCGTAGACCATGGCGAGGGCCAGCACGGTGAGGAGCAGCAGGTCGGGGACGGCGCCCGGGAGGTGGAGCCGGGCGAGGACGCTCACCTGGATCACCAGGGCGACAACCACCAGGGTGGTGGAGAGCAGCATCCGGTTGAAACGCATGGGGGTTCGGCTCCTACTGCTCTTGCTGCTGGCCGTCGACGGGCACGAGCGCCGAGGGGGTGACCGTCACGGTCACCGTCGGCGTGGGCGTTGGCTTCGGTTTCGGCGGCAGCACGGCGTCGCGCGGGTCCTTGCTGGGGGCCTCGACGACTACGCCGACGATGTCGAGCTTCGTGAACGAGACGTACGGCTTGACGTAGATGGTGCGGGTCAGGTCGCCGCCGGAGGGGTCGACGCGGGAGACCACGCCGACCGGGACGCCGGGCACGAAGGGCTTGTCGGCCTGCGAGCCGAAGGTGACCAGACGGTCGCCGTTCTTGATCTTGGCCTTGCCGTTGAGGAGTTCGACGCGGAACGGCTGGTCGCCCTGCCCGGAGGCGAAGCCGAGCTCGTCGGTGGACTCCATGCGCGTGCCGACGGTGAAGTCGGGGTCGTTGGCGAGCAGCACGGTGGCGGTGTTGGGGCCGACGGTGGTGACGCGCCCGACGAGTCCGTCTCCGTTGAGGACGGTCATGTCGCGGGTGATGCCGTCGCTGGAGCCGACGTCGATCGTGACGGTCCAGGAGAAGCCCTGGGCCGCTCCTATCGCGATGACCTCGGCGCCCTTGATGCCGTACTGGCCGGCGCCCGCCGTCTTCAGCATCTTGTCCAGCTGGGTGAGCCGGCTGCTGTTGCGGTCGTCGCTGCCGAGCTTCACCTTCAGGGCCGCGTTGTCCTTCTCGAGCTGGGCGATGCGGTCGTGCCGCTCGCCCGAGTCGCGGACCGCCGCGATCGCGTTGCCGACGGGGTCGACCGCGGACGCCACCCCGTTCTCGATCGGGCCGAAGACCGTGGCGGCGGCCCCCCGGGCACCGTCGACCGGTGAATCCTCGCCACCGCGGATGTCCACCGTGATCAAAGCGAACGCGATGGCGATCAGCAGCACCAGGAGCAGCCGGCTCTCTCGTGTGTCCCTCACGTGCGGCGGCCGTGCCTTCCTTCGTGGGTCAACAGGGGCGCACCCCGAGCAGAAATGCCAAGGGTGTTGAGGATGTTATGGGGGAGCTTATGCCTGAATATCAACGATCCGCCGTACGAGAAGGGTGCATCTCGTACGGCGGAATCGAAGAGTTACCTCATCTGCGCGGCTGGGCGTCCAGAACCTGCTGCAGCGCCTCGAACTCCTCGACGCACTTACCGGCGCCGAGCGCAACGCTGTCCAGCGGGTCCTCCGCGATATGGATCGGCATGCCGGTCTCGCGGCGCAGCCGCTCGTCGAGACCGCGCAGCAGGGCTCCGCCGCCGGTCAGAACGATTCCGCGGTCCATGATGTCGCCGGACAGCTCCGGCGGGCACTTGTCGAGAGTCGTCTTCACGGCGTCGATGATCGAGTTGACCGGTTCCTCGATGGCCTTGCGCACTTCGGCCGCGGAGATGACGACGGTCTTGGGCAGCCCGGACACGAGGTCCCGGCCGCGGATTTCGGTGTGTTCGTCATTGTCGAGGTCGTACGCCGAACCGATCGTGATCTTGATCTGTTCGGCACTCCGCTCACCGAGAAGAAGTGAGTACTCCTTCTTGATGTGCTGGATGATCGAGCTGTCCAGCTCGTCGCCCGCGACGCGGATGGACTGGGCGGTGACGATGCCGCCGAGCGAGATGACCGCGACCTCCGTGGTGCCGCCGCCGATGTCCACCACCATGTTGCCCGTGGCCTCGTGGACCGGCAGGCCGGAACCGATGGCCGCGGCCATGGGCTCCTCGATGATGTGCACCTGGCGCGCCCCGGCCTGGGACGACGCCTCGATGACGGCACGGCGCTCGACGCCCGTGATGCCCGAGGGCACACAGACGACGACACGGGGGCGGGCGAGATAGCGCCGCTTGTGGATCTTCAGAATGAAGTAGCGGAGCATGCGCTCGGTGATCTCGAAGTCGGCGATCACACCGTCCCGCAGCGGACGCACGGCAACGATGTTGCCAGGGGTCCGCCCGATCATCTTCTTCGCTTCCGCGCCGACCGCGAGAATTCCACCGGTGTTGGTGTTGATCGCGACGACGGACGGCTCGTTGAGTACGATCCCGCGACCCCTGACGTACACCAGCGTGTTGGCGGTCCCGAGGTCGACAGCCATGTCACGGCCGATGAACGACATTGAGTTCCCCATCAGGATTCGTCTGGCCTTCCCAAGTGGAGCTTTGACGGCTTTTTAGGACGGCGAGGTGGGTGCAGTGACGTGAAGGCTTCCATCGTAGACGCGCCTGCACGAACACTGCGCGAGGGTCTTCGCCATTGTCAGCAGATGAGACGCCGCCCCGCTCCTGGAGACGGGCCATCGGGGGTACGCGTTCCCCCGATCGGCACGCATATGCCACGGGACGGCCGGAAATCCACGGCCGCCCCAGGTCAGACACCCGAGTGGGGCTGACGCCCCCTCAGAAAGTTTCTCGAAATACTTACGGCCCGGTGCCTGCGGTTCGGTGCTCGGCCCGCTTCGGACCCGGCGGTTCAGCCGCGGCCGGGGAAGAAGATCTTCAGCTCACGCTCGGCGGACTCCTCGGAGTCGGAGGCGTGGATCAGGTTCTCGCGGACGATCACACCGAAGTCGCCACGGATGGAGCCGGGGGCGGCGGCGATCGGGTCGGTGGGCCCGGCGAGCGCGCGCACGCCCTCGATGACCCGGTCGCCCTCGACGACGAGCGCCACGACAGGACCCGACGCCATGAACTCCACCAGCGGCTCGTAGAAGGGCTTGCCCTTGTGCTCGCCGTAGTGCTGCTCCAGCGTGTCCTGGTCCAGCGTCCGCAGCTCCAGCGCGGTGATCTGCCAGCCCGCCTTGCGCTCGATACGGCTGATGATCTCGCCGGTCAGGCCGCGACGGACGGTGTCGGGCTTGAGAAGGACGAGGGTGCGCTGGCTCACTTGATGGCTCCTTCGATCACATGGTGTGCGGGGAACCGAGGCTACAGGGCGTGTCTGGGTGGGTGTTACGCAGCGTCAGGTGGTACGGAGGTACGCGGCCGCCACTACCCCGCGTTGCCCTCCGCCGGAGCCTGCCCCGCGCCCTGTGCCTGCGCCTGGGCCGCGAACCTGGCCTTGGCCTCGTCGATCTTCCGCCCGTAGTGGATGGACGCCCACCACAGGGCCCCGAAGGCCAGTCCCAGGATGAACATCGTCGGCACGATGAAACCACTGGCGACCAGCGCGATCTGCAGGGCCCAGCCGAGCTGGACGCCCCCGGGCCGCGTGATCATCCCGCAGAGCAGGACGCTCAGCGCCATCAGGATCCCGCAGACCGTCAACACCGTGGAGGTCGCCAGATCGGGATCCTTCATCGCGACCAGACCGGCGAACCCGATGACGAAGAACTCGCCGATCAGCGTCGAAGCACAGAGCGTACGCACAGTGTTCAGCCCCTCCCCAGCAGCAGTCGGGCCTCGCCGACGGTGATGACGGACCCGGTGACCAGCACACCGCTGCCGGCGTACTCGCCCTCTTCCTCGGCCAGCGTGATCGCGGCCTCCAGCGCGTCATCGAGCCGCGGCTCCACCTGCACCCGGTCGTCACCGAAGATCTCGACGGCGACACCGGCCAGCTCGTCCGTGTCCATCGCGCGATCACTGGAGTTCTGCGTGACCACGACCTCGGCGAAGATCGGCTCGAAGGCCTCGAGAACCCCTCGTACGTCCTTCTCCCCGCTCGCGCCCACCACACCGATCAGCCGGCTGAAGTCGAACGCCTCGCTGACGGCCTCGGCGGTCGCACGGGCACCGGCCGGATTGTGCGCGGCGTCCAGGACGACGGTCGGCGAGCGGCGTACGACCTCCATGCGGCCCGGTGCGGTGACCGAGGCGAAGGCCTTGCGGACGTTGTCGATGTCGAGGCGCTGGGTGTGCGCGGCGCCGACTCCGAAGAACGCCTCGACCGCGGCGAGCGCCACGGCGGCGTTGTGCGCCTGGTAGGCGCCGTGCAACGGCAGGAAGACCTCCTCGTACTCCCCGCCGAGCCCGCGCAACGTGACCAGCTGCCCGCCGACGGCGACCTGCCGCGCGACCACCCCGAACTCCAACCCTTCCCGGGCCACCGTCGCGTCCACCTCGACGGCCTTCTTCAACAGCACCTGCGCCGCGTCCACCGGCTGCTGCGCCAGGATGACGGTCGCGCCCTGCTTGACGATGCCGGCCTTCTCGGTGGCGATCTCACCGGGCGTTTCACCGAGCCGGTCGGTGTGATCGAGGTCGATGGGGGTCACCACGGCGACGTCCCCGTCGATGACGTTGGTGGCGTCCCAGCTGCCGCCCATGCCGACCTCGACGACGGCGACGTCCACCGGTGTGTCGGCGAACGCCGCGTACGCCATGCCGGTCAGCACCTCGAAGAACGACAGCCGGTACTCCTGCTGACCGTCGACCATCTCGATGTAGGGCTTGATGTCGTTGTACGTCTCGATGAACCGCTCGGCGGGGATCGGCGCCCCGTCGAGGCTGATCCGCTCGGTGATCGACTGCACGTGCGGGCTGGTGTACCTGCCGGTGCGCAGGTCGAAGGCGCCGAGCAGGGCCTCGACCATGCGGGCCGTGGACGTCTTGCCGTTCGTGCCCGTGATGTGGATCGACGGGTACGCCCGCTGCGGCTCGCCCAGCACGTCCATCAGCGCGGCGATGCGGCTGACGGACGGCTCCAGCTTCGTCTCGCCCCAGCGGGTCGCGAGCTCGGCCTCCACCTCGCGCAACGCCTTGTCGATCTCGGGGTCGGCAGGCCGGCCGGGCACGTCGGCCTCCGGCGCGCCACCGCCCTGCGTACGCAGGGTTCGGCTGCCGGCCTCGATCACCGCGAGATCGGGATCCCGGCCGGTCTCGGCTTCGACGATCTCGTCGAAGAGCCCAAACGGATCCTGCGGCTCTGACTCACTGCTGTCGTGCGGGGGAAGCTGGCTCACGGGGTCAGTCTACGGAGGGGTTTTCGCCCCCGCCGCCCCTACCCATTCCCGTCCCCTGGGGGCTGCCGCCCCCAGACCCCCGCCAAAGATTTTTAGCCCCTCCGGCGTTTGAGGAGCGGGGTCTGGGGCGGAGCCCCAGGAACAAGGGACGGGTAGGGGCGGAGGGGGCGAAAAAACCACCCCCCGCCCCCGGTCACGCCTCCGGCAGCCGCTCCAGTTGCTCCTTGATCCGGGCGATGTCCTCGTCCGCCTTGGCAAGCCGCGTGCGGATCTTCTCGACCACCTGGTCCGGCGCCTTCGCGAGAAACGCCTCGTTGCCGAGCTTCCCGTTCGCCTGGGCCTTCTCCTTCTCGGCAGCGGCGAGATCCTTGGCGAGCCGCTTACGCTCCGCGCCGACGTCGATCGTGCCGGAGAGGTCGAGCGCGACGGTGGCACCGCCGACCGGCAGGGTCGCCGTGGCCGAGAAGCTGTCGCCCTCGGGCTGGAGACGCAGCAGCTGCCGGATGGCCGCCTCGTGCGGAGCCAACGCGGTCCCGTCGAGGCTCAGCCGCGCCGGCACCCGCTGACCGGGCTGCAGCCCCTGGTCGGCACGGAAGCGCCGCACCTCGGTGATGACCTCCTGAAGCGTCTCGATCTCCCGCTCGGCGGCGGTGTCACGGAACCCGCTGTCCTTCGGCCACTCGGCGACGACGACGGACTCACCACCGGTGAGGGTGGTCCAGAGCGTCTCCGTCACGAACGGAACGACCGGGTGGAGGAGACGAAGCGTCACGTCCAGGACCTCACCGAGGACCCGGCCGGACACCTTCGCCGGCTCGCCGCCCGCCATGAACGTCGTCTTCGACAGCTCGACGTACCAGTCGAACACCTCGTCCCACGCGAAGTGGTAGAGCGCGTCGGACAGCTTCGCGAACTGGAAGTCGTCGTAGAGCGCGTCGACTTCGGCGACGGTCTTGTTCAGCCGGGACAGGATCCACCGGTCGGTCGCCGACAGCTTCGACGCCTCCGGCAGCGGCCCCTCGACCGTCGCACCGTTCATCAGCGCGAAGCGCGTGGCGTTCCAGATCTTGTTGGCGAAGTTCCGGGACGCCTGGACCCAGTCCTCACCGATCGGCACGTCGGTGCCGGGGTTGGCGCCGCGGGCGAGGGTGAAACGGACGGCGTCGGAGCCGTACTTGTCCATCCAGTCCAGCGGGTCGACCACGTTGCCGAAGGACTTCGACATCTTCTTGCCGCGCTCGTCGCGGACCAGGCCGGTGAGGGCGATGGTCTTGAAGGGGACCTCGCCGTCCATGGCGTACAGGCCGAACATCATCATCCGGGCGACCCAGAAGAAGATGATGTCGTGGCCGGTGAGCAGGACGTCCGTCGAGTAGAACTTCTGCAGGTCCGGGGTCTGTTCGGGCCAGCCGAGCGTGGAGAACGGCCACAGCCCCGACGAGAACCAGGTGTCGAGGACGTCGGTGTCCTGGGTCCAGCCCTCGCCGCTCGGCGGCTCCTCGTCGGGGCCGACGCAGACGACCTCGCCCTCGGGGCCGTACCAGACGGGAATCCGGTGACCCCACCACAACTGCCGTGAGATGCACCAGTCGTGCATGTTGTCGACCCAGTCGAAGTAGCGCTTCGACATGTCGGCGGGGTGGATCGCGACGCGGCCGTCCCGGACGGCGTCGCCGGCGGCCTGGGCCAGCGGGCCGACCTTGACCCACCACTGCATGGACAGGCGCGGCTCGACGGTCGTACGGCAGCGCGAGCAGTGGCCCACGGAGTGGACGTACGGACGCTTCTCGGCGACGATCCGGCCCTGCGAGCGCAGCGCGCCGACGATCGCGGAGCGGGCCTCGAAGCGGTCGAGTCCCTGGAAGGGGCCGTGGACGGTGATGACCGCCCGCTCGTCCATGACCGTGATCGACTCCAGGCCGTGGCGCTGGCCGATGGCGAAGTCGTTGGGGTCGTGGGCGGGGGTGACCTTGACGGCGCCGGTGCCGAACTCGGGGTCGACGTGCGTGTCCGCGACGACGGGGATGGTGCGGTCGGTCAGCGGCAGTTTGATGCGCTTGCCGACGAGGTGCTTGTAGCGCTCGTCGTCGGGGTGCACGGCGACGGCGGTGTCACCGAGCATGGTCTCGGCACGGGTGGTGGCGACCACGAGGGTCTCGTCGCCCTCCCCGTACTTGATGGAGACGAGCTCGCCGTCGTCCTCCTGGTATTCGACCTCGATGTCGGAGATGGCGGTCAGACATCGGGGGCACCAGTTGATGATCCGCTCGGCGCGGTAGATCAACTCGTCGTCGTACAGCTTCTTGAAGATGGTCTGGACGGCCTGCGAAAGACCCTCGTCCATGGTGAACCGCTCGCGCGACCAGTCCACACCGTCCCCGAGCCGGCGCATCTGCCCGAGGATCTTGCCGCCGTACTCTTCCTTCCACTGCCAGACGCGCTCGACGAACGCCTCGCGCCCGAGGTCCTGCCGCGACTTGCCCTCTTCGGCGAGCTGCTGCTCGACCTTGTTCTGCGTCGCGATACCCGCGTGGTCCATCCCCGGCAGCCACAGCGCCTCGAAACCCTGCATGCGCTTACGACGCGTCAGCGCGTCCATGAGCGTGTGCTGGAAGGCATGCCCCAGGTGCAGCGACCCGGTGACGTTCGGCGGCGGGATGACGATGGTGTACGCGGGCTTGTCGCTCTTCGCGTCGGCGGCGAAGTAACCCCGCTCGACCCAGCGCTCGTACAGCTTCCCCTCTACCTCGGCCGGCGCGTACTGGGTCGGCAGTTCGGAGGTGGGCGCTGGAGGCTGCTGCTGAGCGTTGTCGGTCACGGAGTCAGTTTAGAGGCGTCACGGGGGTGTCCCGAAACGCGTTTACTTCGTAACGGTGCGGCCCCCGAGGACGTGCGTCCCTGACCTGTACGCCAGGATGTCAGGAACACATAAGCTTCTGGAGGGGAACCCAGTAATGAGCTACAACCAGCCGGGCCCGTACGGCGGGCAGCCCCAGCAGCCCGGACCGTACGGTCAGCCGGGCCCCTACGGCCAGCAGCCCCAGCAGCCGCAGGCCGCCCCCCAGCCCGGCTATGGGTACCCGCAGCAGGCTCCCCCCGCTCAGCCCGGCTACGGCTACCCCCAGCAGGGTGCCCCGGGCGGCCCGCCGCAGACGCCGCCGTACGGCCAGGCTCCCTACGGCCAGCAGCCCTACGGCGTTCCGCAGCCGCCCCCGCCCGGCGGCGGCAAGAAGAAGACGGCCCTCATCATCGGCGCGGTGGCGGTCGTCGCCGCGATCGCCGTGGGGGCGTACCTGGTCCTCGGCAGCACCGGCAGCAGCTCGGACGTGGCGGACGACGGCCCGCACAAGCTGACCACGCCCGCGAAGGTGCTCAGCGACGAGTACACGAAGGGCAGCAGCTCGGACAGCAGCGGCGGCTTCGACGAGAAGGACCTCAAGACCGCCGAGGACGCCGGCGTCACGGACGCCAAGGACGTGGATGCCGCGTACACGGCGGGCGACGACAGCAACCCGCTGGCGCAGAAGATGCTCCAGTTCATGGGCGTCTACGGCACCGTCGAGGACCCGGAGAAGGCCGTCGACGCCATGTTCGCCGACATGAAGAAGAGCGCGGGCGAGGACGACAGCGAGGGCGAGGTCGTCGGCAGCCCGAAGACCTTCACGCCCGCGGGTCTCGACGGCGCGATCCTCAAGTGCCAGGAGACCAAGTTCACGAACACCGAGGCCGGTTCCACCGATGAGTCCGGCCCCTCGGAGTTCAGCATGCCGGTGTGCATCTGGGGCGACAACAGCACCCTCGGCGTCACCATCTCGATGGACATGGCCAGCATCATGGCGGGCAAGGGCGCCGACCTCGACGCCGCCGCCGAGACAACCGCCAAGTTCCGTAAGGAAGTTCGGGTCAAGATCTGACCCCGCGCGTCAACGACGAAGGGGCCCCGGTCGGTTGACCGGGGCCCCTTCGTCGTAAGAGATCTGCCTACGCCGTCTTCTGCTCGCCCGGGCCGCGGCCCCGCGAGTCCCGCGGGATCAGTGTCGGGTTCACGTTCGAGTGGACGACGTCCGCGGTGATGACGACGCGGGCCACGTCCTTGCGGGACGGGACCTCGTACATCACGGACATGAGGACTTCCTCCATGATGGCGCGCAGACCGCGGGCGCCGGTCTTGCGGAGGATGGCCTGGTCGGCGATGGCTTCGAGGGCCTCGCTCTCGAAGTCCAGCTCCACGCCGTCGAGTTCGAAGAGGCGCTGGTACTGCTTCACCAGTGCGTTGCGGGGCTCGACGAGGATCTGGAGAAGGGCTTCGCGGTCCAGGTTGTGGACCGAGGTGATGACGGGGAGGCGGCCGATGAACTCGGGGATCATGCCGAACTTGACCAGGTCCTCGGGCATGACGTCCTCGAACTGGTCCTTGGCCTCGATCTCCCGCTTCGAGCGGATCGTCGCGCCGAAGCCGATGCCCTTGGCGCCGGCCCGCGACTCGATGAGCTTCTCCAGGCCCGCGAAGGCGCCGCCCACGATGAACAGGACGTTCGTCGTGTCGATCTGGATGAACTCCTGATGCGGGTGCTTGCGTCCGCCCTGCGGCGGGACCGAGGCCGTGGTGCCTTCGAGGATCTTCAGCAGGGCCTGCTGGACGCCCTCGCCGGACACGTCGCGGGTGATCGAGGGGTTCTCGCTCTTCCGCGCGACCTTGTCGATCTCGTCGATGTAGATGATGCCGGTCTCGGCCTTCTTGACGTCGTAGTCCGCTGCCTGGATGAGCTTCAGCAGAATGTTCTCGACGTCCTCGCCGACGTACCCGGCCTCCGTCAGCGCCGTCGCGTCCGCGATGGCGAACGGAACGTTCAGCATGCGGGCCAGGGTCTGCGCGAGAAGGGTCTTGCCGGAACCCGTCGGGCCGAGGAGCAGGATGTTGGACTTCGCCAACTCGATGGCGTCCTCGCGGTTCTGACCCGTGCTGTTCTCACCGGCCTGGACGCGCTTGTAGTGGTTGTACACCGCGACCGAGAGCGCCTTCTTGGCCGGCTCCTGGCCTACGACGTACCCCTCGAGGAACTCGTAGATCTCGCGAGGCTTGGGAAGTTCCTCCCAGCGCACCTCGCTCGTCTCCGCGAGTTCTTCCTCGATGATCTCGTTGCAGAGATCGATGCACTCGTCGCAGATGTACACACCAGGGCCTGCGATGAGCTTCTTGACCTGCTTCTGGCTCTTGCCACAGAACGAGCACTTGAGCAGATCGCCGCCGTCACCGATGCGTGCCACGGTGTGCTTCCCCTTCGCCTGGGAGACGCCTAGGTCCAGCGGCTCCTGGTGCTGCCTTATGTCCGACGGTACCTTGCCTAGCCCCCCGTTCGGGCCCCCCTTGGCGCGGTTCACTTTGTCGTGAACCGCGTCAAGGAGCGGCAGATGCTACAGGGATACGTCAGACGACCGCGTTGTTGTTCATCTTCCGGGTGGAGATGATCTGGTCGATCAAGCCGTACGCCAGCGCGTCCTCAGCGGTGAGGATCTTGTCGCGCTCGATGTCCTCGCGGATCTTCTCGATCGGCGTGGTCGAGTGCTTGGCCAGCATGTCTTCCAGCTGCGCACGCATCCGGAGGATCTCGTTCGCAGCGATTTCGAGGTCCGAGACCTGGCCGCGGCCGGTCTCGCTGTAGGGCTGGTGGATCAGCACACGGGCGTTCGGAAGCGCCATGCGCTTGCCCGGCGTACCGGCGGCCAGCAGGATCGCGGCGGCCGAAGCTGCCTGGCCCATGCAGACCGTCTGGATGTCCGGCTTCACGAACTGCATCGTGTCGTAAATCGCCGTGAGCGCCGTGAATGAGCCACCGGGGCTGTTGATGTAGACCGAAATATCGCGGTCGGGGTCCATCGACTCCAGGCACAGCAGCTGCGCCATGACGTCGTTGGCGGAGGCGTCGTCGATCTGCACGCCGAGGAAGATCACGCGCTCCTCGAACAGCTTCGCGTACGGGTCGTACTCACGCACGCCCTGCGAGGTGCGCTCGACGAAGCGCGGGATGACGTAGCGGGACTCCGCGCGAGGACCGGTGTACTCGGCCTGCGTGCGGGCGAAGAGGCCGCTGCCGGGGTAGTCGTTCACTGTGTCTCCTGAAGAGCCTGGAAAGGGCTGAGGCGGTCGACTGGGGGCGCTGAAGGCCCTGCGCCGCCCCGTGGGGGCGATGGAGAGGCCCGCGCCGCCCTGGGGAGCGCTGAGGGGCTTACGCCGCCCCGGTGCCGCCGCCGCCCGGCATAGCGGCAGCGGTGGGCATGATGTCGTCGATGAGGCCGTACGCCTTGGCCTCGACCGGGTCGAACCAGCGGTCGCGGTCCGAGTCGCGGGTGATCTGCTCCACGGTCTGGCCGGTGTGGAAGGAGGTCAGCTCCGCCATCCGCTTCTTGGTGTGCAGCAGCCGCTCGGCGTGGATCTTGATGTCCGACGCGGAGCCGGCGAGGCCGGCCGAGGGCTGGTGGATCAGGATCTCGGCGTTCGGCAGCGCGAAGCGCTTGCCGGGGGTGCCGGCGCTGAGCAGGAACTGGCCCATCGAGGCCGCCATGCCCATGGCGATCGTCACCACATCGTTCTTGATGTACTGCATGGTGTCGTAGATCGCCATACCGGCAGTGATCGAGCCGCCGGGGCTGTTGATGTAGAGGAAGATGTCCTTCTCCGGGTCGGAGGCAAGGAGCAGCAACTGCGCGGTGATCTTGTTGGCGATGTCGTCGTCGACCGCCTGGCCGAGGAAGATGATCCGCTCGCCGAGCAGCCGGTTGTAGACCTGGTCGCCGAGGCCACCACCGATAGGGTCGCCGGCAGCTGTGGGCATCAGATTCGTCACGTATCCACCTGCTCGTCTTACGACGGCGCCGGGCCGTCTCACGTCTTCGGCTGGGGCGTGGGACCCCGGTGCTGCACCGCCACGGGAGCGGCTGCACACCGCCTCTGGGCGGCTTCGGGGACTCCCCTGCCCTCGTCTTCATGGACCCTAACGCGCGGGTCCCTCCGGGGAATCCCGGAGAAGGAACTGTTCGCTGTGAGCGCATGCGTTGCACTGGCTTGAACGGGGGCTCAGTGGACCCCGGCAGGGGCGCGGGGAACTGCGCGCTCAGCCCCCTGAAGGCCGCAGACGCGTCTGCCACGGGCGGCCCATCGGCGGGTGCGGCCTGTCGTGGGTTGCTCGCGCAGTTCCCCGCGCCCCTGAGG
The DNA here is from genome assembly GCF_041431135.1 of Streptomyces sp. NBC_00554. Lineage (NCBI taxonomy): Bacteria > Bacillati > Actinomycetota > Actinomycetes > Kitasatosporales > Streptomycetaceae > Streptomyces > Streptomyces sp. NBC_00554. The sequence continues at coordinate 6,627,981 of NZ_CP107799.1, read as the reverse complement.
AGACGACGGCCCCCGGGGGCAAGAAGTCCCCGGGGGCCGTCGTGGCGTACTAGTGGGGCGGTCAGGCCTCGGTCTTGTCCTCGGCGGCGTCGCCGTCCGTGGCCTCGGCGGCGACCTCGGTCGCCGTCTCGGTCTCGTCCTCGTCGTCGAGGTCCACGACCTCGCCGTTGGTGTCCTTGACGACGGCGGCCTCGACGACGACCGCGAGGGCCTTGCCGCGAGCGACCTCGCCGACCAGCATCGGGACCTGGCCGCCTTCGACGACGGCCTGGGCGAACTGGTCGGGGGACATGCCGGAGGAGGCGGCGCGCCGCATGAGGTGCTCGGTGAGCTCCTCCTGGTTGACGTTCAGCTTCTCCTTGTTGACGAGCTCGTCCAGGACGAACTGCGTCTTGATGCCCTTGACCGCGGCTTCCTCGGTCTCGGCGTCGAACTCCTCGGCCGTCTTGCCCTGGATCTCGAGGTACTTCTCGAGGTCGAGGCCCATCTGGCCGAGCTGGTGGTGCTCGAGGTTGTGCTTACGGGTGTTGATCTCGTCCGCGAGCAGCTTCTCGGGGACCGGGACCTCGACCAGCTCGAGCAGCTTCTCCAGGACGCGCTCCTGGGCCTGCGTGGCCTGGTCGTACTGCTTCATGTTCTCGAGGCGCTTGCGGCTGTCGGCCTTGAGCTCGTCGAGGGTGTCGAACTCGGACGCGAGCTGCGCGAAGTCGTCGTCCAGCTCGGGCAGTTCGCGCGCGGCGACCTGGGTGACCTTGACGGCGACCTCGGCCTCCTTGCCGGTTGCCGAGCCGCCCTTGAGCTCGGAGGTGAAGGTGGTCTCGCCACCGGCCTCCAGGCCCTTCACGGCCTCGTCGATGCCGTCGAGCAGCTCGCCGGAACCGATCGTGTACGAGACGTCGGAGGCGATGCCGTCCTCCAGCACCTCTCCGTCGACCTTGGCCTCCAGATCGAGGGTGACGACGTCGCCGTCCTGGGCGGCGCGCTCGACCGGGGAGGTCGAGGCGAAGCGCTCGCGCAGCTCGGTGACGGCCTTCTCGACGTCCTCGTCGCTGACCTCGACGGCGTCGACCTCGACCTCGATGCCGGAGTAGTCCGGGATCTCAATGGTCGGGCGGACATCGACCTCGGCGGTGAAGTTCAGCGTCTCGCCGTCCTTCAGCTCGGTGATGTCGACCTCGGGCTGGCCGAGGACGTTCAGCTCAGCCTCGTTGACCGCTTCGGTGTAGAACTTCGGGAGCGCGTCGTTGACGGCTTCCTCCAGCACGGCGCCGCGACCGAACCGCTGGTCGATGACGCGCGCCGGGATCTTGCCCTTCCGGAACCCCTTCACCGTGACCTGCTGGTTGATCTTCTTGTACGCCGCGTCGAGGCTGTCCTTGAGCTCCTCGAAGGGCACCTCAATGCTGAGCCGAACCCGAGTCGGGTTCAGGGTCTCCACGGCGCTCTTCACGGTTCGGTCTCCTTGTGGCTGACTTCTTGGGGGTTCTGCTGCGTGCGTCTGCCGACTTCTGCTGAGTCGACCGGAGCACTGAGGCGGATTCGCGGCCCTTGAGAGACGTAACAGTGCAGACATACGGGCGCGCAGCTTGCATAGTAACCGCAGGCGGTACACGGCCCAAAAGGCGATCTTGACATCGTCCGGCCCGATGGTCCGGCACGGTGGTCGGGGTGGCGGGATTTGAACCCACGGCCTTCCGCTCCCAAAGCGGACGCGCTACCAAGCTGCGCCACACCCCGTCGGTGCGACACGTAGGGTACATGCCCCCAGGGGGCACGGCTGCCGCATTTCAGGAGCGTGCACGGGGCACGTAACGGGGTGTGCGACGAAGGGGTGCGACCCGCTACGATGCTTTCTGTGCCGCGGTCACTGACCTGCGGTGCGTCCTGTGCGGGCGTAGCTCAATGGTAGAGCCCTAGTCTTCCAAACTAGCTACGCGGGTTCGATTCCCGTCGCCCGCTCTTCGTAGTCGCTTGGGGCCCGGTTCCACGGAACCGGGCCCCAAGTGCGTTCACGGGCGTCGCCCCCGCATGACATCCGGGCCCTATGGCATGCAGGCATGGTGGAGTCCCCGCGGCCCGGCTCTCGTCGCGGGGCGCTCTCGCCGGGCGCGGCCGTCCGCTCAGAACTGGATCGAGTTGATGGTCTCCGCCACCGAGTTGAGGAACCGTTGTATGTCGTCCGCCATGCCTGTGGACGCGAGGAAGAAGCCGAAGAGCACGGCTACCGCCGCCGGCCCTCCCTTGATCGATCCACCCCGTATCAACACCACCAGGACGATCCCCAACAGCAGCACCACTGACAGCGAAATGGCCACAACTGATCACACCCTACGGTCGGTCCGCTCTCCCGGCCCGGGGATGCAGCCCCACACCCCCGCCAGAACCATCGTGCCACCAACCCGGCTTCGTCATGCCGCGGGTGACACATCGTCGGCCACGGACTCCCGGCCCCCGCACCGCCGTTACCCCTCCGGCCAAGCGAACAGCGGTGCTGTGCACCGTAATTCGAAGGTGTGTCCTCATAGGAAATTCAGAGCGACCGTTTCCATACCCACACATCCTGTTCGCAGGTAATTCGAATTGTTGCCACAGGCACATCGCAGACTCCCTGAGCGGGCCACAAAAACCCCACGAACCGGACATGCCGCCAGAGTCACCCGCGGGACTTATGCACCATTTAGTCGGGATGAATAAGGACAGAACGACCGCATGTGGTAAGCAAATCGATATAAGGAGTCACTTGCGAACCAGACCGCAAGCCCTCCTCATTCCTGGGTACTCGCAGGCAATAAGCAGGAATGACGTCGACGGTTTTACGGGAACACATAGACAACGCTAGGGTGCCTCAGATGTTCCACGCCGCCACGTCCCCCGTATGCGCAGCGAGGTCACACATCATCTCCCCGAGTTTCTCCTCGGAGGGACTGTGACGAACTCGCTACGTCCGCAAGGCCATCGCGGAGCCGCACTCCCCCCGGCGCAGCAGTCGGCGCGGGGAGTGCCGAGTCCCCGCTCGTCCCCGACGCTGAAGGCCGCCACCTCCCTGACGCCGAAGGCGGCCACCGGTGCGGCCGCCCCGGGCACCAAGCCCGCGAAACAGCGCGACGCGTTCTTCGACAACGCCAAGTACCTGGCGATCGTGCTCGTGGCCATGGGTCACGCGTGGGAGCCGCTGAAGGGCCAGAGCCGCGTCCTCGAAGCGGCTTATACCGTCGTGTACGCCTTCCACATGCCGGCCTTCATCCTCATCTCCGGCTACTTCTCGCGCAGTTTCGACATGCGTGCGGACCGCCTCAAGCGACTGGTGACCGGCGTCGCCGTGCCGTACGTCGTCTTCGAGGTGGCGTACTCCCTCTTCAGCCGCTGGGCCGACGACAATCCGGGACAGTCGATCAGCGTGCTCGACCCCCTGTACCTCACCTGGTTCCTGGCCGCGCTCTTCGTCTGGCGGCTGACGACTCCGCTGTGGAAGCTGGTCCGGTGGCCGCTTCCGCTCGCCCTCGTCATCGCCATGCTCGCGAGCGTCTCACCGGACATCGGTGACGATCTGGACCTCCAGCGCGTACTGCAGTTCCTGCCGTTCTTCGTCCTGGGCCTGTTCATGAAGCCCGAGCACTTCCAGCTGGTGCGCCGGCGTGAGATCCGGATCCTGTCGGTGCCGGTCTTCGCCACCGCGCTGGTGGTGGGCTACTGGGCGGTGCCGCGGATGAACACGGGCTGGTTCTACCACCGCGACAGCGCGCAGCAACTGGGTGCGCCGTGGTGGACGGGGCCCGTCATGACGCTCGCTCTCTTCGGCTGCTCGCTGCTGCTCACCGCGTGCTTCCTTTCCTGGGTGCCGCGTCGCAAGCTCTGGGTCACGGTGCTCGGTGCGGGCACGCTGTACGGCTATCTGCTGCACGGCTTCCTGGTCAAGGGGGGCGAGTACTGGGGCTGGTTCAACCACGCGTGGCTGCACAAGCCGCTCGGTGAGGTCTTTGTGACCCTCGTCGCGGCCGCGGGCGTCACTCTGCTGTGCACGCCGCCCGTCCAGCGGGTCTTCCGCTTCGCGATGGAGCCCAGGATGGAGTGGGCCTTCAAACGGGACGCGACGGAGCTCGCCCGTGAACGGGCCGGGACCGCCAAGTCGTAGCTCTCCTGGCCGCGTTCAGGGAGCGAGGCCCAGCAGGGCGCGCATCGAGGCGTACTTCTTCGTCAGCCGGGCTCTGGTGTGTTCGTCGAGGACCGCGAGCCTCGCCGGGTCGGCGTTGTGCGCCAGGTCCGAGGCCTTCACCAGGAGGGCGCCCGGGGTCGTGCGGATACGTTTCGCGTACGACTCCGGGGGCTCGCCCTCGCGCTTGGTGAGCGCCAGCACGATGGCCTTCGTGCGGTTCGTCAGGGCGGCGTCGGTCAGCCACTCCTCCGACAGCGCCTCGTCCTCGACCGCGTCGTGCAGCCAGGCCGCCGCTATCTGTTCGTCGTCGCCGCCGCGGTCGCGGACGCCCTCCGCCACCGCGTGGAGGTGCTCGGTGTACGGCCGCCCCGCCTTGTCGGTCTGGGCGGCGTGCGCCTCACGGGCGAGGGCCTCGACTTCGGCCAAGGTCAGAAGAGTTCGCGTCACCCGACCAGTGTCACCCCACGCGCCGCACCGCGGACCCCGGACGGTCGCCCCGCCCCACCCAGCTTTTCTCGCCCCCTCCGCCCCTACCCGTCCCTTGCTCCTGGGGGCTCCGCCCCCAGACCCCCGCATCGGCCTGAACGGCCTCGTCCTCAAACGCCGGACAGGCTGAAAGATCTCCCCGGCCGGGGCTGAAAAGGTAAGCCCCCACGGGTGGGTGGGGGATCGGGATGGCACCACCTCGTCCTCAAACGCCGGACGGACTGAAAGATCTCCCCGGCCCGGGGCTGAAAAGCGCAGCCCCCACGGGTGGGCGGGGGATCGGGATGGCACCACCTCGTCCTCAAACGCCGGACGGACTGAAAGATCTCCCCGGCCCGGGGCTGAAAAGCGCAGCCCCCACGGGTGGGCGGGGGATCGGGATGGTGCTGCCTTGTCCTCGAACGCCGGACAGGCTGAAAGATCTCCCCGGCCGGGGCTGAAGAGCGCAGCCCCCAGGGAAGAGTGGAGCCCTCTCGGGTGGGCAGGGGATCTGGACGGCACCAGCTTGTCCTCTCACGCCAGACGGGCTGAGTGATCTGCGGCCCGGGCGGAAGATTTCAGCGGCGGCTGGGTAGAGATTCAGCCCCTCCAGCGTTTGAGGAGCGGGGTCTGGGGCGGAGCCCCAGGGACAAGGTACGGGTAGGGGCGGAGGGGGCGAAAAACCACCCACCAAAGCGGACGCCCCGCAGCCACCCACCGGCGGGAGGGGGCGTGCCGGTACGTCCAAAGCCCGTCGCGTACGTTCGCGTCACCGGACGTTTCAGTGCTCGGCCGACGTCTGATCCGGCGGCGACGGGCGGACGTACCGGCACGCCCCCGACCCACCCACCCACCCGGCACAAGGCCCCGCTCAGACCACCGCCGCAGCCGCAGCCGCCCCGCCCTCCCGGCAGATCAGCAGCAGCGCCCTGTCGTCGTTCACGTCCTTGGCCACCGCCTCGATGAGGTGCCAGGCGGCGCCGTGGAAGCCGCCGGCGACGTAGCGGTCGGCTTCGCCGGTGAGGCGGTCGATGCCTTCCACGATGTCGCGTTCGGAGGTCTCGACGAGACCGTCGGTGAAGAGCATGAGGACGTCACCGGGGCGCAGGGAACCCTTGACGGGGTCGAACTGGGCACCGTCGTACACCCCGAGGAGCGGGCCTTCCGCAGCCTTCTCCTCCCAGCGCCCGCTGCCCGCGCTGAGCTGGAGCCCAGGCGGGTGCCCGGCGGAGAAGAGCTCGTAGTCGCCCGAGTCGAGGTCGAGGACCAGGTGGATCGACGTGGCGAACCCCTCGTCCCAGTCCTGGCGAAGGAGATAGCCGTTCGCGGCGGTGAGGAACGCGTGCGGGGGAAGCGACCCCAGGAGGCCACCGAACGCCCCCGACAACAGCAGCGCACGCGACCCCGCGTCCATGCCCTTGCCCGAGACGTCCGTAAGGACGACCTCCAGCGTCCGGCCACCGTTCGTCCGCGCCGCCACCACGAAGTCGCCCGAGAACGACTGCCCGCCGGCCGGCCGCAGCGCCATCTCCCGGTGCCAGCCCAACGGCAGCTGCGGCAGCTTGCTCTGCACCCGGATGCGTTCGCGCAGGTCGAAGAGCATGGTTCCGCCGCGTCGCCACGGCACCCCGACCCGGCTCCTGAACTGCGCGATCAGCAGTCCGAAGAAGCCACAGGCCGCGACGACGAGAACCACACCCGGCGTAACCCGGGACGGACCCTCCGTGTACGGGCCGAGCTCCACGGACTCCACTATCAGCGCGGTGGCGGCCGCGGCGTACAGGCCCAGCAGGCTGGCGGGACGCAGCAGCAGGCCGCCCGCCACGATCGGGAGGACCAGGGCGGCCGGTGAGCACCACACCGAGTTCGCCAGCGTGGTGGCCGCGATGAGCGGGATCGTCAGCAGCAGACCGGCCAGCGCGATCCAGTCGGACCCGTCGCCGCGGAAGTAGTCGACGGCGGATCTGCGCAGGCCGGTGCGGGCCCGGTGCGCCTGCTTCTTCAACCGGGCCGTGAACGTATCGGCCTCCGCGCGCCGCTCTCGTCCTGCTGCCATTAGTTCGGGACCCTATCCATCGGACCAGGTGCTTGGCACGGGAGGTCCCACTTGTCCCCCGTCCGAGCGCTCAACTTCACAGAGAAATCCACAGAAGACGTCCAGCAGACGTCCAGTAGACGTCACGGAAGGCGCCGGCGAAGACGTCTTGGAAGACCTCGCACAGGGCCTCCGCGACGGTGGGGAGAAATTCCCTGGCTCGTACCGCATTGCCCTGGTAGTCATGGCCTATGACGACTGACGTGCGGGTACTTCAGCAGACCGAGTGGAACGCGTGGTACGACAACCTGGTCCGCGCCTTCGGCGGAGTGCCGGAGTCGTCCGACGAGCGCGGACTTTACAACGTGCTTACAGAGTACGACCGTTCCATCGGAGTCTGGGACGGCGACCAGGTGGTGGGCACGGCGGGCGCGTTCAGCTTCCGCGTCACGGTGCCGGGCGGCGCCTCCGTACCGGCCGCGGGCATCACGATGGTGAGCGTCGCGGCCACGCACCGGCGGCGCGGGGTGCTGAGGTCCATGATGCGGCGCCAGCTGGACGACATCCGCTCGTGGGGCGAACCGCTCGCGGTGCTGACGGCGTCGGAGCCGGCGATCTACGGCCGGTTCGGCTACGGCATCGCGACGTATCAGCTCAACGCCGAGATCGAGACCAGCCGCGTACAACTGTCCGTACCGCCCGGCACCGACGACGTACGCCTGCGGTACGCGGCACCGGCCGATGTCCTCGACGCGTGCGAGGCGGTGTACGCGCGGCTGGTACCGGGGCGTCCGGGCATGCTGGCGCGGCGGGCCGGCTGGGAGCAGGTGGGGCTGCTCGACCCGGAGGGCGAGCGGGACGGCGCTTCGCCGTTGCAGTGCGTGGTCGCCGAGCGGGACGACGAGGTCGTGGGCTACGCCCGGTACCGGGTCAAGCCGGAGTGGGAACCGTCCGGGCCCAGGAGCGCGGTCGTGCTCGAGGAGCTGGAGGGTCTGGACCCGGCGGTGCAGGGCGCGCTGTGGCGGTTCCTCTTCGAGATCGACCTGACGTCCAGGCTCCGCACCCGCGGCCGGCCCGTCGACGAGGCCTGGCAGCACATGGTGTCCGACATCCGCCGCTGCAATCTGCGGCTGAGGGACGCGCTGCATGTGCGGCTCGTCGATGTCGGCGCCGCGCTGGAGGCGCGGACGTATCAGGCGCCGGTGGACCTGGTGTTCGAGGTCGAGGACGCGTTCTGCCCCTGGAACGAGGGGCGTTGGCGGCTCACGGGTGACGCGAAGGGCGCGTCCTGCGTGCGTACGGAGGACGCGGCCGATCTCGCGCTGTCCGTACGGGAGTTGGGGGCGGCGTATCTGGGTGGGATGCCCCTGGCCTCGCTGGGGGCGGCGGGCCGGGTGCGGGAGCTGCGCCAGGGTGCGCTGACGGAGGCCTCGGTGGGGTTCTCCTCGGCGGTGGCTCCGTGGCTGCCGCACGGGTTCTAGACCGGCCGGGTCAGGCTTTCTGGCAGGTCGGGCACCAGAAGAGGTTGCGGGCGGCGAGATCGGCGGTGCGGATCTCGCCGCCACAGATGTGGCAGGGCAGGTGTGCCCTGCGGTACACGTACACCTCGCCGCCGTGGTCGTCGACGCGCGGCGGGCGGGCCATGGCCTCGGGGGTGTGTTCCGGGCGGACGGTGTCGATGCGGTTGTTGCGGACGCCCTCGCGCATCAGGTCCACGAGGTCGGTCCAGATCGCTTCCCACTCGGCGGGGGTGATGTCCCTGCCGGTGCGGTACGGGTCGATGCCGTGCCGGAAGAGGACTTCGGCGCGGTAGACGTTGCCCACGCCCGCGATGATCTTCTGGTCCATGAGGAGGGCGGCGATCGTCGTACGGCTGCGGGAGATGCGGTGGTACGCGGCTGACGGGTCGGCGTCCTGGCGGAGGGGGTCCGGGCCCAGGCGGTCGTGTATCGCCTGCTTCTCGTCGTCCGTGATCAGGGCGCAGGTGGTGGGGCCGCGGAGGTCGACGTACGCGGTGGGGTTGGCGAGGCGGAGGCGGACGGTGTCCGTGGGCGGGGGTGCGGGGGCGTCGCCGAAGTTGACCTTGCCGAAGAGGCCGAGGTGGATGTGGATCCAGTCCTCGGCGCCGAAGTGCAGGAAGAGGTGTTTGCCGTGGGCGTCGGCGGTGTCGAATTCGGTGCCGTCGAGGAGGGCTGCGGCGTCTGCGAACTTGCCCTGCGGGCTGGTTACGCGGGTGGCCCCGCCGGCGAACCTGGCCTCGTAGTCCTCGGCCAGGCGGTGAATCGTGTGCCCTTCGGGCACGGGTCCTCCCGTGTGTGCTCGGGCGGGGCACAGGGGTTTTCGCCCCCTCCGCCCCTACCCGTCCCGTACCTGGGGGCTGCGCCCCCAGACCCCCCTGTCGCGCAGTCGCGCTGACGCGCTCGTCCTCAAACGCCGGACGGGCTGAAAGATCTCCCCCGCCCCCGCGGGTGGGCGGGGGATCGGGACTGCTGAAAACCTAGTCGCCCTGCGGGTGATGCGCCGGGATCGGCGGCAGGTCGCCCGTCGTCTCGTAGGCCGTGAGCATGTTGATGCGGCGGATGTGGCGTTCGTCGCCGGAGAACGGGGTGTTGAGGAAGGTCTCGACGAACTTGGTCGCCTCTTCCTCGGAGTGCATGCGGGCGCCTACGGCGACGACGTTGGCGTTGTTGTGCTGGCGACCCAGGGAGGCGGTCTCCTCGCTCCAGGCGAGGGCGGCACGCACGCCGGCCACCTTGTTCGCGGCGATCTGCTCGCCGTTGCCGGAGCCGCCGATCACGATGCCGAGGGAGTCGGGGTCCGCCGCTGTCCGCTCCGCGGCGCGGAGGCAGAAGGGCGGGTAGTCGTCCTGGGCGTCGTAGATGAGGGGCCCGCAGTCGACGGGCTCGTGCCCGGCGGCCTTGAGCCACTCGACGAGGTGGTTCTTGAGTTCGAGACCGGCATGATCGGAGCCGAGATACACGCGCATGCTCCGAGTGTGACACGGCTGTTTCGGATCGGCCTCGCCGGGTGCCACCAGCGAAATCTGCGAGCAACACCATAGAACCTCAAGGAAACCTCAAGTAACGATCTGGATTCAAAGGTTCAAGAATTCCTTTACCTCCGATTCACTGGACCGGCTCGTACGCCCCACTGACACCACTCGTACGGGTTATCTGCTCGTCCGGCGAAAAGGAATCCCCCTACATGACCTCGCAGCCGACCCCCACGAAGGCCGCAAGCGGCCCCGGAGGCCCCGGAGAACCCGGTGGCGGCCTCCAGGCCGGACTCAAGAACCGTCATCTGTCGATGATCGCCATCGGCGGTGTCATCGGAGCCGGGCTCTTCGTGGGCTCCAGCTCCGGTATCGCCACCGCCGGGCCCGGCATCCTCCTCTCTTATGCCTTGGTCGGGACGCTCGTCGTCCTTGTCATGCGGATGCTCGGTGAGATGTCCGCCGCGAATCCGACGTCCGGTTCGTTCTCCGCGCACGCCGACCGGGCGCTCGGGCGCTGGGCCGGGTTCTCGATCGGCTGGCTGTACTGGTTCTTCTGGGTGGTCGTGCTCGCCGTCGAGGCCACCGCCGGGGCCAATATCCTCGAAGGGTGGATCCCCGCCGTTCCCCAGTGGGGGTGGGCGCTCATCGTGATGGTCGTCCTCACCGCGACCAACCTCGTCTCCGTCGGGTCGTACGGCGAGTTCGAGTTCTGGTTCGCCGGGATCAAGGTCGTGGCGATCAGCGCGTTCGTCGTGATCGGCGGGCTCGCCGTCTTCGGTGTGCTGCCGGGTGTCGACGCCGAGCAGGCCGGACTCGGGAATCTCACCGGCCACGGCGGCTTCCTGCCCAACGGGCCCGGCGCCATCCTGACCGGTGTGCTCCTGGTCGTCTTCTCCTTCATGGGCAGTGAGATCGCGACCCTCGCCGCCGGCGAGTCCGAGGACCCGCAGCGCGCCGTCACCAAGTCCACCAACAGCATCATCTGGCGCGTCGGCGTCTTCTACCTCGGCTCGATCTTCGTGGTCGTGGCGCTGCTGCCGTGGAACGACCCGTCGATCAAGGAGCAGGGCTCGTACGTCGCCGCCCTCGACTCCCTCGGTATCGCGCACGCCGGTCAGATCATGAACTTCATCGTGCTGACCTCCGTACTGTCCTGCCTCAACTCCGGGCTCTACACGGCCTCCCGGATGGCGTTCTCGCTCGGACAGCGGCGGGACGCGCCGAAGGTGTTCGCGAAGACCACCTCGCGTGGTGTGCCGATGGCCGCGATCCTGGCGTCGGTCGTCTTCGGTTTCGTGGCCGTCTTCTTCAACTACGCGTACCCGAAGACGATCTTCCTCTTCCTGGTCAACTCGTCCGGTGCGGTCGCCCTGTTCGTCTGGCTCGTCATCTGCTTCTCGCAGCTGCGGATGCGGAAGATCATCCAGCGCGAGTCGCCGGAGAAGCTGGTCGTGAAGATGTGGCTGTACCCGTATCTGACCTGGGCGACGGCCGCGCTGATCGTGTTCGTGCTCGGCTACATGCTGACCGACACGGAGCACGACGGCCGGGAGACGGTCCTGCTGTCCCTGCTCGTCGCGGCGGTGGTGCTCGCGATCGCCGTGATCCGGCAGAAGAGGGGAGCGGGCGCGCCGTACGTCCACCAGGTGGCTGACGATCCCCGCGACGAAGCTCCGGTGAAGGTCGGCTGAGGCCGGTCCAAAGGCAGTAGGGAGGGGCCCCGTGGCGTTCGTCTTCGCCTCGGGGCCCCTCCCTTTTCTCCCTTTTCGCGCCTCGGCTCACATCCCCGCTCACAGCACGGTGAAGGTCTTCTTGACCTGCTCATAGACCTGGAGCGCCTGGGCCTCGATGTCCGGCTGGTACCAGGTGTTGATCTGGTACGACTTCCCGTCGGCGTCGAAGCCGAGCAACTGGGCGTGCCAGCCCACTCCTTGGAGCGTGAAGAGGTACTCCCAGACGATCGCGGGCCGGCCCCGGAAGGTCGTCTCCTCCAGGCGGATCTTCCGGTAGCCCTGCCCCTGGCGGGCGTTCTGCTCCGAGGTCTCCCAGGTGTCCATGAGGTTCCCCTTGGCGAGGGAGGACTTGGCCGCGATCTCCTGCTTGCCGTCGGGCGAGGTGTAGTGCACCTCCGAGCCCGTCTTCAGGTCCCGCCGCCAGCCCTTGGGCGTCACCCACGCGTACCCGCCGGCCTCGCGGTGTGCTCCCGGGGGCAGGCTGGGCGGGCGTGAGGTGCCTTCGACGGTGGGCGATGCGCTGCCCGTCGGGCCGGTGGTCGCGGACGACGTCGGGGAGCCCGCGTTGTTGTCGTCGGGCGGTCCGCCGATCACCGCGACGACCAGCCAGACGGCCACTCCCGCCGCGACCACACCGCTCGCGGCGGCCAGCCACAGACCGCGCCTGCTCCGGCGCGGGCCGGGGGGCCCGGCGGGTACTGCGGGGCCGGGGAGTTCGCCGGGCGGCATCGCCGTGTGGGCGGGCACCGTCGAGAACTGGGCCTCCGTCACCGCCTCCGCCGAGCGGGAGACCGAGGGGGTTGTCGAGCCGACCTCCGCGCGCAGTTCGGAGGGGACTTCGGTGGAGGCGTTGGAGGCACTCGACGCGTTGGACGTGTTCCGGGTGTCCGGGACGGCGGGGGCCTCCGCCGGGGTTTCCGCTGCCGCTTCGGCGCTTGGGACCGGTGGCGGCTCGGGCCGGGGCTTCTTGAAGTCGAGTGAACTCTTCCGCGCCGGGGTGCGCTGCGCCGGTATCGCGTCCTGCACGGGGTCGAGTTCCGGCGCGTCCGCGGGTTCCGGCTCGGGCTCCGCCGCGGAATCATGCGGGGGCTCCGGCTTCCGCACCTCCCCCATGAACTCCGCGTCCAGGAGTACGGGCGTGGGCGACTCGACGTGGACCGGTGGAACGGGTGGCGGCGCGGCTTCCGGCTCTTCGAGCGCCGGCTCGGCGACGGGTCCCGCGTCCGGCCCAGGACCGTTCCGTCCCGCCTCCGGTCCCGGTCCCGGTTCCGGCCCCGGGAACACCAACTGTCCGAGTTCCGCCTCGAGTTCCTCCAGACCGGGGCGCGTGGACGGCTCCTTCTCCAGGATGGCGGCCAGGATGTCCCGCAAGTCGCCCACGGAGGCGGGGAGTTCGGGCTCCTCGTACAGGACTGCGTGCAGGGTGGCCAGGGTGGTGGAGCGGGAGAAGGGGGAACGGCCGCCGAGTGCCGCGCAGAGGGTCGCGCCCAGGGACCACACGTCGGACGGCGGGCCCTGCGGGTGGCCGGAGACGCGTTCGGGCGCCATGTAGTCGGGGGAGCCGACCAGCATCCCGGCCATGGTGAGCGCCTTCGTGTCCTGGATCGCGGCGATGCCGAAGTCGGTGAGGACGACCCGGTGGTGACCGCTCCGCTCGACCAGCACGTTGCCCGGCTTGATGTCCCGGTGCAGCACTCCCCCGGCGTGCACCTGGCGCAGCGCCACAACCAGTTCGAGTCCGATACGGGCCGCCTCGCGGGTGCTGAGCGGCCCGTCCTCCACCACGATCTGCTCCAGCGAGCGGCCGGCGACCAGTTCCATGACGATCCAGAGCCGCTCGCCCTCGTCCACGACGTCATAGATGCGTACGACATTGGGGTGGTCGATCCTGGCCGTGGCCCTGGCCTCGCGCAAGGTGCGTTCCCTGCGGGTACGCGTGTCCTCCGGATCGAGTCCGTCTATCCGCATTTCCTTGACCGCGACCTGCCGGTCGAGCATGTCGTCGGCGGCTCGCCACACCCGCCCCATTCCCCCCTGCCCAATGCTCTCGACCAGCCGATAACGCCCCGTCACCAATAATCCCGGAACACCGCCCCGCACATTCCCCGACAATCCCCGCACCCCCTCAACACCCATCGCAATCACCCGTCACAACTGCACCACTCGGAAACACAATGGTCACACTTCATGCCGTACCAGCATAGTGCGGAGAAATCTTGTGGTACCTCTTCAAGTACTGCGAATTCAGGCGCAGCCAAGGGGGACGAACATGAGTTCTCGTCGCACGACGATCATCGCTGGATCGCTGCTCACGGCATCTTTCTCGGCCGTGATGATCCTTTCCTACACCGCCGTGGCGGACGACCAGGGCCCGGGGAGCAGTGAGGGGGGAAAGGCGGTTGACGAGGCACCGGCGGGTGTAAAGCTGACCACGCTGCTGCCGGAGAAGATCTCCGTCGACAACAGTTCACAAAAGACGGCACTTACCGCCACGGTAAAGAACGAAGGGACCAAGGAAAGCGGCGACATCAGGCTTTTGGTGGTCGGTTTCGACGGCATGACGGTCAAAGACGTAAAGGGCTGTGACGCCATAGCCGAAGGGGATCTTCCCGAGGGATCGAACAGTGGTTTCAGTTGTGCCGTCGGCAATCTCGCGGCCGGTAAGTCGCAGTCGTACGACGTCGACGCCACCTTCGATCTGAGCAAGACCGGAAAGATCTGTCTGCCGGTGCAGACGAGCGACGGAGCGAAGACGTACTGGCAGCAGGGCCCGGTGCCGTTCGGTACGACGAACCCGTCGCCGAACGCCCCGGCCACCCCGTTGCTGCTCGGCACCGACAACACTCCGGTGGCACCGGGTGGTGACGAGTTGCCGAGCACCGGCCCCGTGAGCGATGTCCTGCCGCTCGGCGCGGCGGGCGCGGCGCTGGTCTCGGCGGGGGCGGCGGGCCTGTGGTGGGTCCGTAGGCAGCCGCAGCAGCACTGAGTTGAAGATCAGGGGGTGGGAGCCGGGCCCGGCTCCCACCCCCTGATCGATGAGAAAACCTGACGGCACATGTCAGGTTATGGACCCACGATGGCCGGCATGAACATCGTGGACAGCAAGGCGAATCAGCTCGTCCTCCGTCCCGGCGACGCCGGGTACGACGAGGAACTCGCCGGTTTCCAGACCGGTTTCACGCAGCGGCCCGCCGTGATTCACGCCGTCTCCTCGGCCGCCGACGTGGCCGCCGCGGTGCGGTACGCCGCCGCCGAGGGCCTGCCGGTCGGCATCCAGGCCACCGGGCACGGGCTGCCCGGCGAGGCAGAGGGCGGCGTACTGATCACGACGAAGCGCATGGACAAGGTGACCGTCGACCCTGAGGCGCGCACCGTCCACGTCGAGGCGGGCGTCCGCTGGGGGCAGGTGGTCGCGGCTGCCGGGCCTTACGGGCTCGCCCCGTTGAACGGTTCGGCGCCGGGTGTGGGCGCCGTCTCGTACACGCTGAGCGGTGGACTCGGCATCCTGGCAAGGGAGTTCGGGTACGCGGCCGACCATGTGCGCGCACTGGATGTCGTGACCGCCGACGGCCGGCTCCGCCATGTCACACCGGAGGCGGAGGCGGACCTGTACTGGGCGCTGCTCGGCGGCGGCCACAACTTCGGCGTCGTGACGGGGATGGAGATCGGCCTCGTGCCGGTGGCGCGGCTGTACGGCGGCTCGGTCTCCTTCGACGGGCGCGAAGTCGGTCCGGGGGCGGTGCTGCGGGCGTACGAGCGGTGGACGCGGACCGTGCCGGACGGGCTGACCTCGTCGTTCGCGGCCGTTCCGTACCCGGACGTCCCCGCGATACCGGACCGGCTGCGGGGGCGGTACGTCGTCTCCGTACGCGTGGCCTACACGGGTGCCGACGGGGATCAACTCGTCGCCCCGCTGCGGGAGATCGGCCCGGTGCTCGCGGATTCGCTGCGCGAGATGCCGTACACGGACAGCCACACCATCCACAGCGACCCCGCCTTCCCGCATACGTACTACGGCGACAGCTCGGTGCTGCGCGAGCTGGACGTCGATGCGGCGGCCGGGCTTCTCGCCCTGGCCGGGCCGGAGGCGCCCGTGATGTGCGTCGTGCAGATCAACCACTTGGGCGGAGCGCTGGCCGCTCCGGCGCCGAACTCCGTTCCGCACCGCGAAGGGCGGTTCCTGGTGCGGCTGTTGGCGATGGGCGACCGGGGCACGGCCCGCGAGGTGCTGGATCCGGCGTTCGAGCGGCTCGCGCCGTGGGCGGTCGGGCGGGCGCTCAACTTCGCGTTCGGGGCGGGGGATCGTACGGAGGGGCTGTACGGGGACGCCGGAACGCGGAAGAGGCTCGCCGGGTTGAAGTCGGAGTACGACCCGGCGAACCTCTTCAACAGGAACTACAACATCGTCGGCTGAACCTCAGCGGTTGAGGAACTTCCAGGCCGTGGGCAGCACGCCCATCGCCAGGGCCGCCTTCAGGGCGTCGCCGATCAGGAACGGGGTCAGGCCGGCCGCGATCGCGGCGCTCGCCGACATGCCGGTGGCGAGGGCCAGGTACGGGACGCCGATCGCGTAGATGATCGCCTCGCCGAGCAGCATCGTGCCCGCCGTGCGCAGCACGGAGCGGTCGGCGCCGCGGCGGGCGAGGGCGCCCACGACGGTGGCGGCCAGGAGCATGCCGAGGATGTAGCCGAAGGACGGGGCGGCGGTGCCGGAGCCGCCGCCGGCGAACCACGGCACGCCCGCCATGCCGACGAGCGCGTACACCGCGAGCGACAGGAAGCCGCGGCGGGTGCCGAGCGCGGTGCCTACCAGGAGTGCCGCGAAGGTCTGGCCGGTCACCGGGACCGGGGAGCCCGGGACGGGGAGGGAGATCTGGGCGGCGAGGCCGGTGAGGGCGGCGCCGCCGAGGACCAGGGCGGTGTCCCTGACGCGGGAGGCGGGGAGCAGGTCGGCGAGGACCTCGCCGGGGCGGATGCCCGTGCGGGTGGGGGCGGCAGCGGTGCTCATGGGGACTCCGGCGGGGTGGCGGCAGGTTCGGGACACGGTGACGCTATCCCAGGGGTGTGCGGGCGATCACCGTCAGCGGTCGACAAAGGGGGGAACCGGGGGTTGGTTGGCTTCTGACAAAGCGTGCGGTGTACACCCGTGGGGGCGTGATGCTGGTCACTGAGGTGGGGACGGTTTGCCCACGGGGTGGGGGGCGGCGGGACTGTTGGGTCCCGCCAAAGCGTTTTTTCGCCCCCTCCGCCCCTACCCGTCCCGTACCTGGGGGCTGCGCCCCCAGACCCCCCTGTCGCGCTGACGCGCTCGTCCTCAAACGCCGGACGGGCTGAAGACTCTCCCCCGAAGAAAACCGCCCCTAGCAGGATCCGCCGGACAAGCCCTACCCTTCACCCCATGGTTGCCCAGGCTGAGAACTTCGCGTCGCGTCGCTATGTCGACCTGCGTCGCCAGGGCACGGCCACCTGTCGCCGCACGGTGTAGGGCGGGACGGAGCGGATCCGGCTCGCCGATACGAAGACGGCGCAGTGTCGGACCAGCCCCGAGGAAGTTCCCCATGCTCTCCATGCCCCGTACCGCGGCACCACCGCGGACCCGAGCCGCCGACAGCGCGCGCCGCAGGACCAGCGCCAGTGTCATCCTGCGGTCCGTGCTGGACCACGGACCGGTCGCCCGAAGCACCGTCGCCCGGCTGACCGGACTGTCCCCGGCGTCGGTGACCGACTACTGCGCCCAGTTCACGGCGCTCGGTCTGATCCAGGAGGCGCCCGCGCCCCGGCAGTCGAAGGGCGTGGGGCGCCCGCACGTACCCGTCGACCTGGACGACGCCCGGTTCGTGGTCGGCGGAGTCCACGTGGCGGTGCCGTACACGACGGTCGCGCTGCTCGATCTGCGCGGCCGGGTGGTGGCGGAGCGGGAGCTGAGCCACAGCGGTGGCACCGAGCCGGGCCGGGTACTGGCGAACGCCGCCGACGGGCTCGGCGCACTGCTGGCCGAAGCCCCCGACCGTACGCCGCTGAGCGTGGGCGTGGCCGGCGGGGGCTGGGTGGACCGGGACTCCGGGACCATCGTGGAGCACCCCATGCTGGGCTGGCGTGAGGTCGCCGTACGGGACGCGATCGGCGCGCGTACCGGGCTGCCGGTCCATGTGGACGGCCACTCGCGGGCGTTGGTCAACGGGGAGCGGCTGTTCGGGCGGGCGCGCGGCAGCCGGAGCGTGCTGCATCTGTTCGTCGGCAATGTGGTGGACGCGGCCTTCGCCACCCACGACCAGGTGCACTACGGTCCCCGCTCCCAGGCCGGTGCGATCGCCCATCTGCCGCTCGCGGGCGGCACGGAGCGGTGCGACTGCGGCCGGACGGGGTGCCTTCAGGCCGAGTTGAGCGAGCGGACGCTGTCCCGCCGGGCCCGCGAGGCGGGGGTCATCGCCGGTGTGAACCCGATGCACGTGGTGGCCGCGGCGGCGGACGGTGACCAGGTCGCCGTACGGCTGCTGGTGGAGCGGGCCCGGATGATCGGGCGGGCGGTGGGGCTGCTGCTCGACGTCCTCAATCCGGACACCGTCGTCGTCACCGAGGTCGGGATCATCCACCGGGAGGACTGCCTGCGGGCGCTGCGCGAGGAGGTCGGGCCGGACCGGGCGGCGGCCGTCGTGCCGACGAGTTTCCCGGAGTCCGTGCTGGCCGTGGCGGGCGGTTCGGTGGCCCTCGACGTGTTCTACCGGGATCCGCTGGGCGCGTCACCGAAGCCGTCGCCAGAGTCGTCACCGGGCCCTCACCGGGACCGATTTAATTCAGAAACTCCGAATGTTGACAGGCCTTACGGACGACCAGGAGCATCCTCCTCATGAGCAGCTCGCGGGTGCAGGTTCCGCTCACCAAGTGCCGTGTCGTCGACCTCATGCGGGTCGCGCGCACGCTTTGTTGCTGACGCGTTGACGCACTGACGATCACTCGGATCCCTCTTTTCGCCGCGCCTCCGGCGTGTGCCTCATGTGCCTCTTCATGCGCGCATTCCTCCTTGCCGGCTTCGCCCTGCCCGGCTTCGCCCTGCCCGGAATTCCGCGCGCTCTCCTGCCACTTGAAGTCACGGAGTCCTCCCATGCCACCACTGTCCTCCTCCGCGTCCGGTATCGACCGGCGGCTGTTCCTGTCCTCCCTGCTCGGCGCCGCCGCTGTCGCCGGCCTCAGTGGCTGCGCGGGCAGCAGTGCCGCGAGCACCTCGGCCAAGGGGTCGACGTCCGCCCCGCTGGCCGCCGAGGTTCCCTCCGGTACGAGCCTGAAGATCGCCTCGTACCAGGGCCGGCAGCAGGTCCAGTTCAAGCTGGCGGGCCTCGACGACCTGCCCTTCACCGTCGCCGACTGGCCGAACATCGGCGCCGGTCCCGATGTCATCAACGCCTTCCGCGCCAAGTCCCTGGACCTCGCCAACAATGCGGGTATCCCGCCGATCCAGGCGCACTACCAGGGCTTCGACGCGAAGATCGTCGCGATCAACGTCACCCGCAAGCCCAACTACGCCTTCGCCACCAAACCCGGCAGCGACATCAAGGACGCCCAGGGCTTCAAGGGCAGGAAGCTGGCCTTCTCGCAGGGGCAGGCACAGGGCGTCGTACTCCTGCGTGCCCTGAAGGAAGCGGGGCTGGCGTACGACGATGTGGAGCTGGTGCCGCTGACCAGCAACCAGTTCCTCACCGCGCTCCAGTCCGGCCAGGTGGACATCGCCCCGCTCGCCAACGAGCAGGTGCCCGCCTATATCAAGCAGTACGAGTCCAAGGGCGCGCACATCATCGCCACCGACGTCGTGGACCTCCTCAACCTGCTGTGGGCGCCCACCTCCGTGCTCGCCGACCCCGCGAAGGCCGCCGCGGTCGCCGCGTACATCCCGCGCTGGGCGCAGGGCACCGTGTGGGCGTACGAGCACCCCGACAAGTGGAACGAGGAGTTCTTCGTCAAGACGCAGAACCTGAACCTCGCACAGGCCCAGGCGATCACCGAGCTCGCCAACAAGCCGCTGTACCCGCCGAGTTGGGACGAGGCGGTGAAGTGGGAGCAGGAGACCGCCGATCTGCTGGCCGAGGGCGGCTTCGTGAAGGCGTTCAAGGTCGACTCGCTCTTCGACCGGCGCTTCGAGGGCATCGCGGCGAAGTCCGTGGCCGCCGAGTACCGGAGTTGACCGCCATGACCACCACCACGACCGGCACCGTGACCGCCGCTGCCACCACCACCGCACCCGTGGCGGTGACGGAGAAACCCGCTCGCGCCCGGCGCCGCGGGCTCGCACCCGGCAAGCGGCTGCCCGCCGCCGGTTTCATCGGCCCCGTCCTCTTCGCCACCCTCTGGGCCGTCGCGTCCGCCGCCGGGCAGCTGGACCCCGGCGCGATACCGGCGCCCTGGACCGTCCTCAGCACCGCCGGCCATCTGTGGACCGACGGCACGCTCCCCACGGATGTGCTCACCTCGCTGGAACGCGCCGCGTACGGGTTCGCCCTCGGCCTGACCGCCGGGGTGGTCCTGGCGCTCGCGTCCGGGCTCAGCCGGATCGGCGAGGCGCTGATCGACGGGACGGTGCAGCTCAACCGGGCCATCCCGACCCTCGGGCTGATCCCGCTGTTCATCCTCTGGCTGGGCATCGGCGAGACCTTCAAGATCGCGATCATCGCCATCGTCGTCTACATCCCGATCTATCTGAACCTGCACTCCGCGCTGTCCGGCATCGACCACCGCTATGTCGAACTCGCCGAGGTCCAGGGGCTGTCCAGGGTCGCCTTCATCCGGCAGATCGTCATCCCCGGCGCGCTGCCCGGCTTCTTCGTCGGACTGCGGCTCGGGGTGACCGGGTCCTGGCTGTCCCTGGTCGTCCTGGAGCAGATCAACGCCACCAACGGGCTCGGCTACATGATGTTCCAGGCCCAGAACTACGGCCAGTCGGACGTGATCCTCGTCGGCCTGCTGATCTACGGGGTCTTCGGTCTGGTCTCCGACAGCGCGGTCCGTCTCATCGAACGGAGGGTGCTGTCATGGCGACGCACGCTGAGCAACTGACATCCACTCAGACGAAGCTCACCGTCCAACTCCGGGGACTGACACGCTCCTTCGAGGGCCGCACCGTCCTCGACGACATCGACCTCGACCTTCCGGCGGGCCAGTTCACGGCCCTGCTCGGGCACAGCGGCTCCGGCAAGAGCACGCTGCTGCGGGCCATCGCAGGGCTCGACCACACCGTCGCCGGCAGCGGGCAACTGACCGCCCCTGAGCGGGTGTCCGTCGTCTTCCAGGACTCCCGGCTGCTCCCCTGGCGCCGGGTCCTCGACAACGTACTGCTCGGCGCGGACGGCAAGGAGGCCGCCGAACGCGGTCGCGCCGCCCTCGCCGAGGTGGGCCTCGCGGGCCGCGAACGGGCCTGGCCCAACGAGCTGTCCGGCGGTGAGGCGCAGCGTGCCGCGCTGGCCCGCTCCCTGGTCCGCGAACCCGAACTCCTCCTTGCCGACGAGCCGTTCGGCGCCCTGGACGCGCTCACCCGGATCAAGATGCACGTCCTGCTGCGCGAGCTGTGGGAGCGCCACCGGCCCTCCGTGCTGCTCGTCACGCACGACGTGGACGAGGCGATCGTGCTCGCCGACCGTGTGCTCGTGCTCGACCAGGGGCGTATCGGCCTCGATCTGACCGTCGACATCCCGCATCCCCGCTCGTATCGCGACCCCTTGCTCGGCGAGTACCGCGAGCGGCTGCTCGCCGCCCTGGGCGTCACGGAGGACCACAAGTGACCACTGCACCCACCGCTTCCCGCCAACTCCACCTGAACGCCTTCCTGATGAACACCGGGCACCACGAGGCCTCCTGGCGGCTGCCCGAGAGCGATCCGTACGCGAGCGTCGACCTCGCGCACTACGTCAACCTCGCCCGTATCGCGGAGCGCGGCACCTTCGACTCGCTCTTCCTCGCCGACGGCCCGGTGCTGTTCAACAGCGTCGGTCAGCGCCCGTCCGGCACCCTCGAACCCATCACCCTGCTCACGGCGCTGGCCGTCGCCACCCAGCACATCGGCCTGATCGCCACCGCCTCCACCTCCTACAACTCCCCCTACAACCTGTCCCGCAGATTCGCCTCCCTGGACCATCTCAGCGGCGGCCGGGCGGGCTGGAACATCGTCACCACCGCCGGCGCCGAGGCCGCCCGCAACTTCGGCCTCGACGACGAACCCGCCCACGCCACCCGCTACGAGCGCGCCGCCGAGTTCCTCGACGTGGCGCTCAAGCTCTGGGACAGCTGGGAGGACGACCTCGTCGTCGGCGACAAGGCGACGGGCGTCTGGGGCGACGAGCAGAAACTCCATCCGCCGCGCCACAAGGGGACGTACTTCAGTGTCGAGGGCGCCCTCAACGTCCCCCGCACGCCCCAGGGTTACCCCCTCCTCGTACAAGCGGGGTCCTCCGAGGACGGCAAGCGGTTCGCGGCCCGGTACGCGGAGGCGGTGTTCACCGCGCAGCAGACCCTCAAGGACGCGCAGGACTTCTACGCCGACCTCAAGTCCCGTACGAGCGCGGCGGGCCGGGACCCGGACCACATCAAGATCCTGCCCGGCATCGTCCCGGTGATCGGCTCGACCGAGGCCGAGGCGCGCGAACACGAGCGGGTCCTCGAGGACCACATCGTGTACGAGCACGGTCTTTACCGCCTGGAGCACCTGCTGCATCTGGAGCCGGGCACGCTCGAACTCGATGCCCTACTGCCCGCGGACCTGCCGCCTGAGAGCGCCATCGAGGGCGCCAAGAGCCGCTACACGCTCGTGGTCGAACTCGCCCGGCGCGAGCGGCTCACCGCCCGCGAGCTCATCGGCCGGCTCGGGGGCGGGCGCGGTCACCTGACCTTCGCGGGCACGCCCGAGCAGGTCGCCGACGCGATCGAGGACTGGTTCCGGCTCGGCGCCGCGGACGGCTTCAACATCATGCCCGCCGTGCTGCCGTCCGGCCTCGAACTCTTCGTCGACCAGGTCGTGCCGATCCTGCGCACCCGCGGTCTGCTCCGCACGGAGTACGGGCCGCGGCAGACGCTGCGGGAGCGGTACGGGCTGCCGCGGCCGGCCAACCAGTACGCCGTCCCGGCACTCGCCTCCCACTGAAACCGCCCGCCTGAAGCCGCCCGCTGCAATCGCCCGAGAAGGAACCCACGGAACCGCCCGCTGAAGGAACCCGCAGACACCCTCAGTTGAAAGGACCGCCGCACATGTCCGAGATAGAGATCCGCAAGGTCACCGCGAAGATCGGCGCCCAGATATCCGGCATCGACATCGCCAAGCCCCTCGACGACGAGACCATCGCCGCCGTCCGTGCCGCTCTCAACGAGCACAAGGCGCTGGTCTTCGACGCCGAGGGCCTGGACGACGAGGGCCAGCAGGCATTCGCCCGCCAGTTCGGCGACCTCACCACCGCCCACCCGACCGTGCCCGCGGTCGACGGCGCCCCGAACGTGCTGCCCGTGGACAGCGAGCGGGGCCGCGCCAACCACTGGCACACCGACGTCACCTTCGTCCTCAACCCGCCCCAGGCCAGCACCCTGCGCAGCATCACCATCCCGCCGTACGGCGGCGAGACCCTCATCGCCAACTCCGCCGCCGCCTACCGCGACCTGCCCGAGCCGCTGCGCCGGCTCGCCGACAACCTGTGGGCCGAGCACACCAACGACTACGACTACGCGGTGCCGGACGAGGAGATCGACGAGGAACAGGCCGAGCAGCGCGCCCAGTTCACGTCCATCAAGTTCCGCACCGCCCACCCGGTCGTCCGGGTCCACCCGCTGACCGGTGAACGCGGGCTGTTCATCGGCGGGTTCGCGCAGCGGATCATCGGCCTGTCGGTGGGCGAGTCCCGCAAGATCCTCGACATCCTCCAGGCGTACGTCACCCGGCCGGAGAACATCCTGCGCTGGCGCTGGTCGCCGAACCAGCTCGTCCTCTTCGACAACCGGATCACCCAGCACTACGCCATCGACAACTACGACGGACAGCCCCGCCGCCTGCACCGCGTGACCGTCGCCGGTGATGTGCCGGTCGGCATCGAGGGCAAGGAGAGCTACTCGATCGCGGGCGACGCCTCGCACTACACCTCGGTCACCGAAGTCGGGTAACCGAAGTGGGGTAAACGAAGTCAGGTAACCGGAGCCCCACCCTCCGTATCGCTCTCGTCCACATGCTGGGCGGCCGCTCCGCCCGACCGGAGAGGCCGCCCAGACTGGCGGCGTTTTTGCCCGCCTCACGTAATGGACGAGCCGCGCCCATGCCCCGCACCACCCTCGACGCCCCGCCCGGCACCCCGGACACGGACGCCTCCCTCTCCCACGGCCTCAAGCAGCGCCACCTGTCGATGATCGCCCTCGGCGGTGTGATCGGCGCGGGCCTCTTCGTCGGCTCCGGCGCGGGAATCGCCGCCGCCGGACCCTCGATCGTCATCGCGTACGCCGTGAGCGGCCTGCTGGTCATGCTGGTGATGCGGATGCTCGGCGAGATGTCGGCCGCGTATCCGTCGTCCGGTTCCTTCTCGGCGCACGCCGAGCGCGCGATCGGCCCGTGGGCGGGCTTCACCGCCGGCTGGTCCTTCTGGGTCCTGCTGTGCACGGCCGTCGGCCTCGAAGGCATCGGCGCCGCGAAGATCGTCACGGGCTGGCTGCCCGGGACCCCGGAGTGGGCCTGGGTCGCCCTCTTCATGGTGGTCTTCTGCGTCGCGAACCTTGCCGCGGTGAAGAACTTCGGCGAGTTCGAGTTCTGGTTCGCCGCACTGAAGGTGGGCGCGATCAGCCTCTTCCTGGTTCTCGGCCTACTCGCCGTCGCGGGCGTCCTGCCCGGCACGGACTCCCCCGGGACCGCCAACCTGACCGACTTCCTGCCGAACGGCGGCGAGGGGCTCGTCATCGGCCTGCTCGCCTCCGTGTTCGCGTACGGCGGTCTGGAGACCGTGACGATCGCGGCGGCCGAGTCGGACAACCCGGTGCAGGGTGTGGCCCGGTCGGTCCGTACGGCGATGTGGCGCATCGCGCTCTTCTACATCGGCTCGATGGCGGTCATCGTCACGCTCGTCCCATGGGACTCGAAGGAGGTCGTCGAGAAGGGCCCGTACGTCGCCGCCCTCGACCACCTGGGCATCCCGGGCGCCGCGCAGCTGATGAACGTGGTCGTCCTCGTCGCGCTGCTCTCGGCGATGAACGCCAACATCTACGGCGCCTCGCGCATCGGATACTCGCTGGTGGAGCGGGGTCAGGGGCCGAAGGGTCTTGGCAAGGTCTCGGGCGGGGTCCCGCGCGTCGCCGTCCTCGCGTCGTCGGTCTTCGGCTTCGTGTGCGTCCTGCTCAGCTACTGGCGGCCCGACGACGTCTTCCCCTGGCTGCTGAACATGATCGGCGCGGTCATCCTCGTCGTCTGGATCTTCATCGCCGTCTCGCAGCTCCGGCTGCGGCGGAGGGTGGAGCGCGAGGCGCCGGAGAAGCTGGTCGTACGGATGTGGCTCTTCCCGGCGCTGACCTGGGTGGCGCTCGCCGGGATGGCCGGCATCTTCGTCCTGATGGCACGGGAACCGGACACGCGGGTGCAGCTCTACTCGACGGGCGGAATGACGCTGGCGCTGGCGGCGGTCGGGTACGCCCGGCAGAAGGCGCGCGCCGCCCGCGACTGACAGCTCTCAACTGCACGTCTCAACTGTGCGTCTCCACTGCACGAAGGCCCTCGCATGCGTCACGCGAGGGCCTTTTTGTTGCTAGCGTGTAGTTGCACATAGATTGCAATAAGAGGTCGGAGGGGACCCGCCATGCCCGTCTACACACTTCCTGAGCTGCCGTACGACTACTCCGCGCTCGCGCCCGTGATCAGCCCCGAGATCATCGAGCTGCACCACGACAAGCACCACGCGGCATATGTGAAGGGGGCCAACGACACGCTGGAGCAGCTCGCGGAGGCGCGTGACAAGGAGTCGTGGGGCTCGGTCAACGGGCTGGAGAAGAACCTGGCCTTCCACCTCTCCGGCCACATCCTGCACAGCATCTACTGGCAGAACATGACCGGCGAGGGCGGCGGCGAACCCCTGGCCGCGGACGGCGTGGGTGAGCTGGCGGACGCGATCACCGAGTCGTTCGGCTCCTTCGCCGGGTTCAAGGCCCAGCTGACGAAGGCATCCGCGACCACACAGGGCTCCGGGTGGGGCGTCCTCGCGTACGAGCCGCTGAGCGGGCGTCTCGTCGTCGAGCAGGTCTACGACCACCAGGGCAACGTGGGCCAGGGCTCGGTCCCGGTCCTCGTCTTCGACGCCTGGGAGCACGCCTTCTACCTCCAGTACCGGAACCAGAAGGTCGACTTCATCGAGGCCATGTGGCAGGTCGTCAACTGGCAGGACGTGGCGCGGCGTTACGCGGCGGCGAAGTCCCGCGCGGATGTGTTGCTGCTGACTCCCTGAGGCAGATATGAAGCGTCCTGCTCGTGATCGTCTTCTCAACCTTCACGTGGCAGGCGGATGGAAGGAGAGCCCCCGCGAGGACGTGACTCGCGGGGGCTCTCTCCATGTTCCCTACGCGCAGGGCACATTGAGCGCGATGAGGCCGGCCGACCTCTCGTCCATACGGAGTTCGCTCACCGCCGCGTTGCGCAGTTGCGGGAACACCCGGCGGTACTCGCCCAGCGGGATGGACAGCAGCGAGCACAGGGCCAGGCGGAGCAGGGTGTTGTGGGCGACGACCAGGACGCGCTCGCCCTGGTGGGCGGTCGCGATGCGGCGCAGGGCCTTTACGCCGCGGGCGGCCGCGGTGCGGGGGTCCTCCGCCTCCGGGAAGGGGTACGCCACCGGGTCCGACCGGAACGCCTTCGCCCTCGCCGGGTTCTCGGCTTCGAACTCCGCCAGGGTGCGGCCCTCCAGGATGCCGAAGTCGCATTCCCTCAGGGACGGTTCGCGGGTCGCGGTGAGGCCGAGGGTTCTGCAGGCGGGATCTGCCGTGGCGGCGGCGCGGGACACCGTCGACGTCCAGACCGCGTCGACCCCGTTTGCCGCGGACCAGTGGCCGAGGGCCTCCGCCTGGGCGTGGCCTTCGTCGGTGAGAGCGACGTCGCTCACCCCGGCGTAACGGTTCTCGGCGTGCCAGACGGTCTGCCCGTGCCGGGCGAGGAGAAGGGTCGTCGTTGACCCGAGGGGCGTGCTCATTCCCCGCAGTATCCAGGGCGTGGGGGTGCGGCGTGGGGTGATCGCGGGGTTTCTTCGCCCCCTCCCCCGCAAGCAAGATTTTCAGCCCCTCCGGCGTTTGAGGAGCGGGGGTTTGGGGGCGGAGCCCCCAAGTGACGGGAACGGGTAGGGGCGGAGGGGGCGAAAAAACCCTAGGCTCGCGGCACCGGGGCGTCCCTCAAGGAGGCGTACATGCCGTACAAGTGGTGCCGGAACTGCGGCAGGATGCGGGACTTCCGGCGGCTGGAGGGTGACGCGGAGCGCGCGGCGGCCAGAGAGGTCACCGGGCAGCGCAACGTGGACGCCTACATCCGCTGCGCCCACGAGGGCTGCCGCCGAGTCCAGCGGCACGGCAAGAGCAGCGACGGCGGGACCCTGCCCGAGGAGCTCCGGATCCCCGCCGCCGAGTGACGGTTACAGGTTGCTGAAGTCCGGTCCTGCCGTCCGCGACCGCTTGATCTCGTAGAAGCCGGGCGTCGACGCGACAAGGAGCGTGCCGTCCCACAGCCGCGCGGCGGCCTCGCCCTTCGGGGCGGGGGTGACGACCGGACCGAAGAAGGCGATCTGCTCGCCGTCGGCCCCGGGGACGGCGATGACGGGCGTGCCGACGTCCTGGCCGACCTTGTCGATGCCCTCCTTGTGGGAGGCACGCAGCTGGGCGTCGAACTCGAAGTTCTCCTGGTCGGCGTAGTCGAGCAGGGAGGCCGGAAGGCCGACCTCGTCGAGCGCGGCGGCTATCGCCTCAAGGGTCGGGCCCTCACCCTGGTTGTGGATACGGGTGCCGAGCGCGGTGTACAGCGGGCCGAGTATGTCGTCGCCGTGCTTCTGCCAGGCCGCGGTCACCACACGGATCGGCTTCCAGGCCTTGGTGGCGAGCAGCTCCCGGTACTCCTCGGGAAGCTCGTCCAGCTTCGGCTCGTTCAGCACCGCGAGGCTCATGATGTGCCAGCGGACCTCGATGTCCCGGACCTTCTCCACTTCCAGGACCCAGCGCGAGGTCATCCAGGCCCAGGGGCACAGCGGGTCGAACCAGAAGTCGACGGGGGTCTTGCCGGAACCGGAACTCGTCTGGGCGGTCTGCTCGGGCATGGGTCTCCTCGGAAAGCGGTCTTTCCGAGGGCAACACCACCGGCCACCCGACCCATTCCCGGGTGCCCCGCGTCAGGGGCACATGACAGGATCGGCCCTGTACCAACCTGTCGGACCAGCCCTGAGGGAGTGCCCCCGTGCCCGGTGAGAATCTGTCCCGCGACGAGGCCCAGGAACGGGCGGCGCTGCTGTCCGTCGACGGGTACGAGGTGTCCCTCGATCTGCGATCAGCCGTCGGGGACCAGGACGCCGGCCGGGCCGCCGAGGGCGCGCCGCGCACCTTCCGCTCGGTGACCACCATCCGCTTCCGCTCCGCCGAGCCGGGCGCCACGAGCTTCGCCGACCTGATCGCGCCGAGCGTGACGGCGCTCTCGCTCAACGGCAAGGACCTCGATCCCGGCGAGGTCTTCGACGGGACCCGGATCCTCCTCGAGGACCTGGCGGCCGACAACGAACTCGTCGTGGACGCCCAGTGCGCCTACTCCCGCACCGGCGAGGGCATGCACCGCTTCGTCGACCCCGAGGACGGCGAGGTGTACCTGTACACGCAGTACGAGCCCGCCGACTCGCGGCGCGTCTTCGCCAACTTCGAGCAGCCGGACCTCAAGGCCCCCTTCCGTTTCGAGGTGCGGGCCCCGGAGGGGTGGACGGTCTGGAGCAACGGGGTCGGTGAACTCACCGACGGCGTCTGGAAGTTCGCGGAGACCAAGCCCATCTCGACGTACATCACCGCCTTCGCCGCCGGCCCGTACCACTATGTGACCGACAGCTACTCCCGCACCTTCGACGACGGTACGACGCTGGAGATCCCGCTCGGCGCGATGTGCCGCAAGGGCCTGGCGCCCTACTTCGACTCCGACGACGTCTTCCTCGTCACCAAGCAGGGCCTGGACTTCTTCCACGAGCACTTCGACTACCCGTACCCGTTCGGGAAGTACGACCAGGCGTTCGTGCCCGAGTACAACCTCGGCGCGATGGAGAACCCCGGACTGGTCACGTTCCGCGAGGAGTTCATCTTCCGCGGCAAGGTGACGCAGGCGTCGTACGAGGGCCGGGCGAACGTCATCCTGCACGAGATGGCGCACATGTGGTTCGGCGACCTCGTCACCATGGAGTGGTGGGACGACCTGTGGCTCAAGGAGTCCTTCGCCGACTTCATGGGCGCGTTCTCGCTGGTCGGCGCGACCCGCTTCAAGGACGGCTGGATCACCTTCGCCAACCGCCGCAAGGCCTGGGCCTACCGCGCCGACCAGCTGCCGTCCACCCACCCGATCACGGCGGACATCCGCGACCTCCAGGACGCCAAGCTCAACTTCGACGGCATCACGTACGCCAAGGGCGCCTCCGTACTGAAGCAACTCGTCGCCTACGTCGGCCAGGACGCGTTCCTGGAGGGCGCGCGCCGCTACTTCAAGCGGAACGCGTACGGCAACACGCGCCTCGGCGATCTGCTGTCGGTCCTCGAGGAGACCAGCGGGCGCGACCTGGCGACCTGGGCACGGGCGTGGCTGCAGACCGCCGGGGTCAACTCCCTCACCCCGCAGGTGATTCTGAGCGCGGAGGGCCGGATCA
The DNA here is from genome assembly GCF_041431135.1 of Streptomyces sp. NBC_00554. NCBI lineage: Bacteria > Bacillati > Actinomycetota > Actinomycetes > Kitasatosporales > Streptomycetaceae > Streptomyces > Streptomyces sp. NBC_00554. Next base: position 6,598,745 of record NZ_CP107799.1, on the reverse strand, counting down.
CCGAGCTGGCCGTACTCCAGGAGGCCGCGGAGTCGCACCCCGAACTGCGCCCGCACCGCGTGGCGGTGGGCCTGTACCGGCGTACGCCCGACGGCGCCGTGGAGCGGTACGCGCGCGCCGAGCTGGACGTCGAGGGCCCCCGCACCGTCGTCGCCGAACTGGTCGGCGCCGAAGCCCCCGAGCTCGTCCTCGTCAACGACGACGACCTGACGTACTGCAAGATCCGTTTCGACGAGGGCTCGTTGGCCACGCTGCGCGAGCGGCTCGGCGAGATCACGGACCCGCTGGCGCGCGCCCTGTGCTGGTCGGCGCTGTGGAATCTCACCCGTGACGCACTCATGCCGGCCCGCGACTTCATCGGCCTGGTGCTGCGCTTCGCAGGCCGCGAGTCCGACATCGGCGTCCTGCAGATGCTGCACGCCTGGGCCGACTCGGCGCTCACCTTCTACGCGGCGCCCGGCTGGCGCGCGGAGGGCGAACGCCTGCTCGCCGAGGGCGCGTTGAAGGAGCTGCGGCTCGCGGAGCCCGGCAGTCAGCACCAGCTCACCTGGGCCCGTTTCTTCGCGCGGGTCGCCTCCGGCCCGGCCGATCTCCAGCTCCTGGGGGGCCTGTTGGAGGGCACGGCGAAGATCGACGGTCTGGTCGTCGACCAGGAGCTGCGCTGGGCGTTCCTGGAGCCGCTGGCCGCGCACGGAGTCGCCGACGAGTCCAGGCTGGCCGCCGAACTCGCCCGCGACGACACGGCGTCCGGCAAGCGCCACCAGGTCCGCTGCCTCGCCGCCCGCCCCTCCGCGGCGGTCAAGGCACAGGCCTGGGCGGCCGTGGTCGAGTCCGACGCGCTCTCCAACGCCCTTGTCGAGGCGACCATCGCGGGCTTCGACCAGCCCTCCCAACGCGAGCTGCTCGCGCCGTACGCCGCGAAGTACTTCGACGCGATCGAGCGTGTCTGGGCGGACCGCTCCATCCAGATCGCGATGGACGTGGTGAAGGGCCTCTTCCCCTCCCTCCAGGACTCCCAGGAGACCCTGGACGCGACGGACGCGTGGCTGGCGGCGCACGAGAGCGCGGCGCCCGCGCTGCGCCGACTGGTCCTTGAGGCGCGGGACGATCTGGCGCGGGCCCTGCGCGGGCAGGCGTGCGACGTGGCGGCCGCGGGCTGACACCCGACGGCATCCCCCGAGGGCACCGGTTCCGCCGGTGCCCTCAGTCGTCGCCGGCCCCCGGCGCCCCGTGGTTAAGAAATATCGGCGCCCCCAGTGGTTACGAAATACAGGTATTCAGAGCCGTAACCCCTATTACTCCCCATCTGGACCAGCGCCTTTCGGCAGTCGAACGCCCGTACTTTAGGGCGGGCTTGTCCGGATTTGTCGACGGGCGTGTAACAGCGGTTAGAGGACGGATCCGGAGCGGGAAACCCCGGGTCATGAACCACAACACCCCGCTCTCCCACTCCCCCCGCCCCCTCCGTCATCTGTCCCACGTACAGCGGCGCGTGCTGACCACCGCGCAGTTGCGGGCGCACGGTGTGACGGCCGCGGAGACCAGCGAGCAGTGCCGGCCGGGCGGCCCCTGGCAGCAGTTCCTCCCGGGTGTCTTCCTTCTGCACCCCGGCCCGCCCACCTCCGAGGAACGTCTGCACGCGGTCCTGATGTTCGCCGCCCGCTCCCCCGCACAGCCGGTGGTGGCGATCCCCGTCCAGCCGGGCGCCGAGGACCCGCACGCCGCCCAGCCCTACACGGACGTCCTGATCACCGGCCTGGCGGCGCTGACCCTGCACGGCTTCACGTCGGCGCCCCCGCTGCTCTCCCTCGACAAGATCGACGTCATGGTCCCCCGGCTGCGCCGCCTGCGCTCCACCGGCTGCGTCCGCATCGTCCGTACGCCGTCCCTCCCCACCCCCTCGTACGTCACCGGCGTCCCGGTCGCTCCCGTCCCCCGCGCCCTCGCCGACGCCGTCGCGGAACTGTCGGACGCGAACGCCGTACGCCGCCTGCTGACCGAGGCGGTGCGCGCCGGGCACTGCGAACCGGCGGCGGTCGTACGGGAGTTGACCCAGGCCCGGCTGCTCTCGCGGCCCCACGTGGTGGACGCCGTGGACTCGCTCCTCGCCGAGGGCCGCGCCATCGCTGAGGACCGCCTGTACCGGATGGTGGGCGAGCACGGCCTCCCCGACCCCGTCTGGAACGTGGACCTCCGGCTCCCCGGCGGCCCCCACCTCGGCGGCCTCGACGCCTACTGGCCGGATCAGGCGGTGGCCGTCGAGCTCGACACCCGCGCCCCCCGCCAGGACGAGGACGCCCTCTGGTCGGAGTACGCCCGCAAGCGCGAGCACCTGGAGCGCCTGGGCATCACCGTCGTGTACATCACCCCCAAGAAGCTGCGCGACTCGATGGAACAGCAGGCCACCGTCGTACGCACCGCCCTGATGGCGTCGAACGACCGCGATCCGGCGGCCTATGTCGTGGTGCTGCCCCGGTAGTGACGGACCGGGGTCGTATCAGGAGGGGAGAGGAGGGGCCGCCGGTATTCCGGCGGCCCCTCCTCGTCGTGTGACGATCACGTGGTCCGTCCCTGCCCGGAATCGTCCGGCGGCTGCACGGAGGGTTTGGGCCAGGCCCGGCGCAGCTGGCCGTCGGTCATGGCGGAGGTGTGTGCCGCCGGGGCCTCCTCCAGGCCGAAGCCCGTCAGCAGGACCTCGGCGTAGCGGCGCCAGGCGTCGGGTGCGACGTCCTGGGTGCGGTCGGCGACGGCGCCGACCATGTAGAAGAAGGCGTACACGTCGGCGCTCGCGAAGTCCTCGCGGACCGCGCCGGCTGCCACCGCCCGTTCCGCCAGGCCGTCCACGAGGCGGCCCAGGTGGTCGCGCATCTCGGCGATGGGCCGCGTGTCGATGCTCGCGTTGGCGAGGACGAACTCCAGCGCCCGGTCCCGGGCCCGCCATTGCGCGGCCTCGATCATGTAGTGGCGCAGCGCCCGCCCCGGGTCCGGCTGCTCCTCGGCCGCTGTCGCAAGCTGCAGGAACTCGGTGAACCGCTCGGTGAACAGGGCGTCGATCAGCGTCTGCAGGTCCGGGAAGCGCCGGTACACCGTGGCGACTCCGACGCCTGCCTCACGCGCGATCTCGTTGAGGGTGACGGCGGGCCCCCGCTGCGCGAACATGCGGTCGGCCGTCTCCATGATCAGCCGACGGTTTCGTTCCGCGTCCGCTCGCAGCGGGCGATGCGTTTCCGGGGTCACGCCAAGGCATTCTCCACCATCGCGGGGCTGCTCCGGCGGCTGACCAGGAGCAGTGCGCCCGTGCCGACGCTCCACAGCAGCCAGGAGTAGACACCGCCGCGCTCGAACACCCCTGCCGTGCTCTCCGACATGCCCACGAGAGCCTCGCTCAGCAGGCCCAGGGTGCCGACGGTGACACTGAAGGCACGGTACGCCGGCGGCAGCCCGAGGCTCCGCAGTGATCCCGCCATGATCGCCAGCGTGTTCGCGCACAGAATGCCGACCGCCGCCCCCGCGACGTGGATGGCCAGACCGGCGCTCGCGCCGTCCCCGGAGCCGTGGAACAGCCCGACCAGCACCATGCCCACCCCGTGCGCGACCGCGAGGGCGACGACGACACGACGGGCGCGGCCCTTGACCAGGCCTGCCAGCAGCAGCACCCCGGTCGCGAACAGGATCCCTTCGAGCATGAACGACGTGTTCATCAACTGATGTGCCGGAGAACAGATTTCGCGGCCCTGGAACTGCGTACCGCAATCCGGTACGCCGAGGTCGCTGATGTAGTTCGTGGCGTAGCTGTAGGGCGGATCGGTCCAGGCTGCCGCGCTGATCGCTTCGGCTACGACCCATTGCACCGCGTTCACCACCAGGACCACCGCTCCCAGCGGAAGCCAAACCCTGCGCGACATCGGAACTCCTCTCACTGCGTCGTGGCAGACGTCGACGGACGTCTGCCACTCTACAGTAAGTGGATAGATCTATCCGATTACGCGCTCGGAGGCCGCTCGAGGTCTCCGGCGCTACTGCCTCCGGCGCTATTTACCGCAGAACTCCGCCTCCACCACTGCCTCGCTGTCCCCCGACCAGTCCCCGTTGAAGTTGAAGGACAGCGAGTGACGGCCGTCGGCGGTGGTCACGGCCTCCGATGTGGAGCCGTGGATTCCGCCGCCGTGGCCCCAGACATGGACCCCGCAGCTGAGTTCGCGCTCGATGAGACCGAGGCCGTACCCCGCGTTCGGGATCTCGTCGACCTTGATGGTGGTCTTCATCTCCTTGAGCTGCTCCGGCGGGAGGAGCCTGCCGCGGAGCAGGGCCGTGTAGAAGCGGTTCAGGTCGGAGGAGTCGGAGATCATCTCGCCCGCCGCCGAGGCGAGGGAAGGGTTGAGTTCCGTGACGTCGTACGTGGGTCCTGTGGCCGTCTCGGCGAGCTTGCCGTAGGCGCGGCTGCTCGGCTGGGGCACCTTGGGATAGGTGCCGGGCACGAGCGTGGCGTGCAGGCCCAGGGGCTTGATGATGCGGTGGGTGATCTCCGACGCGAACGAGTTGCCGGTGACCTGCTTGATCACCATGCCGGCGAGTACGTAGTTCGTGTTGGAGTAGTTCCACGACGTGCCCGGGGTGAAGTCCGGCTTGTGGGTCATGGCGATCGCGACCAGCTGGGCCGGGGTCGCGGTGTCGTAGCGATGCTTGAAGAAGCCGTCCTTCAGGAAGTACGTACGGCCGAAGTCCTCGTCCGCCGTGTAGTTGTAGATGCCGCTGGTGTGGTTGAGGAGCTGGCGGATCGTGATCGCGCGTCCGTCGTGGCCGTTGCCCCGGACCACGCCCGGGAGCCACTTCTCCACCTTGTCGTCCAGGGAGAGGCGTCCCTCCGCCTCCAGTTGGAGAAGGACGGTGGAGACGAAGGTCTTGGTGATGCTGCCCACGCGGTAGCGGTCGGCCGTGGAGCGCGGCTCGTTCGTCTTCAGGTTGCCCACGCCCGAGGTGGCGGACCAGGTGCCGTTCTTGTCCTTCGCCGTCGCGGTGACGCCGGGTACGCCGTCCTTCACGGCCGCGTCCATGGCCGTACGGGTCGCGCTGTGGTCGCCTCTCCCGGGTGCGGGTGCGGCGACGGCGGTCGCCGCGAGGGAGGCGGTGGTCAGGGTCACGGCGCTCACGAGTCCGAGGCGCAGGGTGCGGGATGCCATGTCGTTTCCTTCGGTCGATGACGAGTCGATGAGATCGATGACGAATCGACCGAAGGGACCTGGGGCCCGTCGCGGAGGTTGCCTCACCTTGCGCCGGTTGGGTGCGTTTCAGCCCTTCTTGAGGACCAGCTCGGTGTTGCGGTCGCGCGACGCCCCCGCCAGGGCCGTGCTGGCGCCCGGCGCGTTGAAGGAGAGTTCGCGGTAGAGGGCGGCCAGGCCGGTCTGGGTGAGGTCGGTGAAGTCCGTGGCGTGCGGGGCGGCGGACTCGACGAGGGTGGTGAAGAGGGAGACCGTGCCGTCCTTGTTGTCCACCAGCTCGATGATGCGGGCGAGTTGGGGGAAGTCGACGTGCGAGGCGGTGGAGATCTCCCAGAAGGAGCGGCCGCCGGGCGCGGAGTGCGGGGTGATGAGGTTGCGGTGGATGTGGCCGTTCACCCAGGCCAGGACGTTGGCGTGGCTGCCGAGGAGGGCGATGACGTCGTCGCCGTCGTGGCGCTTCTCGTCGGGGCGGGCCGGGTCGCGGCGGGTGTTGCCCATCGACTCGCTGGTGTGGTGGCTGAAGACGACGGCGTACGAGTCCTTGTTGTCGCGCAGCGTCTTGTCGAGCCATTTCAGCTGGGCCGTCCCGACGGAGCCCTGGTAGTGGCCGCCCGGGTCGGTGGTGTCGAGGCTGATGCCGATGACGTCGTCGGAGATGCGGAAGGAGTAGTACTGGGTGCCGGCGGCGACGTTCGCCGACGAGTAGCCGTGTCCGACGGGGCCCTTGCCGACGTACGCCGGGTCGAGGTGCGTCTTGAGGTATTCGGCCGGGGTGAAGGGGGCGCGCATCTCGTCCGGGGTGATCGAGCGCAGGTCGCGCGCGTGCGCCTGAATGAACTCGAGGTACCGCGCGCCCTTGGGGTCCTTGTCGTTCCTGATGGTGTCCTGGAGGGCCTTGGACTGCGCCGCCGACGCGTTCATCAGCTTCTTGCCGCCGACGGCGAAGTCCCTGAGGAAGGGGTCGCTGTGGGGGGCGAAGGTGCCGAGCGGCATGGCGTCGTGGTTGCCGACCGTGGAGTACCAGGGGAGCTTGAGGCCGGGGCTGCGCAGTTCGGCGGTCGCGGCCGCCAGGAAGCCTTCGATGTGCGGGAAGCCGGCCTGCTTGTCCGAGTCGCGGACGGTGGAGTCGGGCTGCCAGTACTGCTTGAGGCCGCTGTTCTGGACGCCCTCGTAAGCGCGCGGGTCGCCGGTGTTGGGGGTGATGCGGCCGCCGCTCATCACCTTCATGAACCATTCCAGCTCGGACTTGGCGTTGTTGTCCGTGTTGTCGCCGGTGGTCATGGCGAAGTGCAGCGGGGAACCGGTGACAGGGGCTCCCGGCAGCGAGTTGACCCGCTCGACGAGCGAGACCGCGCCCTGCACGGACAGGATCTCGTGCGGGCGCCAGGCGTGGATGTCGGCCGAGCGCAGGAACTCCAGGCGCAGCGGGTGCTGGGTGTCCATCAGGTGCAGGTCGGTGAGCTGCACGAACGCGGCGAGCGCGGTGCGGCGGGCCGCCCGGCCCGACTTGGCCGAGGCCAGGTCGCTGCGTACGACCCGCTTCCAGCCGGGGCCGCCGCCGAGCCGCCGGTACCCGGTGGAACCGGAGCGGGGGGTGGCGACGCTGCTCAAGGTGGTGCCGCGCGAGTACGGATTCAGCCGGTCGACGGGGGCCTGGCGGGACACCGCCACCGGCGCCTTGCCCGTTCCGGCGGCGGACGTGTTCGCGGCGGTGTCCGCGCCCGTCGCTGCCTGCGCGTCGGAGCCGGGCCGCAGGGCGATGCCGATCCCCGCGGAGATGGTCACCGCCCCGGTGGCGGCCAGCAGGGTACGGCGGTTGAGGTCGGATGCAGCGGCGGCGACAGAGCGTATGCGCGACATGGCGCGATCTCCCCGATTGCGAACGCGTCGACAGTGGTCACGAGGAGTGCGTGTCGCGAACTCCCCGCTCATACTGGATCGTTGGCACTGGGGGTGACCTGGGCGTTAACAAGGCCACAACGGGCAACGCCGATCACCGTACGTGGATCTTGGACCCCCCTGCACGGCATGGAGCCCTTCCCGAACGGCCGGGAGGCGGTCACTCCGTGTTCATCTGCGGGGGTACTGAATTCGTTTGCGGGGGTACCGCGTTCGCGGCTGAGCTATTTCGCGATGCGGCCCGCGGCCGGACGCTGCCGCCACAGCGCGAGGCCGATATCGACCAGTCCGACCCGATTGAGAACGGTTACGGCATCCAGCGGATGCCAGGCCGCGAAATCGGTGGAGCCGTTCACCTCGGGACGCAGTTCGCCGCCGACGATCCGCCCTTCGTAGACGAGCCGCAGGGCGTGGTGGTCGGCGGTGACCCCGAGGCGGCGCGGAACCGCACACCGGAACGAGTGCACGCCGAGCAGATCGGTGGCCTCGAAGACGTACCCCGTCTCCTCCTCGACCTCCCGGACCACGGTGTCGAACGGATCCTCGCCGTGGTCCATGCCGCCGCCGGGCAGCGTCCACTCGGGGATGCCGTCGTCGTCCCGGCCGCGGGCGAGCAGCAGCTCCCCGTCCCTGACGCATATGGCGTAGGCCGCCACCCTCAACTCCTCGCGCACTCCGTGACGTTAGCGTGCCGGGTCCGGGTTGGCGGGCGAGTTCTCGGGGACGGACCACGTCAACGGGCTGGCGGCGGGTGTCTCGAGGGTCTCGGCGACGGTGAAGCGGACGGTTCGCACCCCGTCCGGGCCGAACTCCGTGCGCGCCGTGCCGGTGAGCTGGAGCACCGCCCCCGACACCCAGTCCAGGAAGAGGAGCCCGGCGCGCGGGTCCACCGCCAGGTTGCCGAGGGTCAGGAACATGGAGTTGCCCGGGTAGTCGAGCCAGCTCAGCTCGTACGGTGAATCGGCGCGTACGAAGCCCGGGTTGCCGCCCCGATGGCTGGCGTCGGCGCCGTGCTCGTGGACGGTGGCAAGGAAGAAGGTGTCGGCCGACTCGATGAACTCCCGCTGTTCCGTGGTGAGTTCGCAACTCCGCCGAGCTGCCGCGGAGGGGCGGTCGGCCGTCTCGTACGACTCCCTTCTCTGCAGGTACTTCGGGCAGTTGGAGAAGATCTGGTCGGCCTCGACCGCGAGGCCGCGCGGGGTGGGACGCGCCCGGCCGTTGAGGCGCATACGGCGGCGGGAGCGCGGGTCGAGTGCGATGGTGCCGACGGGGGTGTCCTGCCCGGAGAGCGCGCCCGCGAGCGGGTCGCCCGCACGGACCCCGCCCACGACCGAGATCTGGCGAGGCCCGGTGGCCCGCAGGAAGCCGGGTTCGCCCGTGAGCAGCGAGGCCCACACCGCGCCGCTCGCCGGGTCGGCGGCACCCAGCACCAGCATCGGCTGCTGCTCCAGGAAGGCGGCGGCCACCGGCCGGATGCCCTGCCCGACCGCCTGCCCCACATGGTCGGCGACGTCGCGGACGCCGACCCGGTCCTGCACGGCGCGCGAACCGGAGTGATACGTCACGGCAAGCCCCTCTCCCCTAGAAGAACCCGCAGGCCGGAGCCGACCCGGACGGTGCCGGCGCCTCCTCGGCACCGGTCGGCGCGTAGATCTCCAGGCGTACGCCGTCGGGGTCATGGAAGAAGATGCCGCCGGACGGCGCGCCCTCGCCGTGGGCGACCACACCGTCGTACGCGAACTCCACGCCGTAGCCGCGCAGAGCCGTCTCGTACGCCCTGACCTGGTCGAGCGAGTCCACTTCGAGCGCGAGGTGGTGCAGGCCGGCGCGGCCGGTGTCGTACGGACCCTTCGCCTGCTGCCAGAGCGTGAGGACGGGGCGGCCGCCGTCCCCGAGGAACGCGTACCGCCGGTCGCCCTCCTTGCCCTCGCCGATCACCCCGAAGCCCAGCACGTCGCGGTAGAAGGCGAGCGAGCGGTCGAGGTCCGTGACGTTCAGGCCGGTGTGGCCGGTGCGCGGAGTCATGACAGTCCCCTTCTGTCTGTGGCGGCCCTCGAGAGACCTAACCTCTTAAACGGATATTAGAGGTTAGAATAGAGGAGCGCAACCGGTCACATACTCTTGAGCGGTTAGCAGCGAAGGGAGCCCCGATATGTCCGCCACCCCCGATCCGCGCCCGCTCACCGGGGAGCCGGTCTCGCTCGACCTGCTCAACACCCGCTGGATGCACGAGGGGGCCGTGCGGGATCTGCTGACGGACACCAAGGGGCTGGCGGTGTGGCTGAGGGGCAACCGACTCGACTTCCCGGCCGACGAGACCGTCCTGCGGCACACGCTCCAGGCCCGGGACGCCCTGCACGCCGTCGTCGACGGGTCACTGGCCGAGGGTGCCGCCGGTGTCGACACCGTCCTCGCGCACGGGCGCGTCCGCGTCACGCTGACCGCCCAGGGACCGGGCGAGATCCCCGAGTTCAGCGACCCGTCCTGGGGGCCCGGCTGGCTCGCCGCGCGCGACTGTCTGGAGCTGCTGAACACCGCACCCGACCGCATCCGCGGATGCGCGCACGAGTCGTGCATCCTGCACTTCTTCGACACCTCGCGGAACGGCACCCGCCGCTGGTGCTCGATGGCGGCGTGCGGCAACCGCGCGAAGGCGTCCCGGCATTACGCGCGCCAGACGAAGGACGACTGAAAAGGGGCAAGTTGCCGCCTTTCAGGATTCATCCCCTTCGGCACACCGGGGGTTTTCCCCACACGCCCATATCGATTCGGTCAACTCTCCCTAAACATCCTTCCCATGCGTAAAGCTGAGCGATCATCCGGGATCACCTCCCGGACATCTGCGGCCGGAACAGATCGGCCCGGCCGCTCTCCCGCTCGTTCCTTTACATACAGGGATGCTGATGACCCCCGACCCTCAGCGCGCTCCGATATCGGGCGCGAGACGCGTGGCCCGCATAGCCGTGGCCGCGGGCATGGTGGCCGCGCTCTCCGCGGCCGGGCCGATACCCATGGCCTTCTCCGCAGGAACCGACACCCCGGTGGCGGACCCCGTCGTCAAGTCCGCGAGTGAGAAGCTCGGTTCGGACGACGCCGATCTCCTCGCCGACGCCAAGGCAGCCGGCGACAAGAACGTCACGATGATGATCGCCACCGCTCCCGGCCAGACCGAGCAGGTCGCCGACCAGCTGGACGCGGTGAAGGGCGGCTCGGTAGGCGAGACCTACGACAAGCTCGGCTACGTGCGCGCCACCGTCCCGACCGGCAAGGCCGACTCGGCCATCGCGGCCGCCACCAAGCTGACCTCCGTGCACGGGATCGACCTGCGCCAGGAGATCGCGCTCGACGACCCGACGCCGACGGCCGACACGGCGAAGAGCGCCAACAACGTCTCGACGGCGGCCACTTACCCGGCTCCGTCCAAGAGCACGCCCGCCGAGAACCCGTACAACCCGTCCTTCGAGACGGGCGCCGTCGACTTCGTGCAGGACAACCCGAAGGCGGACGGCCGGGGTGTCACCATCGGCATCCTCGACTCCGGTGTCGACCTCGCGCACCCGGCGCTGCAGAAGACCACCACCGGCGAGCGCAAGATCGTCGACTGGGTCACCTCGACCGACCCGATCCTGGACAGCGACGCGACCTGGCGTCCGCAGATCACCCCTGTCTCCGGGCCCACCTTCACCTTCAGCGGCAAGACCTGGACGGCGCCCGCGGGCTCGTACCAGGTCAGCCTCTTCCGGGAGTCCGCGACCACCGGCGGCGACGCTGCGGGCGACGCGAACCGGGACGGCGACACCACGGACACGTGGGGCCTCCTGTACGACGCGGCGGCCGGGACGGTCCGGGTCGACCTGAACAACAACAGCGACTTCAGCGACGACACCCCGCTGAAGCCGTACAAGGACGGCTACCAGGTCGGCTACTTCGGTACGGACAACCCGTCCACCGACGTCGTCGAGCGCCAGCCGTTCGTCGTGGAGATCCGCAAGGATGTCCCGATGGACCCGTACGGCGGGACCTGGGTCGGCAAGAAGGCCGACTTCGTCAACATCGGCGTCATCGAGTCCGAGCACGGCACGCACGTGGCGGGCATCACCGCCGCGAACGGCCTGTTCGGCGGCAAGATGAACGGCGCGGCCCCCGGCGCGAAGATCGTCTCCTCGCGCGCCTGCACCTGGACCGGCGGCTGCACCAACGTCGCGCTCACCGAGGGCATGATCGACCTCGTCGTCAACCGCGGCGTCGACATCGTCAACATGTCGATCGGCGGTCTGCCCGCGCTGAACGACGGCAACAACGCGCGCGCCGAGCTCTACACGCGCCTCATCGACACCTACGGCGTCCAGCTGGTGATCTCCGCGGGCAACTCCGGCCCCGGCGCGAACACCATCGGCGACCCCGGCCTGGCCGACAAGGTGATCTCGGTCGGCGCGTCCATCTCCAAGCAGACCTGGGCCGCCAACTACGGCTCCCAGGTGGAGAAGAAGTACGCGATGCTGCCCTTCTCCTCGCGCGGCCCGCGTGAGGACGGCGGCTTCACCCCGACGCTGACCGCCCCCGGTGCCTCGATCAACACCACGCAGACCTGGCTGCCCGGCGGCCCGGTCGCCGAGGCGGGCTACTCGCTGCCGGCCGGTTACTCGATGCTGCAGGGTACGTCGATGGCGTCGCCGCAGGCGGCGGGCGCTTCGGCGCTGCTGCTGAGCGCCGCCAAGCGGAAGGGCATCGACCTCACCCCGGCGACCCTGCGCACCGCTCTCACCTCAACCGCCGATCACATCAAGGGTGTTCAGGCGTACGAGGAGGGCGCGGGCCTCATCAACATCGTGGACGCGTGGGACTCCATCAAGGACGGCGCGACCGCCCACGACTACTCGGTGAAGGCGCCGGTCGACACCGCGATCGACTACGCGCTCAAGACCCCGGGCTTCGGCACGGGTCTCTACGACCGTGAGGGCGGCCTCAAGGCGGGCCAGAAGAAGACGTACGAGGTCACCATCACGCGTACGTCCGGCGCCGACAAGGCGCTCACCCACGAGCTGTACTTCGAGAACAACGCCGCCGGCACCTTCAAGATCGTCGGCGACGACGTGGTGAAGCTGCCGCTGAACCAGCCGGTGACGGTCAAGGTCCAGGCCGCGCCGAAGTCGGCCGGTCTGAAGAGCGCGATCCTCGAGGTCGACGACCCGAAGACCGAGGGCATCGACAAGCAGATCCTGTCGACGGTCGTGGTCTCCGCCCCCGTCAAGTACACGTACTCCGCGTCGGGTTCGGTGCAGCGCAACAGCACCACGTCGTACTTCGTCACCGTCCCCGAGGGCGCCAAGTCCCTCGAGGTCGCGATCGGCGGGCTGAAGGCCACGAGCCAGACCCGGTTCATCGCCATCCACCCGTACGGCGTTCCGGTCGACAACACCGGCACCCCGTACTGCTACAACAACTATCTCAACGGCAACGGCTGCAAGCCCGACGTGCGTTCGTACGCGGACCCGCAGGCCGGCGTCTGGGAGATCGAGGTCGAGTCGCGCCGTACGTCGCCGCTGCTCGACAACCCGTACAAGCTCGATGTCTCCGTGCTCGGCGTGGCCTTCGACCCGGCCGTCGTCACCGTCCCCGAGGCCAAGGTCGGCACCCCGGCCGCCGCCTCCTGGACCGTGACGAACAACTACGCCGCGCTCGACGGCACCCTGAAGGGTGGCCCGCTCGGCTCCTCGCTGACCGCGCGGCCGACCATCGCCGACGCCGAGACACACACGACGACGGTCGAGGTGCCCGCGGGCGCCGAGTCCCTCGACGTCGCCATCGGCAACGTCTCGGACCAGGCGGCCGACCTCGACCTGTCGGTCTACTTCAACGACGAGGTGGACCCGGTCGCCACGTCCGCGGACGGCGACTCCGAGGAGGCGGTCTCCATCGCCTCGCCCGCCGCCGGAACGTACACCATCGTGGTCTACGGCTACTCGGTCCCGTCGGGCTCGACCGCGTACGACTACCAGGACGTGTTCTTCTCGTCCGCGCTCGGCACGGTCACGGTCGACGAGTCCACTCCGGTGAAGCTCGCCACCGGCGCCTCGGCCTCGGTGTCCGCTTCGGTCACCGCGGCTGCGGCCGCGCCCGAGGGACGCGAGTTCTTCGGACAGGTCCAGCTGGTGAACGCGCGCGGCACGGTCGCGGGCCTCGGCAGCGTGAAGATCGAGAAGGTCACGCCGTAGCTTCTGTGATTACGGTTCTGGGGCGGGCGTCCGGTGACGGGCGCCCGCCCTTTCTCATGCTCCCGGTCGTTCAGCAGGTGATGTCGCGGGAGTCGGGCAAGGCGTCGAGGATCCAGGTCCGTTCCTGGGCGATCTCCTTCTCGCCCGTGGTCCAGATGTCGGGCGACGCCGAGTTGAGCGGGATACCGACCAGGACGTGGTCGCCCTTGTGGAGCCGCGGGTCGACGTTCTCGTCCATCACGAAGGTGATCTGGTCCTTCCCCTTGTCCGGCTTGTAGTAGCGGCTCACGTCGAGGGTGATGCGGTCCAGGGCGGCGCCGGGGACCTGCTCGACCTGCGCGACCGTGCCCTCGGCGACGAGGCGGGAGCAGGCGAGGTAGCCCGGGGCGCTCAGCGAGGAATCCCCGCCCGCTGCCTTCTCCGCGCTGCCCGAGTCGTCGCTGATCGACGAAACTCCGGACCCGGCCTGCATGATGAGCCAGCCCATGCCGACGACCATCGCGGTCGCAACGGTCGCGGCGAGGGTGCCCAGAGCCAGGACCAGGGGACGCCGGGTGCGCTTCCTGGGCGCCCGTACCGGCACCGGCTCCGGCTCCGGCTTCTGCTCTGCCGTTTCCGTCCGGTCCGCGAGCGCATCCCCGATGACCGTCAGCCGCTCGCGCAGCAGCGCCATGTCCGCCACCGCGGACCGGTGCTCCGCCATGAACTCGGTGTCGTCCTGGGCTCCTTCGGGCAGCGGTTCGTCCGTGATCGCGGCCAGGAGCGCGTCGACACCTTCGTACTCGGCCACGTCACACCACCTCGTCCTCGTGCAGGCGGGTGCGCAGTGCCCGTACCGCCGCGTGCAACCTGCTCTTGACCGTGCCCTCCGGGATGCCGAGTTCCTCGGCTATGTCGCGGACGGGCAGGTCGGCGTAGAAGCGCAGGACAAGGACCTGGCGCTGGGAGTCGGGCAGTTCGTCCAGACCCTGGGCGACCGCGAGCGAGAGCACGCTGGAGTCCTCGTCCGAGGGGTGCTCCAACTGCCTCAGCGAGGCCAGGCGTTCACCGAGCCGCTCCTGACGGCGCTTGGCCCGGTGCCAGTCCATCGCCAGGTTGGACGCGACGACCGCCGCCCACGCGGACACGTCACGCGGCGCCTCGTCCCCCTTCGCCGCGCGCTCCAGCAACCGCAGGCGGACCTGCTGAACCCCGTCCGGCAGGTCCGCCTGCGGTACCCCGCCGAGCGCGAGCACCGCCCGCACCCGGCGCTCCTGCGCCGCGTCCAGGGGGTCGTCCACCTCCTGGACGCCCCCCTGGCCGCGGCGGGCCTTTCTGCGCAGCACAGCACCCCTCCCCTCCCGCGTTTCCCCTACGACGCCGGGTCGGGCCGAAACGTTCGCCTGATCCGGCGTTCTCTTTTTTTGGCGCAGCCCCGGAGTCGTACGTCACACCGGTCCGGATACCGGAACGAGGTTCAGGCAGCAAGGCTTGCGGTCCGTCGCTGCGCCGGGCGGATTTCTTCCCCGCCCCGCGTCCCATTCCTCGGGCGGCGCGGGGAAAGGATTGGACACGCGGGCACTGGTCAGACGCATCATGGAAGCGCCGGAACACGTAATACGCAAGCAAAGGGAGTCGCCGTGAGGGTCGGAATCGTCGGAGCCACCGGTCAGGTCGGCACGGTCATGCGCAGGATCCTGGTCGAGCGGGACTTCCCGGTCGACGAGCTGCGTCTGTTCGCCTCGGCCCGCTCGGCCGGGTCGGTCCTCGACGGTGTGACGGTCGAGGACGCCTCCACGGCCGACTACACGGGCCTGGACATCGTCATCTTCTCGGCGGGCGGCGCGACCTCGAAGGCGCTGGCCGAGAAGGTCGCCTCGCAGGGCGCCGTCGTGATCGACAACTCCTCCGCCTGGCGCAGGGACCCGGACGTACCCCTCGTGGTCTCCGAGGTGAACCCGCACGCGATCGCGGACCGGCCCAAGGGCATCATCGCGAACCCGAACTGTACGACGATGGCCGCGATGCCGGTGCTGAAGCCGTTGCACGAGGAGGCGGGCCTCGAGGCCCTCGTCGTCGCCACCTACCAGGCGGTCTCCGGCTCCGGTGTCGCCGGTGTGGCCGAGTTGCACGGCCAGGCCCTCAAGGTCGTCGCCGACGCCGACAAGCTGACCCACGACGGCTCCGCCGTCGACTTCCCCGAGCCGGGGGTCTACAAGCGGCCCATCGCCTTCAACGTGATCCCCCTCGCGGGTTCGATCGTCGAGGACGGGCTGCACGAGACCGACGAGGAGCAGAAGCTCCGCAACGAGTCGCGCAAGATCCTGGAGATCCCCGCGCTCAAGGTCTCCGGCACCTGCGTGCGCGTCCCGGTCTTCTCCGGGCACTCGCTCCAGGTGAACGCCCGCTTTGCGCGGCCGCTGAGCGTGGAGCGCGCCACGGAGCTCCTGGCCGGCGCCCCGGGTGTCGTCCTCTCCGACATCCCGACCCCCCTCGAGGCCGCCGGCAAGGACTCGTCGTACGTGGGCCGCATCCGCTCCGACGAAACCGTCGACAACGGCATCGCCCTCTTCGTCTCCAACGACAACCTCCGCAAGGGCGCGGCGCTCAACGCGGTGCAGATCGCGGAGCTGGTGGCAGCGGAGCTGAAGGGCTGACCGCCGGGGGTGGGTGAGGGTTTTTTTCGCCCCCTCCGCCCCTACCCATTCCCGTCCCTTGGGGGCTCCGCCCCCAAACCCCCGCTCCTCAAACGCCGGAGGGGCTGAATATCTCCCCGGCCGGCGCTAGAAATCTTTCAGCCCGTCCGGCGTTTGAGGACGAGCGCGTCAGCGCGATACGGGGGTCTGGGGGCGGAGCCCCCAGGAACGGGACGGGAAGGGGCGGAGGGGGCGAAAAAACCCACTACCCCCTGCGCACCTCGTACAGGAAGCAGCCGTACTCCACGGCCCGGACGTGGACCAGTGCCACCGCCGGGTCGTCGAAGGCGTTCCGGAAGGCCGCGTCGTCGGGAGCGGCGACCAGTTGTCCGCCCAGGATGCGCCCCTCGGCGGAGTAGCGGCGGACCGTCCGGTGAGCCCCGGTGAAGGGGAGGACGTCCGCGTCCGGCCCCGGGCACGGACCCGCGTGGATGAAGACCGGCCCCTGCTCGTCGTAGGCCCCCGGATCGACGCCCGTCGACGCGGCCCACCGCCGCAACGGCGCGTACGAGACCAGCGCGATCACCTCCCCCGGCGAGCTGCGCCGCAGACAGCAGCGCAGCGGCGCCCCACCCTCCTCATCGGTCACGGGAACCATCCCGCGCCCCGCGTCGTCGACAGAGCGCAGCTCCTTCAGGATCACGGGGGTGATGGCCCGTGCGTTGTACGTAGTCATGGCTCCAGAGTCACGCGCACCCGCCCGCTTCTCCGGCGGGAAACGGACATCGCGTTCCGCGCGGATCCCGTGGAAGGATGGCGCAACCCACCCATAACGAGGAGATGACCGCGTGCCTGGCACAAACCTGACCCGCGAAGAGGCGCAGCAGCGGGCGCAGCTGCTCACCGTTGACTCGTACGAGATCGATCTCGACCTCTCCGGCGCGCAGGAGGGCGGCACCTACAGGTCCGTGACCACGGTGCGCTTCGATGTCGACGAGAACGGCGCGGAGTCCTTCATCGACCTGGTGGCCCCGGCCGTCCACGAGGTCACCCTCAACGGCGACCCGCTGGACGTCGACGCGGTCTTCAAGGACTCGCGGATCGCGCTGCCGGGTCTGCTGGAGGGCCGCAACGTGCTCCGCGTGGTCGCGGACGCCGCGTACACCAACACCGGCGAGGGGCTCCACCGTTTCGTCGACCCCGTCGACCAACAGGCCTACCTCTACACCCAGTTCGAGGTCCCGGACGCGCGCCGCGTCTTCGCGTCGTTCGAGCAGCCCGACCTGAAGGCCACCTTCCAGTTCACCGTGAAGGCGCCCTCGGGCTGGACCGTCATCTCCAACTCGCCGACGCCCGAGCCCAAGGACGACATCTGGGTCTTCGAGCCGACGCCGCGGATCTCGACGTACATCACGGCCTTGATCGTCGGCCCGTACCACAGCGTGCACAGCGTGTACGAGAAGGACGGGCAGTCGGTCCCGCTCGGTATCTACTGCCGTCCCTCGCTGGCCGAGTTCCTCGACTCGGACGCGATCTTCGAGGTCACCCGGCAGGGCTTCGACTGGTTCCAGGAGAAGTTCGCCTACGCGTACCCGTTCAAGAAGTACGACCAGCTCTTCGTGCCGGAGTTCAACGCGGGCGCGATGGAGAACGCGGGCGCGGTGACGATCCGGGACCAGTACGTGTTCCGGTCCAAGGTGACGGACGCCGCGTACGAGGTGCGTGCGGAGACGATCCTGCACGAGCTGGCGCACATGTGGTTCGGCGACCTCGTGACCATGGAGTGGTGGAACGACCTGTGGCTGAACGAGTCGTTCGCCACCTACACCTCCATCGCCTGCCAGGCGTACTCCCCCGACTCGCGCTGGCCGCACTCCTGGACGACCTTCGCCAACTCCATGAAGACGTGGGCGTACCGGCAGGACCAGCTCCCGTCGACGCACCCGATCATGGCGGAGATCCGCGACCTGGACGATGTGCTCGTCAACTTCGACGGGATCACCTACGCCAAGGGCGCGAGCGTGCTCAAGCAGCTCGTCGCGTACGTCGGCATGGACGAGTTCTTCAGCGGTGTGCAGGCGTACTTCAAGGCGCACGCGTACGGCAACACGCGGCTCAGCGATCTGCTGGGCAAGCTGGAGGAGACCAGCGGGCGTGACCTGAAGACCTGGTCGCAGAAGTGGCTGCAGACCGCGGGCATCAACATCCTGCGCCCGGAGATCGAGACGGACGCGAACGGTGTCATCACCTCGTTCGCGATCCGCCAGGAGGCCCCGGCGCTGCCTGCCGGCGCCAAGGGCGAGCCGACGCTCCGCCCGCACCGTATCGCCGTCGGCCTCTACAGCCTGGACGAGACCAGCGGCAAGCTGCTGCGCGACGAGCGCGTGGAGCTGGACGTCGACGGCGATCTGACGGCCGTACCGGAGCTGGTCGGCAAGCGCCGCCCGGACGTCTTCCTGCTCAACGACGACGACCTGTCGTACGCGAAGGTCCGCCTCGACGAGGACTCTCTCGCCTTCGTCACCGAGCACCTGGGTGACTTCGAGTCCTCCCTCCCCCGTGCCCTGTGCTGGGCCTCGGCCTGGGACATGACGCGCGACGCGGAGCTCGCGACCCGCGACTACCTGTCCCTCGTCCTGTCGGGCATCGGCAAGGAGTCGGACATCGGTGTCGTGCAGTCGCTGCACCGCCAGGTGAAGCTGGCGATCGAGCTGTACGCCGACCCGAACGCCCGCGAGACCCTGCTGACCCGCTGGACCGACGCCACGCTGGCCCACCTGCGGGCGGCCGAGCCGGGCAGCGACCACCAGCTGGCCTGGGCGCGCGCCTTCGCGGCGACGGCCCGTACGCCGGAGCAGCTGGACCTCCTGGAGGGGCTGCTCGAAGGCCGGGAGACCATCGAGGGCCTGGCCGTCGACACCGAGCTGCGCTGGTCGTTCGTGGAGCAGCTGGCAGCGGTCGGCCGCTACGACGAGGCGGAGATCACCGCCGAGTACGAGCGGGACAAGACGGCGGCGGGTGAGCGTCACGCGGCCACGGCCCGTGCCGCGCGTCCCACCGAGGAGGCGAAGGCGGAGGCCTGGGCCCAGGTCGTCGAGTCCGACAAGCTCCCGAACGCCGTCCAGGAAGCGGTGATCGGCGGTTTCGTGCAGACCGGCCAGCGCGAGCTGCTCGCCTCCTACACGGACAAGTTCTTCGCCGTGGTGAAGGACATCTGGGACTCCCGCTCGCACGAGATCGCCCAGCAGATCGCGATCGGCCTCTACCCGTCGATCCAGGTCTCCGAGGAGACCCTCGCCAAGACGGACGCGTGGCTGGCCTCCGCCGAGCCCAACGCGGCCCTGCGGCGGCTGATTTCGGAATCCCGCTCGGGTGTCGAGCGGGCGCTGAAGGCACAGGCTGCGGACGCGGCCGCGTCGTAGTCGGTTCTACGGGTTCTACGTGAAGGGGGGCGTCCGGCATTGTGCCGGGCGCCCCCCCCTCACGCTCGGCGGGAGCGCGACCCGGTACTCATGACTTGCGCGCGGTGAGGACCGGCTGGAAGAAGCCGCTGGCTTCCGGTGCCGCCCACTCGGGTCCGGTGAAGCCCGCCTCGGTGACGAAGCCGGTCAACCGGTCTCGGGTCAGGGCCCAGTAGGTGGTGCGCCGCACCTTGACGCGCCAGTCGTCGCCGTCCGGAAGGAGCTGGAAGAGCTCCAGGTCGTAGCGTTCGCCGTCCTTGTGCCAGTCCCAGAGCTGGAAGGTGACGGCTCGGCCGTCCGGCGTCCGCGCGAGCTGCGGAGGGGTCGAGACGGGCCGGGACCGCAGGATCTCGTCGTACGGGCGGGTACTGAGGATCAGCAGTCCGCCCTCGCGGAGGACGCGGCGCATCTCGGCGAGCGCCGTGCGTACGTCCTCCTCGGCGAGCAGGTGGGGCAGGGCGTTGTCGGCACAGACGACGACGTCGAATACGGCGTCGGCGAAGGGCAGGTGCCGCATGTCGGCTGCCGCCGTGGGCAGTTGGAGCCCTCGGAGCGCCGCCTCACGCGCCGCACGGCCGACCGCGACCCGGCTGAGGTCGGAACCCGTGACCCGGTGACCGCGCAGGGCGAGCGCGATCGCCTGGGTGCCGATCCCGCAGGAGCAGTCCAGCACCGCCGCGGTCCCGGCACCGAGCCGCGCGCCAACCATCGCGTCCAGGGCTTCGCCCTGCCGGGCCATGCTCGCGTCCCAGTCGGCGAAGATGAGGTGGTAGTCGGCCGCGAACTGATCGTAGAACCGTGCCACCGAAGCGTCGTCCATACTGCCCACCCCAGCAGCATGCCCGACCGGGCGCTCGGAGTCAGCGGGCCAGGGCATGTCCGACGATTTCCATCGTCGCCCGGAGCGCGGCCTCGCGGCGTGATCGCCCCGGAGGTCGGCCTCGCGACGTCAGGTGGCGAGAGTGCGTGCATGACGTCCCGTGCATGGCTTCACGAGGCGGACGGGAATGGTCAGACGGGCGCCGGCCTCGCGGCGCCGAATGCGTGCTCTCGGCGCGCCCTGCGTGGAACCCCGTACCGGACGCACTTGGGCCTGCGCACGGTGCGGCGACGGCCCCCGCCCGAGCCTCGGGGTACGTGCATGCCGTCGCGAGGCAGCCGGGAACCGTCAGACAGGCGCCAGCCGCGCGGCCGCGTCCCGCAGGGCGTCGAGTACGTGGCCCACGGCGGGTGCGTCCTCGGCTCCCCGGCGCACCGCGGCGACCACGTGCCGGTGCGGACGGTCCGCGGCCAGTTCCCGCATGACGACGCCGTCCCGGCGTACGGAAGCCATCCGAGGCACCAGGGCGACGCCCATTCCCGCCTCGACCATGGCCAGGATGGCCGTCCACCCGGCCGCGGAGTGCCCCTGGTGGGGGCTGAACCCGGCGGCCTCGCACGCCGCCCGGGTGATCTCCGACCATGGCCCGCTGCCGCCGAAGATCCACGGTTCGGCGGCGAAGTCGGCGAGCCGCACGGCCGGCGCCGACGCCAGCGGATGAGCTCGCGGCAGGGCCAGATCGAGCGGATCGGCGAGCAACGGCACCCGGGTGAACCGCGGATCCGCCGCGGACGGCGCCTGCGCGGCCAGCGACAGCGCGAGGTCCACCGAGCCCGCGCCGAGCAGTTCGTACGCCTGAGCCGCCTCGGCCTCCCGCACCTGCACGGTGATCCCCGGATGCGCCTCGCCCAGCGCCCGTACGGCGGGTACGACCAGCGCGGGCACGGCGGTCGAGAAGGCGCCCACCCGCACCTCCCCCACCTCGCCCTGCACATACGCGGCCAACTCCGCGTCCGCCCGCTCCAGTTGCTCGAACACCGCCTCCGCGTGCCGCAGCACGAGCTCCGCCGCGCCGGTGAGCCGCACCCGCCGCCCCGAGGCCTCCAGCAACGGCACCCCGAGCTGCTTGGCGAGATTCGTCAGCTGCTGCGACACGGCCGAGGGCGTGAGCACCAGCGCCTCCGCGGTCGCGGTGACGGTCCCGTACTCCCGCAGAGCCCGCAGAATGCGCAGCTTCTTGATGTCCCACCTGTCGTACCTGTCGTACCTGTCACGTCTGTCGTAGCTGTCATCGCGGTCGGAGGTGTCATCGCGGTCGGAGCTGTCGTACTCGGCCATGGCGGCAACCTATCCACACCCGGTCAGCGGGTCCCGCGGGCGGCGCCGAGGACGACTCCGCCGAGGATCAAGGCCATGCAGAGCAGCTGCGTCATGGTCGTCCGCTCGCCCAGGACGGCGTACGACAGGGCCGCGACGCACACCGGCTGGAGGTAGTAGACCGCTCCGGCGCGGGCCGCGCCGATCAGGGAGATCGCCTTGTTCCAGGCGAAGAACGCGACGGCGGAGGAGGCGACCCCCACATAGAGGAGGGGGCCGACGGTCGCGCGGGTGGGGGCGAAGGTCCCCTCGGCGCTCACGCTCATCGCGTACGCCGGGAGCAGCATCGCCGTGCCCAGGGCGAAGGTCGCGAACAGGAAGGTGAGACCGGTGAGTTCGGCGGGCCTGCGGCGCAGGAGCGCGCTGTACGACGCGAAGCAGGTCGCCGCCGCGATCATCCAGAGGTCGCCCGTCGTGAAGTCCGCGATCGACAGCGAGCCCTTGCCGACCAGGAGCACGACGCCCACGCAGGCGATCAGCATGCCGACGACACGGCGCGCTCCCAGACGTACGCCGCCGACCCGTTCGTACACCGCCATCAGGACCGGCGACGCGGCCATGATCATGCCCATGTTGCCCGCGGAGGTGGA
Organism: Streptomyces sp. NBC_00554; assembly: GCF_041431135.1. Taxonomy (NCBI): domain Bacteria; kingdom Bacillati; phylum Actinomycetota; class Actinomycetes; order Kitasatosporales; family Streptomycetaceae; genus Streptomyces; species Streptomyces sp. NBC_00554. The sequence continues at coordinate 6,576,549 of NZ_CP107799.1, read as the reverse complement.
GACGCCAGCCTGGTTGACCAGGGTGTTGTAGACGGTGACGCCGAGGAGGGCGGCCAGGAGGACGAAGCGGAGGTGGCGTCGCAGGAGCGCCCGCTGCCGCCAGGCCTCACGCGCCGCGAACGGGGCGACCGCCACCAGCGCGATCACCCAGCGCCAGAACGCCTGTTGCACGGGCGGCACGCTGTCGTGCAGGGCACGGGCGGCGACGAAGCTGCCGGACCAGACGACCGTGGCGACGACGGCGAGCGCGAGACCGGCGGTCCCGTTTCTCGCCGTGCTGCCGCTCGGACTGTGCGTACGGGTCCGGTCCAGGACTGCCACGTATGTCCCTTGCCTTTCGGTGGTCGGGGGAGGTTCCCGACTACCGTCGCAAGGCAGGACCTGTCACGTCCATCGAATCTTTTCGAGCATTCCTTTCAGGAGAACTGAAAGGTCCGACGCCCGCACTCGGCGTGCGCGGCGTGCGCGGCCTCAGCTGACCGAAGACCGTCGCCCCGAACGCCACCGCCATGCCCGCCAACTGCACCGGCGTCAGCGCCTGCCCGAGCGCCGCCCAGCCGATCACGGCCGCCGTCAGCGGCGAGAGCGGGCCGAGGAAGGTCACCTGCGTGGCGCTGAGCCTGCCGATGCCGCGGAACCAGAGCCAGTACGCGACCGCCGTGTTCGCCAGCGCGAGGTACAGATAGCCGCCGACCGCCCGGCCGTCCAGCGCGGGCGGCGCGCCCTCGACGAAGAGGGCGACCGGCGCGATCAGCAGTCCGCCGGCCGTCAACTGCCAGGCGGTGAGCGCCAGTGGGCCGACCCCGTCCGGCCGCCCCCACCGCTTGGTGAGCACCGTGCCGGTGGACATCGACGCGGTCGAGGCGAGCGCCGCGAGCACGCCCACCAGGTCGAGCGCGCCCGCCGACTGCAGCACGACGAGGCTGACCCCGAGGGCGGCGGCGATACCGGTGAGGAGGGTACGCAGCGTTGGGCGGTCGCCGAGCAGCAGCGCCGAGAGGCCCGCGACGAACAGCGGCCCGATCGAGCCGACGACCGCCGCCATACCGCCCGGCAGCCGGTACGCGGAGAGGAACAGCAGCGGGAAGAACGCGCCGATGTTCAGCGCGCCCAGCACCGCCGCCTTCCCCCACCAGACGCCGCGCGGCAGCACCCGGGCCAGCGCGAGGAGCAGCAGTCCGGCGGGCAGCGCCCGCATCAGCCCGGTGAACAGCGGCCGGTCGGCCGGCAGGAACTCGGTGGTGACGGCGTAGGTACTGCCCCAGGAGATGGGGGCGAGCGCGGTGACGGCTACGAGGAGGGCGGGGAGGGCGGGACGGGTCGCGGTCATGAAAGTAGCTTAGCCCTAAGCTACTTTCCAGCAAGCCACTTTCAACAAATCTACTTTTGACTAAGCAACTTTCCGCCAAGCTACTTTCTTGCGACCGACCGGTCCGCGACGGATACTCGCCCCATGAACACGCCCAAAGACCCCGTCGACGCGATCATCGAGCAGTGGGCCTCGGTGCGGCCCGACCTGGACACCGCCGCTATGGAGGTCTTCGGGCGGATCTACCGGCTCTCCCGCACGATGGGCGACCGCATGGAGAAGGCGTACGCGCGCTTCGGCATCGCGCGTGGCGAGTTCGACGTACTGGCGACCCTGCGCCGCTCGGACGCCCCGTACACGCTCTCTCCCCGGCAGCTCTCGGCGACGCTCATGCTCACCACCGGCGGGATGACCGGGCGCCTGGACAAACTGGAGCGTGCGGGACTGCTGCGCCGCTCACCCGATCCGCACGACCGGCGCGGGCTCCAGGTGACGCTCACGGACGAGGGCCTCGCACTGATCGACCAGGCCGTCGGGGCGGGTCTCGCCGTCCAGACGGAAGCCCTGTCCGCCCTGAACGAGGAACAGGCCGGCCAACTGGCCGACCTGTTGAGGGAGTTGCTCGCCGGAACCGGCGCCAACGCGTGACGGAGAGAGCTGGGACCGGATCTGATCCAGCCCCGCTTCCCGCCTACGGCTAGCTCTGCTTCTGGCCCAGGTTCTTGTCGGACTTGTCGAGGACCATCACGAGGCCCGCGATGACCCCGAACAGCACGAGCGGCGTCAGCACGAAAAGACCCAGCGTGTCGATCACGCTCAGGCCCGTGCCGGGGTCGTCACCGTCGTCGCGGGTCAGCGCGAGCGCGGGAGACGTCATGAGCAGCATCATCAGCGTCGTACCGGCAGCCAGGGCGCCGGCGCGCAGGGCGTTCTTCTTGTCCACGGTGCCAACGTAGCGAACGCCCGAGTGGGCCGCGCGCCCGGGGGTGCCGTACGGAGGTCCCGGCGACTCCCGCCCGCGCCCCCGCCGCCTCACGCACGCACCCGCAGCACGTCGATCAACGCGTGCAGCCGGGGCGAGGCCGCCAACTCCTCCAGTGTCACCGGCCGGCCCTCCGCGTCGGCGATGGGCAGCCGCCAGTTCGGATACTGGTCCCACGTGCCGGGCAGGTTCTGCGGGCGGCGGTCGCCGACCGTGTCCGGGAGCCAGACGCCGATCATCCGGGCCGGAGTGCGCAGCAGGAACCGGTGCACGGCCTGGATCTCGGCCTCCTCCGAGACCGCGGACAGCCCGCCGGTCGCGCCCTGCAGCAGTCCGAGCCGGTTGAGCAGCGCCAGCCACTCCCCCGTCTCGGCGGCCGCGGCGGCCCGCTCCTCCGCCAAGGTGCCCGTCAACAGGCCCAGCCGGTCGCGGAGTTCAACGTGTTCGCCGGTGAGCCGGGCGGCGGTGGACGGGAGGTCGTGGGTGGTGGCGGTGGCCAGGCAGTCGGCGCGCCAGCGTTCGGGGGGAAGGGGCAGTCCGTCGCCGTCCCAGTCGCGTTCGAACCACAGCACCGAGGTGCCGAGCACCCCGCGCTCGTGCAGCGTCTCGCGCACACCGGGTTCGACGGTGCCGAGGTCCTCGCCGATCACCAGCGCCCCGGCGCGCGAGGCCTCCAGGGCCAGTACCGCGAGCATCGCCTCGGCGTCGTAACGGACGTACGTCCCTTCCGTGGGCGGCTGCCCCTGTGGAACCCACCAGAGCCGGAACAGGCCCATGACGTGGTCGATGCGCAGGGCGCCCGCGTACCGGAAGAGGGCGCGCAGGAGGCGGCGGTAGGGGGCGTAGCCGGACTCGGCCAGGCGGTCGGGTCTCCAGGGCGGCAGGCCCCAGTCCTGGCCGCGTGCATTGAAGGCGTCCGGGGGCGCGCCGACCGACATGCCCGCGGCGAAGTACTCCTGCTGCGCCCAGGCGTCGGCCCCGTCCGGATGCACCCCGACCGCGAGGTCGTGCACGAGTCCCACGGCCATGCCCGCGTCGCGCGCGGAGCGCTGGGCGGTGGCGAGTTGGGCGTCGGTGAGCCAGGCGAGGCGGCTGTGGAAGTCGACGCGGTCCATCAACTCGCCCCGGGCGCGGGCGGTTTCGGGCGAACGCGGATCGCGCAGGCCTTCCGGCCACTGCTGCCACCGGGAGCCGTACACCTCGGCGAGCGCGCACCAGGTGGCGTGGTCCTCCAGCGCCTCGCCCTCCTCGGCGAGGAAGTCGACGTACGCGGCCCGCCGCCCGGGCCCGAGCGGCACCTCGCGCACCAGCTCCAGCGCCTCGCGCTTGAGCTCCCACACGGCGTCGCGGTCGATCAACTCGCCCTTGCTCAGCACGGATTCACGCAGCCGCGCGGCGCCCTCCAGGAGCGTACGCACCCGGTCACGGTCCTCGACGTAGCCGAACTCGGGGATGTCCTCGACCCGCAGATGCACCGGGTCGGGGAACCGGCGGGAGGAGGGCCGGTACGGGGAGGGATCGGTGGGGGCGCCGGGCACGGCCGCGTGCAACGGGTTGACCTGCACGAATCCGGCGCCCAGCGCACGGCCCGCCCAGGCGGTGAGTTCGGCGAGGTCGCCCAGGTCGCCCATGCCCCAGGAGCGGCGGGAGAGGAGGGAGTAGAGCTGGACGAGGAGTCCGTACGTGCGTCCGGGCGGTGACGGCAGGCGTGCGGGGGCGACGACGAGGTGGGCGTCGGCGGTGCGGCCGTCGGGAGCGGCGACGTGCAACGCGTGGACGCCGGGCGGGAGTTGCTCGGCGGATGCGCGGGTCTCGCCCTGTTCGGTGTCGATGCGGACGCGGGTGCCGTCGGGCAGTCCGGCCAGTTCCCCGGGCAGCCGGCCGCCCCAGCACACCACCGTCGGTGGCAGCAGCCTGTCCCGCGTCTCGGCCTCCCGGGACGCGAGGGCGGCGCCGATGGCCTCCGGCGTGCTCGCGTCGACGCCGAGCGCCGCCAGCACCGCGACGACCGCGGCGTCCGAGGACGCGACCGTACGGTCCTGGGACGGGCTGTAGGAGGTGGCGACGCCGTGCAGTCCGGCGAGCCGGGACAGCGGCGTCGAGGGAGGGTCCGCGGGGCGGCCAGGTGCCATCTAGACCCCCGACGCGGCGCCGGTGGAGGTGGGCTCGCTCGTCAGGTGCGCCGCGTCGGCCAGCGGCGGCTCGCTGGTCAGCGGCTCGGCGTCGGGGAGTGGGGGCTCGCTGGTCAGCGGGGTCTCGGCGCAGGTGCTCTCCGCGCTGAAGACGCACAGCTGCGGGTCCTGAAGGTCGGCGGACGGTTCCGCCCCGCGTTTGGAGAGGGCCGAGAGCAGAAGGTGTGCCGATGCGGCCACGAGGGTCTCCTTGTCGTCGTACGGCTGGAAGCGGGTTACCGCAGCCCTACCCAGCGGGCGCGACGGCAGACGTACACGGACGAACAACGTGGTAGTGGTCACGTTCTGTTCCCGCGCAACCCCTCCAGGTTGGTGCAAGCAGGTCATTTCGGCCACTCTCGTCGCCGCCGCTCGCGAGACTTTCCCGGGCTCACTATTCACTCACTACATATATCGAGTACATAATGAACCGCATGAGCACCCGCCACATCCTGCTGGGGCTGCTCGCCGGAGGTCCCAGCCATGGGTACGACCTCAAGCGACGCCACGACGAACGCTTCCCGCAGGCCCGCCCGTTGGCCTACGGGCAGGTCTACACAACCTTGCAGCGGCTGGTCCGCGACGGTCTCGCGGAGGTCGAGGGGACCGGCTCGGACGGCGGCCCGGAGCGGACGCTGTACCGCTCGACCGACGACGGATCACGCGAACTGGCCCACTGGGCAGGGGAGATCACCCCGCCCGCGCCCTTCGTGACCAACGAGATCTTCGCCAAGGTCGTCGTCGCGATCCTCGCCTCGGCGGATCCGGCCGGCTACCTGGCGGCGCAACGCGCCGCGCACATGGCGCGGATGCGCGAGCTCACGTCGCTGAAGACCGCGCCCGGCGCCGGTCTCGCGACCGTCCTCTCGGCCGACTACGCCCTCAACCACCTTGACGCCGACCTCCGTTGGATGACCACGACGGCGGCCCGGCTCACCACTCTGACCGCGGAGGTCGACGCAGCATGAGCAACCCACTCCTGGCAGCCAGGGGCCTGTTCAAGGCGCACGGTGCCACCCGGGCCCTGCGCGGCGCCTCGGTGGACCTGCGCGCGGGCGAGATCCTGGCCGTCACCGGGGCCAGCGGCAGCGGCAAGTCCACGCTGCTGCACTGCCTCTGCGGCATCGTCCGCCCGGAGGAGGGCACGGTGCACTACGACGGTGAGCGCCTGGACCGCCTCCCCGAGAAACGGCTCAGCGAACTGCGGCGCACCGACTTCGGGGTGGTGTTCCAGTTCGGTCAGCTGATCCCCGAACTGACCGCGCTCGACAACGTGGCGCTGCCGCTGATGCTCGCGGGCACGGCGCGTACGACGGCCCAGGAGCGGGCGGGCGAGTGGCTGGAGCGGTTCGGCGTACGCGGGCAGGAGGCGCTGCGGCCCGGTGAGATGAGCGGCGGCCAGGCGCAGCGGGTGTCGCTCGCGCGGGCCCTCGTGACCGGCCCGAGGATCGTCTTCGCGGACGAGCCGACCGGCGCGCTGGACTCCCTCGCCGGGGAGCAGGTGATGACCGCGCTGGTGCACACGGCCCGCGAGTCGGGTACGGCGGTCCTGCTGATCACGCATGACGCGCAGGTGGCGGCGTACGCGGATCGGGAGGTCGCGCTGCGGGACGGGGTTGTGGCCGGCAACGGGACCGGCGGCCCCGCGGTCGGCTCGGCGGTCGACGCGTCCGTGGAGGTGTCCCCGTGAGGACCGATCTCAGGCTCGCGCTGCTGCTGACCCGCGGTTCCGACCGGCGGGAGTGGTGGCGGATCACGCTCACGGCCGTGGGGGCGGGGCTCGCCACCGGCTTCGGTCTTGCCGCGGTCGCGGTCGCCTCGCTGCGGGGGCTGCACCACCTGTCCATCGGCAACGGTCTGCTCGACCGTCCCGGCGAGCGCTCCGGCATCGTCCTCACGCTGCTTCTCCTGCTCGTCCCGGTGCTCGGCTTCCTCGGGCAGTGCGCCCGGATCGGTGCCGTACACCGCGACAGGCGGCTGGCCGGGCTGCGCCTGGCGGGGGCCTCTCCGGCCCAGGTGCGGCGGATCGCCGCGCTGGAGGCGGGGCTCACGTGCCTCGTGGGCTCGGCGGTCGCCACCGTCTTCTCCGTGCTGCTCCTGCTGGTCGAGTGGCAGCATCCGCCGGTCACCGTCTGGGCGGGGTTCGCGGTGATCGCCGTGGCCGTGCCCCTGCTGGGCGCGCTGGTGAGCACGCTCGCGCTGCGCCGCGTGGTCGCCTCGCCGCTGGGCTGGGTGCGGCGGACGCGACCGAGCACGGGCCGGGGGCCGGGCACAGCGTTCCTGATGGCGGCACCGGTGATCCTGTTCGTGGGGCTCGTCATGGCCCCGGACGACTTCGGCGGGTTCGGCACGGCGCCGCCGCTCGTCCTGGGCGTGGTGATCGTCACCGGTGCGGGCGCCGTACGGGTGACCGGCGCCACCGCCCGCCTCACCGGCCGCCGGCTCGCGGCCCGCACCGGAGACCCGGCGACACTCATCGCCGCCGAGCGCCTGCGCGACGACCCGTGGGCGGCTGCCCGCACCCACGCGGCGGTCCTGCTGGTGACCGTGGTGGGGACCGGTTTCATCGGCGTACGGCAGGTGCTGCTCGACACACTCCACACGCGCGGCCCCGAGATGATGGCCTTGGACATGTCCTTCTACACGACCGGTGTCAATCTGACGGGCGCCGCGATCCTGGTCGCCGTGGCGATCACCCTCTCCGGCCTCGCCGTCGGCACCGCCGAGTCACTGGCCACCCGGCGCCGCGGGCTGGCCGCGCAGGCCGCCGCCGGGGTGCCGCACGCCGTACTCGGCCGGGCGCTGCTCCTGGAGACGGCCCTGCCGCTGGCCCCCGCGGTCGCGCTGGCCGGCGCCGGGGGCATGGCGATCAGCGTCTGGTACGCGGTGCTCGCCGACGGCGACGGCGGATCGGTGCCGCTGCTGCCCCTGCTGGTCCCCGTCGCCGTGTATGCCGCATGCCTGCTTGCCGCCGCCACGTCACTGCCGCTGCTGCGCCGCTCCGTCCACCCGGCGGAGCTGCGCTATGCGTGACATTTCGCACAACTGCTGTACGCGGGCATGACGGCCGGCTCCCCGGGAGGCACAGGGGTCCTCCCGGGGAGCCGGAACGAGGCAAGACGAAGGCCCGGATCGTCAGGCGGAAATGCCGTCGATCCGGGCCATCGCGTCTTCCGCGCCGTACGGCTGCAGGTAAGGCAGCCAGCGCGGGTCCCTATGTCCGGTTCCGATGATGCGCCAGGCGAGCCCCGATGGCGGGGCGGGTTTATGGCGCAGGCGCCAGCCGATCTCGACCAGGTGACGGTCGGCCTTGGTGTGGTTGCAGCGGCGGCATGAAGCCACCACGTTCTCCCAGGCGTGCTGACCTCCGCGGGAGCGCGGGATGACGTGGTCGACGCTGGTTGCGACGCCACCGCAGTACATGCACCGGCCGCCGTCGCGGGCGAAGAGCGCGCGACGGGTGAGCGGAACGGGCCCCCGATAAGGGACCCGTACGAACCTCTTCAGCCGGACCACGCTGGGTGCGGGGACAGTAACGGTCGCGCTATGCATAAAGGCGCCGGATTCCTCGAGGCTGACAGCCTTGTTCTCCAGTACGAGGACGAGCGCGCGGCGGAGCGGTACGACGCCGAGCGGCTCGTACGACGCGTTGAGGACCAGGACGTGCGGCACGGATGCCTCCTTGTACGCCGGCGGCGCGTGGCTCGCGCCGGGACGATCTGTGGCCAGTGTCCCCGAATGCCTGGTGGAAGCGCCACCATGTCCCGGTAACGGGCTGGGAGTGTTTTCGACCACACACTCTTCATCCCCAGGTGAGTACGGCCTCTCCCCTGCACATGGCAACGATCGACACACAATGCCCCGTTAGTGTGGTGGTTCTGCCCGATCGGTGCCCCTCATGTGTCCCTGCCGCGGGCGGACAGCTACGCCTGGAGGTACCTGCTGTGTCCTTGTCCGTCCTAGTGGCCGCCGCCACGCCTTCGCCGTCCCCGTCTCCTTCCTCGACGGCGACCGACCCGGCGACCGCAACGCTTCAGGACGCCCAGGAAAGCGCGACCAATGCCGCGAGCTGGGTCGAGCAGAACTGGTCGACGTGGCTCAGCATCGGCCTGCGGGTCCTGCTGATCGTGGTGATCGCGGCCGTGCTGAGAGTGGCGGTACGGCGGGCGATCAGCAAGCTGATAGAGCACATGAACTCCACCGCTCAGGCAGTGGACGGCACCCCGCTCGGTGGCCTCCTCGTGAACAACGAACGCCGCCGCCAGCGCTCCCAGGCCATCGGCTCGGTGCTCCGCTCGGTCGCGTCCTTCGTGATCATGGGCACGGCCGCGCTGATGGTCCTCGGCACCTTCGAGATCAACCTGGCGCCGCTGCTCGCCTCGGCGGGTGTCGCGGGCGTCGCGATCGGTTTCGGCGCCCGCAATCTCGTCACGGACTTCCTCTCCGGCGTCTTCATGATCCTTGAGGACCAGTACGGCGTCGGCGACACGATCGACGCGGGCGTCGCCTCCGGCGAGGTCGTCGAGGTCGGCCTCCGCGTGACGAAGCTCCGCGGCGACAACGGCGAGATCTGGTACGTCCGCAACGGCGAGGTCAAGCGCATCGGCAACCTCTCCCAGGGCTGGGCCACGGCCGGTGTCGACGTCACGGTCCGTTCCTCGGAGGACCTGGACCACGTCCAGGCCGTCCTCAACCAGGTCGGCGAGACCATGAGCAAGGCCGAGCCCTGGAACGAGCGTCTCTGGGGCCCGATCGAGGTCCTCGGCCTCGACAACGTCTTCCTCGACTCGATGGTCGTCCGCGTCTCGGCGAAGACGATGCCCGGCAAGGCACTGATCGTCGAACGCGAGCTGCGCTGGCGTATCAAGCGGGCCTTCGACGCCGCCGACATCCGAATCGTCGGCGGCCTCCCGGCCCAGACGGAGGACGAGGCCGCGCCAGCCGACCCGACGGCCGGCATGGCGGCCCCGTCCGCCTACGCCTCCTCCACGTCCCCGCAGTCCCAGGCGGCCTCGCCTCTGACGCCGCCGAACGTGACGAAGTAGCAGCGACGCTCAGAGCAGGTCCTCGTCGGGTGCGCGGACGCCGCCCTTCTTCTCCCGCAGCGTCGCGCGCACCCTCTCGAGCACCTGCGGGAAGTCCAGCGGGTCGTTCGAGTCGACGGTGACGTCGGCGGCGCTGGACACCCGGAGGGTGACCGAGGTGCGGTCACCGCTGGAGACGACGATCTGCATCTGCCGAACGGTGTCGAACCGCGCGAAGGCCGCCCGCTGCGAAGCCCTCGGCTGGATGGTGATGCCGCCCCTGTGTAGCGGCACGGACGCGGTGCGCACGGCCACCACGTCCTGGTAGTGGTACTCGTGCGTCTGCTCCGACTTCAGCTGACCGCTGTACAGGTCGAGTTCGCAGCGGTAGATGGCCAGCAGGTAGTGGGTCGGGCAGATCACCATGAACTCGTACTTCGAGTACCGCATCCGGCCGTCGTCGCCGAAGGCGCTGTTGCAGGGGAACGCGGGGCCCCAGACCACCATTTGGTTGTCCCCGGGTCCGCCCACACCGCTCTGCGGCCCGGAGTTGGCGGCGATGTCGTCGAAGCTCGCCCCGCCGGATCCGGTGACGCCGCGGGGCGTCACCAGGTCGGCGGGCGTGAGTCCGAGCTGCGGCAGCGACCGGTTCACGATCGAGAAGGCGTCCGTGGCGATGAGCTGGTCGATCTCCGCGTCGGAGGGGCGCGGCATGGCCAGGGCGTACGCGGCGTCGTACGCGCGCTTGGCGTTCCAGCCCTTGACGCCGAGGATGAAGCCGACCACCAGCCCGACGGCGCCCAGGAAGGAAGCGTCTCCCCCGGCGGCGAGCAGCACCACTCCGAGTACGAGGCCACCGCCGCCGAACGCCATCTTCAGCTGGGCGGCCTTCAGGTCGGCCGGATTGGGCGGGTCCACGAAGTAGCGGGCGATCCACTGAGCCGGCGGACGCGTGGGTACCCCTGGAGGCGTGGGTGTGGTCACGTGAGTTCTCCTGAAGATCGAACAGGGATGAGCGAGCGGGATGCCAAGCAGGGTGCAGAGCGGGGAATCAAGCAGGGTGGGGTGCCGAGCTCGGTGTCAGCGGCGCAGCGAGCCTTCGAGCAGGACCCATGTCGGGCTGTCCGGCACGGGCACGTGCGCGAGGATCTCCCGGCCGCGTGCCGGGTCGACGAGGGTGACGAGCCGACGGGTGTCGGGCGTCGGCTGCCTCGGCCGACCGCTGCCGCGGGCGAGCATGGCGTCGTTGATGACGAGCGCGAGGACCTTGGCGTGGTGACAGCCGGGATCCTCGGTGGCCAGCCGCACCAGACGCTCCGTCAGAGCCTGGGTCTGCCGCGCGCCGTAGCGGTCCGGGTGGCAGCCGCGCAGAGCGGCGACCACCAGCCGGAAGCGGGCGAGGCTGTCGCCGGGATCCGTCTCGAGCACCTGTTTCAGATGGCGGATCGCGCTCTCGTACTCCCGCTCATTGAGCGCCGCCTCGGCCGCCGCCCGGTGATCCACCTGCGGCGGGCCGTAGTTGTTGATGGTGTCCGCTTGCTGGATGAGGTCGGCCTGCTGGCGGTCGATCCTGAAGTCAGCCATGCCGGGTCAGCCGAGCGGCAGTGCGGCGGCGATCGCCTCGAGCGAGCCGACGATCCCGGCCGCCGTCGCGACCCCGGCGAGCAGCTCCGCGGCCTTCGTCAGCGCGGCTCGGATCCGGCCCGGACGCGCCTCGGGGGACGAGGCCTCCTCCAGCGCACCGACGAGCTCGGTGGCCGCCAGGGCCGCACGGTCGTCGCCCTGCGTGGACTGCGCCCGCAACTCTTCGATGAGCCGGGTCAGCGTCTGCGTCAGCTCGCCCGGTACGCCACCGTGGTTGTGGATCACGTCGGCCTGCTGGATGTTGCCGCTCTGTTGGTTGATATTGAAGGTCGCCACTGAATCCCCCGATGCGTCAGATACGTACAGCGACCAGCGTAGGACTCCGAGTCCCCTTGGTTGTACGGGAATGACGAACTTCGTGGGGAGAAGCCGCGACACCGGACGGATCAGTACAGCCCCAGTGCCAACAGGAGTGCGGCCCCGGCGGAGACGAGGACCGAGAAGCCCAGCCGGGCCACCAACACCCGCTCAAGAACCCTCCGCAGCCGCGGACTTGGGAAGATGCGCGCGGCCCAGGTGACCGGAAGGCCGGCCAGCGCCACGAAGGCGAGGACGAACAGGGGGTGCCGGTAGGTGAGTTCGGGATCCCCCGCTTCCCCTGCCCGGTCCCGAAGGCCGATCAGCGCCGCGACCCCGCACCACGTGAAGGCGCACCCCGCGGTGAGGACGGTCTCGAACAGCGCGAACAGCAAGGGCCTTCGCCTCGCGAGCTGCCACACGGACGGCGTGTGACCGGCTCCGGCTTCCCGTACGGCACCCGACACTTGGCGCTCCCCCTCTACTTCACCCCGCGCCGCCGGGGCCGGTGGACAGTGCCCGCCGCCGGTCCTCGATGAGCGCCCGGTAATCCTCGTGCCAGGGGGCATCGAGCGCCAGAGTGCGGACCTCGTCCGCGCGGCGATAGGGCCCACGGGAACGGCGTACGACTTCAATGACCGCCCAGGCCGCCAGCAGGGGAAGACCCCAGCGGAGCCAGGACTCGGGCACGAGCGCCGTCACCGCGATGCCGATGCCGCCGGCCACCGCGAACGCGATACGCAGGCCCCGGACATGGGCCTTGGGCCCGAACGTCTTGGGCTCGAACGGGGCAACCTCTCCCTCGGGCAGCTCATGGAGCCACGCGACGCGCCCCAGCCGCGCCGCGACCACCAGGCCCCAGACCGGTGTGAACAGCACCGCCGCACAGGCCACCGCCCGCACCCACGCGTCCGGAACCACCCACACCCCGGCACCGGCCGCCACCGCGACCGCCCCGTGCACCCACGGCAGGTACAGGCGCCGCGCCAGGAGCTCGCCCTCGGCCCGGGCCAGTTCCCTCATCCCGTCGGAGACCATTCGCGATCCGCCCCTCTGCCGCCGGCCGGCACCATCGCCGGGCCGCCCCCGCGCTTCCGCGCCCCATCCCCCTCGACGCCGGCCGACGCCAAAACCCGCGCTATCTGGCACACCGCGACGAAGGAAGCGCCCTTCCGCAGTCCCGCCACCCCCGAGTTGCCCTCTCCGTTCCGGATGTCGAGCAGGACGGTCCCGGAGTCCGCGTCGAAGGCCAGCGATCCCCAGACGGACAGGTCCACGCGCCCGGGGCGCCAGCGGAACCTGATCTCCTCGCGGCCCCTCTCGGCGACGAGGAACACCCGGTCGGACGCGGTCAGTTCACCGCGGACCCGCTCCTTCCACCCGTCGGAGACGCCCACCGTACGAAGCGAGTGGATCTGCCTCTCGTCCAGGGCCCGCACGGAGAGTTCCACACCGGCGCCGCGTGCCAGTTTCGCCAGCCTCAGGCACCCGACGGCCGCCCATACGAGGCTCACGGCTCCCCACACCAGCACGCTGGAGACCAATTCCTGGCCCACGGCTCCCCACGTGAAGCCGTCCTGCCAGAGGCCGAGGACCAGCTTCACGCACATCACCGGGGTGCACCGTGCCGCGGCCGACCGCCAGCACGCCATCAACAGCCTCACGAGTCGCCTCCCCGGGACGAACGGTTCACCCTCATGCGGCGGGATCATTGGGCAGGAACCTGTGAAGACGGCCGCGCAGCGGATTCCGCATACCTGAAGACGCGACAAATACGCCCTCCCCAAAAGGGCAAATCCCCCGCCAAGCACCCCGGAACCCGCCCCACCTGGGCATCCGTTGATTGTAATGAACACGTGACACGTGTAGAACGCGCTCCGGTTCCGCCGACGACTCGTGGCCGACACGAGGTAGACGCCAGGTCGACGGCCCGGCGCGAAATTAATCTTCTTCACATACCCCCCGCATTCCCGTCACCTCCGCGGCCCTCTAATGTCACCCCAACAGCGGGCCCTTGTTCTGGAGCTCAACGCCCAGGGGCCCGCTTCGAATGTGGGGAATCCATGCGCAAGTTCGCCATAGGCACCGCTGTGTCCGGTGCTCTGGCTCTGTCCGCCCTGGCTGTGCCGACCGCGTCGGCCGCCACTCCGGACCTCTCCTTCTCCGGCGTGGTGGTCAACGGCGGCAAGGCGATCGTCGTCGGCACCACCGCCGTGGTGAAGATCCCGGTCACGTACACGCTGACCCGCCCGGCCGACCTCGTGATCGACTACAAGAACAACGCCGCGGGCATCATGCTCTACCGCGGTTCGCTCGCGACGCCCGAGAACGCGATCGAGAACGACGCGGCGCCCGTCTGCACCGCGACCGCCACGACCGCCACGACGGTGACCGAGTCCTGCAAGGAGACGATCGCCCTCGACCCGTACGACTACCTGTACGAGGCCGCGGACGCGACCACCTGGAAGGCCGCCGGCTTCTACGGCCACATCGCCGAGGACAACGACGACTCCGACGGCCATGTCAGCTTCGAGTACGGCTACGACGCGTGGGGCGGTCTCGGCACCGCGCAGATCAAGCGTGCCGCCAAGCTCACCACCAACGCCACCCCCGAGCCGGTGAAGAAGGGCGCGACCCTCACCGTCAAGGGCGCCCTGACCCGCGCCAACTGGGAGACGAGCAAGTACTCCGGCTACACCGGCCAGTCGGTGACCCTCCAGTTCCGGGCCAAGTCCAGCAGCACGTACAAGAACGTGAAGACGGTGAAGTCCGGCACGTCCGGCGCCCTCTCCACCACCGTCAAGGCCTCCGCCGACGGCTACTACCGCTACACGTTCGCGGGCACGACCACGACCGGCGCCAAGTCCGCCGCCGGTGACTACGTCGACGTGAAGTAACGACGTGAAGTAACGGCGAGCGTCCCGGCGCCCACCTCACCGCCCCCGCAGGTAACGAGTCTGTTGCCTCGGGGGCGGTTTCTATTGACGCCCCCTTGGCCGCCGTTCTACGTTCCTCCCACCGAATAGGAAACTTTCCTAACAGTGATCAAGCGGTGGACTTCCGCCCGCGATCACTGAAAAGCTGGGCGGTCGAGAGGCAGGTGTCGCACACATGGCAGGATCCGCCGGTACGCCGGGCACTCCACGCGTCCTGCGCGCCATGAACGACCGCGCCGCCCTGGACCTGCTGCTCGCACACGGCCCGCTGACCCGGACCAGGATCGGCAAGCTCACCGGCCTCTCGAAGCCGACCGCCTCGCAACTCCTGGCCCGCCTCGAGGCGGCCGGCCTGGTGATCGCCACCGGGACCAGTGAGGGGCGACCGGGCCCCAACGCCCAGTTGTACGTGGTCAATCCGGGCGCTGCCTACGCGGCGGGCCTGGACGTCACCCCCGAGCGCATCCTCGCCGCCGTCGCGGACGTGACCGGGCGGACAGTGGGCGAGTACGCGCTGCCCACACCCGGCCGGCGCCCCGCCGAGCCCGTCGTACGCCAGGTCACCGACGCCCTCGACGGCGCGGTCAAGGAGGCGGGGCTGGCCCGCGACGACATCCACCGGCTCGTCATCGGAACGCCCGGCGCCTTCGACCCCAACACCGGGCGGCTGCGTTACGCCTCGCACCTTCCCGGCTGGCACACCCCGAGCCTCCTCGACGAACTCGCCGCCGCGCTACCCATGCCGGTCGAGTACGAGAACGACGTCAACCTCGTCGCCATCGCCGAGCAGCGACTGGGCGCCGCCCAAGGACACGACGACTTCGTACTGCTGTGGAACGAGGGCGGTCTCGGTGCCGCGCTCGTCCTCGGCGGGCGACTGCACCGCGGCTGGACCGGCGGCGCCGGCGAGGTCGGCTTCCTGCCGGTGCCGGGCGCGCCGCTCGTGCGCCAGGTGACCAAGGCCAACAGCGGCGGCTACCAGGAGCTGGCCGGTTCGCAGGCCATCCCCAAGCTGGCGCGCGAGCTGGGTATCCGGCCCGTCCCCGGCGGTCCGTACGCCGAGGCCGCCGCCGCCCTCGTCAAGCAGGCCGCCTCCCACAACGAGGGCCCCCACCGGCAGCTCCTCAAGACGTACGCGACCGGGCTCGCCACCGGTCTGGCCTCGCTCGTCTCCGTGCTCGACCCCGAGCTCGTCGTGCTCAGCGGCGCCTCCCTCACCGCGGGCGGCGAACCGCTGCGCGCCCTGGTCCAGGCCGAACTGGAGGAGCTGGCCGCGTCCCGGCCACGCCTCGTGATCGGCGACGTACACGAACACCCCGTGCTGCGCGGCGCGTTGGAGAGCGCCCTGGCGGCCACCCGCGACGAGGTCTTCGACACCTCCCGCTGAACCGCAAGTCCCTTCCGCGAACACCTTCACCCTGCCCTAGGGAGACCCCGTCATGCCCGGAATGTCCCGCAAAGCGGCGGTCGCGCTCGCCGCCTCCGCCTCCATAGCCCTCCTCACCTCCGCCTGTACCGGCCAGACCGAATCCGGCGCGGACGACGACGCGTCCAAGGAGACGACGATCAACTTCTGGCACGCCTGGAGCGCGCCCGGCGAGGTCGCCGCCGTGAAGTCCCTGGTCGCGGGGTTCGAGAAGGCGCACCCCAACATCCACGTGAAAATCGTCGGCAACATGACCGACGACAAGATCAACCAGGCGCTGCGCGCGGGCGGTTCGAAGGCGCCCGACGTGATCTCGTCGTTCACCACCAACAACGTCGGCAAGTTCTGCTCGTCGGACGCGCTCGTCGACCTCAACCCGCTCTTCGAGAAGTCGGGCATCGACCCGGAGACGACCTTCCCGGCGGCGATGAACGAGTACACCCAGTTCGACGGCAACCGGTGCTCCGTGCCGCTGCTGGGCGACGCGTACGGCCTCTACTACAACAAGACGGCGTTCGAGAAGGCGGGCATCACCAGCCCGCCGAAGACCTGGTCCGAATTCCAGGCCGACGCCAAGAAGTTGACGAT
Organism: Streptomyces sp. NBC_00554; assembly: GCF_041431135.1. Taxonomy (NCBI): domain Bacteria; kingdom Bacillati; phylum Actinomycetota; class Actinomycetes; order Kitasatosporales; family Streptomycetaceae; genus Streptomyces; species Streptomyces sp. NBC_00554. The sequence goes on along the minus strand of NZ_CP107799.1, from coordinate 6,560,172 downwards.
CACTCAGGGGAACACGTACAAGCAGCTCGGCTTCATGCCGAACTACCACGGCTGGGAGTCCACCACCGAGCACTACCTCGGACAGTTCTCGCCGACGTACTTCGACAAGGACGGCAAGTCGACCATCGCGACGGACCCGGCCGTCACCGCCGGTTTCACGGTCCAGAAGAAGCTGGTCGACGAACTCGGCGGCTACAAGAAGCTGGAGACCTTCCGCGCCACCCTCGGCGACGAGTGGGGCCCCAAGCACCCCTTCCAGACCGGCCAGGTCGCCATGCAGCTCGACGGTGAGTGGCGCCTGGGCATGGCCGTCGACGCCAAGACCGACTTCGAGATCGGCGTCGCCCCGCTGCCCGTCCCCGACGACCAGGCCGACCAGTACGGCAAGGGCTACATCACCGGCACCATCGCCGGCATCGCCGCCACCAGCCAGAAGCAGAACGCGGCCTGGGAGTTGGTGAAGTACATGACCACGGACACCGACGCGGTGGTCGGCTTCTCCAACGCCATCCACAACGTGCCGTCCACGCTGGCCGCCCTCAAGTCCCCGAAGCTGAAGTACGACCCGCGCTTCAAGACGTTCCTCGACATCGCCGCGAACCCGAACTCGACCACGTCCCCCGCGTCGATCAACGGCGGCGTGTACCTCGCCACGCTCCAGAACTTCGGCTACGAGTACGAGAGCGGCAAGGCCACCGACCTGCAGAAGGGCCTTGAGGACACAGCCAAGCAGATCGACACGGACATCGCGCAGGCGAAGTGACGATGAGCACCATCACGTTGGCGTCGAAGCGCCGCAGGTCGGCGCTTCGGACGTTCGCCTTCATGTCGCCCTGGCTGATCGGCTTCGCGGTCTTCTTCGCGTACCCGATGATCTCGACGATCTACTTCTCGTTCATGCACTACGACGGCTTCAAGCCGCCGACGTGGGTCGGAACGAAGAACTGGACGTACGTCTTCGAGAGTTACCCCTACTTCTGGCCCGCCCTGCGCAACACCCTGTGGCTGGTCGTCATCATGGTGAGTCTCCGGGTCCTGTTCGGCCTCGGCATCGGCATGCTCATCACGAAGATCAAGACGGGTACGGGCGTTTTCCGCACCCTCTTCTACCTGCCCTACCTCGCCCCGCCGGTCGCCGCGACGATGGCGTTCGCGTTCCTCCTCAACCCCGGTACGGGGCCGGTCAATTCGATGCTGGAGAAGATCGGCATCCCGGCGCCCGGCTGGTTCAACGACCCCACCTGGTCCAAGCCGGCGCTCACCCTGCTGGCCCTCTGGGGCATCGGCGACCTGATGGTCATCTTCATGGCCGCGCTGCTCGACGTACCGAAAGAGCAGTACGAGGCAGCGGAGTTGGACGGCGCGTCGGCGTGGCAGCGCTTCCGCTTCGTCACGCTGCCGAACATCTCGCCGATCGTGATGTTCGCGGTCGTCACCGGTGTGATCCAGGCGATGCAGTTCTACACACAGCCACTCATCGCCGGGAAGGTCGCCTCGGGCGTGATCCAGGGCGCGGGCACGCAGTTCGAGCCCGGTTATCCGGAGAAGTCCACGCTCACCCTCCCCCAACTCGTCTACAACCTCGGCTTCCAGCGCTTCGACTACGGCTCGGCATGCGTCGTCGCCCTGGTGCTCTTCGTGCTGTCGATGGCGTTCACCGCGTTCCTGATGCGGCGCCGGGGCGGTCTCATCCAGGCAGGTGACTGACCTCATGACCCAAGTACTGGACAGGCCGGTGGAGTTGAAGACCCCGGCCTCACCCGCCGAACGCACCGCCCGCCGCAAGGCACTCCTGGAGTGGATCGCGGTCCACTCCCTCGGGGTCGCGGCCGCCCTCTTCTTCACGCTCCCCTTCGTGTTCGTGTTCCTGACCTCGCTGATGAGTGACTCGCAGGCCCTCAGCCGCGACCTGATCCCGCACACCTGGGAGTGGGCCAACTACAAGAAGGTCTTCGACACGCCAGGCTTCCTCACCTGGTGGAAGAACACGCTGATCTACGCCGGTCTCGGCACGGTCCTCAGCGTCGTCTCGTCGATCCCGGTGGCGTACGCGCTCGCCAAGTTCCGCTTCCGGGGCCGGAATCTGTCCCTGATGCTGGTGATCTCGATGATGATGCTGCCGCCGCAGGTGGTCATCATCCCGATGTACCTGTTCTGGGCGAAGCAGTTGGATCTGTCGGGCACGCTGTGGCCGTTGATCATCCCGATGGCGTTCGGAGACGCGTTCTCGATCTTCCTGCTGCGGCAGTTCCTGATGACGATCCCGAACGAGTACCTGGACGCGGCGAAGGTGGACGGCTGCGGGGACCTGAGAACCCTGCTGAAGGTAGTCCTCCCCATGGCGAAGCCGGGGATCGCGGCCGTAGCCCTGTTCCAGTTCTTCTACGCGTGGAACGACTACTTCGGCCCGCAGATCTACGCGTCGGAGAACCCGGGCGCCTGGACCCTCAGCTACGGCCTGGAGTCGTTCAAGGGAATGCACCACACCGACTGGAACCTCACCATGGCCGCGACCGTGCTGGTCATGGCCCCCGTGATCCTCGTGTTCTTCTTCGCGCAGAAGGCGTTCGTCGAGGGTGTCACGCTCACCGGAGTGAAGGGTTGACACGTATGAAACTCACCGTGGTCGGCGGAGGGTCGACCTACACCCCCGAACTCATCGACGGCTTCGCCCGGTTGAGGGACACCCTGCCCATCGAGGAGCTGGTGCTCGTCGACCCGGCGGCGGAGCGCCTGGAGCTGGTGGGCGGCCTCGCCCGGCGGATCTTCGCGCGGCAGGGGCACCCCGGCCGGATCGTCACGACCGCCGATCTGGACGCGGGGGTCGAGGGCGCGGACGCCGTACTGCTCCAACTGCGCGTCGGCGGACAGGCGGCACGCAACGAGGACGAGACCTGGCCGCTGGAGTGCGGCTGCGTCGGGCAGGAGACGACCGGCGCGGGCGGCCTCGCCAAGGCGCTGCGCACGGTGCCCGTGGTCCTCGACATCGCGGAGCGCGTCCGCCGCACGAACCCGGACGCCTGGATCATCGACTTCACGAACCCGGTCGGGATCGTGACGCGCGCGCTGCTCCAGGCCGGCCACAAGACCGTCGGACTGTGCAATGTGGCGATCGGCTTCCAGCGGAAGTTCGCCGCGCTGCTCGGGGTCACCCCCGCCGATGTGCACCTCGACCATGTGGGCCTCAACCACCTCACCTGGGAAACCGGTGTGCGCCTGGGCGGTCCCGAGGGCGAGAACGTCCTGCCGAAGCTCATCGCCGAACACGGCGACACGATCGCCGACGACCTGCACCTGCCACGGAGCGTCGTCGACCGGCTGGGCGTCGTCCCGTCGTACTACCTGCGCTACTACTACGCGCACGACGAGGTGGTGCGGGAGCTGCGGACCAAGCCCTCCCGGGCATCCGAAGTGGCGGAGATGGAACGGCAGTTGCTGGAGATGTACGGCGATCCGACGCTGGACGAGAAGCCGGAGCTGCTCGCCAGGCGCGGCGGCGCGTACTACTCGGAGGCCGCCGTGGACCTCGCGGCGTCGCTGCTCGGCGGTGGCGGCAGCCCCTACCAGGTGGTGAACACGTACAACAACGGGACGCTGCCCTTCCTGCCGGACGACGCCGTGATCGAGGTACAGGCCGCGATCGGCGCCCAGGGCCCTGCACCGTTGCCCGTGCCCTCCGTGGACCCGCTGTACGCGGGCCTGATGGCGAATGTCACGGCCTACGAGGACCTGGCCCTGGAGGCTGCCCTGCACGGCGGCCGCGACCGCGTGTTCCGCGCGCTCCTCGCCCACCCCCTCATCGGCCAGCACGCGTACGCCGACGCCCTCACCGACCAGCTGATCGCGCACAACCGGGAGCACCTCGCGTGGGCATGACCTCATCGGGATCCGGCGCCGGGACGGCCGCCGGGTCCTCCCCCGCGGCCCTGGTCCTGGCCATCGACGCGGGGAACAGCAAGACCGACGTCGCCGTGCTGGCCGCGGACGGGCGGGTGGCCGGCACGGCGCGCGGCGGTGGATTCCGGCCGCCCGTCGTCGGGGTCGAAGTGGCGGTGGACTCGCTGGCCGAGACCGTCGGCCGGGCCTTCGCCGAAGCGGGCGTCGGCTCCGTCGCCCATGTCGCCGCGTGCCTCGCCAACGCCGATCTCCCCGTCGAGGAGGAGCGGTTGGCGGCCGCGCTGCACGCGCGTGCGTGGGGGGCGAGTGTGGAGGTGCGCAACGACACCTTCGCGATTCTGCGGGCCGGGATCGCCGAGCCGCGCGGGGTCGCCGTCGTCTGCGGCGCCGGTATCAACTGCGTCGGCATGCGGCCCGACGGGCGTACCGCGCGCTTTCCCGCGATCGGGCGTATCTCCGGGGACTGGGGCGGTGGTTGGGGCCTCGCCGAGGAGGCCCTGTGGCATGCCGCGCGCGCCGAGGACGGCCGGGGCGGCCCCACCGCTCTCGCCCGCACCCTCCCCGCCCACTTCGGTCTCACCTCCATGTACGCCCTCATCGAGGCCCTCCACCTGGAGCACCTCGACGATGCCCGGCGCCACGAGCTGACGCCGGTCCTTTTCTCCACCGCGCTGGACGGCGACCCGGTCGCCCGCGCCATAGTCGACCGCCTCGCGGACGAGGTCGTAGCCATGGCCACGGTCGCCCTCACCCGCCTCTCCCTCCTCGAGGAACCAACCCCGGTCCTACTCGGCGGCAGCATCCTCGCCGCCCGCCACCCCCAACTCGACACCCGCATAAGCGAACTACTGGCCACCCGCGCCCCCAAGGCGATCCCCCAGGTCGTCACAGCCCGCCCGGTACTGGGCGCCGCACTCCTGGGGCTGGACCACGTAGGAGCCCCGGCCGAGGCACACGCACACGTGCGGGCGTTCTACGAGGGGGACTGAGGGTCTTTCTCGCCCCCTCCGCCCCTTCCCATTCCCGTCCACTTGGGGGCTCCGCCCCCAAACCCCCGCTCCTCAAACGCCGGAGGGGCTGAAGACTTCCCCGGCCGGTGCTGAAATCTTTCGCCCCGGCCGGGGGAGAGCCTTCAGCCCGTCCGGCGTTCGACGACGAGACGCCGCCATCCCGATCCCCCACCCACCCGTGGGGGCTGCGCTTTTCAGCCCGGGCCAGTTATCTCCAGCCCGTCCGGCGTTTGAGGACGAGGCCGTTCAGGCCGACAGCGGGGGTCTGTGGGCGGCAGCCCCCAGGAGCAAGGGACGGGTAGGGGCGGAGGGGGCGAAAAACCCACCCCCGGCCCCCACCCCGAACGGGAACCGAACACATACCGCGCGCGTGTTCAGGGGAGGGGGCTTTGCGGGGAGCTTCGCGCTGCGCTGCGATCCGAACAAGATCGAGTCAAGAACTGTGCGGATGTCAGTCCCTGCGGCGATACTTGCGGCCGTGCACCTTCGTCCGTGCTCCCCACGCACGGAACAGAGGTGACAGACGGATGACCATGGGGGAGGTCAAGTGACACACCCGCCGAACGGCAGCGCGGCGCCACCGGGACAGCCGGGAACGCCGGCACGCCCAGCCACACCCACGATGCCGGCCGTACCACCGCAATCCGGCCCACCGGCCCCGCGGAAGCCCGGCCCCACGACGCCCAACACGCCCGCGCACACGCCCCCGCCCACTCCCCCACGCCGCACGGCCTGGGCGGAAGGCGTAGACACCCTGCGCACCGCGGCGACGACGGAACCGGGCCGCCTACGGATCATCGGCGCCGTACTCGCCCTGCTGGTCGTCGCGTTCGGCGCCGTGACCGCGTGGCAGATGACGGACCGTTCCGCCGCCGCGGACGACGTGCTGAACAGCAGCCAGCCGCTGAGCGCCAGCGCCGCCGACATCTACCGCTCACTCGCGGACGCCAACACCGCGGCCTCCAGCGGTTTCCTCGCGGGCGGCCAGGAGACGAAGGCGTCCCGCACGCGGTACGAGGCGGACATCAGGACGGCCGCCGAGAAGCTGGTCACGGCCGCGGCCAACTCGGAGCCCGGCTCCCCGTCCGCGGACACCATCGCCAAGCTGAACAAGCTGCTGCCGGAGTACAAGGGCCTGATCGAGCGGGCCCGCGCCAACAACCGCCAGGGCTTCCCGCTCGGCGGCGCCTATCTGCGGTACGCGAACGCGACGATGCAGGACAAGATGCTCCCGGCGGCCAAGGATCTCTACACCAAGGAGAACCAGCGCCTGGAGGCCGACTACGCCGACGCGACGCCTTATCCGTGGGCCGCGATCGGCCTCGGCGTGCTCGCGCTCGGCGGGCTCGCCTGGGCCCAGCGGCGCAACTACCGGCGTACGAACCGGGTGTTGAACCAGGGCATGGCCGCCGCCACCGCCGCCTCCGCGGTCGTACTGCTCTGGCTCGTCGTCGGGCACAGCGTGGCCCGGGCGGGGCTGAACGAGTCCTACGACCACGGCGTCCGCTCGCTGAACGTGCTGAACGACGCCCGCCTCGCGTCGCTGAACGCGCGGGGCAACGAGAACCTGACGCTGGTCAGCCGCGGCGCGGAGACCAAGGAGTTGAAGGACGGCACGGTCGTGGACGCCTTCGACTACGACTTCCAGCAGGAGATGGACGACCTCACCAAGAAGCTGGCCGCCGCCGCGGAGCTCGCCGACGACAAGGCGGGCGAGGAGCCGGTGGCGGCCGCGACCGGCAACATGAAGGAATGGAAGGTGCGCCACGCGGAGGCCCGCAAGGCCGACGACGGCGGCCAGTACCAGGCGGCGCTGGACAAGGTGATCGGTTCCAAGAGCGACAAGCCGACGGGCGAGTGCTTCGACGGCGTCGACAAGAACCTGGAGCTGGCGCTGGTGCAGGAGCAGAGCGAGTTCAAGCAGGCGGCGAGCAACGGCCTGGACGCGATGACCGGTCTGTCGGTGGGCGCGGCGGTCCTCGCGGTGCTGGCCGCGGCGGGCGCCCTGCTGGGTATCGGACGCAGGCTTTCGGAGTACCGGTGAGAGGAGGAGCGGTGAGAGGAGGAGCGGCAATGAGTGCACGACGTCTGAGGGCAAGCCTGAAGGGCTGGGGCGGCGTGGGTGCGATGGCCGTCGCCTGCGCACTCACCGCGGTGTTCGCCCTGTTGCTGCCGCTGAGCAGCGCGCGCGGCGACGGCAGCACCGGCATCGGCGGCCAGGGCGTGGGCCAGGGCACCCAGGCGAAGGCCGACGAGTGCACCGATCCGCAGGACCAGAGCCTGACGCCGTCCGCCGTGGACGGCGCGACGATCGACGCCATCAAGAAGCGCAAGGACCCGCGGCTGATCGTCGGCGTCGACCAGAACAGCTTCCGCTGGGGCTACCGCGACCCGAACAACACGAAGAGCGGCAGCGACCTCGAGGGCTTCGACATCGACCTCGTCCACGCGATCGCCGATGACATTCTGGGCGACCCGAACGCCGTACAGTTCCGCGCCATCCCCACCAACCAGCGCATCCCCGCCATCCAGAGCGGCAAGGTCGACATGGTGGTCCGCACTATGACGATCACCTGCTCCCGGCTCGAACAAGTCGCGTTCTCCGCGCCCTACTTCGAGACCGGCCAGCAGGTCCTGGCCCCGATCAACTCGACCATCACGGGGTACGACAAGTCGCTGGCGAAGCAGAGGATCTGCACGGCGACCGGCTCCACCGCGTACGACAAGCTGGACGCCGACAAGAAGGCGGGCGAGCTCGTCTCCACCGCCGACATCTCGACCACGGTTCCCAACCAACTCGACTGCCTGGTAAGGCTCCAGCTCGGTGAGGTCGACGCCGTGGTGACCGACGGCGCGCTGGCCGCCAGCCAGGCCGCACAGGACCCCACGGTCCAGCTCAAGGGCAAGACCTTCACCACCGAGTACTACGGCGTGGCCATGAAGAAGGGTTCCGACGATCTGGTGCGCCGGGTCAACCGGGTCCTGGAGAACTACCGCCAGAGCGGCTGGCAGACGGCGTACGACAAGTGGCTCTCCCCGACCCTGGGAGCCGACTCCCCGTCGTCGAATCCGCCCGCCGCGAAATACAAGTAGCGGTACAGGCAGCAGTAGCAGTACTGGTAGCGGTACAAGTAGCCGACACGGCCGAAAGCGAGAGGTGATCGATGGGCGTCACGGGACCCCCCGGGCCGGTGATGGACCGGGACGAGGTGGACCGTGCGCTGGCGCGCCTCGGCGCGGAGCACGAGGCCATCGAGACCTCGCTCCTCTCCTTGCAGGACCACGCGGGCCGCAGACTCCTCGAAGGCGCCGAGCTCACCGGCACGACCAAGGAACGCTGGTCGGCCGCGGAGGCCTCGATCACCCTGCTGTGGGCGTACTTCGACGCGTACGCCGACGCGTTGCGCTCCGCCCGCGAGATCCGCTCCCGCAGACGCTGGTCCAGCCGCGAGGACCTGTCGGAGCTGACCGAGCTGCTGCGCGGCGCGAGCATCACGGTCGCCGGGTCCGCCACGGCCACCGCGAACGCGCCGACGCTCGTCGGCACCGGCAAGCTCAGCGAGCAGTTCTCGCTGGTCGCGCTTGTGGAGCGGATGAACGAGCTGTACGCGTCCTCGCTCGACATGGTCATCGCCGCCGACGCGGTGTGGTCCGCGCTGCCCGCCCGGATAGATTTACTGGCCGCGGAGCTCCAGCGCACCCGGCGGCTCGCGCACTCCGTCGGCGTACGCCCCGGGGAGCACCCTGCGGGCGACGACCTGGAGCGGATCACCCGCACGCTCACCACGCTGCGCGAGCGCGTGGTGTCCGACCCGCTGGCCTTCTGGCTTCCCGCACAAGGGAGTTCGGCGCCCGGCGGCGGACGCCCCGACACGACGACGTACGACCACGAGGCGCGCGCCCTGGAGGACGTGCGCCGGGAGATCGACGCCGTGCTCACCGTCCGGCAGGACGCGGAGGCGCGCCTGGTGAAGCTGCGTGACGTGCTGAGCCGCGCGGACCGCACGCTCGCCGAGGCGAGGAGCGCCCGCGGAGAGGTGCTCGCGAAGATCGCCGCGTCCGAGGTGCCCGCGGTCAGCGGCCCGCCGACCGTGCTCCAGGAGCAGCTGGCGACGGCCGCCGAGTACCGCAGACACGCCCAGTGGCACCGCCTCTCGCCGCTTCTGGAAGCGCTGGAGGAGAAGGCGGAGGACGAACTCCTGCGCGCCCGCGAGTCGTTGACCGCGGTCACGCAACCGCTGGCGGTCCGCGCGGAGCTGCGCGGCCGCCTCGACGCGTACAAGGCGAAGGTCGCCCGGCACGGGCTCGCGGAGGACCCGTTCCTCATCGAGCGCTACGACGCGGCGCGCCGCATGCTGTGGAGCGCGCCCTGCGACCTGCGCGTCGCGGAGGACGCCGTACTGCGCTACCAGCACGCGGCGGCCGACCTGCTCAGCCCGCGGGTGCCCCCGCAGGGCAGTGGGCCACAGGACCGTAGGGGGGACTCATGAGTCAGAAGTGCCAGCGGCCCGGTTGCTCGGGGTCGTACGAGGACATGGGCGGCGGCGAGCTGTACTGCGACACGTGCGGTCTGGCGCCGGTCGTGTCCGCGGGCGGATCGTTGGGGTCGCCGCCGACCGGGATCACCGCGGGCGGCCGGAGCTCACGGGGCTCGGGCAGTTCCAGCAGCAGTAGTTCGCGGGCGAGTTCCCGTGCGTCGTCGCGGTCCTCGCAGTCGCGGCGCTCGGTCTCCGGGCGCCTCTCCCGCTCGCTGTCGGGCTCCTCGACGGGCCGCTCGGTGTCGGTCCGCAGCTCGGGTTCGACCGCCGGTTCCTCGGGGCGCGGCCGGCTCGGTGTCGGCCTGGTCGAGGTGCCGGGTGTGCCGCGGCCCGACCCGCGCGGGATGGTCCAGGACAACCCGGAGGTGCCCGAGCGCAAGCGGTTCTGCTCGCGCTCCGACTGCGGGGCTCCGGTGGGGCGTTCGCGCGGTGAGACGCCCGGGCGCACGGAGGGGTTCTGCACGAAGTGCGGCCACCCGTACTCGTTCGTGCCGAAGCTGGCCACGGGCGACATCGTGCACGGCCAGTACGAGGTCGTGGGCTGCCTCGCGCACGGCGGGCTCGGCTGGGTGTACCTGGCCGTCGACCGCGCGGTGTCCGACCGCTGGGTGGTCCTCAAGGGCCTGCTCGACACGGGCGACCAGGACGCGATGGCGGCCGCGATCTCCGAGCGCCGCTTCCTCGCGGAGATCGAGCACGCCAACATCGTGCGGATCTACAACTTCGTCGAGCATCTCGACCAGCGCACCGGTTCCCTCGACGGCTACATCGTCATGGAGTACGTCGGAGGCAAGTCCCTCAAGGAGATCGCCAACGACCGTCGTACGAAGGCCGGGAAGCGGGACCCGCTGCCGGTGGAGCAGGCGTGCGCGTACGGCATCGAGGCCCTGGAGGCGCTCGGCCACCTGCACAGCCGCAACCTCCTGTACTGCGACTTCAAGGTCGACAACGCGATCCAGACCGAGGACCAGCTCAAGGTCATCGACATGGGCGCGGTGCGCAGGATGGACGACGACGAGTCGGCCATCTACGGCACGGTCGGCTACCAGGCGCCGGAGGTGGCCGAAGTCGGCCCCTCGGTCGCCTCCGACCTGTACACGGTCGCGCGCACGCTGGCCGTGATGACCTTCGACTTCCAGGGCTACACGAACGTGTTCGTGGACTCCCTGCCCGACCCGGACAACATCGAGGTCTTCCGCCAGTACGAGTCGTTCTACCGGCTCCTGGTGCGCGCCACAGACCCCGACCCGGCCCGCCGGTTCGCCTCCGCGCAGGAGATGGCCGAGCAGCTGACCGGCGTGCTGCGCGAGGTCGTCTCCGTCCAGACCGGGCGTGCCCGCCCGGCGCTCTCCACCCTGTTCGGTCCCGAACTCAAGGTCACGGACACGGAGTTGTTCGGGACACTGGACGGGGATGTGTCGCGGCTCGGGGTGCGGGTGATGCCGGTCGGGCGCCGGCAACGGGCGCTGCCCGCCGCCAACGGTGGTGGACTCGCCATCACTTCGCGTGCTCCGGCCCCCGTCGACACCGGCAACCTGGTCAAGTCCGTCCAGGCCGCCGCCACCGCACTCGCGCTGCCCGTCCCCCGGGTCGACCCGGGCGACCCCAACGCAGGTTTCCTCGCCGGACTCATGGCCTCCGCACCCGCGGAGCTGATCACCGCGCTGCACGCCGCGCCCACCGGCTCCCTGGAGCTGCGCCTGCGCGAGCTGCGGGCCCGCCTGGAGATGGGCGAACTCGCCGACGCCGCCAGGGCACTCGAGGCCCTGGAGACGGACCACCCCGACGACTGGCGGGTGGTCTGGTACCGGGGCGCCGCGGCCCTGGCGACCGGCGAGCACGAGATCGCGGCGCTGTCCTTCGACGCGATCTACGACGCGTTCCCCGGCGAGCCCGCGCCCAAGCTGGCCCTCGGCGTGTGCGCGGAGGTGCTCGGGCAGCTGGACAACGCCGCCGAGTACTACCGCCTGGTGTGGACGACCGACCCCAGCTATGTGAGTTCGGCGTTCGGCCTGGCCCGGGTGCAGCTCGCCTCGGGCGACCGCCGTGGCGCCGTACAGACGCTGGAATCCGTACCGGAGTCGTCGATCCACTACACGGCGGCGCGGGTCGCGGCCGTGCGGGCGCGGCTGCGGCAGCGACTCGCCGAGGAGGCGGCCGCCGCGCCGTTCCTGGAGGACCTGACAGCTGCTGCGGGGCAGGTCGAGGCCCTTGACGGATACGGTCTCGACGCGGTGCGACGCGAGCAGTTGTCCACAGAAGTACTGGGCTGCGCCCTGGACTGGGTACTCTCCGGTAGCCAGGCGTTCCCACCGGCCTCCGGCGGCGGACGTGCACTGCTCGGCAGCGAGCTGGACGAGCGCGGCCTCCGCTTCGGTCTGGAGCGTTCGTACCGCACGCTGGCCCGCCTCGCTACGGGCGGCGAGGAGAGGATCGACCTGGTGGAACGTGCCAACCGTTACCGCCCCCGGACGTGGGTGTGATTGATGTCCCAGATGCCCCAGCCGACGGCCCTTTCGCGGTGCCCCAGTTGCGAGGAGCCGCTGGAGGCGGGTGACCGCTTCTGCGGTGCGTGCGGGTACGACCTGTCGGCGGTGCCCGAGCCGCCCCAGGACGAGCCCACGATCACCATGAACGGCACATCGCCGCGCCCTCCTTCGTCCGTCTCGTCCGTGGACTGGCCCGTCGCCCCGGAGGTGGACAGCTCCGACATTCCGGCGCCGGTGCACCGGGCGACGGACATCCGGGGCACCGACTCGGGCGGCACCGAACTCCCGCGCGCGGCACACGAGTCCGCGGGCGTACGGTTCGACAGGCCACGCGAGCCGGACGAGTACCCCTTGGCTCCCCCGGCCGAAGCACGGCCCGAAGCCCGGTCGGAAGCTCTGGCCGAAGCCCGGCACGAAGCCCCGGCCGAGCCCCCCGCCGACCCCCGCACCGCCGACCTCGCGACAACTCCTCCCGCGGGCACCCGACTGTGCGTCGCCTGCCGCGCGGGCAGCGTCGACAACGACGGCTACTGCGAGAACTGCGGGCACGCGCAGCCACGCGAACGCGACCACATGGAACAGGAGTTGAGCGCGGTCTCCGCGGTCAGCGACCGGGGCCTGCGCCACCACCGCAACGAGGACGCGTTCACGCTCTCGACGACCGCGCTGCCCGACGGCGCACCCGCCGTCGTCGCGATCGTCTGCGACGGCGTCTCCTCGGCGACCCGCCCCGACGAGGCCTCCCTCGCCGCCTCCCGCGCGGCGGGCGAGTCGCTGCTCGCGGCGCTGCCGCTGGGCACGCACCCGCAGCAGGCCATGCACGAGGCGATCATCGCCGCCGCGGAGGCCGTCAACTCCCTGGCGGACGCGCCCGCTTCGCACGACGAGCACGCCCCGCACGTGAACGCTCCCGCCTGCACCCTCGTCGGCGCCGTCGTCACCCCCACCCTGCTGATCATCGGCTGGGTCGGCGACAGCCGCGCCTACTGGATCCCCGTCGACCGCGCCTCCCCCCCGGCCCGGCTCACCGAGGACGACTCGTGGGCCGCGCAGATGGTCGCCGCGGGCCTGATGAACGAGGCGGAGGCGTACGCCGACGAGCGCGCCCACGCGATCACGGGCTGGCTCGGCGCGGACGCGTACGAACTGGAGCCGCACACCGCTTCCTTCAAACCGGACCGGCCAGGTGTAGTGGTGGTATGCACCGACGGGCTGTGGAACTACGCGGAGGCGGCCGAGGACATGGCCGAGGTCGTACCCCTCGACGCCGCCGAGCGTCCGCTGCACAGCGCGCAGGTCCTGGTGGGCCACGCCCTGGACGGCGGGGGCCACGACAACGTAACAGTGGCGGTCGTACCGTTCCCGGCCCCCGTACAGGGGGCAGGATCGGCCTGAGGCCGCGAACGGGGAACGGCCTCGGACCGGAGGGGACCGGTCCGAACACAGTCATCGGCCCCCGTGGTACGCACCACGGGGGCCTTGAGGGGGACAAAGAAGGCATGGCCAATTTCTCGAAGTCGAACGTGCCGCAGTTCTCGGTCGACGTCTACCAGAACGAGTACCTTCCCGACGGCGCCCGCGAGGTCAACGCGATCGTCACGGTGAGCGCGACGGGCGGCGGCACCATCGGAAGCGCGGTCGCCGCGCCCCACCTGTACACCGCCGGGCAGGCCCCGGACGCGGCCGTGGCGATCATGGTCGACTGTTCGGGCTCGATGGACTACCCGCCGACCAAGATGCGGGGCGCCCGCGACGCGACGGCCGCCGCGATCGACTCCGTACGCGACGGCGTGCACTTCGCGGTGATCGGCGGCACCCATGTCGCCAAGGAGGTCTACCCGGGCGGCGGCCGGCTCGCGGTCGCCGACACGGCGACCCGCGACCAGGCCAAGCAGGCACTGCGCAAGCTGAGCGCGGGCGGCGGTACGGCGATCGGCACCTGGCTGCGCCTCGCCGACCGTCTGCTGTCCTCGGCGGACGTCTCGATCCGGCACGGCATCCTGCTCACCGACGGCCGCAACGAACACGAGTCACCGGAGGACCTGAAGGCCGCCCTGGACTCCTGCGCCGGGCGCTTCACCTGTGACGCGCGCGGTGTCGGCACGGACTGGGAGGTCAAGGAGGTCACCGGGATCGCCTCGGCGCTGCTCGGCACCGCCGACATCGTCGCCGACCCGGCCGCCCTGGCCGCCGACTTCACGCACATGATGGAGACGGCCATGGGCAAGGAGGTCGCGGACGTCGCGCTGCGGCTGTGGACGCCCGTCGGCACGGAGATCAAGTTCGTCAAGCAGGTCGCCCCCACGGTCGAGGAGTTGACCGGCCGCCGCACCGAGGCCGGCCCGCGCGCCGGGGACTACCCGACCGGATCCTGGGGCGACGAGTCCCGCGACTACCACGTGTGCGTGGAGGTCCCCTCGGCCGGCATCGGCCAGGAGATGCTGGCCGCCCGGGTCTCGCTGGTGATCCCGCAGAGCGACGGAAGCGTGCAGAACCTCGGCGCGCAGGGCCTCGTACGGGCGGTGTGGACCGACGACATGGCGGCTTCCACGTCGATCAATCCGCAGGTCGCGCACTACACAGGTCAGGCGGAACTGGCACAAGTCATCCAACAGGGCCTGGATGCACGCAAAGTGGGAGATGTCGACGGAGCAACGGCCAAGCTGGGCCGGGCCGTTCAGCTCGCCAGCGCCTCGGGCAACGCCGATACTGCGAAACTGCTTGCGAAGGTGGTCGACGTTGTCGATGCCGCTGCAGGTACTGTGCGATTGAAGGCAAGGGTCGAGGAAGCAGACGAAATGACCCTTGAGACACGGTCCACAAAGACTGTTCGTGTAAAGAAGTAAGCGACCCCGGCTCCCCCAGGAGCTGGAGAAACCCGGCCATACCGGCCGGAAAAGGAGAGGGGGAAGCGCCGACATGCCGACCTGCCCGAACGGACACCAGTCGGGTTCCGACGACTGGTGCGAGGTCTGCGGTCACCGCATGGCCGGTGCCGTGCCCCCGCCCCCTCCGCCACCGCCGCCCGCCGCCGGGTACGGCTATCCCGGCTCGCCTCCGCCGCCCGGCGCCGGAGGCCCTGGCGGCCCCGGAGGGCGCCCGCATCTCTCCGCCGTGCCCGACCACCCCGCGCCGGAGCTCTGCCCGCAGTGCCGTACGCCCCGTGAGGGCGCGGCGCCGTTCTGCGAGCAGTGCCGGTGGAACTTCCTGACCAATACGGCGACCTCGTACACGCCCGCCGCGCCGCGTCCGCAGGCCCCCATGCCCGGGGCTCCTGGTGGTCCCGGCGGACCTGGTGGCCCCGGTGGCCCTGGTGGCCCGAATCCGGCGCAGCGGTTCCAGCAGGGGCCGCCCACCGGAGCCGGGCACGGTCAGGACCCGTTCGAGTACCAGAGCTCGCGGCCCTCGCAGATGAACCGCCCCGCCGAACCGATTCCGCCGGGTCCGCCCGGCCCGTACGGCGGCGGCCCCTCGCCCTTCGGCGGCGACCCCTCCCGCCCGGTCCCGCCGCCCCCCGGGCCCACGCCCGGCGCCCCGCAGGCCTTCACACAGCAGCCTGCCTCCCCCGGGTACCCCCAGGGCGCCCCGCCGGCGCAGGGCGGCCCGTCCTTCGGCGGCGGTGACGACGACTGGGTGATCTCCCCGCCGTCGGCAGGCAGCCCCGGCGGACCGGGTACGCAGGCCGGTCCCGGCCGCCCGAACGGTCCCGGCCCGGCCCAGGGCGGCGGCTACGGCTACCCGCAGCCCGGCACGACCCAGGCCCCGCCCGGCCCGTCCTACCAGCAGTCGCTCAACTGGACCGCGACGATCGGTCCCGACCGCGAGTACTTCATGGCGATGATGCAGCGCTCGGGCCCCGAGGCCGCGGGCCTGAACCTGCCCGCGTACTCACCGGAGCAGCAGCGCCCGCTCACCGGCAACCAGATGACGATCGGCCGCCGCCGGCACTCCACCGGCGAGTCCCCCGACATCGACCTGTCGGTGCCCCCGGAGGACCCGGGCGTCTCCCACCAGCACGCGGTCCTGGTCCAGCAGCCGGACGGCAGCTGGGCGGTCGTCGACCAGAACTCCACCAACGGGACCACGGTGAACGGCGGCGAGGAGCCCATCCAGCCCTTCGTGCCGGTACCGCTCCAGGACGGGGACCGGGTGCACGTGGGCGCCTGGACGACGATCACGATCAGGCGCGGCTAGTACCTGGCCGGACGGACCACCGAGGCGTCACGGCAGCGGCCAGGTGTACGGCCCCTCGGGGTCGTCCAGCCACGCCCACACCCGCTCGCCGTCGACCGTGATCCCGTACCGCTCGCGCACCGGCTGCTCCTCGCGCTCCCACAGCGCGTACGCCTCGTACGGATCCAGGCTGCCCGCGGTCAGGGTCAGCAGGAACCGGAACAGCTCGTGGCTCCTGGCCCGGGGCGGCAGCCCGCCCAGGTGCGGCTCCTCCGGCTCGGGCCGGGTGTCGCCGCGCAACGGCACGAAGTAGGCGGGCGTGTGCAGGAAGCGCCCTTCGGCGTACTCGCCGTCCCGTACCCGCAAGGTGATCAGGCCGGTGGCCAGCGGCGCGAGGATACGGGCGCCGGGGCTGCACTGGGGCAGCCAGGCGCGCGGCACCGAGGTCAGCGTGCAGGTGGCGATGATCCGGTCGAAGGGGGCGCGCTCCGGGACTCCGCGGGCGCCGTCCCCGGTGACGACGGTCGGCCGGTAGCCGGCGATGGCCAGATGGCGGCGCGCGGACTCGGTGATCTCCGGGTCGAGGTCGACGGTGGTCACGTACGCGTCGCCGAGCCGGTGGGCGAGCAGAGCCGCGTTGTACCCGGTCCCGGCCCCGATCTCCAGCACGGCGTCCCCGTCCTCCACCTCCAGCTCCGTCAGCATCTTCGCCATCAGCGAGGGCTGGCTGCTGGACGAGAGCAGCTCGCCGTCCCGCACCCGGGTGGCCAGCGGGGCGTCCGCGTACGCGCCGCGCAGCCAGCGCTCCCGGGCCCTGGGGTCGGGGTCCTCGCCCCACACCCGCTCGAAGCCGCCCACGGCCCCGACGTAGTAGTACGGCACGAAGAGATGGCGCGGCACCGCCTCGAACGCCTCCCGCCAGACCGGATCGGCGTCCCAGGCCCCGCTTCTGTCGATCTCACGCACCAGCGCCGCCCGCGCCGCCATGGCGAGGTCGTCGGGCTCCTGGTCGAGAGCGTGCGCGCTCATACCTCCACTGTGCTGCGGGAGGGGCCGGGAGGCGAGCGCCGAGCCCCTCCATACCGAGAGGTCCTAAGCCTTGAGTCCTCCGTCACCCCGTCTGAGACCATGGACGGGTGAAAGAGATCCGGCGCGGAACGCTTCAGGAGCAGACCTTCTACGAGCAGGTCGGCGGGGAGGAGACCTTCCGCCGCCTCGTGCACCGTTTCTACGAGGGAGTCGCCGGGGATCCGGTGCTGCGGGCCATGTATCCCGAGGAGGACCTGGGTCCGGCCGAGGAGCGCTTCACGCTGTTCCTCATCCAGTACTGGGGCGGCCCGACGACGTACAGCGAGAACCGCGGCCACCCCCGGCTGCGGATGCGCCACGCCCCCTTCGCCGTCGACCAGGCCGCGCACGACGCCTGGCTCAAGCACATGCGCGTCGCCGTGGACGAGCTCGGCCTCTCCGAGGAGCACGAGCACACGCTGTGGAACTACCTGACGTACGCGGCGGCCTCGATGGTGAACACGGCGGGCTGAGCCCGGCCGTTGGAGTTCAGCGGACGCTGAGGTCCAGGGCGCCGAGTCCCGCCCTGCGTACGGCGATCGACCCGTACGGCGTACGCAGCCGCAGCCACGCCCCGGACGAGTACAGCCCCAATGGGCTTTCGTCGGACGGGACTTGGCGTGCGGGTCGCAGGAATCCCAGGGACTGCGCCGCGTGCGCGGCCCGTACCGGCAGGTCGGTGTCGCCGACCGGCCGGGACCAGATCTCCCGCCCGATCCGGTCGAGTTCGGCGCGCGTACGCCGATCGACCGCCAACTCCTGTGTACGGGACCGGAATTCGGCCACCGCGGCGGCGACCATCGCCCGTACGGCGTCCGGTGCGGGCAGCCCCGGTTCCTGCCGCCAGCCGCGGCGGGGCGGCAGCACTCCGGCCCACGGCGGCCCGGTGACGGCCCCCGGGACGGCCACGGTGGACGCCGACTCGTCGACGGACTCCAGGAGTTCACCGGCCGAGACGGTCACGTCGAGCAGGACGTCGAGCCCGTCCTCGTACGGCTTGGCAAGGCGCGCCGTACGGATCGCGAGGACCTCGAAGGACGGCGGGCGCCCGAAGACCGCGAGCGTGGTGCCCGACGCCTGGAGGCGTACGGCGGCGGCGCGGTCGTAGTGGATCAGCCGGGCGAGGAAGGCGGCGAGGTCCGCCGCCTCCCCCTCGTCGGCGAGGTGCAACAGGGCCGTCATGCGGCGACGGCCTCGTCCTTGTCGTCTCGGTACTCCGCGAGGAACTCCCGCTCCTCGGCGGTGAGTCGGCGCGGCCGCTGGGCCTCGAAGTCGAACGGCACAATCACCGTCGCGGCCCGCACGTACACCTGGTCGGGGTCCTTGACCTCGTAGGTGATCGTGAACGACGCCGCCCGGATCTCCGTGATCCACAGCTCGATGTCCACCGGCGTGTGCCGGTGGACCAACTGCCGCTTGTAGTCGATCTCGTGGCGCGCCACCACAGACCCCTGCTTGAAATCCTTCTCCGGGCGGAACAGGAAGTCGATGCGTGCTTCCTCGAGATAGCGGAGGAAGACCACGTTGTTGATGTGGCCGTACGCGTCCATGTCCGCCCAGCGCAGTGGGCAGTGGTAGATGTGCCGCAAGATCAGCCCCGGGTCAGCTTCTTGTAGGTGGCACGGTGCGGGCGCACCGCGTCCGCACCGAGTCGCTCGACCTTGTTCTTCTCGTACGACTCGAAGTTGCCCTCGAACCAGTACCACTTCGACTCGCCCTCGTAAGCGAGGATGTGTGTCGCGACCCGGTCCAGGAACCAGCGGTCGTGGGAGATGACCACGGCCGCGCCGGGGAACTCGAGCAGCGCGTTCTCGAGCGAGGACAGGGTCTCCACGTCGAGGTCGTTGGTGGGCTCGTCGAGGAGCAGCAGGTTGCCGCCCTCCTTGAGGGTCAGCGCCAGGTTCAGGCGGTTGCGCTCACCACCGGAGAGGACACCGGCGGGCTTCTGCTGGTCCGGGCCCTTGAAGCCGAAGGCGGACACATAGGCGCGCGAGGGCATCTCGACCTGACCGACGTTGATGTAGTCGAGCTCGTCGGAGACGACGGCCCACAGCGTCTTCTTGGGGTCGATGTTGGCGCGGCTCTGGTCGACGTAACTGATCTTGACGGTCTCGCCGACCTTGATCGCACCGGAGTCCGGCGTCTCCAGACCCTGGATCATCTTGAACAGCGTGGTCTTGCCGGCGCCGTTGGGACCGATGACCCCGACGATGCCGTTACGCGGCAGCGTGAAGCTCAAGTCATCGATGAGGACCTTGTCGCCGAAGGCCTTCGACAGGTTGTTGACCTCGACGACGATGGAGCCCAGACGCGGGCCCGGCGGGATCTGGATCTCCTCGAAGTCCAGCTT
The DNA here is from genome assembly GCF_041431135.1 of Streptomyces sp. NBC_00554. Classification (NCBI taxonomy): domain Bacteria; kingdom Bacillati; phylum Actinomycetota; class Actinomycetes; order Kitasatosporales; family Streptomycetaceae; genus Streptomyces; species Streptomyces sp. NBC_00554. The sequence continues at coordinate 6,540,647 of NZ_CP107799.1, read as the reverse complement.
CCGCATCTTGTCGGCCTCGGCTGCCATCTCCTCGTAACGGGCGAGGCGCGCCTTGGACTTGGTCTGACGGCCCTTGGCGTTGGACCGGACCCACTCCAGCTCTTCCTTGAGCCGCTTCTGACGCTTCTCGTCCTTGCGGCCCTCGACCTTGAGGCGCGTGGACTTCTTCTCGAGGTACGTGGAGTAGTTGCCCTCGTACGGAATCGCGCGGCCGCGGTCCAGCTCGAGGATCCACTCGGCGACGTTGTTCAGGAAGTACCGGTCGTGAGTGACGGCGACGACGGCGCCCGCGTACTTCGAGAGGTGCTGCTCCAGCCAGTTCACCGACTCGGCGTCGAGGTGGTTGGTGGGCTCGTCGAGGAGGAGCAGGTCGGGAGCCTCGATCAGCAGCTTGCAGAGCGCTACGCGGCGCTTCTCACCACCGGAGAGGTTGGTGACCGGCCAGTCGCCGGGCGGGCAGCCCAGCGCGTCCATGGCCTGCTCCAGCTGCGCGTCGAGGTCCCAGGCGTTGGCGTGGTCCAGGTCTTCCTGGAGCTTGCCCATCTCGTCGAGGAGCGCGTCCGAGTAGTCGGTCGCCATCAGCTCGGCGACCTCGTTGAAGCGGCTGAGCTTGCCCATGAGCTCGGCGGCGCCGTCCTGGACGTTCTGCAGGACCGTCTTGGACTCGTCCAGCTGCGGCTCCTGCATGAGGATGCCGACGCTGAAACCGGGCGACAGGAACGCGTCACCGTTGGACGGCTGCTCAAGGCCCGCCATGATCTTGAGAACGGTGGACTTACCGGCGCCGTTCGGCCCCACCACACCGATCTTCGCTCCGGGCAGGAAGCTCAGGGTGACGTCATCAAGAATCACCTTGTCGCCGTGCGCCTTGCGCGTCTTGCGCATGGTGTAAATGAACTCAGCCAAGAGAAACCGTCCGGACGCTTGAAATCGGCAGTGGGCAGATACACCCCATCTTGCCTGACTGCCAGCCCTCGGGGGAAACCCGTTTGGTCGGCCCTCCGTGACCTGGCCGTTCCCCCGGGTGTGGGAGGACACTCGTAGACAGGGGACCGTCGACGGGCAGGGACCCGGAGGTGATCGTGATGACGCAGACCGCTGTCGGATGGCACGTGGAGCTGGAATTCGAGGAAGACGCTCACCGCACGCGCGCCGCCGCACTGGTACGGCTCCCGGACGGGAGCGAGGTGCGCGCCCACGGGTACGCGAGCCGCCACCCCTCCGACTCGAACCAGCCGAGGGTCGGCGAGGAGGTCGCGGGTGGCAGGGCGCTCAACGAACTGGCGATGAAGCTGCTGACCAAGGCGCACGACGAGATCGACGAGGAGTCGGGCAGGACGTCGCATCCGTTGACGTGAGGTGACGTGACGTGACGTGACGTGAGCCGGTCCGGGCCGGGCGGGCACAGGAACCTCGACCGGTCCGACCGGCTGACGCCTGTCCAACGCTTGGGCCGCGCTGCCCAAGCGCGCGAGCCCCGCTGCTCAACGCGTGAGCCAGCCCCCGCCGCCTAACGCGTAAGCCCCGCGACGATGGCCGTGAGCGTGCGCTCGATCACCGCGTCGCGCTGGTCGGCGGGCAGGTGGGCGAGCGGGCCGTCGAGGATGAGCAGCGACAGGCCGTGGACGGTCGACCACGCGGCGACCTCGGCCGCGGGCCGGTTCTCCGGCCGCATCCGGCCCGTCGCCGCAAGCACGTCGAGCGTCTCCGAGAGCAGCGCGAACGCCGCGAACTCCGGTCTTTCCTCGGGGATTTCGAGGCCGGCGAAGTCACCGTCCTCCGGTGTCGTGCGGCAGAAGGCGGTGCGGTAGAGCCCGGGGTGCTCGATCGCGAAACGTACATACCCGCGCCCGATCGCCTCGGTCCTGCGCACGGCCTCCTCGCCCGGATCGTCGAGTGCGGGCAGTGCACGTACGGCCTCGACCATCGAATCGGCGAGCGCCAGCTGGCCGCGGGTCTTCACGGCCTCCAGGAGGTCCACCTGGCCGCTGAAGTGGCGGTACGCGGCGGTGGGTGACACGCCGACGCTGCGGGCCGCCTCGCGCAGCACGACGCGTTCGGGGCCGCCTTCGGCCGCGAGTTCGAGGGCGGCCTCGATCAGCGCGTTGCGCAGGTCGCCGTGGTGGTAGCGGGACTTGCCGTCCGTGATCGATCCCATGACCCCATCCTGCCCGAAGTCGAAGTGGCCGACATCTTGAAGTTGACGCCGTTAACATCGTGTGCCATCGTCAATGTTAATAGCGTAAACATCAAGAGGTGAAGACCATGTACGACCGGATTTCGGAGCTTGCCCTCCGCAGGGGGCGGCTCGTACTGATACTCACCGCGGTGGCTGTCGTCGCCATGGCGGTCATCGGCTTCGGGGCGTTCGGCAAGCTCCTGGGCGGCGGCTTCGAGGATCCGAGCGCGCCCTCGACGCGCGCTCAGCAGCTCATCGACGAGAAGTTCGGAGGGGAGAGCAACCTGGTCCTGCTGGTCCGGGCCGACGACGGCGACATCGGCTCCGGCGCCGCCGAGCGCGCCGGCTCCGCCCTCACCTCGGACCTCAAGGGCGAGCCGACCGTGGCGAACGTGATCTCGTACTGGGACACCGGCGCCTCCTCGCTGACCTCCCGGGACGGGAACGAGGCGCTGGTACTGGCCCACATCAAGGGCGACGAGACCGAGCAGGCCGACAACGCCTCGGCGATCATCGACGAGTACACCGGCGACCGCGACGGGCTGACCGTGCAGGCGGGCGGAGCGGCCGCGGTCGGCAACGAGATACCCAGCCAGGTCGCCAAGGACCTCGCGGTGGCCGAGGCGATCGCCGTGCCACTGATCCTCATCCTGCTCGTGATCGCCTTCGGCAGCGTCGTCGCGGCGCTGATTCCGCTGGTCATCGGGCTGATCGCGATCGTCGGCACCTTCGCCGAGCTCTACGTCCTCGGCAGCCTCACCGACGTGTCGGTGTTCTCCATCAACCTCACCACCGCCCTCGGCCTCGGCCTCGGCATCGACTACGCACTGCTCATGATCAGCCGGTTCCGCGAGCACCTCGCGGAGGGCGCCGAGGTCCCCGAAGCGCTCCGGCACACGGTGAGGACGGCCGGGCGGACCATCACCTTCGCCGCGGCGACCGTCGCCATCGCGCTCTCCGCCCTGCTGGTCTTCCCGCAGTACTTCCTGCGCTCGTTCGCCTACGCCGGCATCGGCGTCGTGGTCATCGCAGCCGTCAGCGCCCTGCTGGTCGTACCGGCACTGCTCGCCGTACTCGGCCACCGGGTCAACAACGGCCGGCTGCCCTGGGCGAAGACCGTGCGCAGCGCCGAGGCACCGCTCTGGGGCCGGCTGGCCCGTACGGTCATGCGCAGGCCCGCCCTGACCGCACTGCCGGTCCTCGCGATCCTGCTGCTCGCGGCGAGTCCGCTGCTCGGCGTCGTCTTCGGCACGCCGGACGAGCGGGTGCTGCCGGAGAGCGCGCAGAGCCGGCAGGTCGCCACCGCGGTGCAGAACGACTTCACCGGCAGCGACGAGTCGGCGGTGCAGATCGTCACGACAGGCCCGGTGGCCCCGGCCGAGCTGAGCGCGTACGCGACCGACCTGTCGCGGCTCGACGGCGCGGCCCGTGTGGAGACCTCCGCCGGCACCTTCAGCGACGGCCGGTCCACCCCGCCCGGCCCGGCCGCCGCAGCGCTCGGCCGGCCCGACGCCCAGCGGATCGCCGTGATCAGCGACCTCACTCCCCACTCGGACGAGGCGCAGAACCTGGTCACGGACATTCGGGCCATCGACCCACCCGCCGGGACCGAGGCACTGGTCGGCGGCAACGACGCGCGGCTCATCGACGCCAAGGCCTCGATCGCCGACCGGCTCCCGTTCGCCATCGGCCTCGTGGCGGGCACCACGTTCGTGATCCTCTTCCTCTTCACCGGCAGCGTGGTCCAGCCCCTGCGGGCACTGGTCCTCAACGGCATCAGCCTCACCGCGGCGATCGGCGTCATGGTGTGGATCTTCCAGGACGGCCATCTGTCCTCGCTGCTCGGCTTCACTCCGCAGCCGATGGACACCTCGATGACCGTGCTCATGTTCTGCATCGCCTTCGGACTGTCCATGGACTACGAGGTGTTCGTGACCAGCCGGATCAAGGAGCTGCACGACGCGGGCGCCGACACGGAGACCGCCGTCACCAGCGGGCTCTCCCACACCGGCCGCATCGTGACCATGGCAGCCGGCCTGCTCGCGGTGAGCTTCTTCGCCTTCGGCACGGCCAATGTCAGCTTCATCCAGATGTTCGGGCTGGGCAGCGGCCTGGCGATCCTGATCGACGCGGTGGCCGTACGCGGGGTCCTGGTTCCGGCGGCCATGCGGCTGCTCGGCCGTACGGCCTGGTACGCGCCGAAGCCGCTGCGCGCGGTGCACGAGCGGCTGGGCATCTCCGAGGGCGGGCCCGCCGAGGAGAGGCGGGCACCGGCCAAGGTCTGACCCTGCTTTACGCGGAAGGCCCGGCCGGGATGTCCCGGCCGGGCCTTCCGCGTCTCTCGGGCTCATCGCGTTTTTGAACATGTTCAATTATCTGGGATATGCTCGCCCCGCACGCCGTCGCGCAACGAGGGGGAGCCCGATGAAGGTAGTCATACCCGGAGGGACCGGGCAGGTAGGAACCATCCTGAACCGCGCACTGACCGCCGTGGGCCATGAGGTCGTGGTCCTGACCAGACGGCCGACGCGCGACCGCGAAATCCGCTGGGACGGCGAGACACTGGGCCCCTGGGCCAAGGAGATCGACGGCAGCGACATCGTCATCAACCTCGCCGGACGCAGCGTCAGCTGCCGTTACACCCCGGCCAACCTGCGGGCGATGATGGACTCGCGCGTGCACTCCACCCGGGTCGTCGGTGAGGCCATCGCGGCCGCCGAGCAACCTCCTCCGCTCTGGCTGCAGATGAGCACCGCCACCGTCTACGCCCACCGCTTCGACGCACCCAACGACGAGGCGACCGGCGTGATCGGCGGCACCGAACCCGGCGTCCCGGACTACTGGGCCTACAGCGTCGAGATCGCCAAAGCCTGGGAACGTACGCAAGAACAAGCCAAAACCCCGCACACCCGCAAGGTCGCCCTGCGCTCGGCCATGGTCATGAGCCCCGACCGCGGCGGCGTCTTCGACGTCCTGCTCCGGCTGGCGCGACTCGGCCTCGGCGGCCCGGTCGCGGGCGGCGCCCAGTACGTCTCCTGGATCCACGACCACGACTTCGTCCGCGCAGTCGAATTCCTGGCCGCCCGGGAGGACCTCGCCGGCCCGGTGAACCTCTCCGCCCCCGCCCCGCTCCCGCAGCGCACGTTCATGCGCGCACTGCGCGCCGCCTGGGGTGTCCCCGTGGGCCTGCCCGCAACCAAGTGGATGGCGGAACTGGGCGCGTTCGCCCTGCGCTCGGACACCGAACTCCTGCTGAAGAGCCGCCGCGTCACCCCCGGCCGCCTACTCGAAGCCGGCTTCGCCTTCGACCACCCCCAGTGGCCGGAAGCCGCCGCCGACCTCACACGCCGCCTGCGCGGAGGCCCCACCCCAACCACCAAAAAGCCCTCCCGGAGGGAGGGCGGAGACTTGCGCCCCCGGCAGGACTCGAACCTGCGGCCAAGCGCTTAGAAGGCGCCTGCTCTATCCACTGAGCTACGGGGGCCGGGTGTGGCGGCCTTTGTCCTGGTGCCCGGGTGTGGGCTGATCCCTGACCTTGCCGGGGACAAGGATAGGGCTCCAGAATCCCCGACCCGCTCGCTTCGCCTCCGTGGCTCGATGTGGAGGTTCAGTGAAGCGGTCCTGATAATCGCAGGCGGGTACGAATCGTGCACCGCTTTTGGCGTCTCACGCATCGGGTGTTGTGCACTCGTTATGCCTGCGCCCCCGGTCATCCCTTCCGTCCCGTGTGTCCTGTCGGCGCGCAGACATACCCATATGCTTCAGAAAGACTCCAAAATTGGGCATTCTTCGCATGTGGTGACCTTGGACGTACGGCCTCAGCTGCTCGACGCACTCTCCGCCCTGCGCGACCGTGTCGCCGCCGCACGCTTCCCGCTGCCCCTGGCGGGGGCTCCACGCGCGCGTGCCAACCGCGACGAACTACTCGCACAGCTCGACGACTATTTGGTGCCCCGGTTGAGAGAACCCGAAGCACCCCTCCTCGCCGTCATCGGAGGTTCGACCGGCGCCGGGAAGTCGACGCTGGTCAACTCCCTTGTGGGGCGCCGGGTCAGCGAGGCGGGCGTGCTGCGGCCGACGACCCGCACGCCGGTGCTGGTGTGCCACCCGGAGGACCATCACTGGTTCAGCGGGATGCGGGTACTGCCCGACCTCACGCGCGTGTGGGTGCCCCATCAGGAGCCCGGCGACGACCTGCCCGCGCTCACCGAACGCGGGGAACGGGTGCTGCGGATCGAGACCGCGGACACCCTCCCCCGCGGCCTCGCTCTCCTCGACGCCCCCGACATCGACTCCCTGGTCGCCGACAATCGCGTACTCGCCGCCGAACTGATCTGCTCGGCCGACATCTGGGTCATGGTCACCACTGCCGCCAGGTACGCCGACGCCGTGCCGTGGCATCTGCTGCGTACGGCAAAGGAGCACAAGGCGACCCTGGTCACCGTGCTCGACCGGGTGCCCCACCAGGTGGTGTCCGAAGTCTCGCGACAGTACGGCGCGCTGCTCGCGAAGGCCGGACTCGGCGAGGTGCCCCGCTTCACCGTCCCCGAGCTGCCCGAATCGGCATGGGGAGGCGGCCTGTTGCCCGCCACCGCTGTCGCCCCGCTGCGTACGTGGCTCACACACCAGGTGGAGGACCCGGGAGCCCGGCACGACGCGATGGCCCGTACCGCCTACGGAGTCCTCGACTCGCTGAAGGCGCGGATGCCCGAACTGGCCAGCGCGGCCGCCGCGCAGTACGCCGCCGCGCTGCGGCTCACCGCGGCCGTCGACGGGGCGTACGACAGCGAGCACGCGCGCGTGAGGGGGCGTCTGCAGGCCGGGGCCGTGCTCTCCGGGGACGCGCTCAAGCGGTGGCGCGCCTATCCGCTCGACTGCACCGCGGGCGAACTGCTCGACGCGCTGGTCGAGAGCCTGAGCGCGCTGCTGCTGTGCTCCGTGACAGCCGCCGACGAGCGCGTGGACGAGGCCTGGCGGCGCGAACCGGCCGCGGGCGCTCCCGGGCTGACCGACCGTGATCCCACGCTGGAGAGCGCCGAGCACAGGATCGGGATGGCCGTACGACGCTGGCGGCGCGTCCTCGAGGAGTACTCCGAGGAGGAGGTGCGCGACCTCGACAGGAGTGTCGCGCAGGACGCGGAGGTGGTCGCCGCACTGGTCGCCACCGCGCTGCTCGGCGGCCGCAGGGCGCGATCCGCGGGCGAGGGGCTCGCGGAGCGGATCGGGGCGCACAGTGCCCTGCGGCTGCGCGACCGCGGCGGACGCCTGCTCGCCGATTACCTCGACAAGGCCCTGCAGACCGAACGCGAACGCCGTCTCGCCCCGCTCGACGCACTCGACGTACATCCAGAACCCCAGGCCGAACTCATCGCCGCGCTGTCCGTACTGCAGAAGGAGAGGTGACCGCGGTGACTGCCGTCACTGACCACACGGATCACGCCGACCGCCCAGACCAGCCCGGGGAGGACCACCTCGAAAACGCCTCCCCCGAAGAGGGCACATCCGAGAACGACCTCTCCGGGGACGCAAGTTCCGAGGACGAGAGCAAGGGCGAGGGCCAGAACGAGGGCGACCAGGACAAGGACCATGCCAAGGTCAAGGCCGAGAAGAGCACCGGCGACGGCGAGCCCCCCGCCGAAGAGGGGCTTCCCAAGAACACCCCCTCAGGGGACGTCCACGCGCGCGTGGAGCCTCAGGAAGCGGAGCACGCACGCGTGAAGGACGACGACCCGTCCGCGCGCGCGGAGGGCGGCCCCGCCTGGGACGACGGGCTCATCGCGCGGCGCGTGTCCGAGACGGCCACCGCGCAGGCGGCACCGGTGGAGACCAAGCCTGCCGTTCAGGACCCGCCCGCCCCTCTCGCGTACGACGGAGCCCTGCGCTCACGCCTCGACGCGCTGCGCGAGCTGGTGGGACTGTCCCGCACGCGGCTCGACAGCAGGACGCTCGCCGAGGCGGGCCGGGTCCTCGACGAGGCGGCGGCGCGGCGCAGGCTCTCCGGGCAGCACACCGTCGTCGCCATCGCCGGGGCCACCGGGAGCGGCAAGTCGCAGCTCTTCAACGCGCTCGCCGGTGTGGCCATTTCGGAGACCGGCGTACGCAGGCCCACCACCGCGGCACCCATCGCGTGCAGTTGGAGCGACGGCGCGGCGACGCTCATCGACCGGCTCGGCATCCCCGGACGGCTGCGCAGACGCCCGTTGCAGAGCGCGGAGGCGGAGGCACAACTGCGCGGCCTCGTCCTGGTCGACCTGCCCGACCACGACTCCGCGGCGGTCCAGCACCGCGAACACGTGGACCGCATCCTGGCGCTCGTCGACGCGGTCATCTGGGTCGTGGATCCGGAGAAGTACGCGGACGCGATCATCCATGAGCGCTATCTGCGGCCCATGGCGGGTCACGCGGAGGTCATGTTCGTAGTCCTCAACCAGGTGGACCGGCTGCCCGGTGAGGCCGCCGACCAGGTCCTCGACGACCTGCGGCGGCTCCTCGACGAGGACGGGATCGCGCTCGGCGAGTACGGCGAGCCGGGCGCGACCGTGCTCGCGCTGTCGGCGCTCACCGGGGACGGCGTCGGCGAACTGCGCGAGTCCCTCGGCCAGTTCGTGGCCGAGCGGGGCGCCGCCGCCCGCCGGATCTCCGCCGACGTGGACGCCGCCGCGGCACGGCTGCGGCCCGTGTACGCGACCGGGCGGCGGACCGGCCTCAGCGAGGAGGCGCGCGACGAGTTCGCGGCCCGGCTCGCGGATGCGGTGGGTGCGGTCGCGGCAGGCGACGCGGCCGAGCGCGCGTGGCGCCGCAACGCCAACCGCGCGTGCGGCACGCCCTGGCTGCGGCTGTGGCGCTGGTACGAGGACCGGCGCGAACCACCGACCGGACGGCTGCCCGTCCGTGCCCCCGCGGACGAGGAGGCCACGGCACGCCAGCGCGTCGAGCAGGCCGTACGTACGGTGGCGGACCGGGCGGCGTACGGGCTCCCCGCGCCCTGGGCGCAGGCGGTGCGCGAGGCGGCCGCACGCGGGGCGCAGGGGCTGCCCGAGGCGCTGGACGAGATGGCGGCGCGCGCCACGGCACCGGTGGGCCGGCCACCGCGGCCGGGCTGGTGGCCGGTCGCCGTGTTCGCCCAGGCTTCGATGACGGTCCTCCAGGTCATCGGCGGGCTCTGGCTGCTGGGGCAGATCATCGGCGTCACGTCACCGAATCTCGGGGTGCCGGTGCTGCTGATGGTGGCGGGCATCATCGGCGGTCCGGCCGTGGAGTGGAGCAGCAGGATGGCGGCGCGCGGGCCCGCCAGACGCTATGGGCTCGAAGCGGAACGGCGGCTGCGGGAGGCCGCCGCCGGGTGCGGAAGGGCCCGCGTGCTCGATCCGGTGGCGGCGGAACTGCTGCGGTACCGGGAGGTCCGGGAGCAGTACGTACGGGTCACGGGGGCGGCGTCCGCCTCCGTCGGCTGAACCGAGAGCCGCTGAACCGACGCCTGCGGAAGCGGCACCCGCTGAAACGCTGAACCGGCACCACCCCGTCGGGTGACGCGGTTGTCCACAACCGGCCGGTGGCACACAGCGCTCAGCGGGCCCGGCCTGGCGAAGGCAGTCTGAACTCGCGGCGATCGCAGCGCATGCGGTCGCCGCGAGAGGCGCGAGAGGCGCCGCAGACGCATTCGTGCGGGAGATACGGGAGAGGTGTTCGGGATGAACGAGACGATGGTGTGCGCGGTGGGCAACGTGGCGACGCCACCGGTGTACCGGGAGCTGGCCAACGGGGCGTCGGCGAGGTTCCGGCTGGCGGTGACGGCGCGGTACTGGGACCGCGAGAAGAGCGCGTGGACGGACGGACACACCAACTTCTTCACGGTGTGGGCCAATCGGGCGCTCGCCACGAATGTGGGGGCATCGGTGTCGGTGGGCGATCCCGTCATGGTGCAGGGCAGGTTGAAGGTGCGCACCGAACAGCGCGACGGCCAGAGCTGGACGTCGGCGGACATCGACGCGGTGGCGATCGGCCACGACCTCTCACGAGGCACGTCGGCGTTCCGACGTGCCTCCAAGGGGGACACCGGATCGACTCCGAGCCCCCAGCCGGAGCCCAGTTGGGAAACGGAGCCACAGACTCAGCCCGAGCCGGCCGGAGTGACGTGATGTCAGAGCCGGAAACGACCTGACCGAACTGCGGCTTATCGACAAGTACATTCCGAACAGCTTTCGTGGATTTGTCGATAAGCGCAGCTCACAGGCGTGTTGAGCGATAACGATTCCGAGTCGGATCGGTTATCGGATGACATGACTGGGGAGCGTGGTGCGCCGCGTCCTTAGGATGCCGGACATAGCTCATGGATCACGGGGCTTCTGATTCTGCTGCCGGGACCGTCCCCCCATGTCAACGGGTCCTGCTCGAAGTCAACGGGTCCTGCTCGAAGGGAATTCTGTGCTTTCTTCGTTCTCTGCGTTGTCCGCGCGCAGGCGAGGCGCCGCCCGCCTCGCCGCCGCGGCGTTGGTGTCGGGGCTCGTCGCCGCGGGGGCGATGGCCGCCGCCGGTACGGCCGTCGCCGACGAGACGCCGCGGAACCAGGGTGGCGCGACCGCCACCATAGGCGGCCTGAAGACCTACGGAACCGCCGTGATACACGACGCCAACGGCGAGGACCAGCAGGTGTCCGCGGGCCTGTTCGAGATGTCCGTCGACAACGGCGGCACCCTGCAGACCTACTGCATCGACCTCCACAACCCGACGCAGAAGGACGCCAAGTACCAGGAGACCTCCTGGAGCGGCACCTCGCTGAACGGCAACGCGGACGCGGGCAAGATCCGCTGGATCCTGCAGAACTCCTATCCGCAGGTGAACAACCTCGTGGCGCTGGCCGAGAAGGCCGGAGCGGACGGTCTCACCGAGCAGGACGCGGCGGCCGGCACCCAGGTGGCCATCTGGCGGTACTCGGACGGCGCCGAAGTGGACGCGGTGGACCCGCAGGCGGAGAAGCTCGCGGACTACCTGGAGAAGAGCGCGCAGAACCTGGCGGAGCCCGCGGCCTCGCTGACCCTCGACCGGCCCGCGGTCTCCGGCCACGCCGGCGGGAAGCTCGGCCCGGTCACGGTGCACACCAACGCGGACGGCGTGACGGTGATTCCGCCCGCGGACTCCGCCACCAGCGGAGTGGAGATCGTGGACGCGGAAGGCAAGGTGATCACCTCCGCGGTCGACGGCAGCCGGCTCTACTTCGACGTGCCCGAGGACAGCACGGACGGTTCGGCCGCGCTGACCGTGCAGGCGTCGACGACCGTGCCCGTCGGCCGGGCCTTCGCCTCGGAGACCCGCAGCCAGACCCAGATACTCGCCGGCTCCAGCGAGTCGACGGTCTCCGCGACGGCGACCGCCACCTGGGCCACGGAAGGCGCGATACCCGCGCTGTCAGCCGAGAAGAACTGCGCCAGGGGCGGCGTTGACATCACGGCTGCCAACGAGGGCGACGAGGCGTTCACCTTCGAGCTGGCGGGGATCGAGCACACCGTCCCGGCAGGCGAGTCCCGGGTGGTGACGGTGACGCTCCAGGAGGACCAGGCGTACGACTTCACGGCCATCGGCGCGAACGGCTTCGAGAAGCGTTTCACCGGCATGCTCGACTGCGAGACGCAGGGCAGCACGAGCGACGTCACGACCCAGACGGCCGGTGAGCCGAGCCCCGCCACGTCGGTCAAGACCTTCAGCGACGGCACCGACCTCGCCGAGACCGGCAGTTCCAGCGCCACCCCGATCATCGGGGGCGTGGCGATCGCCCTCGTCGTGATCGGCGGCGCAGCACTGGTCTTCGTCAACAAGAAGAAGGCACCGGAGCAGCACTGAGCGACACAGCACCTTGGCAACTCAACAGTGCTCGAGGAGTTCGGCGGTCGGGCCGTCGGTCACCCGGTAGCGCACGACCCGCCCGTCCTTGTCGCCCTCGACCACCCCGGCGGTACGGAGCAGACGCAGGGCCTGGGACACGGCGGGGTCGTTCATGCCGGTCGCGACGGCGAGGTCGGAGACGGCGAGGGGGCCGGCCCGGTGCAGGGCCAGGAGCAGGGCGAGGCGACGCGGGTCCGCGAGGAGGGAGAAGCGGTCGGCCCAGGCTCGTACGTGCCCTGGTTCACCGATGCCGGCGACTGCGTCGCAGACCCGGTGGCCGTCGATGGTCCGGCGATCGGCGCGCTCGGCGGGGACGAGGTGCATGAGGTCATCTTCGCAGGCACCGCTATGTGATCTTCAATACCTGCGCACCTGTGCAGCTTTGCAGGGGAGAGCGGCCACGCCTACGGTTGGTGGGCCGTGGTGTTCGGGAAGACCGGTGACGGCCTCTTCGTCCTCGAAGGGGCCCAGGCCGGAGCGGCCCTCGCCACTGTGATCGGGCCTCGGACCAGGTCCGTACACGGCGTACTCGTGTACGGAGCAAACGGCTTGAGGCGCCCCGTCCCACTTCGGCCACTGGTCGCCTCCCGGCGGCCGGGAAGGCGGGACGGTGCGGACCCCCGTCAGCCAGGAGACCGGCCACGGCATCTCACGAAGTGATCCACGAGGTGCTGGAGCGTGACCCCATGACCCTGCCCACGCAGTCGTCCCCACCCGCCGCCGGATTCCGCTGGCGACGCGAGGACACCGTGCGCACGGCCGTACTTCTGGCAGTGATCGCGGCGCTGCATGTCGTCGCGTTCGGCATCCTGTTCCTGCTCGTGGTGCCGGAGCACTACGAGGTCGGCTCCAAGGCCTTCGGCATCGGCCTGGGCATCACGGCGTACACCCTGGGCATGCGGCATGCCTTCGACGCCGACCACATCGCCGCGATCGACAACACCACCCGAAAGCTGATGGCCGACGGGAAGCGGCCGGTGTCGGTGGGCTTCTGGTTCGCGCTGGGGCACTCAAGCGTGGTGGTGCTGCTCGCCGCGCTGATCGCCGGAGGCACCCAGCTGGCCGGGCGGATCATGAACGAGGGCTCGAGTACGCACCAGGTGCTCGGGGTGATGGGCACCACGGTCTCCGGGTCGTTCCTCTACCTGATCGCCGCCCTCAACCTCGTCGCGCTGGTCGGCATCCTGCGGGTCTTCAGGGCGATGCGGGCCGGTACGTACGACGAGGCCGAGCTCGAACAGCACCTGGATTCCCGGGGGTTCATGAACCGGATCCTCGGCCGCTTCACCAAGTCCATCACGCGTCCTGGGCAGATGTACCCGCTGGGCTTCCTCTTCGGCCTCGGCTTCGACACGGCCACCGAGGTCACGCTGATGGTGATGGCGGGCAGCGGCGCGGCGGCCGGCCTGCCCTGGTACGCGATCCTGTGCCTGCCGCTGCTGTTCGCGGCGGGGATGAGCCTGTTCGACACCCTGGACGGCACGTTCATGAACTTCGCCTACCAGTGGGCCTTCTCCAACCCGGTGCGCAAGGTGTTCTACAACCTCACCATCACCGGCCTGTCCATCGCGGTGGCCTTCTTCATCGGCACGATCGAGCTGGTGAGCGTCCTGCACGAGAAGCTCGACCTGACCGACTCGGTCACCGGCTGGATCGCGGGGCTCGACCTGGGCAACGTCGGGTACATCATCGTGGGCCTGTTCGTGGCCGTCTGGGCCGCGGCCGTGGCGTACTGGCGGCTGGCCAAGGTGGAGCAGCGATGGGCGGTCCGCCCCGCCGAGGGGAGTTGAGACCGGCGGGGCGGCAACCGCTCGCGGACTGGGAGCGGAACAGGACGGACTAGGACGGACCAGGAACGGGACGGACTAGGAGCGGGACGGACTAGGAGCGGGCGCTGCGGGCGCGCGCGAGGGCGAAGCCGGCCGCGGCCAGGCCGAGGACGCCCACGACCAGGCCGGCGATCCCCAGGCCACGAGCAGTCGAGTCACTGCTCGCGGCCGAACTCTCGGCGGCAGGAGCCGAGTCCGAGTCCGAGCTCGACGACGCGGCCTCCTCGGAGTCGGCCGCGGTCTTGGCCGTGAGCATCAGCACCGGCGCTGGGTTCTCCGGCTCGTCCCCGCCCTGTTCCGCCTCCTCGATCCAGCGGGCGACGCTTCCGTCCGAGTAGGTCTGCAGCGTCTTGAAGGTCAACTGGTCCACGTCGTCGGGAAGTTGACCGAAGGCGACGTTGAAGTCCTGGTACTCGCCGTGGCGGATCCTGCCGCCGGTCCAGGTGATCTCGGAGACGGCGTCGGTGATCGTGCCGTCGTCCGTCTTGACGGGGGTCTTCAGCTTGGTCGTCGTCACCTCCGGGGTCCAGCCCTCCTCGGGAGTGACCAGAACGCCCAGGACCGGATGGTCGGTGGGCAGGAAGACCTGCACCTTCGTGGTGCTGGCGGTGTCCTCCTCGTTGGGGACACGGAAGGTCAGAACGCCGTCCGTGGCGCCCTTGGCGTAGCTCTCGGGGTGAACCGTCACATGGGCGAAGGCCGCGCCCGCGGCCGCCAGGACTCCGGCCGCGGCAAGACCGGCGACGAGGCCGGCCCGGCGCAGGGTGGTGCGTATCGGGGACATCAGGGAAGCTCCGTACTGGTGGGGATGGGATCAGGGCGTGTACACGAGCCCTGTCGGCGGTCCCCGGCGGGAGACGGCGTGCCGCAGCAGCACCTGTCGAAGTGGCCGTGGCTCGGCCGCGTTCCGGCATACGGCGTTCCAGCGCGGCTGGGCGTGGGACGGTCCGGTCTGCACCCGCCACCATGCCGCGAGCCCCGGGACGAGCGTCGCCGCTCTGCGCAGCAGGGACCACAGCGCCGCCTCACCGCGCCGCAGCCACCAGGTCGCGAGGAGAGCGGCGGCCAGGTGGGCGGCGGTGGCGTGGGACGTCATGGCATGCGGGTGCGTCATGTGCGCGCCGTGCATGTTCATCGCCATGTGTGGCCGGGTCGCCGCGAAGGCGACGTGCAGTCCGGCCTGCGCGGCGAGCATCCCGCCGCCGATCCCGAGGAGCGACCGCTCCCGGCCGCTCAGCAGGCAGCCTGCCGCGAAGAGGGCGAGGACCCCGGCACCGTCCGCCCACAACGGGGGTGCCTCTCCCGTCGCCAGCCCGTGTCCCCCGGCGGCCAGCAGCACACACAGCACGGCGAACACCGCCGCGCGCAGGCTCCGTACCGCCAAGGTCGCACTCATGGGTGCTCAGACTGCCATGGGGAGCGAGCGGCCGTCGCGGCTTCCGGAGGAGCAGGTTCCCTGGGCCCCGCCCCGCCGCCCTTCCTTCGCTCGGGTAGGGTCCGGTCGAGCCTGGAAGGGACCTGACATGCGACTTCGGTGTGCCGTGCTGGACGACTATCAGGGCGTCGCGACCGAGGTCGCCGACTGGTCGCCCGTCGCGGACGACGTGGAAGTCGTCGGTTTCGCCCGGCACTTCGCCGACGAGGACGCGCTGGCCGCCGCGCTGGCGGACTTCGACATCGTCGTCACCCTGCGGGAGCGGGTGCCCTTCCCGGCGTCGCTGCTGGCCCGGCTGCCCCGTCTGAAGCTGCTGATCGCCTCCGGGATGCGCAACACGGTGATCGACTACGCGGCCGCCGAGGCGCAGGGCGTGACCGTGTGCGGCACCCCGAGCGCTTCCACTCCCCCGGTCGAGCTGACCTGGGCGCTCCTGCTCGGCCTCGCTCGGGGGCTCGTCGCGGAGAACGAGGCGCTGCGTGCGGGCGGCCCCTGGCAGAGCACCGTCGGAGCCGATCTGCACGGCCGCCAACTCGGTCTGCTCGGGCTCGGGAAGATCGGCAGCCGGGTGGCTCAGGTGGGCCTCGCGTTCGGCATGCGGGTCAGCGCGTGGAGCAGGCACCTCACCAAGGAACGCGCCGAGGAGTTCGGGGTGGAACTGGCCGCCTCCAAGGAGGAGTTGCTCGCGAGCAGCGACTTCGTCTCCGTCCACCTCGCGCTCGGCGACCGCACCCGCGGCCTCATCGGCGCCGCCGAACTGGCCCTGCTCAAGCCGACGGCCTACCTCGTCAACACCTCGCGCGCGGCGATCGTCGACCAGGACGCGCTGCTCACCGCCCTGCACGAAGGCCGGTTCGCCGGAGCGGGCGTCGACGTGTTCGACGTCGAGCCACTCCCCGCCGACCATCCGATGCGCTCGGCCCCGCGCCTGCTGGCCACCCCGCACCTCGGCTATGTGTCGCGGGCCAACTACGAGGCGTATTACACCGGCGCGGTCGAGGACATCCAGGCGTTCCTGGCCGGCTCACCGGTACGCCGACTCGGCTGAGCAGCTTCGCCTGTACTCCGCCGGGGCTGACCAACGCGCCCCCACATCGGCTGACAGAGCCAGCCTGAATGGCCTGTGCATCCTTGGTGCGACTGGCTATCACGGGGTAGTGCTCAATGTGGTGTGGTCAGGCTTTTGTGGCACTTTCCAGTGACTGCGTGTCTCTGCGGTACAGGAGCATGATGGTGCTGCCGGTAGCGTGCGTGTCACTGCGAGGCCGGTGGGAGCAGCAATCACGATTCCGGTCTCCTTGAGAATCCGCCCCGTGCCCAGGAAAGCGACGCGGGGGCCCCGCCCCGCCCGGGTCCACACCGTGCGGAAAGCGTCCGGCGGGGCGGCTACCCCAGTTTCCGAATCGCCGCAGCCAGCAGCGCCACAGGCGGCAGGTGCCGCACACGATGAGCACCCGCACCGCACCCTGCGGCGACGGCCCACGGTCCACCGGCAGGCGTCCACACCCCGCCCAGCACGACGGACCGCCTCCCGGTGATCCCGGAAACCCAGGATCGCCCAACAGGGAACCTCAGCTCATCAGCGACGCTAATCGAGGGCATACCGCGAGCCGAAGCGATTTTCCTGCGCCCGCGGCGCGGCCCAAGAGTGATCGCCCGATGAAACGCCGTGACCAGCGGTGGGTGAACGCGTTGAAGGGTGAGTGCGGTCGCGGTCGTGCGGTCGCACTCACCAAGTCAAAGGAGAACGTGATGTCTCGCATCGCGAAGGTAGCCGGTGTCGCTCTCGGCACGGGTGCCGTGGTGCTCAGCGGAGCCGGTCTGGCCATGGCGGACGCCGGTGCTCAGGCCGAGGCCGTCGGCTCGCCCGGCGTTCTGTCGGGCAACGTCGTCCAGCTCCCGATCCACGTGCCGGTCAACGTGTGCGGGAACACCGTCAGCGTCATCGGTCTGCTGAACCCGGCGTTCGGCAACACCTGCGTGAACGCCAGCGACCACGACAAGGGCCACGGCGGCTACGGCGGCTGACCCGACGCACGTACGACCAGGCCCCCGGCAGTGACCACTGCCGGGGGCCTCGCCGTTCCACCCGAGCCGCCCACGCGACCCGACAACCGTTCATGCGACCCGACAACCGTTCACTTCACGCGGTGTGACAACCCTTCAGGCGCTCCGGTGGAGGTTCAGGCGTACCGGTAGATCCGGCTGTGATCCTCCAGCTCGTCCGGTGTCACGCGCCACGGCGGCATCTTCTCGTGCCGCGCGACGATCCGCCTGTACTGCTCGTCGTCCGGCCCCGGCGGCCGCGCGGGCAGATAGCGCGCGCCGCGGTGCCGCTTCTGCCAGCGGGACCACTGAAGGTCCACGAAGGCGTGGTGCAGCCAGAAGACGGGGTCGTTGACCGACGCCCCGCCGAGCATGTGCCCACCGACCCAGCGGTGCACGCGGTTGTGGTTGCGCCAGGCCGCGGTCCCGGACCCCGACCCCCACCCTTCGAGCCGGTTGCGGAACCCCTTGGAGGATGTGGAGTTCCAGGGCGCCGTGTCGTAGACGGGGTCGGCCAGAGCGGAGTCCAGCTCACGCTTGGTGGGCAGCTCGATCGGGGCCTGCGGGCGGCCGAACTCGCGTGTGAGGAACTCCCCGTCGGTCACGGCTTCCCTGATCCGCCACTTGCCGTGCGCGTAGGCGAAGGGCCCGGTCATGACCTGCCGGTCGGAGCGCCGCCCGTTCCCTCCGAGCAGATCCTGCGTCCACGGCGCGGATGAGGTCGTACGGTCCCGCGTCCAGTCCCAGTACGGCACGCTCACCGCGGAGTCCACGCGGCGCAGCGCCCGCTCCAGGTCCAGCAGGAACCGCCGGTGCCAGGGCAGGAAGGAGGGCGCCATGTGTGCCGTACGCAGTCCGCCGTCGCCGTCGGAGACGTAGTACTCGATGTGTGTGCGGACGAACTCGTCGTACTCGCCCCTGCGTTTGACCTCCAGCATCGCGCCGACGAAGCGGCGCCGCTCCGCTCGCGTCAGTGTGCTGACGTTCTTACGGGTGTACACCATGCGCGTGACCACTTCCCTCCGCGGCACTCTCCTCCGCGTCCGTGCCGCGCAGTTGCTCCGAGGGGCCCAGTTCGTCGACGGCCGCGCGGGCCGCCTCGAGCGCCGTCGGATATGACCGGTAGTGGTCCACCATGCTCAGATAGGTGCCGTCCGCGCGGCGCATCAGGTGCAGCGGCCGGCCGTCCACGGTGACCTGCCACTCACCGCCGCCGGCCGCGGCGCGGCGGCCCGCGTCGGTCTTCGCACCGAGAAGGTGGCGGCCTCGGTAGATCTCGTCGAACGGAGAGTCCTCGGAGCGAGCGGGCCGAGGGGGGTGCGGGGGCCGTGAGGCGGCGACGACCGGGGTCAGCGCCACGGCGACGGCCGACGCGAGCAGGCCGCGCACGACGTCCCGCCGGGTCCCGCGCCGGGAGGCCACCGGGCGGCCGGGTTCCCCCGCACTCGCCGGGACGACCGGCTGCACCGGCCTCACCGACACCGCGCTCGACACTCTGCTCGGCACTCTGTTGACGAACATGGTTCTCTCCTCGCCGGATCAGCCGGATCAATCGGGTGCGAGTACGGATGCAGCTGATGCGGATACAGGTGCGGTCGATGACGGTCGGGATCAGTCGCGGGAAGGTGTGGGCGGCAGGCCCGGGCCGGGCGCCCGGACCTCGCCCGTATGGCCGTTACGCTCCAGCCCCCATGACCACGTTCGCCCCGGGCACCGTCTGCAGCAGCGGTGTGAGCACGGCGACCTGAGGCAGCTTCGGCTCCGGCAGGCCGAAGTTGTCCGGGTTCGGCGCGGTGAGCGGGGTGTCCAGGGACAGCCCGGGGGTCAGCGTGCGGAGATCGGCGGCGGGCGCTCCGACTCCGAGGTGGTCGAAGCCGTCCCCGAGGACATGCGGGAGAGGCGTGCGCACGTCCGCCCCGGGCAGCCCGGCAGTGACCGGGAGTTGCGGCAGAGCCCGATCGGGGAGCAGCCGACCCTCGACGTACCGCGGGCCTTCGGGGCTGCCCGGCATGGGTACCGGCAGCTGCCCGGTGATCCTGGGCGTCTGCAGATTGAGGGCGCTCTCCACACCGTCCAGCGGCACGGGGACGGGGACCGTCTCTGCCGCGACGGCGGGGGCCGCGGCGGCGGCACCCACCGCTGCCGCGACGCCGGTCAGGACAGCGGCCAGAGTTCCTCGAGTGGTCGGCTTCATTTCAGGTACGGTCCCTTTCAGGATTCGGGGGGTCAGCGTCCGTACCGCGTAACGATGCTGAGAACCTCATCAGCGCAAGATTCCCCCAACAAGCCCAATAGTCAGCTCGTCCAGAAGTCCCACCATCGGGTCAGGATCAGCATGCCGATGATCCCGATGTGCAGCACCGGCAGAACCCAGGTGAATTCCCCGAGGAATCCCCTCAACCAGCCGGGCGCGGGCAGGAATTCATTCCGTACGTTGAACGACGTCACGTACCAGAACATGATGATCGTGGCGATCCAGGCCAGACAGCACCACAGGCACAGCGAGTTGATTCGGTAGAGCGACTGGAATTGCAGCCAGGTGCAGAATCCGACGCCGAACAGCGTGCCCGCGTCGAAGAGCAGCCAGTACCAGCGTGGAAAGGCCGCTCCGGCGAGCAGGCTCACGCCGACGCAGATCACGATGCCGTACGCCACCAGGCCCAGCATCGGGTTGGGGAACCCGAAGGCCGAGGCCTGGTCGCTCTTCATGATGTTGCCGCAGGAGACGACCGGGTTCAGGCTGCACCCGGGCACGAAGTCCGGGTTCTCGAGGAGCTTGAACTTGTCGATCGTGATGATCCAGGAGGCGAGCAGACCGGCCGCCCCCGTGAGCACCAGCAGCAGGGCGAGCGCACGGCTGCCACCCGCGGTCCGTGCCATCAGCCGCGCAGGCGGCGCGCGGGCAGCAGAACGTGCGCCGCGCTGTTCAGGGTCTCCTCGTCACCCGCGAAGGCGGCCAGGTTCTCCGGGTCGACGGGCTTGCCGGGCTCGGCGTCGGGCCAGGCGCGGGTGGCGAACAGGAAGTAGGCGTAGCCGCGTTCGCCGACGGCGGCGAGCCACTCGGGCGGAACGACGCACTGGGCGTTGAGGGACGGCATGGTGACGACGGCCTGGCCCGCCTCGACGAGGAGGGTGAGCGGCAGGCTCGGGTACTGCGAACCGTCGAGGAGCGTGTCTCCGACGGGCAGACCGTTGTCGCTCAGCAGCCGCTCGATGGCGGCCGAGGTGGCCTCCGGGCCGCCCTCGCTGTCGCCCAGGGAATAGGCGAGGAGGTACGGCATGTCCCCGTCGGGGGCGTCACCGCTGAAGGCCATGACGGCGAGCGTGCCGAGATCGGCGGCCCGGAAAGGGCGCGTTTCGCTTGAGGTTGAGGTCACCGCGGAACCTTATCGACGCACCCGAACGGGCCCGCCCCTTTCTCACCCGACCGGGCGACAACCGACCGGCCGACCACACGAACGAGGGACGCGAATCGAACAATGCGCAGCCGGCAACGCGGCAGCGCGCGGCCGGCAAACGCGAAGGGCCGACTCCGCGGGATGCGGAATCGGCCCTTTCAGCGCGCGTACGAATGTCGATGGTCGACGTACGACGTCACTTGTTGACGCAGGTGTTCCCGAACGCCGGGTTCAGCAGACCGATGACGTTGACCGTGTTGCCGCAGACATTCACCGGAACGTGCACCGGGACCTGTACGACGTTGCCGGAGAGGACACCCGGGGACTTGACCGCGGCTCCCTCCGCGCCGGCGTCGGCGAAGGCGCTGCCCGAAGCGGCACCCGCTGCCATTCCGGCAGTGGCGATAATCAGAGCGGCCTTCTTGGCAGTGTTCATCGTCAGCCCTTTCCTTGGAGATTTGCTCCAGCGTATGGAGGTGTCCGTGGGCCTCGCGGAAAAGACACGCGATGAAATGAACCGATTAGCTCGATTCAAGCCCTGACTCGGGTCAGCCCCTGACTCGGGTCAGCCCTGAAGGGGAAGTCCGCCGAGGAGCGCAGTGGGACCACCGGGCGAGTTGAGCGCGTCCGTCGCGCTGCTCACGGCACTGAGCGGTGAGCTCTGGTTCTCGGTGTTGAGCGCGTCCGACTGGTGCTGGAGCGGCTGCACGTCCTTCAGGCTGAGCGAGCGCTGGCTGGTGATGGTCTCCAGGGCGCCGTTGAGGCTGGTGGGCGTGAGGTCGGAGGCCTCGTAGGCAAAGGCGGGCGCGGCGGCACCAGCGATGGCGATGGACCCGGCAACGACAGCGGCGGCCTTCAGGGACTTCATCGTGTTCCTTTCTTCGGCAACTCATGTCACCGGTTCGGCAACTGATGTCACCAGAGGGAATGTGCATACGCCCTGGCTAACGATGGCCGGACGCGACGGAAACCCCGTGTGCAGAAATTTCCTGCACCCCACCCGAATGAACGGCGCGTCGCATTCTCATATAAGAGCGAATGCAAAACAGCCGTCGTGCCGACCGGGACGGTCGGCACGACGGCTGGGTGGCGACTGCTTCGCCTCAGGCACCGCTCCCCGGGATCAGGAGGGCAGAAGACCGCCCGTCGGGAGGGCCGGAACCGCCGGGACCGCGGGAACTGCGGGAACCGCCGGAACTGCCGGAACCGCGGGGACCGCCGGCAGTGAGGACAGGCTCGGCAGACCTGGCAGGTCCGGCACGGGCAGGCCGCCGCCGAGCACCACGGCGACGACGAGGTTGACGAGACCCGTCACCACAGCCGTCGCGGCGGGGACCACTCCTGCAGGATCGCCGGAGGTGACCGCCGCGAGCAGCGTGTCGACCGCCTTCTGCAGCGCGGCGAGCGCGTCGGCCTTCAGGTCCGCCGGAGCCGCGGCACGCGAACCGCTCGTAGCGGGAGCCTTGTCGTCCTCGGCGGCCTCGTCGCTCTTGGGCAGCGCGGGAACAGCCGGGACCGCAGGAACAGCCGGGACCGCGGGAACAGCCGGCACCGTCGGCGTCGCGGGCACAGCCGGCACCTCAGGGACCGACACCGGCGGCGTCACCGGGGCCACCGCGGTGAGCTTGGCGATCGCGTCCTTC
Organism: Streptomyces sp. NBC_00554; assembly: GCF_041431135.1. Lineage (NCBI taxonomy): Bacteria > Bacillati > Actinomycetota > Actinomycetes > Kitasatosporales > Streptomycetaceae > Streptomyces > Streptomyces sp. NBC_00554. The sequence goes on along the minus strand of NZ_CP107799.1, from coordinate 6,518,238 downwards.
ACGGCCTGGCCGAGCGTGGCCGCCTGGTCGGCGGAGAGCTGGCCGTCGTCGGCCTTGAGCGCGGCGTTGAGGAGATCGGTGACCGGGGTCAGCACGGTGCCGATGTCGGCCAGGGACTGGACCTGCGCCAGAAGCGCGTCCGCGCCGGGGACGGGTGCCGCCGCAGCGGAGTGGCCACGCGCCGAGTCGCTGTCCGCCGCGATGGCGGCCGGTGCGGCGATCCCGAGCAGAAGCGTGGCGCAGAGTGCGGAGGACGCTATGCGCCGTGCGGGCAGAGCACGCATGGATGGTTCCCTTCGATGGTTCGTTCGGACTTTGACCTTGTTCTCACCGTGGAAGTGGTCATCGCCGTCTGCAACCGATCGAGCGCTCCGCGTAGCGGCCCGGAGTCCTTGCCACCGGCGTCCTCCCTGGTGAGGAGCCATACCGGGAGCAGGAACCCGCTTCCCCCCATTCGGGGCAACGCGAACCGGCCGCCCTCCCGTTGGGGAGGACGGCCGGCAGAAGGGGCCGCGCTGACGTCAGTCGTTGACGCAGGTGTTGCCGAACGCGGGGTTCAGCAGACCGATGACGTTGACCGTGTTACCGCAGACGTTCACCGGGATGTGGATCGGAGCCTGCAGGACGTTGCCCGACAGGACGCCCGGGGAGTGGGCCGCGGCGCCGTGTGCGTCGCTGTCGGCGGCGGCGATGCCGGCGGTGCCCGCCACGGCGGCGGCGGCAACGGAGGTCAGGGCCAGGCCCTTCGCGATACGCGACATGGAGAAGTGCTCCTTGGAGTCGACACAACATCCGGGCGGGGATGCCCGGCTCTGGAATCAACGCGCGGCGCCCGCGCGGGTTGTGCCTCCGAAAGGGTGATCTCGTAAACCGCCGGGCTTTCACCATTCCGACACACTTGTCAGCTTTCACCGATAAATACGGATAGAGGCTAGTGTGGCGCTCCTCCCGAGGCCGCTTGGAAGCAGGCCTGGTCCCGAACCTTTTCCTCCCGAAAGGGCACCGCCGGTCATGCGTATTTCCCCGGGTCTTCTGCTGCGCCGTGCGTTGGTCGGCTGCTCTGCCCTCGCCACTGTGCTGGCGCCTGGCTGCCCCGCGACGGCCGCGCCGTCCGCCGTCGAGGCGGAGAGCGTCAACTTCACCCAGCGGTACCGCGCGCTGCAGCACGGCGGAATCGTCCGGGCGGCCAACTCCTCCATCAGCTGCCGTACGACGGTCACCCGGGCGGCGGCGGCGTCCTGCTCCGCGGCACGCGCGGGCGGACAGGCGGCCGTGAACAGCGACTTCGACATGTTCTACGTCGATGTCGACAAGGACCCGAACACGTACAACTCCAGCCTCGGCGAGGTCCGTCTGCCGCAGGGCGCGCGCGTCACGTACGCGCGGCTGTACTGGGGCGGCAACCTCCGGGTCGGTGAGCAGAAGCCGCCGAAGGACAACGGGCGGGTGCTGTTCGCGGAGCCCGACGGCGAGTACAAGGCCGTGCTCGCGGACACCGTGGTCGGGCACCGGGTGGCGCGCGGAGCCGATGCCTTCCAGGCCTCGGCGGATGTCACGAAGCTGGTGCGGGCGAGCGGTTCGGGGCTGTACACCGTGGCGCAGGTCAATGTCGCCATGGGCCGCTCCGCCGCCGGTGCCTGGGGCGGCTGGACGCTGATGGTGGCGTACGAGAAGGAGTCGGAGCCGCTGCGGCATCTGGCGATGTGGGACGGCTTCGACTCGCTCGGCCCGCGCGAGGACCAGGTGATCCGGTTGCGCGGCCTGCGGTTCCCCGCGGGGGCCGGCGGGCGTGCGGGCCTGGTCGCGTACAACGGCGACCGCGGGAGCCGGGGCGACTCGCTGACCGTGTCGACCGGGCGAGGCGGGCCGACAGCGCTGGGCGACGGGGCGAACCCCCGTGACGACGTGCTGAATTCGACGATCAGCGAGCCGGCGTCGGCCGCGGTGAAGCGAGTGCCCGCGTACCCGAACACGCTCGGCTACGACTCGGACGTCCTCGAACTTGGTAAGGGGATCCGGCGCGGGGGTGACCAGTTGACCTTCCGGCTCGTTTCGCAGCGGGACGCGGCGTGGGTCGGGGCACTGTTCACCGCCGTCGACGCGAAGCAGTGACGCGCGCGCCCGCGCGCCACCCTTGAGCGAGGAACCGCGCATGCAACTGTCAACCGACCCTCCGCCCCAGGTCCTTCACATCACCCAGCCGGTCGACGGCGGAGTCGCCCGGGTCGTGACGGACCTGGTGAGGGCCCAGCTCTCCACCGGAACGCACGTCACCGTCGCCTGCCCGGACGGCAGCGGCCTCGCACGGACGCTCCGGGCGCTCGGCGGTGACGTACGCGACTGGCAGGCGACGCGTGCGCCGGGGCCTTCGCTGCCTCAGGAGGTACGGCGGCTCGGGCGGGTGATCGCGGATGTGCGGCCCGATGTGGTGCACGCGCACAGCGCCAAGGCAGGGCTCGCCGCCCGGCTCGCCGTACGGGGGCGGGTACCGATCGTTTTCCAGCCGCACGCCTGGTCGTTCGAGGCCGTCGGCGGGGTCACCGCCGGGCTCGCGCTGAAGTGGGAGCGGTGGGGGGCGCGTTGGGCTTCCCGGGTGGTGTGCGTCAGTGAAGCGGAGCGCACCACCGGCGTACGCGCCGGAGTGCGCGCCCCCTGGCGAGTGATCCCCAACGGCGTCGATCCGGCGCGCTTCCACCCCGCGGCCGTGGACACCGTGCGGGCCGGGATCCCGCTGCTCGCCGAGGCGGGAGTCGGGCCGGTGAGCCCCCTGGTGGTCTGCGTGGGGCGGCTGTGCCGGCAGAAGGGGCAGGACGTCCTGCTCGAGGCGTGGCGCGAGGTGGTCCGGCGGGTGCCGACGGCCCGGCTCGTGCTGGTCGGGGACGGGCCGGACACCGGGCGGCTGCGTGCCGGGGCGCCCGCCGGGGTGCTGTTCGCCGGTGCCGCCGACGATGCCGTGCCCTGGTACCAGGCCGCCGATCTGGTGGTGCTGCCGTCCCGTTGGGAGGGCATGGCGCTGGCTCCGCTGGAAGCGATGGCCTGTGGACGTCCGGTCGTGCTGACGGATGTGGACGGCGCCCGCGAGAGCCTGCCGCCGGCGCTCCGATCACGTTGCCTGGTGCCGTCTCAGGCGCCCGGCCCACTCGCCCACGCGATCTCCGAACTGCTGTCCGATCCGCTGCTGCGCGAGTCCCTCGGCCACCAGGGCCGCCGCCACGTACTGACCACGCACGACGTGCGCCGCACGGCCGACGCGGTCGCGGACGTCTACCGCGAGCTGCTCACTCCGGGGCTCGGCGGACAGGCCGTGAGCGGGGAACACACCGAGTGCAGGGAGTCCATCCACTCGTGACTGCGGAAAGCACCGTTCCCTCCCCCGGCGGACAGCCCCGGGAGTACGGATCCTCACCCGTCTCGGTCATCCCCCCGCGCGGGGCCGCCGACGGCTTCAGATTGCCGGCCGGACAGCGGCCCTCCGTGCGGCGGGCCTCCCGCCTGCCGCTGCTCGCCGTGGACGGCGGTGCGGCGCTGCTGGCCGGCCTTGCGCTCACACAGACGCAGCGGCAGCCGCTCCTCGTCGTCGCGCTGGTGCTCGGAGTGGTCTGGCTGAACGCGCACGCGTCGCTGTACCGCGCCGAGCCCATGCCCGCCGTACTGGACGAACTGCCCGCGGTCTGCGCGCGGATCGCGGTCGCCTGGTGCGTGCCGGCGGCCCTGCTCGCGGCGCTCTTCCCCGCCGCCGCGCTGTCCGCCCGGACCCTGGCCATCGGCTGCGTCCTCCAGTCGGCGGCGAGCTGCGCGGGCCGGGGCACGCTGCACTGGCGGCGGCGCCGGGCCCTCGTGCTGCGCCCGAGTGCCGCGCTGGTGATCGGCCCCGCCGCGACGGCGCAGCGGGTGGCCGCGGCCTTCCTGCGTCATCCTGCGTGCGGAGTGCGGCCGGTGGGCATCGTCGCCGACCAGGCGACCGGGGGTGACGGGCTGCCGGTCCTCACCACGGGCGAGGAGGTGCAGCGGGCCCTCATCCAGAACAGTGTGCGGGCGGTGCTCGTCGTGAAGTCCGGCGGCGAACGCGGGCCGCTGCTGCGGGCGTTGGCCGAGGCGGGCTGCGCGGTCTGGGAGGTCGACGCGGACTCTCCGTCGTACGACAGCGGGCAGCACGGGCAGCTCGCGGGCTTCTCCTGCCGGCAGCTGTCCGCGCCGAGGCGGCATGGCAGCATCGGCAAGCGGCTCCTCGATGTCGCCGTCTCCGGAACACTGTTGCTGCTGGTCAGCCCGTTGCTGCTGGTGTGCGCTGTCATGCTGCGGCTGAGCGACGGCCCCGGCGTGGTGTTCCGGCAGGAGCGCATCGGCAAGGACGGGCGCCCCTTCACGCTGCTGAAGTTCCGCACGCACCGACCGGTCGACGCGCACGAGGCCGCGACCCGCTGGAGTGTGGCGAACGAGCGGGAGATGAGCCGGTTCTGCCACTTCCTGCGGCGCAGCTCGCTGGACGAGCTGCTCCAGCTGTGGAACGTGTTCTGGGGCGACATGAGCCTGGTCGGGCCGCGCCCCGAACGCCCGTACTTCGTGGGCAAGTTCAGCCAGACCTACCCCGGCTACGCGGCCCGCCACCGCATGCAGACCGGCATCACGGGCCTGGCCCAGATCCACGGGCTGCGCGGCGACACCTCGATCGAGGACCGCTGCCGCTTCGACAACGCCTACATCGACAACTGGTCGCTGTGGCAGGACATCTGCATCCTGCTGCGCACGGCCGCCGCGCTCGTACGTCCGACGGGGAGCTGACCCGGTGAGTCAAGCCCTGCCCCTCTCGCCCCTGGGCACCCTGACGTCCGCCCTCGGGCGCGCGCTGCCCGTCCTGCCCGTGGTCGCCGTGATCGCCCTCCTCGGGCTGCCGGTCGCGCCCGGCGGCGAGGGTGGCGCGACCGTGGCCGACGCCGTCTCCGGGCTCGTCGTGCTGTGCTGCGCGGTGCGTCTCGTACGAGGCAGGCGGCGTCCCCTGTCCCGTACCGCCGCCCTGGTCATCGGACTTCCCGTGGTCGGCATCGCGGTCGCGGCGGCCGGGGCGGCGAACGCGGGGGCCGGGATCACCGGCCTCGCCCGCTATCTCCAGATCTTCGTGCTGGTCCCGGCGGCGGTGCTGCTCCTTGTGCGGGACCGGCGCGACTTCCGGGTGCTGGCCTGGTCGTTCGTCGGGCTCGCGCTCTGGCAGGGGGCGATCGGGGTGCAGCAGTACGTCACCGGGACCGGTGCCACCTACCAGGGCGAGGACATCCGCGCGGTGGGGACGTTCGGGCCGACGGACATCATGGGGATGGCGACCGTGGTGGCGTTCGGCCTTGTGTGCGCGGTGGGGCTGGCGCTCGGGGCAAATACAGCCCGGCAGCGGACGGCCGCCGTGGTGTGCTCGCTGGTCCTGCTGCTGCCGCTCGCGCTGTCGTTCAGCCGGGGCGCGTGGATCGCCACGGCGGCGGCGTGCGGCGCGCAGCTGGTGCTGGCGGGGCTGCGGCGGGCGGTGAAGGTGGGTGCGGCGGTGGCCGCGGCGGTGGTGATCCTCGTGGGCGGTTTCGGCGTCGGCACCGCGATGCTCCAGGAGCGGATCAGCAGCATCACGCAGGTCGCCGACGCGCCGGACCAGTCGGTGACCGACCGCTACACGATGTGGGCGGCGGCCGTCGACATGTGGCGCGAACACCCCCTGACCGGCGTCGGGTTGAAGGGCTTCCCCGACCACCGCGACGGACACGCCTCCCTCGCCCTCTCCTCGGGCAGCGACACCGGAGGCGCAGGCGCCGCCTTCCGCAAGCAGCCACTGCTCTCCCCGCACAACATGTACCTGCTCATCCTCAGCGAACAGGGTCTGATCGGCCTGCTCGCCCTCGCGGGCAGCTGGCTGGCGCTCCTGGTGTGCGCGCTGCGGGGGCTCGTACGGGTGCGGCGGACTCCGTCGGGCGCCGACTGCGCGCTCGTCGCGTGCGGGCTGCTCAGCTGGCAGTTGATCGACTTCATGTACGCGGACATCGGCGGGCCCTCGACGGTCCTGACTGCTGTCTGCTTCGGGCTCGTGGGGTGGTGGGCGCTGGTGGATCCGGCTTCCTCGACCCCTGAGCCGGCGCCGGACCCGGTGGCAGCACCCGGATCACTGGAGGAGGCCTCGGCGCGATGACGGTGACGCCGCCTCGGGCCGGGGCCGAGGGTGGGGCGGGTGGCGTGGCCGGGGGCGAGGTCGGCGACGTGGCCGGAGGAGCGGGCGACGGTACGGCCGGATACACGGTCAGCGGTATGGGCGGGAGCATGGTCGGAGCCACGGCCGGGGGTACGAGCGGACACACGGCCGGCGGCGCGAGTGCCCACCCGGCCGGTGCCACCGCAGGCGGTACGAACGGACACGCGGGCGGCGGTACGAGTGGCGGCCCGGCCGGCGGCACGGTGGCAGGTACGGGCGGTGGCGCGATCGCACGTACGGGCAGTGGCCGCCGCGATCGTGCTCCCGGAGCTGTCCGCGGCGGCGCCCCCGCAGGCCCCGTTCCGCTGCCCGCCGCGCGCACCGCGCCCCCCGCGCCCCCGCACCCCGACGACCCGCCCTCCAGCCGCTTCCTCGCCAAGGCGGCCCTGGTCACCGTCGCCCTCTCCATCGCCGGGGCACTGCTGGGCCTCGGCCGGGACCAGGCGCTGGCGCATCTCTTCGGGGCCGGGTCGGAGACGGACGCGTTTCTGGTGGCGTGGACGGTGCCGGAGTTCGCCTCGACCCTGCTGATCGAGGACGGGCTGGCTTTCATCCTCATCCCGGCGTTCAGCATGGCCGTTGCCCGCCGGGCGCAGGGGGCCCCGGGCGATCCGGTCCGTGCGCTGGTCGCCAGTACCCTGCCCCGGCTGTCGCTGGCCTTCGTGGCCGCCTGCGCCCTGCTGATCGTCGGGGCGCCCTATCTGGTCGAGGGCCTCGCACCCGGCCTGCCTGATCCCCAACTCGCCGTGGACTGCACCCGGTTGACCGCGACCTGCGTCCTGGGCTTCGGGTTCGCCGGGTACTGCAGTGCGGTGCTGCGGGCGCACCGGCGGTTCGTCGCGCCCGCCGTCATCTACGTGGCGTACAACACCGGGATCATCACGGCGATGTTCGTGCTCGGCGGCCACTGGGGCGTGCGCTCGGCCGCCCTCGGTGTCGCGCTGGGCAGCGGGCTGATGGTGGCGGCTCAGGCGCCCTCGGTGTGGCGGCAGCTCAGGCGGAAGAAGGTGGCGGAGGACGCGGGCGGCGTCGAGGAGGCGCGTCCGATGGACCTGAGCCTCGTCACCACGGTGCTGCTCTTCGCCCTGTGCCGCCAGTCCCAGGTCCTCATCGAACGCTTCCTGGCCTCCTCGCTGCCCGCCGGCGCCATCTCGCATCTGAACTACGCCCAGAAAGTGGCCCAGATGCCGATGGTGCTCTCGCTGATGCTCTGCACCGTCACCTTCCCGGTGGTGGCGCAGGCGATCGCCGAGGGGGACACCGAGCGCGCCCGCACCCGCGTGGAGCGCGATCTCGCGCTGGTCTCCTGCACGGTGCTCCTGGGCACGGCGGTGGTCGTCGCGTGCGCGCCCCAGATGATCCAACTGCTGTTCCAGCGAGGCGCGTTCAACGCGCACGACACGGCGGCCACCGCGTCCGTCATGCGCGTGTACGCCCTCGGACTGCTCGGCCACACCCTGGTCGGCGCGCTCGTCCGCTCGTACTTCTCGGGCGGGCGGCCCACCTGGTACCCGCTGTTCGCGATGACCGCGGGGATCATCGCGACCTCCTGGATCGGCGCACTGACCGTCGGCTCCTGGGGCGTGCTCGGGATCGCCGCCGCCAACGCCCTCGGCATCACCATCAGCGCCGCGCTCCTGCTGTACGGCATGGGCCCGCGCAGCGTGCCGATCCACACCCGTGAGGTGCTGGCCGAGCTCAGCAAGCCGGTGCGCGCCGCGCTGGTCGCCGCAGTGGCGGGCGGGCTCTGCGCGAGCCGCATGGACTCCCCCTTGCTCGGCCTCCTCGCCGGCGGCACAGCCGTGACCGTCGTGTTCGCCCTGCTCGCCTGGGCCCTGGGTGTCCAGGGCTTCGCACCCGCCCTCCGTTCGCTCACACAAAGGCTCCCGCATGTCCGTTTCCGCTGACACCGCATCCGCCACCAGACGCCTCGACACGACGCCCCCGTGGGTGGCGATGTACCACTCGGTGGGCGACCCCACCGACGACCCGTACCGCATCACGGTCTCGCCTGACCGCCTCGACCAGCAGCTGACCTGGCTGCGGCGGCGAGGCCTGCGCGGTGTGAGCATGAGCGACCTGCTCGCGGCGCGCGCCCGGGGCAAGGGGCGCGACCTCGTCGGCCTCACCTTCGACGACGGGTACGCCGACTTCGTCGAGACCGCGCTGCCCCTCCTGCAGCGCCACGACTGCGGCGCCACCCTCTTCGTCCTGCCCGGCCGGCTGAGCGGTGACAACGCCTGGGACCCGCTCGGCCCCCGCAAGCCGCTGCTGAGCAAGCAGGGCATCCGGCTCGCGGCCGCCTCCGTGGGCATCGAGATCGGCTCGCACGGGCTCACCCACGTCGACCTGACCAAGGCCGACGACGCCCTCGTGTACGCCGAGGTCGCCGAAAGCAGAGCGGTGCTCTCGGAGTTGATCGGTGCTCACATCGCCGGCTTCTGCTATCCGTACGGGACGATCGACCAGCGGGTCGTGGACGCCGTACGGGACGCCGGATACACGTACGCCTGCGCCATCGACCCCGGCCCGCTGACCGGCCCGTACGCCCTGCCCCGCGTCCACATCGGCGACAACGACACCGCCGTACGCCTGCTCCTGAAGCTCAAGCTGCACCGCCTGCGCCGGCGCCCGGCCGAGGGGGTCTGATGAAGGCCCTGCACATCATCACGGGCCTCGGAGTGGGCGGTGCGGAGCAGCAACTCAGGTTGCTGCTGCGCCACTTGCCCGTCGACTGTGATGTCGTCACCCTCACCAACCCGGGCTCGGTCGCCGACGGGCTCACCGACGACGGCGTACGCGTCACCCACCTCGGCATGGGCGGCAACCGCGACCTCGCCGCGCTCCCCCGCCTGGTGAAGCTGATCCGCGCGGGCCGGTACGACCTCGTGCACACCCACCTCTACCGGGCCTGCGTGTACGGCCGGATCGCCGCACGCCTGGCGGGAGTCAGGGCCGTGGTGGCCACCGAGCACTCCCTGGGCGACTCGCAGATGGAGGGGCGCAGGCTGAGCACGGGCGTCCGCGCGCTGTACCTGGCCAGCGAGCGGCTCGGCCGGTCCACGGTCGCCGTCTCGCCTACCGTCGCCGACCGGCTGCGCCGCTGGGGCGTGCCCGGACCGCGCATCGACGTCGTGCCGAACGGCATCGACCTGGCCCGCTTCCGCTTCGACCCGGTGCTGCGCGAGCGCACCCGCCGCCGGCTCGGGCTGCCGGACGGCGCGTACGTCGTCGGCGGCGTCGGCAGGCTCACCGCGGGCAAGCGGTTCGACGTACTGGTCCGCGCCCTGGCCGAACTGCCCGACGACTACTGGCTGTTGCTCGTCGGCGGCGGCGCGGAGGAGAGCGTGCTGCGGCGGGCGGCGCAGCAGGCCGGGGTCGCGGACCGGGTGCTGTTCACCGGCGAGCGCCCCACCGGCGGCTTTCCCGGGGCCGATCTGCCGTCGCTGATAGCGGCCATGGACGTCCTCGCCTCGCCCTGCGCCGAGGAGGCGTTCGGCCTGGCCGTCGTCGAGGCGATGGCGGCCGGTCTGCCCGTGCTCTACGTGTCCTGCCCGGCCGTCGAGGACCTGCCACCCGGCGCCACCCTGGGCACCCGCCGGGTGCAGGGCGGCTCGGACTCGTTCGCCCGCGCCCTGAAGAAGGTCCGCGAGGAGGGCCCCGCGCCCCGCTCGGTACCGGACGCCGCACACCACTACTGCATCACCCGCAGCGCCGCACAGCTCATGGACGTGTACGCGGCCGCTCTGTCCCGCACCTGACTGGGAGTGAGTTCCTCATGACCGAAAACCCCACCAGAGGCCACCGCCCGAACGGCTCGGCGGCCCTCGCCCGTGCCAAGGTCCTGCCGCCGTGGTCCCTGCTCGCCGCCGGCGCCGTACTCGGCGGGCTGGTCGGCGGCGCGTACGGCGTCGTGAAGCCACCGGCGTACACGGCGACGAGTTATGTCGTCGCCGTACCGACCGAGCAGTCGGACCCGGCCGCCGCCCTCGGCTTCGCGCAGGCGTACGGCCGGGTCGCCACACAGCTCGCGGTGCTCGGGGACGCGCAGGTGTGGGCCGGTGTGCCGGTGAAGACGCTCCAGCAGAGCGTGTCGACCGCGACCTCGCCGGACGCCCCGATGGTCTCCATCTCGGCCACCTCTTCGCGCCCCGACCTCGCCGCCGACATGGCCAACGCGGTCTCGCGCGCGCTGACCCGGCACGCGAACGACGCCAAGGCCGACACGAACGTCGAACTCGAGCAGTTCGCCCGGGCCACGAAGCCCACCCAGGCGTCCTCGGCCTCGCCGACGGTCACCGGTCTGGTGGGCGCCAGCGCGGGCGGCCTGCTCGGCGGTCTGGTGCTGCTCGTCCGCCCTCGGCGCACCGCGGACACCGCCCGCCCGGCCTCGGTGCCGAGCCCCGCCACGGCCGCCGATGTGCGCGGGCAGATGTGAGCGGCACGCTGCAGACCGCTCCGGCGGGCACCCTGGTGGCCGAACTCGTCACCGACGAGCGCGAGTTCGCCGAACTCGGTCCGGCCTGGGGCCGCCTGTACCGGAGTTGCGCCGCGGCCACCCCGTTCCAGAGCCACGCCTGGCTGCACTCCTGGTGGCTCTCGTACGGCACTCCCGGCCGGCTGCGTCTGGTGCTCGTGCGCGATGACGGCGGCGAACTCCGGGCGGTGGCCCCGCTGATGCGGGTACGCCGTCCGCTGCCCGCGCTCGTACCGCTCGGCGGGGCGATCTCCGACTACGGAGACGTCCTCATCGACGACGAGCACGCCGACCGGGCGGCCGCCACGCTCGCCGAGGGGCTGTCGGCGGCGGCCCGTACCGCGCTGATCGACTTCCGTGAGGTGCGACCCGGCGGCGCGGTGGAGCGGATCTTCGAGTGCTGGCGCGGGCCGCGCAGCCGAGTGCGTGACTCGCTCTGCCTGGAGCTGCCCGCCACGTCGATGGACGAACTGGTGAGCCGACTCCCCTCGTCGAAGGCCCAGCGGGTACGGGCCAAGCTGCGCAAGCTGACCGCGCTCGGGGTCGAGCAGCGCGTCGTACACCATGACGAGGTGGACGCGGCGCTGCGGCGGCTGCTCGAACTGCATCAACTGCAGTGGCAGGGCCGGAAGGTGACGTCGGAGCATCTTCAGGAGCGGTTCGCCGAGCATCTGGTCCGGTCGGTGGGCCCGATGGTGCGCTCCGGGGACGCCGTGGTCACGGAGTTCCGGCTCGACGACACCGTGATGGCCGTGGATCTCACACTGCTGTCGCGGCGCCTCGCGGGCGGCTATCTGTACGGCGCCCACCCGCAGCTGCGGGAGCGGAAGGCGGATGTCGCGGTGATACTGCTGAACGCCTGCGCCCAGCACACCGAGGCGGGCGAACGCGCGGCGCTGAGCCTGCTGCGCGGCGACGAACCCTACAAGCGCCACTGGCGTCCGGAGCCCGTCGTCAACCAGCGTCTGCTCCTCGCCCGGCGGCGTACGGCCCCGCTGATGTCGGCGGTCGTCTGCGACGTCGCCGCGCGCAGCCGGGGCAAGGAGCTGTTGCGACGCTGGAGGGAGCGCGGTGGCGGCAGTCCCTGAACGACCCGCCGCCACCGCTCTCATTCCTGGGTCACCGGCTGCGCGACCACCAGTCGAAGCGGAGGCAGAGCTTGCCGCCGATCCAGTACTCGACCCAGTCGCCCAGGTCCAGCGGCGAGCAGTTGGGCGGGGGGACCGGCTTGGACGGAGGCGTCGGTTCGGGTGTGGGAACGGGTGTGGGAACGGCCTGGCCGGAGAGCGCCGCGCGGTAGATCTCGGACGCCTTCGGGTTGTCCGAGCACTGCCACACACCATGCGGGCAGTAGTCGGTGACCGTGTTGTACAGCGGCTTGTGCTCTGTCATCCAGGCGAGCATGCGCCTCATGTACGTCGCATTGTCGCCGTTGCGGAAGAGTCCCCATTCAGGATAGGAAATGGGCTTGCCATGGGATTTGGCGAAGTCCACGTGCGCCTGAAGGCCGTAGGGCTCTTTCACCTGCTCGTCGAATGACAGCCCCGTCGGCTGGTCGTACGAATCCATACCGATGATGTCGACCGTGTCGTCCCCCGGATAGCACTGCGTCCAGGGGATGGCGTCCCGGCCGCGGTTCGGGGTGAAGTCGAACCGGAATTTCTGTCCCGGCACCGCCCGCATGGTGGTGACGATTCTGTTCCAGTACTTCTTCCAGGCCTCCGGGTCGGGACCGCAGCGATGGGTGTAGGTAATGCCGTTCATTTCCCAGCCGAGCACGATGACGGTGTCCGGCACGTTCAGCTCGACAAGGCGTTCGGCGAGCGCACGGAAGTGCTTGTCGAACATTCCTGCCGCGGCCTGGCGCAGCAGCAGCCGGACCTCGGCGTCGGATACGCCCTCCTCGTTGCGCTCCATCATCGGCACGTTGAGGACGAGCATCCGGTCGTCCTGCTCGAGCCGCCAGTCCGCCCAGACGTCGAGGAATCCGTGGGCGCCCTCGATGTTGCTCCAGCGGTCACCGGGCAGATACGTGTGCCCGACGCGGAGTTCGGTGCCGCCCAGCCACCTGCTGAGCTCGGCGATCCGGGCGACACCGCGGGCGCCGTAGTCCAGGTAGGCGCCCACGGCGGGGGCCTTCTCGGCGGGCTTCGGTTCCACGGAGGGTACGGCGGGCGCGGTCGTGTCCGCGGGGGTCGCGGGCGTCGTGGGCGTCGTCGCCGGTGGTGTGAGCGGTGTGGGTGTCACGGGTGTCGTCGGCGGGGTGACTGACGGGGTCACCGTCGTCGGTGTCGGCGCCGGAGGATCGGCGACTCGCACCGCCCCGGCGCCCACGGCGTATCCCGGACCCGACGCCAGGGCGACCGACGCGACGATTCCGGCCGCGACGCACGCCAGCCGCCTGCTCCGGGGCCGTTGCTGCTGTGGGGCCATGCCTGACCTCTCTCCACTCTGCTGATCCGACGGCGCTTTCCGTCTTCCGTTACTCCGATTTGCCCTCTGCCTACTGACACTCAGTCATATGAATACCCATTCCGCCAACCGAGGCTCCGGCCTTTGAGTGCGCCGATCACCCGCACGGGTGACCGACCCGAAGGAAATTCCGTGCCGTTTCTCGACACCCGAGTCCCCGCAGTCCTTCTGCGGATCGACCGGAACCCCTTTCACCACGGAACGCTGGGGGCCGTACGCTCACTCGGCAGAGCGGGCGTGGAGGTGCATGTCGTCGCCGATTCAACGGGAAGTCCCGTCCGCAGGTCGCGTTTTGTCTCCGAGATGCATCCCCCGCCACCGCCCGGCGCATCCGCAGGAGAAATCGTCGCAGCATTGCGCCGAGTGGCCGCGCGCGTGTCCCGTCCCGCCGTACTGATCCCTATGGATGACGCGAGCGCCGTCGCGGTGGCCCAGTGCCGTGAGCACCTCGCACCCTCCTATCTGCTGCCGCAGCAGCCCGGCGCCCTCGCCGAGCTCGTGGCCGACAAGGCGGAACTGGCCGCCCTGTGCGCGAGCGCGGGCATTCCGCACCCGGTGACGCTCATCCCGGACAGCCCGGCGCAGGCGGCCGCGGCAGCCTGGCAGTTGGGGCTGCCGGTGGTGGCGAAGTGGAGCCGCCCGTGGCTGATGCCCACCGGGACGGGGCTGCGCAGCACGGTGGTGGTGCACTCGGCGCAGGAGGCACAGGCGCTGTATCTGCGCGCCGAGGAGGCGGGCAGCCGACTGCTGTTGCAGGCGTACCTGCCGCCGGGGCCCGACCGCGACTGGTTCTTCCACGGATACGCCGACCGGTCGGGGGCGGTGTGCGGTGGCGGCCCCGGCCGCAAGCAGCGCGCCTGGCCGCGCGGCGCCGGACTGACCGCGGTCGGCCGCTGGACCCCCAACCCGCAGCTCCAGTCGCTCGTCGAACGGCTCGTCGGAACACTGGGCTACCGCGGCGTCTTCGACCTCGACTTCCGCAGGGACGGCGCGAGCGGCCGCTACCACCTGCTCGACTTCAACCCCCGCCCCGGCGCCCAGTTCCGGCTCTTCGCCGACGGAGCCGGCCTGGACGTCGTACGCGCCCTGCACCTGGACCTCACCCACCGTCCGCTGCCGGCTCCGGCCCCGCTGCCGGGCCGCGCGTTCGTGGTGGAGAACTACGCCCCGCTCAGCGCCCTGCGCCCGCAGGCAAGCGGCTGCGAGCTGGCCTGGCACGCACGGGACGACCTCGCGCCCGGGCTCACGATGTGGGCCCTGTGGTGCCGCCATGTGTTCCGGCGCCTGCTGGACCGCGTACGGCGTTCGGCCCCCGTCGCGGCCCAACCGCGGGTCGTACGGCAGCCGGGCGAACCGAATCCCCTGACCGACGACGAGAAAGCGAGCAGCTGCTGATGTACGACCTCCTGGTGGTGGGAGCCGGCCCGTACGGCCTGTCCGTCGCCTCCCACGCCGCGGCGGCCGGGCTGAGCCTGCGCGTGCTCGGCAGGCCCATGGCGTCCTGGCGGGACCACATGCCCGACGGAATGTTCCTGAAGTCTGAGCCGTGGGCGTCGAACCTCTCCGACCCCGAGGACCGCTGGCGCCTGGACACGTACTGTGCCGGTCAGGGTGTCCGGGCCCGGCACGGCGAGCCCATCCCGGTCGAGATGTTCGCCTCGTACGGCCTGTGGTTCGCCCGCAACGCGGTGCCCGAGGTCGACGAGCGCACCGTGGTCCGGGTGAGCGCAGTCCCCGGCGGCTTCGAGGCGGTCCTGGCCGACGGCGAGATCCTGCACGCTCGCACGGTCGCCCTCGCCGTCGGCGTCCTGCCCTTCATCGAGGTACCGGCCGTCCTGCGCGAGCTCGGACCCTCGTACGTCTCGCACAGCAGTCACCACGGCGACCTCGACCGTTTCCGCGGCCGGGACGTCACGGTGATCGGCGGCGGCCAGGCCGCGCTGGAGACGGCCGCCCTCCTCGCCGAACAGGGCAGCCGCGTCCGGGTCCTGGCCCGCGCCGGCCGGCTGAACTGGAACGACGTGCCGCCCGCCTGGGAGCGCCCGTGGTGGGAGTCCGCCCGCACCCCGCACAGCGGCCTGGGCTGCGGCTGGCGCAACTGGTTCTACGCCGAGCGCCCCGGCCTCTTCCACCGCCTCCCGGAGACCACCCGCGCCCGGATCGCGGCCACGGCACTGGGCCCGGCGGGCGCCTGGTGGGTCCGCGACCGCGTCGAGCCGGCCGTCGAGTTGCTCCTCGGCCACGAGGTCGCGGCGGCCCACGCGTCGGACGGCGCCGTACGGCTGGAGACGGTGAGCCGCGACGGCGAGGCGACATCCCTGGAGACCGAACACGTCATCGCGGCCACGGGGTTCAAAGCCACCCGTGAGCGGCTCGGCCTGCTCTCCGACGAACTGCGCGGGGATCTCGCGGCGGTGGCCGACGGTTCCCCCGAGGTCGGCCGGGACTTCGAGTCCTCGGTGCCCGGCCTCTTCATGGCGGGCCTGGTCACGGCGTCCGGCTTCGGCCCGGCGATGCGTTTCGTGCACGGCGCCACGTTCACGGCGGGCACGCTCGTACGGGGGGTACGGCGGCGGCTGGGCACGATGCCTGTGCCGGTACGGCAGCAGCGGCGCGAGGCCCTGGACCCGGCCCGGCGCTGACGCGGGCTCGGGTGCCGGGCGCGTGAGGCGTCCGGCACCCGGGGTGCTACCGACGGGACGCGGCTCGGCCTCGTCGGTACAGGACGGTTCCGCCCGCGAGCAGGGCGGCGCTTGCGGCCGAGGTCGCGAGCAGTCCCTCACTGCCGGTGTGCGGCAGGGTGGGCGGGGGCCCGGGGGGAGCTACGGGCGGGGTTGTCGAAGGAGTGGACGGTGTCGTCGTGGGGGGCGTCGTCGGCGGCTTGGTGGGCGGGGTCTTCGTCGGCGGCGTCGTGGTGGGCGGCGTCGTCGTCGGCGGCTTGGTCGGCGGCGTTGTGGGAGGCGTCGTCGGCGGGGTGTCGCCGTAGCCTCCCGGGCCGTTCTCGCAGTCGTTGCCGAACGCGGGGTTGCCCACGCCGACCACGTCCGCCGTGTTGCCGCACGCGTTCACCGGAACGTCGACCGGCGCCGCGACGTTGTTGCCCGACAGGATGCCGGGCGAACCGTGCGTCTCGCCGTACGCCGAGGATCCGGAGCCACCGCCGGAACCACCGCCGTGGTCGCTGCCAGGCCCGCCGCCGTAGCCGCCCCCGTGGCCGCCGCCCGAGTCGTCGGAGCCGTAGCCGGACGAGTCGTCATGGCCGGAAGAGCCATGCGAGCCGTTCGACCCATGCGACCCGTTCGACCCGTGCGATTGGTTCGACCCGTGCGATTGGTTCGACCCGGACGAATCCGCGCCGTTCGCACAGGAGTTCCCGAACGCCGGGTTGAGCGCGGCGATCACGTTGAGGGTGTTGCCGCAGGCGTTCACCGGTGCGTTCACCGGGAGCTGGAGGCTGTTGCCCGAGCCGACTCCCGGCGAGTCCTTGGCTGTTCCGTTCGCGTTCGAGTCGGCGAGGGCGGGGGTGGCGTACAGGGACAGGATGCTCGTCGCGGCCGCGGCCACGACCACTCCCCTACTCAGGGTCTGTCGCAATCTCGTTGTCTTCCTGCTTGATGAAGTGAGGAAAGCCGGCCTTGGAACCGAAAATGCGTTCCAAGGCCGGCCGTGGCACAGCCGAAGCGGCTGATGTGCCGTCTGCGTCAGTCGTTGATGCAGGTGTTGCCGAACGCCGGGTTCAGCAGGGCGATGACGTTGATCGAGTTGCCGCACACGTTGATGGGAACGTGGATGGGAACCTGGATCACGTTGCCCGAGAGGACACCCGGCGAGCCGATGGCCGCACCATGGGCGTCGGCGTCCGCGAAGGCGGGGGAGGCGAGTCCCAGGGCCATGATCGCGCCGGCGACGACAGCAGCGCTCTTCTTGAGCTTCACGTGCTTTCCCTTCTCTGCGGTCATGCCCCTATGACGGCCGAAGCCGAGCGAGCACAGCATGAAAGGCTCGCACCATGACCTGCAGGCTGTAAACGAGGGACAGCCGATCGAGAAACTACACAACGTAATCCACTTGGTAATTCACTCGAATTGCCCTGCACCAAAGCTCGATTCACCCTGCACCGAAGCAGGAAGGAAATCGCGGAAAAGCCCGGGCCCGCCCATTCGTCAACGCGACGGGCGGCCCGAGCCTTTCGAGACAGCGGTCAGTGGTTGCCGATGCCGTTCCCGGAGAGAACCGGGATGTTGCTCAGGATGTGCGACAGCGGCTCGTCACCCTTGGCCTGGGTCGAGTTCTCGGCGCACTGCTGGTTCTGCGGGGCCGACAGGATCGGGATGTCCTGGAGCGCCACACCGCCAATGAGGGCGGCTCCGCCCACGTTGCCCTTGACGGGCACGCCGAGGCAGAGCTTGTTCAGCGAACCCTGAGCCAGGCTCAGCTGCGGGCTCTTGTCGCCCTTGGTCACGGAGTTGCCGAACTCCTGGACCGCACCGTTTCCACTGACGGAGTTGGTGCCGTTGCCGTCACCGATGGCAAGCGCCTGAGGGGCGGCCGCCGCCGAGATACCGACCACGGAAGCGGTGACCGCCACCGCGGCCATTGCCTTCTGAAGCATTTCGCGTTCCTTTCCTGTGCAGACACACGTGTTCCTGCTCTCGCATCAACCCGGCGCGAACGGATTGGTTGCGGTGATTCACCCGAATGGCCCGTTCGGAACGAGGAAACGCATGGGACTCCGAATTGGCGCGCGCACGCCGGAATCACTCTTCGACGTGGGCCATCGGAGTGAAACAGAGCAACCAAGAGCGGCCGGGGCAGTTGACCAGAGCGCTCCGGTGGACGGGGTTTCTCCAGAAGGGACTAGCTAGTGATCAAGAAGGTTATGGCTGCTGCGGCGGTCGCCGCTTCCGTCGTCGGTGTGTCCGCTGCCGCCGCGACGCCGGCGATGGCGATCGGCAACGACAACGGCACGACGTCCACCAGCGGCAACGGTGCCGTGCAGACGTACGGCAACTCGGCCACGTACGGCAAGATGAGCCCCCAGATGGCGCTCATCCAGGGCTCGCTCAACAAGCCCTGTGTCGGCCTGCCCGCGAAGCTCAACCTCGGTGGAGCCGCCCTCATCGGCGGTGTCGCGCTCCAGGACATCCCGGTCCTGTCGGCCCCGCAGAACCAGCAGTGTGTCGAGAACTCGACCCAGGCCAAGGGCGACGAGCCGCTGTCGCACATCCTGAACAACATCCCGGTCCTGGCCGGCAACGGCGCCGGCAACAAGTAGTTCTCTTCTGAGTTCCCGTCAGCGGGCCGCCGATCCATCGGCGGCCCGCCGGCTTGTGTTCACGGCAGCGGCTTGTGTTCACGGCAGCACGGGCGCGCCCCTGCACGGCGTTCCCAAACACACGCTGGGCCAAACGGGGCATAACCCGCAACCCCGGCAGGCGCTACGCAGTTGATCATTACGCAGCTCCTCACTGGAGTCCGCTTTCTGAAGGGAATGAACATGAAGAAGCTGTGGGCAACCGCCGCTATTGCCGCTTCCGTCGCCGGCATCTCGGCCGGGGTCGCCCCCCAGGCCCTGGCGATCGGCAACGACAACGGCACCCAGTCCACCAGCGGCAACGGCGCGGTCCAGGAGTTCGGTAACTCCAAGACCGAGGGCGACATGAGCCCGCAGCTCTCGCTCATCCAGGGTTCCCTGAACAAGCCCTGCATCGGCCTGCCCGCGAAGGTCAACGCCGGCGGCATCGCGGGCATCGGTGGCGTCGCGCTCCAGGACATCCCGATCCTGTCGGCCCCGCAGAACCAGCAGTGTGTCGAGAACTCGACCCAGGCCAAGGGCGACGAGCCGCTGTCGCACATCCTGAGCAACATCCCGGTCCTCTCCGGCAACGGCGCCGGCAACAAGTAGTTCTCAGCACCGGGAGAGCGGGCCGCCGAGCACATCGGCGGCCCGCTCTTTTTCATGTCCGGCGCACGTGCTCAGCTCCCGTACAGCGCCTCGATCTCGTCCGCGTAGGCCGCCGTCACCGCATGGCGCTTGACCTTCAGGGACGGGGTGAGCAGTCCGTTGTCCTCGGTGAACTCGCCTGCCACCAGGGTGAACCGGCGAATGGATTCGGCGCGCGAGACCGCGTCGTTCGCATGGTCGACGGCCCTCTGGACGTCGGCGCGCATCCGGGGATCGTCCGTGAGCGCGGACAGCGGGGTGTCGGCGGGCAGTTGGCGTACGGCGAGCCAGTGGGCGACGGCCTCGGGGTCCAGGGTGATCAGGGCGGCGATGTACGGGCGGTTGTCGCCGACGACGATGCACTGGCCGACGGGCGGGCGGCTGCGCAGGCGGTCCTCCAGGACGGCGGGCGAGACGTTCTTGCCGCCGGAGGTGACGAGGATGTCCTTCTTGCGGCCGGTGATGGTGAGGTAGCCGTCCTCGTCGAGGGCGCCGAGGTCGCCGGTGGCGAACCAGTCGCGGCGCAGTACCGCGTCCGTGGCCGACGGGTTGTTCCAGTAGGCGCCGAAGACGACGCCGCCCTTGATGAGAACCTCGCCGTCGTCGGCGATGCGGATCGCGGTGCCGGGGACAGGGAGGCCGACCGTGCCGGGGCGGGGGCGCAGGGGCGGGACGATCGTCGCCGCGGCTGTCGTCTCGGTGAGGCCGTAGCCCTCGTAGACGATGATTCCGGCGGCGTAGAAGAAGAGGTTGAGGTCGCGGTCGAGCGGGGAGCCGCCGCTGATGGCGTAGCGGGCGCGGCCGCCGAGTTCCTTGCGGATACGGCGGTAGACCAGCAGGTCGTAGAGCGCCCAGGCGGCGTACAGGCCCGGTCCTGGCCCCTTGCCCGTCCCCAGGAACTTGTTCAGGTACGCCTCTCCGAAGCGGACGCCGATGCGGTGGGCGCGGTCGAAGGAGGCGCCGCGGCCGATCTTCTCGGCGGTCGCGCGGCCGGTGTTGTGGATCTTCTCGAAGAGGTACGGGACGCCGACCAGGAAGGTCGGCCTGAACTCCCGTAAGGCGGGCCGGAGTTCATCGGGCTTGATGCTCGGGCAGTGGCCCACTTCGATGCGGGCCATCAGGCAGGCGATCTGGAGGGTGCGGCCCATGATGTGGGCGAGCGGGAGGAAGAGGAGGGTCGAGGCGGTCTGGCCGGTGACTTCCTTGAAGATGGGGTGCAGCAGCTCGACCGTGTTGGCGGCTTCGGCGTGCAGGTTGGCGTGGGTGAGGACGCAGCCCTTGGGCCGGCCGGTCGTTCCGGAGGTGTAGCAGAGGGTGGCGATGGCGTCCGGGGTGAGGGCGGCGCGGCGCTTGACCACCTCCTCGTCGGGGATGTCCCGGCCCAGGGTGGCGAGTTCGGCCAGCGCGTTCGCGTCCAGCTGCCAGACGCGCGGGAGTTCGGGGTGCCGGGCCGTGGCGGTCGTCACGGTGTCCGCGTTCTCGGGGGTCTCGACGATCACGAAGTGTGCGCCCGAGTCCCTGACGATCCACTCCACTTGCTCGGCGGACGAGGTCGCGTAGACGGGTATGGACTGGCCGCCGGCTGCCCAGATCGCGAAGTCTAGGACCGTCCACTCGTAGCGTGTACGGGACATCACCGCGACCCGGCCGCCCGGTTCGAGCCCTGCCGCGATCAACCCCTTTGCCGTGGCGGTGACTTCGCGGGCGAAGGCCGCCGCGGTGACGGGGTGCCAGGTGCCGTGTTCCTGGCGGCGCAGGACGACGACGTCCGGGGTCTCGGCCGCGTTGGTGAAGGGCAGGTCGGCGGTGCTGCCGGTGGTGGGGCCCGGGGCCAGCCGGGCTGTGCGGGCCTCGCGGACCTTGCCGGTGTCGTCCCTGGTCAGCTCGACCTTGGTGCGGGACGCGAGGTCGGTGCGCTTCTTCGCCCGTTTCAAGTCCTTGCGTACGCCCATGGTGGCTCCCGGTCGCAGGGTTCCTGAACGGGGGTCAACTTACCCGCGCGTAACGGAAATTCAACGGGTCGTGCGTGACCGGTTCACGCGGCCGCCAGTTCGGAGGGCTTGCGCTCCGGCTCCAGCACCTTGCGCGTGACGCGCTTGGCGATCGCCGCCACCAGGGTGCGCGGGCGGCGGGGGGTCAGGTGGGCGCCGAGTGCGTTGCCCAGCCCCGGGGTGACGTAGGCGCGGTCGCGGTCGAGGGCCCGCAGGGCTGCGCGGACGACCGGTTCCGTGGTGGTGAAGGAGCCCGTCACCGCGGCCTTGCGGGTGCCGATCGCGTCGAAGAAGCCTGTCTCGACCGGGCCCGGGCACAGGGCCGTGACGCGGATGCCGCGTCCTCGGCACTCCTGGCGCAGAGCCAGCGAGAAGTTGAGGACGAAGACCTTGGTGGCGCTGTAGACCGCGAAGTACGGGCCCGGCTGGTAGCCCGCCGTGGAGCCGACGTTGAGGACGGCTCCGGAGCCGCGCTCCAGCATGCCGGGGAGCAGGGCGTGGGTGAGGTCCACGGGGGCGACGACGTTGACCATGATCTCGTCGTGCTCGCGCGCCGGGTCGATTTCCTCGAACCGGCCGCAGGTGCCGAAGCCTGCGTTGTTGACCAGCAGGTCGACGGTGAGGCCGCGGGCGGTGAGGGCGTCGGTGACCCGGGCGGCGGCATCGGGCTCGGCGAGGTCCTGGGGCAGGACGTGCGCCTGGACGCCGTGCCGGGTGCGCAGGCGCTCGGCCAGTTCTTCGAGGCGGTCCTGGGAGCGGGCGACGAGGACCACGTCGTGGCCGCGGGCGGCAAGCTGAGCGGCGAATTCGGCGCCCAGTCCGGAGGAGGCACCGGTGATGAGGGCGGTGGATGTGGTGGTCATGGCTGTTCCCCTTCGAAAGGTCGGGTGAAGGCGAGCCGGTATCTAACTAGGACACCACTGTAGCTCTTATTCTCTTATCTGCAACAGCTATGATGCAGATAGTCGAGGAACCGCAACTCAGGCGTACCATCTACGTCCACTGGGGGTCTGGAGCCGACTGAGTGGAGGAGCCCATGGGCAGAGCACTGCGGGCCGATGCCGAGCGCAGTGTGCGCGCGATTCTGGAGGCGGCAGAGCGGGTGCTCGCCGCCGATCCGGGCGCGTCCATGGAGCAGATCGCCGAGGCGGCCGGGGTGGCCAGGACGACGGTCCACCGGCGCTTCGCCAGCCGGCAGGCGCTGATCGACGCGCTCGCCGAGTCAGCCGTACGGCAGCTCACCCAGGCCATCGAGGACGCGCGGCCCGACACCACACCGTCGCTGGTCGCACTGCATCGCGTCACCGCCAACGTGCTGCGGATCAAGGGGGCTTGGAGCTATGCCCTGGGGCAGCCGGCCGACGAGGGCGGCGCCGCGGCGGCGGGCTGGGACCAGTTGGGGGCACGCTGCCTCGAACTCCTGGCGCGGGCCAGGGACGAGGGGCTGCTCGACCCGGCCGTGGACCTGGAGTGGGTCCGCCGCGTCTACTACGCCCTGATCGGCGAGGCCCTGCACGGCGACGACCGGCCGGACCCCGATCCCGACGTCCTGGCGGCGCTTGTCGTCGACACGCTGCTGCACGGCGCCGGGCGGCGGCCCGGCGCCGGCTGACTCAGCGTTCCGCGCGGGTGGCCGCCTCGATGGCGTCGGCGAGTTCTCGTACCGCCTTGTCCTCCGTGCTGTTGGCCAACTCGTCGGCGCGGGACTCGAGTTCGTTCAGCGGCAGGCTGCCGGGGAGCCGGGGCCAGCGGTCGTCTCCCTGGCGGAGGGCGTCGGCGAAGTACGCCGCCACGGCGGTGACCTGGAAGCGGTCGGAGGAGTTCCACAGGCTGCGTTCGAGGGCCGTGGCCTCCACCTGGCCCGATTCCTCGTGCGGGGTACGGGTGTCGGGGTCCTGCCAGCGGACGCTCGCGGTGGCGAGGTGGCCGGAGGCGCCGGGCTTGGTGCGGACCGCGTAGAGGGCGGTCACCGTGTGGCCGGGGCCGATCTCGCCGCCGTCGACCTGGTCGTTGCGGAAGTCCTCGTCGGCGACCTGGCGGTTGTCGTAGCCGATGAGCCGGAACTGCTCGACCGTCTGAGGGTCGAAGGCGACCTGTGCCTTGGCGTCGCGGGCGGTGAGGTCGATGTTCTGCGGGAGTTCCTCGCAGAAGACCTTGCGGGCACCCTCGGTGTCCGAGACGTACGTGGTGTGGCCGTCGCCCTTGTCGGCGAGGCGCTCCATCAGGGCGTCGCCGTAGTCGCTGCCGACGCCGACTCCGAAGAGCGTGATGCCGTGCTCGCGACGATTGTCCTCGATGCGCTCCAGGATCGTGTCGGCGTCGGTGTCGCCGGTGTTGGCGAGGGCGTCGGAGACGAGGACGACTCGGTTGGTGGCGCCCTTGCGGAGGCCTTCGGTGGCCGTGGCGTAGCCGGTTTCGACGCCGGCGCCGAGGTTGGTGGAGGACTGGGGTTCCAGGCTGTCGATCGCGTAGTGGACGCGGCCCCGGTTGTCGCCGAGCCGGGTCATGGGGAGGACGGTCTCGGCCTCGTCGCTGAAGGTGACCAGGGCGACCGAGTCGTCGTCGCGGAGCCGGTCGGTCATCACGCCGAGGGAGTCCTTGGCCAGGTCGAGGCGGCCCGGTTCGGCCATGGAGCCGGAGACGTCGAGGACGAACGTGAGGGCGGCGGGCGGGCGTTCACCGTCCTCCTCGTCGGCGCGGGTGGCGAGGCCGACGCGGACCAGGGACCAGTCCTCGTCCTCGGTGCGGGCGCCGTCGATGGTGACCGAGAAGCCGTTGCCGTCGGGGCGTTCGTAGTCCTGGCGGAAGCTGTTGACGAACTCCTCGGGGCGGACCGTCGAGGGGTCGGGCATCCTGCCGTCCGCCAGGGTGCGCTTGGCGTAGCCGTACGAGGCGGTGTCGACGTCCAGGGCGAAGGTGGAGAGGTAGTCGGGGGACGGGGCGAACTCACGGCCCTCGTCGTCCTGTTGCTCGCCGCTCTGCTCGCCGTTCTGCTCGCCCTGTGCGGAGCCCGACGGGTAGGCGGGGGCGGGCAGTGGGCCCGTGGCGTCGTTGCGGGACTTCGAGCCGTCCGGCGAGTCACTTTCGCCGTTCGATCCGCAGCCGGTGAGCAGCATGGCGCCCGCGGCTGTCAGGGCGAGCAGTGTGGCGCGGAGTCGACGGCCGCGTGTGGTGACCGCCGCCGTGCGTATGTGGTCCTTCCCCATCTGTGCCCCCTCGGTGAGCGGCCTGTGTTTGGGCCGACGTCTGTGACTGTGACGTCCGAGGGGGCCTGGATGTGCGCTACGGAGCGTTGCGGATGGATCTCGAAGCGGCCACGGTGGGCGTCCGTCGAGACCGGTAGGTGATCCTCCGGAGACCTACGACACGATGTCCTTGCGCCGGAAACCCCGGAAGGCCAGGGCAAACAGGACGAGCGCGTACGTTACCGAAATCGCGGCGCCCTGGATCATGCCCGACCACTCCATTTGCGGCTGGACGGCGTCCGCCCAGGCGAACTGCCAGTGCGCCGGCAGGAAGTCGCGCCAGTCGCCGAGGGCGGTGACGGCGTCCAGAACGTTCCCCACGATCGTCAGTCCGACCGCTCCGCCGACCGCGCCCAGGGGTGCGTCCGTCTTGGTCGAGAGCCAGAACGCGAGCCCCGCGGTGACCAGTTGGGAGACGAAGATGTACGCCACCACGACCAGCAGGCGCTGTGCCGCGGTGCCCGCGGAGAGCGCGCCGCCGGTGGGGATCTCCAGCGGGCCCCAGCCGTAGGCCGCGGTGCCGACCACCAGCGCGACGATCGGCAGCAGCACCATCGCGGCGAGGCTGAGGCCCAGCGCGACGGTGAGCTTGGACCAGAGCAGGCGGGCCCTGGGCACCGGGGCCGCCAGCAGGTATCTCAGCGAGGACCAGCTCGCCTCGGAGGCGATCGTGTCCCCGCAGAACAGGGCTACGGGGATCACCAGCAGGAAGCCGGCGGAGACGAACAGGTTCACCGCGGCGAAGTTCGCGCCCGACGCGGTGGCCGTGTCCATCAGCGTGATCTGGTTGCCCCGCCCGTCCGGAGTGCCTCCGATCGCGAACGCCGCGACCAGCACGAAGGGCAGCGCCGCGAGGATCGCACCCATGACGAGGGTGCGGCGCCGCTTCAGCTGCCGGAGCAGTTCCACCCGCAGCGGCAGCGTCCGCCGCGCGCGGTATCCGTCGGCCGTCTCGGCCCGCTCGACGAGGGTGCTCATGCGTTGCCCCCGATCAGGGTGAGGAAGGCGTCTTCGAGCCGGCGGTGGGGGCCCACCGATTCCACGGGTACTTCGAGCCGGACGAGCTCCACGACCAGGCGCTGCGCGCTTCCGTCGGGGTCGAGCCGGACCAGCAGCCCGCCCTCGGCGACGGCGGCCGAGGCCACGCCGGGCAGCGCACCGACCTTCTCGGCGATCGGCTCGTCCACGGGCGAACCCGTGCCGACGAGGAGGGTGTCACCGGAGCCGATGATCTCGGACACCGGGCCCGCCTGTATCAGCCGTCCGCGGTCCATGACCACCAGGTGGGTGCAGGACTGCTCGACCTCGGCCAGGAGGTGGCTGGAGACTATGACCGTGCGGCCCGCGGCGGCGTAGCGGATCATCACCTCGCGCATCTCACGGATCTGTGGCGGGTCGAGGCCGTTGGTGGGTTCGTCGAGGATCAGCAGGTCCGGGAGGCCGAGCATGGCCTGGGCGATGGCGAGGCGCTGGCGCATGCCCTGGGAGTAGGTGCGGACCGCGCGGGACAGCGCGTCGCCGAGGCCCGCGATCTCCAGGGCCTCCTCCAGGTGGGAGTCCTCGGTCGGACGGCCCGTGGCCCGCCAGTACAGCTCCAGGTTCTCGCGGCCCGAGAGGTGCGGCAGGAAGCCGGCGCCCTCGACGAACGCGCCGACCCGGGAGAGGACCGGCGCCCCCGGCTGGATCTCGTGGCCGAAGACGCGGATGTCGCCGCCGTCCGGCTTGATCAGGCCCATCAGCATGCGCAGGGTGGTCGTCTTGCCCGCGCCGTTCGGCCCGAGGAGGCCCAGGACCTGGCCCTTCTCCACGCGGAACGACAGCTCCCGGACCGCGTACCGGTCCGCCGACTTCGCGTACCGCTTGCTCAGGTCGGTGATCTGGAGCGGGACTTCGGCCATCTCGGGGTCGGGCGGGCCCGCGGTCGTACGGCGGCGGCCGGTCAGCAGCAGGGCCAGCGCGAGCAGTGCTCCGGCGAGCGGCAGCCACCACACCCAGGCGGGGAGCGGCGCGGCGGCCGTCGTCACGGCGGGTGCGGTGGGGACCTGCAGGTCGCCCTTCAGGGAGACGGTGTACGTCGCCGGGGTCACCGGTGACGCGTAGCCGAGGTCCGTCGAGGCCAGGACCAGGCTCAGCCGGTGGCCCTCCTGCACCTCGTAGTCGATGGCCGGAAGGGTGACGGTGACGTCCTTGCCCGCCTTCGCTCCCTCGACCCGCAGCGGAGTCACCAACTGCGACGGCAGTACCTGCTGCCCGCCGCCGGGGCCGACGTCGTACACCTTCGCGAAGAGGACGGCCTCGTCGGAGCTCGACTTGACGTGCACTGTCACCGTCGGGGATCCGGTGATCCGCAGGTCGCTGCCGAACGCCGAGGACTCGAACCGCGCGTACTGGCCCGGGAAGTCGAGCGACACCCCGACTCCGAGGGAGGAGAGCTGTGACAGGCCGCCCGCCCCACCGAGTCCGGGGAGGGCGGAGATGGCGGGCGGGGTCGCGCCCGCCGGGTTGTCGAAGCTCTGCTCGCGTCCGGCCAGGGCGACGGCGCGCTCGCCGTTCGCCAGGCCGGGGTACGTGTCGCCGCTCGCGCCCCGGAGCTGGGCGGCGCCGTCGGTGGAGTCGATGCCTCCGGTGCGGGTGACGCGGAACGCGGGGCCGGTGTCGACGCCTGCCTCGTCCTTCAGGTACCGGTCGAACCAGGAGCCGACCCGGGTCTGGACGCGGTCCGCTTCCAGGTCGCCGCCGTCGTGCCCGCCGGAGATCCAGTCGACGTCCACGGGTGCGCCGTTGGCGCGGATCTGCTTGGCCATCGCGTCGGCCTGGCCGAGCGGGAAGAGCGAGTCGGACTGGCCCTGCACGATGAGCGTGGGCACCTTGATGCGGTCGCCGACCGCGGAGGGGCTCCGCTCCTCGAGGAGCTTGGTGGCCGCCGCGTCCGGCTTTCCGGACTCCGCGACCCGGTTGTACATCTCGCACAGCTGCGCCTCGAACTTGTCGCAGCCGCCGCCGGAGTTGATGAAGATGCCGGCCCAGAGCTTCTTGAAGACGCCGTTGGGGAAGAGGGCGTCCGACAGGTTCCAGTAGGTGATCGCCGGGGCGATCGCGTCGACCCGCTGGTCGTACGCGGCGGCCTCCAGGGCGATCGCCCCGCCGTACGAGGCGCCGGTGACGCCCACGCGCGGGTCGCCGCTCTTGTCGAGCTGGACCTCGGGGCGCTTCGCCAGCCAGTCGATGAGCTTGGAGACGTCGGCGACCTCGCCCTCGGGGTCGTTCAGCCCGATCTTGCCGGTGGACTCGCCGAAACCGCGTGCCGACCAGGTCAGCACCGCGTATCCGTCACGCGCGAGCTGCTCCGCCTGCGCCTTCACGTCGTCCTTGCTGCCGCCGAAGCCGTGCGCGAGCAGTACTGCGGGGCGGCGGTCCGAGGTCGAGCCCGCGGTGAAGTACGAGGTGTCGATGTCCACCCCGTCGCCCATGTCCATGACGCGGTCGGCGCGGTGCACGGGCGGGGCGTCGTCGGAGGCGACAGCCGTCCACGTCCCGGCGCCGGCGAGCACCACAACAGCGGCCGCGGCGGCGATCCACCGTCGCGGCCTCCGCAGTGCGGGCCCCCGGAGTCGGGGCAGTCGAAGATCCATGCGTCAACGGTACGGCCCACCACGGACAACCGATGCCGCCACCGGTCTGAACCCCCGCCCCTCCCACGGGAGTACGGTCCCCTCCCGGCATACCGCGCCCGTGGTACGAACGGCCCATGGAAATCCGCCGCGCCACCACCGTGGCCGAACTGACAGCCGCCCAAGACCTCTTCGACCAGCCCGTACGCCCCGAGTGGGCCCAGCGCTTCCTGGCGGCACAGGGCCACCATCTCTTCCTCGCGTACGAGGACGAGGGCCCCGTCGGGTTCGTCAGCGGCGTCGAGACGCTCCACCCCGACAAGGGAAATGAGATGTTCCTCTACGAGCTGGCGGTCGCCGAGCCGTGCCGGAGGCGCGGTATCGCGCGGGCGCTGATCCGGACCCTCGCCGCTGTCGCCCGTGAGTGCGGCTGTTACGGGATGTGGGTGGGCGTCGACACGGGAAACGACGTCGCCCTTGCCGCGTACCGCAGTGCGGACGGCAAGGACGACGGGACGTGCACGGTGGTGACCTGGGACTTCACCTGAGGCCGACTGACCGGTTGACCGGTCAGGCCTGTGCGTCCTCCGGGATCGACACCAGCCAACGGGTCTCGCGGCGCGGCCGCAGGTAGAAGGCCCAGTACAAGGTGGCGACGGCCACGATGCCGCCGGTCCACAGGAGGTACTCGGTCTCCTGCTGGCTGAGGATGTACGCGAGGACCGCGATCAGCAGGACCGGCACGGCGGG
This sequence comes from Streptomyces sp. NBC_00554, assembly GCF_041431135.1. Classification (NCBI taxonomy): domain Bacteria; kingdom Bacillati; phylum Actinomycetota; class Actinomycetes; order Kitasatosporales; family Streptomycetaceae; genus Streptomyces; species Streptomyces sp. NBC_00554. Next base: position 6,489,525 of record NZ_CP107799.1, on the reverse strand, counting down.
CCACAGGGGCATGCGCCAGGCAGGTGTCTGGGTGTGCCGGCCGCGCCGGGCGAACAGTGCGGCGACCGCGACGAGCAGGTACATGCCGGTCACCGAGACGCCCGTGACGCCGTACAGGGTGTCCAGGTTGACGAAGCAGAGGGCCGCGCCGGGGACGCCCACCAGGAGTGTGGCGACCCACGGGGAGCCGAAGCGGCCGAGCTTGGACAGGACGCCGTTGACCGGCTCGGGCCAGGCCTTGTCGCGGGCCGAGGCGAACAGGACGCGGGAGTTCTGGATGACCATGACGATGCCGGCGTTGATGATCGCGAGGGCCACGCAGAGGCTGACGAAGGTGCCGACCGCGGAGTTCGACCAGGCGGTGACCATGGTGCTGATGTCGCCGCCGGTGAGGGCGGACAGGTCGGGGGCGCCCATGGTGATCGCGACGACCGGGACCAGGATGATCACCGTCGAGATGGCGAGGGTGGCCAGGACCGTACGGGCGACGTTGCGGCGCGGGTTCTCCAGTTCCTCGGAGAGGTAGACCGCGGTGGAGAAGCCCTGCGTGATGAAGAGGGCGATGGCGAGTCCGGAGACGACCAGCATGGCGGTCACGGTGTCCGTGTGGCCGCCGGAACCGGCCACCTCCATCGAGGTGAGGCTGGAGAGGCCGCGCTCGCTGTGGGAGAAGCCGAGGACCGCGACGACTGCGGCCGCGATGACTTCGAGGACCAGGAAGACGCCGGTGATCCAGGCGTTGGCCCGCAGGTCGAGGAGGCCCGCGAGGGTGGCGAGCAGCATCACGCCGGCGCCCGCCATCGAGGGGTTCAGGTGCACGATCGGCGCCAGGTAGTCGGCCGTGCCCATGGCGATCACCGGCGGCACGATCATGACGACCAGCAGGGAGAGGACGAAGACCAGCCAGCCCGCGAGGCGTCCGGCCATCGTCGAGACCATGGCGTACTCGCCGCCCGCGCTGGGGATGAGGGTGCCCAGCTCCGAGTAACAGAACGCCACGGCGATACAGAGCAGCGAGCCGATCGCGATGGTGAGCGCGGTCGCCGTACCGAGGGACGAGAACAGGTCGGGCACGACCACGAAGAGTGTGGAGGCCGGTGTCACGCAGGAGAGCGTCAGCAGGGTGCCGCCGACGATGCCGATGGAGCGCTTGAGCTTCTGAGGGCCGCCGGACGCCGTGGGGGCGGTGTCCGGGGCGGCGGTCTCGACAGGGCGGAGCGTGTCGGTCATGCGGCGGTTCCGATCGACTCGTGTCGTGCGTCAGGTGTTTCGGGCGGGAGCGTTATCGCCTCCGGCGGCTCGCGTTGTTCATCTCTTCGTCCGCTCCCGGCGTTGATGGAACCTTGACGGAAACCGTTGCGTCAATGGTTGTTCACCAACGGAATCCGCAGGCATACAGCCCTGCGAATACCCATCAGGGCACAACAGGTCATACAGAAGGGTTCTCTTCCTCCCTACGGGAACCGCAGCGCGAGGGAAGAAAAAAGTGAGGCCGTCCGCAATGCGGACGGCCTCACAAGCCCTGCCGGAGGGTCTCAGTGGTTGCGCGGGAACCCGAGGTCGACGCCGGTCGGGGCGTCGGCCGGGTCGGGCCAGCGGGTCGTGACGACCTTGCCCCGGGTGTAGAAGTGGGTGCCGTCGTTGCCGTAGATGTGGTGGTCGCCGAAGAGCGAGTCCTTCCAGCCACCGAAGGAGTGGTAGCCGACGGGGACCGGGATCGGCACGTTCACGCCGACCATGCCCGCCTCGATCTCCAGCTGGAAGCGGCGGGCTGCGCCGCCGTCCCGGGTGAAGATCGCGGTGCCGTTGCCGAACGGCGAGGCGTTGATGAGGGCCACGCCCTCCTCGTACGTCTCCACGCGCAGCACGCACAGCACCGGGCCGAAGATCTCGTCCTTGTACGCGTCCGAGGTGACCGGCACGCGGTCCAGGAGCGAGAGGCCGATCCAGTGGCCGTCCTCGAAACCGTCGACCGTGTGGCCGGTGCCGTCGAGGACGACCTCGGAGCCCTGCGCCGCCGCGCCGTGGACGTACGAGGCGACCTTGTCGCGGTGGGCGGCCGTGATCAGCGGGCCCATCTCGGAGGTCGGGTCGTTGCCGGGGCCGATCTTGATCTTCTCGGCGCGCTCGCGGATCTTCTCCACCAGCTCGTCGCCGATCGCGCCGACGGCGACGACCGCGGAGATGGCCATGCAGCGCTCGCCCGCCGAGCCGTAGGCCGCGGACACGGCCGCGTCGGCCGCCGCGTCCAGGTCGGCGTCCGGGAGGACCAGCATGTGGTTCTTGGCGCCGCCCAGGGCCTGGACTCGCTTGTGGTTCGCGGCCGCGGTGGTGTGGATGTAGCGGGCGATCGGGGTCGAGCCGACGAAGGAGACGGCCTTGACGTCCGGGTGCTCCAGGAGGCGGTCGACGGCCACCTTGTCACCGTGCACGACGTTGAAGACGCCGTCCGGCAGACCGGCTTCCGCCAGCAGCTCGGCGATCTTCATCGCGGCCGACGGGTCCTTCTCCGACGGCTTCAGCACGAAGGTGTTGCCGCACGCGACGGCGAGCGGGAACATCCACATCGGCACCATGGCCGGGAAGTTGAACGGCGTGATGCCCGCGACGACGCCCAGCGGCTGCCGGATCGACGACACGTCGACCCGCGAGGCCACCTCCGTCGACAGCTCGCCCTTCAGCTGCACGGTGATCCCGCAGGCCAGGTCGACGATCTCCAGGCCGCGCGCGACCTCGCCGAGCGCGTCCGAGTGGACCTTGCCGTGCTCGGCGGTGATCAGCTCGGCGATCGCGTCGCGGTTGGCATCGAGCAGCGCGCGGAACTTGAAGAGGATCGTGGTCCGCTTGGCCAGCGAAGACTGGCCCCAGGTCGCGTACGCGTCCTTCGCGGCGGCGACCGCGGCATCGACCTCCTCGACGGTCGCGAAGGCGACCTGCGTGGTCACGGCGCCGGTCGCCGGGTCGGTGACCGGCCCGTACGTACCCGACGCACCCTCGACGGTCTTGCCACCGATCCAGTGGTTGACAGTCTTCGTCATGGCCAAAAACTCCTTCACAGATGGCGGCGTCGGGCAGCGACGTGCCGGTCGTACTCCTCGCGCGCCTTGACCGCCGACGATCGGGTCGCGGTCTCGGCCACAGGTACATCCCACCAGGCTTGGGCCGGAGGCGCGCCCGACACTGTGTCTGCCGTTTCGGTCTCCACGTAGACACATGTGGGAGTGTCGGCGGCCCGCGCTTCCGTGAGGGCCGCGCGCAGGTCACGGACGGTCTTCGCGCGTAGGACGCGCATCCCCAGGCTGGCCGCGTTGGCGGCGAGATCCACCGGCAGCTTCGCCCCCGTGTACGTACCGTCCTCGGACCGGAAGCGGTACGCGGTGCCGTACCGCTCGCCGCCCACCGACTCCGAGAGGCCGCCGATGGAGGCGTACCCGTGGTTCTGCAGGATGAGGACCTTGATCGCGATGTTCTCCTGCACGGCCGTGACGATCTCCGTCGGCATCATCAGGTACGTGCCGTCGCCGACCAGCGCCCAGACGGGACGGTCCGGGGCCGCCATCCGCACCCCGATCGCGGCCGGGATCTCGTAGCCCATGCACGAGTAGCCGTACTCGACGTGGTACTGGTCCCGCGACCGCGCCCGCCACAGTTTGTGCAGGTCGCCGGGGAGCGAGCCGGCCGCGTTGATCAGGATGTCGTCCTCGGTGACCAGCTCGTCGAGGACGCCGAGGACCTGCGGCTGGGTGGGCCGGATGTCGATGTCCTCGGCCTCGAAGGCCGCGTCGACGCGGTACTCCCAGCGCTCCTTGTCGTCGCTGTACTCGGTGGCGTACGCGGGCTCGGTGCGGTGCTTGTGCAGCAGCAGCGCCTCCGTGAGGGCTTCCAGGCCCGCCCGCGCGTCGGCGATCAGCGGGATCCCGGACAGCTTGTGGCCGTCGTACGGCGCGATGTTGAGGTTCAGGAAACGGACGCCCTTGGCGGAGAAGAGGGTGCCGGAGGCGGTGGTGAAGTCGGTGTAGCGGGTGCCGACGCCGATCACCAGGTCGGCGGTACGGGCGAGTTCGTCAGCCGTCGCCGTGCCGGTGTGGCCGATACCGCCGACGTCCTGCGGGTGGTCGAAGCGCAGTGACCCCTTGCCGGCCTGCGTGGAGGCGACGGGAATGCGGGTGGCGGTGGCGAGTTCGGCGAGCGCCTCCTCGGCGCGGCTGTGGTGGACGCCGCCGCCCGCGACGATCAGGGGGCGGCGGGCCTCGCGGATCGCCCTTACGGCGGCGGTCAGTTCACCCTGGTCGGCCGCCGGGCGGCGCACCGTCCAGGTCCGCTCGGCGAAGAACTCCTCGGGCCAGTCGTACGCCTCCGCCTGCACGTCCTGCGGCAGCGCGAGCGTGACCGCGCCCGTCTCCACGGGGTCGGTGAGCACCCGCATCGCCTGGAGTGCGGCGGGGATCAGTGCCTCGGGGCGGGTGATCCGGTCGAAGTACCTCGACACCGGGCGCAGGCAGTCGTTGACCGACACATCGCCCGCGTACGGGACTTCGAGCTGCTGGAGGACCGGGTCGGCGGGGCGGGTCGCGAAGGTGTCACCGGGGAGGAGGAGGACCGGGAGGTGGTTGATCGTCGCGAGGGCGGCGCCGGTGACGAGGTTCGTGGCGCCGGGGCCGATGGACGTGGTGACGGCGTGCGTGGAGAGCCGGTTGGACTGGCGGGCGTAGCCGACCGCCGCGTGGACCATGGACTGTTCGTTACGGCCCTGGTGGTACGGCATCTCGTCCGCGTACTCGACGAGTGCCTGGCCGAGCCCGGCGACATTGCCGTGGCCGAAGATGCCCCAGGTGGCGCCGATCAACCGCTGCCGCTCGCCGTCCCGTTCGGTGTACTGGGCTGCCAGGAAACGCACCAGCGCCTGGGCGACCGTCAGCCTGGTCGTCGCGTCTGGCGTCTTCGACACCTTCGTCGCCTTTGGCACCTTTGCCATCGGATCGGTCATTGGTACCCCTCGGTGTGCTCTGGGTGGAAGCAGATCCGCCACTCCCGCTTCTCGCCCGGTCCGGCCATCACATTCAGGTAGTACATCGTGTGGCCGGGCTGGGCGATGGACGGGCCGTGCCATCCGTCGGGGACGAGGACGGCATCGCCGGTGCGGACCTCCGCGAGGACGTCGGATCCGCCCACGCGTGAAGGGAATACGCGCTGATAGCCGAAACCGTTCGGGCCGTCGATCTCGAAGTAGTAGATCTCTTCGAGCCGGCTCTCCTCCCCCGGCCGGTGCTCGTCGTGCTTGTGGGGCGGATACGAGGACCAGTTGCCGCCCGGGGTGATGACCTCGACGGCGATGAGTTGGTCGCACTCGAAGGCGTCGGCGGAGGCGAAATTGCGCACCTGGCGGGCGTAGTTGCCGCTGCCCCGGTCTTCGACGGGTACCTCCGGCGCGGGGCCGTAGCGGGCGGGGAGTAGGCGCTCGCACTTCGCTCCTGCCAGGGCGAAGCGGCCTCCCGCGCCGGAGGCGATCTGTGCCCGGGCGTCGCGGGGCACGTACGCGAAGTCCGTGACTCCGCTGAACACGCTGTCCCTGCCCAGGATTTGAAACTGTTCGTCCCCTGTGTTCACGGTGCAGCCGCCGCTCAGGGGCAGCACGATCCATTCGCTGTCACCGGTGGTGAAGATGTGCGTCCCGCCGGGGGCGAGTTCGACGACGCGCAGGCTGCTGTGGGTCCAGCCGGCCCGCTTTGGGTCGACGTCGAGGACGTACTGCGCGTTGGCGGTGCTGCCCTTCGGGACGTACAGGGCGTTGCTCGCCGTCCGGTCGGGGTCGGCCATCGGAACGCTCGTCCGGTCGCTCATCCGGCCCTCACAGCAGTCCGACGGCGGTGTCCACGGCCGCGGTCACATCGCCGTCCGCCGGGTAGAGCAGCGAGCGGCCGACCACCAGGCCCTGGACGGTGGGGAGTTGGAGCGCCCCGCGCCACTTCTCGTACGCGCCCTCCTGGTCCTCGCCGACATCGCCGCCGAGGAGTACGGCGGGCAGCGTGGACGTCTCCATGACGCGGGCCATGTCGTCGGGGTTCTCGGTGACGGGGACCTTCAGCCAGGTGTACGCCGAACTGCCGCCGAGGCCGCTCGCGATGGCGATGGACTTGGTGACCGCCTCGGCGCTGAGATCGTTGCGGAGGGTGCCGTCTTCGCGGCGACGGCAGAGGAACGGCTCGACGAACACCGGGAGTTGCCGCTGCGCCATCTCGTCGATGACACGGGCGGTGGACTCCAGGGTGCGCAGCGAGCCCGGGTCGTCGTAGTCGATGCGCAGCAGCAGTTTGCCCGCGTCGAAGCCGAGCCGTTCGATGTCCTGCGGGCGGTGCCCGGTGAACCGGTCGTCCAACTCGAAGGAGGCGCCCGCGAGTCCGCCGCGGTTCATCGAGCCGAGGACGACCTTGTGGTCGAGCGCGCCGAGCAGCAGCAGGTCGTCGAGGATGTCGGCGGTGGCGAGGACGCCGTCGACTCCGGGGCGGGAGAGGGCGGTGCAGAGCCGCTCCAGGAGGTCGGCGCGGTTCGCCATGGCGAACTTGCGGTCGCCGACCGCGAGGGCGCCGCGGGCCGGGTGGTCCGCTGCGACGATCATCAGCCGGCCGCCGTCGTCGACGAGGGGCCGGCGGGGCCTGCGGGCGGCGGCCTCGGCGATGGCTTCGGGGTGGTGGGTGCGGGTGCGGACGAGGTCCGCGACGTCCACTCGCCTGTACGGCGCCGGGTCGCCGCCTTCGTGCGCGGCCGTGCCGCCGCCTTCGTACGTCGCAGGGTCGCCGCCTTCGTGCCTCGCGCCCCCGACCTGACCCGCCCTCACAGCACCGCTCCCGCCGTGAGCGCGTCCTCGACCTCACGCGGGGTCGGCATCGCGGAGGAGCACTCGAGGCGGGACGCGACGATGGCGCCCGCTGCGTTGGCGTACCGCATGATCCGCTCCAGGTCCCAGTCGGCGAGCAGGCCGTGGCAGAGGGAGCCGCCGAAGGCGTCGCCGGCGCCGAGGCCGTTGAGGACGGTGACGGGGAGGGGTGGGACCTCGGCCGTCGTGCCGTCGCGGTGGACGGCGAGGACGCCCTTGGGGCCCTGTTTGACGACGGCGAGTTCCACGCCTGCGTCCAGCAGGGCGCGGGCGGCGGCGTGCGGTTCGCGCTCGCCGGTGGCGATTTCGACCTCGTCGATGTTGCCCACGGCGACGGTGGTGTGGCGGAGGGCCTCGGCGTAGAAGGCTCGGGCGGAGGCCTCCGGGTCCTTCCAGGCTGTGTCTTTCCAAAACATGGGGCGCCAGTCGAGGTCGAAGACCGTCGTACCGGACTTGGCGCGGTGGGCCAGCGCCGCGAGCGTCGCCGTGCGGCTGGGCTCCTCGCTCAGGCCGGTGCCGGTCATCCAGAGGATGCGGGCCTCGCGAAGAGCGTCGAGGTCGAGCTCGTGGGCGTCGATCTCCAGGTCGGGGGCCTTGGGCTGCCGGTAGAAGTACAGCGGGAAGTCGTCCGGCGGGAAGACCTCGCAGAAGGTGACCGGGGTGGGCAGGCCGGGGACCGGTGTGACCCAGCGGTCGTCGACGCCGAAGTCGCGCAGGGCCTCGTGGAGGTAGGTGCCGAAGGGGTCGTCGCCCGTACGTGTGATCACCGCCGTACGCCGCCCGAGCCGGGCCGCGGCCACCGCGACGTTCGTCGCCGAGCCGCCGAGGAACTTCCCGAAGGTCGTCACCTGCGCCAGCGGGACCCCCGTCTGCAACGGGTAGAGGTCCACGCCGATCCGCCCCATGGTGATCAGGTCGTACGCCATCGAGTTCCCTTCGCTTCGGCTGCACCTAGGTCTAGCCGTGTCCGTGGAGCCCTGTCAATGTTTTGTCCAGACATTCGGACCAGGCCTTGACACCCCTTCCGTGCCGCCGGAAGCTGACGCTCATGACGTCGTTGTCACCGCGGCCGTCGCCGCAGTCCTCACCTCCATCCTCACTGTCCCGTATCCGGGTCGGTTCGGCTCCCGACTCCTGGGGCGTCTGGTTCCCCGACGACCCGCAGCAGGTCCCCTGGCAGCGGTTCCTCGACGAGGTGTCCGGGTCCGGGTACGAGTGGATCGAGCTGGGCCCGTACGGCTATCTCCCCACCGATCCGGCCGTCCTCAAGGAGGAGACCGCGCGGCGCGGGCTCACGGTCTCGGCCGGCACGGTCTTCACCGGACTGCACCGTGGTCCCGACGTGTGGGAGTCCACCTGGGCGCACGTCTCGGACATCGCGGCTCTCACGCAGGCGATGGGCGCCGAGCACCTGGTCGTCATCCCCGCGTTCTGGCGGGACGACAAGACGGGCGAGGTGCTGGAGGACAGCACGCTGACGCCGACGCAGTGGCGCAATCTGACCGCTCAGACCGAGCGGCTCGCGCACGAGGTGCGGGAGCGGTACGGGCTGACGATCGTCGTCCACCCGCACGCGGACACACACATCGACAGCGAGGAGAACGTCACGCGTTTCCTCGACGCGACGGATTCCTCGCTGGTGTCCCTGTGTCTGGACACCGGGCACTACGCGTACTGCGGCGGCGACAGCGTCAAGCTCATCGAGACGTACGGGGAGCGCATCGGGTACCTGCACCTCAAGCAGGTGGATCCGGCGATCCTGGCCGACGTGCGGGCGAACGAGGTGCCGTTCGGGCCGGCCGTGGCCCGCGGTGTGATGTGCGAACCGCCGTCCGGCATACCGGCACTCGAGCCCGTCCTCGCCGCCGCGCAGAAGCTCGACATCGACCTCTTCGCGATCGTCGAGCAGGACATGTACCCGTGTCCACCCGACAAGCCGCTGCCGATCGCGCAGCGGACGCGGGCGTTCCTGAGGTCCTGCGGGGCGTAGTGAGGTGCTGCGGGGCGTAGTACGGGGTGATCGTGGCGTGGGCCCACCGGGCGCTCGGGGCTCGGCGGGCCTCCCCGGTCTCCCCCGCCTCCCCGGCCTCCCCCGCTTCCCTGGTCTCCTGGTGGCCGCCTGCCAATTGCGGCACTCGTGTCACAAATACCCCCTTCCTGTCACACATGTCGCGTGTACGCGGGTCTTAGGTCACACCCAGTCCACAGGCACTTCCCGGCGCTCACTCTGTGTCGTTCACGGGGCACAGGCTTTGTTGATCGCCAGCGCAGTGCCCGGCTCCCCCGACGGCCGCCCCCGGCCGCCGCCGCGGTACGCGCAGGGAGGTGGCACTCATGACCGACCGCAGGCTTTGGTCGTACAAGGAGATCGCGGCGCACATCAAGGTGCAGCCGGACACCGTGCGGTCGTACCGCAAGCACGGTCTGCTGCCCCCGCCCGACCATGTGGAGAGCGGCAAGCCCTACTGGTACGCGGACACCGTCCGGGCCTGGGTCGCCTCCCGGCCGGGCAACCGGGGCCGTAGAGAGGACTGACCCGCTCTCGTTCCTCCCCCTGTGCCCCGCCGTTCGCGTGCGGGGCACAGCCGTTATTCGGTTGCACAGCCGTTATCGGGTTGCACAGCCCCTATTCGGTTGCCCGTCCGTCGGCCCGCCGCCGAGGATCCTCAGATGAGCCACTCCTTCTCCGACAAGCCCGTCCTCACCGGTGAGAAGACCGTGCTGCGGCCGTTCACCAGGGCGGACGCGGACGGGATTTGGGAGATCCTGGACGATCCCGATGTCATCCGGTTCACCTTCGAGCCCTCCACCGAGCTGACCTTGGAACGGCTGCGTTCCTGGTACGGCTCCCGGGCCACGCAGCCAGACCGGCTCGACCTCGCCGTCACCGACCGCGCGACCGGTGAACTCCTCGGCGAGGTCGTCCTCCACGAGTGGGATCCCACGGGCCGCAACTGCACGTTCCGTACGCTCATCGGCCCCCGCGGACGCGGCCGGGGGATCGGCACCGAGGCGACCCGGCTCATCGTCGGCCACGGCTTCGAGCAACTCGGCCTGCACCGCATCGCCTTGGAGCTATACAGCCACAACCACCGGGCCCGCCGTGTCTACGAGAAGGTCGGCTTCGTCGAGGAGGGTGTCCGGCGGCAGACCCAGCTGCGTGACGGCGAGTGGGCCGACGAGACGCTCATGGCGATCCTCGCCCACGAGTGGGCCGACCACCGCGGTCACCCGGATCTGGTCAGCTCCACGGCTCGATGACCGTCACCCCCGCTCCCGGCGCCGTCCCCATCGCCGCCAGCGCGGCCGGTGCGGCGTCCAGCGGGATGGTGGAGGTGACCAGGAGGTCGGGGCGGAGTACGCCGGCCCGGACCAACTCCAGCATTCCCGGGTAGGCGTGTGCCGCCATTCCGTGGCTGCCGAGGAGTTCGAGTTCGAGGCCGATCACTCGGGCCATGGGGACCGGGGTGGAGCCCGTCGGTGAGGGCAGGAGTCCGACCTGGATGTGGCGGCCCCGACGGCGCAGGCTGTTCACCGAGGCCGCGCAGGTGACGGGGGAACCGAGGGCGTCCAGGGACAGGTGGGCGCCACCGCCGGTCAACGCGCGCACCGCCTCCGCCGTGTCTTCGACCCCCGACGCGTCCACAGCCTCCGTCGCCCCGAACTTCCGTGCCAGGTCCAGCGCCCGGGGCGATACGTCGACGGCGACGACCCGAGCCCCGGCGGCCGCCGCGATCATCACGGCGGACAGGCCGACGCCCCCGCAACCGTGTACGGCGACCCACTCCCCCGCGGCCACCCGGCCCTGCGCGACCACCGCCCGGTAGGCCGTGGCGAACCGGCAGCCCAGCGAGGCCGCGGTCGCGTAGGACAGTCCGTCCGGCATCGCGACCAAGTTCACGTCCGCGTGGTCCAGCGCCACGTACTGGGCGAAGGAACCCCAGTGTGTGAACCCCGGCTGGGTCTGGCGCTCGCACACCTGCTGGTCGCCCGCCGCGCACGAGGGACAGCTTCCGCAGGCGCACACGAACGGCACGGTGACCCGGTCGCCGGGGTGCCAACCGGTCACCTGGGCGCCCACCGCCTCGACGACCCCGGCGAGTTCGTGTCCGGGGACGTGGGGCAGCGTGATGTCCGGGTCGTGACCGATCCAGCCGTGCCAGTCGCTCCGGCAGAGGCCGGTGGCCTCGACCCGCACCACGACCCCGTGCTCCGCGGGCGCCGGGTCCGCCACCTCACGTACCTCGGCCGGCTCCCCGTACCGCTCGAACACCACTGCCCGCATCAGCTTCGCCCTTCGCGTTTCGCGTTCGCCCGTCCCGTCTTCGCCCGGCGCGTTCCGCCGCCGGGAGATCACGGTTCCGGAGCGAACGCTAGCCGCGCGCCGCGACCTTGTCCCGGTCCCGGTCGTCCTCCGCCGGGGCCTCGGCCTTCTGCGGTTCGCCCTCGCTGAGCCCGAACCGGTCATGGAACCGCCGCAGCGGCCCCGGCGCCCACCAGGTCGCCCGCCCCGTCAGCCTCATCACCGCCGGGACCAGCAGGCTGCGGACGATCATCGCGTCCATCAGTACGGCGAGCGCGATGCCCAGGCCGAGCATCTTGGTGTTGGTCACGCGTGAGGTGCCGATCGCGACCATCACCACCGCGAGGATGACCGCGGCCGCCGTGATCAGTCCGCCGGTGCGCTGGAGGCCGAAGCGGACGGCTTCCCGGTGGTCGCCCGTCTGGTCGTACTCCTCCTTTATCCGGGACAGCAGGAAGACCCCGTAGTCCATGGACAGTCCGAAGGCGACGCAGAACATCAGGACGGGGAGGGTCGTCTCGATCGACCCCGAGCTGGTGAACCCGAGCAGGCCGGAGAGATGGCCGTCCTGGAAGACCCAGACCACCGCCCCGAACATCGCCGTCAGGCTGAGGGCGTTGAGCAGCACCGCCTGGATCGGGATCAGCACGCTGCCGGTCAGCAGGAAGACCAGGAACAGGGTGACGATCGCGATGAACGCGGCGGCCCAGGGCAGCTGCTCGGCTATCGCGTGTTTCGAGTCGACCAGGACGGCCGCCGTGCCGGTCACCGCGGTGTCGAACGGGGCGTTCGTCGCGCGGAGTTCACCCACCAGGCGCTGGGCTCCCTCGTCGACGGCCTCGCCCTTCGGCAGCACCGTGAAGTAGGCGGAGTCGCCGTTCACCAGTGGCCCGTCCACCCGCAGCACCTCGGGCAGGGCGGCGATCCGCTCCTTGTACTGGGCGTACTGCGTCTCGGTCGCGCGCCCTTCCGCGAGCACCTCCAGACCGCCGCCGGGGCTGCCCGGGAAGCCCTCGCGGATGTGCTGCTGCACGACGTGGGACTCGGCGCCCGAGGGCAGCTGGCGGTCGTCCGCCGTGCCGAACTTCACGCCGAGGAAGGGCAGTCCGAGGACCACGAGCCCGACGGAGGTCGCCACCGCGAAGACCGGCGCCCTGCGCATGACGAGGTTGGCCATCCGCCCCCACGCGGCCCCGCCCGCCGCGTCGGACGACGCCCGGGGCTTTCCGCGCCGGAACAGCCGCCGCATATCCAGGGAGTTCACCCGATGTCCGAGGAGCACCAGCGCCGCCGGGAGCAGGATCAGCGCGGCGGCCGCGGCGAGCAGCACCACGGCGATGCCCGCGTATGCGAAGGACCGCAGGAAGTACTGCGGGAAGAGCAGCATCGCGGCCAGCGACACCGCGACAGTGAGGGACGAGAAGAGCACCGTGCGCCCGGCGGTGCGCAGGGTCGTGCCGACCGCGGTCAACGGCTCGGCTCCGGTGGCGAGTTCCTCGCGGAACCTGCGCACGATGAACAGGGCGTAGTCGATGGCGAGGCCGAGTCCCAGTGCCGTGGTGAGGTTGATCGCGAAGACCGAGACGTCGGTGAACTCCGTGAGGCCGCGCAGCACCGCGTTCGTGCCCAGGATCGCGAAGATGCCGACCAGGAGCGGGAGGAGGGCGGCCACCGCGCTGCCGAAGACCATCACAAGGAGCACGAGGGTCACCGGCAGGGCGATCAGCTCGGCCCTGGTCAGGTCCTCGCGGATGGTCGTCTGTATCTCGTGCCGCACGGCGACGGGGCCGCCGACCTCGACCTCGATGGGGCCGTGCGTCCCGCGGAAGGAGGGGGCGATGCGGTCCAGGGTCTCGCCCGCGGCCTTCTCCTCACCCGTGATGCGCGCCGCGACGAGCGCCTCGTGCCCGTCCTTCGCCCTGAGCGCCGGCGAACCCGACTGCCAGTACGAACCGACGCCCGTGACGCCCTTCTCGCCGGCGAGAAGCTCCACCAGCCGCTTCGCCTCGGCGGCGACCGCGGGATCGTCGACCGACGCGGACCCCGAGTCGATGAGCAGCAGCAGATTGGGCTGCGAGGCCGGGAACTCCCGCTCCAGCGCCTTCGTCGCATAGGTGGACTGGGCGCCCGGGTCCTCCCAGCCGCCGCTGCCCAGCCGGTCGGCGACCCCGCTGCCCGCGACCACGGCGAGCGCGGTGAGCACGAGCGCGACGAGCAGCGACAGCCGTGGCCGCGCGGTCACGAACCGGGTCCAGCCACCCACCCCCGGACCGCCGCCCGATCCACCGCCCGACCCGTCGTCCGGTCCTCCGTCCGGCCCCACCCTCGCGCCGCCACCTGCGCTGTTGACTTCGGACATGATGCGGTGTCCCCTTCACCGTGACCCCTGCGTCCCGCACATCCGCGTACGTCTGCGCACGTCCGCGTACATCCGTGCAGGCAGCATGGGTCGCCCATTGCCATAGAATGGCAAACACGAGCCATCGCTCGCATTTCCCAAGAATGCGAGCGACCACTCGTGTTTGTCAATCGCGTCCCGAGAAGCTGGGGATAACCCGTGCCCGAGAAGCAGCGGACAGAGGAGCAGGCGCAGGCCCCGCGGAACGCCGGGGCCCCGCAGACCGCCGCCCCCGCCGACCCAATCGGCCCCACCGGCCCCACCGGCCCCACCGAGGAGAAGCCGCGCCGTCGACAGGCCCGCGGCGAGCGCCGTATCGCGCAGCTCCTGGAAGCGGCGGCGTCGGTGTTCTGCCGGAGCGGCTACACGGCCGCGAGCACGAACGCCATCGCCCGCGAGGCCGGCGTCTCACCCGGCACGCTGTACCAGTTCTTCCCCAACAAGGAGGCCATCGCGGTCGGCCTCAGCGACCAGTTGCTCCACGACTGGCGCGCGATGCACGGCCAGGCCCTCGCCCCGGAGAACATCGGGCTCCCGCTGGACGCGATGCTCGACGCGGCCCTCGACCCGATGATCGCCTTCAACGTCGAGAACCCCGCCTTCGCCGTCCTGATGCACGGGACCGACACCCCGGGCCGGATCGCGGAGGACATCAGCTCCCTGCACGACACCGTCTTCACCCGGGTCGAGGAGATCGTCGCGGGCTATCTGCCGGACGCCCCCGCCGACGAGCTCTCGCGCATGGCGAACATGGTGCTCGCCCTCTTCAAGGCCGGACTCACCCTGATCCTGTCCCACGAGGGCGCCGAACGGGACGCGTACATCGCCGAGTTGAAGGCGGTCATGTACCGCTACCTCAAGCCGCTCGTCGAGGACGACTGCCCGGCGGCCCGCTGACTCTCACCACGACTCCGCCCCCTTCGCTCCCCACCCTCTCCCGCCGCAACTTCAGCCCCACCAGCGGAAACACCAGTACGGACACCATCGCGGCCCCCACCAGCGCCGCCGCCTCCTCGCTCTTCAGTACGCCGTCGTCCACGCCGATGGTCGTGATGGCCACCACCAGGGGCAGGGCCGTCGAGGCGAAGAGGGTGAGTGCGCTCCGGTCGCGCCCGAGAAGATCGCGCGGGGCCAGGGCGTACACCGGAAGGCCGCGCACCAGGAGGAACAGCAGCAGGAAGACGGGCAGCAGGAGAAGCGCCCGGCCGCCGGAGAGGAGGGCGTCGAGGTCGAACTCGATTCCCGTGACGACGAAGAAGATCGGCACCAGGAATCCGAATCCCATCGCCTCGATCTTCGCCAGGACCTCGCCCGCGCTCTCCGGCGCCGCCCCCTGCAGCACAAGGCGGGTGATCATCCCGGCGGCGAAGGCGCCGAGCAGGGTGTCGAGGCCGAGGGCGTCGGAGGCGCCGAGCATCAGGGCCAGCAGGAGCACGACGAGACGGACGGCGAACTGCCCGCTGCTGTGCAGGGTCTTGGCGATCACGTTCGAGAACCAGGGGCGCCGGGGACGCATCGCCCAGAGCACCGCCCCTGCGGTCAGCAGCGCGAACGCGGCGAGCAGCACCGTCGACTTCCCCGGCGAGCGCCCGCTCAGCAGCAGGGCCATCGCGATGATCGGCCCGAACTCCCCCACCGCACCCATCGCCATCATCACCGAGCCGAATCGGGAGCGCAGGTCACCGGCGTCGCGCAGGACGGGCAGCACCGTGCCGAGCGCGGTGCTGGTGAGGGCCGTACCGATGTAGACACCCTTGGACGCACCGGTGAGCAGCATGCCCAGCGCCAGGCCGACCGCCAGCGAGATCAGCCAGGCCCCGACCGAGCGCTTCAGGGTGTCCCCGCGGACCTTGTCGAACTCGATCTCGTACCCGGCGAGGAAGATCAGCATCGCCAGACCGAGGTTGGAGAGCGTGTCGATGACCTCGCCCGCGCCGGCCCAGCCCAGTACGTCGGGGCCGACCAGGACGCCGAGCACGATCTCGAAGATGACGAGAGGGACCGGCAGCCAGCGGCCGATTCCGTAGGACAGCAGCGGGGCGAGCACCGCGATGGACATGATCAGGATGAGCGTCCCGGACTGCGACATAGGGGGTATTTACCATAGGGTTCGGACAAATCGACCCGCCCGGGCAGCGCCTGCCCGAGCGGGCGGTCTCCGTCCGAGCGGACACAACAGCGGACAGCGTCCGTCCGGACGGACGAACGCCCCCCGCCCAGCGGACGGACGCCCTCCGCCCAAGCGGACCGACGTCCAAGCGGACGGACACCCCCAGCCCAAGCCCGAGGGATGAGCCGTGACCCACAATCAGCCGCCCGGTGCACCGCAAGCCCGCATTCCCGGACCCCAGCAGCCCCCGTCCCCGTATCTCCCGATCCGTGCCGGACTCTGGAAGCGCTGCCTGTGGGGCGGGCTCGCGCTCTGGGTGCTGACCGCGCTCGTCACGTACGCGACGAAGAACACCACGCTGCTGCCGACCCTGATCCTGCTCGGCAGCTTCCTGGTGCCCGTCACCTTCGTGCTCTGGGCGTACGAGCGGCACGGCCGCGACCTGGGCGTGCATCTGATCCTCGGCTGCTTCCTGACCGGCGGCACCCTGGGCGTCCTTGGCGCCTCGGTCATGGAGTACTACCTGCTGCACCCGTCCCTGTGGATGTACATCGGCGTCGGGCTCATCGAGGAGGCGGTGAAGCTCGCCGCGCTGATGTTCATGCTGCGCAGGCACCCCCGGATCCACGGGTTGCGGGCCGGCCTCGTGCTCGGCGCGACCGTCGGTTTCGGCTTCGCGGCGCTGGAGAGCGCGGGGTACGCCTTCAACGCCGCCGTCTCGCTCAAGGGCGTCGATCTGCGCGCGCTCCTGGAGACCGAGATCCTGCGCGGGGTGCTCGCCCCCTTCGGGCACGGCCTGTGGACCGCGATCGCGGGTGCCGTGCTGCTCGCACACCGCCACCCGAACGGGCGCTTCCAGTTCAACGGACCCGTGCTCGGCACCTACCTCGGCGTCGCGGTGCTGCACGCCCTGTGGGACTCGACGCACGGCATCGCGCTCTGGCTGGTGGCGCGGCTGACCAGTACGGGGCTCGACAAGGCGCTGTTCGCGCAGGGCTACATGCCCCGGCCCACCGGCGAGCAGAAGCATCTCTTCACGCTGTTCTCGGTCGGCGCCATGGTCCTCGTCTCGCTCGCCGGGGTCGGCTGGGTGCGCTCGCTGGCGCGCCGGGACCCCACTTGGAGAAGTACCCCCTAGGGGTATAGCCTGCGTAGCAGGAGGCAACCCTGGAGTCGCAGGATCCCTCCTGTGTACGTACGCACGCCCGACACGCCTCGATGAGGAGTAACGCCATGACCGCGCAGACCGACACCCCCGGTTCCGTCACGACCGTCTACCAGGTGAGCGGGATGAGCTGCGGGCACTGTGAAGGCTCCGTCTCCGGTGAGCTCTCCGGGATCGACGGGGTCAGCTCGGTGAAGGCCGTGGCCGCCACCGGCGAGGTCACCGTCGTCTCCGCCGCCGCCCTGGACGAGGACGCCGTGCGCGCGGCGGTCGACGAGGCGGGCTTCGAGCTCGTCGGCAAGGCCTGAACAGACCTCTCCGTATCGCTGATACCTAGCTCTCCACACCGGGCCGTACCGACCAGCTGATACTGGATCCGTACGGCCTGGTTCGTTCCTTGGAGCCGGACATGACCACCGCAGCACCCGAGACACCAGCACCCGAGACACCCATAGCCGAGAACGCCCCCGCGTCGGAGGTCGAGCTCGCCATCGGCGGAATGACCTGCGCCTCCTGCGCGGCCCGCGTCGAGAAGAAGCTCAACCGCATGGACGGCGTCACCGCCACCGTCAACTACGCGACGGAGAAGGCGAAGGTCTCGTATCCGCAGGGGGTGCGGGTCGCCGATCTCATCGCCACCGTGGTGAAGACCGGGTACACGGCCGAGGAGCCCGCGCCACCCCTGCCCGAGGCGGACGCCTCGGAGGAGCGCGACCCCGAACTGGCCTCGCTGCGCGAGCGTCTCGTCGTCTCCGCCCTCCTCGCCGTCCCCGTCGCCCTGCTTTCGATGATCCCGGCTCTGCAGTTCGACAACTGGCAGTGGCTGGCGCTCACCCTCGCCGCGCCCGTCGTCGTCTGGGGCGGACTCCCGTTCCACAGGGCCGCGTTCACGAACGCGCGGCACGGCGCGGCCACCATGGACACGCTCATCTCGATCGGCACGCTGGCCGCGTTCGGCTGGTCCCTGTGGGCGCTGTTCTTCGGGGACGCGGGGATGGAGGGCATGCGGGAGGAGGGTTTCCGGTTCACCGTCTCGCGTGCGGAGGGGACTTCGGCGATCTACCTCGAAGTCGCCGCGGGTGTCGTCGCGTTCATCCTGCTCGGCCGCTATCTGGAGGCCCGCTCCAAGCGCCAGGCGGGGGCGGCGCTGCGGGCGCTGATGGAACTGGGCACGAAGGACGTGTCCGTGCTGCGGGACGGCCGTGAAGTACGTGTCCCGGTGGCCCTGTTGGCCGTCGGGGACCGCTTCGTCGTGCGGCCCGGCGAGAAGATCGCCACCGACGGCACCGTCGTCGAGGGCGCCTCGGCCGTCGACGCCTCGATGCTGACCGGCGAGTCGGTGCCGGTGGACGTGTCGGCCGGCGACGCGGTGACCGGCGCGACCGTGAACGCCGGGGGCCGGCTGGTCGTCGAGGCGAGCCGGGTCGGCGCGGACACCCAACTCGCGCGGATGGCACGGCTCGTCGAGGACGCACAGAACGGCAAGGCGGAGGTGCAGCGGCTCGCTGACCGGATCTCCGGGATCTTCGTGCCGGTGGTGCTGCTGATCGCGCTCGGCACGTTCGGGGTCTGGCTGGCGGTCACGGGTGACACGGTCGCCGCCTTCACCGCGTCCGTCGCGGTGCTGATCATCGCCTGCCCGTGCGCACTGGGCCTTGCCACGCCGACCGCCCTGATGGTCGGCACGGGGCGCGGCGCCCAGCTCGGCATCCTCATCAAGGGGCCCGAGGTCCTGGAGTCCACGCGCCGCGTCGACACCGTCGTCCTGGACAAGACCGGGACGGTGACGACGGGACGCATGAAACTTCAAGAGGTGTACGTCGCCGAGGACATCGCCGAGAACGAGGTTCTGCGGCTCGCCGGCGCCCTGGAGCACGCCTCCGAGCATCCAGTTGCCCAGGCGATCGCCGCGGGCGCTCAGGAGCGTGTTGGCGCGTTTTCGTCGCCGGAGCACTTCGAGAACGTTCCGGGGCGCGGTGTGCGCGGGCGTGTGGACGGTCACGAGGTGACGGTGGGCCGGTTCGAGGACGTGCCCTCCGCCGAGTTGGCCGGCGCCAAGGCCGCGGCCGAGGCGGAAGGGCGTACCGCCGTCGTGGTCACCCGGGACGGTGTGGCGATCGGTGTGCTGACCGTCGCCGACGCGGTGAAGGAGACCAGCGCCGAGGCCGTCCGCGAACTGCGCGCCCTCGGGCTCAGGCCGGTCCTGCTCACCGGTGACAATCTGGCGGTCGCCCAGTCCGTGGCGCGTGCCGTCGGCATCGATGCCGGGGATGTGATCGCCGAGGTGCTACCCGAGGACAAGGTCGGTGTCGTCAAGCGGCTGCAGGGCGAGGGGCGGAGCGTCGCGATGGTGGGCGACGGGGTCAACGACGCGGCGGCGCTCGCGACCGCGGACCTGGGTCTGGCGATGGGTACGGGTACGGACGCGGCGATCGAGGCGAGCGACCTGACACTGGTGCGCGGGGATCTGCGGGCGGCCGCGGACGCGATCCGGCTGTCGCGCAGGACCCTCGCCATCATCAAGGGGAACCTCGTCTGGGCCTTCGGATACAACGTGGCGGCGCTGCCGCTGGCGGCGGCCGGGCTGCTCAACCCCATGATCGCGGGAGCGGCGATGGCCTTCTCGTCGGTGTTCGTGGTGACGAACAGCCTCCGGCTCAAGGCATTCTCATGATGTTCGGGTGAGAGCCCCCCTAGAGTCCGGGGAGAGCCTCACATAAGCTCTTCACAAGGCTCGCGCATCTTCCTTACGCTTGGGCCCCGATTCGCATTTGGGTCTCTTGCCTATCTTCAGGACATAAGCAAGAGACGCAGGTCACAGTGATGTGAACGTAACCATCGAAGGGGTTCGTGAGTCTAAGTTGGCGATGTCAGAAGCGTCTTGGGGGGCGTGACTGGCATCTGGGGATGTCTTGGGGGACGTTCCTGGAACTGCGTTGCCGGGACACGTACGCCGGGGAGCTTTGAGCGGCCCTCCCGTCGGTACGCGTCCCGGCCAACCGCACCGTAGTAACCGCAGTTTTGCTCGTTTTGCTCGCAAGTCCACAGCGGTTCAGGCGCTGTCCACAGACGCCCGGCCGGATCCCGTGGGGGGAATCCGCACCGGGACAAGGAAAGCGCCCTGACTGCCGGCCCGTGGGGGGACCGGTAGCAGGGCGCTTTCCGTTTTTTACGTGTATGCCGCTACGCGCGCGGCTGTTCAGCGAGTTCCGGTGCTCAGCGGCTCTCGACGGGAACGAAGTCGCGCAGGACCTCGCCCGTGTAGATCTGGCGCGGGCGGCCGATGCGGGAGCCGGGCTCCTTGATCATCTCGTGCCACTGGGCGATCCAGCCCGGGAGGCGGCCGAGGGCGAAGAGGACCGTGAACATCTCGGTCGGGAAGCCCATGGCGCGGTAGATCAGGCCGGTGTAGAAGTCCACGTTGGGGTAGAGGTTGCGCGAGACGAAGTAATCGTCGGAGAGCGCGTGCTCTTCCAGCTTGAGGGCGATGTCCAGCAGCTCGTCGGACTTGCCGAGGGCCGAGAGGACATCGTGCGCGGCGGCCTTGATGATCTTCGCGCGGGGGTCGAAGGACTTGTACACCCGGTGGCCGAAGCCCATCAGGCGGACGCCGTCCTCCTTGTTCTTCACCTTGCGGATGAAGGAGTCGACGTCGCCGCCGTTGGCCTGGATGCCTTCCAGCATCTCCAGGACGGACTGGTTGGCGCCGCCGTGCAGCGGGCCCCACAGGGCGGAGATGCCGGCGGAGATCGAGGCGAACATGTTCGCCTGCGAGGAGCCGACCAGGCGGACCGTGGAGGTCGAACAGTTCTGCTCGTGGTCCGCGTGCAGGATGAGCAGCTTCTCGAGCGCGGAGACGACGACCGGGTTGAGCTCGTACTCCTGCGCCGGGACCGAGAACGTCATGCGGAGGAAGTTCTCGACGTACCCGAGGTCGTTGCGCGGGTAGACGAAGGGGTGGCCGATCGACTTCTTGTAGGCGTACGCCGCGATCGTCGGAAGCTTGGCGAGAAGGCGGATCGTCGAGAGGTGACGCTGCTTCTCGTCGAACGGGTTGTGGCTGTCCTGGTAGAACGTCGACAGGGCGCTGACCACCGACGACAGCATCGCCATCGGGTGGGCGTCGCGCGGGAAGCCCTGGAAGAAGCGCTTGACGTCCTCGTGCAGCAGGGTGTGCTGCGTGATCTCGTTCTTGAAGGTGGCGAGTTCGTCCACATTCGGCAGTTCGCCGTTGATCAGCAGCGAGGCCACCTCAAGGAAGGTGGACTGCTCGGCCAGCTGCTCGATCGGATAGCCGCGGTACCGGAGGATGCCCTCCTCACCGTCGAGGTAGGTGATCGCGGATTTATATGCGGCGGTGTTCCCGTATCCGCTGTCCAGCGTCACCAGACCAGTCTGTGCGCGCAGCTTCCCGATGTCGAAGCCCTTGTCGCCGACGGTGCTGTCGATCACCGGGTAGGTGTACTCGCCATCGCCGTAACGCACTACTACAGAGTTGTCGCTCACGTCATCCCTCACCGACGTTGTCCCTCTTCTTCGAGGTGCCCTGACTGTCTCTACCATCCCCCATTTGGCCCTGGAGAGTGCACTCGGGGTCGACCATTGGGCCTATTGGCGGCACTGAGTGCCGCCAACCTACTCATCCTGCCCCCCTTCGCCCTGGTTCCGGAAGTGCTCTGTGACCTTTGCGACTCGTTTGATCGATCATTTTTTCCAAGGGGGCGTTCGGGGGGCTCTCCGGAGGCTTCCAGGGGAGATCGAGGGGTCGTCAGAGGTGTGCCCCGGACAGGCGGAAGTCCAGGGCCGTGCACCGCCGTCCGGCGGAGACCGTGCGGACCGCCTGGCCTATCGCCTTGCGGGAGCCGACCAGGACGACCAGCTTCTTCGCGCGGGTGACGGCCGTGTAGAGGAGGTTGCGCTGGAGCATCATCCACGCGCCCGTGGTGACCGGGATCACCACCGCCGGGTACTCGCTGCCCTGGGAACGGTGGATCGTCACCGCGTACGCATGGGCCAGCTCGTCGAGTTCGTCGAAGTCGTACGGCACCTCCTCGTCCTCGTCGGTCAGCACGGTCAGGCGCTGCTCCTCCGCGTCCAGCGAGGTGACGACGCCCACGGTGCCGTTGAAGACACCGTTCTTGCCCTTCTCGTAGTTGTTGCGAATCTGGGTGACCTTGTCGCCGACGCGGAAGACGCGGCCTCCGAAGCGCTTTTCGGGGAGGTCCGGGCGGGCGGGTGTGATGGCCTGCTGGAGGAGGCCGTTGAGGGCGCCCGCGCCCGCCGGGCCCCGGTGCATCGGCGCGAGGACCTGGACATCGCGGCGCGGGTCGAGCCCGAACTTGGCCGGAATCCGCCGTGCCGCCACGTCCACCGTGAGCCGTCCCGCCTCCTCGGTGTCGTCCTCGACGAAGAGGAAGAAGTCCTTCATGTTCTCCGTGTGCGGGTGCTGCCCCGAGTTGATCCGGTGCGCGTTCGTCACCACCCCGGACTTCTGGGCCTGCCGGAAGACCTGGGTGAGGCGGACCGCCGGGACCGGGCCGCCGTCGGCGAGCAGATCGCGCAGCACCTCGCCGGCGCCGACGCTGGGGAGCTGGTCGACATCTCCCACGAAGAGCAGATGCGCGCCCGGGGGCACCGCCTTCACCAGCTTGTTGGCAAGGAGCAGGTCGAGCATCGAGGCCTCGTCCACGACCACCAGGTCGGCGTCCAGCGGCCGGTCCTTGTCGTACGCCGCGTCGCCGCCCGGCTTCAGCTCCAGGAGCCGGTGCACGGTGGAGGCCTCGGCCCCGGTCAGCTCGGCGAGCCGCTTGGCTGCGCGTCCCGTCGGCGCCGCCAGGACGACCTTCGCCCGCTTGGCGCGCGCCAGTTCCACGATCGAGCGGACCGTGAAGGACTTGCCGCAGCCGGGGCCGCCGGTGAGCACGGCGACCTTCTTGGTGAGCGCGAGCCGGACCGCCTCCTCCTGCTCGGGCGCCAACTCCGTGCCCGTACGCCCCTTCAGCCAGGCAAGTGCCTTGTCCCAGGCCACGTCATGGAAGCCGGGCATCCGGTCCTGGTCGGTGCGCAGGAGGCGCAACAGCTGGGCGGACAGGGAGAGTTCGGCGCGGTGGAAGGGGACCAGGTAGATGGCCGTCACCGGGTCGCCGCCGTCCGGGCCCGGCACCTTCTCCCGTACGACACCGGGGTCCTCGCCGTCCTCGGCCGGTGCCGCCAGCTCCGCGAGGCACTCGATGACAAGGCCCGTGTCCACCTGGAGGAGCTTCACGGCGTCCGCGATCAGGCGCTCCTCGGGGAGATAGCAGTGGCCCTGGTCGGTGGACTGCGAAAGTGCGTACTGGAGACCGGCCTTGACGCGCTCCGGGCTGTCGTGCGGGATGCCGACGGACTGGGCGATCTTGTCGGCGGTGAGGAAGCCGATGCCCCAGACGTCGGACGCGAGCCGGTAGGGCTGGTTCTTGACCACCGAGATCGACGCGTCGCCGTACTTCTTGTAGATGCGGACCGCGATCGACGTGGACACCTCGACGGTCTGGAGGAAGAGCATGACCTCCTTGATCGCCTTCTGCTCCTCCCAGGCGTCGGCGATCTTCTTGGTGCGCTTGGGGCCGAGCCCCGGCACCTCGATGAGCCGCTTCGGGTCCTCCTCGATGATCTGCAGGGTGTCCAGGCCGAAATGCTGGGTGATCCGGTCGGCGAAGACCGGGCCGATGCCCTTGACCAGGCCCGAGCCGAGATAGCGGCGGATGCCCTGGACGGTGGCCGGCAGCAGCGTCGTGTAGTTCTCCACCGTGAACTGCTTGCCGAACTGCGGATGGGAGCCCCAGCGGCCCTCCATGCGCAGGGACTCCCCCACCTGCGCACCGAGCAGCGAGCCGACGACGGTGAGCAGGTCGCCGCCGCCGCGGCCGGTGTCGACCCGCGCGACCGTGTACCCGTTCTCCTCGTTGGCGTACGTGATCCGCTCGAGTACGCCCTCCAGGACAGCCAGCTGAGACATGATCCGACGCTACCGTCCGGCTCTGACAGCCCGGGACGCGTGTAAACAACTCCCCTCGCCGCTCCGCTCCGACCTCCTTCATCACGATCCGGTCTCGGGGTCTTGTCAACTCGCGTGTAATCGATTCCAATCCTCCATGTAATCGATTCCACGAGGAGGTGGATCGGCGATGGCGAGCATCAAGGACGTTGCTGCCGAGGCCGGCGTGTCCGTCGCCACGGTCTCGCGGGTCCTGAACGACCATCCGTCGGTCAGTACCGACGCACGCAGCCGCGTGCTGGCCGCCGTGAAGACTCTGGGCTACCGCCCGAACGCCGTCGCCCGCTCCCTGCGCACCGACCAGACCCGCACCCTCGGCCTGGTCATCAGCGACGTGATGAACCCGTACTTCACCGAGCTGGCCCGCTCCGTCGAGGAGGAGGCCCGCGCCCTCGGCTACAGCGTGATCATCGGAAACGCCGACGAGCGGCCCGACCTTCAGGACCACCACGTACGGACCCTGCTGGACCGGCGCATCGACGGTCTGCTCGTCTCCCCCACCGACGGCGGCTCCCCCGGAATGCTGGACGCCGCGCGCGCGGGGACCCCGATGGTCTTCGTGGACCGCTGGATCCCGGGTCTGGACGTGCCTGTCGTACGGGCCGACGGACGCGCGGCGATACGCGATCTCGTCGCCCATCTGCACGGGCTCGGCCACCGCAGGCTCGCCATCATCGCGGGCCCGGCGGCGACCACCACCGGCAGCGAGCGGGTCGAGGCCTTCAGGGAGGCCATGGCCGAGTACGGGCTGCCCCTGCCCGACGCCTACATAGGGCAGGGCGATTTCCAGGCCGAGAGCGGACGCCGGGCCACCGAGCGGTTCCTCTCACTTCCCGAGCCGCCCGAAGTCGTCTTCGCCGCCGACAACCTGATGGCGCTCGGCGCGCTGGACGCCATCCGCGCGCGCGGGATGCGGGTTCCCGAGGACATCGCGCTGGCCGCGTTCGACGACATCCCGTGGTTCGTGCACACCGATCCGCCGATCACCGCGATCGCCCAGCCGACGGGCGAGCTGGGCCGGGCCGCCGTACGCGCCCTGGTCGACCGCATCGAGGGGCGGCCCCCGCAGTCCGTCACCCTCCCCGCCCGTCTCGTCGTACGCGCCTCGTGCGGCGAGGCCACTGCCACAGAGAGGAGCAACCCGTGAGCCGCCCTGACGAGTTGCCCGGTACGGATACAGGCGAATCGCCTCGTGCCGATTCAGGCAAGGTGCCTACTACCCATTCAGGTGAACTGCTGCGTATCGAGGGCATACGCAAGACCTTCCCCGGCGTCGTCGCGCTCGACAGCGTGGACTTCGATCTGCGCCGGGGCGAGGTGCACGTGCTGCTCGGCGAGAACGGCGCGGGCAAGAGCACCCTCATCAAGATGCTCTCCGGCGCCTACCACCCCGACGCCGGGCGCGTCCTCGTGGACGGCGAGGAGGTCCGTATCCAGGGGGCGCAGGACTCCGAGCGCCTCGGGATCGCCACCATCTACCAGGAGTTCAACCTCGTCCCGGATCTGACGGTCGCCGAGAACATCTTCCTGGGGCGGCAGCCGCGCCGCTTCGGGATGATCGACCGGAAGGCGATGGAGACGGCCGCCGCCACCCTCCTTGAGCGGGTCGGGGTGAACGTGTCCCCCCGCGCGCGGGTGCGTGAACTCGGTATCGCACGTCTCCAGATGGTCGAGATCGCGAAGGCCCTCAGCCTCAACGCCCGCGTGCTGATCATGGACGAGCCGACCGCGGTGCTCACCTCCGAAGAGGTCGAAAAACTCTTCGGCATCGTGCGCCAGCTGCGCGAGGACGGTGTCGGCATCGTCTTCATCACGCACCACCTGGAGGAGATCGCCGCCCTGGGAGACCGCGTCACGGTCATCCGGGACGGCAGGAGCGTCGGCCAGGTGCCCGCGTCCACGCCCGAGGACGAACTCGTACGCCTGATGGTGGGCCGTTCCATCGAGCAGCAGTATCCGCGTGAACGCGCGGACGCCGGGGCCGCGTTGCTGACCGTCCGGGGCCTCACCAGGGACGGTGCGTTCCACGACGTGTCCTTCGAGGTGCGGGCCGGTGAGGTCGTCGGTGTCGCGGGGCTCGTGGGGGCCGGACGTACGGAGGTCGTCCGGGCCGTCTTCGGGGCCGATCCGTACGACAAGGGGTCGGTCGAGGTCGCTGGGGCCCGGCTGCCGCGCCACGACGTCCCCGCGGCGATGAGCGCGGGCATCGGGCTCGTTCCCGAGGACCGCAAGGGCCAGGGGCTCGTCCTCGACGCCTCCGTGGAGGAGAACCTCGGGCTCGTGACCATGCGGGCGGCCACCCACGGCGGTCTTGTCGACCTCAAGGGGCAGCGGGTCGCCGCCGCCAAGGTCGCCGAGCAGCTGGGCGTGCGGATGGCGGGACTCGGCCAGCATGTGCGCACCCTGTCCGGCGGCAACCAGCAGAAGGTCGTCATCGGCAAGTGGCTGCTCGCCGACACCAAGGTGCTGATCCTCGACGAGCCGACCCGCGGTATCGACGTGGGCGCCAAGGTCGAGATCTACCAGCTCGTCAACGAACTGACCGCCGCCGGCGCCGCCGTCCTGATGATCTCCAGCGATCTGCCCGAGGTGCTCGGCATGAGCGACCGGGTGCTGGTGATGGCGCAGGGCCGGATCGCGGGCGAACTCTCCGCCGACGAGGCGACGCAGGACTCGGTGATGGCCCTCGCCGTCAGCACGAACACAGAGAAGGAGGCCCCCCGTGGCCACTGACACGCTCAAGAGCACATCGGGCGCGAGTGGCGCCTCGGCGGTCCGCCGGCTCCTGCTCGACAACGGCGCGCTCACCGCGCTCATCGTCCTCGTCGTCGCGATGTCGGCGCTGTCCGGCGACTTCCTGACGACGGACAACCTGCTCAACATCGGCGTCCAGGCGGCCGTGACCGCCATCCTCGCCTTCGGCGTCACCTTCGTGATCGTCTCGGCGGGCATCGACCTGTCGGTCGGTTCCGTCGCCGCGCTGTCCGCCACCGTCCTTGCGTGGACGGCGACTTCGGAGGGCGTGCCGGTCTGGATCGCGGTGATCCTCGCGATCGCCACCGGCATAGCGTGCGGCCTGGTCAACGGCGTGCTGATCTCGTACGGGAAACTGCCGCCGTTCATCGCGACGCTCGCCATGCTCTCCGTGGGCCGGGGGCTCAGCCTGGTCATCTCGCAGGGCAGCCCGATCGCCTTCCCCGACTCGGTGTCCCACCTCGGTGACACGCTCGGCGGCTGGCTGCCGGTGCCGGTCCTGGTGATGGTCGTGATGGGGCTCATCACCGCCGTGATCCTGGGTCGTACGTACATCGGCCGCTCCATGTACGCGATCGGCGGCAACGAGGAGGCGGCGCGCCTCTCCGGCCTCCGGGTGAAGAAGCAGAAGCTCGCGATCTACGCGCTGTCCGGTCTCTTCGCGGCCGCCGCGGGCATCGTGCTCGCCTCCCGGCTCTCCTCCGCCCAGCCGCAGGCCGCGCAGGGTTACGAGCTCGACGCGATCGCCGCGGTCGTCATCGGCGGCGCCTCCCTCGCGGGCGGTACCGGCAAGGCGTCCGGCACGCTGATCGGCGCGCTGATCCTTGCGGTGCTGCGCAACGGGCTCAACCTCCTTTCCGTGTCGGCCTTCTGGCAGCAGGTCGTCATCGGTGTCGTGATCGCCCTCGCGGTGCTCCTCGACACGGTGCGGCGCAAGGCGGGGGCGACCCCGGTGGGCGCGGGTGCCTCGGGCGGCGGCAGGGGCAAGCAGGCGGCGACGTACGTCATCGCGGCCGTGGTCGCCGCCGCTGTCGTGGGCGCCATGTCCTTCCTGCACACCGGCTCGTCCTCGACGACGCCGAAGGTGGGCCTGTCGCTGTCGACGCTGAACAACCCCTTCTTCGTACAGATCAAGGCGGGTGCGCAGGAGGAGGCGAAGAAGCTCGGTGTGGACCTGACGGTGACGGACGCCCAGAACGACGCGTCCCAGCAGGCCAACCAGTTGCAGAACTTCACCAGCGAGGGCCTCGGGGCGATCATCGTCAACCCGGTGGACTCGGACGCGGCGGGCCCCTCGGTGCGCTCCGCGAACAAGGCCGACATCCCCGTCGTCGGCGTCGACCGGGGCGTGAACAACGCCGACACGGCCGCGCTCGTCGCCTCCGACAACATCGCCGGCGGCAAGCTCGCCGCGAAGACCATGGCCGAGAAGCTGGGCGGCAAGGGCACGATCGCCATCCTCCAGGGCCAGGCGGGCACGTCCGCCAGCCGTGAGCGCGGGGCCGGTTTCACCGAGGGTCTGAAGGACTACCCCGGCATCAAGGTCGTCGCCAAGCAGCCCGCGGACTTCGACCGCACCAAGGGCCTCGACGTCATGACCAACATGCTCCAGGCCCACCCCGACATCCAGGGCGTCTTCGCCGAGAACGACGAGATGGCGCTCGGCGCGGTCAAGGCGCTCGGCTCCAAGGCCGGCAAGTCGGTCTCGGTCATCGGCTTCGACGGCACCCCCGACGGACTGAAGGCCGTCAAGGACGGCACGATGTACGCCTCCGTGGCCCAGCAGCCGACGGAACTCGGGCGGATCGCGGTGGAGAACGCGCTGAAGGCCGTCGAGGGGAAGACGGTCGAGAAGACGGTGATGGTGCCGGTGAAGGTGGTCACGGCTCAGAACGTGGCCGAGTTCAGCGGATGACACCGGTGAGCGTGGACAGCATCAGCGGGTGACCCGTGAGCGGCCGGACAGACAGCACGTCTGTCCGGCCGCTCAACTGACTTTCCTTGGGAGACAGTTCATGTACGACTACGACCTGCTGGTCGTCGGATCGGCCAACGCGGATCTGGTGATCGGCGTCGAGCGGCGGCCCGCGGCCGGGGAGACGGTCCTCGGCTCCGACCTGACCGTCCACCCGGGCGGCAAGGGCGCGAACCAGGCGGTCGCCGCCGCCCGGCTCGGGGCCCGTACGGTCCTGCTGGCGCGCGTGGGCGACGACGCGTACGGGCGGCTGCTGCTCGACTCGCAGCGGGCGGCCGGTGTCGACACCGTGGGCGTCCTGGTCGGCGGCGCGCCCACCGGGGTCGCGCTGATCACGGTGGATCCGTCCGGGGACAACAGCATCGTGGTCTCGCCCGGCGCGAACGGGCGGCTGATGCCGGAGGACGTCCGCGCGGCCGGGAGCCTGTTCCAGGCTTCCCGGGTGGTCTCGGCGCAGCTGGAGATCCCGTTGGAGACGGTCGTGGAGGTCGTACGGAATCTCGCCGAGGACAGCCGCTTCGTACTCAACCCCTCGCCACCCAGGCCGCTGCCCCGCGAGGTACTGGCGGCCTGCGACCCGCTGATCGTGAACGAGCACGAGGCGCGTGTGCTGATCGGCTCCGGGGCCGGTCCCGAGCCGGAGGACTGGGCGCGGGATCTGCTGGCCATGGGCCCGAGCTCGGTGGTCATCACGCTGGGCGAGCAGGGCGCGCTGGTGGCCCAGCGGGCCGGGGCCCGGGTCCGGGTGCCGTCCGTGCGGGTCGAGGCCGTGGACACGACCGGGGCGGGCGACTCGTTCACCGCGGCGCTGGCCTGGCGGCTGGGGCGTGGCGAGTCACTGGCCGAGGCCGCCGCGTACGCCGCCCGGGTCGGGGCCGTCGCGGTAACCCGGCACGGCGCCCAGGAGTCCTTCCCGACCGCCGAGGAAGTGGCCGCGCTGTGAAGAAGGCCGGAATTCTGAACCGCCATCTCGCGGGCGCGCTCGCCGAGTTGGGCCACGGGGACGGGGTCCTGGTGTGCGACGTGGGGATGCCGATACCGGCGGGGCCGCGCGTCGTGGACCTGGCGTTCCGGGCCGGGGTGCCGTCGTTCGCCGAGGTGCTCGACGGGCTGCTCGACGAGCTGGTGGTGGAGGGCGCCACGGCCGCGCGTGAGGTCCAGGAGGCGAACCCGGACGCGTCGGCGTTGCTGGAGAAGCGCTTCCCGGGCCTGTGGACGGTCTCGCACGAGGAGCTGAAGTCGCTGTCGGCGGGCGCGCGTCTGATCGTCAGGACCGGGGAGGCCCGGCCGTATGCGAATGTGCTGCTGCGGTGTGGGGTCTTCTTTTAGCCGTGCCTTCGGTGCGCCAGACCGTTGGCGGGAAAAGCTTCGAGGGAGCCCGGTCCGTCGACCGGGCCCCCTCGGGTTCCCCTCCGCATCAGAACCCCCGCGATCCCCCCAGATCCCCCTCCAGAAGTCCTGATGCCAAGTACGACCCGCCATGTGCGGGGAGGGTTGTACGGACTTCTGAGATTTTTTTGGCGTGCGGGCGAAACGGGGCAGACGTAGCGTTTTCGTCATGAGCGAAGATTCCGGTACGTCCCTGGAGGCCGAGGTCCTCGACGAGCTCGGCGAGGACAGGCTCCAGGAGATCGCGGGCCTGCTGGGAACGGACGGCACCGAGGCCCGCGAGATGGTCGGAACGACGGTGTCGGCGCTCTCCGGCGAGGTGCGCGAGGCGCCCGTTCCGGAGGAGGAGGCGCCGCTTCAGGGCGTGTCGACGCTCGGCGGATTCACCGCCGGCGGCCTCCTGGCCGGTGTGCTGGCCAAGGCGAGCAAGCCGGTCGCGAACGCCGTCGCCAAGAAGACCGGCCTCCCCGCGGCGACCGTCACCCGGGTCGTCGAATTGCTGATCCCGGTGATCCTGACGGTACTGGCGAAGCGGGGCGCGAAGAAATAGCGGCAATCCCCCACCCCCGTAACTCCGGGGTGGGGCATTGGGCGAGCGCGATCACGCCCGACCGGGGACCCTCCGGGGGCGACGTCCACGCGCGGCCGAAAAGTTGACGAAATTGTTGACGATCTCTGGGCGGGCGCATACCTTCACATGCGCCGGAAGCGGTTCCTCGCCTTCCGGGCCGCCCCCCAGTGGAGAGAGAAGACGCGATGCAGCGGAGACACATGGTGAAGGTTCTGGCCGCGACGGCCGCCATACCGGCGGTTGTCGGCTCGGCCGGCGGGGCGTGGGCCTCGCCCGCCGCCAAGGTGCAGGGCAAGGCAACCTCGGCCGCGGACCTCTCGGCATCGGACCCCTTGGTGTTCGACCCCGCGACCTACACCACCCTCACCACGTCCGTCACCACTGCCGACGGCGTCAAGGCGGTCACCTACCGCTTCTACAAGGCGATCCCGTATGTCGCCGCCCCGGTCGACGTGACGTACCAGACCCTCAACGTCAACGTCCCGGTGGAGATCGACGGCGTTGCGGTCGACGCCTCGCACGCGCCGATCCTCTTCAACAACGCGGTCGGCGGCTACATGCCGTCCTCCACGGCCAACAACACCGGCATCGGTCGCGGCACCAACCCGGGCCTGGCGCTGGCGTCCGGCTACGTCGTGGCGGAACCGGGCGCCCGCGGCCGGTCCCTGGTCGACTCCACGGGCGTCTACTACGGCGTGGCCCCGGCGGCGATCGTGGACCTCAAGGCCGCGGTCCGCTACCTCCGCCACAACAAGGGCCGCGTCCCGGGCAACACCGACCGCATCGTCGCCACCGGCGTCAGCGCGGGCGGCGCCCTCACCTCGCTGCTCGGCGCCACCGGCGACAGCCGCCTCTACGACTCCTACCTGAGCGAGCTGGGCGCGGCCGACGCGAGCGACGCCGTCTTCGCCGCCGCCCCGTACTGCCCGATCACGGACCTCGAACACGCCGACATGGCGTACGAGTGGAACTGGGGCACCAACCCGCTCTCCAGTGGCGCGCAGGTCGACCAGGCCCTGTCCAAGGAACTGCGGAGCAACTTCGCCGAGTACCAGGCGTCGTTGAAGCTCAAGGGCAAGGGCGGCTTCGGCCGCATCACCGCCCGCAACTACGACGAGTACCTGGTCAGGACGTACCTGGAGCCCTCGGCCACCAAGTACCTGGCAGCTCTGTCCGACGCGGATCGCACCGCCTACCTGGCCGCCCACCCCGGGATCACCTGGTCCGGCGGCAAGGCGTCCTTCGCCTGGAGCGACTTCCTCACCCACGTGGGCGCCCGGAAGAAGAACGTCCCGTCGTTCGACCTCTTCGACCTGTCCTCCGGCGAGAACAACCTGTTCGGCGTGGACACCACCAAGGCACGCCACTTCACGGAGTGGAGCCTGCGCAAGGCCACCGGCGACGCGGCCGCCCGCCTCGACGCGGACCTGCCCGAGAAGATCGAACTGCTCAATCCGATGCCCTTCATCGAGCGCAAGAACCCGCACCGGGCCCGGAACTGGTTCATCCGCGTCGGCACCAAGGACAGCGACACCTCGCTGACCGTCGTCGGCAACCTCGCCGCGAGCCTGGAGAACCTCGGCGACAACGTCGACACGTACATGTACTGGGACGGCGCGCACGGCGCGAACCAGGACGCGCCCGCCTTCATGACCTGGATCGGCAAGGTCACCGGCTACAGGAAGTGACCCGAGCGGTTCCGATCCGGAAGGCCCGGCGCGCGGGAAGGGCGCCGGGCCTTCCGGATGCGGGGCCTTCCCCCGCGCACCGGGCCGACGTTCACCGAGCGAGGATAAAGTTCCCTCCGCGTTCCCTCCGCGCCGACGGGAGCGCCTGACGGGGACTCAGGGGGGAACGGGGCGGGATGATCGGGACGGTGTTCCGGAGCGAGGACGTGCCTGCGGAGCACAGGTTCGAGTACTGGCGGGAACTGATCGACCGGACGATCGCGCCGAGCGAGATCAGCAGTGAGTACGCCGCCGACTTCTGGGCGGAGCAGCGGTTGCTGGAGCTGGGGCCGGTGATCGTGTGGCCGACGTCGCTGCTGCCGGCGCGGTTCCGGCGGACCGCGCGGATGATCCGGCAGTCCGACCCCGAGCAGTACCACTTGTCGCTGGTGCTCGGCGGCGAGTTGGGGTTCGACCACGCCGGGCGGAGCGACATGTACGGCCCGCGCGACCTGTGGGTCTCCGACACCTCGCGGCCCTACGACGTGCGGCCGCCGGACGGCCTGGGCCGCCGCACGGTCACCGGGGTGGGCGTGGAGGTCCCCAAGGCACTGCTGCCCGTGTCACCGGACCGGGTACGGGAGTTGCTGGGCAGGCGGCTGTCGGCTCAGGAGGGAGTGGGCGCCCTGCTGACGGGGTTCCTCACCGGCCTGGAAAGGGAGTCCAACTCCCTCCAGCCGTCGGACGCGCCGCGCCTGGGCACGGTCGTGCTCGACCTGCTGGCGGCCTGGTTCGCCCAGATGCTGGAGGTGGAGGCCGCTCTGCCGCCGGAGACCCGTCACCGGGCCCTGACCGAACGCATACGCGCGTTCATCCGCCAGAACCTGCACGACCCTGAGCTGACACCGCCCGTGATCGCGGCCGTGCACCACATCTCGCTCAGCTATCTGCACCGCCTCTTCCAGGAAGAGGTGCGGGGCGAGACGGTCGCGGCCTGGATCCGCAGCCAGCGCCTGGAGGGCGCCCGCCACGATTTGGCGGACCCCGCGCTGCACGCCACCCCGATCCACGCCATCGCCACCCGCTGGGGCCTCCCCCGCAACTCCGGATTCACCCGCGTCTTCCGCACCGCGTACGGGCTCTCGCCCAGGGAGTACCGGCTCCAGGCGCTGGCCGTACGGGAGTAGACGCAACGTCAACTATCTGTGGACCCACTGGCAACGACAGCCACAGGGGTCACCGGGCATCCTGGTCAGGCACGGTGCCCTGACCTCGGTGCTCCATCCCAACCGGGGAGGGATGGAGCACCAGGGCGCTTCCGAGGCTTACCGCGACCCGGACCGCTACTCCACGTGCTCTACTCGGTGTGCCCTACTCGGCATGCTCCACGAACCGCGCCGCCGTCTCCGCCAACACCTCGCGCCCGTCCCGCGCCCACAACCCTTCGTTGAACAGCTCGACCTCGATGGGACCGGTGTAGCCGGCCGCCTCGACGTACGAACGCCACTCCCGCATGTCGACCGAACCGTCGCCGATCTGGCCGCGCCCGTTGAGCACGCCCTCGGGCAACGGGGTTGTCCAGTCGGCGAGTTGGAAGGTGTGGATGCGCCCGGAGGCACCCGCGCGGGCGATCTGAGCAGGCGCCGTGTCGTCCCACCAGATGTGGTACGTGTCCACCGTCACGCCGACCTGGTCCGCCGGGAAGCGCTCCGCCAGATCCAGCGCCTGGGCCAGGGTCGACACCACGCACCGGTCCGAGGCGAACATGGGGTGCAGCGGCTCGATGGCCAGGCGTACGCCCCGTTCCGCAGCGTAGGGGCCCAACTCCCCCAGCGCGTCGGCGATGCGCTCCCGCGCGCCATGCAGATCCTTACTGCCCGCCGGCAGTCCACCGGAGACCAGGACCAGCGTGTCCGTGCCGAGCGTGGCCGCCTCGTCGATCGCCGAGCGGTTGTCGGCCAGCGCGGCGGCCCGCTCGGCCGGTTCGATCGCCGTGAGGAAGCCGCCCCGGCACAGGGTCGTCACCGCCAGGCCCGCGTCACGCACCAGCTTGGCGGTCGCGTCGAGCCCGTACGACTGGACGGGTTCACGCCAGAGACCGACTCCGGGGACACCCAACTCCACACAAGCATCGACCAGTTCGGGCATAGACAGCTGCTTCACCGTCATCTGGTTGATGGAGAAACGCGACAGGTTCACTGAGCCACTCCGTACAGGGACAGCATCGTCCTCATCCTCGTCTCGGCCAGCTCCGGGTTCGGGAACAGACCCAGCCCGTCGGCCAGTTCATAGGCACGGGCGAAGTGCGGAAGCGAGCGCGCCGACTGCAGACCACCGACCATCGCAAAGTGCTCCTGATGGCCGGCCAGCCAGGCCAGGAACACCACACCCGTCTTGTAGAAGCGCGTAGGTGTCTGGAAGAGATGCCGGGACAACTCCACCGTGGGATCGAGGAGTTCGCGGAACCCCTTCACATCACCCGTGTCCAGAACCCGGACCGCCTCCGCCGCCAACGGCCCCAGCGGATCGAAGATGCCGAGCAGGGCGTGACTGAAGCCCTGCTCGTCACCCGCGATCAGTTCGGGGTAGTTGAAGTCGTCTCCGGTGTAACAGCGCACGCCCTGCGGGAGGCGGCGGCGGATGTCGATCTCGCGCCCGGCATCCAGCAACGACACCTTGATGCCGTCCACCTTGTCCGGGTGGGCCGCGATGACCTGAAGGAACACCTCCGTGGCGGCGTCCAGGTCGCTGGACCCCCAGTAGCCCTCAAGGGCCGGGTCGAACATCGGTCCGAGCCAGTGCAGGATCACGGGGTCGGACGACTGCCGGAGCAGATGGCCGTACACCTCCAGGTAGTCCTCGGGACCGGAGGCGGCCGCCGCCAGCGCGCGCGAGGCCATCAGGATCGCCTGGGCACCCGATTCCTCGACGAGGGCCAACTGCTCCTCGTAGGCCTTCCGGATCTCCTCGAGGGAACCCCCGCCGAGCTGGTCCGTGCCGACACCGCACGCGATCCGCCCACCGACCGCCTTGGCCTCGGCGGCCGACCGCCGGATCAACTCCGCCGCGCCGCCCCAGTCGAGGCCCATGCCGCGCTGAGCCGTGTCCATCGCCTCAGCCACGCCCAGCCCGTGGGACCACAGGTGACGGCGAAAGGCGAGAGTCGAGTCCCAGTCGACAGCGGCGGGCGAGTCGGGGGACACATCCGCGTACGGATCGGCAACCACGTGCGCCGCCGAGAAGACCGTACGAGAGGTGAAGGGCGAGCCGGTGGTGAGGGCGAGGGGCTCGGAGCGCGGGGTGTACGCGCGCAACCCCCCTCCAACTCCCGGCAGTTGAATGGTTCTCACAGCGAGATCTCCGGTACGTCGAAGCGGCGACCCTCGGCCGAGGACTTCAGGCCGAGTTCGGCGAGCTGGACGCCGCGGGCGCCGGCGAGGAGGTCCCAGTGGTAGGGCGCGTCGGCGTAGACGTGCCGGAGGAACAGCTCCCACTGGGCCTTGAAGCCGTTGTCGAACTCGGCGTTGTCGGGGACTTCCTGCCACTGATCCCGGAAGGAGTAGGTGGCCGGGATGTCGGGATTCCAGACCGGCTTGGGCGTCGAACTGCGGTGCTGCACACGACAGTTGCGCAACCCGGCCACAGCCGACCCCTCCG
Organism: Streptomyces sp. NBC_00554; assembly: GCF_041431135.1. Classification (NCBI taxonomy): domain Bacteria; kingdom Bacillati; phylum Actinomycetota; class Actinomycetes; order Kitasatosporales; family Streptomycetaceae; genus Streptomyces; species Streptomyces sp. NBC_00554. Next base: position 6,453,626 of record NZ_CP107799.1, on the reverse strand, counting down.
TCCCGTCCACCTGGAACTCCACCAGCTCATCACGATTGACGCGCACGGCCCACGACGAGTTGATCTGGGCGATCGCACCACTCTCCAGCTCGAAGATGCCGTACGCGGAGTCGTCGGCCGTGGCGTCGTACGGCTTGCCCTGCTCGTCCCAGCGCTGCGGGATGTGGGTCGCGGCGATGGCCTGGACGGAGGTGACCCGCCCGAAGAGCTCATGGAGCACGTACTCCCAGTGCGGGAACATGTCGACGACGATGCCGCCGCCGTCCTCGGCGCGGTAGTTCCAGGAGGGCCGCTGGGCAGACTGCCAGTCACCCTCGAAGACCCAGTAGCCGAACTCCCCGCGGATGGACAGGATCCGGCCGAAGAAGCCGCCGTCGATGAGGCGCTTGAGCTTGAGCAGGCCGGGGAGGAAGAGCTTGTCCTGGACCACGCCGTGCTTGATGCCCTTGGCGGCGGCCAGCCGGGCCAGTTCCAGCGCACCTTCGAGCCCCGTGGCCGTCGGCTTCTCCGTGTAGATGTGCTTGCCCGCCGCGATGGCCGCCTTGAGCGACTCCTCGCGGGCGGAGGTGACCTGCGCATCGAAGTAGAGGTCGATGGTCGGGTCGGCCAGAACGGCGTCGAGGTCGGTGGACCACTCCTCGAGGCCGTGCTGCTCGGCGAGCGCCTTGAGCACGTGCTCGCGGCGGCCGACGAGGACGGGTTCGGGCCACAGCACGGTGCCGTCGCCCAGGTCGAGGCCGCCCTGGTCACGCAGGGCGAGGATCGAGCGGACGAGGTGCTGGCGGTAGCCCATGCGCCCCGTCACGCCGTTCATGGCGATACGCACCGTCTTGCGTGTCACGTCATTCCCTTCGTACGCGGTTTCCGCGCCTCGTACGCCCTCTGAGGAACTGGTGAGCGTGCCAGCAAGCGCTTTCTATCTACGGAGAAGCTAGCCTCTGTCGAGCCCATTGGACAAGACCACACGGGGGACGAGATGTTCGATCGGTCGGACGGGTGGACGCGGAGGGCATGGTCAGGATCGGATGTACCCGGATATGGGGGCCGTACGAACACCCGGATCCCGGGCATTGTGTGCCCGCGCTCCCCTGACGAACAGCACGACGTAGACGACAACGAGTTGCGCGACCGGAGGACGACGAGATGACCGTGACCCTGGCGGACGTGGCGGCGCGTGCGCAGGTCTCGCCCGCGACCGTGTCCCGGGTGCTGAACGGGAACTATCCCGTCGCGGCGTCCACGCGCGAGCGGGTGCTGCGCGCGGTGAACGAGCTGGACTACGTACTGAACGGGCCCGCGAGTTCGCTGGCCGCGGCGACGTCCGACCTCGTCGGAATCCTCGTGAACGACATCGCCGACCCCTTCTTCGGGATCATGGCGGCCGCGATCCAGTCGGAGATCGGGGGCCCGGGGGGCCGCGCGGGCGGAGAACGGCTCGGCGTCGTCTGCAACACGGGCGGCTCCCCGGAACGCGAGCTCACCTACCTCACCCTCCTCCAGCGCCAACGTGCCGCCGCGGTCGTCCTCACCGGCGGCGCGATCGAGGACAGCGCGCACGCCACGGCCGTCGCCGCGAAGCTGCGCAGGCTGGCGGAGGCCGGCACCAAGGTCGTCCTCTGCGGACGGCCGCCCTCGCCCGAGGCTCCCGAGGCGATCGCCCTCACCTTCGACAACCGCGGGGGCGGCTCGCAGCTCACCGAGCACCTGATCGGCCTCGGCCACCGGCGGCTCGGCTACATCGCAGGGCCGGAGGAGCGGACGACGACCCGGCACCGTCTGGAGGGTCACCGGTCCGCGCTCGCCGCGCACGGCATCGAGGACGTTCCGCTGCGCACCGTGCACGGGCGGTACGACCGCCGGTCCGGGTACGAGGCGACGCTCGAACTCCTCCGGCGCGACCCGTCGTTGACCGCTGTCGTCGCGGCGAACGACACCGTGGCGCTGGGTGCGTGTGCCGCGCTGCGGGACTCGGGGCGGCGGATTCCCGACGACGTGTCCGTCGCCGGGTTCGATGATCTGCCGTTCAGTATTGACGCGGTGCCGGCGTTGACGACGGTGCGGTTGCCGCTGTCCGAGGCGGGGGCGCGGGCCGGGCGGATCGCCATGGGGCGGGAGGAGCCGCCGCCGGGCGGGATCGCCACGGTGCGGGGGGAGTTGATGGTGCGGGGGTCCACCGGAGGGCCGCGGTTGTAGGTGGGCGTCGGTTTCGGGGGCGCGGGGTTTGAGCGTGCCTTGGGATTGAGCGTGCCTTGGGTTCGGGGTGCCCGGCGTTGGGGCTGAGGTGGGGGTGGGTGCGCTTGCCGGCGCTTGCAGGGTGCCGCTGTGCCCACCCGTGCCGCCCCTAGCGGCACGCATGCCCACAGCGGGGGCGGTTGGCGGAAGGGATACTGGTCCCATGCGGTTGCTTCGGGGCTTGGGCATGGTTGTCGCCGGGGTGGTGCTCGTGGCGGTGGTCGGGTGCACCGGGGGTGATGGCGCCGACCCAGTGCCCACCGAGGTGCCGGCGTCGACCAGTGCCGCCACCAGGACGCCCACTCCCTCCCTCTCCCCCTCCCCTGCCGCCGACCCTGTGTCGATCCCAGGCCTGATCCAGCGCGAGCACACAGGCTCGAACCTCCGACTCCGCTCCGTACTCGCCCGAACCACCGCCTACACCCGATACGGGGTGACGTACGAGGCCAACGGGCTGACGATCTCGGGGATCATGAACATCCCCACGGGCAAGGGGCCCTTCCCAGCCCTCGTGCTGGCGCACGGATACATAGACCCGGACGTCTACACGACCGGCCGCGGTCTGGCCCGGGAACAGGATCTCCTCGCCCGCAACGGCTACGTCGTCCTGCACACCGACTACCGCAACCACGCCACCTCCGACGACGACCCGGACAACGACGTCAACCTCCGCCTCGGATACACCGAGGACGTCATCGGCGCCGTACTGGCGCTGCGCTCGTCCACCCGCCCGGAGATCGACGGCGACCGGATCGGCCTGCTGGGCCGGTCGATGGGCGGCGGCGTCACGTACAACACGCTGGTGGTGGAACCCGGCCTGGTCGACGCCGCCGTGGTGTTCGCACCGGTGAGTTCGCGCCCCGCCGAGAACGTCGACCGTTTCCAGCGCAGCGAAGGCGACCCGATCGTCAACGAGATCGAAGCGGCACACGGCACACCCGAGCAGAACCCGAAGTTCTGGCGGGAGGTCTCCCCCATCACCTACGCAGATCGCCTGACCGAGCCACTCCTCATCCTCCACGGCACAGCCGACGACACCTGCCCCATCACCTGGTCACGCCAGACCACGGCAGCATTCAAGGCGGCGGGCAAGGACGTACAACTCAAGGAGTACGAGGGCGAGGCCCACGCCTTCGGCCCCCAGTGGCCGGCCTCCATGGACACGACGATGGCCTTCTTCGCCCAACACCTCCGCTGAGCAGCAGAAGCAGCGCAAGCCCCCACGCACCCGCGGCCGCCGAAGCACGCGAGGGGCCGTGTCGGTACATCAAATGCCCGCATCCGGACGGATCCAAAGCAGACAGCACCTTCCATCCCCACAGTCGATCCGTCCGGATGCGGGCGGATGTACCGGCGCGGCCCCGACCCACCCCCCGGCGGCAAGCGCTGGACGTGCGGCCGCCGCCCCTTCCAGCGCACCCGCGGCCGAAGGGCGCAAACCCGTGGACGACGGGCCGAACGCGGCTTACGCTCGACTCAGGAACCTCTGACTGAGTCAACTATCCAGACCCGACCACCCGGGGCCGATCATGACCGTCCAGGACATCCGCTCCTTCAACCGCTTCTACACGAACGTCATCGGCGCACTCGACTACGGCCGCCACCTCTACGCCCCCTACACCCTCACCGAGTCCCGAGTCCTGTGCGAACTCGCGCACGCCTCGCACACGGACGCCGCCGACCTCCGAGCCGAACTCTCCCTGGACGCCGGTTACTTGAGCCGCATCCTGAACAAGTTCGAGCAGGACGGCCTGATCGAGCGCGCCCCGTCCGAGAAGGACCCACGGCGCCGTCGAGTCACGCTCACCACCCGAGGCCGGGAGGCCGCCGCCCTGCTGGACGAGCGCGCGCGGGAAACCGTCGGCTCGCTGCTCGCCACCGTGCCTTCGGCCGACCGACCACGGCTCGCGGAGGCGATGCGCACGGTGCGCACGATCCTGGGCGACGGCAAGGGGCAGGCCCCCCGCCGCGAGGACGTCGTCCTGCGCGAGCCCGGCCCGGGTGACCTCGGCTGGATGGTGCAGCGCAACGCCGCGCTGTACACGGCGGAGTACGGGTGGAACGCGGACTACGAGGGCCTGGTGGCGAGGATCGTCGCCGACTTCGCCGAGGACCACGACCCGCACCTGGAGCGAGTGTGGATCGCGGAGCTCGACGGCCGTCCCGTCGGCTGCGTGATGTGCGTACGGGACGACGCGCCCGGCGCCGCCCGCCTCCGCCTGCTCCTCGTGGAACCGGAGGCACGCGGGCTGGGCATCGGCGACCAACTCGTCACAGCCGTGGCCGACTTCGCCCGCGGCGTCGGCTACCACGAACTCGTCCTGTGGACGAACGACGTCCTGGCCGCCGCCCGCCGCCTCTACCAGCGCCACGGTTTCGTCCTGGTCTCCGAGAAACCCCACCGCTCCTTCGGCGCGGATCTGGTCGGCCAGGACTGGCGCCTGGACCTGCACGGCAACGGTGAGTGACGGGTAGTGTCCACTTCATGAAGCTGGCCTTCTCCACTCTCGGCGTCCCCGGCCTCCCCGTCGCCGACGTCGTACGCCTCGCCACCGCCCACGGCTACCACGGCGTAGAACTGCGCGCCCACCCCGAGGAGCCGGTGCACCCCGGTATCGGCCCGGCCGAACGGGCCGACGTGGCCGCGGAGTTCAAGGCGGGCGGGATCGAGATCCTGGGCCTGGCGGGATACGCACGGGTGGCGGCGCCGGGCGACGACACCGCCGTACTCGCGGAGATCCGTGAACTCCTGGACCTGGCAAGGGACTTGGGCGCACCTTTCATCCGCGTCTTCCCGGGCGCGGGGACCGACCAGAGCCCCGAGGAGGCGGACGCGACGGCGGCCCGGCGCCTGGGCACGGCGGCGGAGTACGCCACCGAGGCGGGCGTACGGATCCTGCTGGAGACGCACGACTCGCACCGCACGGGCGCGGACGCGATCCGTGTCCTCGGCCCGGTCGGCCACCGGCAGGTGGGTTCGCTGTGGGACGTCATGCACACCTGGCTCGGCGGCGAGCAGCCGTCGTCGACGTACGCGGCACTGTTCCCGTACCTCGGGTACGTCCAGGTCAAGGACATCGCGTCCGCCGAGGACACGACCCCGCTGCCGCTCGGGGCGGGGATGCTCCCGCTCACCGAGTGCGTGGAGCTGCTCTCCCGCGCGGGCTGGGACGGCTGGCTGTGCTGGGAGTACGAGAAGCGCTGGTACGAGGAGGCCGCGCCGCTCGCGGGGCTGCTGGGCCCGGGCCGCGAACACCTCGCACGGCTGCTCAACGAGTCGGCGTAACCCCAGCCGAGCGGCGGGCGGCGGGCGACCGCGGCCAAGTAATTGATTGGCCGCACCCCGGGACGAGAGGTTAGCCTCCGCCCGGTGAATCCACCCGCGCGCCCTGCCGCCCTCACCCCCGCCCTCCCCCTCTCATGAACCTGCTGTCCCGCACGCTGCTCGATGTCGGGCCGCTGCGTACGTCCCCCGCCTTCCGAAGGCTGCTGATCGGGCGGACGGTGTCCATGTTGGGCGCCATGATGACCATGGTCGCCGTCATGTACCAGGTCTGGCAGATGACGCACAGCACGGTGTGGACCGGTGCGGTCGGGCTGGCGCAGGCGCTGCCGATGGTGGCGTTCGGGCTGTTCGCCGGTTCGCTGGCCGACCGGCGGGACCGGCGGCAGATCTATCTGGTGGGCACCGTCGGCCAGGCGGCCGTCTCGCTGCTGCTCGCGGTGCAGGGTTTCCTAGGCAATGTGCCGGTGGCCGGCGTGCTCGCGCTGGTCGCCGTGCAGTCCGCCTTCGGCGCGGTCGGCGGCGCCGCGGCGGGCTCGTTCGTCCCGCGCCTGCTGGCAAAGGACCAGGTGGGGGCCGGGCTGGCGCTCAACCAGGTCTCCTTCCAGGGGACGATGCTGGTCGGCCCGGCGCTCGGCGGACTGCTGGTGGGCTGGCTGGGCGTCGGCGGCTGCTATCTGCTCGACGCGCTGAGCTTCGGGATGGCCTTCTACGGCGCTTTCGGCCTGCCCAAGCTGCCGCCCGAGGGCGAGCCCGCCCGGGCCGGGCTGCGCGGGGTGGCGGACGGGCTGCGTTTCCTTGCCGGGCACCGGGCGGTGCGCGGCGCGCTGATCACCGACCTGGCCGCCACCGTGCTGGCGATGCCGATGAGCCTGTTCCCGCTGGTCAACGCCGAGCGTTTCGGCGACAACCCGCGCACCCTCGGCCTGTTCCTGTCCGCCGTCGCGGTCGGCGGCATCACCGCCTCGGCGCTGTCCGGATCCGTCACCCGCCTCGGCCGCCCGGGCCTGGTGATGCTGTGCGGCGCGGCGACCTGGGGGACCGCGCTGGCCCTGTTCGGCCTGGTGACCAACCCGTGGGCGGGCCTTGGCCTGCTGGTCCTGGCCGGCGCCGCCGACACGACCTCCGTCATCTCACGCAGCACGATCGTGCAGACCCATACGCCGGACGCGCTCCTCGGCCGGGTGACGGCCGCCGAGCAGATCGTCGGCCAGGCCGGACCCAACCTCGGCAACCTGCGTGCCGGCCTGGTCGCCGGGTGGACGTCCGGCGTGACCGCACTGGTCAGCGGCGGCGTGCTGTGTGTGCTCGCGGTCGCCGCGGTGGCCGCGACCACGCCGGAGCTACGGGGCTCCGAGTCCACCGGGTCCGACGAACCCGGCGCGCCACACGAGCCCAACGAACCCGGCGCGCCCAACAAGCCCAACGAGCCTCCTGAGAAGAACGTCGCCGTCAGCTGAGCCCCCGGCCCGGCCCTACGCCGGCCGAGCCGTGAACTTCGTCGAGCCGTCGAGACACCAGTCCAGTACGGCAGGCCAGGACCCATACCCGGCGACCAGGTCAAGATGCCCCACCCCCGGGATGATCTCGGTGGGAATGCCCAACGGATCCCCATAGACGGCGAGCGCACCCTCCGGGCAGTACGGATCGTCGTCGCCCGCCACCAGCCGCGTGGCCCCGGGCAGGGCGAGCGGAAACGCGGGCGGGGCGAACGCCACGACCTCAGGGAACCCCAGGAGTACGGGCCCGGACGGCGGCCCCACGAGCAGCACCCGATCGACGTCGAGGCCAGTGACACCGCGGGCGACCGCGTGCAGCCACAGCAGAACGGACGCACTGTGGGCGATCACCACGCGCTCCCCGCCACCCGGAAGCCCTTCGAGGTGACGGGTCAGCTCCGCCAGCCACACGTCCAGATCCGGGTCGTCGGGGTCGGGCAGCTGCGGGTACACGACGTGGTGCCCGAGCTCGGTCAGCCGGTCGGACAGCCAGTGCTGCCAGTGGTCGTGCGGCCGGTGGTTCTGCCAGCCGTGGAGGATGAGGAAGCTGCGGGAGGTCATGGGGTGATGGTTTCCGATCACCGGCACCACGGTCCAGTTAATCTTTCGGAGTGGAACAGGTAAGCGAGCCCTTCACTGTCGACCTCCGCCGCCTCACCGTCCTGCGCGAACTCCAGCGCCGCGGCAGCCTCGCCCGGGCCGCGGAGGCCCTGCACCTCACGCCCTCGGCGGTCTCCCAGCAGATCGCCGCGCTCGCCCGTGAGGCGGGCGTCCCGCTGACCGAGCGGGACGGCAGAGGCGTACGGCTGACCGGTCAGGCCCGGGTACTGCTCGCGCACGCCGATCTCATCGCCGCCCAACTGGAGCGTGCGCGCGCCGACTTGGCGGCGTACGGAGAGGGCGGCGGGCGCGCGTCGGTGACCATCGGCGCGCTCTCCAGCGGCATCCTCGGCCTCCTGCCCGGCGCGCTGAGCCGCCTGGCCGAGCGCCTGCCCCAGGTCCGTATCGACGTCGTCGAGGCCCAGCCGCCCGACCTGTTCACCGCCCTGGACGCGGGCCAGGTCGACGTCGCCGTCGCCGTGGACTTCCCGGCCACACCCCCGCACACCGACCGCCGCTACGCCCGCACCGACCTGCTGACCGACGTCCTGGACCTCGCCGTACCGGCCGGCCACCGCCTCGCCGGCCGCGACCGGGTCGCCCTCCGCGACCTGGCCAGGGACCCCTGGATCGTCGGCGACGCCGACAGCTGCTGCGGCGCGGTCGCCCGCACGGTCTGCGCGGCGGCCGGTTTCACGCCCGACATCCGCCACGCCGTCAACGACTGGGCCGCACTCGCCGCCCTGGTCGAGGCTGGCCAGGGAGTCGCCCTCGTCCCCCGCATGGTGCGACCCCTGTACGCCCACCGCCGCCTCACCCTGCTGACCACCGACGGAACACCACCGTCCCGCAACGTCTTCATGGCCGTACGAACGGGCTCGGAGAGCGACCCCGTACTGACCGCGGTGCAGGAACAACTGCGCGCTGCAGCAGCTGAGTTGGTCAGCTGAGCAGTCGGCCGCGCACCCCCGGGATCCCCGCCAGCCGGTCCTCCAGCCGCACCCGGCACTCCGGCCACTCCGCCGCCGTGACCGAATAGATCGCGGAGTCGCGGAGGCGGCCGTCCTCGCCCGGCGCCCACGAGCGGGACCAGTTCCGCAGCACGCCCTCGAAGCGCGCGCCCGTGCGCTCGATCGCCGCGCGGGAACGGCTGTTGCGCGCGTCCGTCTTCAGGTCGACGCGTGCCACGCCCCACTCCTCGAAGGCGTGCCGGAAGAGGAGGAACTTGGCCTCGGTGTTCAGCCCCGTCCCCTGCGCACGGGACGAGAGCCAGGTGAACCCGACCTCGATGGCGTCGAGTTGATCGTCCGTACGCCAGCTCCGCGGTTCCCAGAACGAGGTCGCGCCGACGGCCCGCCCGGAGGCCCGGTCGATCTGCGCGTACGGCGCGAGCTTCCCGGTCGCGGCCCGACCGAGCTGCGCGTCGATGTACGCGTCCACCTCGTCGGCCCTCGGCACCCACGTGAACGCGTACGTGCCACGGTCCTCCTCCGCCGCCACCGCGAGGTCGGCCGCATGACGTCGGTCCAGCGGCTCCAGTCGCACGAGCGCACCTTCGAGAACCGGCCCCTCCAGCATGAAACCCAACGCCCGACACTCCTTCGCGCAAGCCTGTGAAGTCCGGGAGAGTCTCCCCCCACACACCTGCACCCGTCGAACGAAATACCAGGCACCCGGGCTCAGCGGCGTCAGCTCACTCGTCGCCCAGACCGGCGATGACGAGTTCCGCGACCCGGGAGGGCGGGATGCCGGTCGTGTCGACGGTTTCCGCCTGCTCGCGGAGCCAGGGCAGGGCGCGTCGGTAGTCGGCGAGGTGGTCGAGGCGCCATTGCCGGGCGCCGATGCTGTCGGGGTCGGTGTCGGTCTCGATGCGGTGGACGAGGGTGTCGTCGTCCGTGTGGAGGAGGTAGTGGCGTACCGGGATGTCCGCCTTCGCGAGGCCCGTGCGGATCTCGTGCCAGTACTCCTCGTTGAGGACCGTCTGCGGGACGACGAGCGTGCCGCCCACGTGGTCCAGGACCTGGCGCGCCGTCTCGACCACCAGCCCGCGCCACGGTGGGAAGTCCTGGAATTCTCGCGGCTGCCCGAGGACGTGCCAGAGCATGTAGCCCACCTGTTCGGGGTCGAAGAGCCTGGACTCCGGTATGCGGGCGGTGAGTTCCTTGGCGGTGGTGGTCTTGCCCGCGCCGAAGGTGCCGTTCAGCCAGAGGATCATGGCGAACGAGCGTACGTGGATCCCGGTGCGGGTGTCAGGCGGTTACCGTGGACGCCATGACCGTCCCGGAACTCATCCGTATCGTCTCCCGCGACTCGCCGATGGCGCTGGCCCAGGTGGAGCGGGTCCGAGCCGAACTGGCCGTGCTCCACCCCGGCATCCGCACCGAGGTCGTCCCCGTGAAGACGACCGGTGACAAGTGGATGGGCGATCTGGCCCAGGTCGAGGGCAAGGGGGCGTTCACCAAGGAGGTGGACGCCGCGCTGCTGGCGGGCGAGGCGGATCTCGCGGTGCACTGCGTCAAGGACATCCCCGCGGACCGGCCGCTGCCTGCCGGGACGATGTTCGCCGCCTTCCTCGCGCGGGACGACATCCGCGACGCCCTGATCCACCCCGGCGGGCTCACCCTCGACGAGCTGCCGCCGGGCACCCGGATCGGCACCTCCTCCGTGCGCCGCGTCGCGCAGCTCGCCGCCTCCCATCCGCACCTGGACTGTGTGCCGTTCCGGGGGAACGCCAACCGGCGCCTGGCGAAGCTGGCGGCCGGTGAGGCGGACGCCCTGCTGCTCGCGGTGTCCGGCCTCGAACGCATCGGTCGTGCGGACGTGATCACCGAGATCCTGTCGCCCGAGACGATGATGCCGCCGATCGGCGCGGGCATCCTCGCCCTGCAGTGCCGCGAGGGCGACACGGCCGTGATCGAGACCGTCAGCGATCTCGGCGATCCGGCCACGCACCGTGAGGCCACCGCCGAGCGCATGTTCCTGCATGTCCTCCAGGGCCACTGCAACTCACCGATCGCCGGCTACGCGAAGTCCGAGCGCGGCGGCGAACTGTCCCTGCGGGCCTGCGTGTTCACCCCGGACGGCAAGACCGTGCTCAACGCCCACGAGTGGGCGGGCCGCCTCGACCCCGCGACGCTGGGCACGTCCGTCGCCGTTGCCCTGCTGCGCCAGGGGGCGCGGGAACTCATCGACAACATCCCGCACTGAGCGCTCCGCTGGATTCCGGTGCGTCGCCTGCGGGTTCGTTGTGGCTGGTCGCGCAGTTCCCCGCGCCCCTTTGGGGGGGGCCATCGCCGGACCCGTTCAGCTCGTCGCCGTCGCCCACTCCGCGAACGCCTCGTGGAACCCCGGGAACGTCTTCCGTACGCAGCCGGGGTCGTCGAAGGAGATGCCGGGCACGCGGAGTCCGGTCACCGCGAAGGACATGACGATGCGGTGGTCGCCGTATGTCGTGACCGGGGTTGCCGCGACGGGAGTGCCCGGGTGGATCTCGATCCAGTCCGGGCCCGTCTCCACCCGGATCCCCAGGCGTCGGAGGTTCTCCGCGCAGGCCTCCAGGCGATCGCACTCCTTGACCCGTGTGTTGGCGACGTCCTCGATGCGGACCGGGCCCGAGGCGAAGGGGGCGAGGGCGGCGAGGGTCGGCATGGTGTCGGAGATGTCGCGCATGTTGACCGTGAGGCCGCGCAGCTCGCCGGTGCCCGTGACCGTCGTACGGTCGGAACCCACTTCCACGCGCGCGCCCATCCGCCGCAGTACGTCCACGAACCCCAGGTCGCCCTGGAGCGCGCCCTCGCCGAGGCCCTTCACCGTGACCTCGCGGCCGGTCAGCGCGGCCGCCGCGAAGAAGTAACTCGCGGTGGAGGCGTCGGGTTCGATGGCGTAGGTGGTGGCGCGGTAGCCGCCGGGCTCGACGACGAAGACGTCGCCGTCACGTCGTACATCCGCCCCGAACGCCCGCATCATCGCGAGCGTGATCTCGACGTACGGCGCCGAGACCAGGTCCGTGACCGTGATGCGCAGGCCCTTGCGGGTCAGCGGGCCTAGCAGGAGCAGGGCCGTCAGGTACTGCGAGGACTGGCCCGCGTCGAGGACCACGTCACCGCCCTCGACCCCCGCCGCCGCGATCCGCAGCGGGTGGTGGCCCTCCGCCTCCTCGTGCCGGAGGTCGACGCCGAGGTCGCGGAGCGCGTTCGTCAGCGGGGCCAGTGGGCGGCGGCGCATCTGTGCGGAGGCGTCGAAGCGGTAGGTGCCGTGGCCCGCGGCGGCCAGGGTGGGGAGGAAGCGGGCGGTGGTCGCGCCGTCCCGGCAGTACACGTCCGCCTCCGTGGCCGCGGGGCCCTGCGGGCGGCCGTCGACGTGCCAGGCGTCCGGGGTCCGGCCGACGCGGTAGCCGAGCCGCAGCAGGCCCTCGGCGAAACCCTCGGTGTCGTCCGAGCGGAGCGGGCGGGTCAGTGTGGTGACACCGTCGGCCGCCGCGGCGAGGAAGAGGGCGCGTGCGGTGATGGACTTGGAACCGGGGATGTCGACTGCGGCCATGGGGTCATGCTGGCTCCTTGACCTGCCCCGGCGCTGGAACGTCCGCCAAGTGGACCCTCGCGCTCCGGCTCTTCCCCGTCGCCAGGGAGGTCAGCCCCACCCCTCCCACCAGCAGTGCGGCCGCTCCCCACCGCAGCGGGCTGATCGACTCGCCGAGGAAGACCGCCGCGGACGACATCCCGAAGACCGGGACCAGGAGGGAGAAGGGGGCCACCGTGGACGCGGGGTGGCGGTGCAGCAGCCAGCCCCAGGCGCCGAAGCCGAAGACCGTGGTGATCCAGGCGACGTAGACCACGACGCCCGCGCCCTGCCAGTCCAGGGCGCGCAGCGCGGCGAGGTCGCGGGACGGGCCCTCGGTGAGGAGGGAGAGGCCGAGCAGGGGCAGTACGGGGACGGTGCTGACCCACACCATGAAGTTCAGCGCGTCCGGCGGGGACGCCTTGCGGGTGAGGACGTTGGACAGGCCCCAGCAGGCGGCGGCCGCGATGACCAGGGCGAAGGCACCGAGGGGGCCGGCCGCGCCCTCGTCCACGGCGGCCAGGCACACCCCGCAGAGTGCCACTGCCATGCCCAACAGCCTTACGCCGGTGAGGCGTTCGCCGAGGAACGTGATGGCGATCAGCGCGGTGAACACGGCCTGGATCTGGAGTACGAGGGAGGACAGGCCGGCCGGCATGCCCGCGTCCATGCCGATGAAGAGCAGGCCGAACTTCGCGACGCCCAGTACGAGGCCCACCGCCACGATCCACTTCCACGCCACCTTCGGGCGGCCCACGAAGAAGACCGCGGGCAGGGCGGCCACCAGGAAGCGGAGGGCCGAGAAGAGAAGGGGCGGGAAGTGGTCGAGGCCGATCTCGATGACCGTGAAGTTCACGCCCCAGACGGCGGCGACGAGGACGGCGAGGACGGTGTGGGTGGGTCGCATGGTTCGAGCATCGGGCTTGCGCACCGTGTAGCACCAGCGCGGATATCTGCATGGTCGGATGTAGCGATGCTTACGTAAGGTGGCTGCGTCGCCGCACCCCCCGGGAGTCCCCGTGCTCGATCTCCAACGCCTGCGCGCCCTGCACGCCGTCTCCGTCCACGGCACCGTCGGTGCCGCCGCGGCCGCGCTCGGGTACACGCCGTCCGCCGTCTCCCAGCAGATCGCGAAGCTGGAACGGGAGACCAGGACCGTACTTCTGGAACGGCAGGGGCGGGGCGTACGGCTCACCGAGCAGGCGCATCATCTGGCCGCCGCCGCACAGGAGTTGCTGTCCATCGTCGAGCGCACCGAGACCGAGCTGGAGGAGCGGCGCGGGCTGCCTGCGGGGCGGCTGACTGTGGCCGCGTTCGCGTCGGCGGCGCGGGGGCTGCTGCCCGGCGTACTCGCGGATCTCGCGCGGCGGCATCCCGCGCTGGACACCCGGCTGACCGAGGTCGATCCGCATCTCTCCGTCGATCTGGTCGCCAAGGGGGCGGTGGACATGGCTGTCGCGCACGACTGGGACATCGCGCCGTTGCCTGCGCCCGAGGGGGTGGAGCAGGCGGTGATCGGGGACGATCTGTGCGATCTGCTGGTGCCGGCCGGGCATCCGTTCGCCGGGCGGTCTGCCGTGCAGCGGGAGGATCTTCAGGGGGAGCGGTGGATCTGTCAGCCGCCGGGGCGGGTGTGTCATGAGTGGCTGGTGCGGACGTTGCGGGGGGCGGGGTGTGAGCCGGAGATCGTGCATCAGGCCGATGAGAATCCGACGCTTGTTGCGCTTGTCGCGGCGGGGTTGGGGGTTGCGCTGATTCCTCGGCTTGGGCGGGGGGTGCTTCCCGAGGGGGTTGTGGAAGTGGCTCTCGATCCCATGCCGGTGCGGCGGTTGTACGCGTTGTGGCGTACTGGGGCTTCTCGGCGGCCCGCTATCGCGGAGATGGTGCGGACCTTGCAGGGGCATTGGGCGTCTGTGTCCGAGCGGCGGTCCGGCTGAGGTTCTGATTGCCGGTTGCCCGGGGTGGGGGTTGCCGTCGGGGTGGGTCGCGTGGCCCGGCGCTTGCGGGGTGCCGCTGTGCCCACCCGTGCCGCCCCTAGCGGCACGCATGCCCACAGCGGGGGGGGCGGGTGCCACAGTTGTCTCCTCCGTCCCAACTTCCAGGGTTCCGGTGAATCCGGGGAACCCGGATCCCCGTCGGCCCGTCCAATCCGCACGCTGTCGGATGAGTCTCCGCAGAGCGGTGTCGGCATCGCTGCTGGCTGCGAAAGCTGACTTACCCTCTCCGCCGCCTGCGGCCGGCAGCATGTCGTCACCGGCGCGCCCCCCTCCAACAGCGCCGGTGACGACCCCCACCGCGATCCGCCGCGCGTCAATGCGCACACCCTTGACTGGAAGAAACTTCCCGGATATTCGTGACTCCTCGGAAGTTTCCTTCATGAGGGAAGGAGCGCCACGTGCGCGACTCCAGCACGGGAAGCACCACCCCCAGCAGGACCAGACCGTCCAGACGTACCGTTCTCGCCGCCACGGCGGGCGTCACCGCCGCCCTCGCCACCGGCACAAGCGCGTACGCCGGCCCACCCGACGACAAGGAACTCCGCGCCCTCATCTCCCGTATGACGCTGGAGGAGAAGGTCGGACAGCTCTTCGTGATGCGGGTGTACGGCCACTCGGCGACCGCGCCCGACCAGGCCGACATCGATGCCAACCTCAAGGAGATCGGCGTCAGGACGGCCGCCGAGCTGATCGCCAAGTATCGCGTCGGCGGGATCATCTACTTCGCGTGGGCGCACAACACCCGTGATCCGCACCAGATCGCGGGCCTTTCGAACGGGATCCAGCAGGCCTCCCTGGAACAGCCCCACGGCCTGCCCGTCCTCATCTCGACCGACCAGGAACACGGGATAGTGGCACGGGTGGGCAAGCCCGCGACGCTGCTCCCGGGTGCGATGGCCCTGGGTGCGGGAGGCTCGCGGGGCGACGCCCGTACGGCCGGCCGGATCGCGGGCGCCGAACTGCACGCGCTCGGCATCCGCCAGGACTACGCCCCGGTCGCCGACGTGAACGTGAACCCGGCCAACCCGGTCATCGGCGTACGTTCCTTCGGTGCCGACCCGGACGCCGTGGCGGAGCTGGTCGCCGCCCAGGTGAAGGGGTATCAGGGCGCGGATGTCGCGGCCACGGCCAAGCACTTCCCGGGGCACGGGGACACCGCCGTCGACAGCCACTACGGCTTCCCGGTCATCACGCACAGCCGGGAGCTGTGGGGGACCCTCGACGCCACGCCCTTCCGGGCCGCCATCCGCGCCGGCATCGACTCGATCATGACCGCGCACATCATGGTCCCGGCCCTGGACGACTCCGGTGACCCGGCCACGCTCTCGCCGGTGATCCTCACCGGCATCCTGCGCGGCGAACTCGGTTACGACGGCGTCGTGGTGACCGACTCGCTCGGCATGGAGGGCGTACGCACGAAGTACGGCGACGACCGCGTCCCCGTGCTCGCCCTCAAGGCCGGTGTCGACCAGCTCCTCAACCCGCCCTCCCTCGACATCGCCTGGAACGCCGTCCTCAAGGCCGTGCGGGACGGCGAGCTGACCGAGGCCCGCCTCGACGAGTCGATCCTGCGCGTCCTCCGTCTCAAGTCGAAGTTGGGGCTGCTCAAGAACCCGTACGTCACCGACGCCGGTGTCGACCGCTCCGTCGGCACGGCGGCACACCTCAGGGCCGCCGACCGGATCGCCGAGCGCACGACGACGCTGCTGGTCAACAAGGACGACCTGCTGCCGCTCTCCCGTCGCCGCTCCCCCAGGGTGCTGGTCGTCGGCGCCGACCCGGCCTCCCCGTCCGGCAGTGACGGACCGCCCACCACGGTCCTCGCCAGGGCCCTCACCGAGCTGGGCTTCACGGCGACGGCACTGTCCACCGGGACGGCACCCTCGGCCGCGACGATCGCCCGCGCGGTCACGGCGGCCGGCGAGGCGGACGCGGTGGTCGTCGGGACGTACAACGTGTCGGCGACCAGCTCCCAGAAGACCCTGGTCAGCCAGCTTCTCGGCACCGGCGTCCCGGTCATCGCGGTCGCCGTCCGCAACCCGTACGACGTGGCCCAACTCCCGGATGTCCCGGCCTACTTGGCGGCGTACTCCTGGACCGACGTCGAACTGCGGGCGGCGGCCCGGGTGATCGCGGGCCGCGCGGAGCCGCGGGGCGAGCTGCCGGTGCCGGTGCAGCGGGCGGACGATCCGACGCAGGTGCTGTATCCGATCGGGCACGGGTTGACGTATTAGACGTACGCCGCACACCCGGCGCACCCCACCCAAGTGGCGCAAAGCCCCCCACATGCCTGGCGTGGTCCGCTGTCGCGGGTCACGCTGGGCAGGGGTACCGGGGGGATTGCCAATGCGAGCCATGCGGGGTGCACATACCGTGCTGGGCCGGAGCACGTCGGGGCGGGGCGTGCTGGGACGGAGAGGGCTGGGCGCGCTGTCCACGTGCGCGCTTGCGGTGTCGATACTCACCGGCTGCGACGCGCTGTCGAGTTCCTCCGGACCCACGGAGCCCTCCGCGTCCGTGCCCGCCGGAGGTACGGCGTCGGTCCGGCCCTCGGGCTACGGCGCCGTGTTCCTCGCGGTCGGCGAGTGCAGCTCGTTCGGGACGACCAGCTTCACCGAGGTGCTCTGCACCAGCGAACGGGCGGCCGCGCGGGTCGTCGCCCGCTACGACGGCAAGGTGGCGGACGGCCCCTCCTGCCCTGCGAACACGGACTTCGTCCTGCACATCAGCGAGACGCGGCCCGCCTCGGACGAGGACGGCGACGGCGCGGTCCCGCAGGGCTACGCCTGTATGCGCAAGCTCGAACCGCCGCACCCCGGCGACCCGGGCGGCGGAGGAGGCCCCCGCACCCTCGTCGGCGACTGCGTCTACAGCTCCGGCAGTGGCAAGGTCCGCGAGACCGCCTGCGACGGCACGGGCAGCAAACCCCCGGAGTACAAGGTGACTTCGGCGGTCGAGGACCGCTCGAAGTGCCCGCCCTCGACCGAGCTGTACGTCCAGCTCGGCGGCGTAAAGCCGGTGGGCTGCGCCCGCCCGATATAGCGAACGGGCGGGCGCAGCAAGGGAGTTGCAGCCGCGGACGGAAGTGCGTCCGCGGCCCGGGAGTTACGGCCGCAACGCGGGCTCGCGCTCCACATCACGCTGGTCGAGCTTCGCGTCGAACTTGGCCAGCGGCTTGGCCGCCGCCGGGTCCGACTGGACCGCCGCCGAGGCGACGCCCGCCCACTGGAGGATGCGGGCCGTGGCGAGGGCCTTCTCGTCGGCGACGAGACCCGCGACGTTGGCGCCGTGGTTCAGGCCCGGCGCGGTGAAGACGTAACTGTCGTGCGCGCCCTTGCCGAGGCGGAAGCGCTCGGCGCCCCACGGGTCGTTCTGGCCGTAGACGTACAGCATGTGGTTGGCGTTGTTCTTGACCCAGGAGTCCACGTCACGCATCGCCGACGGCTGGAACTTCATGGGGATGTCCCGCGGCACGAAGTTCCGCGGCGGCTGGTAGCCGTAGCGGATCAGGCTCTTCTCGATGTGCGGGAACCCGATGGTCGGCGCGCCCAGCTGCGTACCCGCCTGGTAGTAGTACGGCGTGTACGGCTCCAGGCCCTGGTCCGTGTAGAAGGAGAACCCGGAGATCGTGTCGATGGAGGTCCAGATCTCCTCGTCGGTGGCGTTCACCGCGTCCGCCGGGATCGTGTCGCAGTCGGCCAGCAGGCTGTACTGCCAGAAGCCCCAGACGTAGTCGAGGACGACCGCTTCGTACGCCTTGTCGAGGCTGCCGATCGTGGTGAAGGTGTACTCGTTCTCGGCCGCGTAGGCCGCGTACGTCTTCTCCAGCGGCTCACGGCGTACGAGCGCCTCGCGCTGCACGGCGTTGAGCCGGTCGCGGCACTCCTTGGTGCCGACGCCGGCGAAGAAGCGGTCGTAGGCCGAGTCCTCGTTGTTCACCACGTCGTTGGGGGCGACGTACGCGACGACGCCGTCCATGTCACGCGGGTAGAAGCGCTCGTAGTACGTGGCGGTCATGCCGCCCTTCGAGCCGCCCGTGGAGATCCACTTCTTGTCGTAGATCGGCTTGAGGGCCTTGAAGATGCGGTGCTGGTCGCTGGCCGCCTGCCAGATGTCGAGCTTGGACCAGTCGGCCGGGTCGGGCCGGGACGGAGTGAAGAAGCGGTACTCCATCGAGATCTGGTTGCCGTCCACGATCTGGGTCGGCTCGCGGCGGCTGGGCGTCGTGGAGACGAAGTAGCCGCCGGTGTAGAAGACCGTCGGGCGCGCGGTGTCCTTGTGCAGCACGGTGATGCGCTGCTGGAACGTGCCCTTGGACGGGTGCCGGTGGTCGATCGGCTGGGTGTAGTTGAGAACGAAGTAGCGGTAGCCGGTGTACGGCTTCTCCTGGACCAGGCTCATCCCGGGTATCGCGAGAAGCCTGTCCAGTATGTCCGCACTGGTCGTGCTGGTGCCGGTGGTGGCCTCCGGCTGGGCGGCGGTGGCCGCCCCCGCCGTGCTCAACGTGCCTATGAGCACTGTGAGCGCCAGCAGCCATCTGAGCGCCTTGCGCATGCACCCTCCCCTGGAGTTACGCAGATGTCCGCCGGAACCTAGCGGAGCAACTCGCGTGACACCAGGGGTGATTGAGCAATCCCTGTGGGATTGCGGTGATTCGGCTGAGAAGGTTCCGGAAGGTGCTTCAGCACAGGATCCAGCCCGAGCTCACCGAGCCCCTGCCGACGGAGCCCGTGATCCACACGCAGCGGCGTCCCGCGTGCACCTTCGCCGGGCCCGCGTGGTGCGAGAACAGCCCCTCGTCCTTGTCCGGCCGGCCGCCGCGGGCACGCACGCTGACGGACATGTACTTCCGGGCCCCCTGCCTCTTCGGGAAGGTCACGGCGCAGACGTATCCGCGGCTCTTGTAGACCCGTACGGTCCCGGTCGAGAAGGGCAGCTTGCGGACCTCGCGGCCCGAGCAGTACGAGGCGGCGGCCGCCGCGCTGCCGGGGCTCATCAGCGCGAGCAGCCCGGACGCGGTGAGCACGGCCAGACCGAGCGCCACCCGTCGGCGTAGCGCACCAATGTCCACTGTCGTCCCTCCCGTACCGCAGCCCATGAGCGTACTGGTGTACGGACGCACGAGGTACGTCGAATGGTTGCGCGAAGGTGAGAGAGGTTCAGACCACGTGGCCGACGGGCTCCCCCGGCTCGGCCGCCCCCACGAAGGTCCGCCACAGCTCCGCGTACTGACCGCCCCGTGCGAGCAGCTCCTCGTGGGTGCCGTCCTCGGCCACCCGCCCACGGGCCATCAGCACGACCCGGTCCGCGCGGGCGGCCGTGGTCAGGCGGTGGGCGACGACGAGGGTCGTACGGCGGCCCGCGATGCGGTCGGTGGCCTGGTTGACCAGTGCCTCCGTCGCCAGGTCCAGGGCTGCGGTGGCCTCGTCGAGGAGCAGGATGTCCGGGTCGACGAGTTCGGCGCGGGCCAGCGCGATCAGCTGGCGCTGTCCGGCGGACAGGTTGCGGCCGCGCTCGGCGACCTCGTGGAGGTAGCCGCCGTCGAGCGTCGCGATCATGTCGTGCGCGCCGACCGCGCGTGCGGCAGCCTCCACCTGGGCGTCGGTCGCGTCGGGGCGGCCGTAGGCGATGGCGTCCCGGACCGTCCCCTGGAAGAGGTACGCCTCCTGCGGGACGACGCCGAGGCGATGGCGGAAGGAGGTGATGTCGAGGTCGCGAAGGTCCGTGCCGTCGACCGTCACCCGCCCGCCGGTCGGGTCGTAGAAGCGCGCGACCAGCTTCACGAGCGTCGACTTGCCCGCGCCGGTCTCGCCGACGAAGGCGACGGTCTGCCCGGCGGGGATGCTCAACGACACCTGGCTCAGGGCCTCTTCGTCGTCGCCGTACGCGAAGTCGACGTCCTCGAAGGCGATTTCGCCCCGCAGGGACAGCACCTCGAGGGGCTTGTCCGCGGCCTCCGTCGATGTCGGCTCCTGGAGCAGCTCCTGGATCCTGCCCAGCGACACCGTCGCCTGCTGGTAGCCGTCGAAGACCTGCGAGAGCTGCTGCACGGGCGCGAAGAACAGGTCGATGTAGAGGAGGTACGCCACCAGCGCGCCCGTCGTGAGCGTCCCGGCGTCGACGCGGTTCGCGCCCACCACGAGCACCGCCGCCCCGGCCACCGACGCCAGCAGCTGCACGAACGGGAAGTAGACCGAGATCAGCCACTGGCCGCGCGTACGCGCCTGCCGGTAGCTGTCGCTGCCCGCCGCGAACCGCCGCACGCCCGAGCCCTCGCGCCGGAACGCCTGGAGGATCCGCAGCCCGGAGACCGACTCCTGGAGGTCGGCGTTGACCACCGACACCCGCTCGCGGGCGAGTTCGTACGCCTTCACACTCGCCCGGCGGAAGAAGAACGTGCCGACGACCAGCACCGGCAGCGTCAGGAAGACGACCAGCGCCAGCTGCACGTCGATCACCAGGAGCGCGGCCATGATGCCGAAGAAGGTGACGACGGCGACGAAGGCGGTGACAAGACCGGTCTGCAGGAACGTCGACAGCGCATCCACGTCCGTCGTCATCCGGGTCATGATCCGCCCGGTCAACTCCCGCTCGTAGTAGTCGAGTCCGAGGCGCTGCAGCTGCGCGAAGATCTTCAGCCGGAGCGAGTACAGGACCCGCTCCCCCGTCCGTCCCGTCATCCGCGTCTCGCCGATCTGCGCCACCCACTGGACGAGCACGGTGATCAGCGCGAACCCGGACGCCGCCCACACCGCGCCGAGCGCGACCTCGGAGACGCCCTGGTCGATGCCGTGCCGGATCAGCACGGGCAGCAGCAGGCTCATGCCGGCGTCGACGGCGACGAGCCCGAGGCTGAGGAGCAGCGGCGCCCCGAAGCCGCGCAGCAGCCGCCGCAGCCCGTACGACTCCTCGGGCCTGACCGCGCGCGCCTCGTCGATGCCGGGGGTGTCGGTGGCCGGGGGCAACGCCTCGACCTGGGTGAGGAGTTCGGGGGTGGCGGGCATCCCGGCGAGCGCGTTGTCCTTGGGCTCGCGGTCGCCGGTCCACAGCCGTGGGGTGACCCCGCGCTCGGCGTCGAACTCGGCGTCCAGCTCGTCCCGTACGGAGGTGTCCTCCTGCGGCACTGCGGGCAGGGCGTGTCCCGGGGAGACGCCGCCCAGCTCGTCGGGGTCGGTGAGCAGCCGCCGGTACAGCGGAGAGCGCCGCTGGAGTTCCTCGTGCGTGCCGATGTCGGCGAGGCGTCCGTCGTCGAGTACGGCGATGCGGTCGGCGAGGTTGAGGGTGGAGCGGCGGTGTGCGATCAGGAGGGTGGTGCGGCCCTCCATGACCTGGCTGAGCGCCTCGTGGATCTCGTGCT
Organism: Streptomyces sp. NBC_00554; assembly: GCF_041431135.1. Lineage (NCBI taxonomy): Bacteria > Bacillati > Actinomycetota > Actinomycetes > Kitasatosporales > Streptomycetaceae > Streptomyces > Streptomyces sp. NBC_00554. The sequence goes on along the minus strand of NZ_CP107799.1, from coordinate 6,432,101 downwards.
CCACGCGGGCGTCCACGGCGGAGGTGGCGTCGTCGAGGACGAGCAGGCGCGGGTCGGTGAGGATGGCGCGGGCGAGGGCGACGCGCTGACGCTGGCCGCCGGAGAGGGTGAGGCCGTGCTCGCCGACCGTGGTGTCGTAGCCCTTCGGCAGCTCGCTGATGAAACGGTCCGCCTGGGCGGCGCGGGCGGCGGTCGCGATCTCCTCGTCACTCGCCTCCGGGCGGCCGTACGCGATGTTGGCGCGAACGGTGTCGGAGAAGAGGAAGGAGTCCTCGGGGACGAGCCCGATCGCGGCCCGCAGCGACTCGGTCGTCAGCTCGCGCACATCGTGGCCGCCGACGAGAACGGCGCCGTGCGTCACGTCGTAGAAGCGGGGAAGCAGCAGCGAGACCGTCGACTTGCCGGACCCGGAGGAGCCGACGACGGCGAGGGTCTCGCCGGGCCGGATCTCGAAGCTCAGCCCGTCCAGGACCGGCCGCCCCTCCTCGTATCCGAAGGACACGTCGTCGAACTCGACGGTCGCGGGCGCGTCGGCGGGAAGGGTCTTCGTCCCCTCCTTGATCGACGGCTCGGTGTCGATGAGTTCGAGGACGCGCTCGGCGCCGGCCCGGGCCTGCTGTCCGACGGTCAGCACCACGGCCAGCATGCGCACGGGCCCGACGAGCTGCGAGAGGTACGAGGAGAACGCGACGAAGGTGCCGAGCGTGACCTGTCCGCGCACCGCGAGCCAGCCGCCGAGGGCGAGCATCGCGACCTGTCCGAGGGCGGGTACGGCCTGAAGCGCCGGGGTGTACTTGGAGTTCAGCCGGATCGTCCGCAGCCGCCCCGCGAAGAGCCTGCGCCCGACCTCCCGGAGCTTCCCGGTCTCCTGCTCCTCCTGCCCGAAGCCCTTCACCACGCGTACGCCGCTGACGGCGCCGTCGACCACACCCGCGACGGCGGCGGCCTGGGCCTGCGCGTACCAGGTGGCGGGGTGCAGCCGGGAGCGGCTGCGCTTGGCGACGACCCACAGGGCAGGGGCGACGGCGAGCGCGACGAGGGTGAGCGGGAGGGACAGCCAGGCCATGATCCCGAGCGAGATCAGGAAGAGGAGCACATTGCCGATGGTCATCGGCAGCATGAAGAGGAGGCCCTGGATCAGCTGGAGGTCGCTGGTGGCGCGCCCGACGACCTGTCCGGTGGACAGCTCGTCCTGGCGGCGGCCGTCGAGCCGGGTGATCGTCTCGTACATCTCGGTACGGAGGTCGTGCTGCACGTCGAGGGCGAGGCGGCCGCCGTAGTAGCGGCGGATGTAGGTGAGGACGTAGACGACGGCGGCGGCGGCGATCAGCGCGCCCGCCCAGGGGGCCATGTCCTTGGTGTGGCCCACGACCACGTCATCGATGATCACCTTGGTGATGAGCGGGACGAGCGCCATGATCGCCATGCCGCCCAGCGAGGAGCCGAGCGCCAGCACGACGTCCTTCGGGTGCCGCCATGCGTACCCGGCGAGTCGCCGTGCCCATCCCCCTTGCGCTGCCACGCGGGTGCCTTCCGTAGATCTCAGTCCGCCGGAAGGCACCAACGCTCAGCGAAGCGGATTTCATCCCTCCGCAACAAAAGGGGCGGCTTATCGGGGCAGCCGGACGCGCAGAGAGTAGAAGCGGGTGATCTGGGCCGCGTTCTGGTTGTCGTCGCTGACCAGGAGGAGGTCCAGGCGGCCCTTGGTGCGGCCGGTGATCGTCAGGCCCTCGATGTTGTCGAGGAGCGGGTTGGGCTGGGGCTGCTTGGCCGTGGCACCCAGTGACGGGCAGTTCACCAGGTCGGCGAGCAGGGTCTTCTTGACCAGTCGTACGCCGTCCTGCCCGGTGAGCGTCGCCTCACCGGCGGTGTCCGTGGCGTGCCGCAGGTCGGCCAGATAGAGGCGGACGGTGTTGCCGACGCCCGCGGTGAAGCCGCGCTCCAGGACGAGGAGGCGGCCGTCGGGGGTGGCGGTGGCCTCGGAGACACCGAGGCCGGTGTCGGTGCGGTAGCCGTACTGGGCACCGAGGCGGAAGGTCCCCTTGCTCCGGTCCCAGGTCTGGAAGCGGACGATCTCCTTGCTGTCGCCGCTGATGCTGTTCTCCATCGTGGCGAGGACGGTGCGACCGCCCGGCAGCAGGGTCAGGCCCTCGAAGGTCTGGTTCGTGGTGGCGCGGCCCGCGGGGGCGACCCTGAGGGCGTCCGGTACGGGGAGACGGTCGAGGATCTTGCCGTCGCGGGAGTAGCGGCGTACGGAGGGCTCGGTCTCGGAGGAGATGAGCCGCGTGCCGTCGCGGTCGACGACCAGGCCCTCGGAGTCGAGCGCGGCACCGTTCTCGTCGGCGAGCGGGACGACACCGGTGGGCTGAAGGGTCTTCGCGTCGAGGGTGAAGAGGGAGGACCGGTCGGATACGGCGGCGATCTGGCCGTTCCGGTCCACGGCGAGCGCGGAGAAGTTGCCGACGAAGGTGCCCTCGTACGTCGTCTTGTCGAGCGCGTCGGAGAAGCCGGCGATGGCGACGGAGGGCGAGCAGGCGTTGGCGCTGCTGCTCGAAGCGGCGGTGGCGGGCCCGGCGGCGGTGAGGGTGGTGGCCGCCGCCAGGCCGGCGGTGAGGGTGGCGAGTACGGTTCGCAGGCGCATGGCGACACGGTAGGCGGCTGCTGGTTTAGGGCAGGCGTACTGGTCGTGAATTCCGGGGAGTTGGGTCCTCCCTCGATGCGCCGGTCAGCTGGCCGCCAGGTCCTTGTGGATGACCTTGGCCACGGCCTGGATGGTGTTGATGCCGTACTGCATGGTGCTGTTGCCGTGCGTCAGGACCGTGATCGTGTAGTCGTGGCCGCCGCCCTTGAAAGTGCCGACGCTGTGCACCCGCCAGCCGTGCGTGGCCCGCGACAGCCAGCCGTTCTTGACGTGCACGGCGACACCGGCGGGCGCCCCCGCCGGCGTACCCCAGCGCTGGGAGGAGATGACCTGACCCATCAGCTTGAGGATGTACGCGCGGGCGTTGTCGCTCAGGACCGAGTTCTTCGCGGTGGTGAGCGCGAGCAGCTTCTGCTCGTCGCGCACGGTGATCTGGGTCAGGCCCCAGTAGCCGTCCGCTCCCGGCTTGGTCTGGGTCATCCCGGCGGCGGTGAGGAAGCCCTTGATCTTCGTCAGGCCGAGCTGACGCCACAGGGTGCTGGTCGAGGCGTTGTCCGACTTGGTGATCATGGCCTTGGCGAGGTCGGCCTCGCGCTGTGTGAGGTAGCGGTTGTGCTTCTTGGCGTCCCACAGCAGCGTGGCGAGGACGGTGACCTTGACGACGCTGGCCGAGTCGTACGCGGTGGACGATCTGAGAGAGCAGGTCGTCTTCGTACTGCGGTCGTAGAGGCCGACCGCGATGGTGCCCGTACGGTTCGCGAGCGCGGCGGTGATGTCCCTCTGAAGCTTCGTGGCCAGCCCCGCCTTCGCGGACGTACAGCTGACCTGCGGCGTGGCTGCGGCAGCGGGCGCCGCGGCGGCCACCAGCGGTATGAGCATCCCGGCGCCGATGCCTGCGCCGAGCACGCGGGCGCGCCGCGATATGCGGTGAGTCATGAAGGCTTCCCGTCCCCTTGGGTGGATACGAGCGCACCCCCGGCACGCTCGCCCCCTTTGACTCACCTGTGTGTACGAATGGTTGTACGGCTTGCCGAACGTGTTGGCGAACCGTTGTACGGGCCGTGACCGACAGTTGCCGGGATTCACAGGTCGCCCCCAGGTAGGCCACAGCGCGCGCCCACCGCCTGTTCGCAGGATGCGCTGGTGACATCTGCCACCGACCCACACCCCCACGCCCCCGTGGCCCCCGACTCGCCCGCTCCCACGCCGCCCGGACCGCCCGGGCCACCGGAGAAGGCGCCGCGCTGGTCACTCCCCGCCCTGATCGCGATCATGCTGCTGGCCGCAGTGCTGTACTCCTGGAACCTCTCCTCGTCCGGTCTGAACAGCTTCTACAGCGCCGCCGTGCTGAGCGGCACGCAGAGCTGGAAGGCCTGGTTCTTCGGCTCGCTGGACGCGGGCAACTTCATGACCGTCGACAAGCCGCCCTTCGTCCTGATGGTGATGGGCCTGTCCTGCCGCGTCTTCGGCTACGGGACCTGGCAGATGATGGCGCCGCTGATCGCGTCCGCGGTCGGCACCATCTGGATCCTGCACTCCTCCGTGAAGCGGGTCTTCGGACACGCGGCGGCCACCGTGGCCGCGCTGGTCCTCGCGCTGACGCCGATCACGGTGGCCATCAACCGGGACAACAACCCCGACACGCTGCTCGTCCTCCTGATGGTGGCGGGCGCGGCACTCGCGCTGCGCGCGACGCGGGACGGCAGGCTGCTGCCGCTCATCGGCTCGGCGGTCTGCTTCGGGCTCGCGTTCAACACGAAGATGCTGCAGGGCTACATCGCGCTGCCCGCCGTCTTCGCCGTGTACCTGTACGCGTCCCGGCTCGGCCTCGTGAAGCGCATCGTGAACCTGCTGATCGCGGGCGTGGCCCTGGCGGTCGCCAGCTTCTGGTGGCCTGCCGCCGTGTCGCTGGTACCCGCCTCCGAGCGGCCGTACATCGGCGGCTCGACGGACGGCACCGCCTGGAACCTGATCATGGGCTACAACGGCCTCGGCCGGGTCTTCGGCGGCGAGGGCAACGGCGGAGGCGGCGGGGGTGGCGGAGGCGGCTTCTCCGGGACCGCCGGCATCGGCCGGATGTTCAACGACACGCTGGGCGGCCAGATCTCGTGGCTGCTGCCGTTCGCGGGCATCGCGCTGGTCGGCGGCCTGGTGCTGTGCGGGCGGGCGCCGCGCACGGACCTGACGCGCGCCGCGCTGGTGCTGTGGGGCGGCTGGACCGCGCTCCACTTCCTCACCTTCAGCATGGCCGAGGGCACGATGCACCCGTACTACACGACCGCCCTCGCGCCCGGTATCGCGGCGCTCTGCGGTGGCGGCGGCGTCATGCTGCTGCGTGCCTTCCGGGCGGACAAGCGGTGGGCGTGGGTGCTGCCCGCCGCTCTGGCGGTCACCGGCATCTGGGCCGTCGTGCTGCTGCGCCGGGCCTCCGGCTGGAACACCTGGCTGTGGCCGACGATCGCGGTGGTCATGGCGCTGGCGATCGTGGGTCTGCTGGTCTTCCGCTCCGGTCACCGGGCACGGCTCCTCGCGGTCTCCATCGCCGCGGCGGTCGTCGCGTCGGTCGCGGGGCCTGCCGCGTACGCCGCCTCGGTGCCCGCGGGCACGGCCGGCGGCATGGGCGGCACCAACCCGACTGCCGGGCCCACGACGGGTGGCGGCGGTTTCGGTGGAGGAGGCGGGGGCGGTGGCGGCCGGATGGGCGGCGGTGCCGCGATGGCCGGTGGCCAGCAGCCCGGCGCCGAGCAGGGCGGCCAGGCGGGTGGCACGGGTGGCGCGCCGAGCGGCATGCCCAGCGGGGCGCCGGGCGGCACTGCGCCCGGGGGCCAGCAGGACGGCGGTCAGCAGGGCGGCGGTCAGCAGGGCGGCGGCATGGGTACGCCCCCGAACGGCGCCGACGGGACCGGCGAGGCGGCCGAAGGAGCTGCCGGAGGCGCAGCCGGCGGGGCTGCCGGCCAGCGCGGTGGCGCGGGCGGCGGTTTCGGTGGCGGTGGCGGCGGCATGGGCGGCGACACCAGCAGCGAGCTCATCACGTACCTGAAGAAGAACCAGGACGGCGCCGAGTGGCTGCTCGCGGTGTCCAGTTCACAGACCGCCTCGTCGCTCATCCTGAGCAGCGGGGAGCCGGTCATCTCCATGTGGGGCTGGTCCGGCACCGACAAGGCGATGACGCTCGCCAAGCTCAAGGAGCTGGTGAAGGCAGGCGAGTTGCACTACATCCAGCTCGGTGGCGGCGGAGGCGGCGGCATGGGCGGCGACTCCAGCATCAGCTCGGAGGTCACCACCTGGGTGGAGAAGAACGGTACGGCGGTGAAGGAGAGCGAGTACAGCGGCAGTTCCTCCTCCACGTCCGAGTCCGATTCCGCTTCCGATTCCACTTCCGACTCCGCGACCGGAACCCAGAACACCCAGTCGCTCTACCGGCTCGACCCGTCGGACGTCAACTAGGGGAAACCCTCCTCCAGTTGGGGTAAACCCTCGCGCAGAGCAACCTCTGACCGTTCTCACGGTCAGGGGTTGCTCTCTATTCCATAACGTCACACAAACGCCTCTCACTGGTTACACGGCCGACCCCCAACACATGCCACGCTCCCGGTTACCAAAAAAGTCAACACGCGTAGAACGCAGCATCGTTGAGGCGAACGCAGCCGCGTTCACATGTGTGCCGATCCCGGGAAAGGGCACCCCCATGTCCGTTGCGCAGATAGGCAGATGGAAGGCGCTTGCGGTGGCCACGTCCGCCGTTCTCGTCGGCGTCACCCTCCCGACCTTGGCAGCGTCCCCCGCCGCTGCCACAACCACCGCGTACGACAGCACGTACTACAAGAACGCGATCGGTAAGACCGGCACGAGCCTGAAGTCCTCGCTGCACACGATCATCGCCCCCCAGACCAAGATCTCGTACTCCGCGGTCTGGAACGCGCTCATGGTGACCGACCAGGACCCGAACAACAGCAGCAACGTGATCCTGCTCTACAGCGGCGTCTCGCGCGCCAAGTCCCTCAACGGCGGCGACGTGGGCGACTGGAACCGCGAGCACACCTGGGCCAAGTCCCACGGCGACTTCGGCGAGGCGACCGGTCCCGGCACGGACCTGCACCACCTGCGTCCCGCCGACGTCCAGGTCAACAGCATCCGTGGCAACAAGGACTTCGACAACGGCGGCAGCACGGTCACCAACGGCGGCGGCAGCCTCACCGACTCCGACTCCTTCGAGCCGCGCGCCGCGGACAAGGGCGACGTCGCCCGCATGATCCTCTACATGACGGTCCGCTACGAAGGCGACGACGGCTGGGCCGACCTCGAGCCCAACCAGCTGGTGAACAACGGCAGCAACCCCTACATGGGCAAGCTCTCCGTCCTCAAGGCGTGGAACGAGGCGGACCCGCCCAGCGCCTTCGAGGAGAAGCGCAACCAGCTCATCTACGACAACTACCAGCACAACCGCAACCCGTTCATCGACCACCCGGAGTGGGTCGAGGCGATCTGGTAGCCACCTGCCGACCGGTTGAACTCCCCGTGCCCAACGGGGAGTTCAACCTCGGCAACCTGCTCGGCCAGGAGGGGACCCGCATGCCCGAAACAGCCACCGACTCCGCTGTCACCGACGCTGCTGTCACCGACGCCACCTGGCAGCTCCCGCGCACCCCGCGCAGCGCCCCGCACGCCCGACAGCTGCTCCGCGCCCAGCTCACCGACTGGCAGATCGACGGTGAAGTGGCCGAAACGGCCGAGCTGTTGCTCACGGAACTGGTCACCAACTCACTCCAGCACGCCTGCACCGCGCCCGGCCTCGGGATCGGTCTGCGCCTGGCGACGTACGACGGTCTCCTGCGCGTGGAGGTCGCCGACGCGGACGACCACCGCCCCCTGCCCCGGCAGGCGGCCGCGGGAGACGAGGGCGGCCGGGGACTCACCCTCATCCAGGCCTTGGCCCAACGCTGGGGCTACTGCCCCCGGTTGGGCGCCGCCGGCAAGGCGACCTGGGCGGAACTGGCGCTGCCCTAGCGAACCAGGGGCGCCGTGGCCGTCAGCCCAGGTGACCGTCAGTCCAGATGCGTCGGCGCGAACATCCGCAGCACCGCCGGGAGCAGCACCACCGAAGGGCCGGGTGTCGCCAGGGCCTTCGACAGGTCCGTCTCCAGGGTCTCGGGGCTCGTGCGCACGCCCGGCACCCCGAAGGACTCCGCGAGGGCCACGTAGTCGGGGCGGGCCAGCTCCGTCGCCGTGGCCTGGCCGAAGGCGTCCGTCATGTACTCGCGGAGGATGCCGTAGCCGCCGTCGTCGACGATCAGCCAGGTGACGTTGAGGTCGTACTGCCTGGCCGTGGCGAGTTCGGCGATCGAATACAACGCGCCGCCGTCACCCGAGACCGCGAGGACCGGACGGGTCGGGTCCGCGGTCGCCGCGCCCAGTGCGGCGGGGAAGCCGTAGCCGAGGCCGCCCGCGCCCTGGGCGGAGTGCATGGTGTTCGACCCGCGCGGGTCGAAGGCGGACCACGCCCAGTACGCCAGGATCGTCATGTCCCAGAAGGACGGGGAGCCGGCCGGCAGCGCCTGGCGGACGGACGCCAACACGTCCTGTTCCAGGGTGAGTTCCTGGGCGGCGATGCGCTCCCCGACCCGGGCGAGCACCGTACGCACCCGCTCCCGCGCCGTGTCGTCCGCGCGGTCGGAAACCGTCTCCAGGAGCGCCGACAGCGCAAGGCGGGCGTCCGCGTGGATGCCGAGCGCCGGGTGGTTGGACTCCAGTTTGCCGAGGTCCGCCTCGATCTGGACGACGCGGCCCCGGGGCTTGAACGTGTGGTAGTTCGACGACAGTTCGCCCAGGCCCGAGCCCACCACGAGGAGGACGTCCGCGTCCTCCAGGAAGTCCGTGGTGTGGCGGTCCTCCAGCCAGGACTGGAGGGAGAGCGGGTGTTCCCAGGGGAAGGCGCCCTTTCCGCCGAAGGTGGTGACGACGGGGGCGTTCAGCTTCTCGGCGAGTTGGCGGAGCTTGCCGGACGCGTCCGCTCGTACGACTCCGCCGCCCGCGATGATCGCGGGGCGGGCGGCGTTCGACAGCAAGTGGGCCGCCACTGCTGTGAGTTCGGGGCGCGGGACCACGTCCTCCGGGGTCGCGTCCATCGCCGTCACGACCGGCAGTGACGTCTCGGCGAGGAGCACGTCCTGAGGGATCTCCACCCACACCGGGCCGTGCGGGGCCGTCAGCGCCGACTCCCACGCCGCCGCGATCGCCGACGGGATCTGGGACTGACTGCGGACCGTGTGCACGGACTTCACCACTCCCCTGAACGACGCCTGCTGGTCGGGGAGTTCATGCAGATAGCCGTGGCGTCCGCCGCCGAGCCCGGCGGTGGGGATCTGGCTGCTGATGGCGAGGACGGGGGAGGAAGCCGCGGCCGCCTCCTGGAGCGCGGCCAGCGAGGTCAGCGCGCCCGGGCCCGTCGACAGCAGCAGCGGGGCCGCCTCACCGGTGATGCGGCCGTACGCGTCCGCCGCGAACCCCGCGTTGTTCTCGACGCGCAGGCCCACGTACTGGAGGGAGGAGCGGCGCAGGGCGTCGAACATGCCAAGCGCGTGCTGCCCTGGCAGGCCGAAGACGGTCGTCGCGCCGAGACCGGTGAGGGTCTCCACGACCAGGTCTCCGCCGTTGCGCCCGGGGGGCGGGTTCAGGGCGGCTGCGGTCTGGGCGGCCGTGGGGCGGAGCTCCAGGTCGTGGTCGTGGGTCACTTCGCGCGTGCCTCTGCAATCTGGCGGGACATGATGGTCGTGAGTTCATACGCCGTGTGGGACGCGGCCACCGCCGTGATCTCGGCGTGATCGTACGCGGGCGCGACCTCGACGACGTCGGCCGACACCAGGTTGCAGGACGACAACCCCCGCAGGATCTCCAGGAGTTCGCGGGAGGTCATGCCGCCCGCTTCCGGCGTGCCCGTGCCGGGCGCGTGCGCCGGGTCCAGGCAGTCGATGTCAATGGAGATGTAGAGAGGGCGGTTGCCGATGCGCTGGCGCAGCTGGTCGGCGACCTCGTCGGCGCCGCGGCGGTAGATGTCCGCCGAGGTGACGATGCCGAAGCCCATCTTCTCGTCGTCGGTGAGATCCTGCTTGCCGTACAGCGGGCCGCGGGTGCCGACGTGCGAGAGCGCCTCGGTGTCGAGGATGCCCTCCTCCACCGCCCGGCGGAATGGCGTGCCGTGCGTGTACTCGGCCCCGAAGTAGGTGTCCCAGGTGTCGAGATGGGCGTCGAAGTGGAGCAGCGCGACGGGGCCGTGCTTCTTGGCCACGGACCTCAGCAGCGGCAGCGCGATGGTGTGGTCGCCGCCCAGCGTCATGAGGCGGGCGCCGGTGCCGAGCAGTTCGTCGGCCGCCGCCTCGACCGTCTCCACGGCCTCGTTGATGTTGAACGGGTTCGCCGCGATGTCACCGGCGTCCGCGACCTGCGCGAGGGCGAAGGGCGAGGCGTCCTGGGCCGGGTTGTAGGGGCGCAGCAGCCGGGACGCCTCGCGGATCGCGTTGCCGCCGAAGCGGGCGCCCGGCCGGTACGAGACGCCGGAGTCGAACGGCACCCCGACCACGGCGACGTCGGCGGTGCCGACCTCGTCGAGGCGCGGCAGCCGGGCGAAGGTCGCGGGTCCTGCGTACCGCGGGATGCGGGACGAGTCGACGGGGCCGCGGGGCGTCTCGTTGCTGCTCATGATGAAATGCCTTCTTTCCTACGCAACATCGCGTATGTACAACTAAGTACCGCTGATACGACTCTACTGGTGAGCCGGGACTGGTTCGGACAAGGGTTCGGCGACCCGGCCCGCGAGGCGCTCGCGCCAGGCGACCAGTACGGCGGCGTCGGTCGCGGGCGTGGCCAGCGAGACGATCACATAGACGGCCAGCGAGGAGAGCAGCCCGTAGTACACGGGCTCGTTCGCGAGGATGCCGTACGTCGCCATCAGGCCGATGACCGCGACGCCGCCGACCACGACGGAGGCGAGTGCGCCCTGCGCGGTGCCGCGCTTCCACAGCAGCCCGCCGAGGATCGGGACAAGGAGCCCGCCGACGAGCAGGTTGTACGCGACGGTCAGCGCCTCGACGACGTTGTTGAGCGCGATCGCCGTACAGATCACCGCGATGCCCATGACCAGGATGAAGACGCGGTTGTCCCTGACCTCGTCGCGCTCCTCGCTGTCCTTGTCCGCGGTGGCTCCCCGCAGCCGCGACCAGATGTCGTTGTTGGCGACGGTGGCGCAGGCTATGAGCGCGCCGGAGGAGGTCGACATCACGGCGGCGAGGGCGGCGGCGAGCACCAAGCCCCTCACCCCGACCGGGAGTTCGTCCTTCACGATGGTCGCGAAGGCGGTGTCGGCGCTGGGCAGCGTCGGGTACATGACCTTGGCCGCGGTACCGATGACGGCGCCCGCGACGGCGTACACCAGGCAGTACGTACCGGCGACCGTGCCGCCCCACTTCGCCGTGGTGTCGCTGCGCGCGGTGAACACGCGCTGCCAGATGTCCTGCCCGATCAGCATGCCGAAGGTGTAGATGAGCACGTACGTGAAGATCGTCTCGCCGCCGATGCCCAGCGGGTCGAAGTACTCGGTCGGCAGCTTCGCCTTCATCTCGCTGAACCCGCCGGCCTTGACGACCGCGATGGGCAGGAGCAGGAGCAGCACACCGATGGTCTTGACGACGAACTGCACCATGTCGGTGAGCGTGATCGACCACATGCCGCCGAGCGTCGAGTACGCCACGACGATCGAGCCGCCGAGGACGATCGCGAGCGTCCGGTTCATGTCGAAGAGGACGTCGAAGATCGTGGCGTACGCGATGGTCGAGGTGACCGCGAGCATGAGGGTGTACGCCCACATGACGACACCGGAGATGACCCCCGCGCGGCCGCCGTAGCGGAGGTCGAGCATCTCGGAGACGGTGTAGACCTTCAGGCGGGCGATGCGCGCGGAGAAGAAGATCGACAGCGCGAGGAGTCCGAGGCCGATGGCGAAGACCATCCAGGCCCCGGAGAGCCCGTACTGGTAGCCGAGGCCGACCCCGCCGATGGTGGACGCGCCGCCGAGCACGATCGCGGCCATGGTCCCCGAGTACATGGCGGGGCCGAGACGCCGCCCCGCGACGAGGAACTCGCTCTTCGACTTGGCACGGCGCATGCCCCACCAGCCCATGGCCAGCATGCCGGCCAGATAGACGACGATCACTGTGTAGTCGACGGCCATGGGGGTCTCCTCCGAGCGCTCGGTGGCGTGTCGTGCAGGTGGGTGTGGGGCTCTGGCCCTGAGGACCGGCCGGTGACTGATCGCGGGGACATCCGCCCGTACCCGCTGCTACCGGCGGTCACGACACTAGGTGGCCGGAAAGCGACTCTGAAGTGTACGTTTCATCCACTGCCGCTGAACCGGATGGAGGGAACGTCCACCCATGCCGGACGCATCCGCCCTGCCTGCCTCACCCACCTCGCCCGTCCCGCCGACTCCGCCCGTACCGCTCTCCGCGCTCCTTGCCCGCGAGGATCTCGGCCTGCATCAGATCGCCGGCCCCTCCGACCCGGACACGGTGATCCACTGGGCGCACACCTCGGAGATGGCGGACCCGTACCCCTACTTGCTGGGCGGCGAACTGCTCCTCACCGCCGGCGTCCACATCCCGGAGGCGGCAGGCTCGGGCACCTACTTCGACGACTACGTCTCCCGAATCGTCGCCGCAGGCGGCACAGCCCTCGGCTTCGGCCTGGCCCCGGTCCACGACACGGTCCCGCGCGCCCTGGTCGCCGCCTGCGACACATACGGCCTCCCCCTCCTGGAGGTCCCACCCCGCACCACCTTCTCGGGAGTGGCCCGAGCCGTCTGGCAACTCATGGCCCAGGCCCGCCACACGGAGCTGCGGCGGGTCACGGAGGCCCAGCAGAGCCTCGCGGCGGCTGCTGCCCGCCCGGATCCGGTACCCGCGGTGCTGCGGCAGCTCGCGCGGCGGGTGGGGGGCTGGGCTGTGCTGTACGGGCCGGAGGGGGCGGAGCTTGCGCGGGCGGGGAGGGTGGCGGGGGAAACCGCCGTGCAGGCCCTCGCCGAGTTGGCCCGGGTCGTGCGGCCCGGGGGGACCCAGAGTGGCCCCTCGCCCGCCTCCGCCACCGACACCGTGGGTGGCACGCATCTCGCCGCCTACGCCCTGGGGGCCGGACAGGGTTTCGTGCTCGGGGTCGGGGCGCCGCGGCGTGAGCCCGGGGATCACACCATCGCGTCTGTGGCGGCCGTGCTGCTCTCCCTTCTCACCGGGGAGCACCAGAGCGGCAGTGGGGCGGCGCGGTCGGCGGCGCTCGTGCGGTTGTTGCTGGGGGCCTCGCCGGAGGCGGTCGCGCCGTTGCTGGGCGGCGGGGAGCGGTGGATCGTCGTGCACGCGCGGCCCGCCGGGGACGGCCCCGCGCCGGACGCCGTCGCCGCCTCCGCGCTGGGTGCGGCGCTGGGCTCCGCGCTGGTCGACACGGGCCGCGACGTCGTACGCGTCCTCGTGCCCGGCGACCGTGAGCCCGCCCCGCAGGCGGGCTGGACCTGCGGGGTCAGCGCGCCCGTCGGCCCGCACGAGTGGGTGGCGGCCGACGCACAGGCCGCCCGTGCCCTGGCCCGCGCCCGTGCCACCCGTACGGCGCTGGTCCGCCACGGGGAGCGTCCCGCGCTCGCCGATCTCGTGCCCGCGTCGGACGCCGAGGCCCACGCGCGCGCCCTGCTCGCCCCGATCGCCGCGAATCCCGCGCTCACCGAGACCTTGCGCACCTGGCTCTCCCTGCACGGGAGTTGGGACCGTACGGCGGTGGCGCTGTCCGTCCACCGCAACACGGTGCGCCAACGCATCGCGCGGTGCTCGGCGTTGCTGGGGGCGGACCTCGATGATCCGGATGTGCGGATGGAGTTGTGGTTCGCGTTGCGGGACGGGTGAGGCACAGGCGCCAAGTCGAGCCCTTCAAGAGGCCGAGACGGGTGGGTGGGTGGGAAACACGCCGCGGAGCGGCTGGGAGTGTTCTGCCGCGGAGCGGCCTGGGAAAGCCCGTCGCGGAGCGGCGGAGCCCGGTCACTCCGGCCGGCGGCAACACGGCACCCGAGGCCCACAGGACCCCGTACACACAAGTGACCCGTATCCCAGGGTTCGGGACATCCGGGTCGCCCGGCGGCGCCGACGGCACAATGGACCTATGCCGATACCCGGGATCCCCAGCCGCCAAGAGCTCGTCGACCACCTCGTCAGGACGCGTATCGCGGGCGACGTAGCCACTCCCCGCGAGAACAACCTCTCTCACTACCGCAAGCTGGCGAACGGCGAGCGCAACTGGTGGCTCGGACTCGAGCTCGGTGACCGCTGGAGCGACGAGCAGGACGTGCTCGCGGTGATGGCTGAGCGCTGCGGTGTGAACGACGACCCCGAGTACCGGTACGGGCAGGACACCATCGACCCGGAGCTGACGGTCGACGCCCTGGACCGGGCGGCGGCACGGCTGCGCAAGGCGGCCGACGGCACCCAGAGCGTGCTTTTCGCGACCGGCCACCCGGGCGGCCTGCTCGACGTGCACCGCGCGACCGCCGGGGCCCTGCGCGCGGCCGGCTGCGAGATCATCGTCATCCCGGACGGGCTGCAGACCGACGAGGGATACGTCATGCAGTTCGCGGACGTCGCGGTCCTCGAACACGGCGCCACCCTCTGGCACACCCATTCGGGCGAGCCTATGCGGGCGATCCTCACCGGCCTGGAGCGGGAGGGCCGCCCGCTGCCCGACCTGGTCTTCGCCGACCACGGCTGGGCCGGCTTCGCGGGCCAGCAGGGCATCGACTCCATGGGCTACGCCGACTGCAACGACCCCGCCCTGTTCCTCGCCGAGTCCGAGGGCACCCTCCAGGTCGCGATCCCGCTGGACGACCACGTCACCAGCCCGCGGTTCTACGACCCGATGACGGCGTACCTCCTGGACGCGGCGGGCCTGCTCTGACCCCACCCGCTCAATCCGTGGTCACGGCCACGGATTGAGCCCCTCCTCCCGCCGCTGCGCGTACCCCGGCGTCGGGTCCAGATACACGCGGCTCACCCCGGGGAACACCTCCCGCAGCCGCGCCTCCGCCTGTTCGCAGGCCCACTCGATCTGCGCGGCCGTCGACACATCCCGGAAGTCGACCTTCGCGGCGACCAGCGCCTCGTGCGGCCCCTGCACCAGGGTCGTCAACTCCAGTACGGCTTCCACGTGTTCCACCGCGAGGAGTTCGGCCCGGATCCGCTCCCGCATCGGCTTGGGCAGCGGCCGCCCGATGAGCAGCTCGGCGTTGGAGCGGCCGAGGACCCAGGCGACGTACAGCAGGAGCAGGCCGATGCAGAGGGAGGCGACGCCGTCCCAGACCCCGGAGCCGGTGAGCTGTCCGCCGAGCAGGCCGCCCGCTGCGAGCAGCAGGCCCACCAGCGCGGCCGAGTCCTCCATGACGACGGCCTTCACGGCGGTGTCGGGCGTGTGCCGGAAGTAGAGCTTGAAGGACGCCCCGAAGCGCTCCGCCTCGCCCCGCGCCTGGCGGACGCCGGTGCGCAGCGAGTAGCCCTCCAGGAGGAAGGCGACGGCAAGCACGATGTACGAGATGAGCGGGTCGCCGAGTTCCTCGCCCGCGACGAGGGTGTGGATGCCGTCGTAGATCGAGAACACCGCGCCGCCGACGAAGGTGGCGACCGCCGCGAGCATCGCCCAGATGTAGCGCTCGGGCCCGTATCCGAGCGGATGGTCCTCGTCCGCCGGTTTCTCGCTGCGCTTCAGCGCGGTCAGCAGCAGCAACTCGGTGACCGTGTCCGCCACCGAGTGCGCCGCCTCGGACAGCATCGCGCTGGATCCGCTGATCACGCCGGCGACGGCCTTGGCGAGTGCGATCCCGAGATTGGCGACGGCGGCGACGATCACCGTGAAGGTGCTCTCGCCGCCGCCCTGTTGTTCCGCCTGTGCAGCTTCAGCCATGCCCCAAGTGTTACCGGGGGACGCGGACCACGCCCTCCTGGATCACCGATATGGCGAGTTGTCCGTCCTGCGTGTAGATGCGGGCCTGGCCCAGACCCCGCCCGCCCGACGCGGACGGCGACTCCTGGTCGTACAGCAGCCATTCGTCGGCACGGAAGGGCCGGTGGAACCACATCGCGTGGTCGAGGGAGGCGCCGACGACATCGCCGACGGCCCAGCCGCCGCGCCCGTGGGCGAGCAGGATGGAGTCCAGGAGCGTCATGTCGGAGACGTAGGTGGCCAGGCAGACGTGCAGCAGCGGGTCGTCGGCGAGTTTGCCGTTGGTGCGGAACCACACCTGCGAGCGCGGTTCGCGCGGCTCCCCGAACCTGCCGTACGGCGGGTCGTCGACGTAGCGCAGATCGACCGCGGCGCGCGACTCCAGGAACTTCTCCACGACGTCGGGGTCGAGGTGCTTGTACGCGGGGAGCCGCTCCTCGGCGGTGGGGAGCGTGGCGGGGTCGGGCGCGTACGGCATCGGCGTCTGGTGGTCGAAGCCCTCTTCGCGTTTCTGGAAGGACGCGGAGAGGTGGAAGATCGGCTGCCCGTGCTGGACGGCGACCACCCGGCGGGTGGTGAAGGAACGGCCGTCGCCGATGCGGTCCACGGTGTAGACGATGGGCGCGCCGGCGTCGCCGGTGCGCAGGAAGTACGAGTGGAGGGAATGGGCGAACCGGTCGTCGGGGACCGTACGCCCCGCGGCGACGAGCGCCTGTGCCGCGACCTGTCCGCCGAAGACTCGTGGGACGACGGCGGACCGGGACTGGCCGCGGAAGATGTTCTCCTCGATCTGCTCGAGGTCGAGCAGATCGAGGAGAGACTGAAGTGCCTGACTCATGGAGCCATTTCTACTGGCCAGTAATTTCGGGAACCTTACAGGCCCATGTCCTTCGCGATGATCATCTTCATGACCTCGCTGGTGCCGCCGTAGATCCTGTTCACACGGTTGTCCGCGTACAGGCGGGCGATCGGGTACTCGTTCATGAAGCCGTAGCCGCCGTGCAGCTGGAGGCAGCGGTCGATGACGCGGTGCGCGACCTCGGTGCAGAACAGCTTGGCGCTCGCGGCCTCGGCCGGGGACAGCTCGCCCGCGTCGAGGGCCTCCAGGGAGCGGTCGGCGACGGCCTGCGCGGCGTCCACCTCGGCCTGGCAGGCGGCCAGCTCGAACTTGGTGTTCTGGAAGTGGGCGACCTGCTTGCCGAAGACGGTGCGCTCCTGGACGTACTCCTTGGCGAACCGGACGGCCGCCGCAGCCTGCGCGTACGCGCCGAACGCGATGCCCCAGCGCTCGGAGGGCAGGTTGCCGCCGAGGTAGTAGAAGCCCTTGTTCTCCTCGCCGAGCAGGTCCTCGACCGGCACCTTCACGTCGACGAACGCCAGCTCGGCGGTGTCGGAGGTCTTCAGGCCGAGCTTGTCGAGCTTGCGGCCTATCGAGTAGCCCTCGGACTTGGTGTCCACGGCGAAGAGGGAGATGCCGAAGCGGCGGTCCTCGGCCGTGGGCGCGGACGTACGGGCGCAGACGATGACCTTGTCCGCGTGCACACCGCCCGTGATGAAGGTCTTGGAGCCGTTGAGGACGTAGTGCGTGCCGTCCTCGGAGAGCTTCGCGGTGGTCTTCATGCCCGCGAGGTCGGAACCGGTGCCCGGCTCGGTCATCGCGAGGGCCCACATCTCCTCGCCGGAGACGAACTTCGGCAGGAAGCGCTTCTTCTGCTCGTCGGTGGCGAGCGCCTTGATGTAGGGCAGGCCGAGCAGCACATGCACACCGGAGCCGCCGAAGGAGACACCCGCGCGCGCGGTCTCCTCGTACATCACGGCCTCGAACTTGTACGAGTCGATGCCCGCGCCGCCGTACTCCTCGTCCACACGGATGCCGAAGACGCCCAGCTCGGCCAGCTTGTAGTAGAAGTCGCGCGGCGCCTGGCCCGCGGCGAACCACTCGTCGTAGACGGGGACGACCTCGGCCTCGATGAAGGCCCGGAGGGTCTCCCGGAACGCCTCGTGGTCCTCGTTGAACACAGTACGGCGCACCGCCGACACCTCTCTGCGCCTAAGCCGGCGCCGCTCTCGCGTATCTGGTTGCTCGCCGTGGGGGTTGCTCAATTGATGGTTACGGTCCCACGGCTAAGCGCTTGCTCAGCATCCAGGTTACCGGGCAGTCACGAGCGGCGTCCAGAGCAACCGTCCCGAGACGCTCGTCACGTCCCCGCCGCCTCGAAGGCGCCCCTGGCCATCCGGTGCAGCAGAGCGGCACTGGTGGCGCGGCCCGGCAGTGAGCCCGGGCGGGCCAGGTGCGGTGTGGAGTTGAGCAGCCCGAAGACCGAGTGCACCGCCGAGCGGGCCGTGGGTTCGGCCAGGGCCGGATAGACCTCGCGTACGACCTCCACCCACAGCTCGACGTACTGGCGCTGGAGCTGCCGCACGAGCTTGCGGTCGCTGTCGCGGAGGCGGTCCAGCTCGCGGTCGTGCAGGGTGATCAGGGGGCGGTCGTCGAGCGCGAAGTCGATGTGCCCCTCGATGAGGGAGTCGAGGACCTGCTCCGAAGGGTTCCCGTCGGCCTCCGCGACGCGCCGCTTCGCGCCGGTCAGCAGCTGTCCGCTGATGCCCACGAGGAGCTCGGCGAGCATCGCGTCCTTGCCGGGGAAGTGCCGGTACAGACCGGGGCCGCTGATGCCGACCGCGGCCCCTATCTCATCCACTCCCACACCGTGGAAGCCGCGCCCGGCGAAGAGCCGGGCGGCTTCCTTGAGGATCTGCTCGCGACGGGTGGGTGCGTCGGTTCTCGTGGCCATGAAAGTAATTCTAGACAGGAAGGTTAGCGGTCGTTAACCTGAAGGAAACGCGTTAACGCTCATTAACAAGGTGAGGGGTCCGCGCAATGCACCACGAGGCACCGGAGCTGACGAGCGCGGCAGACCCCGCGTCGGAGGCCTGGCGGGCCAATGAGGCGGCCCATCGCGCGCTGGGCGAGGAGCTGCGGCAGAAGCTGGCCGCGGCCCGGCTCGGCGGCGGCGAGCGGGCGCGGGACCGGCACACCGCGCGCGGGAAGCTGCTGCCGCGCGACCGCGTGGACACGCTCCTGGACCCGGGCTCGCCCTTCCTGGAGCTGGCACCGTTGGCCGCGGACGGGCTGTACGACGGGCAGGCCCCGGCCGCCGGAGTGATCGCCGGGATCGGCCGGGTGAGCGGCCGCGAGTGCGTGATCGTCGCCAATGACGCGACCGTCAAGGGCGGCACGTACTACCCGATGACGGTGAAGAAGCACCTGCGCGCCCAGGAGGTGGCGCTCGAGAACCGCCTCCCCTGCATCTACCTGGTGGACTCCGGGGGCGCCTTCCTCCCCATGCAGGACGAGGTCTTCCCCGACCGCGAGCACTTCGGGCGGATCTTCTACAACCAGGCGCGGATGTCGGGCGCCGGCATCCCGCAGATCGCGGCCGTCCTCGGCTCCTGCACGGCGGGCGGCGCGTACGTGCCCGCGATGAGCGACGAGGCCGTGATCGTGCGCAATCAGGGCACGATCTTCCTCGGCGGCCCTCCCCTGGTGAAGGCCGCCACCGGTGAGGTCGTCACCGCCGAGGAACTGGGCGGCGGCGAGGTCCACGCGCGCGTGTCGGGCGTCACCGACCACCTCGCCGAGGACGACGCGCACGCGCTGCGGATCGTACGGAACATCGCCGCGACCCTCCCCGCGCGCGGGCCCCTGCCATGGACGGTCCAGCCTTCGTCCGAGCCCAAGGTCGATCCGTACGGGCTGTACGGCGCCGTGCCGGTCGACTCCCGCACCCCCTATGACGTACGCGAGATCATCGCGCGCGTGGTCGACGGTTCACGTTTCTCGGAGTTCAAGGCGGAGTTCGGGCAGACCCTGGTCACCGGCTTCGCGCACATCCACGGACACCCGGTCGGGATCGTCGGCAACAACGGCATCCTGTTCTCCGAATCGGCCCAGAAGGGCGCCCACTTCATCGAGCTGTGCGACCAGCGGGGCATCCCCCTGGTCTTCCTGCAGAACATCTCGGGGTTCATGGTCGGGCGGCAGTACGAGGCCGGTGGCATCGCCAAGCACGGCGCCAAGATGGTCACGGCGGTCGCCTGTACACGGGTACCGAAGCTCACCGTGGTGGTGGGCGGGTCGTACGGAGCGGGCAACTACTCGATGTGCGGCCGGGCGTACTCGCCGCGCTTCCTGTGGATGTGGCCGAACGCCAAGATCTCCGTGATGGGCGGCGAGCAGGCCTCCTCCGTCCTCGCAACCGTCAAGCGCGACCAGTTGGAGGCGCGCGGGGAGTCCTGGCCCGCCGAGGACGAAGAGGCCTTCAAGGATCCGATCCGCGAGCAGTACGAGCGCCAGGGGAACGCCTACTACGCGACGGCCCGCCTCTGGGACGACGGCGTGATCGACCCGATGGAGACCCGGCAGGTGCTGGGGCTCGCCCTGACCGCTTGCGCCAACGCGCCGCTGGGTGAACCCCAGTTCGGCGTCTTCCGGATGTGAGGGACCTCTGACGATGTTCGACACCGTTCTTGTGGCCAACCGGGGCGAGATCGCCGTCCGGGTCATCCGCACGCTGCGCTCGCTCGGCGTGCGCTCGGTGGCCGTCTTCTCCGACGCCGACGCCGACGCCCGGCATGTGCGCGAGGCGGACACGGCGGTACGGATCGGTCCGGCGCCGGCCGCCGAGAGCTATCTGTCGGCCGAGCGGCTCCTGGAGGCCGCCGCGCGTTCGGGAGCACAGGCGGTGCACCCCGGGTACGGCTTCCTCGCGGAGAACGCCTCCTTCGCGCGGGCCTGCGCGGCCGCCGGGCTGGTCTTCATCGGGCCGCCCGCGGAGGCGATCGCGCTGATGGGCGACAAGATCCGCGCCAAGGAGACCGTCGAGGCGGCCGGGGTTCCGGTGGTCCCGGGCTCGTCCGGCAGCGGGCTCACGGACGCGGAGCTGGTCGACGCCGCCCGCGAGGTCAGTATGCCGGTGCTGCTGAAGCCCTCGGCGGGCGGCGGCGGCAAGGGCATGCGGCTGGTGCGGGATGCGTCCCTGCTCTCCGATGAGATCGCGGCCGCCCGGCGCGAGGCCCGCGCCTCCTTCGGCGACGACAGCCTCCTCGTCGAGCGGTGGATCGACCGCCCCCGGCACATCGAGATCCAGGTCCTGGCGGACGGCCACGGGAACGTGGTCCACCTCGGCGAGCGCGAGTGCTCCCTGCAGCGCCGCCACCAGAAGATCATCGAGGAGGCGCCGAGCGTGCTCCTCGACGCCGGGACCCGCGCCGCGATGGGCGAGGCGGCGGTCCAGGCGGCCCGGTCCTGCGGCTACCGGGGCGCGGGCACGGTGGAGTTCATCGTGCCGGGCGTGGACCCCTCCTCGTACTTCTTCATGGAGATGAACACCCGCCTCCAGGTGGAGCATCCGGTGACCGAGCTGATCACGGGGCTCGACCTGGTGGAGTGGCAGCTCCGGGTGGCAGCCGGTGAGCAACTCCCTTACGGGCAGGGGGACATCACGCTCACGGGGCACGCGGTGGAGGCGCGGGTGTGTGCCGAGGACCCCGCGCGGGGCTTCCTCCCCTCCGGGGGCACGGTGCTCGCGCTGCACGAGCCCCAGGGCGACGGCGTACGCACCGACTCGGGGCTGACCGAGGGCAGCGAGGTCGGTTCCCTCTACGACCCGATGCTGTCCAAGGTCATCGCGTACGGGCCGGACCGCCCGACCGCGCTGCGCAAACTCCGGGCCGCCCTCGCGGAGACGGTGACACTGGGGGTGCAGACGAACGCGGGGTTCCTGCGGAGGCTGCTCGCCCACCCCGCCGTGGTCGCCGGGGAGTTGGACACGGGTCTGGTGGAGCGGGAGGCGGAGGGGCTCGTCCCGGCGGAGGTGCCGGAGGCGGTGTACGAGGCGGCCGCGGCCGTACGACTTGAGGCGCTGGCCCCTCGTGCAAGCGGCTGGACCGACCCCTTCTCAGTGCCGAGCGGCTGGCGGCTGGGGGGCGAACCCAAGCCCGTGGGATTCCATCTGCGTGTGCTCGACCCCGTGGAGTACGTTCCGCGCGGCACCCACACCGTCACCGCCGGCCAGGTGTCGGTGGTCCTGGACGGCGTGCGCCACACCTTCCACCGCGCCGGCGACTGGCTCGGCCGCGACGGCGACGCCTGGCAGGTCCGCGACCACGACCCGGTCGCCGCCTCCCTCACCGGCGCCGCGCACGCCGGTGCCGACTCGCTCACCGCTCCCATGCCCGGGACGGTGACCGTGGTGAAGGTCGCCGTCGGGGACGAAGTGGCCGCCGGGCAGAGCCTGTTGGTCGTCGAGGCGATGAAGATGGAGCACGTCGTCTCCGCACCGCACGCCGGGACCGTGAGCGAGCTGGACGTCACACCGGGCACGACGGTCGCCATGGACCAGGTCCTCGCCGTGATCGCACCGCACGAGGAGGCGGAATGACCGTATCGGGACTGCCCATGGCCGTACCGGCCCAGGATCTGCCCGCCCGGGTGAGGATCCACGAGGTCGGCGCACGCGACGGGCTGCAGAACGAGAAGGCGACCGTGCCGACCGAGGTCAAGGCGGAGTTCATCCGGCGCCTGGCCGACGCGGGCCTGACCACCATCGAGGCCACCAGCTTCGTCCACCCGGACTGGGTGCCCCAACTCGCGGACGCGGAGCAGCTGTTCCCCCTCGTACGGGATCTGCCGGGCGTCCACCTCCCGGTACTCGTACCGAACGAACGCGGTCTCGACCGGGCCCGCGCACTGGGCGCCACCCGCGTCGCCGTCTTCGCCAGCGCCACGGAGACCTTCGCGAAGGCCAACCTCAACCGGACGGTCGACGAGGCGCTGGCCATGTTCGATCCGGTCATCGCCCACGCCAAGAAGGACAAGCTCCACGTCCGCGGCTACCTCTCGATGTGCTTCGGCGACCCCTGGGAAGGCGCCGTCCCCATCCACCAGGTCGTCCGCGTCTGCAGAACGCTGCTCGACATGGGCTGCGACGAGCTGAGTCTCGGCGACACCATCGGCGTGGCGACACCCGGCCATGTACAGGCCCTCCTCGCCGAGCTCAACGAGGAGGGCGTGCCGACCAGTTCGATCGGCGTGCACTTCCACGACACGTACGGCCAGGCGCTCGCCAACACCCTCGCCGCGCTCCAGCACGGTGTCACGACGATCGACGCCTCCGCCGGCGGCCTCGGCGGCTGCCCTTACGCCAAGTCCGCGACCGGCAACCTGGCCACCGAAGACCTCGTATGGATGCTCCAGGGCCTCGGTATCGACACCGGGGTCGATCTCGGCCGTCTCACCGCCACCAGCGTGTGGATGGCCGACCAGTTGGGCCGACCCAGCCCGTCCCGCACCGTCAAAGCGCTCGGTGGAACACCACAGCAGCACAAGGAGTGACCCCATGTCCCTCGATCACCGCCTCTCCCCCGAACTCGACGAACTCCGCCGTACGGTCGAGGAGTTCGCCCACGATGTCGTCGCACCGAAGATCGGTGACTTCTACGAACGGCACGAGTTCCCGTACGAGATCGTGCGGGAAATGGGCCGGATGGGCCTGTTCGGGCTGCCGTTCCCGGAGGAGTACGGCGGCATGGGCGGCGACTACCTCGCCCTCGGCATCGCGCTGGAGGAACTGGCCCGCGTCGACTCCTCCGTGGCCATCACCCTGGAGGCCGGCGTCTCACTCGGCGCCATGCCGATCCACCTCTTCGGCACCGACGCCCAGAAGGCCGAGTGGCTGCCCCGCCTCTGCTCCGGCGAGATCCTCGGCGCGTTCGGGCTGACCGAACCGGACGGCGGCTCGGACGCGGGCGCGACCCGCACGACGGCCCGCCTCGACCCGGCGACGAACGAGTGGGTGATCAACGGCACGAAGTGCTTCATCACCAACTCGGGCACCGACATCACGGGCCTGGTCACCGTCACCGCGGTCACAGGCCGCAAGGACGACGGCAGGCCGCGCATCTCCGCGATCATCGTCCCCTCCGGCACCCCGGGCTTCACGGTCGCCGCCCCGTACTCCAAGGTCGGCTGGAACGCCTCGGACACCCGGGAGTTGTCCTTCGCGGACGTCCGCGTCCCCGCCGCCAACCTCCTCGGCGAGGAAGGCCGCGGTTACGCGCAGTTCCTGCGGATCCTCGACGAGGGGCGCATCGCCATCTCCGCCCTCGCGACCGGCCTCGCCCAGGGCTGTGTCGACGAGTCGGTGAAGTACGCCAGGGAACGGCACGCGTTCGGCAAGAACATCGGCGCCTACCAGGCCATCCAGTTCAAGATCGCCGACATGGAGATGAAGGCGCACATGGCCCGCGTCGGATGGCGCGACGCCGCCTCCCGGCTGGTCGCCGGAGAACCCTTCAAGAAGGAGGCGGCGATCGCCAAGCTCTACTCCTCCACCATCGCCGTCGACAACGCCCGCGAGGCCACCCAGATCCACGGCGGCTACGGCTTCATGAACGAGTACCCGGTGGCCCGGATGTGGCGCGACTCCAAGATCCTTGAGATCGGGGAGGGGACGAGTGAGGTACAACGGATGCTGATCGCCCGGGAGTTGGGGCTCGTGGGCTGATCGACGCAGGGGCGGGCCCCGGCGGGTGAATCCGCCGGGGCCCGCTGCCCGGGTGCGTACGAACGGTGCTTGGCGCCCACCACCGGTGACCGGCGCTGGTGACCGGCGCTGGTGTTCTGCGACCGGCGCCTGACTCCCGCACCGGTGACCGGCGGCTGGTGGTCTGCTACCGGCACTTGGCTCCCGCCGCCGAGCCGACGGCTGGTGGCCTACGGCGGGACACCGACGGCCGATCACCGGCGGCCGGTGATCTCCTACCGGCACCTGCCTCCCACCACCGGTGACCGACAGCTGGTCCCCGACGTCCGGTGACCGGGCGGCCCGGGTGACCGGGGGCCGGGTGACCGGGCGGCCCGGGCCGGGTGACCGGCCGGCCTGCCGGACTCAGTCCGTGCCCGACTCCATCGCCGCCCGGTCCAGCATCGTCTCCTCGTCCGTGGCCTCGCCGCGCGAGGCGATCGCCTCCGCGCCGCCGGTGTCCATGGCGCCGATCAGACCGGTCGAGGCCGCCTGCGCGGCGCCGATCGGCGTCGGGTGGGCGGTGCCGACCAGGCCGAGCCCCACGTACTGCTCGAGCCGGGCACGGGAGTCCGCGATGTCCAGGTTCCGCATGGTGAGCTGGCCGATCCGGTCCACCGGGCCGAACGCCGAGTCCTCGGTGCGCTCCATGGAGAGCTTGTCCGGGTGGTAGCTGAGGGCCGCGCCCTGGGTGTCGAGGATCGAGTAGTCCTCGCCGCGCCGCAGCCGCACGGTCACCTCGCCGGTGATCGCCGCGCCGACCCAGCGCTGCAGCGACTCGCGGACCATCAGCGCCTGCGGGTCCAGCCAGCGGCCCTCGTAGAGCAACCGGCCGAGCTGCCGACCCTGGTTGTGGTACGCGGCCACGGTGTCCTCGTTGTGGATCGCGTTGACCAGGCGCTCGTAGGCGATGTGCAGCAGCGCCATGCCGGGCGCCTCGTAGATGCCGCGGCTCTTGGCCTCGATGATCCGGTTCTCGATCTGGTCGGACATGCCGAGGCCGTGCCGGCCGCCGATCGCGTTGGCCTCCATGACGAGGTCGACCGCGGAGGCGAACTCCTTGCCGTTGATGGTGACCGGGCGGCCCTGGTCGAAGCCGACCGTCACGTCCTCCGTGGCGATCTCCACCGACGGGTCCCAGAACCGCACGCCCATGATCGGGTCGACGGTCTCGATGCCGGTGTCGAGGTGCTCAAGGGTCTTGGCCTCGTGCGTGGCGCCCCAGATGTTGGCGTCCGTGGAGTACGCCTTCTCCGTCGAGTCCCGGTACGGCAGCTCGTGCGCGAGCAGCCACTCCGACATCTCCTTGCGGCCGCCGAGCTCCGTGACGAAGTCCGCGTCCAGCCAGGGCTTGTAGATCCGCAGGTGCGGGTTGGCGAGCAGCCCGTACCGGTAGAACCGCTCGATGTCGTTGCCCTTGAACGTGGAGCCGTCGCCCCAGATCTGGACCCCGTCCTCGAGCATGGCCCGCACCAGCAGCGTGCCGGTCACGGCACGCCCCAGCGGCGTGGTGTTGAAGTACGGGCGCCCGCCCGACTTGATGTGGAACGCGCCGCACGCGAGCGCCGCAAGACCTTCCTCGACCAGCGCAGCACGGCAGTCGACGAGCCGGGCGATCTCGGCGCCGTAGGCGAAGGCACGGTCGGGCACGGACGCGATGTCGGGCTCGTCGTACTGGCCGATGTCGGCGGTGTACGTGCACGGGACGGCGCCCTTGTCACGCATCCAGGCGACGGCGACCGAGGTGTCGAGCCCGCCGGAGAAGGCAATGCCGACGCGCTCGCCGGTGGGGAGGGAGGTGAGGACCTTGGACATGGCAAGATTATGCAACAGAACGCATGATCATGCAACGCCGGGTGGTGAGGGCACCCATCGGCGGAAATCCGCTTTCAACCTTTGACGTACAAGCAGGCCCCCACCGCCGGCGACTGAAGACAGGCGGCGGTGTCGAAATCCGCCCCCTCCCCCGGAATGCGGGACCGGACCGAACCGGCCCGCCAGACCCGGTAAACCTCTGACGAAATCGTCGACAATCTCGTCGACATCTATTGCGCCAGGATTAACGCCGGGCTACGTTCCTTCGCTGTGCCGTCGCTGAACGCACCCCCCTCCCCGGGGCGGTGCGGCCGGCCGGCGTCCCGTGCCGCCGATCGAATGGAGACCCGAGCATGCCCACGCTGTTCAGATGGCACCGGTGGAAATCAGCGACCTTCATGGCCACCCTCGCCGCCGGCCTCGCGCTGGTGACCGGCGGGAGCATGGCGCTCGCCAACGGCGCGACCGGCAGCACGCAGGCAACGGCCTCCACCTCCGCCTCGGTCAACGCCACCACATCGAGCAGCACTTCCTCCGGCATAGCGCCGGCCATGTCCTGCACCGGTATCGCGTCGCAGGACCTGGCCGCCGCCGTCCCCGATGTGCCCTTCGAGATCACCTCGGCCACGGAGCTGGCCGCCGGCAGCAACACGCTCGGCAACTGGGCGGCGTGCGTGGTGAAGGGCGTGATCGCCCCGCAGATCCACTTCGAGCTGCGTCTTCCGCAGACGGGCTGGCAGGCCAACTACCTCCAGGTCGGCTGCGGCGGTCTCTGCGGCAGCGTGAACGTGAACAGCGCCCCCGCCTCGGCCGGTTGCGTCCCGCTGACCAGCGGCGCCTTCGCCGTCGCCTCCAGCGACGAGGGCCACTCGCAGGGCGGCGGACTGTTCTCCACCGACCCCACCCTGCGCGCCGACTTCGGTTACAAGTCCGACCACCTGCTCGCCCAGGCGGCCAAGGTCCTCATCAAGACGTACTACGGGCAGGCCGCCACCCACTCCTACTTCGACGGCTGCTCGCAGGGCGGCCACCAGGCCCTGACGGAGGCTCAGCGCTACCCGACCGACTTCGACGGCATCATCGCCGGCGCCCCGGCCAACAACTTCACCGCGCTGAACACCTTCTCGCACGCCTGGACCGCCCAGTCCGTCTACCTCAACGGCGGCCCGGCCACGATCACCAACGCCGACCTCGCGGCGCTGCACGAGGCCGTGCTCAAGGGCTGCGGCGCACCCGCCGACGGCATCATCGCCGACCCGCTGAGCTGCACCTGGGACCCGGCCACCATCAAGTGCGCGGCCGGACAGACCTCCACGTCCGCCGACTACTGCCTGACCGCGGACCAGGTCACCACCCTGCGCCGGATCTACGCAGGGCCGACCGACGAGAACGGTGAACTGCTGTACCCGGGTTACCAGTTGCGCGGCTCCGAGCTGAACTGGGCCGGGATCATCACCCCCGCCACGGCCACCGGCGCCTCCGGCGACATCAGCTTCGTCCGCGAGACCATCCGGTACCAGATCTTCAACAGCCCCCAGCCGACGCTGACTTACAAGGACATCAAGTTCACGGCGGCCTACTACAAGAAGGTCATGGCGCTGGGCGAGGGCATGTACGACGCCACCGACCCGGACCTGAAGGCGTTCAAGGCGGCTGGCGGCAAGCTGATCCTCTGGCACGGGCTGGGCGATCAGCACATCCCGGCCGTCGGCACCATGGCGTACTACAAGGCCGTACAGAAGGTCATGGGCGGCGCCGCGGCGACCGAGAGCTTCGCCCGGCTGTTCCTGCTCCCCGGCGTCGCGCACTGCGGCGGCGGCCAGGGCCCGAACACCTTCGACGCGCTGACCGCCATGGTCGACTGGGTCACGAAGGGCGACGCCCCGAGCAGCCTGACGACCAAGTCCGTTGACAGCAGCGGGAACACGACCGCCACCCGCCCGGTCTACCCGTTCCCGTACATCGCCGAGAACACCACGGGCGGCCCGGCCGACGAGGCCGGCAGCTACACCCCCGTCAGGTCCACCGCCGAGGCCGGTCTCAAGCTGAACTGGCTCGGTTCCTTCCGCTCCGGCTACGAGACGGTCGGCAACTGGGTCAACGGCAAGTGGGTGGTCAGCAAGGGCAAGGTCTGATCGTCCGAGGCGATCGGAATCAGCCAGTGACGTCAGGCGTCGCGGCTCCCGGCTTCCGCCGTGGACCGCGGCGCCGTCGTACGTGTGGACCGCCGTCGGCCTTACGCACTGCGGGCATTCCGGCAGATGGGACCCACCTCTGGACAACTGCTGAGGTTAGGCTAACCTACCTTCGAACTTGTCAGGCGGGCGCTCCCGCCCCGTGCCGAAAGCAGCCACACACATGTCCAACGCCCGTGCCACCCACGTCACCCGTCGCGGCATCCTCGCCGCCGGCGGCGCCCTCGGCCTCGGTGCCGTTCTCGCCGCCTGCGGAGACGACGACTCGACCAGCACTGGCTCGGCGGACGAGACGAAGGCCGCCGCGTCGGCCGGCCCCTGGACGTTCAAGGACGACCGCGGCACCACGGTGAAGCTGGACAAGATCCCGGCGAACATAGTCGCCTTCACCGGTGTGGCCGCCGCACTCTTCGACTACGGCATCGAGGTCAAGGGCGTCTTCGGCCCGACCACGACCGCGGACGGCAAGGCCGATGTCCAGGCCGGCGACATGGACGTCAGCAAGCTGACGGTGCTCGGCAACGAGTGGGGCCAGTTCAACATCGAGAAGTACGCGGCCCTCACGCCCGACGTGCTGATCTCCACGCTGTTCGACGACGCGGGCACCCTCTGGTACGTCCCCGAGGAGTCCAAGGACAAGATCCTCAAGCTCGCCCCGAGCGTCGGCATCTCCGTGTACGACCGTCAGATGCCGGTGTCGCTGGAGCGCATGTACGCGCTCGCCGAGTCGCTCGGCGCCGACGTGAAGGCCGCCAAGGTCGTCGAGGCGAAGAAGAAGTTCGAGACGGCCGCCGAGCGGCTCCGCGCGGCGGCCAAGGCCCGCCCGGAGATCAAGGTCCTGGCCGGCTCCGCGAGCCAGGACATCTTCTACGTCTCCGGCTCGAACCTCTCCATCGACCTGGAGTACTTCAAGGCGCTCGGCGTGAACATCGTCGAGCCCTCGGCCAGCGCACTGAAGGCCAGTGGCGGCTGGTTCGAGAACCTGAGCTGGGAGAACGTCGACAAGTACCCGGCGGACATCATCATCATGGACGACCGCAGCGCGACCATCCAGCCGGCCGACATCACCGAGGCCACCTGGAAGAAGCTGCCCGCCGTCAAGGCCGGCCAGGTCATCGCCCGCTCCCCCGAGCCGATCGTGTCCTACGCCAAGTGCACCCCGCTTCTCGACAACCTCGCCGAGGCCATCGAGAACGCCAAGAAGGTCGCCTGACACCCCCTGTCGTGATCCCCTGACGCAGACTCAGGAGCACTTATGCCGACGGCCGTAGCCGCCCCGTTCCGTTTCTTCTCTCTCCAGGTCGTACGGACGAGGCGGCTCGGCCCGTCTCTGGCCCGGGTGACCTTCGCGGGCCCGGACCTGCGCGCGTTCGCCTCGGGCGGCCTCGACCAGAGCCTCTCCCTCTTCCTGCCGCACCCGGGCCAGACCGAGCCCCGCGTCCCGATCGAACTGGGCTGGGGGTCCCCCCGCTCGAGCGAAGCCGAGAGTGGGGGAGGCTGGTGGCAGGCCTGGCGCGAACTCCCGGACGACGTACGGGCGGTGATGCGCTCGTACACGCTGCGGTCGCTGCGGCGGGACCCCGACGAGATCGACATCGACTTCGTGCTGCACGGCGTGGAGCCGGAGGCCGAGACGCCCGCGGGACCCGCGTCCCGCTGGGCGTCCGAGGCGGCCCCCGGTGACCGCGTCCTGCTGCTCGGTCCGGCGATCGAGGACAACAGGGCGATCCGCTTCCGCCCGCCGGAGGACACCGACCTGGTGGTCGTCTGGGCCGACGAGACCGCCGTGCCCGCCGCCTCCGCCATCCTCGAATCGCTCCCGGCCGGCACCCGCGCACGGGCCTGGCTGGAGGTCGAGCACACCGAGGACATCCAGGACCTGGTGATCGCCGCCGACGCGGACATCACCTGGCTCGTGCGCGACGACAGCTCCCCCATGGCCGTCGACGCCGTGCGAGCCGCACAACTCCCGCCCGCAGAACGACCGTACGTCTGGATCGCGGGCGAGTCCGGCCAGGTGAAGGAGTTGCGCCGGCATCTCGTGCGCGAGCGTGAGATCGACCGCAGGCGGATCACCTTCGTCGGCTACTGGCGGCGCGGGCTGACCGAGGAGCAACTGCGCGAGCAGGAGTAACCCGCGGTCCTGGACGAGGCGTTCGTCACTCATGGGACAGGAAGACACCACTGGGGCAGGGTCGCACGATCGACTTAGGTTAGGCTAACCTAAGTTGAACGCGCGATTCCGCCCTCACTCATGTCCCGCCCGGACGCTCCCCGCACGGAGGACCCCCACATGCGCTCGCACCTGCTCAACGACACGACCGCGGAGCGGTACCGCCGCTCCGCGACCGAAGGCATAGAGCGGGTGGCGGCCAAACTCGCCACCACAGACCGTCCGTTCACGGGTGTCACGGTCGACGCCCTCGCTCCCCGTATCGAGCGGATCGACCTGGACCGCCCGCTGCACGACACCACCGCGGCCCTCGACGAACTCGAAGAGGTCTACCTCCGGGACGCGATCTACTTCCACCACCCGCGCTACCTCGCGCACCTCAACTGCCCGGTCGTCATCCCGGCCGTGGTCGGCGAGGCGGTCCTCTCGGCCGTCAACTCCTCCCTGGACACCTGGGACCAGTCGGCCGGCGGCACGCTCATCGAGCGCAAGCTCATCGACTGGACGAACGAGCGGATCGGCCTCGGCCCGGCCGCCGACGGCGTGTTCACCTCCGGCGGCTCGCAGTCCAACCTCCAGGCACTGCTGCTCGCCCGCGAGGAGGCCAAGTCCGACAGCCTCGCCAAACTGCGCATCTTCGCCTCCGAGGCCAGCCACTTCAGCGTCAAGAAGTCGGCCAAACTCCTCGGCCTGAACGCGGACTCCGTCGTCTCGATCCCCGTCGGGAACGACAAGCGCATGCAGACGGTCGCACTCGCGCACGAACTGGAACGCTGCAAGAGCGCCGGCCTCGTCCCCATGGCCGTCGTCGCCACCGCCGGCACCACCGACTTCGGCTCCATCGACCCGCTGCCCGAAATCGCCGAGCTGTGCTCCCAGTTCGGCGCCTGGATGCACGTGGACGCCGCCTACGGCTGCGGGCTGCTCACCTCGCTGAAGAACCGGGACCGCATCGACGGCATCGAGCGCGCCGACTCGGTCACCGTCGACTACCACAAGTCCTTCTTCCAGCCGGTGAGTTCGTCCGCCATCCTGGTCCGGGACGCCGCCACGCTGCGCCACGCCACCTACCACGCGGAGTACCTCAACCCGCGCCGCATGGTGCAGGAACGTATCCCCAACCAGGTGGACAAGTCCCTGCAGACCACCCGCCGCTTCGACGCGCTCAAGCTGTGGATGACGCTGCGCGTGATGGGCGCCGACGGCATCGGCGAACTCTTCGACGAGGTCTGCGACCTGGCCGCCGAGGGCTGGAAGCTGCTCGCCGCGGATCCCCGCTTCGACGTCGTCGTGGAGCCCTCGCTCTCCACCCTCGTCTTCCGCTACATCCCGGCCGCCGTCACCGATCCCTCCGAGATCGACCGCGCCAACCTGTACGCCCGCAAGGCCCTGTTCGCCTCCGGTGACGCCGTCGTCGCGGGTACGAAGGTCGGCGACCGTCACTACCTGAAGTTCACCCTGCTGAACCCCGAGACCACGACGGGCGACATCACCGCCGTACTCGATCTGATCGCCGGCCACGCCGAGCAGTACCTGGGAGAATCCCTTGACCGCGCTTCCTGAATCCCCCGCCAAGACGTACGACTTCGTCGGGATCGGTCTCGGCCCCTTCAACCTCGGCCTCGCCTGCCTCACCGAGCCGATCGTCGAACTCGACGGCGTCTTCCTCGACTCCAAGCCCCACTTCGAGTGGCACTCCGGGATGTTCCTGGAGGGCGCGCACCTCCAGACCCCCTTCATGTCGGACCTGGTCACGCTGGCCGACCCGACGTCCCCGTACTCCTTCCTCAACTACCTCAAGGAGTCCGGCCGTCTGTACTCGTTCTACATCCGGGAGAACTTCTATCCCCTCCGGGTCGAGTACGACGACTACTGCCGCTGGGCCGCCTCCAAACTGTCCAGCGTCCGCTTCAGCACGACGGTCACCGAGGTGACGTACGACGAACGCGCCGAGGTGTACGTCGTCCGCACGGACGCCGACGAGGTGTTCCGCGCCCGGCATCTGGTCCTCGGCACGGGCACCCCGCCGTACATCCCCGAGGCCTGCGCCGGACTCGGCGGCGACTTCATCCACAACTCCCGCTATGTGCACCACAAGCAGGAGCTGCAGAGCAAGGAGTCGATCACGCTCGTCGGCAGCGGCCAGTCCGCCGCCGAGATCTACTACGACCTGCTGAGCGAGATCGACGTCCACGGCTACCAGCTGAACTGGGTCACGCGCTCGCCGCGCTTCTTCCCGCTCGAGTACACCAAGCTCACGCTGGAGATGACCTCCCCGGAGTACATCGACTACTTCCACGCGCTGCCCGAGCCGACCCGCTACCGCCTCCAGACGGAGCAGAAGGGCCTGTTCAAGGGCATCGACGGCGAGCTGATCGACGCGATCTTCGATCTGCTCTACCAGAAGAAGGTCGGCGGCCCGGTCCCCACCCGGCTGCTCACCAACTCCTCGCTCAACACGGCGAATTACTCGGACGGGACGTACACCCTGGGCCTGCGCCAGGAGGAGCAGGGCAAGGAGTACGAGCTGGACTCCCAGGGTCTGATCCTCGCCACCGGCTACAAGTACGCCGAGCCCGAGTTCCTCAAGCCGGTCCACGAACGTCTGCGCTACGACTCGCGCGGCAACTTCGACGTGGCCCGCAACTACGCCATCGACACGACGGGCCGCGGCGTCTTCCTCCAGAACGCCGGCGTCCACACGCACTCGATCACCTCGCCGGACCTCGGCATGGGCGCGTACCGCAACGCGTACATCATCCGGGAGCTGCTCGGCACCGAGTACTACCCCGTCGAGAAGGCGATCGCGTTCCAGGAGTTCGCCGTATGAACCGTTTGAACCGTATGAGCGGCACGACCGCCACCGACATCGGCACGTTCACCATCCGCGCCCTCGACCCCCTCAAGGACGCCGAGCTGCTGCACAGTTGGGTGACCCACCCCAAGGCCGCCTTCTGGATGATGCAGAACGCGAAACTGCAGGAGGTGGAGCGGGAGTACATGGCCATCGCGGCCGCCGAGCACCACCACGCGTACCTCGGGCTGCGCGACGGCGAACCCGCGTTCCTGATGGAGAAGTACGACCCCCGGTACATCGAGCTGGTCGGCCTGTACGAGCCCGAGCCCGGCGACGTAGGCATGCACTTCCTGGTCGCGCCTACGGACACCCCCGTGCACGGCTTCACCCGGGCCGTGATCACCGCCGTGATGGCGGAGCTGTTCGCCGACCCGGCCACCCGGCGGGTCGTCGTCGAACCCGACGTCACCAACAAGGCGGTGCACGCGCTCAACGAAGTGGTCGGCTTCGTCCCCGAGCGCGAGATCGAGAAGCCCGAGAAGCGCGCGCTGCTCAGCTTCTGCACCCGTGAACAGTTCGACGCCGCGACACGAGAAGTACGGAGTTTGGCGATATGACCCTGTCCGACGCCGTGGCCCACCTCTCCCCCGAGCGCTGGGACCGCGCCAACCGCCTGCTCGTCCGCAAGGCGCTCGCCGAGTTCGCCCACGAGCGGCTGATCACCCCGGAGGCGCAGGGCAAGGACCAGTACACCGTCCGCAGCGACGACGGGCTGACCCGCTACCGCTTCACCGCCCGCCTCCGCGCACTCGACCACTGGCAGGTCGACGCCGAGTCGATCACCCGCCACCGCGACGGAGCCGAACTCCCGATCGCCGCCCTGGACTTCTTCATCGAGCTGCAGAAGACGCTGGGCCTGAGCGACGAGGTCCTGCCCGTCTACCTGGAGGAGATCTCCTCCACCCTCTCGGGCACCTGCTTCAAACTCACCAAGCCGCAGATCCCGGTCGCCGAGCTCGTGAAAAGCGGCTTCCAGGACATCGAGACCGGCATGACCGAGGGCCACCCCTGCTTCGTCGCCAACAACGGGCGGCTCGGCTTCGGGGTCCACGACTATCTGTCGTACGCCCCCGAGACCGCGAGCCCGGTCCGGCTGGTGTGGCTGGCCGCGCACCGCTCCCGCGCGGCGTTCACTGCGGGTGTCGGCATCGAGTACGAGTCCTTCCTGCGTGAGGAGTTGGGCGCGGAGACCGTGGAGCGGTTCGCCAGGATCCTCACGGACCAGGGCCTCGACGCCGACGACTACCTCCTGATCCCGGTCCACCCGTGGCAGTGGTGGAACAAGCTCTCGGTGACCTTCGCGGCCGAGGTGGCCCAGCAGCGTCTCGTCTGCCTCGGCGAGGGCGACGACGAGTACCTGGCGCAGCAGTCGATCCGGACGTTCTTCAACAAGTCCCACCCCGAGAAGCACTACGTGAAAACGGCGCTCTCGGTCCTCAACATGGGCTTCATGCGCGGACTTTCGGCCGCGTACATGGAGGCGACCCCGGCGATCAACGACTGGCTGGCCCAACTCGTCGAGAACGACCCGGTGTTGAAGTCGACCGGTCTGTCGGTCATCCGCGAGCGCGCCGCCGTGGGCTACCGCCACCTGGAGTACGAGGCCGCCACGGACCGCTACTCCCCGTACCGCAAAATGCTCGCCGCGCTGTGGCGGGAGAGCCCGGTGCCCGCGCTCCAGGAGGGCGAGACCCTGGCGACGATGGCCTCGCTCGCCCACGTCGACCACGAGGGCAGGTCCTTCGCGGGCGCGCTGATCGAGCGGTCGGGGCTGAACCCCGTGGAGTGGCTGCGCCGCTATCTGCGCGCCTACTTCACCCCTCTGCTGCACAGCTTCTACGCCTACGACCTGGTGTACATGCCGCACGGCGAGAACGTCATCCTGGTCCTGAAGGACGGCGTCGTGCAGCGCGCGGTCTACAAGGACATCGCCGAGGAGATCGCCGTCCTGGACCCGCAGGCGGTGCTGCCGCCGGCCGTCGAGCGGATCCGGGTCGAGGTCCCCGAGGAGAAGAAGCTCCTGTCGATCTTCACGGACGTCTTCGACTGCTTCTTCCGCTTCCTCGCCTCCGACCTCGAGGCCGAGGGCATCCTCGACGAGGACCTGTTCTGGCGGACGGTCGCCGAGTCCGTCCGCTCGTACCAGGATGCGACGCCCGAACTCGCCGACAAGTTCCGGCAGTACGACATGTTCGCGCCGGAGTTCGCGCTGTCCTGCCTCAACCGCCTGCAGCTGCGCAACAACAAGCAGATGGTGGACCTCGCCGACCCGTCCGGAGCCCTCCAGCTCGTCGGCAACCTGAAGAACCCGATCGCGGGTCTCTGAAACCGGGGGTGGGGCTCAGGAGACGGTCCTCCTGAGCCCCACCTCTGTATCCGTAACTACGCAGTTGGCCAGGGAATTTGGGGCGACTTGTAGTAGCCGATCCCCAGCGCGTCCCACCGCGGCCCCTGTGCCGCGAGCCGCACCTTGTACGCGTCCCAGTCGTGCGTGGACGCGGGCGACCAGCCGAGCTCGGCCACCCCGGGCAGCCGCGGGAACACCATGTAGTCGATGTTCGCCGAGGTCACGATCGTCTCGGTCCACAGCGGCGCCTCGACGCCCTTGATCGCCGAACCAGGGGCTCCGGGAAGGTAGTTGCCCGGATCCCAGTCGTAGGACCGCTGCACCTCCACAAGGCCCGCCCAGTCCTGCCCCAGCGGGGTGTCCGCGGTGTACTTCATGTCCAGGTAGACCCGGTCGGCGGGCGACAGCACGAGACCCGTCCCGTTCTGCGCGGCCTTCGCCACCTGCTCCTTCTCCGCCGCGCTGGTGTCGTCGAGCCCCCAGTACTGGGCCAGTGCGCCCTTCGCGGGAGTCGCCCCGGTCAGCTGGTGCCAACCAACCACTGTCTTGCCGTACTTGGCGACGACCGGCTGCACCCGGTCCATGAAGGCCACATAGTCGGCGTGCGTCGTGGAGTGGGCCTCGTCCCCGCCGATGTGCAGGTACTTGCCCGGGGTGATCGCGGCCAGCTCGCGGATCACGTCGTCCACGAAGTCGTACGTGATGTCCTTCGACACGCACAGCGAGCTGAAGCCGACATCCGTGCCGGTGTACAGCGGCGGCGCGACTCCGTCGCAGTTCAGCTCCGCGTACGAGGCGAGCGCGGCGTTGGTGTGCCCCGGCATGTCGATCTCGGGGACGACCTCCAGATAGCGCGAGGCCGCGTACTGGACGATGTCCTTGTACTGGGCCTTCGTGTAGTAACCGCCCTGTCCGCCGCCGACCTGTGTCGAGCCGCCGTACGTGGTGAGCCGCGGCCAGGAGTCGATCGCGATGCGCCAGCCCTGGTCGTCGCTGAGGTGCAGGTGCAGCTTGTTGACCTTGTAGAGCGCCAACTCGTCGATGTAGCGCTTGACTTGATCGACGGTGAAGAAGTGCCGGGAGACGTCGAGCATCGCGCCCCGGTAGCCGTAGCGCGGGCTGTCCTCGATGGTGCCGCCCGCGACGAGCCAGGGGCCGGGCTGCACGGAGTCCTTCTCGACCGAGGCCGGGAGCAGCTGGCGCAGGGTCTGCACGCCGTGGAAGAGTCCGGCCGGCTTGGCGGCGGTGATGGTGATGCCGGACCTGCCGCTGTCCAGGCGGTAGCCCTCGGCGCCCAAGTCCTTCGCGCCGATACGGAGTTGGATGCCACCGCCGTGCGAGGACGTGACCGGCAGACGGTAGCCCGTGGAGGGCCGCAGGACGTCCGCGAGGTACTCGCCGACCTTGCGGGCCTCGCGCGAGCCGTCGACACGGATGCGGGTGTCGCCGGTGATCCGGTACGCGGATCCGCCCGCTTCGACCGAGGCGGGCGCCGGAATCACCTGGCCGAGCGGCGTGACAGCCCGGTCGGCCGCGGGGGGTGCCGCGCCGACGACGGAGATGGAGGCGGCCGCCACGAGCAGCAGCGTGCTGAGCAGACGGGGCGTTCTGTGCTGTCTCACATGCGCTCCCTTCGAATGGGTATAGACCACTCTCCCGTACAGCCGGTGAAACAATCCCCCTCATGGCGGAAATCATCCAGAAGGACGGCACCTGGATCTTCGACGGTGACGCCCTGCGCCTGACACCCGGGCGCGACAAGAACGTCAGCCTGCTCCGCAAGACCTTGGGTGAACTGACCGTCCCGCTCGGCGCGTTGGCGGGGATCTCCTTCGAACAGGGCAGGAAGAGCGGGCGGCTGAGGCTCAGACTGCGCGACGGCGCCGACCCGCTGCTCCAGGCGACCGGCGGCAAGCTCGCGGAGCCGAACGACCCCTACCAGCTCACCGTCGAGTCCGACCGCTACGGCGTCGCCGAGTACCTCGTGGACGAGGTCCGCAACGCGCTGCTCCTGGACGAGGTGCCGTCAGGACCCGTCGACGGGTATCTGCTGCCGGGCCCCGCCCTGCCGCTCTCCGTCTCCGCCGGGGACGGCACCGCGAGCTTCGACGGCGAACACGTACGGCTGGAGTGGAACTGGAAGACCGAGGACGCGAAGGCTGCCGCCGGGGTTCGTTCACTGGCCCTGGGAGACATCACCAGCGTCGAGTGGCATCCGTCGGCCGGCCTGGAGAACGGGTGCCTGCGGTTCACGGTGCGCGGTGCGGGGACGAAGGCTCCGCCCAAGTACGACCCCAACTCCGTTGAGCTGTGGGGGTTCAAGAAGGATCCGCTGATGGCGCTGGTGGCGGCGGCGGTGCAGGTGCGGTTGCCTCACCCTACGGCTGCGGTTTCTTCCCCGGAGCCGGTGAAGGAGCCGGCCCCCGTCGCCGAGGCCGACCATGACGCCCTGTTGCGCAGGCTGCGGGAGCTCGGGGAGCTGCACAAGTCCGGTGTCCTGACGGACGATGAGTTCGCTCTCGCGAAACAGGCGGTCCTCAAGAGGATGTGAGGACCGCCTGCCGTCTGCGGGCCGTGTGTGGCTGGTCGCGCAGTTCCCCGCACCCCTGAAGGGGCGCTCAGCGAACCCGGCGTGCCACCGTGAACGCGTCTACCTCTTCGCCCGTCTCCGCGATGCCCCGTACCTTCAGCGTGGCCAGGTGGCCCTTCGCTGCCGGCTTCACATCCACGCGCAGGAATGAGTAGTTGAGGTAGCGCACGCGGGACCACGCGACCGTCTCGGCCTCGTGGACGTTGCCCTTCTGGACTACGAAGGAGGCCACGGACTCGTTGTCCTTGACGTGGCCCTCGTAGGACTCGTCGGCGCTGAACGCGTACAGGCTGCGGCCGGCCGCGCCCGCCGTGACGTACACGATGCCGTCGGTCTCCGGGTAGGCGGTGGCACCGATCGGCAGTTCCTTGGCGACCTTGTTGCCCTTGATGACGTCGGTGCGCTCGTAGACGTGGTTGTGGCCGTTGATCACCAGGTCGACGGTGTACTTCTCGAAGAGCGGCACCCACTCCTGGCGTACGCCGCCCTCGGAGGCGTGCGCGGTCGAGGTGCAGTAGGCGCAGTGGTGGAAGAAGACCACGATGAAGTCGATGCCGTGGGCGGCCCGGTACTTCTTGAGCTGGGCCTCCAGCCACTTGGTCTGGGTGCCGCCGGAGATACCGAGGTTGGCCGGGATCTCCCAGGAGATGTCGTTGGCGTCCAGCGAGATGATCGCCGTGTTGCCGTGCGTGAAGGAGTACACCCCGGGGAGGTTCTTCTTGTCGGGCCCGTTCGCCGGCAGTTGCCAGCGGGCCTCCTCGCCGCCGTAGCCGTTGGGCGAGTACCAGGCCTCCATGTCGTGGTTGCCGTACGCCACCATCCACGGCACCTGCTTGGCGACCGTCTCGGTCTGCGCGAGGAACTGGTCCCAGGTGCGCGAGTCGAAGCCGGTGTCGGCGGTCTGGCCCGCGCCGGTCGGGTCGGCGTAGCAGATGTCGCCCGCGTGCAGGTGGAAGGCCGGGTTCTGGCCGAGGATCAGGGCGTCGTTGGCGAGGCCGTGGTAGCTGACGCCCTGGTCGCCGAAGGCCGTGAAGGTGAACGGCTCGGACTTGGCGGGCGCGGTGGTGAAGGTGCCGAGGGTGCCCGCGAGGTGTGCGGACGCCGGGTCGAAGCCGTCGTGGCCGACGCCGTAGTAGTACGTCTGGCCGGGGCGCAGGTGGGTGAGCTGCGCGTGCACGTAGTACTGCGTGTGGTCGGCGCTCGCGCCGACACCGGCCGGGGTGTAGAGGCTGCGTACCTCGGCCCCGATCTTGCGGGAGAGGTCCCAGGGGTGGGCGCCGATGCGGATGTACGGCTTGCTGACGGCGGCCGGGACCTGCCAGGAGACCGTCATCTCGGTCTTCGGGTCGGTGCCGTAGGCGAGGTGGCGGCCGAAGGGGGCGACGAGCGCGCCGTCGACCTTCTCGGTGCTGGTCTTCTGGGTCGGAACGGCGGCCTGTGCGACCGCGCCCGGCACGAAGGCGCCGCCCGCGACGGCGCCCAGGGTCACGGCGCCGCCTCTGATCATCGTGCGCCGCGAGAACTTGGTGCGGAGGTATTCGTGCTGCTCGGCCATGCTCATGCGTCCGGCGAGCTTCTCCGGTACGCCCATGCGAGGAGTGTCCATGGCTGAAAAAGGTGCTCCTGGCATCCATCGATACGCAGGACACAGCATGAACAGGCCCCGAACAGGGTCCCATAAGAGTTTCAACAGCCTCTTGCCCGATATCGGGCAGGATTCTTGCGATTGCCAGCGCTTTACCTCAGGATCAACGGGTGCACGACGAACTTGTTGATCATCTGACGCGCTCCTCGCCCCTCAACCGGGGCGAGGCGCTGCGTGTGGTCCAGGACGTGCTCGCCTACTTCGACGAGACGACCGAGGAGTACGTCCGTCGCCGCCACCGCGAGCTCCAGGCACAGGGCCTGGTGAACGCGTCGATCTTCGAACGGATCGAGGCGGACCTGAAATACCGCGCGGTCGCGCCGCCGGAGCTCACGCTCAGGCAGCTGCGCCGCATCGTCTACGGCTAGATCATCTACGGCTAGGAAACGTCATTTATGTGCGGAATCGTCGGATACATCGGCAGGCGTGACGTCGCCCCCCTCCTCCTTGAGGGCCTGCAGCGACTGGAGTACCGGGGCTACGACTCGGCGGGCATCGTCGTGACGACCCCCAAGTCCTCCGGCCTGAAGATGGTCAAGGCCAAGGGCCGGGTCCGCGACCTGGAGGCCAAGGTCCCCAAGCGCTTCGCCGGCACCACCGGTATCGCCCACACCCGCTGGGCCACCCACGGCGCCCCCTCCGACGTGAACGCCCACCCGCACATGTCGGCCGACGGCAAGGTCGCCGTCGTCCACAACGGCATCATCGACAACGCCTCCGACCTGCGGAAGAAGCTCGAAGCCGACGGCGTCGAGTTCCTCTCCGAGACCGACACCGAGGTCCTCACCCACCTCATCGCCCGCTCCCAGCAGGAGAAGCTGGAGGACAAGGTCCGCGACGCGCTGCGCGTGATCGAGGGCACCTACGGCATCGCGGTCCTGCACGCCGACTTCCCCGAGCGCATCGTGGTGGCCCGCAACGGCTCCCCGGTCGTCCTCGGCATCGGCGAGAAGGAGATGTTCGTCGCCTCGGACATCGCCGCCCTGGTCACCCACACGCGCCAGATAGTGACCCTGGACGACGGCGAAATGGCCACCCTCAAGGCCGACGACTTCCGTACGTACACCACCGAGGGCACCCGTACGACGTCCGAGCCCACCACCGTCGAGTGGGAGGCCGCCTCGTACGACATGGGCGGCCACGACACGTACATGCACAAGGAGATCCACGAGCAGGCCGACGCCGTGGACCGCGTGCTGCGCGGCCGCATCGACGACCGCTTCTCCACCGTGCACCTCGGCGGCCTGAACCTGGACGCCCGCGAGGCCCGCCAGATCCGCCGCGTGAAGATCCTCGGCTGCGGCACGTCGTACCACGCGGGCATGATCGGCGCCCAGATGATCGAGGAGCTGGCCCGCATCCCCGCGGACGCCGAGCCGGCCTCCGAGTTCCGCTACCGCAACGCCGTGGTCGACCCCGACACGCTGTACGTCGCGGTCTCCCAGTCCGGTGAGACGTACGACGTCCTCGCAGCCGTCCAGGAGCTGAAGCGCAAGGGCGCGCGGGTCCTCGGCGTGGTCAACGTGGTGGGCAGCGCCATCGCCCGCGAGGCCGACGGCGGCATGTACGTGCACGCGGGCCCCGAGGTCTGCGTCGTCTCCACCAAGTGCTTCACCAACACCACGGTCGCCTTCGCGCTGCTCGCGCTGCACCTGGGCCGCACCCGCGACCTGTCGGTGCGCGACGGCAAGCGGATCATCGAGGGCCTGCGCAAGCTGCCCGGCCAGATCTCCGAGATCCTGGAGCGGGAGGACGAGATCAAGAAGCTGGCCGCCGAGTACGCCCAGGCCCACTCGATGCTCTTCATCGGCCGGGTGCGCGGCTACCCGGTGGCCCGTGAGGCCTCGCTGAAGCTCAAGGAGATCACGTACATCCACGCCGAGGCCTACCCGGCCTCCGAGCTGAAGCACGGCCCGCTGGCGCTGATCGAGCCCTCCCTGCCGACGGTCGCGATCGTCCCCGACGACGACCTCTTCGAGAAGAACCGTGCCGCCCTGGAGGAGATCAAGGCCCGCAGCGGCAAGATCCTCGCGGTGGCGCACCGGGAACTGGAGAAGGCCGACCAGACGATCGTCGTCCCGAAGAACGAGGACGAGCTCGACCCGATCCTCATGGGCATCCCCCTCCAACTCCTCGCCTACCACGCGGCATTGGTACTGGGCCGCGACATCGACAAGCCGAGGAACCTCGCCAAGTCGGTAACGGTGGAGTAGAAAACCCCGGTGCACGGGAGCGCCCCGTCAGGGGCGCGGGGCTGTGACAACATGCGGCTCCGCCGCGGGGCGCGAGCAACCCCCACGACCCGCAGCCGAAGAACACACGAAGAACGGGTCCCTGCGCGTGCCACCAGCACGCAGGGACCCGTTCTTTTCAGGAGCCGGGGCCGCCCAGTTCCCCGGCCCGCGCCAGCTTCAGCCGGTGGCCGTCACCCCCCGGCCGGCGGCGCGCCTGGGAAGAGCAGTGGGCCAGTGAGCCAACGCAGCCGTAGCCGAGTACCAGGCAAGCGCACCCGCGGCCGCGGCGAACCAGCCCCCGACCTTGGCAAGCCCCTCGGAGTCACCGAACTGCCCGATGGCGAGCAGCAGCATCGCCACGAAGAGCAACCCGTATGCCCCGCGGGTGAGTTGCGAGGCGCCGGACGCCCCGAGCGTCAGGCTGAGCGCGACAAGGGCGAACAGCAGCAGGAAGAGCCCCGCCGCGTTCGCGGAGAGGGTCGCGTCGGCCGAGACACCCCAGGTGAACCAGAGCGCGCCGAGCGCGGAGAACGCCGTACCGGTGAAGGCGTCACGGTCGCGGAAGGCGAACAGCCCGGCGACGAAGAGCGCGATGCCACCGACGTACGTGGCGAGGGAGACGGAGTCGGCTGCCGTCACGCCGTCGATGACCTCGGTGTGACCGAGACCGAAGGCCAGCAGGGTGAGTCCTAGCGCGAGTTGGCCGAGGATCGAGGTGGTGCTTCCCGCGGAGACGTCATTGTCCACGGCGGGCTCCCTTCGTGCATGTGCGGTTGTGCGGTGACCGATATATGCCCTTCACAAGCGCACAAACACATCTACGCACGAGTAGATGTGAGCGGCTTTCTACCCGGCGTCAAAAGGGAGTTGACCGCGCCGAAGGCTCATCTCACCTGGGACAACAAGGAGTTGCGGAACGGCAACGACAGGGTTCGCCCGGCACTCGGGGAATCACTCAGGGAATGACGACAACAGGACGCTGCGCGCGCTTGGCGAGCCGGCCCGCGACCGAGCCGAAGATGCGCCCGACGATGCCGTGCGTGGATCCGACGACGATCGCGTCCGCCTCGTACTCCCGCCCCACCTCTTCGAGTTCGTGGCAGATGTCGCCGCCGCGCTCGACGAGGATCCACGGGACCTCGGCCAGATACTCGGCACAGGCGAGCTCGAGTCCGAGCACCTCGGTGCGATGGTCCGGCACGTCGACGAAGACCGGGGGCTCGCAGCCCGCCCACACGGTGGTGGGCAGCCGGTTGGCGACATGGACGATGATCAGGCCGGAGCCGGAGCGGTGGGCCATGCCGATCGCGTAGGCGAGGGCACGCTCGCTGGACGTCGAGCCGTCGAAACCGACGACTACGCCGTGCTTGAAGGCGGGATCGCAGGACTGGCGGAGTTCCTCCGCCGCCAGGGGCTCGGCCGCCGTGGGATCGGCGAGCGGGCGCTGGCGGTCCGCGGGATCGAAGTATTCGTGACCGGCCATGGGTATCTCGGCGTTTGGATCCTCGTGGTGGGACGACGTCAACGTGCGGCAGAGCTGTGTCCGGGAATCATCTTCCCAACCCCATACCCCCAAGGGTACGGCGCCACTCCTCCTCTGCCCAGATCCCGCGTGCGCTACGCGGCGTTCATCGGAGCATGCATGAGGAGGCGCCCGTAACGCAATGGTTGCTGCCCCGTACAGGCGGTTTGCACAGGGTTCACCCAGGCATGCCGCACAGTGACCTGCCGGTCGAGCACGCGTTGAACTGTTCAGCCGCCGCCAGGGGGAGCAATGGAGTACTAGGTACGTACGAGGGAGCACACCGTGCCCGGACCCGAGACCGTGTCCCGCCCCGCCCCCCGGGCACACACCGCGGCACCCCCCGTCCCGGACACGGCGAGCGATGTGGTGCGCTGGGCGGCCTTCAGCTGCGTGCTGGTCCCCGTGGTCCTCGTCTGGTACGGCACCTCACTCGCCGGCGCGGCCGGTACGGCCCTTGGCCTGGCGGCCGTGACCGCGGCCTGCCGGGTGCTGCTGAGGCAGTCCGAGCGGGGTGCGGCGCAGTTGCTCGCCGAGGAGCGCGCTCCGGCCCGCGGACGGCAC
This sequence comes from Streptomyces sp. NBC_00554, assembly GCF_041431135.1. Taxonomy (NCBI): domain Bacteria; kingdom Bacillati; phylum Actinomycetota; class Actinomycetes; order Kitasatosporales; family Streptomycetaceae; genus Streptomyces; species Streptomyces sp. NBC_00554. Next base: position 6,387,922 of record NZ_CP107799.1, on the reverse strand, counting down.
GGCGCGAGCGGAGCGCAAGGGGTGCCGGCGTCGCGCGGGGTGCCGGGCCCGTACGGGGGCTCGTACGGGGTACCGGCCTCACGCGAAGCGGAATGCGCGAGCGGCCCGCACGGCAGGAATGGCGTGGGGGCGCGCAGAGGCGGTCGGCACGGCGGAGGAAACAAGCCGGTCGACTGACCGGTTTACGCGCACGCGCCCGCTTCTTTTCAGCCAACTTCTGCGTATGGCGCATTCCTTGGTCGAACGACCCCCCAACCCCCGTTCGACCTGCGCTGAAAGGGCCGCAGAGGGCGCGCGCACCCTACGTGGATTGGCCACTGCCACGAGGCGCACTTCCCTGTAAGGCCCGTGAGTGCAACGCTTCGTGATCGAATGCTTCACGCCAAGTTGCCATGTCGACATTCCACCGAGTGCCGAACTGGTCACCTTGGCGCCATGGGACACAGTAGATTCGATCTTGACGTCTTACGGCGGGGGACTCGTGCAGGACCGAGGGGAAACGTGCAGGAGCGACACAACCGAGGAGCCGCGACCACCGAGGGGGGCTTAGCAGTATGAGCCACGACTCCACTGCCGCGCCGGAAGCCGCGGCCCGGAAACTTTCCGGGCGACGCCGCAAGGAGATCGTCGCGGTGCTGCTGTTCAGCGGCGGCCCCATCTTCGAGAGTTCCATACCGCTGTCGGTGTTCGGGATTGACCGCCAGGACGCCGGCGTACCGCGATATCGCCTCTTGGTGAGCGCGGGCGAGGAAGGCCCGCTGCGGACCACAGGGGGCCTGGAACTCACCGCGCCACATGGCCTGGAAGCGATCTCGCGGGCAGGCACGGTGGTCGTGCCCGCCTGGCGGTCGATCACCTCGCCGCCGCCGGAGGAGGCGCTCGACGCACTGCGCCGGGCGCACGAGGAAGGCGCCCGCATAGTCGGGCTGTGCACCGGCGCCTTCGTGCTGGCCGCGGCGGGTCTGCTGGACGGCCGTCCAGCGACCACCCACTGGATGTACGCGCCGACGCTGGCGAAGCGCTACCCGTCCGTCCATGTCGACCCACGAGAACTCTTCGTGGACGACGGAGACGTACTGACTTCGGCGGGTACGGCGGCCGGAATCGATCTGTGCCTCCACATCGTGCGGACGGACCACGGCAACGAGGCGGCCGGCGCGCTGGCCCGTCGTCTGGTGGTCCCGCCGCGCCGCAGCGGCGGTCAGGAGCGCTATCTCGACAGGTCTTTACCTGAGGAGATCGGCGCCGACCCCCTCGCGGAGGTCGTCGCCTGGGCGCTGGAGCATCTCCACGAGCAGTTCGACGTGGAGACGCTGGCGGCTCGCGCGTACATGAGCCGGCGGACCTTCGACCGCCGTTTCCGGTCGCTCACCGGGAGCGCTCCCCTGCAGTGGCTGATCACGCAGCGGGTGCTCCAGGCGCAGCGTCTTCTGGAGACGTCGGACTACTCGGTCGACGAGGTCGCGGGCCGCTGCGGCTTCCGTTCGCCGGTCGCGCTCCGGGGTCATTTCCGGCGCCAGCTCGGCTCGTCGCCGGCCGCGTACCGGGCCGCGTACCGGGCCCGTCGTCCGCAGTCCGCCGACCGGCCGTCCTCGGACTCGGACGGCGCCGCGGGTCCGGCGGGACCGCCACCGGCCATCCACCAGGAGAACCCGGTTCCGCCGCAGACCCGGCGTACGGCGGCCGCGGGCATCGTCGGGCAGTCCACGTCGATGTCGACGGACCCGGGCAGGGCGGGCGCTGAGCTGTACGCGGCGGGACGGCCGAGCCTGCCGGGGCAACGCAGCGCCCCGTAGTCCCCGCAGGTCGCGTCATTCGCACCAATCCCGCCGTTCTCACCGGGCGGGGGCCCTCGGGTCCCCGCCCGGTGGCACGCACGGGCGGTTCACCTGGGCGTAGTGGGCCGTAGGGTGAGGCACATGAACGATCGCATGGTGTGGATCGACTGCGAGATGACCGGTCTCTCGCTGTCGGATGACGCGCTCATCGAGGTGGCCGCGCTGGTCACCGACTCTGAGCTGAACGTACTCGGTGACGGAGTGGACATCGTGATCCGCCCGCCGGACGCGGCGCTGGAGACGATGCCGGACGTGGTGCGCACGATGCACACGAAATCCGGCCTCCTCTCCGAGCTGGCCGAGGGTACGACCCTGGCGGACGCCGAGGCGCAGGTCCTCGCCTACGTACGCGAGCACGTCAAGGAGCCGGGCAAGGCCCCGCTGTGCGGAAACTCGGTGGGCACGGACCGGGGTTTCCTCCTCCGTGACATGTCGACCCTGGAGGAGTACCTCCACTACCGCATCGTGGACGTCTCCTCCATCAAGGAGCTGGCCCGCCGCTGGTACCCCCGGGCGTACTTCAACAGCCCGGACAAGAACGGCAACCACCGCGCCCTGGCCGACATCCGCGAGTCCATCGCCGAGCTCCGCTACTACCGCGAGGCGATCTTCGTCCCGCAGCCGGGACCCGACTCGGAGACCGCCCGCACCATCGCCGCGAAGCACGTCCTGCCCACCGAATAGCACCGGACACGCCTTTGACGGGGCCCTGCTGGGCCCCCGAAAAAGCGGTGCGCGAGCACCCCTTCGGACCCTGTACACTTTTTCTCGGCCGGTCGGAGAAACTCAAGACCGGACATGGTGGGTGTAGCTCAGCTGGTAGAGCACCTGGTTGTGGTCCAGGATGCCGCGGGTTCAAGTCCCGTCACTCACCCTGAATGATCAAGGCTCGACCCGCGAAAGCGGGTCGGGCCTTGATTCGTTTCCCGACGACGGTCCATGACGATCTACGACCTATGGCTTATGAAGCCCACCGCGTCACCTCGGTCACCTTGCACTCGATCTTCACCGAGATCTCGTTCAGGCCCTGCGCGGTCTCCTCCGCCTTCTGCCCCGGCGCCAAGTTGCTCGTCCCTGCGGACGCCTCGCCCAGCCGCTTCCCCGAGTTGTCCACGAACTCGACGTCGATGAAATAGGTCGACTCCTTCGAGCTGCGGTTCGTGATCAGCAGTTCGGCGGCCGGCCAGGATGTCGTGGAGTCCACCTCGCACTTCGTGATCTTCACGTCTCCCTCAGGGCCGGACGTCTCCTTGGGGCTCGCCTTCGCCGTCGACTCCTCGACCACCGCGCCGCTGTCCTTCGACGAGTCGTCCCCGCTGCCGAACACGAGGCCGATCACGCCGAGGACCACGAACAGCAGGAAGACACCGAGGCAGCCGAAGCCGACGATCTTCCCGGTGTTCCTCTTCGGCGGCTGTGGGGGCGGCGGAGCACCCCATCCCGACCCTGGAGATCCGTACGGCATGAGGCCCCCAGGTCTGCTGGATGAGGGGTCAACGGTCACTGTCCAGCCTGCGCCGGGGTGTCCGACGGCGCACCTCCGGGGCGGTCGCCCCCGGCGCTGTTGCCGAACCGGCAACAGGCTTCGCGTCGGTCGTGTCGGGCGCCGCAGGATCGGCGGTGTGCCGTTGTCCGGTGTGTTGCGCCGGTGCGGCCGTTGGCAGCAGGTAGACGCGGAGTGACCCGGGAGGAACCCCATGCCGCAGACCCACGCAGCAGAGCGCACGCACCGTCTGGTGTCTTCGCCCGCCGGACGGATCCACCTGGTGGAGGAGGGCACCGGCCCGCTGGTCCTGCTCGTGCACGGATTCCCCGAGTCCTGGTACTCGTGGCGCCACCAGCTGCCGGTGCTGGCCGCGGCCGGCTACCGGGTGGCCGCCATCGATGTCCGCGGCTACGGGCGCTCCTCCAGGCCCGAGGCGGTGAGCGCGTACCGGATGCTCGACCTGGTGGAGGACAACGTCGCCGTGGTGCGGGCGCTGGGCGAGGAGACCGCCGTGCTCGTCGGGCACGACTGGGGTGCGACGATCGCCGCCGTCTCGGGCCTGGTCCGGCCCGATGTGTTCCGCGCGGTCGGGCTGCTGAGCGTGCCCTACGCCCCGCCCGGCGGCCCCAAGCCCAGCGAGGTCTTCGCGCGGATGGGCGGGGACGAGGAGTTCTACGTCTCCTACTTCCAGGAGCCCGGACGGGCGGAGCGGGAGATCGAGCCCGACGTCCGGGGCTGGCTGGCCGGTTTCTACGCCGCCCTGTCCGCCGACACCATGCCCGCGCCCGGCGCTCCCGACCCGCACTTCCTGAGCCCCGGCGGGACGCTGCGCGAACGGTTCCCCGCCGGACGGCTCCCGGGCTGGCTCGGCGAGCGCGAACTCGATGTCTACGCCGGGGAGTTCGAGCGGACCGGGATGAGCGGGGCACTGGGCCGCTACCGGAACATGGACCGCGACTGGGAGGATCTGGCCGCCTTCGAGGGTGCCCCCGTCACTCAGCCCTCGCTGTTCATCGGCGGCGGCCTGGACGCCTCCACCACCTGGATGGCCGACGCCATCAAGGCGTTCCCCGTCACCCTGCCCGGCCTGACCGCCTCGCACATCCTCGACGCCTGCGGCCACTGGGTCCAACAGGAACGCCCTGAGGAGACCAACCGGCTGCTGACCACCTGGCTCGCGTCCCTGCCGGCCTGACCGAGGGGGCGCCTCACGAAGACGCCCGGGCCACCAGCTCCGTGGGCAGCACGACCTGCCGTCTCTCCAGGCCGCGCGACACCGCCGGACGGCGGTCCGCGATCTCGTCCAGGAGGAGGTCGATCATCGCGCGGCCCATCAGCTCGATCGGCTGACGCACGCTGGTGAGCGGGGGGTCCATGTGGCGGGCGATGGCGGAGTCGTCGTAGCCGACGAGGGCCACGTCTTCGGGTATACGGCGGCCCGCCTCGCGCAGGACCTGGCGGGCGCCGGCCGCCATGACGTCGGAGCCGGCGAAGACCGCGTCGAGGGAGGGGCAGCGGTCCAGGAGTTCCGTCATCGCACGGCGGCCGCCCTCCTCGGTGAAGTCGCCGGGGACGATCAGCCGGTCGTCGGGCTCCCGGCCCGCCTCGCGCAGGCCCTCGCGGTAGCCGTCGACGCGGCGCTGGGCGCCGAAGACGTCGAGGCGGCCCGCCAGGTGGACTATGGTGCGGCGGCCCTGGGCGATCAGGTGCTCGACGGCCGCGCGGCCTCCGCCGTAGTTGTCGGAGTCCACGGACGGCAGCGTCTCGCCCGCCGAGCGGCGGCCGCTGATGACCGCCGGGATCTCCAGCTGGGAGAGGAGATCGGGGAGCGGGTCGTCCGCGTGGACCGAGACCAGCAGGACGCCGTCCACGCGGTGCGCGGCCAGGTACTGGGCCAGTCGCTGGCGCTCACGATCGCTGCCCGCGAAGATCAGCAGCAGCTGCATCTCGGTGTCGGACAGCGCCGCGCCGACCCCCCGCAGCATGTCCGAGAAGTACGGTTCCGCGAAGAAGCGGGTCTCGGGTTCGGGGACGACAAGGGCGATCGCGTCGGTTCGGTTGGCCGCGAGGGCACGGGCCGCCGTGTTCGGGACATAGCCGAGTTCCGCGACCGCGGCCTCGACGGCGGCGCGGGTCGCGTCGCTGACCCGCGGGGAACCGTTGATCACCCGGGACACCGTCCCGCGGCCCACTCCGGCCCGCGCGGCGACCTCCTCAAGGGTCGGCCGCCCGCCGCTCCGGCCCCGCGCTCCGTGGCCTGCCATGGTCGCCTCCCGTCACACCGCGGATCACTCCGCGACTGGCCTGGAATCTAACAGCCCTGTTCGTGAACTCGAGCCCGGCCCGAGCGCCGCCCGCACCGGAGGCCGCGCCCTCGGCCCCCGCGACGGACCGAAAAGCCTCCGTCCTGACCCGAGTTCGTACCGCCTCTCGCAGTTAGCTAACGGCCCGATAACTGAACGCATCTCTCCGCGTCCGCTCCCTTGACACCCCCGCGCGAACCGACGACTCTTCAACACATCACTTGTGGGAGCGCTCCCACGGTACCTGACACATACACATCCCGCACGTTCCCCGCCCGAGCCGCAGCGTGAACTAACGGGCCCAACAATGCAGTTGGCCGGGGGGTCGGCACGTCAGGGCAACAGGAGGACGCAATGCGAGCACGTACCCGAACCGCCCGCAAGGTGGTAGTCCTCGCGACGATCGCGTCGCTGGGCACCGGGCTGCTGGCCGGCTGTGCCGACGACGGCAAGGACAGCTCCGGTTCGTCGTCGGAAGGCGGCGGCAAGGGCAAGACCAAGATCACGCTCGGCCTCTTCGGCACCGCCGGCTTCGAGGAGTCCGGCCTGTACAAGGAGTACGAGAAGCTCCACCCGGACATCGACATCCAGCAGACCGTCGTGGAGCGCAACGAGAACTACTACCCGGCGCTCGTCAACCACCTCACCACCAACAGCGGCCTCCAGGACATCCAGATGGTCGAAGTCGGCAACATCGCCGAGATCGTCGAGACCCAGGCGACCAAGCTGCTCGACCTGTCGAAGTACGGCAAGGAGAGCGACTACCTCGACTGGAAGTGGAAGCAGGCCACCACCAAGGACGGGCAGACGATCGGGGTCGGCACCGACATCGGTCCGATGGCCATCTGCTACCGCACGGACCTGTTCAAGGCAGCCGGTCTGCCCACCGACCGCGAGGAAGTCGGCAAGCTGTGGGCGGGCAGCTGGGACAAGTTCGTCGACGTCGGCAAGCAGTACCAGGCGAAGGCCAAGGGCACCACCTTCCTGGACTCCCCCGGCGGTCTGCTCCAGGCGATCCTCAGCAGTGAGACCGAGCGGTTCTACGACTCCGCAGGCGAGGTCATCTACAAGACGAACCCGGCCGTGAAGGCCGCGTTCGACCTCACCTCGCAGGCCGCCGAGGACGGACTGATCGGCAATCAGACGCAGTTCCAGCCCGCCTGGGACACGACGATCGCCAACAGCAAGTTCGCAGCGATGTCCTGCCCGCCGTGGATGCTGGGTTACATCAAGGGCAAGTCGAAGCCCGAAGCGGCCGGCAAGTGGGACGTCGCCCAGTCGCCCGTGTCCGGCAACTGGGGCGGCTCCTTCCTGACCGTGCCCAAGTCCGGCAAGAACACCGAAGAAGCCGCGAAGCTGGCCGCCTGGCTGACCGCTCCCGAGCAGCAGGCCAAGCTGTTCGGCGTGCAGGGCAGCTTCCCGAGCACCCCGGCGGCGTACGACTCGACCGAGGTGACAACCGCGAAGAACGACATGACGGGTGCCGCGCCGATCGGCACGATCTTCGCCGAGGCCGCCAAGAACATCCCGGTCCAGACGATCGGCCCGAAGGACCAGATCATCCAGCAGGGTCTGACCGACAACGGCGTGGTTCTCGTGACCCAGGGCAAGTCTCCCGAAGAGGCCTGGAAGAACGCCGTGAAGACCATCGACAACAACCTGGAGAAGTGACCGGTATGTCCCCCCGGCACGACACCGCCGCGCCCCCCGAGAAGGAGGGGGGCGCGGCCCCGGCCGACCGGATCCCGTCAAGTACGCCCGCTGAGGCGGACGTTCGACGCCGGGCCCGGCTCTCCCGCCGATGGCAGCGGGACATGCGCTGGAGCCCGTACGCCTTCGTCTCCCCGTTCTTCCTGCTCTTCCTCGCCTTCGGCCTCTTCCCGCTGATCTACACGGGCTGGGCCTCGCTGCACGCGGTGGAGCTGACGGCGCCAACCGACATGGACTGGGTGGGCCTGCGCAACTACACCCGGATCTTCGACGACGACTTCTTCTGGAACGCGGCGAAGAACACCCTGACCATCGGGATCATCTCCACCGTCCCGCAGCTGATGATGGCGATGGGCCTCGCCCACATCCTCAACTACAAGCTGCGCGGCTCGACCTTCTACCGGGTCGCGATGCTCGCGCCGTACGCCACGTCGATCGCCGCCGCCTCGCTGGTGTTCGTGCTGCTCTTCGGCCGCGACTACGGCATGATCAACTGGGCGCTGAACGCCGTCGGGTTCGACAACATCGACTGGCAGAACGACAAGTGGCCCTCGCAGATAGCCGTTTCGTCGATCATCATCTGGCGCTGGACGGGCTACAACGCGCTGATCTATCTGGCGGCGATGCAGGCCATCCCGCAGGACCTCTACGAGTCGGCGGCCCTCGACGGAGCCTCGCGCTGGAAGCAGTTCCTGCACGTCACGCTGCCGTCGCTGCGGCCGACGATCCTGTTCACCGTCGTCGTCTCGACGATCGGCGCCAGCCAGGTGTTCGGCGAGCCGCTCCTCTTCGACGCCAACAAGGGTGCGTCCGGCGGCGCCCAGCACCAGTTCCAGACGCTCGGCCTCTATCTGTACGAGCAGGGCTGGGTCAACCAGCACCTGGGCCGGGCCTCCGCCATCGCCTGGACCATGTTCTTGATCCTCATCGTGATCGGGATCGTCAACTACGTCATCTCGCGCCGGCTGCGCGCCAGTAGTTAGGAGTACAGGCCGTGACGACGACACTGACGCCCCCCACCGACCCTGTGAAGGAACCGCCCAAGCGCACCCGGCGCCCCAAGTCGGCCCGTGCGGGCGGGCAGTTGCACGGCGGCCCGATCGCGTACGCCGTGCTCGTGCTGTTCACCATCGGCTCGCTGTTCCCGCTGGTGTGGACGGCGATCGCCGCCTCGCGCGACAACAACCGGCTGGCGCAGACGCCACCGCCGTTCTGGTTCGGCTCGGGCCTGTTCGACAAGCTCGAACTCGCCTGGAAGGACGCCAATCTGGGCGAGGCGATGCTCAACACCACGATCGTGGCCGGGATTTCGGCGGTCACCGTCGTCGTCCTCTCCACGATCGCCGGGTTCGCCTTCGCCAAGCTGCGCTTCAAGGGCCGTAACGCCATGATGCTGATCATCATCGGCACCATGATGATTCCGCCCCAGCTCAGCGTGATCCCGCTGTACATGATGGTCGCCAAGCTCGACTGGTCCGACCAGCTCCAGGCAGTGATCTTCCCGTCCCTCGTGAGCGCCTTCGGTGTCTTCTTCATGCGGCAGTACCTGATCCAGGCGCTGCCGAACGAGCTGATCGAGGCGGCCCGGGTGGACGGCGCGAGCAGCTGGCGGGTGATCTGGCACGTGGTGTTCCCGGCGGCGCGCCCCGCGATGGCCGTGCTCGGCATGCTCGTCTTCGTGCAGACGTGGAACGACTTCCTGTGGCCGTTCCTCGTGCTGACCCAGATGGGCAACCCGACCGTGCAGGTCGCGGTCGCGGGCCTCGGCCGCGGCTTCACCCCCGACCAGTCCCTGATCATGGCGGGCGCGCTGCTCGGCACGCTGCCGCTGCTGCTCGTCTTCGCGATCTTCGGCAAGCAGATCGTGGGCGGCATCATGCAGGGCGCCGTCAAGGGCTGACGCCCGTGTGGGGGCCGGGTCACCGCCGCCTCGGCCCCCCTCGCCCCCATCCTCCTTGTCCCCGTCCCCCCTCTTACCGTCGGCCTCCACGACCCCCTATGGGAGCGCTTCCATGCCTGAGCCTGTGACGCCCGTGACCTTTCCTCCCGCCTTCCTCTGGGGCGCCGCGACCTCCGCGTACCAGATCGAGGGGGCGGTACGGGAGGACGGCCGCACGCCCTCGATCTGGGACACCTTCAGCCATACGCCGGGCAGGACGGCGGGCGGCGAGACCGGTGACGTGGCCGTGGACCACTACCACCGCTACCGCGACGACGTGGCCCTGATGGCGGACCTCGGCCTGACCGCGTACCGCTTCTCGGTCTCCTGGTCCCGGGTGCAGCCGACGGGCCGCGGCCCCGCGGTCCAGCGCGGCCTGGACTTCTACCGCCGGCTGGTGGACGAGCTGCTCGCGCACGGCATCAAACCGGCCGTCACCCTCTACCACTGGGACCTCCCGCAGGAGCTGGAGGACGCGGGCGGCTGGCCCGAACGCGACACGGCGCTGCGTTTCGCGGAGTACGCGCAGATACTGGGCGAGGCGCTCGGCGACCGAGTCGAGCAGTGGATCACCCTCAACGAGCCCTGGTGCAGCGCCTTTCTGGGGTACGGCTCCGGGGTGCACGCTCCCGGCCGCACCGACCCGGCGGCGTCGCTGCGTGCCGCGCACCATCTGAACCTGGCGCACGGCCTGGGCACTTCGGCCCTGCGCGCCGCGATGCCCGCCCGCAACTCGGTCGCGGTGAGCCTCAACTCCTCGGTCGTCAGGCCGGTTTCGCAGAACCCGGCCGACCTGTCGGCGGCGCGGCGCATCGACGACCTCGCCAACGGGGTCTTCCACGGTCCGATGCTGCACGGGGCGTACCCGGAGAGCCTGTTCGCGGCGACGGCGTCGGTCACGGACTGGTCGTACGTCCTGGACGGCGATCTCGCCCTGATCAAACAGCCCTTGGACGCGCTCGGCCTCAACTACTACACACCGACGCTGGTTTCGGCGGCGGAGAACGTGACGGACGGCCCGCGAGCGGACGGCCACGGCGCGAGCTCGCACTCCCCCTGGCCGGGCGCGGACGACGTCGCCTTCCACCAAACGCCGGGCGAGCGTACGGAGATGGGCTGGACGATCGACCCGACGGGCCTGCACGACCTGATCATGAGGTACGTCCGCGAGGCTCCCGGCCTGCCGATCTACATCACCGAGAACGGCGCCGCGTACGACGACAAGCCGGACCCCGACGGCCGGGTCCACGACCCCGAGCGGATCGCGTACCTCCACGGCCACCTCGCCGCCGTACGCCGCGCCATCACCGACGGCGCGGACGTCCGCGGCTACTACCTCTGGTCCCTGATGGACAACTTCGAGTGGGCGTACGGCTACGGCAAGCGCTTCGGAGCGGTGTACGTGGACTACGCGACCCTGGAACGTACGCCGAAGTCGAGTGCCCGGTGGTACGGGGAGGCGGCGCGGACGGGGGTGCTGCCGGGGGTGGCCACCGAGTAGGGGGAGACGGGGGGGCGGGGCGCGGCACGGTGAGGGGAGTGCCGCGCCCCTTGGGGCTTGAGGGGTAGCCGGGCTTCCGCCGGGTCGGTCGGTCGGTCACCGCACCCCGTGGCTGGTCAGGCCCGTGATTCACAGGAAACCGAGTACAACCAACCCCCGCGATCACAAGTCCAGTTCGTCGGCGGCGCCACGCCTGTGCGCCGCCGACGAACCGCTCCCTGGGGGGAAGCACCGTGAGACGTTCCACCATCACCACCCGCGTACTCGGCGGCTCGGCACTCGCCTGTGTCGCCGTCGCCCTGGCACTGGTCTTCGTGCGGCACGACGCACCGGCCCCGCGTACCGACATCCTCGCGGCGCTCGGGCTGGCGGCCGTCGCCGCGGCCGGCTGGGCGTTCGCGTGCCGTACGGCGCCCGCACTCGGACCGGCACCGGAAGCGGCGTCCAGCAGCGCGCTGCCCGGCCGACTCCCGCTGCCCAGGTGGGACTTGGGCACAGTCATCGGTTTTCTTCTCCTGGCCCTGACGCCGTACTCGGCGCACCGGCTCGCGCAGGGGCCCGGCGGCGGAGGTGTGTTCCTCGGCCTTGTGGGGCTCCTCCTGATCGTGGTGACGGTGAAGGCGATGCTCTTCGCGCGCAAGCAGACGAGCATGAAGCAGCGGCTGCTGAAGCTGAAGGTGCTGGCCGAGGACGCGGCACACGGCGAGGTGTACGCGGTGCGGGTGCAGGCCGGAGAGCCCGTGCGGATGCGGCTCAGTGAACGGGGCGACAAGCCCGGCGCGGTGGACGTCTCGTACTGGCACTGGATCGTCGTGCGGGAGGGCGCGCACGAGATCAGGCTGGCCGCGCCGCGCGCGGACGTGGCGCGAGCGGCCGTACGGTTCGGCGGCCAGGAAGGGTGGCTTTACCTGCCCAAGCGCTGGAAGCTGATCGACGACGAGCTGCCCGCGGCGTTCGTCGCGGACGGCGGCGAAGCGCTGCTGGGCCTCACGGATCCGGACGAGGTCCGCGCCTACCTGGTCAAGGACCTCCGTACGACATCGTCCGACCGCAGCGCGCGACGCGTACCGTCAACCGCCAAGTTCCGCGCACCGGTTCACCTCTCCACGTTCGGCGGGGCCCTGCTCGCCACCCTCCTCGCCCTCCCCGTACTCCTTCTCGGCAACGACCTGCCCACTGCGGCGGCCTGGTTCCTGTGCGCCCTCGCGGCGGCCTCGGCCGTGACGGGGGCGCTGCGCGGGGCCGGCGACGGGGCGACGCGGGCGGTCATGTCCGATGTGAAGTGGACTGAGCGGGACGAGACGGATCCGTCCATCGCGTAGGCCGCGAGGGGGCCGCGAGATGCCCGGGAACGCGCCGCGCGCCCCGGCCGGGTGGGGGGGAAGGTCCGGCCGGGGCGCGTAGCCCCCGTGCGGAGATGGCTGATTGGCGAATTGGCTGACTGACTGGCTGGCCGACTGGCTGACTGGACAGGCCAATTGGCTAGTTGTTGGCGGCGAAGGCCTTCGAGAACGCGTTCGCGTCCTGGACGATCGAGCTGCACGTCGCGTCGGCGAAGTTCTTCGCACCGCCCGCGCACTGCTTGTCGCGGGTGGCGGACCACATCGAGAGCCAGCCGAGGCCCTTCGACTTGGCGAAGGCGACCAGCTGGGTGGCGTCCTCGACCTTGAAGATCTCCGTCGTCACGTCGTTGACGCCGATCATCGGGGTGACGGCGACGGCCTTCCAGGCGGCACTGTCGGAGAGCCCGAGGACGCTCTTGACCTGGGCCTGTGTCGCGGTCGCGGCCTGCTCGGCGTATGTACCCATGTCACCGCTGTACGCGGGGCCGTAGTCCATCGCCATGATGTTGACGGTGTCGATGGAGACGCCGTTCGACTTGGCGTTGGACAGGAGGTTCACGCCGTCCTGGGTGAGGCCCTCGGGCATCACCGGGAGCGTGAACGACACGTCCAGCGACGGGTGTTGCTGCTGGAGCTTCGCGACGGCCTGGGCGCGGCGGGTGTTGGCGGCCGTGTCGGGCAGCGCACCGCCCTCCACGTCGAAGTCGACCTTCGTGAGGTCGTACGCGTCCACGACCTTGCCGTACGCCGTCGCCAGCGCGTCCGCCGACGAGCACGTGGTCGCCAGCTCCGAGCCGGACGCCCCGCCGAAGGAGACGCGGACGTCGCCGCCCTTCGCCCGCAGGGCACCGATCTGCGAGGCCACCCCGTCACTGCCGAGGTCGGTCACACCGCCCCACTTGGGTGTGCAACCGCCGCCGTCCGTGATGAAGGCGAGGTTGTAGTCCTTCACGCCGGTGGCCGTGGCGGCGGCGAGCAGGTCGAAGGCGGGGTAGAGCGAGGTGTCGACGTAGGGCGCGAAGCCTGCGCTGGTGGTGGTGCCGCTGCCGGAGGTCTCGGAGGCGGAGGGGGTGGGGGTCGGCGTGGGCGTTGCCGACGCGGTGGGTGACGCGGTCGCCGTGGCACTCGGGGTCGCCGTCGGGGTCGCCGTCTCCGTCGGCCGGCCGCTCGGCTCCGGCGTCGCGCCGCTGTCCACCGAGCAGTCGGCACCGTCGATGAGACAGCCCGTCGGGTTCGCGGAACCGTTCACGACGAACCCGACGGTGACGGTCTCACCGGCCGCGAGGCCGTCCTTGTCCCAGGACGGCGGCCGCACGGTGACGTGCTGCCCGCTCACCGTCGAGTCGCCGTTCCACAGCGAGCTGAGCGTGGCGCCGGACGGCAGGTCGAACTCCAGCGTCCAGTCCCCCTTCGTCTGGTCGCTGTCGTTGGTGATGACGTACTGCGCGGTGTAGCCGGTCGACCAGTCACTGGTCTTGGTGTACGCGGCTCCGACGCCGGCCGCCTGCGCGGTCCCGGAGAGCAGGACGGCGCCACCGCCGACCAGGGCCGCGGAGATGATGCCGCCTATCGCCTTGTTCCTGGCACTGATCCTGCGCCGGTGCGTACTGCTCATCGCGTGTGCCTGCCTTCGCGGTTCACGGGGGTGGGGTGCGGCAGCACGCTAGCGATCCGGAATCGGGCAAAACGCTTCATCCGGACGGCCGTTGGCGATCTTAGGGTGCGCTTAAGGGAGACATCGGGGGCGGTTAAAGGTCGAGACCAATTTGGGGGCCGAGCACTGGAACATCAACGAACATGTTCGCTAGGAACTTGTTCGTGACGAACATGTTCGTTATGGTGGATGTATGGCACCCGATACACCCCACAGTCGCCGGGAACGCCCGGCCAAGCCGGCCCTGTCACGGGACGGCATCGTCGCCACCGCTGTCGAGATCATGCGCGCCGAGGGCCTGCAGAAGGTCACCATGCGGCGGCTGGCGCAGGAGCTGGACACCGGCCCGGCCTCGCTGTACGTGTACGTCCGCAACACCGCGGAGCTGCACGCGGCCGTCCTGGACGAGCTCCTGGGAACCGTCGAGTCGCCCCCGGCCGACGAGGGCGACTGGCGCGAGCGCCTGGAGAAGGTCCTCTCCTCCTACACCGAGGTGCTGTTCGAGCACCGGGGCCTCGCCCAGTCCGCTTTGGTGGCCCGCCCCAGCGGAGAGCACTACCTGAACCTCGTCGAGAGGCTGCTGGCTCTGCTGGACGAGGGCGGCGCGCCGCCCGGACAGGCGGCCTGGGGTGTGGACCTGCTGCTGCAGGTCGCCACCGCGACCGCCGCCGAGCACGCCGTCCAGGACCGGGCCGTCGGAGCCCAGGACGACTGGGACGCCCTCGCCCGCGCCCTTCAGAACGCTTCCGGCGACACCCACCCGCACATCGCCTCGCTCGCCGACGAGCTTCTGTCAGGCGCCCCGAAAGCACGTATGACCTGGGGTTTCCAGATGCTGATCAACGGCATCCTGCACACCCCCACGCCCACCTAGACCCAAAGGAGCACGACCATGACCACCACCACGCCCACTCACCACCCCGTAACCGTCATCGGCGCCGGGCTCGGCGGCCTCACCCTCGCCCGAGTCCTGCACGTCAACGGCATCGAAGCCGCCGTCTACGACCTCGACGCCTCCCCGGCAGCCCGCGCCCAGGGCGGCATGCTCGACATCCACGAGGAGTCCGGGCAGGCGGCCCTGCACGCCGCCGGCCTCTACGAGGAGTTCCGCACCCTCATCCACCCCGGCGGCGAGGCCACGCGCATCCTCGACAAGCACGCCGTCGTCCGTATGAAGCAGGACGACGACGGCGACGGCGGCCGTCCCGAGGTCGAGCGCGGCCAACTGCGCGACCTGCTGCTCGGCTCGCTCCCCGAGGGCACCGTCCGCTGGGGCACGAAGGCCACCGGCGCCCGCCCGCTCGGCGACGGCCGCCACGAGGTCACCCTCGCCGACGGCTCCGTCCTCACGACCGACCTGCTGATCGGCGCCGACGGAGCCTGGTCCCGGATCCGCCCGCTGGTCTCCGCCGCCACTCCCGCCTACTCCGGCCTGTCCTTCGTCGAGGCGGACCTGCCCGACGCCGACACCCGCCACCCCGGCAGCGCCGCCGTCGTCGGCGGCGGCATGCTCATGGCCCTCGGCGCGGACAAGGGTTTCCTCGCCCACCGCGAGACCGACGGCAGCCTGCACGTCTACACCGCGCTCAAGGTCCCCGAGGAGTGGCTCGACGGTATCGACTTCACCGACACCGGCCTGGCCAAGGCGGCCGTCCTCGATCACTTCCCCGACTGGGACAGGAGCCTGCGGGCGCTGATCGCCGACGCCGACGGCCCGCTGGTCCCCCGCCGGATCCACACCCTGCCCGTCGGCCACCGCTGGGACCGCGTCCGCGGCGTCACCCTGCTCGGCGACGCCGCCCACCTGATGTCACCGTTCGCCGGCGAGGGCGCCAACCTCGCCATGCTCGACGGAGCCGAACTGGGCACCGCCCTCGCGGCACACCCCGGCGACACCGAGGCCGCGCTCGCCGCCTACGAGCAGGTGATGTTCCCGCGCAGCGAGTCCGCCGCGACAGAGTCCGCCGAGAGTCTCATCGTCTGCTTCCGCGACGACGCCCCTCAGGGTCTGCTCGACATGTTCGCCGGATTCCAGGACCAGGCGGAAGCCCAGGCAGAGGTCCAGGCGCACCCCCAGGCGGACTGACCCGCCCGGTCGGCCGGGACGGGCGTCAGCCCACACCCACCCCGCGCAGGCGAAAGCCCAGGCAGAGGTCCAGGCGCACCCCCAGGCGGACTGACCCGCCCGGTCGGCCGGGACGGGCGTCAGCCCACACCCACCCCGCGCCGACGCCGCCGTACGGACCCCCGGTGCCCCCGCCGAACGGGCGCCCGCCCGTCCAGCTGGATCCAGATCCGCACCTCCGTCCCCCCGAGCACCGACGATCCGATCCGCACATCCCCGCCCGTCGACTCCGCGAGCCGTCGCACGATGTCCAGGCCGAGCCCCGTCGAGCCGTCGCTCCCGGACCCGCGGCCGCGCGCCATCGCCGCCTCCGGGTCCACGATCCCGGGACCCGCGTCGGACACCAGCACGATCACCGCGTCCTCGCCGTTGTGCACGTCGACCGCGAAGGCGGTGCCCTCCGGGGTGTGCCGGAAGACATTGCCGAGCAGCGCGTCGAGGGAGGCCACCAGGTCGGCGCGGGCGACCGGTATTCGTACCGGCCGGTCCACACCCGCAACCCGCACCTTGCGCCCCTCGTCCTCCGCGAGCGCCGACCAGAAGTCCATCCGCTCGCGCACGACCTCGGACGCGTCGCACCCGGCGACGGCGGCTATCGCCGCCGTCTGCGGCTTCGCCTCGCGGGCCGTCCGGATGATGGTGTCGACCTCACGCTCCAACTGCGCGACGGCCGCCCGGGTCTGCTCGGCGGCCGGTCCGTCGCCGAGCGAGGCCGTGTTGAGCCGCAGCACGGTCAGCGGTGTGCGGAGGCGATGGGAGAGATCGGCCGCCAACTCCCGCTCGTTCGCAAGCAGTTGTACGACCTGATCGGCCATCGAGTTGAACGCGACCGCCGCGAGGCGCAGCTCGGTCGGCCCCTCCTCGGGCACCCGGGCCCCCAGCTTGCCCTCCCCCAACTCGTGCGCGCCCTCGACCAGTCGCTGCGCGGGCTGCACCATCCGTACGCCCAGCCGGTCGGCCACCGCGACGGAGCCGATGATGAGCGCGACGCCGACCGCGGCGAGCACCGCCCAGGCCGTGCCGATGCCGTTGCTGACCTCGGACTCGGGGACGTACACCTCGACGACCGCGATCTCGCCGGAGCTCAGCGCGACGGGCTGGAGCAGGGTGGAGCCGCCGGGGACCTCCGTGGTGGAGGCGCGACCCAGCTTCCGGGTCGTGGCGATGTCCTCGTCGGCGGCGCGCTCCTTGCCGATCTCGACCGCGGCCGCGCCGTCGGCGGCCGGTATGTGCACGGCCATGCCCTCGTCCGAACCCGCGGACGCGACGACCCGCTCCAACTGGTCCCGGTCGGTGGTGATGGAGAGCGCGGGCGCGATCGCCGCGGCCTCCCGCTCGGCGTTCGAGAACGCCCGGTCTCTGGCCATCTCCTTGATGACAAGCCCGAGCGGCACCGCGAAGGCCACCACGACCATCGTGGTCACCGCCACACACACCTTGACCAGCGCCCACCTCATGGCGCCCACCCCTCGCCCCGTGCCCACCTCATAGCGGCGGCTCCGCTCTCGGCGGCTCCAGCTTCACACCGACACCCCGCAGGGTGTGCAGATAACGCGGCCGCGCCGCCGTCTCACCCAACTTCCGCCGCAGCCAGGACAGATGGACGTCAATGGTCTGATCGTCCCCGTACGACTGCTGCCACACCTCGGCGAGCAGTTCCTTGCGTGCCACGACGACACCGGGCCGCCCGGCCAGGAAAGCGAGCAGGTCGAACTCACGCCGGGTGAGATCCAGCCGTACGCCGTCCAGTTCGGCCTGCCGGCGCAGCGGGTCGATGGCGAGCCCGCCGACCCTGATGACCGTCGACGGAGGCGCGTCCCCCGCGGGCACCCGGGCGCGGCGCAGGACGGCCGCCATCCGCGCCGACAGGTGCTCGACCGAGAACGGCTTGGTCAGATAGTCGTCCGCGCCGTCGTTCAACAAGCGGACGATCTCGGCCTCGTCGTCGCGTGCGGTGGCGATGATCACCGGGACGTCGGTGATTCCGCGCAGCATCTTCAGCGCCTCGGCCCCGTCCAGATCGGGCAGACCGAGGTCGAGGATCACGACGTCGAAGGAGAAATGGGCGACCTCGCGCAGCGCCTCAAGGGCGGTGCCGACGCTGCGCACGGTGTGCGCGGCATCGGTCAGATGCCGGATGAGGGCTGAGCGTACGAACTGGTCGTCCTCGACCACGAGCACACTTGCCATGGGCAGGACCGTACGCCATCCGGGCGAGCCGCTCCGGTGCCTGTGGATAACTCGGTACGAGTGCGTACGAGGTGGTTGTGGACAACCGACTGAGCAACCCGGCCGAACAACCCGGCTGTGCGCAAAGCCTGAGACACCCGTGGGACGCGTGGGGCGGTCGTGAGGCAGTATGGCCGCGATGCGCAGAGGACTCGTACACGTACTCGCTTGGTCGCTCGCCACGGGCGCGGCGGTCACGCTGTCGTGGTGGGGTGTCCACACCGTGATGGCGGGGACGGCCTACGACCCGCCGCGCGCCCTGCCCATCACGGCGGGCGACGCCACGACGCAGGAGTCGAAGCCGCTCGCCTCCTCGACGGAGCGGGCCAAGCCGTCGAAGAGCCCGTCGAGCAAGGCATCGGAGAGCCCCGAGCCGAGCTCGACGCCCTCCAAGACTCCCGGTGCCAGTCCCTCTCCGAGTTCGTCCGGCGCCTCGTCCGGCCAGGTCAAGAGCTACGACACCGAAGGCGGGCGGGCGGTCTTCGCCCTCGACAAGACGTACGCGACGCTCGTCTCGGCGACCCCGGCCTCGGGCTGGTCGATGCAGGTGTGGAAGACGGAGACCTGGATCCGGGTGGAGTACGCCTCGGGCGCGGACCGGGTGTCGGTGTTCTGCACGTGGCACGACAGCGCGCCGCGGGTGCAGATCGGGACGTACTGAGCGCTGGTTCGGGGCGCCGGCTCAGCGGAACACCGAGGGTGGCGGTGCGGGCGACGCCACCGCCACCGCGTCCGTGACCGGTGCCGCTCCCCCGGTGAAGTCGGCGAGTTCCTTGCCGTGTTCGACTCGTCCGGGGTGCGGGTCGGAGGCCGCTCGGCGGGTCAGTTCGGCCAATGGGAGGGGCCTTGCGGAGCCCACGAGGACGGCGTTCCCGAAGCGTTTGCCGCGCAGTACCGTCGGGTCGGCGATCAGCGCCAGTTCGGGGAAGACGGCCGCGGCGGTGGCGATCTGGCCGCGCAGATGCGCGAGCGGCGGCCCGTCGGCGAGGTTGGCGGCGTACAGGCCGTCCGGTTTGACGGCCCTGCGGACGTCGGTGAGGAACTCGACCGAGGTGAGGTGGGCCGGCGTGCGTGCCCCGCTGAACACGTCCGCGATCACCAGGTCCGCCCAGCCGTCCGGCACTTTCGCGAGCCCTTCGCGGGCGTCCATGGAACGCACCCGGATGCGGGCGCCGGGGTCCAACGGCAGTTCGCGGCGGACCAGTTGGACGAGGGTCGCGTCGCGTTCGACGACCTGCTGAGTGGAGCGGGGGCGGGTCGCGGCGGTGTAGCGGGCGAGGGTGAGGGCGCCGCCGCCGAGGTGTACGGCGTGCACGGGTTTGCCCGGCGGGGCGACGAGGTCGATGACATGGCCCAGGCGGCGCTGGTACTCGAAGTTCAGATACGCGGGATCATCCAGGTCGACGTGCGACTGCGGGGCGCCGTCGATCAGCAGGGTCCAGGCGCGCGCCCGGTCCCGGTCGGGCATCAGCTCGGCGAGCCCGCCGTCGACCGCCTCGACGACGGCCTCGGCGGCGGCCGCCTGCCCGCGCCGTGCACCACGCCCGCCGTCACGTCCCGCGTCACGCCCGTCGTCGGACCGCTTGTTCCTCGCCCTTGCCATCCCGCCATTATCGGGGCGTACGAGCGGGTCGGCTCAGCAGCGGATTCACCGGCGGTTCCTCGGACGGCTCAGCGGCAGTTGTCCGCGGCCTCGATGAGCCGCGCCGCCTCGCCGAGGGCCGCCCGCAGCACCGCCGGGTCGGTCGCGAGGTCGGCCTCGCCGGGCGGCAGCAGCCAGTCCGAGCCCTCGACCGGGGGCTCGGGGGCCAGGCTGAGGCCGCGGCCGTTGGTGTGTGTACAGGTGCTTCCCGGCACGTCCCACGCGTCCGCGGTGCCGGGTGGCACCAGGAAGCCGAGGGTGTCGCAGCCGTCGTCGTGAAGTACGGGTCCGACGGCGTCGCCGGAGCCGCGGCGCAGGATGTCGACCGCCTCCAGGCCCTGCCGCGTCGGCACCGTCACCAGGTCGCAGTCGGCGACCGGCTCAGGTGGGGCACTGCACTCCGGCGACGGCCGGTGCTGCGCGGTCGACAGCGACGTACGGAACTCGGCGCTCTGCGTGGTCTCCATCCCGGCCTCCAACACGGAACCCCTCCTCCTGACGAGTGGGTCGGGAGTTCGGGCGGCTCCCGGTCCACAGGGTTCAACGCACCATCGCGTCAACGGCTACGGCATAACACCGCCGCAAAGGATGGCAGTTCATGGCAGATCGTGGATGAGATATCCGGTTTGTAGCCAAACCCAGCGTGCGGGGTCCGTCACAGCAGGTACGTTCTTGCCCCGCCGGACGCATGGCACCCATAGGGCACAACCCGGGTAACTCGCCTTGATTCCGGCACGGTTCGACGGTTCGCAAGAGAGGGCCCCACCATGGCGTCGTCAACGGTGACCTCGTCCCAGCCCCCCAGGCCATCGCGGCCGAACCTCGCCTTCCGGCGGCTGCGCGCACAGCGTTCGCCGGGCGAGTTCGCCGCGGCGGTGCGGCGGGCCGCGCGTGAGATCGGCGAGCGGGTCAGCTGCGACGCGCGCTACATCGGGCGCGTGGAGGCGGGCGAGATCCGCTGTCCCAACTACGCGTACGAGCGGGTGTTCCTGCACATGTTCCCCGGCCGCACGCTCACCGACCTGGGCTTCGCACCCCGCTCATCGGTACGCGGGCGCGGGGCGCGCGACACGGACGAAGCGCCCCCTCCGCACACCGCGAGCCCTTCGCACGCCTCGCATGAGACGGAGGGGGCGTACGAGACGTATGAAGCGCAGGAAAACCCGTACCACCCGCATGACCCGCACGATCCGTGCCACTCGTACGACCCGCACGATCCGTACGAGAACCACGAACAGAACGACGAGGAGAGCGACGTGCAGCGTCGCGCATTCATGACCGGAGGCACCGCCACTGTGGCGGCCGCCTCAATGGTGCCCTTCGGGGTCGCGTTCGGCTCCCCCGCCGCGGCCGCAGACCGGCGTGTCCACCGGGCGGGAACGTCCGAGGCCGGCGCACTCGAAGAGGCCGTACGCAAGATCCGGCTGCTCGACGACCGGCACGGGGCCGACGGCCTCTACCGGCGGGCCGCGGCGCCGCTGCGGACGGCGTACGCGCTGCTCGACGCGGGCACCACCCGGCAGGCGACCGCCGACCGGCTGTACGCGGGGGCGGGTGAACTGGCCATCTCTGTCGGGTGGCTGGCGCACGACTCCGGGCGCTTCGACGACGCGCGCTCGCACTACGCGGAGGCGCTGGCGACCTCGCGGATGTCCGGCGACCCGGGCCTGGAGGCGCACGCCTTCTGCAACACCGCGTTCCTCGCGCGCGACGCGGGGCGCCCACGTGAAGCGGTGCGCGCGGCGCAGGCCGCGCAGCGCGCCGCGCGCCCGCTGGGCTCCCCGCGCCTGCTCTCGCTGCTCGCGCTGCGCGAGGCGGGCGGCTGGGCGGGGCTCGCCGACCGCGCGGGATGCGAGCAGGCGCTGGCGCGCGCGCAGGCCCTCTACGAGCGGGGCCCTTCGGAGACGGACCCCGAGTGGATGACCTTCTACGGAGAGGCCGAACTGGAGGGTCTCGAGGCGCAGTGCTGGTCGACGCTGGGCGACTGGCCCCGCGCGGCCCGCCACGCACGCCGCGCCGCGGCCCTCCAGGACCCGCACTTCACCCGCAACCTGGCCCTCTACACCGCCGAACTCGCCGACGACCTCGCCCGCGGCGGCCGCCCCGACGAGGCCGCCCTCGCGGGCCTGCGGGTCCTCGACCTGCTGAGCGAGGTCCAGTCCTCCCGTATCCAGACCATGCTGGCGGGAACGGCGCGGGTACTGCTGCCGCACCGGAGGGCGTCGGGAGTCTCGGCGTTCCTGGACCGGCACGCGTCACTGCCGCGTACTGCGTGAGGGGGCAACCGAGAGCGCCTACTACGGGGTCAGGTGTCCGCAGTCGTTCCACGACTCGATCGCGGGCTCCCCGTAGGCCCACCCGAGTACCGACAGCGAGGTCGGGTTGAGGCGGATGCGGGCCGCGAAGTCCAGGGGGAGGCCCAGCCAGCGGGCGCCTATGGAGCGCAGGATGTGGCCGTGGGCGAAGACCAGCACGTCACGGTCGGCGGAGCGGGCCCACGCGACGACCTCGTCCGCGCGCGCGGAGACCTGTTCCAGGGTCTCGCCCTCGGGAACGCCGTCGCGCCAGATGAACCAGCCCGGCCGGACCGCCTGGATCTCGGCCGGGGTCATGCCCTCGTACGCGCCGTAGTCCCACTCCATGAGCGTGTCCCAGGTGGTCGCGCGGTCCCCGAACCCGGCGAGTTCGCACGTCTCACGCGCGCGTGCCAGCGGACTGGTGCGCACCTCCACCCCGTCAAGACCGTCGAACGGCGTCCGGTGCAGCCGCTCGCCGAGGAGCTTGGCGCCACGCTTTCCCTCCTCCAGGAGCGGGACGTCGGTCCTGCCGGTGTGCTTGCCGGACAGCGACCATTCGGTCTGTCCGTGCCGGGCCAGCAGGATGCGCGGTGCCATGGAGGGATGCCTTTCCGATAGGTACAGGGAGAGGGTCGTTCAGATGACGGAACGGGTCATTGAGGTGTGCGAGGTGGGTCATTCCATCATCGCGCACCCGCGCGGTGGGCAACCCGGGGGGCGATCTCTGCGTCTTTGACGACCGAGGGGCGCCCCTTCGGGGAGTTCACATACACCGTAAAATCGAATGTGGCCACGGATCGTCGTGAGCAGACTGTGCAGACTTGGCCGTCGGCAGACTGAGCAGACCGGCGGGTCACCGCACAGATGGGGGAGGGCGATTCGGATGCCGCAGGCCGATGCACCGCGTACCGAGGCGGCACCACGCGCCCGGCTCCGCCGGTGGACCGAGCCGCGTACCTCCCGGGCATCGCGGGCCCGGCTCCGCTGGTGGACAGAGCTCCCACTGATCCTGCTGGTGTACGCGTCGTACTCGGCGGGCCGGCTGCTCGCCCGGGGCGACGAGTCCGGTGCCGTCGACCACGGCCTGGAGATCCTGCGCATCGAGAAGGCCCTGCGCCTGAACGCCGAGCACCCGCTGAACCGTCTTTTCACCCGCGAGGCCTGGCTCGGCGTGCCCGCCGACTTCTGGTACGCGTCCCTGCACTACCTGGTCACGCCGGCGATCCTGATCTGGCTATTCCGGTCCCGCGCGGTGCGCTATCGCGCGGCCCGCACCTGGTTGATGACCTCCACGTTCATAGGCCTGATCGGCTTCACGCTGCTGCCCACCTGCCCGCCGCGGCTGCTCGCGGCGGGCCACGGCTTCACCGACACGATGGCCCAGTACAGCGACTACGGCTGGTGGGCGGGCGACGCGAGCGCGCCGCGCGGCCTCGGCGGCATGACGAACCAGTACGCGGCGATGCCGAGCCTGCACGTGGGCTGGGCGCTGTGGTGCGGAGTGATTCTGTGGCGGTACGGCCGCACGCCCCTCGCCAAGGCCGCGGGCATCGCGTATCCGCTGATCACCACGATCGTCGTGATGGGCACCGCCAACCACTACTTCCTCGACGCGGTCGCGGGCGCGGCGGTGATGGGGGCCGGCCTGCTGCTGACCCCGTTCGTGATACGGGTCGCGGACCGTGCGAGGACCGCGCTGAGCGCGCGGTTCAATGCGGTGCTCGGCGCCCGTTCCGCACGGGCCCCGGGCGCCTCGCACGGCGCAGGTTCCTCAATTGTCAGTGCGGGGTGCCAGACTTCCACGGGTGAACGATTTCCCCGACAGCGCGAGTCCCGAACCGGGCCGAGAGCCGAACCGGGTGCCGCCCCCACGGACGCGGGGGACGGCGCTGCGGCAGCGGCTCGCTGACCTGCGCGGCCCGTCCGTACCCCCCAAGGCTCTCGACGCGCGCGCCCTCGCGGCGCTCGCCGCGAACCCGGGGTGCGAGCGGCGCGCCCTCCTGGACGGCGCGGGGGTCGACAAGGCGAAGCTGGCGGAGGGGCTGGGCTCGCCGTCCGCCTTCGGGCAGTCGCAGTTCGCCTTCATGCGGGGCAACGCCTTCGAGGCGCGGGTGAAGGCCGACGGGGGCGCGGAGTTGCTGCGGCTCGTGCACGAGAAGCTGGACCCGGGTGCCGAACCGCCCGGCTCCGGGCGCGTACCCGACCTTTCGGCGGTCGGCCCCGAGGGGCGCGCGGCCCGTACGGCGCTCGCGTTGCGCGAGGCCACCGAAGCCGGGGTCTGGACCCTGCTCGACCACCCCATGGTCGCGCTCGACGTCGCCGACTCCCCCGCGTTCCTGGAGCCCGACGCGGTGGTCGTGCACCCCGACGGCAGCTGGACCGTCGTCGAGATCAAGTCCTTCCCCATGCTGGACGGTTCGGCCGACCCGGCGAAGGTGGGCGCGGCCGCCCGCCAGTCCGCCGTCTACGTACTGGCGCTGGAGGAGATCGCCGCCCGCCTGGACCAGCCGGGCGAGGTCCGCCACCGCGTCCTCCTGGTCTGCCCGAAGGACTTCTCCAACCTCCCGACCGCGTCCGCCGTCGACGTCCGCAAGCAGCGCGCGGTCACCCGCCGCCAGCTCGCCCGCCTCACCCGGGTCGAGGACATCGCCGACGCCCTCCCCGAAGGCACCTGTTTCGCCCCCGACCTCCCGACCGACTCCCTGACGGCCGCCGTCGAGTCCGTCCCGGCGACCTACGCCCCTGAATGCCTCGCAGCCTGCGAGCTCGCCTTCCACTGCCGCGACCACTCCCGCGCGGCGGGCGCGGTGACGTCCTTGGGACGCTCACTGCGCGCCGAGCTGGGCGGGCTGACGACGGTGGGGGACGTGCTGGCCGCCGCCCGCGGAGAGGCCGGGGACCCGGCCGATCCGGCGGTCGCCGCGCTGCGCAGGGCGGCGGAGCTTCGGGCCGAGGCGTTGGGAGCCCGGCCCTCGGCAGTCCAGCCCTCGGGAGCCCAGCTCTCGGCAGTCCAGTCGTCGGGAGTCGCGGAGGGGGCCGTATGTCGCTGATCGCCACCCTCGCCCGCCTCGAGGCCGTCGACAGCGGCCGGGCCCAGCCCACCGCGACCGTGCGGCACCGGCATCTCACCGAGCGGCCCCTCGTGTTCGTGCCGCTGATCACCGCCGGTGAGGCCGGGGCCCCGCTCGGGGCGCTCGTCGGAACCGAGCGGGACACGCCGCGGCTGCTCGTCGTACCGCAGCCACGCGACCGCGACCTGCGGTTCGCGTTCCTGGCCGAGCTCGCGGACGTCGTCCTGCCGTACATCGACTCGTACGCGGACGTGGTCGAGGCGGCCGAGCGCAGCGAGACCGATCCGGAGACCGGCAAGCGCGTCAAGGTCGAGGTCGAACTGTGCGCGGACGCCCCGCAGTTGATCGTGCCGAGCCGGTCGGGAGTCGAGTTCGTACGGCTGCTCGGGCGCTCCATGCGGTTTCGGCGCACCGCCGAGCAGGAGCCGGAGGCGCCCCATCCGGCGCCGCCCCGGGTGCCGTTGCTCGGGCGGTGGATGACGCACTTCGGGGAGCGGGCCCGGGTGCCCGGCTCCTCGCTGCTGCTCGCCCTCACCGACGTGCTGTCGCGGCACTGGGCCACCGGGCAGAGCAGTCTGGAGGACCAGCACCTGGGGGCGCTGCTCGCCTGGATCGACCCGGCGGACGGTGCGTCGGGCGCCGAGGCGGCGCTGCGGGCCGAGTTGCTGCGGGACTCCCGGGGACAGCTCGTCTGCCCGCCCGCAGGACCGGCGACCGACCCGGCCTTCGACAACAAGCTGCTGGCCCCCGCCATCGATCGCTACGACCGTGCGCGCACCGCGCTCGCCGCCGCCGAGGACGGCGTCGAGGCGGACGACCGGCTCGGTGACCTCACCGCCGCCGAGCGCGAGATCCGGGCCCTCGTCGGCGGTGTCATGCTGCCCACCTGGGACACAGTGTGGCGCGGCCTCGACCTGCTGCGGGAGCTGCCCGAGGGCGCCCGCGCGGCCGACCGCTGGACCCGTGACCGCTGGTCATTCACCGGCCACCGGGACCGGATCACCGCGGGCGAACCCCCGCAGCCGCGCCGCGACGACGCGGTCACCGCGGCGAACAAGCTCGCCACCCGCGAGCGCGAACAGGCCCGCCTGGAAGCCCAGGAGGCCCTCGACGACCCGCTCGTCATGGCCGGACGGCGGCTCGGCGGCGAGGCCTTCGCGGGCGAGGTCATGGATGTCGTGATGGCGTACAGCGAGGGCAAGCGGCCGAGCCCGCGCCCGCTGGTGACCGTGCGCACGGACGACCGGCCGCATCTGGGGGAACGGGCGAAGGTGTACCGGTCGTTGGGCGGGAAACCGCAGGCCTCCGAGTTCGTCGCCGCCGAGGAGGACGGCGCACTGCTCGTCCTGCGGGTGGTCGACAAGATGGGGCGCGGCAAGGAACCCGAGGCGGGGTCCGTGCCGGAGAAGGGCGACCTCGTCTGCTTCACGCTCTTCGAGCACGAGCAGCGCGGCGGGGCGAAACTGCCCGACCCGGAGGAGACACCGTGGACACACGGCGGGCCGCCGGGTGAGGCCGACGCGCCCCGTCCGGACCCGGTGACAGAGGAGGACGTCCTGTGACCCCGCCCCTGACGACCCCCGTCTTCGATCCGGGCGCCGCGGCGACCAGCGCCACCGACGCGATCCTCCGCGACACACTGCACGGCACGCACCGCGGAGTCGTGGTCGACTCCCCGCCCGGCGCCGGAAAGTCCACCCTCGTCGTTAGGGCCGCGCTCGAACTGGCCGCCGCGGGGCGCCCGTTGATGGTCATCGCGCAGACCAACGCGCAGGTCGACGACCTCGTGCTGCGGCTCGCCGAGAAGAACCCCGAGCTGCCCGTCGGACGGCTGCACAGCAGCGACCCCGACCCGTACGACAAGGCGCTCGACGGCCTGGAGAACGTGCGCAAGTCCACCAAGGCGGCCGACCTGGCGGGCCTCGACGTCGTCATCTCGACCGCCGCCAAGTGGGCCCACGTCAAGGGCGTCGAGCCGTGGCGGCACGCGATCGTCGACGAGGCGTACCAGATGCGCTCGGACGCGCTGCTGGCCGTCGCGGGGCTCTTCGAGCGGGCGCTGTTCGTGGGCGACCCGGGGCAGTTGGACCCGTTCGCGATCGTCGGATCCGAGCAGTGGGCGGGCCTGTCGTACGACCCGTCGGCGTCCGCCGTGACGACGCTGCTCGCCCACAATCCCGAGCTTCCGCAGCACCGCCTGCCGGTGTCGTGGCGGCTGCCCGCGTCCGCGGCGCCGCTGGTCTCGGACGCGTTCTACCCGTACACCCCGTTCCGCAGCGGTACGGGCCACGGGGACCGGCGGCTCGACTTCGGTGTGGCGTCGGACGGTTCGGGCCCCGACCGGGTCATCGACGAGGCCGCGGAGGCGGGTTGGGGGCTGCTGGAGCTGCCGGCCCGGCACACGCCTCGTACGGATCCGGAGGCGGTTCGGGCCGTGGCCCAGGTCGTACGCCGTCTGCTGGACCGGGGTGGCGCGGCCACGTCGGAGCGGTCCGCCGAGCCGGTGCCGCTGACCGCCGACCGGATCGCCGTCGGGACGGCGCACCGGGACCAGGCCGCCGCCGTACGGACCGCGCTGGCCGAGCTCGGCGTCTCGGACGTCACCGTCGACACGGCGAACCGGCTTCAGGGGCGGGAGTTCGATGTGACTGTGGTGCTGCATCCGCTCTCGGGGCGGCCCGACGCGACGGCGTTCCACCTGGAGACGGGGCGGTTGTGCGTGCTCGCGTCGCGGCATCGGCACGCGTGCATCGTGGTGTGCCGGGCGGGGGTGACGGACCTGCTGGACGATCATCCGTCCACCGAGCCGGTTCAGCTGGGGGTCACGGTCAAGTTTCCCGATGGTTGGGAGGCGAACCATTCGGTGTTGTCGCATCTGGGGGAGCATCGGGTGGCTTGGCGGCCTTAGCCCCCCGGGGATCCGGCTCCCGAGATCGGCTCCCGAGCTGTCGCTCGGTCGGCGCCGGCTCGGTTCCCGCCTGGCCTCGGGCCCTCTTGCGCCGTCGGGGGACAATAGACGGTGGCCCGCTCACAAGGCGGACCCTGAACCGTACGAGGAGGAGAAGACATGGCGGAGCCCACGCCGCGTCGGAACGAACCGCGGCTACGCCCCGCGCCCCTGCTCTTCGAGCCCGCGGAAGCCGCGAGCGATCCGGAGCACTTCTTCGACCTGGAGTCGATCGACGATCCGCGGGCGCTGCTGGCGCGCGCGACGGAGCTGACGCAGGCGTTTCGTGCCGCGGCCGACCGGGCCGTCGAGTTCCAGGCGATGGCTGCGGCGCAGCTTGCCGATCCTCGGCGATTCGATCGGCTCACCGCGGCTGCGGTGGCGGAGCGGGCCGAGTGGACCGAGGACTATGCGAAGAAGATGATCGAGTTCGGCCGTGATCTGCTTCGGGGAGTGGAAGGGGCGAGCGGGCGGGCACATGGGCTGGGGCATGGGGTTGGGGACCATGCGTGAGGTCTCGGGGTGCGTGGGGTGAGTTCGGGTTTTTTTCGCCCCCTCCGCCCCTACCCGTCCCGTTCCTGGGGGCTCCGCCCCCAGACCCCCGTATCGCGCTGACGCGCTCGTCCTCAAACGCCGGACGGGCTGAAAGTTCCCCCTCCTGGCATATGCCAGGGCGGCAAGATACTCCTCCTCGCCCCCTCCTGTCCCGGTTTCCGGCAACCCTCTGAGAGCAGGCACTCACCACCGGTAGATGTATTTGCCATGAGTGCTTCCCCCGACCAGTTCGACATCTCAGGTGTCACGCCCGAGGGAGTCGCCTGGCTCGCCTCGGCAGGAACATACCCGCGCAGTACTCTCGCGCTCTGGGAGGAACGGCCGGGCGCCCCGGTCGTGCTGCCCTGCGGGAGCACCTTCGACATCGTGAACACTCCGGTGATCTTCGGGCGGCGGATGCTCGACCTCCTGTGGGACGAAGGGCCCGGCTCGGGCCCGGTGGCCACCTACCGGGGGCGGATGCTGCTGTTCGCCGCGCCCGGTACCGCGCAGCGGCTGCCCTCGCTGCTCGACTGGGAGGAATGGGGTTCCCGTTCGAGGAGCGAGGGCTCCGGCCGGAGCGGCGGGATTCCGCCGCTGCTCTGCCACGGCACCGGCGACGCGGTCACCGTCCCCGCGCCGGGCGTCGGCGACAGCAGGGGGCCGAGCCCCGCGAACCGGCTGGAATCCCGCTGGCTCGTCGCCCCCGACACCCGGCAGCCCTGGCTCCCCGGACCCGAGATCCTGCTCTGGGCGGCGGTCCGGGCGGCCCGCGCGGCGGCCTCCGCGGCGGTGCGGATATCGATTTTTCCTCCCCGCGATCAGGATGCTAAGGTCTACGACGTCAGCAGGCGCCGCTAGCTCAGTTGGTTAGAGCAGCTGACTCTTAATCAGCGGGTCCGGGGTTCGAGTCCCTGGCGGCGCACAGACGGTGAGAAGCCCCTCGCGAGAGCGAGGGGCTTCTTGCGTATCCGTGGAAAGTCTCTACCCGGCGCACTCACCCCGTCGTGATCTTCACCGTCCACGCCCCCGTGGCCGTCCGGTCCTCCACCTCGATCCGTACGTTCTCGCCGGGCACGGTGAAGCTCTCCCCGAGTGCCACCGGCGCGTCCGCGAGCGGCGGGTAGACCGAGTCCTCCCAGCAGGACTCGGAGTGGGGGTGGGCGTCGAGGACCTCGATCGGGCCTCGGCCGGACTCGGCCTCGCTGCGGACGCGGTAGACGAGGACGCCCTGCGTGCACGTCGATCCGTCGTTGCCCGCGGAGCCGCGCGCCTCGAAGGCCAGCACGGTGTCGGGACCCGTACGGGCCACGGCCAGCTTGGTGCCCCGACCAGACCCGAAGGTCCGCGCGCCGGAAGCGCTGGAGCTGCCGGAGCCGCCCGAGCCACTGAAGCCCCCCGCCCCCGCCCCTGCCCCTGCCCGGAGCACGGACGCGGGCGCCCCCGCCTCCCCGACCGTCGCCGGCCCGGCACTCAACGGCTCCAGCGTCAGCCGCGTACTCCCCCGGCCCCGCACACACGCGACCTGGCGCGGATCCAGCCAGCCCAGTTTCCACTTGTGCCAGCCGAACAGGTCGGGGGCGAGGCCGAACTGGCTGCCCATGAGGTCCCAGTCGCCGACGTAGGTGTCCCAGTCGCCCTTGCCGTCGACGGGGCGGTGGTAGAGGTCGGGGAGGTCGAAGACGTGGCCCGTCTCATGGGCGAGGACGAGGCGGTCCGGCGGGTGCTTCTCGAAGACGGTGACGACACGGCGGATATCCTTGCCGTCGGCCCGCATGGGCGTGTCGAGGTTGACGACCTTCGTCGCGTCCGAGTCGACGCCCGGCGCGTCCGGGTCGGCGACGAAGTAGACGATGTCGTAGCGCGAGAAGTCGACCCGCGCGTCGGCCACGGCGAGCGCGTCGCGCAGATAGGCGGCGCGGTGCGCGGAGCTCCAGTCGCGCTGTATGGCGTACGACGTGGAGGGGTGCGGCATCCGGATCCAGTCACGCTGTGGGTGCGGGCGCAGCGTGAACCTGCCGTACGAGGCTCGCTCGAAGAAGTCGCTGGTGGCCGGGAAGTAGTCGGCGGTCAGTTCGGCGGGCGTGGTCTGCGGCTCCGAGTCGGGGAAGGACAGGAAGACCATCACGGCGTCGAGGGCGCGGGTGGGGCGCGTATAGGCGGCGTTCCAGGTGTCGACGCCCTCCGAGTGGTGCGCCGCGGTCCGCTTCAGGGCGCACAGCTCCGAGCGGGGTTCGGCGAGCGCGGGGCCGGGCAGCAGCGAGGTCGCGGCCAGCGCCGACATCGAGGTGAAGACCGCCGCGGTGCTGCGCCAACGGGGCGACCCGTCACGGGTGAAGGCTCGCAGGGCCTCACGGGTGAGCTCCTTCAGGGGGAGCGGACGCGGCACATCGACCTCCGGATGCGGATTTCAGGACACCGCACCCAGCCTGTGATGGTTTGTCATATTTCGCCCTGTTTGTCTACACCAGAAGGGTGAGAGGCCGCGGGAGGGCGACACCCCGAACACTCACGGAACGTCACAGGCGATCGGAGGGGGAAGGAACCCGTCCAGATGCAGGCAGAAACGATCTGTCAGAAGGGGTGGTTGTTCCGGGACACTGGACAGTGGCTGCAACTCCCCGGGGCCAGCCTCTATGATCGGCACACTTTCCTGCACGGACACGGCTTGTGCGGCCGTCCAGCACCGGCCGACCACCCCGAGAGACCCATACGAAGAACGAGTGCACTGCGGGAGCGAGCGGTGAGCGGAACGTCCGAAGGGCCGGCGCCCGCGGCAGACCTCGTCCGGCCGGCCGTCACAGAGCGTCACATTGAGACATCTCCTCGTACGTCCGCCGGGTTGCATCCCGGCACATCCGTATCCCCCGGGCCACCTCCCGGCACATCGGTCCCTTCCGAACCGGCCCCCGGCACAGCCGTATCGACCCGGGCGCCTTCCGACACCACGGTCTCGGCCCACGCGTTTCCCGACGCGACGTCACCCCACACCTTCCAGGCCGCGTTCGCCACCGCGCCCCTCGCGATGGCCGTCGTCGACCGCGAGGGTCTGGTCGTCACCGCCAACGAGTCGCTGGGCGACCTGCTCGGCAGCGACGCCGACGCGCTCGCCGGGCGGATCGCCTCCGACCTGGTGGACCTGGCGTCCGACACCCGCACCTGGCACGCGTACCGCGAGGTGCTGCGCGGCCGGCAGGCCCGGCTGCGCTGCACGCGCCGGCTCAAGCACCCCGACGGGCACTCGCTCTGGGTCCAGGTGACGGTCGCGCCGCTGCCCGCCCAGGAGCGGGCGGTGCT
Organism: Streptomyces sp. NBC_00554; assembly: GCF_041431135.1. NCBI lineage: Bacteria > Bacillati > Actinomycetota > Actinomycetes > Kitasatosporales > Streptomycetaceae > Streptomyces > Streptomyces sp. NBC_00554. The sequence continues at coordinate 6,356,006 of NZ_CP107799.1, read as the reverse complement.
GATCTCGGTCGCCGACATCAGCGCCCGGCGTGAACTCCAGGCGCGGCTGCGGCACTTGCAGATGCACGACGCGGTGACCCGGCTGCCCAACCGCACCCTGTTCTTCGAGCGGCTGACGGCCGCCCTGGAGGCGGAGGCGTACGAGGAGGGCGGCACCGGCCGGATCGGGCTCTGCTATCTCGACCTGGACGGGTTCAAGGCGGTCAACGACACCCTCGGCCACCGGATCGGGGACCGGCTGCTCGCGGCCGTCGCCGAACGCCTGACGCGCTGCGCCGACGAGGCCGGTTACGCACGGGCGGCCACTCCCCTGGTGGCGAGACTGGGCGGCGACGAGTTCGCGCTGCTCGTCGAGGACTCCACGGGGACAGAGCAGTTGGCCGACCTCGCCGAGTCCGTCCTCAGATCACTGCAGGCGCCCTTCGACCTCTCCGGTCAGCGGCTCTCCGTCTCCGCGTCCATCGGCGTCGTCGAGCGCCGGGCCGCCGGGACCTCCGCGACCGGGCTGATGCAGGCCGCGGACACGACGCTGTACTGGGCGAAGGCGGACGGCAAGGGCCGCTGGACCCTCTTCGACCCGGAGCGCAACGCCCACCGGATGACCCGCCAGGCCCTCTCCTCCACCCTCCGCGCGGCCGTCGAGCGCGGTGAATTCACCCTGGAATACCAGCCGTTGGTGGGCATGGAGGACGGCGGCGTGCGCGGGGTCGAGGCGCTCGTCCGCTGGAACCACCCCCAGTTCGGAATGCTCACGCCGAATCGGTTCATCGGACTGGCCGAGGAGGACGGCTCGATCGTGCAGCTCGGCCGCTGGGTCCTTGCCACCGCCTGCCGCCAGGCCCGCCGCTGGCAGCTGGACCACCCGGACGCCGTGCCGATCTTCGTCAGCGTGAATGTGGCGGTGCGTCAGGTCTGGGACTCCGACCTGGTCGCGGATGTGGCGGAGATCCTGAAGGAGACCGGACTCCCGCCCCATCTCCTCCAGTTGGAGCTCACCGAGTCCGCGGTGATGGGCTCGGCCGGCCGCCCCCTCCAGGCTCTGCAGGCCCTCAGCGACATGGGCGTACGCATCGCCATCGACGACTTCGGCACCGGGTACTCGAACCTGGCGTATCTCAGCCGGCTGCCGGTGTCGGTGCTCAAGCTGGACGGCGCCTTCGTACGGGGCTTCCAGTACGAGAACCGCGACGGCACCGACACCCACCCCAACCCCGCCGACGAGGTCATCGTCGAGGCCCTCATCCAACTCGCCCACAGGCTGGGCCTGACGGTCACCGCCGAGTGTGTGGAAACCGCCTCCCAGGCCTCCCGCCTGCGCGGCATCGGCTGCGACACCGGGCAGGGGTGGCTGTACTCGCGGCCGGTGGCGGCGGATCGTATCTCCGCGCTGCTGGAGGCGGCGGCCACCTGCGGGCAGGTCTGAGCAGCGGGTTCGGTCCGAGCGGCGGGTTCAGGACGCCTGCGGCAACCCGTACGCGTCCGCGATCAGTTCGTACGAGCGCAGCCGTAGGTCGCCGCTGTGGGCGTGCGAGGTGAGCATCAACTCGTCGGCGCCCGTGCGCTTCTGGAGGTCGTCGAGGCCTGCGCGGACCTCGTCCGAGGTGCCGTGGATGACGTTGGAGTTCCAGGTGTCGATGAACTCCCGCTCCATCGCGCTGAATTCGTACGCCTCGGCCTCCTCCGGGGTCGGGACAAGGCCCGGTCGGCCGGTGCGCAGGCGGACCATGTTCAGGGCGGCGGCCAGGACCTGGCGGCGGGCCTCCTTCTCGTCGTCCGTGGCGAGGGCGGAGACGCCGATGAGGGCGTACGGGGCATCCAGGACGGCGCTCGGCCGGAAGGACTCCCGGTAGAGGTCCAGGGCCGGGATCGTGTTCTGGGCCGAGAAGTGGTGGGCGAAGGCGAAGGGGAGGCCGAGGGATCCGGCGAGGCGGGCGCTGAAGCCGGAGGAGCCGAGGAGCCAGATCGGGGGGCGGTGCGGGGACTGGACTCCGCCGGGGGAGGTCGACTGGATCGGGCCCGGGACGGCGTGGATACGGGCGTATCGGTGGCCGGGCGGGAAGTCGTCGTCCAGGAAGCGGGTCAGCTCCGCGAGCTGTTCGGGGAAGTCGTCGGCGCCTTCGTTCAGGCGGTCCGTGCGGCGGAGGGCCGCGGCTGTGGCGCCGTCCGTGCCGGGGGCCCTGCCCAGGCCCAGGTCCACTCGGCCCGGGGCCATCGCCTCCAGGGTGCCGAACTGTTCCGCGATGACCAGCGGGGCGTGGTTGGGGAGCATGACGCCGCCCGAGCCGAGGCGGATGCGGGTCGTGTGGGCTGCCAGGTGGGCGAGGATCACCGCCGGGGACGATGACGCCACGCCCGGCATGGAGTGGTGTTCGGCCACCCAGTAGCGGTGGAAGCCGCGGGATTCCGCGAGGCGGGAGATCTGGACGCTGGTGCGGAGGGCTTCGGTCGCGGTGCGGCCTGCGCCGACTGTGACCAGGTCCAGTACGGAGAGAGGCACCGGGGCGGTGCCCTCTGCCTTGCCGCGGATCTCGTCCGTCTCGTTCACCGGGGTGCCTCCTGTTTTCGTGCGTCGCGCTGTCCGCGGGGTAACAGGAGGGTGTCCCCGGTTATTCCCGCGGGCGGGTGGGGTGGGGGCTGGGGAAGGCGTTTTTCGCCCCCTCCGCCCCTGCCCGTCCCGTATCTGGGGGCTGCGCCCCCAGACCCCCGCTTTCGGCCTGAACGGCCTCGTCCTCAAACGCCGGACGGGCTGAAACCGGGCGTAGCCCGGAAGCAAGGGACGGGTAGGGGCGGAGGGGGCGAAGAAAACCTCACCCTCACGCCTGCACCAGCGGTTCCTTCGTGAACAGCGTGCCCAGTTCGGGGGCGTTGACGCGGCGGGTTGCCAGGCGCAGGGCCTCCCAGACCGTGACCTGGTTCGCGGTGAGGACCGGCTTCGAGAGGGCGGCCTCCAGGGCCGGGATGTGGGAGGCGGTGTGGAGGGCGGTGTCGGGGAGGAGGACGGCGTCCGCGTCGGGGTGGTCGGCCTCGCGGGCCAGGGCGAGGACCTCGGCCTCGCCCCAGGTGCCGACCTCCGCGGCGGTGACGATCCCGGAGGCGCGCGCCGAGACCACCTCGACACCGGCGTCGCTCAGGAACGCGGCGAAGAGCGCGGTCACGTCGTCCGGGTACGTCGCCGCGATGGCAACCCGGCGCACCCCCAACTCCCGTACAGCGTAGGCGAACGCGAAGGAGGTGGAAGAAGCGGGCAGCCCCGCCGCGCGGGCGAGGGAGCGGACCTGTTCGTGGGCGCCCTCCCAGCCGTACACGAAGCTGCCACTGGTGCAGGCCCACACCACCGCCTCGGCCCCCGAGAGCCGCAGCTCCTCGACCCCCGCCGCGAGCCGCGCCGCCGAGCCCATCTCGAGGAGCGCGTCCACCCGGTGCGCGTCCTCGCCGATGTCCGTGTGGACGACGGGCAGGCGGATGTCGCTGCCGAGGAGCTGCTCCATGCGCGGGTAGTCGTCCTCGGCCGAGTGGCCCGGGTAGAGGAATCCCAGTGCGGTCATGCCCAACCTTCCTGCTGGTTCCGTTCCGGCAGTACGGGGCCGCGCCGACGGGCCGATTCGTCCAGCAGCGCCTGATAGGGCCCCACCGCCCGGGTACCCAGATGCCGCAGGGCTGCCCACATCGTCACCTGGTTGGCCGAGATCACCGGGATCCGCAGCTCGGCCTCCAGCTGGGGGATGACGTCGTACGTCGGAAGGTTGGTGCAACTGATGAAGAGCGCTTCGGTGGAGTCCCGGACGCTGCCGCGGGCCATTTCGACCACCTCGCGGTACGGGACCTTCCAGATGTGGCTGGTCAGGCCGAGCGAGGCGCGGCCCGTGACCGTGATGCCGGCCTCGGCCAGGTACTCCTCCAGGGACTGGGTCACCGAAACCGTGTAGGGGGTGACGAGCGCGATTCGGCGGGCGCCCAGCTCCCCCAGCGCTTCGAGCAGGGCGCCCGAGGTGGTGACCGACGGGACCGCGCCCGCCCGTCTCATCGCCTCGCACATCGCCCGCTCGCCCGCCACTCCGCCCACGAAACTGCCCGAGGTGCAGGCGTACGCGACGACCTCGGGCGCGACCGCGTTCAGCGCGCGTACCGCGTTGCCGAGCGTCTCGTGCTCGGAGACCAGGCGGGCCAGGTCCAGGCTGACCTCGACCGGCACGAACGGGGTGCGGGTGAGGTGCAGGGAGACGTCGTCCGGGACCCAGCGCCAGAGTTCGCGGTCGAGGGCGAAGTCGAACGGGGCGACGACGCCGATGCCGCGTTGCGGCCGGGGTCCGCCGAGAAAGGAGACGTCCATGGCAGGCACCGGCCTCACTGAGGGAAACGGGTGAGCAACGGTCCGTACTCGGATCCGTGTTGACGAAGGTAGGTTCGGGTGCGAGCGTGGTCAATCCGCGCATCTCAGACGGCTATGACCCACCCTCAACTCTTCGGAGAAGCATCCCTTCGAAGAGACACCTCTTCAGACGAGCACCCCTTCAGAGAAGCGGACCCGTATTGCGAAACGGTTTCCCGACGATGCCCGGTACGACTCTGCTTGTCCTCGACGCCGAACCGCTCCCCCGCCTCGGCAAACTCACCGGGCGGGTGCGGATCGAGCACGCCGACGCGTCCACGCTGGCCGAGCTGCTACCGCGGGCCGACGTCCTGCTCGTCTGGGACTTCACCTCGCACGCCGTGCGCGACGCCTGGCCCGGTACGGGTCCGCGGCCGCGCTGGGTGCACACGGCGAGCGCGGGTGTGGACCATCTGATGTGCCCCGAACTCGCCGCGTCCGACACGGTGGTGACGAACGCGCGCGGAGTCTTCGACGAGCCGATCGCGGAGTACGTCGCCGCGCTGGTCCTCACGATGGCCAAGGATCTGCCGAGGACGTGGGACCTGCAGAGGCAGCGGGAGTGGCGGCACCGGGAGTCGCAGCGGGTGGCGGGCACGCGCGCCTGCGTGGTGGGTTCCGGGCCGATCGGGCGGGCGATCGTCAAGTCCCTCAAGGCACTTGGCATCACGACGGCCCTGGTGGGACGCACCCCGCGTACCGGCATCCACGGCCCCGAGGAGCTGGACCGGCTGATGGCGCGCGCCGACTGGGTGGTGTCCGCGGCGCCGCTCACCGAGGCCACGTACGGCATGTTCGGCGCCCGGCGCTTCGGGATGATGCAGCCGTCGGCTCGCTTCATCAACGTCGGACGCGGGCAGCTCGTCGTCGAGGACGCACTCGTGGAAGCGCTGTCGAAGCGGTGGATCGCGGGGGCCGCCCTCGATGTCTTCCAGCACGAACCGCTCGGCCCCGACAGCCCGTTGTGGGAGGTGCCGGGGCTGATCGTGTCACCGCACATGAGCGGGGACACCGTCGGCTGGCGCGATGAACTCGGCACGCAGTTCGTGGAGTTGTACGAGCGTTGGGAGGCGGGGAAGCCGCTGGCGAACGTCGTCGACAAGAAGCGTGGATATGTACCGGGGCACTGAACTCCCCAGCTCCCTCTGGCCGTGACACTGAACTCCCTTTGGAGGGGCCGATGTCGGAACTCACCGAGCTGACCGCCGTGCAACTGGTCGACGGCTACCGCAAGGGCGAATTCAGCCCCGTGGACGCGACGCGCGCGGCCCTCGATCAGGCCGGTCGCGTCCAGCCCGCCGTGAACGCGTTCGTGCGGCTGGACGCGGACGAAGCCCTCACCCGGGCAGGGGAGTCGGCGGAACGCTGGCGACGGGGCGCGCCCGCAGGCCTGCTCGACGGCGTCCCCGTCACCGTCAAGGACATCATCCTGCTGCGCGGCGGCCCGACCCTGCGCGGCTCCAAGAACGTGGATGCGCAGGGCAGTTGGGACGAGGACGCGCCGTCCGTCGCCCGCCTGCGCGAACACGGCGCCGTCTTTCTCGGCAAGACGACGACACCCGAGTTCGGCTGGAAGGGCGTCACGGACTCGCCGCTCTCCGGAGCGACGCGCAATCCGTACGACGTCTCGCGCACCGCGGGCGGCTCCAGCGGCGGCAGCGCGGCGGCCGTCGCGCTCGGTGCGGGTCCGCTGTCGCTGGGCACGGACGGGGGTGGCAGTGTCCGTATCCCGGCCGCCTTCTGCGGGATCTTCGCGCTGAAGCCGACGTACGGGAGGGTGCCGCTGTATCCGGCGAGCGCGTTCGGGACGCTCTCGCATGTGGGGCCGATGACCAGGGACGCCGCGGATGCCGCGCTGATGATGGACGTGATCAGCGGGCCCGACGCGCGGGACTGGTCGGCGCTCGGGCCGGTGACCGGCTCGTTCGTGGACGCGCTGGCGGGCGGGGTGCGGGGGCTGCGGGTCGCGTACTCGCCCTCGCTGGGCGGGCAGGTCGCGGTCCAGCCGGCCGTCGCGGCGGCGGTACGGGGGACGGTGGAGCGGCTCGCCGGGCTCGGCGCGTACGTCACCGAGACCGACCCCGACTTCACCGATCCGGTGGACGCCTTCCACACGCTCTGGTTCGCGGGGGCGGCCCGTGTGACCCAGCGTTTCGGGCCCCACCAGCGGGAGTTGCTCGACCCCGGCCTCCGCGAGATCCGCGACCTCGGCGCCCGCGTCAACGCCCTTGAGTACCTGGCCGCGGTGGACGTCCGTATGGAGCTGGGCCGGCGGATGGGCCTCTTCCACGAGTCGTACGACATCCTGGTCACGCCGACGCTCCCGCTGACCGCGTTCGAGGCGGGCGCGGAGGTGCCGAAGAACTCCGGCCACCGCCGCTGGACGGGCTGGACCCCGTTCACGTACCCCTTCAACCTGACCCAGCAGCCAGCGGCGACCGTCCCGGTCGGGCTGGACCCGGACGGCCTCCCGATCGGCCTGCAGATCGTGGCCGCCCGCCACCGCGACGACCTCGTCCTGCGCACGGCACACGCGCTGTACGAGGCGGGAGCCGCGGGGGTGGCCGCCCCCGCGCCGATCGAGAACTAGGGCCTGATCCGCCGGACAGGCCCTAGACCCGGCGGAAGCTGAGCGTCTCCCCCAGTGCCCCCGAGCGCCACAGGTCGTTGCAGGCCTCGGCCATCGTGTCGAGGCCCTCGGTCACCTGGCCCCAGACGATGCCCGGCACCCAGCCGACATCGCCGTTGAGCAGCAGGTTGTTGCGCTCGTAGAAGAGGGCGAGGTCGACGACCGTGGCGCCCGACTTCACCTCGGTGTCGTAGCCGTACGCCTTGGTGCCCAACTCTGTGCCCTCGAAGGCGAAATAGCACAGATCGCCGGGTATCGGGGTGACTGTCGGGTTCTCCAGGGGTGGTTCCGTGTGTGCGAAGGGTGGGAAGAGGGCGTAGATCTCGTTGCGGGCGTACTTCGCGTGGTAGACGTCGCCGCTCAGCGGGAGGGCGTCCCATACCGCCGCGCAGGTGATCGGCGCGCGGTCGTCGAGCAGCTTCGCCGTGCAGTGGACTCCCCGCTTGACCAGGGAGATCTCGATGTGGCGGTCGGAATCGCGGTGGGTCATGCACTCCATGGTCCCGCCGCGGTCAAGAGGGCCTGCCCCGGGATCAGGGAGGCGTACGGGGCTCAAATCGATCCGCATAAGTCGGATCGGCTCGGGTAGCCGCGCGGCCATGGCTCCATCACTGAGAAACGACACGAAGAACGCGAGGGACGCGGAGAAACGAAGTCCCAGCCGGCGGGCGCTGCTCGCCGGCGCCTCGGCGCTGGGTGCCGTCGGGGCGCTGGGCGCGGCCGGTTGCAGCCGGGTCGCCACGGCGTCCGGCGTGGACGGCGGCGATCTCCTGGACCGGCTCAAGGCGCAGGGCGTCGTACGGCTGGGTATCGCGGGTGAGATCCCGTTCGGCTACATCGACAGGAACGGCGAGCTGACCGGCGAGGCGCCGGAGCTCGCGAAGGTCATCTTCAAGCGGCTGGGAGTGGATCGCGTCCAGCCGGTTCCGATCGAGTTCGGCTCGCTCATCCCCGGGCTTCAGTCGCAGACCTTCGATGTCGTGTCCGCGGGGATGTACATCAACCCCGAGCGCTGTGCGCAGGTCATCTTCTCCGACCCGGACTACCAGATGCTCGACGCGTTCATCGTGCGCAAGGGCAACCCGAAGAACCTGCGCGACTACAAGGACGTCGTCGAGGCCAAGGCCAAGTTCGCGACCGGGACCGGCTACGCCGAGATCCAGTACGCCGTCGAGGCCGGGTACAAGGAGAGCGACATCCTGATCGTGCCGGATCAGGTCGCCGGGCTGAACGCCGTCGAGGCGGGGCGTGCCGACGTCTTCGCCGGGACCGCGCTGACCGTCCGTGAAGTGGTGAAGAAGTCGGCCAAGGCCGAGAGCACCGAGGCCTTCGCGCCGCTGGTGGGCGGCAAGCCGCACGTCGACGGCGGCGGCTTCGCCTTCCGGACGGCCGAGACGAAGCTGCGGGACTCCTTCAACGTGGAGCTGAAGAAGCTGAAGGACAGCGGCGAACTGTTCCGCATCCTTCAACCCTTCGGCTTCACCAAGGCCGAGATGACCGACATGACCGCGAAGGAGCTCTGCCGCGGATGACATCGGGACTCTGGGAACTGGTACTCAAAGGGGTCTGGGTCACCGTCCAACTGCTGTTCTTCAGCGTCCTGTTGGCCGGTGCCGTCTCCTTCGTCGTGGGGATCGCGCGCACCCACCGGCTGTGGATCGTCCGCTTCCTCGCGGGCTTCTACACCGAGGTGTTCCGCGGTACCTCCGCACTGATCATGATCTTCTGGGTGTACTTCGTGCTGCCGCTCGCCTTCGGCTGGCAGCTCGTGCCGATGTGGGCGGGCACGCTCGCGCTGGGACTGACGTACGGGGCGTACGGCAGCGAGATCGTGCGCGGCGCCCTGAACGCGGTCGATCCCGCACAGCGCGAGGGCGGTGTCGCGCTCAGCTTCACGCCCTGGCAGCGGATGCGGCTGATCCTGCTGCCACAGGCGATACCCGAGATGATCCCCCCGTTCTGCAATCTGCTGATCGAGCTGCTCAAGGGCACGGCCCTCGTCTCGATCATGGGGATGGGCGACCTGGCGTTCAGCGGCAACCTGGTGCGGCTGGCGCTGCAGGAGAGCGCGGAGATCTACACGTACATCCTGCTGGTCTATTTCGTGATCGCCTTCCTCCTCACGCGGGTCATGCGCGGTCTGGAACGGCAGCTCAAGGCCGGGGTCGCGGGCGGAGGTGCCTCATGAAGTGGGACTGGAGCGCGGTGAGTGACTTCATGCCGCATTTCTGGGACGGGCTGCTGGTCACCCTGCAGGCGCTGGCCCTCGGCTCGGTGATCTCCTTCGTACTCGGCCTTGTGTGGGCGCTGCTGATGCGGACGCCGAGCAGGTGGGTGCGCTGGCCCGTGGGTGTCGTCACGGAGTTCGTCCGGAACACCCCGCTGCTGGTGCAGTTGTTCTTCCTCTTCTACGTACTGCCCGAGTGGGACATCACGTTCTCCGCGCTGACCACCGGTGTCGTCGCGATCGGGCTGCACTACTCGACGTACACGATGCAGGTCTACCGGGCCGGTATCGAGGGCGTGCCCGCCGGCCAGTGGGAGGCGGCCACGGCACTCAGCCTGCCCCGGGCGCGCACCTGGACCGCGGTGATCCTGCCGCAGGCCGTCCGACGGGTGGTCCCGGCCCTTGGCAACTACGTCATCTCGATGCTCAAGGACACCCCGCTGCTGATGGCGATCACCGTGCTGGACATGCTCGGTGAGGCGCGGCTGTATTCGCAGCAGCATTTCCAGTTCACCGAGCCGCTCACGGTCATCGGTGTCGCCTTCATCCTCATTTCCTATCCGGCTTCCCTGCTTCTGCGAGCCCTGGAGCGACGTCTTGTCCGCTGACACGAATTCCGCCGCCACGAAATCCACCGATACGAATCCCGGCGAGCTGATCCGTTTCGACGGCGTCACCAAGCGCTTCGGGGACAACACCGTTCTCGACGGCCTGGACTTCACCGTCGATTCGGGGAAACACGTCACGCTGATCGGGCCCTCCGGCTCCGGCAAGACGACGATCCTGCGGATGCTGATGACGCTGACCCAGCCCGACGAGGGCACGATCGCGGTCGCCGGGGAGCGGCTCTTCCCGGCCGGCGAGAAGGAGGTCCGCGAGGTCCGCAAGAAGATCGGGATGGTCTTCCAGCAGTTCAACCTGTTCCCGAACATGAAGGTGCTCAGGAACATCACGGAGGCGCCCGTCACCGTCCTCGGCATGTCCAGGGACGAGGCCGAGGCGCGCGCCCGCGAGCTGCTGGACCTGGTGGGTCTCGCGGACAAGTGCGACGCGTATCCGAGCCAGTTGTCCGGCGGCCAGCAGCAGCGCGTGGCGATCGCGCGGGCGCTGGCGATGCGGCCGCAGGTGCTGCTCCTTGACGAGGTGACGTCCGCGCTCGACCCCGAGCTGGTCGCAGGTGTGCTCGATGTCCTCCGTGACATCGCCCGCACCACTGACATCACGATGCTCTGTGTGACCCACGAGATGAATTTCGCCCGGGACATCTCGGATCAGGTCCTGATGTTCGATTCCGGCCGTGTGATCGAGTCAGGACCGCCGGAGAAGATCTTCACCGATCCCGGCCAGGAAAGGACCCGGGAATTCCTCAGTGCGGTCCTTTGATTGCGGGGAGTGAACGCGGCCGAATAAGGTAAGGGGCGAGGTCCGGATCGTGGGGCATGCCTTACGCATAATGCCTTTGGCATATGCCAGAGTGGCGCGTTCCTGTTGAGCGGCTTGGAGCGCGCCACCAATCTCGTCAACAGACGCTCACAGCAAGCACTTTGACGGCTATCGTGGTGGAAGCTCAGCTGTCCGAAACAGGGCCCAGAAAGCGCAGGGGGAAACCGTGGCGCTGAAGAACGAGCCGACCGCGCCGTACCACTCGGCCCAGGACGCCCTCCGCGTCCTGGAGACGGTGTCGCGGCACTCCACCGGCGTCCTCGACACCGAGATCGCGCGCCGCACCGGCCTCGGCCCGGACCGCCTGACCACACTGCTGCTGATGCTGCGCCGGGAGGGGTACGTCGAGCAGGTCGCCGACGGTGCGTACGTCAGCGGCGCCGCCCTCAACCGGCTCACTTCCGCCCATGGCCGCGACCGGGCACTGCGCGAGAAGCTCCAGCAGACCATCGACCGGCTGCGCGACACGGTCGGCGCCGCGATCTACATCAGCCGGTACGTCGACGGTGAGATCCACGTCACCCAGTACGCGGACGGACCCGCGACCCCCGCGGTCAACGAATGGGTCGACTTCCGCTCCTCCGCCCACGCCAGCGCGATCGGCAAGAGCCTCCTCGGCCAGCTCGACCACAACGGCCGCCGCGACCACCTCTCCCGCCACAAGATGGCCCGCCTCACCTCGCGCACCATCACCAACGAGCGGCTGCTGCTGTCCCATCTCGAGTCCCAGCCGGCCACCGTTCCCGTGCTCGATCTCCAGGAGTACGCGATCGGCACGGTCTGCGCGGCGGTCCCCATCACGGCGGGCTCCTCCGTCGGCTGCCTCGCCCTGTCGCTGCCCGTCGAGCACGCGCACCGGCTGCGCGCGGCGGCGGACTCACTGAACCGCGGGGCGGGCCCGGTGCTCCTCTCCCTGGCCATCTAGGGCGGCGTCCGGCGGCCAGGAGCGTGGTCCGGAGCACCCCGGCGGACCAGGTAGTATTTCTTTTGTCGCCGCCCGCCGAGCGCGGGAGGCGAGAGTCATGCGCCGCTAGCTCAGTTGGTTAGAGCAGCTGACTCTTAATCAGCGGGTCCGGGGTTCGAGTCCCTGGCGGCGCACAACTGATGAAGGCCCTCCACGATGTGGGGGGCCTTTCACGCATGCCCGGCACCTGTCGGTGCGGGCTCAGCCGGCCGTGACGAACTCCGTGAGCACCCGGGTGAGCAGCCCCGGATCCCGCGCCCCGCACAGTTCGCGCGCCGAGTGCATCGACAGGCCCGGCACGCCCACGTCGACGGTGGCGACGCCGAGGCGGGCCGCGGTGATCGGGCCGATCGAGGTGCCGCACGGAATGGCGTTGTTGGAGACGAACGGCTGCCACGGCACCCCGGCCCGTTCGGAGGCGGCGGCGAAGGCTGCGACGCCGGTGCCGTCGGTGGCGTACCGCTGGTTGACGTTGACCTTGATGACGGGGCCGCCGTTGGGGAGGGGGCGGTGGTCGGGGTCGTGGCGCTCGGCGTAGTTGGGGTGGACGGCGTGCGACATGTCGGAGGAGACGCAGAAGGCGCCCGCGAGGGCCCGGTTCCAGTCCTCGCCGCTGCCGCCGCGCGCCGTGACACCGCGGCTCAGCACCCGTTCCAGCAGGGGGCCCTGGGCGCCGGACTCCGAGCCGCTGCCGACCTCCTCGTGGTCGAAGGCGGCGAGTACGGGGATGTGTGCGGGCGGCCGGGAGGTGGCGGCGGCGACCAGCGCGGTGACTCCCGCGTGCACCGAGATGAGGTTGTCCAGGCGCGGCGAGACGATGAACTCCTCGTCCGCGCCGAGGTATCCGGGCGGCTGGATGTCGTGCAGCATCAGGTCCCAGCCGAGGATCTCGGCGAAGGCGGTGTCGGCCTCGTCGGCGATCCGGCCGAGCAGGGCGCCGGGTTCGGTGCCGCCAAGGCCCCACACCGGGGTCATGTGCCGCTGCCGGTCGAGGGCGAGCCCCTCGTTGACGGTCCGGTCGAGGTGGATGGCGAGCTGCGGCACACGCAGCAGCGGCTTGTCGACGCGGACCAGCCGGGTCGAGCCGTCGCGCAGGGTCAGCCGCCCCGAGACACCGAGGTCGCGGTCGAGCCAGGTGTTGAGCGGTACCCCGCCGTAGATCTCCACGGCGATCTGCCGCCACCCCGCCGAGCTGGTGTCGGGCGAGGGCTTGATCCGCAGGTTCGGCGAGTCGGTGTGTGCGCCGATGATCCGGAACGGCGTGCGGGCCGGGGCGCCCCGGGGGACGTACCAGGCGATCAGCGCGCCACCCCGTACGACATAGCGGCCGCCCTCGGCGCCGGTCCAGTCGTCCGTCTCACGCAGTTCTTCGAAGCCCGCCTTCTCCAGTCGCTGGGCGGCGCTCGACACCGCGTGGTACGGCGAGGGGCTGGCGTTGACGAAGGTGAGCAGGTCGTCGCTGTGACGGCGGGCGTCGACGGGGTCGTTCGCGGTGTCATGCGTGGGGGACATGAGTGCCTTTCAGGTGCTGTTGAGGGTTGTCACGACAGGCAGGCACATGACAACCGCCTATGTGGGAAGGCCCGGCGCCGACGCGGTTGTCCGGTGCATCCTCCCCCCGTGGAGCGCGGGGGATTCCTCGTGGGCGCATGGATATACGGAGCCGCGAAGTATCGGTCCAGGGAGGCGGCAACCGTGACGCCCCGGGCGCCCTCAGCCCCGCAGATATGCCAGTACGGCCAGCACCCGTCGGTGCGTGTCCTGGGCCGGAGGCAGGTCCAGCTTTCCCAGGATGTTGCCGATGTGTTTGCCGACGGCCGCCTCGGAGACGACCAGTTCGCGGGCGATCGCACCGTTGGACCTTCCCTCGGCCACCAGGCCGAGGACCTCGCGCTCGCGCGGAGTCAGCGCCTCCAGCGGATCGCGCCGCCGGCGCAGCAACTGCCGTACGACTTCGGGGTCCACGACCGTGCCACCCTCGGCGACCCGCCGCACCGCCTCCGCGAACTGCTCGACCTGGCCGACGCGGTCTTTGAGGAGGTAGCCGACTCCGGTGCCGTCCCCGGTGTCGAGGAGTTCGGCGGCGTAGGCGCGCTGGACGTACTGGCTGAGGACGAGCACCGGGAGCCGCGGGTCCGCCGTGCGCAGAGTGAGGGCGGCGCGCAGGCCCTCGTCCTGGAAGCCCGGGGGCATCCGTACGTCGGTGACGACGAGGTCGGGGGCGTGCGCCGAGACGGCGTCGCGGAGTGTATCGGCGTCGCCGACCGCCGCGACGACCTCGTGCCCGAAGCGGTTCAGCAGCCCCACGAGCCCCTCGCGCAGCAGCACGCTGTCCTCGGCGAGTACGACTCTCAGCAAGGGATCTCCATCGTCAGGACGGTCGGCCCACCGGGCGGGCTTTCGACGGTCAGTGTCCCATCGAGGACGGCCAGCCGGTCGGCGAGTCCGGTGAGCCCGGAGCCCGATCCGGGGTCGGCTCCCCCGCATCCGTCGTCCCGCACCTCGATCCTCAACCGGCCTTCCTCGTACCGCCCTTGGATCCACGCCCGTCCGGCCCCGCTGTGCCTGCCCACGTTGGCGAGCGCCTCCCGCACCGCGAAGTACGCGGCGGACTCCACCGGTTCGGCGAACCTCGGCAGCTCCACGTCCACCTCCACGGGTACGGCGGACCGGTCGGCGGCGTCGGCTATCGCGTCGCCGAGCCCGTAGTCGGCGAGCACCTGCGGATGGATGCCGTGGATCAACTCCCGTAGCTCGACGAGGACTTGATCCGCCTCCGCGTGGGCCTCCGTCAGCCGCGCCGCCAGCTCGGGTGGCGCGTCGAGGCGGGCCAGGCCCAGCCTCATGCTCAACGCCACCAGCCGCTGCTGCGCCCCGTCGTGCAGATCCCGCTCGATCCGCCGCCGCTCGGCCTCGAACGCCGCCACCAGACGGGCCCGGGACTTCGTCACCTCGGCGAGCTGCCCCTCGGCCTGGCGCGGCGCGAGCAGCAGCCGGGTGAGGGCGGCGCGGGCATGGGCGTACCGCACGAGGGGCCACCGGAGTACGAGGATGAGGGCGAGGCCGCCCGCGGCGCACAGGAACGCCTGCCCGTACGTGTGGATCAGCCACAGCTTGACGCCCCGGGTTTCCTCGCCGCCGACGATCGCGAGTTGTGCCGGCGTCCCGATCATCGCGCCGGGGATCCCGAGGGCGACGGTCAGTACCACCACGTCCAGCGGCCACAGCACGACCGCGAGCAGTAGGGCGTACCCCAGTTCGCGCCAGGTCGCCGGCTCGGTGAACCTGAGTCTGGCCCAGGCGGCGGGGCCGGGCTCGTCCGGGGTTCGGTGGGGGGTGGGCACCCGCGCCGGGTGGACGAGCTGCAGCCGCCATCGCTCCAGCGCCCCGACGGGTACGCCGGTCAGCGCGAGCAGCGCAAGAAGCGGCAGCCCGACGAGCACGGGGGTCAGCCCGGCCCCGACGATGCCGAGCAGCAGCATCCCGACGAGCAAGGGGGCGCCGACCAGGACGCCGCTGATGAGGTAGCGCACGGAACGGGTCACGCGCTCACGGTAGGCGGGGCGTGACCTCACGGAACATGGGGTCCGTGGGTGTACCAGGGGTAGGGCTGGGCATACCTTGCCGCCGGTTCGGGGCCTGCCCTCGCCGCCAGTTCGGGCCCCGCCCCACCCTCGCCGCCGGGCCGGGGCCGCGCGACCCCACCGTCGGGCCGGCCTCGCGGCCCTGACCGCCGGGCCGGGCTCGCGACTTTCACCGCCGCGTCAGCCCCCGCCACCCTCACCACCGAGCCGAACTCGCCACCGTCACCGCCGCGTCAGGCCCCGCCTCCCCCACCACCGAGCCGGACTCACCACCGTCACAGCCAGGCCGAGCCCGCCACCCTCACCGTCAAGCCAGGGGCCAGCCCTACCTCGTCAGCAACTCCTCGCGCCCCCGCGCCCGGTACTCCTCGACCAGCTCCTCGACCTCCGCCTCCGCCAGCCTCCGGTAGGCGCACTCCCCCGGCGGCCGCCACCAGACCGGGTCCGCGCATCTGAAGCCCTCGCGCCGGAGTCCGACCCGGTGGACCTTGTTCGTCGCCGTGACGGGCATCCGCTCCACGATGCGTATGAAGCGAGGGGCCATCTTGGTCCCCAAGTCGGGCTGGGACAGCAGGAATTCACCGAAGTCGAGCGGATCGAAGGAGACGGCGGACCGCAGCGCGACGGCTGCCATGACCTGGTCGCCCGCGACCGCGTCCGGCACGGCGTACACCGCCACAGCGGCAGCGCCCTCGTACCGGGCGAGGATGTTCTCGATCACGGCGGCGGCGAGGTTCTCGCTGTCGACGCGCAGCCGGTCGTCGGTGCGGCCGGCGAAGTACAGGTATCCGTCGGCGTCCCGGTAGAAGAGGTCGCCGGTCCAGTACCAGCCGTCGCGCCTGCGGTCGGCGTCCGCGGCCGGGTTGCGCCAGTAGCCCTCGAAGGGGTTGGGGCCCCGGTTCACCAACTCTCCTATTGCGTCGGCCCCGTTGAGCAGCCGCCCGTCCCCGGCGAAGACGGCGGCCGGGCATTCGCGCAGCGTGCCGGGGTCGACCACGGCGAGGTCGTCGTCGGGTGCCGCCCGTCCGATCGCCCCGGCCGGGGTGCCGGAGGTCCGCTGGATGGCCGCGCCGCCCTCGGAAGAGCCGTAGCCCTCGACGAGGCGCACCCCGAAGCGCCGCTCGAAGGCGGCCGCGTCGACCGCGCCGGCCTCTGTTCCGAAGCCCATGCGCAGTGGGTTGTCGCGGTCGTCGGGGTGGGCCGGGGTCGCCAGGATGTACTGGACGGCGCGCCCCACATAGGTGAAGTACGTGGCCCGGCAGGCCCGTACGTCCGCGAGGAACCCGGAGGCCGAGAAGCGCCGCCGCAGCGCCACTCCCGCGCCCGCGGCCAGCGCGGGTGCCCAGTCGGCGATCACCGCGTTGCCGTGGAACATCGGCATGCAGATGTAGTGCGTGTCCTCCCGCCGCACGCCGAAGTGGTCGACGAGCGACTGCCCCGCGGCGGCGAGCCTGCCCTGGGTGCAGATCGCGGCCTTGGGGGCGCCGGTCGAGCCGGAGGTGAAGTAGAGGAGCAGGCGGTCGTCGGGGGAGGCCGAGGACGCGTCGGGCTTCGTGCCCTCGTACGGCGTGAGGAGGTCGGCGTACGCGTCCGTGTCGGTCACCAGGACGCGTACGCCCGGGAGTTCGAGACCGTCGAGGAGCGGCAGGTGGGCCTGTTCGGTGATCAGGACGCGGCACTCGGTGTGCAGGATGTCGCGGGCCAGTTCGGGGCCGCGCCGGGTCGGGTTGATGCCCGCGACGGCGGCACCCGCGAGGGCGGCCGCGCTCAACCACATCGGGTACTCGGGGGTGTTGTCGAGCAGCACGCCGAGGTGCGGCGGCTCGGCACGTGGCGGCAGCAGGTCGGCGAGCAGCGCCGCCCGGGCCGCCGCGCCCGCCGCCACCCGGTGGTGGCTCAGGACCCGCCCCTCGAACCACAGCCCCGGCCGGTGGTCGTTCCACCGTTCCTGCACGAGCTCCGCGACGGTACGCCTCATGGATCCCATGGGGGCGCACCATAATTGACGTACCGTCAGATGGGGAGGGTCGCGGGACCTACGGCACTTCGTCGTAGGGCACGTCCGGCTCCTCATAGGTCACGTGCGACCCTCCGAAGGGCATGTCGAACGATGAGCTCATCTGGTGATACGTGACCATGAAGCCGATGCAGAAGGCGGCGGCCACTCCGAGGAAGACCAGGATGCCGATAGTGCCCGCGGCGGCCTTGACCGGGCTCGGCGCGTGGGCGGTGGCCTTCTCGGGTCGCTCGGCGGTGTAGTGGACGGTGACGATGTCGCCTTCGACGATCGTGGAGGGACCGCTGCTCTCGTCGAAGCGGACCGTCCGGCCCTCGCGCGTCCGGAACTCGTAGACATGGTGCAGCGTCGTGGACACGGAGCTGTCGCCACCGCCGCCACTGGTCGTCGTGTACGAGCGCAGACAGCGCGCCTCGGCGGTCAGCCCGCTGTTCCAGGCGCTGCGCAGCTCCAGTGAGCGGCGGATGATCCTGACCGCCGCGAATGCCACCAGGGCGATGATCAACCCCGGTACGGCGTAGAAGAACACGTCCATAGCGATTCCCCGTTGTTCGGTGCAGTTGCAGTTCCCCGCACGCCGACCTGGTCTTGTCGGCGTGCGGGGAACCTACCCGCTGGGGATGTCGGTGCAGCTCAAGGGAGCCTCAGAAAACAAGGTCCCTTCAGGTCGCCCTGGGACGTGACGTTCTAGAACGTGACGTCCGAGCAGGCGTAGAACGCGTTGGCCGTGTCGGCGATCGTCCACACCGCGACGATGACGTGGTGCCCGGTCCGGCCCGTGGGAATCGTGCCACTGTGCGAGATCGTGGACGGCGGGCGCGCGTTGTTGTAGGGGACGGTGAGGAACGGCGTGGTGTTCAGGTCCGAGCGCGCGAGCGCGTGGTTCTGATTCCAGCCCTGCTTGGTGAGGTAGTACTTGAAGTCGGTCGTGGCGTGCATGGCGGTGAACTGCCAGCGGAACGTGTAGCTGGCCCCGCCGGTGACCCTGGTCGTCGGCCAGGCGCCGCCCGACGGAGTCGTCGGACTGTTGAGCTGACCGAATTCGGTGTGGTTGGCCGAGCAGATCTGGCCGTCGGCCGCACCTGCCGCGGGGAAGCCCTTCGGGCCCTCCACGCTCTGCGGCTCCCACTGGATGTTGCCGCAGTTGGTCACCGTGCCGTTCTGACACAGCTTCTGCCGGCTGATGGGGAGGTCGGTGTAGCCGTGGCCGCTGGCACCGCCGCTGGAGAGCACGAGCGCTCCCGTCGTGGCGAGGCCGACCATGCCCGCGTACCACTTCGCTTTCCTGGTCGCACGTATGCGCATCCTGCCGCTCCTGAGGACGTGGGGGAGGTTCACATGAGCTGAGCGCGAGATGTTTCAGGTCTAGACCAAGTCTCAGATTATTACCAGGACTTGAACATGTCCAGACCAATTTCAGAAATGGCCGACGCCCGCTTCCCGCCCGTCCCGCATCAACGACTCCGGCTACTCCCCGCTCCGTCCCATGCGGACAATCACGGCTACTCCCCGCTCCGTCCCGTGTAGAACGCCACCGTCAAGTCCTTCACCAGCGCCTTGCGTTCGTAGTCGTCGAGCTCCACCAGGCCCCGCATGGTCAGCCGGGTCACCGTGTCCTCGACCGAGTCGACGACGGAGGTGAGCACGGTGTCGCGGTGCTGGGCGTCCAGCGCGGCGATCCGGCGGCGCTGCATCACGGCGGCCACCTCGGGCGCGTACTCGATCTTCGTCGGCTGGGCCGAGAAGACCTCGAGGCCGACCGGCGCCGTGTCCGCGGCCACCAGCCGGGTCAGCGCCTCGCCGACGGCCTCGGTGTTGCGCAGGGTCGCGTCCTTGACGACGGCGGGCGGCAGTTCGGCCGGGAGCCGCGAGAGCACCCGCGAGAGCGCCGCCTCCACACACTCCCGCAGATACGTCTGGTGGTCGTCCACGCCGAGCGTGGCGCGCGCGGTGTCCCTGACCCGCCAGACGACGAGCACCACCACCCGCAGCGCGACCCCGTTGGCGTCGACCGCGGACATCGGCTCACTGCGCCAGTGCCGCAGGCGTACGTCGACCCGGCGGCGTAGCACCAGCGGGTTGACCCACATGAGCCCGGTGCGCCGGACCGTGCCGCGGTACCGGCCGAACAGCCCGAGCACCCAGGCCCGCCCGGTCCGCCCCCGCGCGAGACCGCCGAGGCCGAACAGACCGAGCGCGCCCGCTCCGGCGTACGCCGCCCACTGCGCCGGTCCGAGCCCGGCGCCGCCGTGTCCGGGCAGTCCAAGCGCCTGCGTCACCGGGGGCGGCAGGACGCCCGCCCACCACGAGGTGAGTACACATCCGGCCATCCCACAGGCCCCGGCCAGCACTCCCACCGCTCCGGGCAGCACCCGTGCGGGGCGCTCCACCAGTTCGGGGTCGATCTCCGGCACCGGGCGCGGGGCGGCCCTGCCGGGCACGGGACGCCGGACGCGCGGCTGCTCGCCCGTGCCACGCCGCCGGCCCACGACGGCGGGCGCCAGCGGGACGGACACCGGCTCGGGATCGTCCCTGAACAGCAGGTGCACGGGGATCTCGGTGGTCGCCTCGTTGTGGATGAGCCTGGTGGAGCGCGCGCCGCCCTCGCGCGCGCCCCCGCCCTCTGTTGCCGGTTCCGGCCCGGGCACCTGGGAGGACTGCCCTTCGGAATCCGGGGTGTGTGAAGTCGTCGTACTCATACCTGCCTCCATGCCTCCGCGCCTGGAAGATTCATGAGAAGTCGAGAAACGGTGAAGCCGGGAAACGATGAAGCCGGGAAGGATTCAGGAGAAGAGCCGCCGCCAGGTCTCCGGCCCCGGGTACCCGTCCGCCGCGCCGCCGCGCCAGCCCTGCGCCCGCTGGAACGCCTCGACGTTGCGCCGGTCCGCCTCGCCCCAACGGGGTCCCGGACCCGAGCTGTAGTACTTGCCGAACCCCTTCTTGACCAGTCGCTTTCCCAGCCGGCTGACGTGTGCGTTGTTCGCCCCCGGCCGGAACATCCCGCGCCCCGGATAGCCGGGCACCCCGTGCGAGGAGGCGCCCGATCCGTGCGGTCCCGGGCCGTGCGCCCCCGTCTGCCCGGGGCTGCCCCCGAGCGGAATGTCCTCCGGGGGAATGTCCTCCTGAGGAACGTCCGCCGGAGGAATGTCCTTGCCCTTCTTGCCCACCAGGTACGACCAGGTCAGCTTCCCCGGCAGCCCGTCCGCCGCCGCTCCCGTCCAGCCCTGCGCCCGCTGGAACGCCTGGGTGGCCCGCCGGTCCGCGGTCGACCAGCGGGGGCCGGGACCCGAGGTGTAGAAGCGGGCCGCGCCGCGCTCCATGAGGAGCCGGCCCAGCTGGGTGACGTACTTGTTGTTCGCGCCGGGCCCGAAGTAGACGGCTCCCGGGTAGCGGCTGGGCGCCTTGGGCGCCGACGGCTTCGCCCCGCTCGCGCTCTCCGTCAGCCCCTTGTAGCGGTAGGCCAAATAACGGTCCTCGTTGCTCCAGTACGGGTACGGGGTGGCCTGCTTCCGGGCGTGCGGGGGTGCCGCCTCGTACGCGACGTAATAGGTGTGCGTGTAGTCCGTCCAGCCGCCGAAAATGACGACGTGCGAGCCTTTCTCGGGGTTCGCCGGATTGTGGAAGAGAAGAATGTCGCCGGGCTGGAGCTGCTCACGTTTAATGCGTACGCCGAGCGTGTCGAGGCTGCCCGTCCATTCGTTGCCCGGCAGGTTCCAGGCCATCGAGACAAAGCCGGAGCAGTCCTGCCGGTAGCCGTCCGACCAGTACTCGCTCATGCTGTACGGCACTTCCGCGTCGATCCATGTCTTGGCCCGGTTGATGATCTCGGCCCGGGTGGTCGCGGGTGCCTTGGAGACGGTGCCGGGCTTTCCGTGGGCCGCCGGTTTTCCCGCCGGACCGTGCAGCGGGGCCTTGCTGCCTTGCGGGGTGTCGGGCTCGTCACCTGCGGGGATGCCGGGCCGGGCGGGTCCGTGGGCGGCCGCGACCGCCGTCATCGGTGGGCCCGCGCCGAGGACGGTGCCGGCCGCCGCGGCCAGGACGAGAGCCCTGCGGGCCGCCGGACGGCCCACGGGACCGGAAAGGGAGGAAAGGAAAGAGGGAGGGGAAGAGGCAGGGGAAGAGGAATAGGGCATGACGCGTCGCCAGTGCACGCATCCGGGGCAGTCGCAGTCCCTCGCGGCATCGAATTCCTCGAATACCGGAGCCTTCATGCGATTCCCCTCACACTCCAGGTCGAAATCTCCGCGCTTCTGCACAGGCGCAGTTTCTCAACTGTCATCCGGTGTCGCATGTTGACGGTCCGAATGATGTACAGGGCGTGCGCGCCAAGGGGACCGCCGGGGTCCGGGGCACCCTTCCCGGTCGGGTAGAGTTCCCCGGGTCGGCGCGCGCCGCTAGCTCAGTTGGTTAGAGCAGCTGACTCTTAATCAGCGGGTCCGGGGTTCGAGTCCCTGGCGGCGCACAGACCGGAGGGCCACTCGCAGCAGCGAGGGGCCCTCCGTCATATGCCACTACAACCCCTTCGTCGTACACGCGTCCCAATTAGCGCGTATGACCGGTTAACACCGCGTTTCGCATCTTGCGATCATGATGTAAGGCGTAGAACCCTGGGCTTCAAGGGACTGTCGATAACTGACAGTTGGGGGCAAGGTCGGTTGCGTATATGACGGGGAAGTTGGGGGCCCCGGTTCATGAACAGATGCCGAGGGGGGCATCATGCAACCGGAAGGTCGTCGTTCCATGTCTGTCTTATGGAGATGATGTGGTGACGCTGGCCTGCCAGTGATGCGTCCGGGACGGTCTAGGGGGACCCGAGCGGACGACTGAACCGACGAACACGCGGGCATCCGCGTGCGGGGGGATGACTCATGACGTCGACGCCGACCGGCGCCCGGCAGAACTTCGACCCGTCCGAAACAACCCAGCTCAGGGTGCCGTCGCACCGGACCGGCGGCTTCCGCAGGATCAAGAAGACGCTGCCGAGATACGACTACGAGCACTACAGCCGGCTCGCGGGACCCCTCACACAGCCCGATCCGAACAAGCCGTACAAGGTGCAGTACCGCTCACTGCTGTCGCAGGAGCCGCACCGCATACGGGCCGCGCTCATGCTGGGTGCCGCTCCGCTGCTCTCGCTGGTGCTGCTGACCTGGCTGCTCCAGCCCGCGCACTGGACGGAACGCGACTATCCCGCGTACGACTTCCTGCCGGCCCTCGACATCGTGATGCTGGTCTCGATCGGCCTGATCGAACTCTTCCGCTGCCTGAACGTGCTGTCGAACGCGCACGCCACCCTGGTCGCCCGCGACCCCATCCCGGTGGTGCCCGAGACCGGCACGAGAGTCGCCTTCCTCACCTCGTTCGTACCCGGCAAGGAGCCCCTCGCCATGGTGACGAAGACCCTGGAGGCGGCCGTCAAGATCCGCCACCGGGGTCTTCTGCACATCTGGCTCCTGGACGAGGGCGACGACCCGGAGGTGAAGGAGGTCTGCGCGCGCCTGGGTGTGCACCACTTCTCCCGCAAGGGCATCGCGAAGTGGAACATGCCCAAGGGCCCGCACCGCGCCAAGACCAAGCACGGCAACTACAACGCCTGGCTGGACGCGCACGGCGGCGACTACGACTACTTCGCCTCCGTCGACACCGACCACGTGCCGCTGCCCAACTACCTGGAGCGGATGCTCGGCTTCTTCCGCGACCCGGACGTCGGCTTCGTCATCGGCCCGCAGGTGTACGGCAACTACGACAACGTCATCACCAAGGCCGCCGAGTCGCAGCAGTTCCTCTTCCACGCCCTGATCCAGCGCGCCGGAAACGCCTACGGCTCCCCGATGTTCGTGGGCACCTCCAACGCCGTACGCATCAAGGCGCTGAAGCAGATCGGCGGTCTGTACGACTCGATCACCGAGGACATGGCGACCGGCTTCGAGATCCACCGCGCCAAGAACCCGGCCACCGGCAAGAAGTGGCGCTCGGTCTACACGCCGGACGTGCTCGCGGTCGGCGAGGGTCCCAACGCCTGGACGGACTTCTTCACCCAGCAGCTGCGCTGGTCGCGGGGCACGTACGAGACGATCCTCAAGCAGTACTGGAAGGGCTGGTACTCGCTGCCGCCGAGCAAGCTCTTCAACTACACGATGATGATCATCTTCTACCCGATGTCGGCCCTCAACTGGATCCTCGCGGCGCTGAGTTGCGCCCTGTTCCTGGGCCTCGGCGCATCGGGTGTGAACATCGACCCGACGGTCTGGCTGATGCTGTACGGCAACGCGTCCGCCCTGCAGATCGGGCTCTACATCTGGAACCGCCGCCACAACGTCTCGCCGCACGAGCCCGAGGGCAGCGGCGGCGTGGCGGGCATGATGATGTCGGCCCTCTCGGCGCCGATCTACGCCCGCTCGCTCATGGACGCCGTACTGCGCCGCAAGAGCAAGTTCGTGGTGACCCCCAAGGGCGACTCGGCGAGCCCCGACACACTGTTCGGGACCTTCCGGATCCACCTGTTCTTCATCCTGGTCTTCGCCGGCTCGATCACCGCCGGCGTCCTGCTCGGGCACTCCCACCCCGCGATGATCATCTGGGCCACCTTCGCCCTGCTGATAACCGCCTCGCCGATCTTCGCCTGGCGCTGGACGATGCGGCAGGACAGGAAGAAGCCCAAGCACGCGGCGGAAGCCGCCGAGCCGGTACCGCTGCCACCGCAGGCCTCGGTTCCCCAGCAGGAGCAGCACGGCCCGCACGCCCCGCAGCACAAGCCCCACTGGGCCGCCGCGAACGGTGGGAACGACCAGACCATGCAGATTTCCCTTGGGGGACATAAGAAATGAAAGACGGTGCCAGCCGCCGCCGTGCCCGTCGTCTTGCGATAGGCGCGGCGGTGGTTCTCGCGCTGGCCGGGATGAACGGCCCGTGGCTGTATCGCTTCGGGACGGAGCAGTACCACCAGTACAAGATCAACAAGCCGGAGTACAAGGCCGAGAACGGCCACTGGGACGTCATCGACTTCCCCGAGGAGTTCCGCCAGAACACCATCCACGCGGCCCTGCTGCACACCGGCAAGATCCTGCTCATCGCGGGCTCCGGCAACGACCAGGACAACTTCGACGCGAAGAAGTTCGACACCCGGATCTGGGACCCGGTCGAGGGCACCATCAAGAAGGTCCCGACACCGGCCGACCTCTTCTGCACCGGCCACACCCAGCTCGCCAACGGCAATCTGCTGATCGCGGGCGGCACCAAGCGCTACGAGAAGATGAAGGGTGACGTCACCAAGGCCGGCGGCCTGATGGTCGTGCACAACGAGAACCCGGACGAGCCGATCACCCTGCCCGCGGGCACCAAGTTCACGGGCAAGGAGAACGGCAAGACCTTCGTGTCGAAGGACCCGGTGCTCGTCCCGCGCGCCAAGAAGGTCTTCGACCCGGACACCGGCGAGTTCCTGCGCAACGACCCCGGCCTCGGCCGTATCTACGTCGAGGCGCAGAAGAGCGGCACCGAGTACGAGACGGGCACCCAGGACAACTACCGCGTCCAGGGCCTCACCGGCACCGACGCCCGCAACACGTACGGCATAGCGGAGAAGCTCGCCCTGGACAAGAAGGACTTCCAGGGGATCAAGGACGCCTACGAGTTCGATCCGGTCGCCGAGAAGTACATCAAGGTCGACCCGATGAACGAGGCCCGCTGGTACCCGACGCTGACCACCCTCTCGGACGGCAAGATCCTCAGCCTCTCCGGTCTGGACGAGATCGGCCAGCTGGTACCGGGCAAGAACGAGGTCTTCGACCCGAAGACCAAGAAGTGGACGTACACCGAGGGCATCCGGCAGTTCCCGACCTACCCGGCGATCTCCCTGATGCAGTCCGGCGAGCTCTTCTACTCCGGCTCGAACGCGGGTTACGGCCCCGATGACGTGGGCCGCGACCCCGGTATCTGGGACGTGGACACCAACAAGTTCACCAAGCTGCCCGGTATGAGCGACCCGAACCTCCTGGAGACCTCCGGGACGGTGCTGCTGCCGCCCGCGCAGGACGAGAAGTACATGGTCATCGGCGGTGGCGGGGTCGGCGAGTCCAACAAGTCCAGCGAGAAGACCCGGATCATCGACCTGCTCGCGGACGACCCGAAGTTCGTGAACGGGCCGTCACTGGAGAAGGGCACCCGCTACCCACAGTCCTCGATCCTCCCCGACGACAGCGTGCTGATCTCGGGCGGCTCGGAGGACTACCGCGGGCGCGGCGACTCCAACATCCTCCAGGCGCGGATCTACGACGCGAAGTCGGGCGAGCTGAACCGGGTCGCCGACCCGCTGGTGGGCCGCAACTACCACTCGGGCTCGCTGCTGCTGCCCGACGGCCGCGTGATGTTCTTCGGCTCGGACTCGCTCTACTCCGACGAGGCCAACACCAAGCCCGGCGTGTTCGAGCAGCGCATCGAGATCTACACGCCGCCGTACCTGTTCCACGGCTCGCAGCCCACGCTCTCCGACGGCCCGGAGACGATCGCCCGCGGCGCCTCGGGAACCTTCAAGACGCAGCACGCCTCGTCCATCAAGACTGCCCGGCTGATCCGGCCGAGCGCGTCCACCCATGTCACCGACACCGACCAGCGGTCCATCGCGCTGGACCTGAAGAAGACGAAGGACGGCATCACGGTGACGGTGCCGAAGAACCGGAACCTGGTCGAATCCGGCTGGTACATGCTGTTCGTGACGGATGATCAGGGGACGCCCAGCAAGGCTCAGTGGGTCAAGGTGCCCTGATCTCCTGAGAGTTACGTGACTGGGGGCGCCCTTCTCCTCGAAGGGCGCCCCCAGTCACGTACGAACTACTTGGAAGCCTCGGCCAGCTTCAGGGCGTAATCCGCCCACCACTCACCGGCCTTGGGCCCGCCCTTGCACTCGCCGTCCGACTCCCCCGGCCGCTTGACCCACAGATACGCGTCGACGAGCGGATCCACGGTCTTGGTCGTCGGAGTCTCGCCCAGCGCGCGGCCCGGCGGGTTGCACCAGTTCTCGTCGGCCTCGCCCTGCGTGTACGGCCCGTTGCCGTTGCGGCTGGTGTCGATGACGAAGGGCTTGCCGCCGACCTTCGCCGAGAGCTGCTTGCCGTACGCGACGGAGTCCGCGGTCGTGTAGAAGTTCGAGACGTTGACCGCGAAGCCGTCGGCCGTCTCGATGCCCGCCCACTGGAGCGGCTCGAAGATCTGGTCGGGGTGGCCCCAGCCCGCGTTGCCCGCGTCCACGTACACCTTCGTGTTCTTCAGGGCCTTGAGCGTGCTGATGGCGCCCTTGAGGAGGTCGTAGCGCTCCTCGTGGAACTCCTCCGGGGTGCACTGGTTGACCAGGTGCAGGACGGCGTCCGGCTCCAGGATCACCGTGGCGGGCCGGTCCTCGATGCCCTTGGCGACCCCGTCGATCCAGGTCCGGTAGGCGTTGCCGTCGGCGGCGCCGCCCTGCGAGAACTGGCCGCAGTCGCGGTGCGGGATGTTGTAGAGGACCAGGATCGCGTCCCGGTCGGCCTTCTCGGCGGCCTCGGTGAAGCCGCGCGCCTCCTGCTCCGGGTTCTCCGGACCGATCCACTCACCGGTCGGCTGCTGGGCGATCTTGCGGATCTGCTCGGCGTCGTCGTCCTTGCCTGCCTTCACGTACGCGGCGACCTGCGCGGCCGCGTTCCCGTCCGGGTTGACCCAGAACGGGTCCGAGTTCTTGGGCTGTTGTGTGACCTTGGCACCGGAGTTGTTGTCCTTCTCGCCGTCGCCCCCCGAGGAGAAACACCCCGCGAGCAGCAGTGCCGCCCCCGCCACTGCCACCGCCTGCCTACTGCCGTACATCCAACTCCCCCTTGGGTGTACTCGTCCGAAGGGTCAATCCTGACATAGGTCTCGCGCCGCCCACGAGATCGCCCACCCCTTGGTGGAGAGCTGTTACAGCTCCGGGCCTCCGGGTAGGCACGGGCTGAGCGGGAAGGCGCGGGACAACGGAATCGGGGTAGGGACATGCACCTGAGTACCCGGGAAACGCTGCTGGCATCGGCCCTTCTTGAGGCCTCGGACACGCTGTCCGACAGTTTCGACGCCGAGCACTATCTGCAGCGCCTGTCCGATCACGTCGTGGAGATCCTGGGTGCGCGGGCCGCCGGTGTCATGCTGATCGACGGCGGCCAGGCGGTGTCCCTCGCGGTGAGCAGCCGCCGGCAGGAGATCGCGCTCGACCTGATGGCCGTCCAGCATCAGGGCGGACCCTGCCTGGACAGCTACGGCACGGGACGGCCGGTCCCGCCAGTCGCGATCAGCGTCGCCCATGCCGCCTCCCGCTGGCCCGACTTCACGGAGCGGGCACTGCGCCACGACATCGCCTCGACCTTCGCGGTCCCGCTGCGCCGCCGGGAGACCCTGCTCGGCGCGCTCAACGTCTTCGTGCCCACCCTGCCCGAGCACACCGACCCGCCCGAGGACGACTGGAGTGTGCGGCTGGCCCAGGTCCTCGCCGACGCGGCGGCCGTCGGGCTGCAGAACCACCGGGTGTACGACCAGTACCGCACCCTGGCGGGGCAGTTGCAGGGCGCCCTGTCCAGCCGCGTACGCATCGAGCAGGCGAAGGGCATGCTCGCCGAGCGCTGGAGCACCGGGGTCGATCAGGCGTTCCTCACGCTGCGCCAGTACGCGCGCCGGCACCGGCTGCCGCTCGACGAGGTCGCGACGGGAGTGATCGAGGGGTCGGTGGACCGCGACGAGCTGGGCGGGGGCCCGGAAACGGCCCGATAAGGCGCGGTCCACCTGCGCGGATTACGCAGCGACACCGGCTGTCGACTTGGCGTCAAACAGCCTCTAGGCCGGAACGCTGATCCCCTCTACAGTTGCCTCAAACGGCCCCAGCCCCTGGCCAGTTGGCCGGACCGCGATATTCGCGGATTGGTCCCAGTACCTCCCGTGCCGGACGCCGGGTTACTCCCGCAGCCCGTGCGCGCGCGGTCGAGGACCAGCCCGGTCGGCGGCTCCGGGGGAGCGGTCGTCGACCGGGCCAGGTAATTCGCCGCCCGTGTGACCCCGGTGGGCTCAGAGTCCGCTTCCGGTGAGGTACGCCGACACGATCACGTTCGCCGTATAGGTGCGGCTCGTCGCGTCGAAGGTGCCGCCGCAGGTGATGAGCCTCAGCTCCGCGCGGCCCGACTGCCGTGTCCCGTAGGCCTGTTGGGCGTCGAACTGGTCGCGGGAGAGGACCCGTACGTCGTCCACGGTGAACTCGGCGACCGTCCCGTCGTCGCGGATCACCCGGACGGTCTCGCCCGGCCGTACCGCGCTGAGCTTGTAGAAGACCGCGGGCCGGGTCTCGGTGTCGACGTGCCCCACAAGGAGCGCGGTCCCGGCCGCCCCCGGTTTCGCCCCGGCGCCGTACCAGCCGACCACACCCGGCTGGTCGAAGGGCGGCGGATCGATCGCGCCCTGCGGATCGAGTCCGCGGGCCACGACGGGCGCCTGCACCCCCATCGAGGGGATGTCGAGGCGCTGCGGTTTCGCGTCCCCCAACGGCCGCTTCGCAGGCGGCAGTTGCACCTCGGGCGGTCTGCCGACCGCCGCCATGTCCCCGGTGGTCGGCGCCGATATCCCCTGCCGTACGTCCGTCACCTCGCGGCCCCACAGCCAGAGCCCGAGCAGCAGTACCGCCCAGGCGACACCCGTGAGCAGGCGCCCGGCAGCGGAGGAGCGCTCCTTGTCGGACATGTCAGTCGCGGGCCTCGCCGTGACGGCTCCGGCGGGCGCTGCGGACCGCCACGGCCACGGCCGCGACACTCGCGAGGACCAGGCCGATCACCGCCTGCCGGGTGCCGGGGCCCGTCTCACGGGCGTCCACCAGGGCGAGGTGCGCGGTACCGCCGCCGCCCGCGTGCACGGGCGCGACCGGCGAGGCGGGGGCGGAGGGGCTGGGGCCGCCGCCTGCCGCGACGGTGACCGTGCCCTTGACCTTGTCGTCGTAGCCGTCGCAGCTGACCTTGATGTCGTAGGTGCCGGACTTGAGCGAGGTGGGCACACGGCTGTCGCCGACGAGTGCGCCGTCCTTGCCCGTGAGCTGCGCGTCCGCGACGAACGCGGCCGATTTCGCGGTGCCGGTCTGCCCCGCGCACCCCGTCGCCCGCAGCTGGATGTCGCTGCCGGGGGCCGGGGAAGCCGGGGTCACCCAGACGCCCGCGTCGGCCGCGTAGGCGGCGGGAGCGAGCGCGGCCGCCACCACCGCCCCGGCACAGAGAGTGATTCGCAGTGAGCGCATCGTGAACCTCCAGATACCTGGAGACTCCTCCTCGGGGCGCCGGGGCGCATCTCCAGAGGGTCACGACTGCTCCGTACGGGTCCTGAATGGTTTAGATCGCCCAGGTCACGCCGGGGTAGTGGTTCAGATCCGGTCGACCAGATCCGCGATCGAGTTCACGATCTTCGAGGGGCGGTACGGGTACTGCTCGATCTCGGCGGGTGTGGTCAGCCCCGTGAGCACCAGGAACGTCTCCATCCCCGCCTCGAGGCCGGCCAGGACGTCCGTGTCCATCCGGTCGCCGATCATCGCGCTGGTCTCGGAGTGCGCCCCGATCGCGTTCAGGCCGGTCCGCATCATCAGCGGGTTCGGCTTGCCCGCGAAGTACGGCTGCTTGCCGGTCGCCTTGGTGATCAGCGCGGCGACCGCGCCGGTGGCGGGCAGCGGGCCCTCCGCGGACGGGCCGGTCTCGTCGGGGTTGGTGGCGATGAAACGGGCACCGCCCTTGATCAGCCGGACCGCCTTGGTCATGGCCTCGAAGGAGTACGTACGGGTCTCGCCGAGGACCACGTAATCGGGTTCGTGGTCCGTCAGCACGTACCCGATGTCGTGCAGCGCCGTGGTCAGGCCCGCCTCGCCGATGACGTACGCCGTGCCGCCCGGCCGCTGGTCCTCCAGGAACCTGGCCGCGGCCAGGGCGGAGGTCCAGATGTTCTCGACCGGCACGTCCAGGCCCATGCGCTGGAGCCTGGCGTGCAGGTCACGGGCGGTGTAGATCGAGTTGTTGGTGAGCACCAGGAAGGGCTTCCCGGACTCCCGCAGCTTCTTGATGAAGGCGTCGGCGCCGGGGATCGGCACACCTTCGTGGATGAGGACACCGTCCATGTCGGTGAGCCACGATTCGATGGGCTTGCGCTCTGACATGTGCGGGTCTCCTGACGTGCGCGTGCTTGTGCGCTTGCGCGGTGCTTGACGTGCGCGGTGGCTTGACGTGCGCGGTGCTGCGTAGCCCCAGGGTAGCGATCGTCCGCGATCAGCTGCCGGTCGCGGTCTTCCAGTCCTCGACGTACGACGTGAGGTTCTTGTCGATGTCGGTCCAGTCCGGTTCGAAGATCTCCACGCCGTCCATCAGCTTGGTGAGGGCGATGGCGTTCGCGTCGGTGGCCTTGATGTCCTTGCGCGCGGAGAAGCCGCCGCCGATCTCGCTGACCTGCTGCTGCGCCTTCGCGGTCAGCATGTAGTCGAGGAGCTTCTTGCCGTTCTCGGTGTGCGGGGCGCCGGTGACGAGTCCGGCGGCGTACGGCAGCGCGAAGGTGGTCGGCTCTCCCGCGTCCGAGGCTGCCGTGCCGGTGGCCCGCGGGAACCAGATGGCCAGGTTCGGCATGGACTTGGACTGCGCGTAGTTCATCTGGACGTCGCCGTTCGCGACGAGCAGTTCGCCCTTGTCGACCTTGGGTGCGAGCTTGCCCGTGGAGGCGGAGGGCCCGACGTTGTTCGTCTGGAGCTTCTTCAGGTACTCCAGCGCCGCGTCCTTGCCGCCGAAGTCGTGGATCGCCTTGATGAGTACGGCGGTTCCGTCGCCGGCGACGCCGGGCGTCGAGTACTGGAGCTTGTTCTTGTACTCGGCGTCGAGCAGTTCGTCCCAGGTCGTGGGTGCCTGGCTCAGCTCCTTCTTGTTGTAGACGAAGCCGAAGTAGTTGTTGACGACGGAGGTCCAGGTGGCGTCGGCGGCCTTGTCGGCGCCGTCGACCTGGTCGGAGCCCTTGGGCGCGTACGTCTGGAGCAGCCCCTTGCCGTCGGCCTGCTGGATGAACGGGGGCAGCGTCACGAGCACGTCGGCCTGCGGGTTCGTCTTCTCCCGGACGGCGCGCTGGACCATCTCTCCCGAACCGCCCTCGACGTACTCGACCTTGATCCCGGTCTCCTTCTCGAAGTCCTTGAAGACCTGGTCGTACCAGCCGTCGCCGTTCTCGCCCTTGAGGCCGTCCGCGCTGTACACGGTGACGACCTTCTCGTCGGAGGCGGCGGAGTCGCCGCCGCAGGCGGTGAGGGTGGCGGCGAGGGTGAGAGCGCCGAGAACGGCGGTGACCGGCTTGAGGTGCGTGTTTTTGAGCATGGCGAGGTGAACTCCCTACAGATTGTCGTGAGTTGATGGGTGAGCGTCAGCGATAGGTCGCTTTGGTGCGGATCCGGGAGACGGCGAAGAGGACGAGCAGCGTGGCGGTCATGAGGACGACCGCGAGGGCGGAGCCGGTGAAGAGGGCGCCGCGGTCGGTGGCCGCGTAGATCTGGACCGGCAGCGGGGTCCAGTCCGGCGGGTAGAGCATCATCGTGGCGCTCAACTCGCCCATGGACAGGGCGAAGCAGAGCCCCGCCGCTGCTGTCAGCGAGGGCAGCAGCAGCGGCAGCCGCACCCGCCACAGCACGTACGAGGGCCGGGCGCCGAGGGAGGCGGCGGCCTGTTCGTACGCCGGGTCAAGGCGCACGATCGCCGCCGAGACCGACTGATGGGCGAACGCCGTGACAAGAACGGCGTGCGCCAGGATGACGATCCACCGAGTGCCGTTGAGCAGCAGCGGCGGCTTGGAGAACGCGACCAGGATCGCGAGCCCGACGACGACGGACGGCACGGCGACGGGCAGCACGAACAGCGCGTCGAGCACCCGTCGCGCCCGCCTCGGCAGGGCGTGCGCCGCGAGAGCGGCCCAGGTCCCGACGGCGAGCGCCAGCAGACTCGCCGTGACGGCCGTGACCAGGCTGGTGGTGAGGGCCTGGAGGGACTCACCGCGAGTGGCGGCGGAGTAGTGCCCGGTCGTGAACTCGGACGGCAGCACGCTCGACCAGTTCGTGGCGAACGACGCGGCGAGGATCACGAGGAGCGGAAGCGCGAAGAGCGGCAGGAAGAGGAGGAAGAACATCCCCCACGTGGCCCACTTCCCTCCACGGCTATGCACCAGCACGACGGCTCACCACCCGGTAGATCCCGTAGAGCCCCACGGATATGAGGACGTTGACGACGGCCACGACACACGCGCCGGGGTAGTCCGACTCGAGCATCGCCTTGCTGTAGACGAGCATCGGCAGCGTCGTGACGCCCTTCGCCCCGGTGAACAGCACGATCCCGAACTCGTTCAGACACAGCACGAGTACGAGGCTGCCGCCGGCCGCGAGCGCGGGCCCCACCTCCGGAAGGATCACCCGCCCGACGATGCGAGCGGGCCGCGCACCGAGCGAACTCGCCACCTCCACCTGCGCGGTGTCCATCTGCGAGAACGCCCCGAGCAGCGGACGCATCACGAACGGCGTGAAGTACGTGATCTCGGCGAGCAGCACCCCCCAGGGAGTGGCGAGGAACTGAAACGGCCCGTCGGCCGCCCCGGTCGCGTCCGTCCACAGCCCGTTGGCCATCCCGACCGTGCCGTAGATGAAGAGAAGGGCGAGCGTGATCAGAAAGGAC
Organism: Streptomyces sp. NBC_00554; assembly: GCF_041431135.1. Classification (NCBI taxonomy): domain Bacteria; kingdom Bacillati; phylum Actinomycetota; class Actinomycetes; order Kitasatosporales; family Streptomycetaceae; genus Streptomyces; species Streptomyces sp. NBC_00554. The sequence goes on along the minus strand of NZ_CP107799.1, from coordinate 6,323,072 downwards.
GGGAAGGACAGAAACACGTCGATGAACTTGGCAACGGCCTTCCCGCCGGGAAACGGCACGAACGCGATCACCAGCGCGAGGACGAATCCGAGGACCAGACACCCGACGGTGGCGGCAACGGCCAGCCAGACGGTGGTCCACAACGCCTCCCGGAAGGAGGACGACGCAAAGACATCGGCGTAGGGCTGGAGGGAGGTGCCGCCGGTGTCGGGGTGGAGGGACTGCTGGATGACAAGGGCGAGGGGGTAGAGGAAGAGGAGGGAGAGGGTGGCGATGGGGGGTAGGGCCCAGAGGTACGGCTGGCCCCAACGGTTCCGGAGGGCCTGCGGGTCCCGCAGGCTCCGCGGGCCTCGCGGGCTCCGCAGGCCTCGCGGGCTCCGCAGGACCTGCGGAGCCCGCCCGTCCCGCTGGCCCTGCTCGTCCCGCTGGTCGCGGCTGGCCCGCTGGTCCCGCCCGGCTGGCCCGGCCGGCTCGTCCTGCTGTGGGCAATCGTTCCGCAGGGCGGAACGGGTGGGCACAGCCACCGGCGCCGGGTCACTTTCCATCGGAGGGTCACTGGACCTACCCATGGGCCACCCCTGCAGACAGCAACACCGCATCCTCCGGCGCGAAGTGCAGCGTCACAGAGTCCCCGTACGCCGGAGGCTCCCGCAGCTCACGCAGGTCCGCCATCACCCGGTGGCCCCCCACATCGACGTACAGCCGATGTGTGGACCCCCTCCACTGAACCTCACTGACGGTCCCGACGATCTGGTTGGGCCCGGCCCCCAGCCCGACAAGGTGAGGCCGTACACAGAGGGTGGCCGAGGCCCCACTCACCGCGTCAACGGTGTCGACCTTGAGCTCGGCACCGGCAAAGGCGACGACACCCGAACCGACGGTCACGGGAAGCAAGTTGGCGTTCCCCACGAACGACGCCGTGAACTCCGTACGCGGACTGCGGTACAGCTCACGCGGCGTACCGCAGTCCCTCAACCGAGCCCGATCCATGACGGCAATCCGATCCGCCAGGGTCAACGCCTCCACCTGGTCATGGGTGACGTACAGAATCGAAACGTCGGGCAACTCCCGGTGCAGCCGGGCAAGTTCCCCCAACATCCCCGACCGCAGCTGCGCGTCCAGCGCGGACAGCGGCTCATCGAGCAGCAGCACCCCCGGCCGTACGGCCAACGCCCGCGCGATAGCGACCCGTTGCTGCTGCCCCCCGGACAGCTCACGCGGATACCGCCGCGCGAACTCCCCCATCCCGGTCATCTCCAGCGCGTCGGCGACCCGCGCGGGAATCTCGGCCCGGGCGACCTTCTGCGCCTTCAGCCCGAAGGCCACGTTGTCCGCGACCCGCATGTGCGGGAACAGCGCGTACTGCTGCACGACCATCCCGATCCCCCGCCGGTACGGCGGCTCGTCGGTGACGTCACGCCCGCCGAGGAACACCCGCCCGGAAACAGGCCGCACGAACCCGGCGACCGCACGCAACGCGGTCGTCTTCCCGGACCCGGAGGGCCCGAGCAGCGCCATGACCTCGCCGGGCTCGACGGTGAGGTCGAGCGAGTCGAGGACGGTGGTCCCGCCGTACGCGACGGACACGTTCTCGAAGCGGATGCCACCGCTCATGACCCGACTCCCCCGAGCAGGGAGGGCAGTTCGGCGACGGACCCGAGGACGGCCGTGGCCCCCGCCGCCCGCAGCGCCGCGCCCCCGTGCGCCCCGGTGAGCACTCCGGCGACGACCCCGGCCCCGGCGCGTACGCCGCTGAGCATGTCGTACGAGGTGTCGCCCACGACTGCGACCTGCCGCACGCCCTCCGCGGCCCGCGTCCGCAGGAACGCCTCGAGCACCATGTCGGGGTACGGCCGCCCGCGCCCTCCGGCGTCGGCGGGACACAGCGTGAGCGGCACCAACTCCCGCCATCCCAGGGCGTCGAGGATGGCGTCCTGGGTGACCCGGGCGAATCCGGTGGTCAGCACGACCGTCCGCCCGGACCCGGCGAGTTCCTCGATCGCCTCGCGCGCCCCGTCGATCGGTGCGATGAGCCCCTCGTCGACGAGCTCCCCGTACGCCTTCTCGAAGGCGGAGTTGGCCCGCTGGGCGAGCGCCTCCTCCCCGAACAGCTGGCGGAAGACGGAGATCTTGGACTCGCCCATGGTGGCGCGGACGTGGTCGAGCTTCGCCGCGTGGTCGGCGGAGTCCGGCTCGACGCCCAACTCCCGCGCGGCTGTGGCGAATGCCCGCTCGACGAGCCCGCCGTCGGCGACGGTGGTGCCGGCCATGTCGAGCACCACGAGTCGTATGTCCACGGCTTCCGCGGCTTCCTCTGAGGTCTGTTCCGGGGTCTGTTCCGGGGTCAATTCCCTCACCATCCCAGTTCGTCGGCGGTCGTCTCGGCAATGGCGGGTGAGCAGGTCATGCCGCGCCCGCCGGGCCCGGTGACCAGCCACACCCCGTCCCGCACCCGCTGCCGGTGCACCACCCGGCCGGTGTCGGTGCACTGCGCGTACACCCCGGCCCAGCGCCGCCGGATCTTCGGCAGCGGCCGTCCGAGGAAGGACTCGACGACGCCGGTCAGGTGCTCGTACGGCTCCTCGACGGTGTCGAAGGCGAAGGGGTGCTCGTACTCGTGGGTGTCGCCGATGGTCAGCCCGCCGTCCGCGCGCTGCACCATGAGCAGCTGCATACGGTGGGCGGCAGCCGTCTCGGCCTGCGGCTGGCTGGAGTTGAGCCGGTCGAGCGCATCGCCGCGGTAGGCCGGGTAGTAGCGGAAGCTGTCCGCGTCGGCGACGGAGGTGGTGAGCGGTTCGCCGAGCGGCTCGGTCTGCATCATCTGCAGCCGTACGCGCCGCACGGGAAGCTCAGGACCCGCCAGCTCCCGTACGAGACCGCCCAGCCAGGCCCCTGTGCACAGCACCACCACGTCGCCGCGGTGCACCTCCCCGTGGTCGTCGCGGACCGCGTGCCCACCGACGACGTCGCGGACCTCGCGCCCCGGCAGGAAGGTGTAACGGGGAGACTTCAACAACTCAGTGCGGAGGGCGAGTTGGGAGACGCGCGGTTCGACGGCCGCGTCGCGCTCGCAGTAGAGGGCGGCGTCGTACGCACCCCGCAGCGCCGGGTTCACGGCGAGCGCCTCGCCCGCCGTCAGCAGCTTGTAGCCGCGCGCGGCGGCGTCCGGGCGGGCCACGGCCGCCTCGGCGACGGCGAGTTCATGCTCGCCGCGTACCGGGGTCAGGGACCCGTTCGCCCGGAAGCCGATCCCCGGGACGCGCGCCCCGATCGACTCCCACAACTCCCTTGCCCGCAGGGCGGTTTCGAGCTCCTCTCCTCCGGCGCGACCACTCACCCAGATCTGCCCGAAGTTGCGTAGCGAGGCCCCGCGGGCCTCCGCCTCACGCTCGATCTGCACGACCTCGTGGCCGCGCTCCACTGCGTGCCAGGCATGCAGGGTGCCCACCACGCCGGCTCCGACGACTATCACTCTCACAACGGCAACGCTCCTCGGGAGGGGGGAATCAGAAGGGACCGCCCAGCATCCAGATGGTGAACTGCCCATCACGTTTGGGCTAGACCCGTTATGTTGTCGTTATAAAAATAAGCCGAGGGGGGCTCGGGCACTCAGCCCAGCGACGTACAGGACCCCAGGACCCTCGCAGCGAAGGCCGCCAGCTGAGCCCGCATCTCCTCGCGAGTCATCCCCTGCCGGCCGACGAGGTGTTCGACGAGGTCGGCGCGGGTGGCCGCAAGCAGGGCGTGCGCGGTGAAATCGCTGCCGTCGAGCCCGGGAATCTGCTCCAGCGCGGCCCGGAGCGTGCCGTGCCACCGCTCGTAGTGCCCGGCCACATAAGGGCTGTCGCCGCCGGTTCCCTCCAGCGCCAGGGCAAGGTGGCGGTTGTCGAGCTTGAAGCACAGGACGGCGTCGAGGAGGGCGGGGACGCGCTGGAGCGGCGGGGTGGCCGGTCCCAGAGGCGGCGCCCCCTCTTCGGCGGCGAGCCTGATCGGCGCGAGCCGCGTCTCGTACAGCGCGTGGATCAGGCCCGTGCGGTCGCCGAAGCCACGGAAGAGCGTTGCCTTGCCGACGCCGGCCGCTGCCGCGATGTCGGCCATGGTGACCGACTCGGGGCTCTCGCAACGGGCGAAGAGCGCGTCGGCGGCCACAAGGACGGCCTCCCTGTTGCGAGTTGCGTCGGCGCGGGGCTTGCGCTCGGGCATCGGTTCCTCCTCTTGCTAAACGGACCCCGGGTCCGTATCGTCCTCCACATGAAACGGACCCAGGGTCCGTATCGTACGGGACGGAGCACCCCATGACCATGACCACGAACACCGCACCGGCGGACCTGTACCGCCACGGCCTGCGACTACTGCTGGACAAGGACATCCCCGCGTGGGTCGACCTGTGGGACGGGGACGGCATCCTCGAGTTCCCCTTCGCGCCGGAAGGCTGGCCGACGCGGCTGGAGGGCAAGGCGGCCATCGCCGAGTACATGCGCGACTACCCCGACCACATAGACCTCCACGAGTTCCCCTACGTCGAGATCCACCAGACCATCGCGCCGGAGACCATCGTGGTCGAGATGCGCGGGGTGGGCCGCGTGGTGGACACCGGCAGCCCCTTCGACATGTCCTACATCGCCGTTGTCACCGTCAGGAACGGCCTCATCACCAGCTACCGCGACTACTGGAACCCGCTCGCCGTCCAGGACCCCGCCACCAACTTCGCCGGGAGCAACTGATGGACGCGTCACCGGAGTTCACCCTGGTCATCGGGGCCACCGGCACCACCGGCAGCCGTGTCACCGCCCAACTGGCCGCCGCGGGACGGCGCGTGAAAGCCGCCAGTCGTCGTGCCGCACCTGTGGACGGGGCAACTCCCGTGGACGGGACCACTCCCGTCCGCTTCGACTGGGACGACCCCACGTCCTTCGACGGCGCCCTCGAAGGCGCGGACCGGGTCTATCTCATCCCGCCGCTCGGCTCTCCGGACCCGGCAGCCGTCATGCTGCCCTTCCTCCGGCAGGCCCGCGCCGCGGGCGTCCACCGCGCGGTCCTGCTCAGCTCGTCGGCGATCCCCGCCGGAGGCCCCGCGGTGGGACAGGTTCACCAGGCCCTGCCCGGTCTGTTCTCCCAGTGGGCGGTCCTGCGGCCCTCGTGGTTCATGCAGAACTTCACCGGCGACCACGCACACGCCATGACGATCCGAGCGGACGGAACCATCCGGACGGCCGCCGGTGAGGGCCGCGTCGGGTTCGTCGACGCCGACGACATCGCCGCCGTCGCCGTACACGCGCTGACCGAGCCGCAGGCCCCGAACACCGACCTGGTCATCACCGGCCCGCAAGCACTGGGCTACGACGACATCGCCGCCACCCTCACCCAGGTCACCGGCCGGACCATCACCCACCACCGGCTGACCTACGAGCAGATGCGCGACCGTCTCGCCGCCGACATGCCCGCCGAGTTCGCCGCGATGCTCGCCGGCATGGACCGCACCATCGCCGAAGGCGCCGAGGACCGCACCACCGACACGGTCCAGCGCCTCACCGGCCGCCCACCGCGCAGCTTCCAGGCTTTTGCGGAACGGGAGTTGGGCCTGCTCCGGAGCTGACACCCGGCGACATCCAGCCCGGTCGCCATCAGCTGCCCAGATGGGCCGTGAACGAGAAGCGATCCCCCCGGTACAGCGTCCGCACCCGCTCCAGCGGCATCCCGGCCGTGTCCCGCGAGACCCGGTGGATCAGCAGCATGGGCAACGCGGGCGGCGTACCGATGAGCAGCGCCTCGCGCGGAGTGGCAAGGACCGTCTCGATGCGCTCGTCTGCGTCACCGAACGCGATGCCGAGCCGGTCGTGGAGGTAGGCGTAGAAAGAGGAGTCGGGAGTGAAGTCGCGGTCGAGGTGCGGCACGCGGGCGACAGCGACGTACGTACTCTCGAGCCCGACCCGCTCGTCATCGGCGAGCAGGACACGCTCCATGTGCCAGACGGGTTCGCCGCGTGTCAGCCCGGCCTCGGCGGCGAGGGCCTCGGGGCAGGGGAAGCGGTCGAGGCTGATCAGGGTACGGCCGGGGGTGCGCCCCTGCCGCCGTACGCCCTCGGTGTAGCTGGCGAGTGAGAGCGGCTGCTCCAGCTTCGGCCCGGCGACGACCGTCCCACGCCCCTGCCGCCGCAGCTTCCCCTCCAGCAACAGCTCCCGCAGCGCCTGCCGCACGGTCTCCCGCGCGACCTCGTACTTCTCCGCGAGATCACGCTCGGTCGGCAGCGGGCCGCCCTCGCCCAACTCCTCGATGAGCAGGGCGATATGCGCCTTCACCGCGTAGTACTTCGGAATGCGGCCGTGCTCCGGGATGCCGGAGCGGACGGGGGCGCCGGGGGCCTGGTCGTTCGGGTAGTCCACGGGGAGGATCGTCGCAGACGGGGTGCTCGCGACGGGCTCCAGGTGCCGACCGTGGCGATCAGAAGCGCGAGCGGCGCCGGCACCCGGCGAGCACGGACATGGGCGTCGCGCGGATGGCCGTACCGGTCGGTGATCCGCCCGACGAGCCCGGGCGGCAGCCCACGGGGGTCACCGGCGCAGCCGTACCCACCGCCGGGACACGACAAGGAGGACGGCCCCCGCGGCGAACAGCCCGAGACCCACGGTCACGCCGAGCCCGTGCGGTGCCCGCGGACCGGTACTGGCCAGCTCGTCCGCACCCGACGCCACCCCTTCATCGCGTACGCCGCCCCCGTCGCCGCTGCCGGCCAAGATCTCACCGTCGCTGTTCCCGCCCGAGTCCTCTCCTCCTACTTCCCCTTCTGCTTCTGCTACGTCCCCGTCCTCGTCCTCGATGCGGAACCGGTAGTCGTTCGACTCCCCCACCCAGTCCCCGTCGTCGTCGTGCCGCTGGACGACGGCCGCGTTCGCGACGACATCGTTCGGCGCGGCCGCGTCGGAGGTGACGGAGAGACGCACCTTCACGGTGAGCGTCCGCCCGGGTCCCACCGTGAACCCCGGAAACCCGTCGTCGAACGCCCCCACGTTCTCGTCCTCGTCACTCTTCTCGAACTCGACCGGATGCGGATCCCGGCCCTCGCCCTTACCTGCACCCTCGTAGAACTCCAGCCGCGCCTGTTCGGGCCGCAGCGCCCGCTTCTCGTCCACGAGGACGACGATCGGGTGGATGTTGCCGCAGGTGTGCGCTGTGGTGTTGGTGAGGTCGATGTACCAGGTCCGGAAGTCTCCCCCGACGTCGTAACTGGCGGGCCCCCCGTGGATCCGGGTCTTCACCGGAAAGGTGCGGCTGTCGGGCGCGGCACAGGTCGGGCGGGGGTTCGCCACGGCCGTACCGGGCGCGGCGAGCATGAGGGGAAGAGCGGCGGCCGCAGCTGTAACGGAGAGGGGCAGGGACGTGCACAGTCTCAATCGCATTCGCGTTCGCGTTCGCATGAGGAGCCTTTGCCGATCGGGAGCGTAAGCGGTACCGGGCAGCGGCCCGTGACCCTGCCACACGCGAGCGCCGGCACCGGAGCGCCGCGCCCGGCGTGGGCCCCGATCGGCCGTGCGGGTCCCCTCGATCAGCGGAAACGATTTAGCCCTTCCGGCGCCTGAGCTCCGCGCTGATCAGTCGGCGTCGGCATCGGTGTCGGTCGCCGCCAGCACCGTGGCCCGAGTACGGGTGGGATCGAGCACGGCGAAGGCCACGTCCGACGTGTCGTGGTGGAACCAGTCCGTGAACGCGATGAAGCGCAGCCACCGGTGGTCGGCGGCGAGCAGCACCGCTTCCAGGAACGGAATGTCGACGGGCAGCCCCATCAGCGCGTACAGACTGTTCCAGGCGTACAGCCTGGCGTACGCGCCACCCTGCGCCTGACCGTTCACTCCGCCGTTGTAGGCCGCCGAGAACAGTTCATTGAGTACGTCGTCGGGCGTCGTCCGGCAGGTGACGGCGACACCTCGGCGTGTGCCTTCGCCTGCCAGGCAGTCCAGTGGCAGTTCCTTGATGAGTGAGATGGCGAAGTCGTCCGGGGCGAGCGGGCTCGGCAGCGTGAAGAAACGCGCCTCGGGCTCGCGGGACCAGCCGCTGACGGTGAAAGGTTCAGCGGCCGCCCGTGCGCGGCGGCCGTCGGGGGTCTCACTGGCCGTACGTCCGGCCGCTGCACCGTTTTCGGTGGCGGGGATCTCCGGAAAACGCGACCGGAGCTGGTCAGCAGTCTTGATGGACCCGAGGCCCCGGACACGGACCCCGAACCGGTGCTCGATGTCCAGCCGCGTCCTGGGCAGCCGGGCCAGCGGGTGCCCCAGCTCGCGCAGCGTCTCCGCGTACGCGTCCAGGACGGGCCGGCCGCGCCCCGCGCCGATCAGGGCCAGCTCACCGAGAACGCAGGCGCGCACCTCCACCGCCGTGTCCTGCACTCCATCCGGAAGCTCCTCGAACAGAGCCTCCAAGTCCCGCAGCTGCTGGACCTTGACCAGCTTCGCGGCCACCGAGCGCCGCAGCCGGTCACCTTCCTCCCGGTACGCGGACCCGGGCGGCAGCAGTCTGCCCACGATGTCCGCGGCAAACCTCACGCAGTCACCGGAGCGCGTGTCGGCAAGGGCCTCGGCAATCCGTCCGACAGTGCGCGCCGCAGCGGATCCGTCGGGCCCTTCACCGGCCGCCCGGCGACACAGCTGCTCCGCCGCTTCGTACAGCTCCTCCGGGCCGGACTCGGCAAGCTGCTTCAATTCCGCCGGGCCGAGCCGCTCCCAGAGATGCCGACGGGAAGCGTCGTCGCCGGGCGTCACATGGTTGTCGTTCACGCCCGAAGTGTACGAGCGGAGGATCCAGTAACTTTGCTGCGGCATACGTGCGTTGAGTGAAGCGGTGCAACGGGGGACGAACGTGGGAAATCGGCCGAGTGACTGGCATGTCCTGGATCTGGAGAGGGATCCGACGCCGGGTGATCCGGACCGGGTGCGCCTGCTGTCCAAGAACCTCCTCGACTTCGCCGATGACGTGGGGGATGCGCTGCGTCTGATCAAGGGGATGGCGGACGAGGAAGCGGTCCTGCAGTGGGCGGGTAAGTCGGCGAAGGCGTTCCAGGATCAGTTTTCGGGTGTGCCGAAGCAGCTGAAGAAGCTGAGGACGTCCTATGACATGGCGGGGGGTGCGCTGGCTGCGTACTGGCCGAAGCTGGAGCGTGCGCAGGCCCTCGCCGACCGGGCGCTGGCCAACGGCCGCGCGGCGCAGACCGACCTGAGCTCGGCCAAGTCCCGTCTCGCGTCGGCCGATTCGTGGGTGACCAGGGCCGGCAAGGAAGCCGACAAGTACAAGGACGACCCGACCGGCAGCAAAAGCACCGAGAAGCCCGACGAGGCCAAGGTCCGGGCCGCCACCCGGGACGCCCAGCACGCCAAGACCGCGCAGACGTCCGCCCAGTCGGACGTGTCGAACGCGCAGGACGCCCTGGACGCGGCGAAGAAGATGGCCGCGGACGCCCGGAAAATGCGCGAGGAGGCTGCCCGGGAGGCCAAGACCAAGATCGACGAAGCCTCCGACGCGGGGATCCACAACCGCAAGTGGTGGGAGGAGGTCGGGGACTGGTTCACCGACAACTGGGACACCATCGTCACGGTCTGCAAGGTCGTCGTCGCCGTCGTCGGCATCATCGCGATGATCATCGGGGGGCCGATCCTCGGCGCGATCCTGCTGGTCGCAGCCCTCGTGGTCCTCGCCGACACCCTCAACAAATACGCGAAGGGGCAGGCGTCCCTGTGGGACGTGGCGTTCGCGGCGCTGGACTGCATACCCGGCGGCAAGGGCATCACCAGCCTCGGCAAACTCGCCAAGGGCATGAAGGGTCTGGGCAAGATGGGACTCAAGGGCATGGCCAAGGCGGTGAGGGGCGGTCTCCGTAGGGGGGCTGACGACGCGGCCGGCGCGAGCAAGCCCGCCAAGGCGCGCTGCAAGAACGGCGACCCGGTCGACATGGTCTCCGGCGAGATGCTCATGGAGGAGACCGACGTCGAGCTCCCCGGCCTCCTGCCGCTCGTTCTGCGACGTACGCACCTGTCAACGTACCGGTGGGGGCAGTGGTTCGGCCCGTCCTGGGCCTCCACGCTCGACGAACGCCTGGAACTGGACAGCGACGGGGCCGTCTTCGCGGCCGACGACGGCATGATCCTCCTCTACCCCGTCCCCACACCCGGCACCTCGGTGATGCCGCTGGAGGGTCCGCGCTGGCCGCTGGACTGGGACGGCGCACCCGGCGCACCCATCCGCATCACCGACCCCGCCACGGGCCACATCCGTCACTTCGCGCCACTCGGCCAAGCCCCCGCGGCCCATGACGTGTTCGCCCTCCCGCTGGCCGCGGTGACCGACCGCGGCGGACGACGCATCGACTTCGACCGGGACGAGAGCGGCGCGCCCATCGCCGTCCGCGACTCCGGCGGCCGCCACCTGCACGTCGACACCGAGGGCGACCGCGTCGTCGGGCTGCGGCTGCGCGACCCCGCCGCGGGCGAAGAGGGCACGACGCTGCTTCGCTACGGATACAGCTCCGACGGGCATCTCACCGAGATCCACAACTCCAGCGGCCTACCGCTCAGGCTCACCTACGACGACCAGGCACGCATCACGTCCTGGACCGACCGCAACGGTTCCTGGTACCGCTTCACCTACGACGACCAGGACCGCTGTATACGGGGCGAAGGCGCCGACGGCTACTTGTCCTGCTCCATCGCCTACGACCCGGAGGCCCGGGAGACCCGCTACACCGACTCGCTGGGCCGCACCACCACGTACCGGCACAACGAGCGCCGTCAGGTCGTCGCCCAGACCGATCCGCTCGGCAACACCACGTACGCCGAGTGGGACGCGTACAACCGGCTGCTCTCACGGACGGATCCGCTCGGCAACACGTCCCGCTTCACCTATGACGAGCGCGGCAACCTCATTTCGGTGGTCAGGCCCGACGGCACGGCCACCACCGCCGAGTACGACCCCTTCGACCGACCGCTTTCGATCACCCTGCCGACCGGCGGCCGGCGTGGCTACGCGTACGACGAGCAGGGCCGCCCGACGGCGACGGTGGACCCCGACGGTGCCGTCACCACGTTCGCCTACGACGCTTCCGGCGGGCTCCTCAGCGTCACCAACGCGCTGGGAGCGGCCCACCGCGTCGAGTCCGGCCCGCTGGGCCTGCCCGTCTCCACCACCGCGCCGCTGGGCGGTACCACCCGCGTCAGCCGCGACGCCTTCGGGCGCATCGTCGAGTCCGTCGACGCCACCGGCGCGACGACGCGCACCGTCTGGACTGTTGAGGGCCGCCCCGCCGAGCGGACCATGCCCGACGGGAGCAGGGAGCGCTGGTCCTACGACGGCGAGGGCAACACGGTCCGCTACACCGGCCCCGACGGCCGCAGCGTCACCCACGCGTTCACGCACTTCGACCGGCTCTGTGCCCGTACCGACGCGGACGGTTCGACCGTGCGGTTCGTCTACGACACCGAGCTGCGGCTCACCTCCGTGACGAACGCGTCGGGCGCGGTGTGGTCGTACACGTACGACCCGGCGGGCCTGCTCGTGGGCGAGACCGACTTCAACGGCCGTACCGTTTCCTACACTTACGACGCGGCAGGCCGTCTGCTCGAACGCACCAACGGCGCGGGCGAGACCACCACCTACGTGCGCGACACGTGCGGGCGGATCGTCGAGCGGCGCTCCGGCGACGCGGTCACCACCTTCACCCATGACGCGGCGGGCCGGCTGGTCGGAGCCGTCACCCCTGACACAGCTCTCACCCTCACCCGTGACGCGGCGGGCCGGGTCGTCACCGAGGAGTGCGACGGCCGCGCGCTGCACACGACGTACGACATCCTCGGCCGGCGGGTGGAGCGACGCACTCCTTCGGGCACCGTCAGCCGGTGGGACTGGGACGCGAACAACCGCCCCGTCCGGGTCCAACTCGCCGACAACGAACTGTCCTTCGGATACGGGGCGTCCGGGCACGAAACCGAGCGACGGCTCGGCGAGACGGCGGTGCTGACCCAGGAGTGGGACGCCGGTCACCGCCTGACCGGCCAGACGGTCGTCGGACAGGCCGCCCCCGGTGCGGACCCGTCCGGCGAACCGCTGCTGCACCGCTCGTACACGTACGGGCAGGACGGCGGCCTGACCGCCATCGAGGACCAGACCCACGGCACGCGCCGATTCGCCCATGACCGTCTCGGCCGGGTGGAGGGAGTCTCCGCCACCGGATGGTCGGAGCGCTACGCGTACGACGCCGCGGGCAACCTCAGCCGGGCCGACGCACCCGAGGGACCGCAGGGGGAGCGTGTCCACGACGGCACGCTCGTACGCCGGGCCGGTCACGTCACGTACGTCCATGACGCGCAGGGGCGCCTCGTCCGGCAGTCGCGCAGGCTGCTGTCCGGCGGCGCACGGGAGTGGACGTACACCTGGGACGCCGAGGACCGGCTCACTCAGGTCACCACCCCGGACGGGCGCCGCTGGGCGTATGTCTACGACGGTCTTGGCCGGCGTACCGCCAAACGCCTGCTGTCCGACGACGGCCGGTCGGCCGAGGAGGAGACCGTCTTCACCTGGGACGGCTCGCACCTGGCGGAACAGAGCAGTTCCGCCGGTGGTCCCACCCGAAGCTGGGAATGGGCCCCCGGTACCGACCGCGCGCTGCTTCAGGTCGACCAGGACACCGACCAGGACGAGGTCGACCGCCGCTTCTACGCCATCGTCACCGACCTGGTCGGCACCCCCACCGAACTGGTCGACGAGAAGGGCCGCATCGCCTGGCGGGCCCGCACCACCCTTTGGGGCACGGCCCTTGGCGGCTCGGGCGACCTGGTCGACTGCCCGCTGCGTTTCCCCGGGCAGTACCACGACGCCGAGACAGGCCTCCGCTACAACTTCCGGCGTTACTACGACCCCGAGAACGCCCGTTACATCAGTCCCGACCCGCTGGGCCTGGCCCCCGCGCCGAATCATCACGCGTACGTCAGCAACCCGCTCCGCTTCACCGATCCCTGGGGTCTGGTGAGCTGCGAGGGCAATCACGGGATCACCACGGCACGCGAGAACCACATCGAGGGCCAGCACGGCCCCGGCGCCCAGGACCGGGTACGGGAGAACGCGGACCCCACCGGCCCCGAGCCCTCACTGCCCGGTGAGTTCAACGACAACTTCCTCTGGGACGGCGACGACTTCGCGCTGGGCCGACGGCTCCGGGAAGGCATCGACGGAACGCCCGCCCTGCCCAACCCACGGGCACGGGCCGGACAGGACACCCACCTGCACCGCTTCGACTACGGCAGCCCCGTCGGCGTGAACGGCAGCGGGCAGACGACCAATGTCGTCGAAGTCGTCATCCGCGACGGCAACATTCACACGGCGTACCCGATCTGAACCGTCCGCGGAAGCGGCGCCCCACCCACCCGTGGGGGCGGCGCCTCCAGGTACGGGAATGGGTGGCGGCGGAGGGGCGAAACCCCACCACCCTCACCCCTCCCCCCACCCGAACAACGGCCCCAGCAACAACTGCGCAGCCCCCTCCGCAACCCCCCGTTCCCCACCCGGAGCAACCCGCACAGGAACCCCCGCCGCCACGCCCTCACGCCGGGCCCGTTCGTCCAGCACCGCACCGACCCCCCGTACGAAGTCCTCCTGGTGCGCTGCCACCGTGCGCCCGCCCAGCAGCACCACGTCAATGTCCAGCAGCCCCACCAGATTCGCCGCCGCCACCCCCAGCACCCGCGCCGCCTCGTCCACCGCGCCGCGCGCCACCGCGGCCAGACACAGGACCTCAACGCATCCCCGGTCGCCGCACCCGCACAACGGGCCGTCCAGCTGAATGACCTGGTGTCCGAACTCCCCCGCCCCCGTGCGGGCTCCCCGATGCACGGTCCCGCCGATCACGAGCCCGGCCCCCAGCCCCGTACCGAGATGCAGATACGCGAAGGATCCGGAGCCGTTGCCGGTGGCCCCGAGTCCGCCTCCGACCGCGAGCCCCAGCGCGGCCGCGTTGGTGTCCTTGTCGACGACCACCGGGACCCCGAGCCGCCTCGCCAGGGCATCCCGCAGCGGAAACCCGTCCCACTCCGGAAATCCGGTGACCCGGTGCAGCACCCCTCGCGTGTGATCGAGGGGTCCGGGCAGAGCGACCCCCACGCCCAGCACGGAGGCCACCCCCGTGAGCAGCGCCTCTACCTCTCCCGCGGCGTCCTCGACCACCGCGTCCGCCCCGCCTCCCAGATCGAGCGGGGCCTTCCGCTCCCCGACCACCGCTCCGGTGAGATCGCAGAGCACGGCCGTCAGCTCGTCCCGGTCGAGGTGGAGCCCGACGGCGTGGCCGGCGTCCGGTACGAGCCGCAGCACCGTGCGGGGCTTGCCGCCCGTGGAGGCTCGGCGGCCCGCCTCCGCCGCGAACCCGTCGGCCCGCAGCCGGGCCGTGATCTTGCTGACTGCCTGGGGGGTCAGCCCGGTCCGCTCGGCGAGTTCGAGACGGCTGATGCCGACGGGCCCGGCCGTGCGCAGCAGGTCGAGCACGAGCGCGGCGTTGTGGCTGCGCAGGGCGAGCAGGTTCACTCCCGCGCCGCCGGCCTCCACACCGCGACCCCGACCTCGTACACCTGGCAGACCCGCTCCCGACCCCGCATCGTTCCTGTTCACGTACGCCATTGTCCTCCGCGCTTGCACTTTGGCAACAGCGTTGCGAAAGTGGACGTATGACTGGCACAGGTTCTGATCCCGGCACGCCCGCCGCCCCCCGCACCCCGGGTGGCCCCCTCCGCGTAGCCCTCGTCGGCTACGGCCTCGCGGGCTCCGTCTTCCACGCCCCCCTGATCGCGGCGACCGAGGGCCTGGCCCTCGACACGGTCGTCACCTCGAACCCGGAGCGGCAGGAGCAGGCCCGCGCCGAGTTCGGCGACGGGCTCCGCTTCGCCGCGACCCCCGACGACCTGTGGGCCCGCGCCGACGAGCTGGACCTGATCGTCATCGCGTCCCCGAACAAGACCCACGTCCCGATCGCGACCGCCGCCCTCAAGGCGGGCCTGCCGGTCGTCGTCGACAAGCCCCTCGCCGGTACGGCGGCGGAGGCCCGCGAGCTGGCCGCCCTGGCCGACGAACGCGGCCTGCTCCTCTCCGTCTTCCAGAACCGCCGCTGGGACAACGACTTCCTGACACTCCGCAAGCTGCTCGCCGAGGGCGAGTTGGGCGACGCCTGGCGCTTCGAGTCCCGCTTCGAGCGCTGGCGTCCGCAGCCCAAGGGCGGCTGGCGCGAGTCCGGCGACCCGGCAGAGATCGGAGGTCTCCTCTACGACCTCGGCAGCCACGTCGTCGACCAGGCGCTGGTCCTCTTCGGCCCCGCGACCTCGGTGTACGCCGAGTCGGACATCCGCCGCCCGGGCGCCGAGACGGACGACGACACGTTCATCGCGATCACCCACGAGAACGGCGTCCGCTCCCACCTCTACGTCTCCGCGACCACCGCCCAACTCGGCCCGCGTTTCCGCGTCCTCGGCTCGCAGGCCGGTTACGTGAAGTACGGCCTCGACCCGCAGGAGGCGGCCCTGCGCGAGGGCAAGCGCCCCACGGACACCGACGAGGAGTGGGGTGTGGAGCCCGAGTCCCTGTGGGGCCGCGTCGGCGCCGGCGAGTCCCCGCTCACGGGCGGCGGCCGACCGGAGCCCACGCTCCCGGGCGCGTACCCCGAGTACTACGCGGCCGTCGCCGCCGCCCTCCGCGACGGCGGCCCGAACCCGGTCACCGCGCACGAGGCCGCGGCCGCCCTCGACGTCCTGGAGGCGGCCCGCCGCTCCGCCGCCGAGGGAGTGGTGGTGTCCCTGTGAGCGCCCCCAGCATTCCTGAACTGGAGGAGCAGGAGCGCCGGTTGACGCTCCCGCACTTCACGCACGACGACGCCTGGGCACTCGGCTCGCTGCTCGTGGACATGGCCCGCGAGCAGGCCGCTCCCGTCGCCATCGACATCCGCCGCGGCGGCCAGCAGCTCTTCCACGCCGCCCTGCCCGGCTCCACCCCGGACAACGACGCCTGGATCGACCGCAAGCGCCGCGTCGTCGAGCGCTACGGCTCCTCCTCCTACCTCGTCGGCTCCCGCTTCCGGGCCAAGGGCACGACGTTCGAGGAGTCCTCGCGCCTCGACCCCGACACGTACGCGGCGCACGGCGGCGCGTTCCCGATCGCGGTCGAGGGGGCGGGAGTTGTCGGCACGGTGGTGGTGTCGGGGCTGCCGCAGGTGGAGGACCACGCGATGGTGGTGGCGGCGCTGGAGCGCTTCAAGGGTTGAGAAGTCGCTGAGTGCGTACGGGGTTGGGGGCGCCCCCAACCCCGTACACCTCGACTTCGTACAGCTCAGGCGTCCTTGAGTTCCTGCCTCTGACGGCCCAGCCCCTCGATCTCCAGCTCCACCACATCGCCGGCCCGCAGGAACGGCTTGGGCTCCGGCGCCCCCAGGGCAACCCCCGCCGGCGTACCGGTGTTGATGACGTCACCCGGGTACAGCGTCATGAACTGGCTTACGTACCGCACCACTTCGGCGACCGGGAAGATCTGCTCGGCCGTCGTCCCGTTCTGCTTGAGCTCGCCGTTGACCCAGAGCTTCAGCGCCAGGTTCTGCGGGTCCGGCACCTCGTCCGAGGTCACCAGCCAGGGGCCCAGCGGGTTGAACGTCTCGCAGTTCTTGCCCTTGTCCCAGGTCCCGCCGCGCTCGATCTGGAACTCGCGCTCGGAGACGTCGTGCGCCACCGCGTACCCGGCGACGTGCGCGAGCGCCTCCTCGTGGGACTCCAGGTAGCGCGCGGTGCGGCCGATGACGACCGCGAGCTCGACCTCCCAGTCGGTCTTCACGGACTTGCGCGGCACGAGCACCGTGTCGTTCGGGCCGATCACCGTGTCCGCCGCCTTGAAGAAGATCACCGGCTCGGCGGGCGGCTCGGCGCCGGTCTCGCGGGCGTGGTCGTGGTAGTTCAGCCCGATGCACACGACCTTGCCGATACGGGCGAGCGGCGGCCCGACGCGCAGCCCGGCGGCGTCCAGCGCGGGCAGTTCACCGGACTCGGCGGCGGAACGGATCCGGCCGAGCGCGGCGGCGTCGGCGAGCAGCGCCCCGTCGATGTCCGGGACGACCCCCGAGAGATCCCGCAGGGTCCCCTCGGCATCGAGCAGCGCGGGCCGCTCAGACCCCGCCGTACCGACTCGCAGCAGCTTCATGATCACAATCTCCCTCGATCGCGGCAGTCGTCCGACAGGTGCAGCCATCGGATGACTGGTCGATCGTCCAAGCTCGGCGTCCAGTCCGCAAGACCCTGATCACGGACTGGGACCACCCTCACGTCCTCAAGAGACCACCCTCACGTGTTCAGGGGGTACAGGAACGCCCGTTCCACCGCACTCCACGTCGTGCTGGTCACCATGTACAGCGCGGCCGCCAGCGGCATCACCGCCACGCTGACGAGGGTGATGAAGGACATGAACGGCATGACCTTGGTGATCGCGCCGAGCCCGGGCACCGGCTGGTCGCTGTCGGCCACCGGGGCGTTCGCGGCCACCATCCGCTTCGTACGCCGGTAGTTGAAGGTCGCGACCGAGCCGACGATCGCGAAGAGGGCGAGGTAGACGAGCCCCGACGCCCCGAGGACCCCGCCGTCGCCCAGCGCGTCCGCCCAGCGGTCGCCGAGGGGCGCGGCGAAGAGCTTGTGGGCCAGCAGGCCGTTGGCCTCGCCGCCGATCGTCGAGCTGGAGAACAGGTGGTAGAGCAGGAAGAAGGCCGGCAGCTGAAGCAGGCTGGGCAGAATCCCGGACAGGGGCGACACCTTCTCCGCCGTGTGCAGCTCCAGCACCGCCGTCCGCAGCTTCTCGGGATTCTTCGCGTGCTTCTTGCGCAGCTCCGCGATCCGCGGCTGGAGCTTGGTGCGCGCCCGCTGTCCGCGCGCCGCCGACCGGGACAGGGGATGCACGAGAAGTCGTACGAACGCGGTGAACAGGACGATCGCGGCGGCCGCCGCGGAGGCGTGGAACAACGGCTGGAGCAGGTCGGCGAGCTGCTCGACGAGGCGTGCGAAAGCGGACAGGAACGTGGACATGGGTGAGCCCTCCGAGGGTCTCGTCGTGCCGGAAGTACGAGATGGCGGCATGACGACCCACGCGGGGTCTGCTCAGGGAAAGAGGTGCCCTACGCGGCGGCCGTCAGGAGGGCACGCCCCGGCGCCCGGGGACGTGAACGCCCCGCCGCGTCGGGATCACGCTGGGGCAGGAACGCCGTACGGTGCTCGCGGTCGCGGATGGCCGTCCGTACGCGCGTACGCGGCACGGCGGGCGCGCAGCGCGAGCCAATGAGCGCACAGACGGCGAGCGCGGAACCGGCCGCGGCGGTCGCGGTGAACGCGACGGCGACGGCGGCGACGAGGCTGCCGGAGTCGAGCAGAGCGACCTCGACGAGCAGCAGGAGCAGCAGGGAGGCGGGACGCATGATGCCCCGGGCTCGGGCTCGCGCTCGGATCATCGGCTGCTCCCCCTCTCGGTTCCCTGTGCGTTGTTCCTGCCTGTTCCTGCCTGTTATACGGGATCCGTCTCGATCGGCTCAAGGAGGCGCTTGGGCTTGAGCAGTGCCCGGCTGACGGGATCCGCCGGCCGCTGATCGAGTCCGGGTCCCGGTGTCATTACTACGTCCGGGACCGGTACGAGGGTTCCGCAGGCGGGGCATTCGCCGTACGGCCCGAGTTCCGTACCGCAGGCCGCGTGTCGGAAGTAGCGCAGCTGGGTCTCCGCGTATTGCTCGCGGCCCCAAAGGCCCAGGGACCGCAGGGTGGGCCACAGGGCGGCGCCGCGGTCGGTCACGACGTACTCGTCGCGCGGCGGCGATTCCTGGTAGCGGCGTTTTTCGAGGATGCCCTCGGCGGTGAGCGCCTGGAGGCGGGCCGCGAGGACGGCGCGCGGGATGCCGAGGTGGACGAGGAAGTCGTTGTAGCGCCGTACGCCGTAGAGCGCGTCGCGCATGACGAGGAGTGTCCACCGCTCGCCGACGACCTCGAGCGCGCGGGCGATCGAGCACTGCTGCGTCGGATAGTCCTTGCCCAGAGCCATGGCCTCACTGTAACCAATTTTCGCCGGGTTGGTTCAATGACCGAACCTAGATGCTATGGTCGGCACACATGCCTCGGTTCAGTGAACAGACCTACTGAATCCCGGCTCACCTTCCGTCCCCTTCACTCGCCCGAAAGGCAGGGCAGGCCATGTCAGAGCTCGACCGCGGCACCGTCGCCACCGTGGAGGCAGCGCCCACCCGGGAGAGCACGCCGCCGTCCGCGGGCCGCACCCTCGCCCTCACCAGCGCCGCCACCGCCGTGACCCTGATGAACTACACGGCGCCGATGGTCACCCTCCCCGCCACCGCGGCCACCCTGCACACCCCGGTCTCCGCCCAGGCCTGGCTGATCAACGGCACCCCGCTGGGCCTGGCCGCGCTGCTCCTGGTCGCCGGCAGCCTCGCGGACGACTACGGGCGCCGCCGGATGTTCCTGGCCGGCACGGTCGCGCTCGGCATCACCACCGCACTGGGCGCACTCGCGAACTCGACCCTCCTCTTCACCCTGGCCCGCGTCACGCAGGGCGCGGCGAGCGCGGCGATCCTCGCGAGCAGCCTGGGCCTGCTGGTGCACGCGTTCCCGACCCCGCGCGGCCGGCTGCGCGCGACCGGCGTGTGGGGCGCGTTCGTCAGCGGCGGGATCGCGGCGGGCCCGCTGCTCGCGGGTGCGATGGCGCTGGCCGACTGGCGGGTGGCGTACGTGGTCCTGGGCGCGGCCGCGCTGGCCGTCGCCGCGCTGGGCAGCCGTGCGCTCACGGAGTCCCGGGCGCCGCGCGGCGGCCGGCCGGACCTCGCCGGGGCGTTCACCTTCGGTCTCGCACTGGTGGCGTTGGTGGCCGCGCTCACACTCGGCCGGGACGGCTGGCTGCGGGCGCCGGTGGGCCTCCTGCTGGCGGCGTTCCTCGTCCTGACCGCCGGGTTCGTCCTCGTCGAGCGCCGTACCCGTACGCCGATGATCGACCTCGGCCTGCTCCGCCACCGCCGCTTCCTCGCCTCGTCCGCGGGCGGTCTGTTCACGGGCCTCGCGGTGATCGGCCTGTTCAGCTTCCTGCCGGCGCTGCTCCAGCAGACCCTCGGCCTGTCCGCGATGGACACGGCCTGGCTGTTCCTGCTCTGGTCCGGCCTGTCCTTCGTGGTCGCCCTCCAGGCGCGGCGCCTCGCAGGCCGGGTCTCACCGCGCCACCAACTCACGCTCGGCTTCGCGCTGCACGCGACCGGAGCCCTGACGATGCTCGGCGCGTTCGACGCCGGCTCCTGGACCCGCCTGCTCCCCGGCTTCGTCATCTCCGGCATCGGCAGCGGCCTCCTCAACGCCGCCCTGCCCCTACTCTCCGTCGAATCCGTCCCCGCCAACCGGGCCGCGATGGGCTCCGGCGCACAGCAGACGTTCCGGTACATCGGCTCCTGCGCCGGAGTGGCCCTGACGATCGCGCTGGTGACGTCGACGGGGGGTCTCGCACACGGGGCGGACGTCGCGATCGGGGTCTCGGCGGGGCTGGCGCTGGTGGCGGCGGTGAGTGTGGGGGTGTTGCGGGAGCGGGGGTGACGGGTCGGGGCTCGGGTGGGGCGGCATCGTGGCTGCGGGGGTTCACCGTGGCCGCGGGCCTTCATTTCGGCCGCGTCGATGTGAGCTTCCCCCACACCACCAGCCGGTACTTGGAGGTGTACTCGGGGGTGCAGGTGGTGAGGGTGATGTAGTACCCGGGCTCGCTGTACCCGTAGGCAGGCTTGGCGGTGCTGCGCGGCACCGCGCCGATGACCCCGCCGTCTCCGGCCGAGGTCTGCGGAAGGGTCTTGTCGACGGTGTACGTGTAGAGCGCGGCCTCGGTCTCGACGCTGATCTCGTCCCCGCGCTTGAGCCGGTTGACGTACCGGAACGGTTCGCCGTGGGTGTTGCGATGCCCGGCCAGGGCGAAGTTCCCTGCCTGGCCGAGCTGTTGGGTGTCCTTGTAGTGGCCGACGTACCCCTTGTTGAGGACGCCCTGCTTGCTGACGCCTTCGGCAACGGGGACGCGGAGCCCGAGGCGGGGGATGGTGAGGATGGCGTAGGCCTGGGACCAACTGGGCTGGGTTCCGGTGCTGTTGACCGCGGACTTCCGTTCCTGCCCTCCGGAATCCTGCCCGGCGTCCTCCGTAGGCGCGGCACTCGGCGCGGCCTCCGTCGCCGGCGCCGAGGGGGTCGCGGCCCCCCACTCCCGCTCCAGGGCCTGTACCTCGCGCGCGGCGTTGTGCTGGGCCTGCCGGTTGGTCCACCACAACTGGTGGGCGACGAGGAGCAGCAGGACGACCCCGAGGGTGACGAGGAGTTCGCCGCCGGTCCACAGGGTGCGCCGTCGGATGGCCTGCCGTCGCCGAGTGCTGTGCCGCACCACGGGAACCCGCGTGACCCGCATTCGTGCGCCTCCTTCGCCGGGGCGCACGCACGATAAGGGGTGCGCCTTCAAGTCACCAGTCCCGCAACCGTCCGTACGCGCTCCCGGGGTACTCCCCTACGCCCGACGGCTTCATAAACCGGTTTTAGAAAGGGCTGTCACAACCCTCGACAACCTCACGCGCCACCCCTGATGCTTCCTGATGGCATCAGCCAGACAGGCCGTCACAGGCCGCGGCAGCCCAACGCCAGTGGGACGACTGGCAGTTGGGCGGGATGGACGGAGAGCCATGATCCGACGCAGAACACTGCTGGCCGCCACGGGCGGCGCGCTCGCCGGCAGCGCCCTGGCGACAGGCACCGCGCACGCGGACGCGACCATCGCCGTCAACCCGGCCACGACGTACGGGAAATGGGAGGGCTGGGGCACCTCACTGGCCTGGTGGGCGAACGTCTTCGGCGCCCGGGACGACTTCGCCGACATCTTCTTCACCACCAAGTCGGTGGCGTACAGCGGCAGGACGCTGCCGGGCCTCGGCCTGAACATCGCCCGCTACAACCTCGGCGCGTGCAGCTGGAACAGCGTGAACGGCGAGTCCATGGTCGCCTCCGCCAACATCCCCGGCTTCAAGCAGATCGAGGGCTTCTGGCAGGACTGGAACAACGAGGACCCGACGTCCACGGCCTGGGACTGGACCGCGGACGCGGCGCAGCGAGCCGCACTGGTGAAGGCCACCCAGCGGGGCGCCGTGAGCGAGCTGTTCGCCAACTCCCCGATGTGGTGGATGTGTTCGAACCACAACCCGTCGGGCGCGTCCGGCGGCGGCAACAACCTCCAGACCTGGAACTACCGCCAGCACGCCTCCCACCTGGCGGCGGTGGCCCTGTACGCGAAGTCGAACTGGGGCGTGAGCTTCGCGACCGTCGACCCCTTCAACGAACCCTCCTCCAGCTGGTGGACGGCCACCGGCACCCAGGAGGGCTGCCACATGGACGCCGCCGTCCAGTCGGCCGTACTCCCGTACCTGCGGACCGAGTTGGACAAACGAGGCCTGACGGCGACAAAGATCTCGGCATCGGACGAGACGAGCTACGACCTGGCCCGCACCACCTGGAACTCATTCAGCTCGACCACGAAGGCCCTGGTCAGCCGCGTCAACGTACACGGCTACCAGGGTTCGGGCGGCCGACGTGACCTCCTCTACACGGACGCGGTGACGACCGCCGGCAAGGGCCTGTGGAACTCCGAGTACGGCGACGGCGACGGCACCGGCCTCACCATGGCGAGCAACCTGCTCCTCGACTTCCGCTGGCTGCACCCGACGGCTTGGGTCTACTGGCAGGTCATGGACCCGTCGTCGGGCTGGGCGACGATCGCGTACGACGCGAGCACCCTCCAGCCGGGCGCCGTCCAGACGAAGTACTACGTGCTCGCCCAGTTCAGCCGCCACATCCGCCCCGGAATGACGATCGTGAACACGGGAGTGGACTACGCGACAGCGGCCTTCGACGCGACGGCGAAACGCCTGGTGATCGTGGCGGCCAACAAGTCCACCTCCGCCCAGACCCTGACCTTCGACCTCTCCCGCTTCACCACGGTGGCAGGCGGCACGGGCGGCCTGGTCCCCCGCTGGAACACGGTCACGTCCGGCAGCGGCGACCTGTACACGGCACGCTCGGACACGTACCTGAGCGGGAAATCGGTGAGCGTGCCGTTCGCGGCGGGGGCGGTGCAGACGTTGCAGATCGATGGGGTGGTGGTGTGATCGGTGCCGTGTGATCCGTGCCGTGTGATCGTGCCGGAGCCGTACCGAGTGAGCCCGCGCGCGCCCGGCAGGCAGTGCGTGCCTGTGTCTGCCGGTGCGTGCCGGTGCGTTCCTGTGTGATCCTGCACGCCTCTGACGCCTCTGGCCTGCGGATCCCTCTCGTCCGCAGGCCCGCGGCAGTACGGTGTCCACCATGCGCCCCGACACGCCTGCCGAGAACGTCGACCACACCGGCGAAGCAGCCCGCCTGGAACGTACTGCCGGCCTCTACCCGGAGGACGCCGAACACCTGCTCGTGCAGGCCGCGGCCCACCTCGAACTTGCCGGCGACCGCCCCGGAGCCACCGCGCTCTACGACCGCCTGCTGTCATCCGTTGACTCTCTGGAAAACCCCCACCTGGTACGAGCCCTGAAGGCCTCCAACCTCTGGGAGTACGGCCACGAGGCGGAGGCCCGCGCGATCATCGACGGAGTCCGCGCCGCCGCCCCCCGCGACCCGGCCCCCTGGGTGATCGTGGCGGAGTCCCTGGAGTCCCACGACGAGCTGGAGTCGGCCCAGGAAACGTTCACGCAAGCGGCGACGTTGCTATTGACCGACGTAGCCGAACCCCCGTACTCCACCCGCCCCATCCTCTTCGGCCGCCACCGCGTCCGCCGCATGCTCGGCGCCACCCACGACGACTGGGACACCCTGGCCGACACCCTCCACTCCTCCCCGATCTCCCTGGACGAACTCCACGACCCGAAGCGCGTGTGGTCCCTGGGCTCGGACAACCCCGCCGAACTCCAGGCAGAGATCTCCCGCCTACGCGCAGAACTCGGCACGTTCCGCGAGGCCCTCTCCCGCCCCTTCCCGGTAGCGGTCCTCCACTGGCCGACGGAAGAACTGACCGAACTCCTGGTCGCGTATCCGCCCCTCGAATCGGAGTACCCCTCCCACGAGGAACACCTCGCGACCATAGAGGCGTCACTACGGGAGCTCGCGTCCTCCGGCACCCCGAACCTGGGCATCGTCACGGGCACGGTCCCCTCGTACGAGGCGTTCGCTGCGTCCGAGGCCTCGTCCCCGGCAGACCCGACGCTGCTGCCGCAGTATGCGACGACGCTGGCGGCGCGGGGGTTGGCTGTGGCTTGGCCGCCGCAGCGGGGGGCGGATTGTTGGTGTGGGTCGGGGCGGGTTTATGGGGAGTGTCACGGGGACGCCGCCTGACCGACCGGCGATCTTCCCGTCCGGTGCCATCCGGACCAAGTCCGGACGGGACCGGACCCGTACGCTCTCCTCCACTCTCATCCGGTTGCCTGCGTAAAAGCGTGGGATCGGCGTGTCCGGGTTGATGGGGCGAGGGGCGAGGGGCGGCGAACAGAATGCACGGGCCTTCCGCCCCGCAATCCGCGCATTCCGCAATGCCGGGCCACTCGCTTCTCACCGGTGCTGGAGCGGCCCGTGACACCGGTTGCGGAAGCACAACACTGCCAAAGAAGCGGGACGCCTAACATCCTCTTCAGATCAGGCTTGGCGGCCTGGTCCCGAGTACTGATCACCTTTCGGCACAAGGCCTTCGAATGTCAGTGACTCCTGTTAGAACTGATCCATATCGACACTGGGGATCAGAGGAGCGGGCGTGGCTGAGTCGGGGGAACTGAAGCATCCAGGCGTCTACGAGAAGCTCGTCACGCATGACCTGCACGATCAGCTAGCCAAACTCGAGGCCGCGGGATGGAAGGCCATCGACGCGGAGGTCAGCGAAGAGTCAACACCGAATGTGCTCGCCCGACACATCGGCGAGGCCGTCGGGCGCCGGTTGGCTCAGCTGCCGCATGCGCAGCAGGTGGCAGCCGCCAACCAGATCATGCAGTCGCTGGCCGCTAACGCGCCCGACCCGGATGCAGACGGGATCGACAGCACCATCACCGATGGCCCTCGCCAACTGCTGGCACTCGCCAAGCAGGAGGCTCCCGGCGTCTACGCGATCCGCCCCCTCACGCCTCTCTCCGAAACCTCGCTGATCACAAACTCCCCGGGAGACCCCAGCCTGGGCGCGGAGTTGAGAGCCGAGCTGGCCACGGCAGACCGCATCGATCTTCTCTGCGCCTTCGTGAAGTGGTACGGCATCCGAGTCCTGGAAGACTCCCTGCGCGCCGCGAAGGAGCGGGGCGTACCGATCCGTGTCATCACGACGACCTACATCGGTGCCACTGATCGCCATGCCCTCGACCGGCTCGTCCGCGATTTCGGCGCCGAGGTCAAGGTCAACTACGAGCTCCGGTCTACGCGACTGCATGCGAAGGCATGGCTGTTTCGCCGGAAGAGCGGCTTCGACACCGCGTACGTGGGCAGCTCCAACCTGTCGAAGGCCGCGCTCCTCGATGGCCTGGAGTGGAACGTACGGCTGTCGTCCGTCGCCACGCCTGTGGTACTCAACAAGTTCGAGGCGACCTTCGATGCGTACT
Organism: Streptomyces sp. NBC_00554; assembly: GCF_041431135.1. NCBI lineage: Bacteria > Bacillati > Actinomycetota > Actinomycetes > Kitasatosporales > Streptomycetaceae > Streptomyces > Streptomyces sp. NBC_00554. Next base: position 6,297,415 of record NZ_CP107799.1, on the reverse strand, counting down.
GGAACGACATCGCCTTTGAGCCATACGACCCCGACAACCACGGCGAACGCCTTGACCAAGCCCTGGCGCAGGCAAGCGGAACGGGACCCAAAACCGACCTGAAGATCAACCTCTCGGGCTTGGAAGTACGCCCCTTCCCGCACCAACGGGACATGCTCGAACGCCTCCGCGTCGAGCGAGAGATCCGAGGGCGGAACCGCAATCTCCTCGTCGCAGCCACCGGCACTGGTAAGACCGTGATGGCTGCCTTGGACTACCGAGCCCTGTCCAAAAAGCATGGCAACGGTCATCCGCGACTGCTGTTCGTGGCCCACCGCAAGGAGATCCTCAAGCAGTCCTTGCGCATGTATCAGGAGGTCCTCGATGACGCCTCCTTCGGAGAACTGCTCTATGGCGGCCAGGAGCCACAGACTTGGGACCACGTATTCGCAAGCGTCCAGTCTCTCAACGTCCGACGCCTGGAACAGCTGGCACCTGACCACTTCGACATCATCGTCATCGACGAGTTCCATCACGCCACCGCCGCCACCTACCGGCGAGTCATCGACCACTTCGAACCGAAGCAACTACTGGGCCTCACAGCCACTCCTGAGCGGATGGACGGGCTCAATGTCCAGGACGAGTTCTTCGACGGTCGCATTGCTGCAGAGATGCGCCTCTGGGAAGCCCTGGAGAATGACCTCCTCTGCCCCTTCCACTACTTCGGAATCCCAGACGGCACGGACCTGACCAACCTGGGGTGGAGCAAGGGAACCTACGCCGACAACGAGCTCGGGAACCTCTACACGGGCGACCACGCCCGCGCCCGCATCGTGGTCAAGCAGATCCGGGACAAGGTGTCCAACCCCGGAGCAATGCGCGCTCTGGGCTTCTGCGTGACCAAGTCCCACGCTCGCTTCATGGCCGACTTCTTCCGGGAGGCTGGCTTCCAGGCCGTGGCGCTGGACAGCGACTCGCCGGCCGCTGTACGCGCCCAGGCACTCGCCGACCTACGCGACGGCAAGCTCCAAGTCATCTTCTCCGTCGACCTGTTCAACGAGGGCCTCGACATCCCTGACGTCGATACGCTGCTGCTCCTGCGGCCCACCAACAGCGCCACGATCTTTCTCCAGCAGCTCGGTCGAGGGCTACGCCGCACAGAGACGAAGCCGGTGCTCACCGTCCTCGACTTCATCGGCCAGCACAGGGCGGAGTTCCGCTTCGAGGAGCAGTTCCGGGCCCTGACGAACCTCTCCCGCAACCGGCTCGTCGATCACATCGAGCACGATTTCCCGCAGCTCCCCTCCGGATGCCAAATCATCCTTGAGGGCAAGTCCAAGGACCTCGTACTCGACAACATCCGCACCCAACTGGGCGCCACGATCAAGACTTTGGTCAACGAGGTCAGGGCATACAGCACGCACCGCCTGGCTGACTACCTCCACGAGAGCCGCCGTGAGATCAAAGAGCTGTACAAGAGCGACAACTCGTGGACGTCCGTCCTCCGGAGGGCAGGCCTGGTCAAGGACCCCGCTCCCTCGGAAGAAGCGGCCCTCCTCAAACGTGTCCACGCCTTCCTCCACGTCGACGACCCCGACCGAGCCGAGGCCTACCTCCGCCTCCTCTCCGACGACGCTCCGCCCTATGACTCACTGGGTCCAACCGACCGGGCATACGCCCGCATGCTGTTCTTCAACTTGTGGGACAACGCGGGTGGCTTCACGAGCTACGAGGAAGGCCTCGGATCTCTGCGCTCCCAGCAGGTGTTCCGCGACGAACTCCGGCAGGTGCTGTCGTACGTCATCGAGCAGTCCGACCACTTCCCGATCGCCCTGTCGGGCCCTCACAGCCACATCCCCTTGAAGGTCCACAGCGCATACAACCGCTCCGAGATCCTCGCCGCGCTCAGTGTGGCCCGCTTCGGAGGCCAAATGCCCAGGTCCTTCGCACAGGGAGTGCAGTGGGTCGAGGACATCAAGACCGACGCCCTGCTCATCACCTTGGAAAAGAACGAGAAGGACTTCTCCCCCACGGTCCGCTACAAAGACTTCGCTCTGAGCCCCACGCTCTTCCACTGGGAGTCCCAGAACGCGACTGCCGCCAACTCACCAACAGGTCTGCGCTACCAAAACCACAAGCAACAGGGCAGCCACGTCCTCCTGTTCATGCGCCGCTACAAGAACACGGACATCGGCAAGTCCCAGCCGTGGATGCTCCTGGGCCCTGCGGCCTATGACGACCACACGGGCAGCAAACCGATGGCGATAACGTGGCAGCTGGAGCACGAATTGCCGGCTGATGTGTGGACGTATGCTGCCATCACAGCGAGCTAAGCGGCTTCCCACTCAGACAACCTCACTGATCTCGGCCTCGAAGTGAGTCTGTGCCCGGTCGAGTACGTCATCGGGGTCATAGCCGTGTGCACGCAGCCAGTGCAACACGTCGGCCATCATCCCGATGGCAGCCTCTTCTGCCGCCGCCACGCTCAGCGCTCTGCCGCTACCAGAGATAGCTCCACCGTGTGGGAGTTGCCACGCCCCATAGAGGTCAAGGATCGCCTCGGCCCGCGTGACACGGGGGCCGTTATTCCGGCCACACTCAGCGGACGCATCAGTAGCAAGCTCACACCACACCACCTTGGAACCGCCTCGAAGGAATACACCCCACCGGTGATCCGTCAAGGTATCGACGAGGGCCATTCCTCGGCCCGACTCCAGCGCACTACTGGCAGCGAGCAAGGTGGGCAATGCCCGCGCATCGGGGTCCTCAACTTCCATCCGCAGATACGGCTCACTGAGCGCCACGCGCAGCGTCACGGGCGTTCCCTCGCCAACATGTTGGATGACGTTGGTTGCCAGCTCTGATACGCAGATCTGCGCCGCGTCAACGTGATCGTGCAGCCCCCACAGAATGAGCCGGAGCTTCAACATCCGCCTCAACTGCGAGAGTTCGCCTGGTTGGGCAACGAACTGGTGCACCCAGGGCTCTCGTCCGACGCAACCGCTCACGTAGATCATATTCGACCACCCTTCACGCGCTTCGTCGCGCACTGTGGATCCATCGATGACTCTCAGTGAGAGGATTGCAGCGACCATCTCGACATGCAACGTGCACGAAGGGATTCCCCCTTTAGGGTGATTGGACTTTCGAGCCCCTTCCGGTGGGATGGAACATCCGCTAACTCACAAGGAGTTGACATGGCCGGATCCCCCACAGCTCGCCGTCGCCGTCTTGCGATCGAGCTCAAGCGGCTGCGAGAAGACAGCAGCCTGACCTGTAGCCAGGTAGGCAAAGAGCTGGACTGGAGCAGCTCCAAGGTCAACCGCATGGAGACGGGACAGGGGCGTGTCCAACCCTCAGACGTCGACGCCCTGTGTCGTTTCTACGGCACTCCCGATGAGCTGCGTGATCTCCTGAAGTCGCTGGCCAAGGAGTCCAAGACAAAGGGGTGGTGGCACGCGCACGGCGATGCGATCCCCGCTTGGTTCTCGGTGTACGTCGGCCTCGAACAGGCAGCTTCCCACTTGCATACCTATCAATCCGAGTTCATCCCCGGCCTGCTGCAAACCGCTGAGTACGCAGCCGAGCTGAGTCGCGCCTGGGTCGACCACACCGCCGAGGACATTCAGCGCATGGTCGATGTCCGGATGCGGCGCCAAGACCTGCTCACCAGCGAGGGTGCGCCTGACCTGTGGGCAGTTGTCCACCAGAGTGCGTTGCTACACACGGTCGGCAGCCGGCAAGCCATGGCCCACCAACTCGAACGTATGCTGGAAATGCAGAAGTTGAAGAACGTGACCGTCCAGGTCCTGCCGTTCGACGCGGGCGCCTATCCCACCCCGGGGTCGTTCACGATCCTCAGCTTCCCGGAGCAGGAAGACCCAGACTTGGTCTACCGAGAGGGACTTACCGATTCGGTCTACCTCGAAGAACCCAAGGACGTGACCCTCTACACGAAGGCGTTCGACCATCTCAGGGCCTTGGCGCTGAGCCCTCAGCGTTCGACATTGCTGATCACAAGACTCTTGGAGGAGAACTCCCGATGATCCCGCCGTCGAGCATCCCGTGGCGCAGGAGCAGTTACAGCAACGGCATGGGGGGTGAGTGCTTGGAGGTGGCCGCACTCGCCAGGGCAATCGCGGTACGCGACTCCAAGGCCCCCTCCGGACCGCAACTCATGTTGAGCACTGCTGCATGGCAGAGCTTCGTCCACACTCTGCCGCCAAAGAACCAAGAACCCACTAGCTGACCGGCTGCCGCGGGTCACGGACGATTTCTCCAGCTCTCTGAAGGAAGGCGGCATGGGCCTCCGTCATCTCTTCTCTAGCCCGGTCAAAGCTGGACCAAGCTGAACTCAAGCCTGCAGACCCCACACCCTCCACCTGCAGCAAGGAGCTCACCGCCGCCACCGACTTTCCCATCAGCGCGTAAGCCAATACATTTGCCTCACTTGGCCCCCATAGTGCCAATTGGCTTATTTTGGCCTGCAGTTCAAGTGCGCGCTCCCGCAACTCGCGCCCCGCCGCCTCATCAAGTCCAACTCCGTTTCGCACCTCGGGTGCGATGCGTGCTAGCACTTCATCGAGAGCGGCATAAGCCGCAAAGAGGGCACCAAAGGACTGGTGTCGCTGACTGCGCACCCACTGCCAATGCTCCGCCGCCGCTTGGCCATGTACCTGCGCTAGCGCTGCCTCAACTGCCTTACGACCGCCGGCTTCTGCTCCGCGTTTGGCGTACCTACCGGCAATCACAGCCCCGACGACTGCGGATGCGAAAGCGATAACACCCGCGATGACCGTACCTGTCACCTCACCCATCACACCATCCTCACCTGAGCCTGCCACTGCCACAACGCCCGCTCCGGCGACCTACGTCACTTGCCGCACTTCGCGAGCATTGAAACCATTAGCCTCGAGTCATGACGACGCCCACGTCCGGGTTCCAACCCGGCGACATCCTCACGCGCGCACAGATCCACCCCGCACTCGGCGGCAGCGGCTACGCCGGAATCTGTCCAGCAAAGGAAAAGCGGAACGTTCTAATTTTCTCCGACAGCAAAATCGGTGAGCGTTACGGATATCGTGACGGATGGCTTGCCGAGAACGACGACCGGGGTCCCATATTCACCTATACCGGAGCCGGAAAGCGGGGCAATCAGACCTTCGAGGGCGGAAATTCTTCAATTCTGGAGCATGCCGAAAAGGGGCGCACCCTGCATTTATTTATCGCTGTGGGCAAGGTTCCAGGAAGCGACACACGAACCCACAGATATATAGGGAAGTTCAAGGTTGATGAGCGTAAGCCATTCGAGATACGAGAGGCCAAAGACGAACTAGGTCAAGATCGCAACGTAATTGTCTTCCGACTGCGCCCCATCGACCCTTACATCCGTGAAGCTTTCGACACTCTTCAACCGGCACCCGAATCCCTGTCTCGGTTCAATCGCACCGCAGGCCGCTTCGCCCGGGCGACTCGACGTCAGAGGCGCGAACGCCAGCATCAATCCGACGTCGACCAGCTGGGAGCAACCCGCGATGATCTGGCGGACACCTTCGAGGAAGGTAAGGCCGCTGCAGGGGAAACGATTGGCCAACTGGAGTTGTCGATGCGCAACTCGACAACTCAGCTCTTATTCGACCTCTACAACAAGACGAACAACACTGTCTATGAGCCGACGGGCAGTGCAGCAAGCGAGTCGATCACCCAAGCTCTTGCTCAACTCCTCCTTGCAAGGCGCTATTTGAGCAGCCTCGCACACGATCAGCCCCTCCACCTCATGGTGCTCACACCAGCGCTCCCCCGCGAGGATCTCCGTGACCTGCTCGCTGAACACGGGATTGGCCTCGTGTACCGCAACGACGGCGGCGGCTTCTCTGAGTTCGAGGGAAGCGCCACCGCCTCAAGCAGTGCTCCTCAGTCCGTCCGCTGCTTAGATTGCCCAGTGCCCACCTACCGGTAGTTTCTGCATTGTGCTCTCGCTACCCTGCCCTCATGATTCGCGCAGTGGTCTTCGACGTTGGTGAATGCCTCGTGGACGAGACCCGTGAGTATGGGACTTGGGCCGACTGGCTGGGTGTGCCGCGGCACACCTTTCATGCGATGTTCGGGGCCGTCATCGCGCAGGGGCGCGACTATAGAGAAACCTTCCAGGAGTTCCGTCCTGGGTTCGACCTCTACGAAGAGCGCGAGAAGCGGTCGGCAGCCGAGCAGGCGGAGACGTTCGGGGAAGAGGACCTGTACGCGGATGTGCGTCCCCGCCCTCGCCGAGCTCCGGGCGGACGGGCTGTGGCTCGGTGTCGCGGGCAACCAGACCGTGCGAGCCGGGCGCATTCTCCGCTCGCTGTTCATCCGATGACGTCGATCTGATCGGGACGTCGGACGACTGGGGTGCCGGCAAGCCCGACCCGGAGTTCTTCAAGCGCGTGGCTGCCGTGGTGCCCTTCGACGGTGACGAGATCCTTTACGTCGGGGACCGCTGCGACAACGACATCCGCCCCGCTGTTGAGGCCGGGATGCACACCGCGCTCGTGCGCCGCGGTCCTTGGGCCACGATCCAGTGGAACAGTCCTGAGGCGCGGGAGCTGCCGACGTTCCGTATCGGCAGCCTCCTCGAACTGTCCGGTCTCATCGTCGACTTCAACGGCTCAGCGCACTGACCGTCGTCGACCATCCGTAGAGCCGGTCGTCGAGGTCTCCTACACAGCGCTCGTGCTGATGCGGCGCGAGCGCGCGCCGTACCTCGCGCACACCGTCCATGCCAGTGGCGTACCACGTGAGCGCCAGCTGATCGAGAGCCTGTCCCGCGTATGTACACGCCTGCTCCGGATTTCCGGAAGCGGCCTCGACGGCGGCCAGGTCCCCGAACACGACACTTCGCCGCTCGTCCTCGCTCGACGGCATTTCGTCCAGGACGCCGAGCAAGGAGTCGCGCGCCTGAGGAAGGTGTCCGGCGATCAGCTGCGTTTTGCCCTTGAACGCCGCCAGTCTGGCCAGGGAGAACCAGTCCATCCACTCGGGCGAGGGGTGCTCGTTCCCGGTGGCGAGGACATCCTCGGCGTGCCCGATCAGGTGGAGGGCAGTGCGAGTGTCGCCACACCGTGTCTCGCACTCCGCTTCCACGGCGTCGAGCCAGGCACGAAACTCCACGGAAGCGGGCGCACGGCGGGCGTATGTACGTGCCGCGATCATCCGCTCCAGAGCCGCGTCGCGGTCGCCCGCCCAGCCCGGGATGAACGCCATGTGCGCGAGGATCGCCGAGCCGAGTGGCGGGTTGTCGGCTTCGCCTGCGGCTTGGAGAGCGGGCAGAAGTGCGTCGCACGCGCTGCTGGGTTCTCGGCAACGTCGCGTAGGACCCTCGATGACGCCCGCTTCTGCGCCCGGCAGGACTCCCGGCATGCTGCTGCGTGCCGGTCCGTCGGAATTTGACGAAACTGCGGACAGAACCATGAGATTGGTTGTGACCGCGCCTCCGTGACGGCTATGCGCAGGAGCGGATCCACGCTGCACAGCTGGACCGAGGACTCACGAATGGGCGTCCAGAACACCGACGTTGGTTGTGGCCGCTCTCCGTGATGACTACGACAGAGGGACGACAGCTGCCCTGGGCGAGCAGTCGTCTTGGAGCTGTCTGAACAGGCATGGCCGCTCTTCCGTGTGGACTCCCTCCGAAACCGGAGAACGCGCCGAGGCGCCCTCGTCTTCGGTGCTGAGGTCAGGATCGCCGGAAGGCCGAGGAGGTGACTCCGTTGATGGTGGTGTTGCCTTGCTGGTAGCCGATGCCGACCTCGTCCATGAAGGGATGGGGATAGTTGAGGGACGGGGCCGTGAGGTCGTCGAGCTCGGCGAGATGAGCCGCGTCCAGGGTTACCTCTGCTGAGGCGAGGTTGTCCTCCAGCTGTGCCGGAGTGCGGGCCCCGATGAGAACGGAGGTGACGGGCCGCTGCTGGCGCACCCAGGCCAGGGACGCCCGGGCGACGGTGGTGCCGAGGTCTCGGGCGATGCGCTCCAGTGTGTCCAGAAGGACGTAGGTGTTCTCCGTCAGGAGTGGCGCAGTGTATCCGGTGCGCCTGGAGTCGGTGTGCCGGCCACTGGTACGGGTGTACTTGCCCGAGAGGACCCCGGAGGCCAGCGGGCTCCAGGGCGTGACGCCCAGGCCGAAGGCGCGGGCGGCGCCGAACTGCTCGCCCTCGGCGGTCCGTGCGAGCAGCGAGTACTCCACCTGGACGGCCGCGATGGATTCCCAGCCGCGCAGCTGCGCGGTCGTGGCGGCCTGGGCGACCCACCAGGCGGGGGTGTTGGACAGGCCGAGACTGCGGATCTTGCCCGTACGGACGAGGTCGTTGAGTGTGGAGAGGGTCTCCTCCAGGGGGGTGTGCCGGTCCCATTGGTGCATCCAGTACACGTCGATGTAGTCGGTGTTCAGCCGCCGCAGAGAGGCATCCAGCTGCGCGAGGATGGCTTTGCGTCCGGCGCCGCCGGCGTTCGGGTCATCGGGGTGCAGGGTGCCGCCGAACTTCGTCGCGAGCACGATGCGGTCGCGGACGCCGGGGCGCTGTGCGAAGTACGCGCCGAGGGTGGCCTCCGACACTCCGCCGTTGTACTGGTTGGCGGTGTCGACGAAGTTGCCGCCCTCCTCCAGGTAGCGGTCGACGATGGAGAAGGACGCCTCCTGTGCCGAACCCCAGCTGCCGTCGTCAAAAGTCATCGTGCCCAGGGCCAGCGGGCTCACCTTCAGCCCGGTGCGGCCGAGCGTGAAGTACGTGCTCAACATGGTCATGCTGCGCCATCTCCTCTGCTGTGGGCGGGGCGGCCTGGTGGCCTGCCATCAGCAGCTTCGACCACGCGAGAGCACCCAGGAAGGCCGCACCAACCTAGGTGCCGCACTCCTAGGAAGGCGTATCGACCTCACCGGCGACCCGTCCGGAATGAGACGAGCAGTCCGGTCCGGGCCACTCCACAGTTGAGGGTCCGGGTACTCCACGCCGAAAGCCTCAGGCCCACAGTCACAGCCCGGCACAGGCCCACCGGATGCCGCAGCCGTCACCGAAGAGCGGTCAGAACGCCCTGCACTCCCGGCCCCGCATCCTGCTGGCCGACGCCGATCCCGTGGAGGCATTCAGCGCCCTGTTACGGAGCGAGATCTCAGCCCGGCCGCTGTCCACCGACGACTGCGTGGTGGAGCTGTCCGGCGGCATGGACAGCTCCATGACCGCACTCGCCCTCGCCGAGACCGTCGGACCGGTCCGTACTGCGGCGCTCACGCTTGACGGGAGTGTCGGTGAGCAGCAACACCGGCGGCGCAAAGAGATCGTCGCACGCGCCCACCTCGGCCCCGATCTGACCGTACCCGTCGCAGAATTCGGGCCCTTCCACCCCAGCGGGCCCCGCGCAAGTGGCCTGCCCACAAGCCCCACGGACGGCACCTACGCCGAAGCCATGAACGAGTTGTACAGCCGCTTGAGCGCTGCCGGTGCTCGGTGGGTGTTCACCGGAGTCGGCGGCGACGAGCTGTGCTTCCAACGGCCAGAGGAACGAGCTCTCACCGGCGACCCGTGGAACCTGCACCCCGTGCCCAACCACCTCGGCCCCCGCGCCCGGGACACCCTGCCTCACATCGCGGAGGACTTGGCGCCCGCTTCCGTACTCCACGCCTCCACTCTCCTCGCCCTCGCTGTCCACAGCGCGACCGCCATGCGTCACGGTCTGTGGCCCATCAGCCCTTTGGCCACCCCACTCGTGCTGCGATTCGGCGAATCGCTGCCATTGGCATGGCGGCGTGGAAAGCAGCTGATGCGTCTCCGCCTGGAACAGGCCGGGTACTCCCGCGAGGTCGTCTGCCCTCCGCTGCGGGAGAACTTCGCAGCCACCTGCGAAGCGGCCATGCTTCAGAACGGCCTGCCGCTCCTGTCCCAATGGCTGCCCACATCGATCCTCACCCGTCAGGGCTTGCTGGACCCCGCCGAGCTGATCTCGGAGTGCGCGACCGTAGCCACTACTGGGCGTGGGGCCAGCGAGCTCTACCGGCCTCTGGCCATGGAGGCCGCCTTACGCTCCCTGCCCACACCGGCTGCGGTGCCAGCACCATGATGCAGGCGGGTCGTATCCGTCTCTTTGTACGGCACAGGCCGTGGCCTCTGTAGTTGAGACCGGTCGACGGCGGCTCATCCAGTCAGCGGAGTTGTCGCTAAATGAGAGGCCTGCGATTCCGTAGCAGTGGCGATTCCCGCCCAGCTGAACAGGCGTGTGACAGGCAGCTTCTGTCTATCGGGCACCCAAGGCCGCCCGGGTTTGCCGAGTGTGGCGGTTCCGGGGTGAGCGTCAAGAGCGCCCTTCGGGCGTCGGCTGCGCCGATTCCGCTTCGCTCCACTCTTGACTCTCGCCCCTGCACCGCGAGTTGAGCTTGGCCGGGCGGCCGAAAGGGGGCGGCGGGGGAAGCAGGGGGCAGGGTTTCTCTGTGGTCCCGGGTGCAGGAGGTTTGTGGTTTCGGGGCGCATTCGACCGGCCGCGCACGCCGGGTTGGCTCGGCGGCTTGCGGCTGCGGGTGGGGCGCGGCTCGGTAGCGCGGGGCGACTCACGGTCGGTACAGGGCAACTCGCGGCTTGGCCCTACGTGGAGCGCTGCCGGATCAGTCCGCTGTCTCAGGTTCTCCCTGCTCGAACGCGAGGCGGCAGCGCTCAACTTGCTCTGCCACGTGCTCCATGAACCAGCGCACGATCTCGTAGGGGATGGCGTGCTCGTCGCGGCTGTGCAAGTGGACGGTCGGCTCCAGACCCGGATCCTCGTCGGGTATCACCGCCACCACGAAGGCAGTTCCTGGAAGGTGAGTCTCTGCGTTGGGAATCTCCGCCCACGCGGCCGGCGCCGGTACGGCCTCGCTCAGTTCCACACACCATGCGTCGTCCGGCAAGGCGTAGTGGAACTGGATCGCGTAGTGGCGGCCTGCATGTACGCGCAGTTCTGCCATGTCCGCAGGCTGACACAGCTGCCCTGCCGGAGTCCCGCGGGTATGGGAACTTCCGTACTCCCACGTTGTGACTGAGCGTGCTGCTGGAAACGGTGGCCAAGTACACACCGAGTTGCCTGAGCAGCGTGGTAGGTCCTGCAGTCCTGCCGATGAGTACCCGTACTCATGCCTTGGCGCGCCCGGCAATCCATCGTGGAGATCGCCAACCCGGACCCACTCGAAGGAACACCCGATGCCGAATGCTTCCCGCCCGCGTCACCTCCCGCGCCTGCGCCAGTTGCTGGTGCCCGCGGTGGACAACTGGCTCGCGCGTGGGTATCTCGCCGTGGTGGCGGCGTCGCTGGGGTTCTTCTTGGGCGCCTGGTACGTGGGGCCGGACCCGGGGCTCTCGGGGGCCTACCCGCTCATGGCCACGGCGCCGTTCAGCTTCCTCGGCCTCCTGGTGTCGATACCCGCGGAGTACTCCTCGCTCACCTGGCTGAGCCCGTTGATCTTCGCCGTCGGTACGGCCCTGTCCGGCCTGGTCAACGCCGTGCTCCTCGGTCGGTTCGCACGCAGGCAGCGGGTGCGGGAGCCGCAGCCGGCCACTAGCTGATCGACACCGCGAACACCGCTTCACTTGGCCACTTGAGTAGTCAATGGCCAAGTGAGAACGGCGCTCCACCGCAGGCCGGCATCCCTGAGCGTTGCCGCCTGTCAGCCGTTGAACGGGTTGGGGCCGAAGCGGCCCCATGCGATGAAGACCGCGAGCGCCAGATAGACCAGGTTCACCAGGACGAACTTGGATTCGCCGAGTCGGCCGTGGGTGACCATCGCGCCGATCATCAGCAGGACCCAACAGATGGCGGTCACCGGCACCATGACGGGTGCGATGTCGACGACAGCCGGCAGGATCAAGCCCACCGCGGCCAGGAGTTCGAGGACGCCGAGGGTTTTGATGAAGCCGACGCCGATGTCTTCGGTCCATCCCCCACCGTTGGCCGCTGCCAGTTTCTCCTTGGGCACGAATGCTTTGGTGATGCCGCCGCCCAGGGCTACGGCGGCCAGCAGTCCGGCACCGATCCACAGTGCGAGGTTCATGAGGGCACGCTCCTGATACTCGACGTCTCGCCTCCACCTCTCCGGTGGGGTTCCGACACTTAGACGAGGGAGGGCGGCGGATTGTGACATGGTCACCGCCACCATCATTGCCATCGCCACCGCCGCCACCATCGCGATGCCGTGATGCCTTGCCCCCTTGACCGCCTACCAGGCCCCGCGCGGGGCCGTCTTGCGATAGATCGTCCCGCCCGGGGCGTACCAGCTCGCCACCTTGCGGACCGCCGGGCTGGAGTCGTTGAGGCGGGCGTGTTCCAGGGCTGCCGTGGCGGAGGGTTCTGTGTGGGCGAACTTGCCCAGTAGTTCGGCTGCCATCATGCGGACCCGGGGTTCGGGGTCGTCGGTCAGGCGGCGGAGGGCCGGGGCGAGGACGAGTCGGGCGGCGACCAGGTGGTCGAACAGGCGGCAACAGCCCTCGCGGACGGCCGCGTTCTCGTGCCGCAGCCTGTCGCGGATGGCGTCGAGCGCCTCCCGCCCGCGCCTCAGCAGCTCCGTGGTACGCGCCGACCGTTCGCTGAGGGTCCCCCAGCGCTGCGACGAGCGCCACATCATCCGTTCGGACAAATCCCAGCCTGTCTGAAGAGTCGTGAGCGGGGGGAAGGGTCGCAACTGGGTTTCGATGGACAGTGGCTTACGCCTGGCGGCGGGCGGTGCCTGGACCAGTGGACCAACAGCGCGGTCACCTCGTGGATTCGTTGCGAAGCCACTCGCTGATAGCGGCGTAGTCGGCATCGGTCAGCCCCCGGCTCGGGTCCACGCGATGGAGCAGAGCCCGGCCTCGATGGTGGGCCGACACCCACGCTCGGTCGGTGTCCGTGATTTCGTCGTCGACCCAGATGAAGGAGCGGCCGACTGCCCAGTCGACGAGGGTGCGGGTTTTCCAGTGGAGTCCGTTCCGCAAGTCCTGCTCGTCCTGCTCGTTCTGCTCGTTCTGCTCGTCGGTAGCCGTTGGGTCCGGCCAGATCACTACCGGCAGCTCGGGCAGGCCGAGCCGCGGTGCGATGGTTTCGTTCGCGTCGGTCATCCAGGTCGTGGCCCAGACCAGCTGGCACGGTAGTGCTGACAAGCGGGGGCCGTGCTCGGGGTTGATCCTGGCCAGCAGCGGATTGGGATCGGCTCCGGGGGGTTCGGGATCCGTCGTCCCGTACGTCGGATAGCCGTCTGGGTACTGCGACGCGCCTCCGAACGGAATGAGCGGTCCGTCGACATCGAGGAAGAACAACGGGCGCTGTACGGAACCGGTCACGGCTGCACGATAGTGCCCCTCGGGGCCCGGATCGGGTTGTCGGTCGGCGCCGGTGACAGCGCGGGCCGGGACGGACCTCGTCGCCGTCCCGGCCCCGCGCCAACTCACGTCAGCACACTCGCTGTTCCTACGACTCCCGGCGTCAGGCGCTCGTGAGGATGACGAGTTGCTGGGTCGCCCGCGTCATCGCGACATAGCGGTCGACCGCTCCCTCGATGCCCTTGCCGAACGTCTCCGGGTCGATGACGACGACCAGGTCGAACTCGAGCCCCTTCGACAGTTCCGGGGTCAGCGACCGGACGCGAGATGTCGTACGGAATGTGGGGTCGCCGATGACGCAGGCGATCCCCTCGGCGTGGGCAGCGAGCCAGGTTTCGAGGACCGAGTCCAGGTCGGAAGCGGATCCGTGTACGACGGGGATGCCGCTGCTGCGGATGGAGCTCGGCACGTTGGCGTCCGGGAGCGCGGCCCGGATGACCGGTTCGGCTTCCGTCATGATCTCTTCCGGCGTCCGGTAGTTGATGCTCAGGGAGGCCTGGTTGATCCGGTCGAGTCCGACCCGCTCCAGGCGTTCCTGCCACGACTCCGTGAACCCGTGCCTGGCCTGGGCGCGGTCCCCGACGATGGTGAAGCTCCGGGACGGGCACCGGAGCAGCAGCATCTGCCACTCCGCGTCGGTGAGTTCCTGGGCCTCGTCGACGACGATGTGCGCGAACGGGCCGGCGAGCAGGTCGGGTTCGGCGGTGGGCAGTGCGCTGTCGTCGATCAGGCTGTCCTGCAGGTCCTGTCCGCGCAGCATCCCCATCGCGCCTTGGCTCTCGTCGATCTCGCTGTCCCGCAGCAGGATCTCGATGACGTCGGCCCTGCCCGCCCGTTCGGCGGCGACGGCGGCTTCGTGCCGACGTCTGCGCCGCGACGCCTCCGGGTCGCCGAGCCGCTGCCGTGCCGCGTCCAGGAGCGGCAGGTCGGACACCGTCCAGGCCTGGGCGTCCTCGCGTTGCAGCTTCCGTACGTCGTCGGGGCCGAGCCAGGGAGCGCACTTCCGCAGGTAGGCGGGTACCGACCACAGGTCTCCGACGAGGTCGGCCGCTTCGAGCAGCGGCCACGCGCGGTTGAAGGCCGTGAGCAGTTCCCTGTTCTGCAGCAGTGATCTGCGGAGCAGAGCGGGCGAGGCGTCGATTTCACCGTCGCCGCCGGCGTTGTCGTGCTTGTCGACCAGGATCGTGACCAGTTCCTCCAGGACCTGGTCGCGCGCCTCGTTGTGCGGGGTGCCGGGTGCCGCTTCGAACGCCAGGGCCCAGTCGTCGGCGCTCAGCCGGACTTCGGACCAGTGGGTCGTGACCGTCATCCCCTTGGTGGGCGGCTCCTCGTAGAACCTGACGGCCGTCTCGATCGCCTTCACCAGGTCCGCGGACGACTTCAGGAGGGCCACGTCCGGGTCGGCCTCGACCGCTGCCGCGGCTCCTTCGGCGACGAGGTTCCGCAGGGTGCAGGTCTGGACGCCCTCCTCTCCGAGGCTGGGGAGTACGTCGGCGACGTAGGCCAGGTAGGGCTGGTGCGGGCCGACGAACAGTACGCCGCCCCTGCGGTGACCGAGGCGCGGGTCGGAGTAGAGGAGGTAGGCGGAGCGGTGCAGGGCGACGACCGTCTTGCCCGTACCCGGACCGCCGTCGACGACGAGGGCGCCGCGCGAGCCCGCGCGGATGATGGCGTCCTGGTCGGCCTGGATGGTGCCGAGTACGTCTCGCATCCGCGGTGACCGGTTGCTGCCCAGGCTGGCGATGAAGGCGGACTGGTCGTCGAGCGCGGCGTGCCCGGCGAACCCGTCCGAGGTGAACACCTCGTCCCAGTAGTCGCTGATCCGGCCGCCGGTCCAGCGATACCTGCGGCGGCTCGCCAGGCCCATCGGGTTGCCGTGGGTGGCTCCGAAGAACGGCTCGGCCGCCGGGGAGCGCCAGTCGAGCAACAGCCGACGGCCGGTGCTGTCCGTGAGGCCGAGTCGTCCGACGTACACGGGCGTGGCGTCGGGGCCGTCCGCGCCGACCATGTGTCCGAGGCACAGGTCCAGGCCGAAGCGACGCAGCGCGCGCAGGCGCGTGGTCAGCCGGTGGATCTCCATGTCCCGGTCCATCGCCTGCCGGCCTATGCCGCCGGGCGCCTTGCGTTCGACATCCAGACGGTCGGTCAGCTCGGCGATCGACTGCTCGAGACACTCCGCGATGGCCGCGAAGTGCTCCTCGTCGCCGGCGATCAGCGTCGGGTCAGCCTTGGGAGAGAGACGGTCGGGAAGGTCGAACGCGCTGGTGGTCAACGGGTTGAGCGGGTTCACTTAAGCAGCTCCGATCTGGGGTCGCTCGGCGACCATTACGTGCGGCAACTCGGCGACCAATACGTGCGGCAAGACGTCGTCCGGACTGGCGTGACGAACCTGGTGGCTACGACGGCAGCGCTCCGTCCCACTCACGCGGACACCGGCGGCCTCTGCCGACTGACCTCGTCGAGCAGCAGCTTCGCGGCCACCGTCGCCCCGTCGGGGCGGATCGTGGCGGCCACGGCCCTCGCCCGTGTGTGGGTCTCGGGGGTCAGGGCCGTCTTGAGCGCGGTGGACAGGGACTCGAAGGTCGGAGTCGGGCCGTCGTGTGCCACGCCGATGCCCAACTGGGCCACCCGGGCGGCCCAGTGCGGCTGGTCCACGAACTGGGGGACGACGACCTGGGGCGCCCCGGCCCGGGCGGCCGTCGTCGTCGTGCCTGCGCCGCCGTGGTGCACGACGGCGGCCACCCGGCCGAACAGTGCCTGGTGGTTGACCTCGCCGACGACGAAGCAGTCGGTGCGGTCGTCGATTAGGCCCAGGTCCGCCCAGCCGCTCCCGACGAGTACGCGGCGGCCCTGCGCGCGGACCGCCTCGACGGCCACCCGGGCGATGTCCGTCGAGCCGCGCAGGGCCATGCTGCCGAAGCCCACGTACACCGGCGGTTCACCGGCGTCCAGGAACGCCAACAGCTCGTCCGGCAGCGGGCGTTCGTCCGGCCGGATCCACGCGCCGGTCTGCACGACGCGTAGGTCCGTCAGCTCCTCGCACGGCAACAGGACCGGGTCCGCCGCCAGCCACGGCTGGTCGGTGAAGACGTGGTCGCGGACGTTGTCCACCGGCGGCAGGCCGATCGACGCCCGGTGGGTGTTGAGTGCCCCGCCGTACAGGGCGTTCACCTTCTGGGCATCCAGGTCCCACAGCGCCCGGTTGTCGGTCACGTCCGGTGGCAACGGCGGGCCCGGCCGAGACGACGGTGAGCGGTGCGGCGACGGCAGCTCGAGCGTGTGGAAGCACCCGTACACGTAGCGGATGCCCAGTTTCTCGGCCACCGACCGAGCACCGGCGGGCATCAAACCGGTCGCCACCAGCGCATCGCACCCCTCGGCCGCCGCGCCGATCGTGTCGAAGTGCGCGGCGACCAACTCGGCCGCGATCCCGGGCGGGCCCTCCGCCGGCATCTCCCCGGTCACCAGCGCGCGCACCGGCCGGCCGAAGGGTACGAACTCCGCGCCGACACCGGCCACCAGCTTCGCGAACTCCTCGTCCGGCGGCGCGCACACCCGCACCTCCGCGCCGAGTTCCCGCAACCCCACCGCGAGTCCCGCCAGGGGTTCGACATCCCCGCGCGACCCGTACGACATCAACAACACACGCACTTAGCGACTCCCGTTTCCGCAGGTCCTGGCCTGAGGCCAGTGATTCTGCGGTACGACGGGGGCCTTGCCGCAAGCCCCCCAGTGCGCTATACCTTGAGCATGGCAAGGAGTTCAGAACTCCTTGCCTTTGCTTTTTTGTCACCCCGCGCGCAATCACTGCACTGCGCTTCAGGGGACCCGTGCTTCAGGGGCCCTGGCCGATGCCCGTCAGAAACGCGCTCACCGTCGCGTGCAGCTCGGCCGGCCGATCCAGGTGGACGTCGTGCGACGCGTCGGGGATCACGTGGACTGTCGTCGCGGTCGGGCGGCGGTCCTTCATCCGCGTGGCCTCCGACTCGGGCATGGTTCCGTTGGCGCCCCGGATGACGAGCGTGGGGCATCGGATCCTGTCCCACTCGGGCCAGTACGAGTGGTTCGCGAGCTCCGTGACCGCGGAGACCATCGTGTCGCGGTCCACTCGCGGGCGCCAGCCCTCCTCGCGCTCCTCCAGACCTCTCGCCCAGGCCTCGTGGCCGAAGAACTCCGCTGCTGCGGAAGGGGAGTTGAAGGGTGTTGGCCAGCTGTCCAGCCAGGCGGCTATTTCTGAGGGGACGGCGGGGTTCGCGCCCGCTGGGCCCGCCTCGATCAGGATGAGGGCGTGGACCAGGTCAGGGTGGGCGGCTGCGGCGAGGAGTGCGGTGTGGCCGCCGAGGGACTGGCCCAGGAGGGTTACGGGGGCCAGGGACAGTTCGCGGACCAGCGCCAGGGCGTCTTGGACGCAGGCCGCTCGGGTCATGTTCCGAGGGCGGCGGGTGCTGGCGCCGTGGCCTCGGGCGTCGTAGGTCACCACTCGGTGGCCGTCCGCCAGGAGGAGGGGGAGGATGTCGTCCCACTCACCCATGTGGCCTGCCAGGCCGTGCATGAGGAGGAGCGGGGGCTGAGCGCGTGCCGGGGTGACTGCGTCCGGGGCCGACGGGTGGTGATCTCGGCAGGCCAGCCTTGTGATGTCCGGGGTCGTGACGAATTCAGGCTGGGGGATGTTCACGGTTCCGCTCTCTCTGCCTCGCCCGTATGGCTGCTCGACGGAGTCTGACGCCCATGGCTTCATGGTCCGCGTATCCTCCGCGAGCCGGCTGCGGGCGCCGAGGTCGTCGTAGACGGTCCGAGCGGCGACAAGCCTCGCCGCTGCATGCACCCGATGGGCTGGGCGGCCGGCTCCTAATGCGGTCAGGTTGACCTCAAGAAGGCCGCGATCACCTCGTACAGGCCGTCCGGCTGGTCCAGGTGACGTCGTGCCTCGTGACCCAGGAAGACTTCTGCTGCCGTCGGGGGTGGTGAGCCGGGCGGGGGGCGTCAACTGAGGTTCGTCTCCCGGGCTTTGGCACGTCGATGGTGTGGAATGCCGGCCTCTCCCTGCCCCGCCGTCGCCGCGAGCGAATTGAGAGGGATAGGGCGGCCGTCGGCCGGTGGCGACTGCGGTCAACGATGGTTCCCGGGCCGCCCGTCCCGTCAGGTGACCGGCGTATACGTCGTCAAGCTGACGTCGGGGCCAGTTCCGCTCGGCCGAACAACAGGGCGTAGCCGGAGGGAAGTTGCTTCAGGATGCGATTGATGAGGTCGTCGCCGACGGCCGTGGGGAGGACGCTCAGGACTGAGCTGACGTCCCAGCGGGCCTTGGCCGGGGTGGCTCCCAAAATGCTGGACGCGATGCTGTCCACGAACTCCGCGGCCGACAGGGAGCGGGTGACCGGGATCTGGGATGCGATCAGACGGGCCGCCTCGGTGGGGAGTCGGCGTGCCAGATCGACGCGTTCGTCGCCGACCACGTGGCCGCCGAGGGCGGACAGGACGAGGCGGGTGACGCGTTCCGCTTCCGCCTTGGTGGGGTACTGGCCGGATTCCCTTACCTCCTCGATGAGTTCGTTCCATGTCATCGAGGGCATCCGGCTTGGGGTTCCTGGTGACGTCGTCAGCTCGTTCGTCCGGCTGGCGGGGTTCATCGTTCCTGGGGTGCTCAAGGAGCTCATCGTTCGGGCTCTCCTGGTGTTCGTGTCCAACTCGCGTCTGCTCCAACGGCCTTGAGCCGCCCCCGCCCGGCAACATCCGTTCCGCCGAAGGGCATTGGCCCTGCCCCTGCCCCGCGAGCGCACGTGCCCGCAGGGCAGGGCCAGTCGTGCGGTGGTCAGCTGCTGAGCTGCTTGGGGTTGTCGCCGTTGCCGCGGCTGATCTCGATGCGGCGGGGCTTGGCCTGTTCGGCCACCGGGATGCGCAGCGTCAGTACTCCGGCGTCGTACGAAGCGTCGATGCGCTCCGTGTCGAGGGTGTCACCGAGGAACAGCTGCCGGGTGAAGGTGCCGGAGGGTCGCTCGGTGACGATCATGTCCACACCCTCGGGGGCGGGTGAACGGCGCTCGGCGCGGACGCTCAGGACGTTGCGCTCGACGCCCAGGTCGATCGTCTCCGGGTCGATACCCGGGAGGTCGAAGTGGACGATCAGGTCGCCGTCGGACCGGTACGCGTCCATCTGCATCGCCTCGGGGCGAGCGGGGCCGAAGAACTGCTGCGTGAGGCGGTCGAAGTCGCGCAGAGAGTCGGTGCGCATGAGCATCACGGGTCACTCCTTCCCTACAGGTGCTGGGTGCGATGCCCTACGGCTTCTTATATAACTCCGGGGAGGAAAACTGACAAGCCCCGGCTCAACCTCGGCGTGAGGGTACGTACGGGACGGGCAGGCGTCAGGCGGCCGGCCCGTGCGCGTTAGCCTCAGACAGACGCAGCAGACAGACGCAGCAGCGGGAGGCAGTAGTGGCGAAGGTACCGGCCGCGGCGGTGGCCGCCAGTGGGCTCATCGGTGGGTACGGCGTGGCCCGCTGGACCAAGAAGCGGCAGCTCGGCGGGGTCGTGCTGGCCGCCGCCGGGGCCACGGCCGCGCAGCAGTGGCAGCAGCAGGCCGGCGGGAAGGCCGCCGGGGCGCTGACCGTCGCGTACGTCGCCGCCTTCGCCGGGTCTCATCCGCTGGCCAAGAAGGTGGGCGCCTGGCCTGCCGTGTTCGGCGTCGCCGGGGCCGTCGCCCTCGCCTCGTGGGTCGTGTCCGACCGACGGGCCGCCTGAGCGGCGCAGGGCCCCGCCTTCGCCGACCTCAGGCCACCCCCTCAGGCCACCTCAGACAACCTCACCCCCCACCCCCGACCGCCCCGCCGGAACCCCCACGATCAGCACGGTCACGTACTGCCGTACACCCTCACCGAGGACCGAAACCACCGCCTCCGTAAGGGACTTGACGAGCCGCGCGGGAGCGTCGGGGATCTGCGGGTGGGTCAGACCGCCCTCGCGCATGTTCAGCGTGACGACCGGTGCGGGAGCCTCGCCGGGGATGCCGCCGCTCCCCCAGCGGTGCTCCGGTACGCCGAACAGGTCGACGACCACGAGAGGTCGCGCCCACTCGCCGACCACGGCGACCACCGCCTCGCTCAACGCCCTGATGATCTTCGGTTCGACCGATCCGTCAAGCGTCTCTTCGCGGATCTGCACAGTGAGGTGCGGCATGGAGATCTCCGTTCACGCGGAACACGGGGTGAGGATCACGGTCGCGGGTCGTAATATGACGACCTACGATTCCTCTTTGCCAGCAAAGCATCTTTAGAAGCAAAGCTATTTACAGGGATGGCCGATGTCAACCGATCCGGGCGTCGACGACGCCGTTCGCGACCTCCTGCTGCTCATGCCCCGCATGGTCGGCCGGGCCAAGCGGATCCCCGTACCCGAGGAACTTCAGTCGCTGGCCCTGGCTCCGCGACACCTGTCGCTGCTGGCGTATCTGCTCTTCGACGGGCCCCTGACCGTGAACGACCTGGCCGCCCGCCTCGAGGTCGCGCCGACCACCGTCAGCCTCATGGTCGGCGAGCTGAGCGGGAAGGGAATCCTGGAGCGGCGCGAGCACCCGACTGACCGGCGGCGACGCATCGTCAGCATCACCGACGCCCAACGGCCCTCCATCTCCGCGTGGTTGTCACGCGGGGCCACCGCCTGGCGTCGCGCGCTGGAACCTCTGACGCCCAGTCAGCGGCAGCTGGTCGTCGACACCTTGCGCGCCTACGAGGCAGCAGCCGCCGACCCCGAGGCAGACCCCGAGCCCGAGCCCGGCGTTTCCACCCCCTGAAACGCCCGCCGATACGCGTACGGACTCGTCCCCACCACCCTCTTGAACCGCTCCCGGAACGCCGTCGGTGAGCCGAACCCCGCCTGGGCCGCGATGCGTTCGACCGGGTACGTGGTCGTCTCCAGGAGGTACTGGGCGCGCCGCACCCGGGCCAGGTGCAGCCACTGCAACGGCGTCGTGCCGGTCTGCTCGCGGAAGCGGCGGTTGAGTGTTCGGGTGCTCATGCCGGCGTGGGCGGCGATGTCCTCCAGGGTCAGTTCGCGCTCGGCGTTCTCCTCCAGCCAGTTGAGGAGGGGCTCCAGGGTGGCGCCGGACGGTACCGGTGGCTGGGTCTGGATGATGAACTGGGCCTGGCCGCCCTCCCGTTCGAGCGGTACGACGCACATCCGGGCCGCGTGCGCGGCGACGGCCGAGCCGTGGTCCCTGCGGATCATGTGCAGGCACATGTCGATCGCGGCGGCCGCGCCCGCCGAGGTGAGGAACTGGCCGTTGTCGACGTAGAGGACGTTCGGGTCGACGGTCACCGCGGGGTACATCTCCGCCAGGTCCCGGGCCGCGACCCAGTGCGTCGTCGCGCGCAGCCCGTCCAGCAGGCCCGTGGCGGCGAAGACGAAGGCGCCCACGCAGATCGAGGCGATCCGGGTGCCGTTCGCGGCCGCCGCGCACACCGCCTCCGCGACGCCCGGCGGAAGCGGGACCGTCGGGTCGGCGACCCCGGGCAGGATGATCGTGTCCGCCTCGGCCAGCGCCTCCAGCCCGTACGGGGCACGCAGCGCGAACGGGCCCGCGCTCACCTCCTCCGACGCCGAGCAGACCCGGATCCGGTACGCCGGGCGCCCGTCCGGCAGCCGGGCCCAGCCGAAGGCGTCGATCGGGGCGGAGAGGTCGAACGGGATGACCTGGTCGAGCGCCAATACGGCCACGGTATGCATGGCAAAAGAGTAGGGGTACGACGGGATTCAGTCATGGTGCAGTCAGTGCGGATACGAGCCGCACACACCCGGAAGCACCGAGAAACCCCGAGTTTGAGCCGCTCAACCCCCCCTGGCGAGAATCCGTTGAGTACTGGCAAAACCGCCACTTCTGCAAGATCCCCGCCGCCCCCTACCGTCACCCCGTGACCAAGTTCCTCCTCGCCGTCCACGTGATCGCCGCGATCGTCGCCATCGGGCCCGTCACGGTCGCCGCCAGCATGTTCCCGCCCACCGCGCGCAAGGCGCTCGCCGAGCCGGGAGACGCGCAGGCCCTCGCGACCACGCGTCTGCTGCATCGGATCTGCCAGGTGTACGCCACCGTCGGCGTCGTCGTCCCCGTCTTCGGGTTCGCCACGGCGAGCAACATGGGCGTGCTCGGGGACACCTGGCTGATCGTCTCGATCGCGCTGACTGCGCTCGCGGCTGTCGTCCTCGCCGCCCTGGTCCTGCCCAGGCAAGCGGCGATCATGGAGGGCATCGAGGATGCCGGGGGCGGCGAGATCGCGGTGACGACGAGGGCGACCGCACGGCTCGCCATGTTCACCGGGATCTTCAACCTTCTCTGGGCCACCGTCACGGTCCTGATGATCATTCGGCCGGGGTCCACTACAGGGGCTTGAGGGAGTGGCGGGGCCGGCTGCGGAAAATGCCCGACGGGGGTGCTTCGCGACCCGGGCTGTCAGGCGTTTAGGGTCGCGTTCATGACGAGGACCACGCCCCCGCGCCCTCTCGACGTCGAGGCGCTCTTCCCGGGACTGGCCGCCTTTCGCGGGACGACGACCCGGCTCCATCCGCGGCCGGGCAGACCGGACGTTTCGGCCAGTTCCGTGGGCGGTCCGATGCTGTGGCCTGCGGACGAGCCGTGGCCGGTGTGCGGCGAGGCACACGGCCGTGGGCGTGGTCTACGCCCGGCCGACATCCGCCGCTCTCGGCAGGTTCTGGCCTCCGCATGGGCCCGCGAGCAGGCTCCCGGCCCGACGGACGAGGAACGAAAGCTCCTGGGCGAGCTGGGCCGGAAGCACCGGATCCCCGGGGCGTCCGAGACCGACCCGCTGCCGATGATCGGCCTCGCGCAGCTGTACCGGCGGGATCTGCCCGACCTGGCCGCGGGGCCGGACGACTGCGATCTGCTCCAAGTGTTCTGGTGCCCCTTCAACGCGCACGGCCCGGGCCGGTACGACCTGGAGCTGCACCTGCGCTGGCGGCGGTCGTGGGAGGTCGGCGAGGTGCTGACCGCGCCGCCGCAGCCGCTGGTCGTCGGGTCCGACGGCTTCGTGCCCGAGCCCTGTGTGCTGCACCCGGAGCAGGTGGTCACCTACCCGTTCGCCGGCCTTCTGCCCGAGGAACTGTGCGCCCGGATCGACGCCTGGGAGGAAGCCCTAGAAGAGGAAGCCGAGGAGTCGGCGGACGAAAGCACGCCAGAGCCGCTCGGCTACCAGTACGACCTGTCCATCCCGCCCGGCTGGCGCGTGGGCGGCTTCGCCTCCTGGCACGCGACCGACCCGTCCCCCATGGACTGCCTGACCTGCACGGCACCGATGCACCTGCTGCTGACCATCGACAGCTCGGAATGGGACGGCGGCAGCGGCAGCTGGAAACCGCTGGAGGACCAGAACCAGGACCAGAGCCAGAGCCAGAACCAGCCCACTCACGCTTCCGCCACTCCCACGGAAATCACGGTGGGCCGCTGGGGTGAGCTCAACGTATTCGCCTGCCCCACCGGGCCCGGGCATCCGCACCGCTGGAGCATCCAGTAGCCTGCCGTGCCCGAGTGCCGGCCCGTCGGCTATTCCGCCCGCCGGTGCCCCAGCACATTCACCACCCGCCCGTTCGGATCCCGTACGAAGAAGCGCCGTACGCCCCACTCCTCGTCCCGCAACTCCCGTACGACCTCCGCGCCCGAGGCGACGACCTGGGCGTACACCGCGTCGACGTCCTCGACCTCCACGCTCAGGTCGGGGGCGACGGGGGCGGTCCGCTCCTCGGTGAAGAAGCTGATCTGGGCGGTGGGGTTGGACGGGGAGGCGAGGGTCATGACCCAGCCCAGGTGCATGACCTGCTCCAGGCCGAGCAGGCCGTAGAAGTCACGGCTGGTCGTCATCGACTCCTCGGAGTCGACCTGGATGTCGGGGACGATCCTGCGGACGGTCATCGGGAGCGGCTCCTCACGTGGGGTGCGGGTACAGCAGTCCGTCCAGCGAGTCTTCCTCCTGCGGCCTGAACCGGCGGGCCAGCGCCGCCGCGACGAGTACCCCGGCGCCGATCAGGAACGTGAAGAACCCCCACGCCAAGGGCCACAAGTGCGCCATGCCGTCCGGTGGTCCGGAGTGTGTGCGGAAGGAGATCTGCATCAGTACCGCCGGAGGCACCGCCACCAGGAGCAGCGGCCAGCCGAGGTAGTCCCGGAGGCCGAAGTAGGCCGCAAGGGCCAGCAGGACCAGGGCCAGGCCGATCACGCCGATGCCCGTCACCGGGGTCGTCTCCTGGTTGGAGCCGGGCGTCTGGACGCGGTTGGTCAGATCCCACGGGATGCAGACGAGGTACGCCGCCGAGGCGAGGGCGGCGCCGAGTACGCGCGTCAGCCAGCGTTGCGGCCAGGGGCGCGTTCGCAGAGGGCTCAACAGCTTCTCGGTCATGCGTACGAGAGTTCCGCGGGCGCGGGCGGCCCGACAGAGTACGGATACTCAGACGCGCCTGAGCCCGCTCGCCGAGGTTCACGCCCCCAGCGCCCTCGACACCGCGTAGATCGCCAGCCCCGCCAGCGAACCCACCACCGTTCCGTTGATCCGGATGAACTGCAGGTCGCGCCCGATGTTGGCCTCGATCTTCCTGGTCGTGTGCTCGGCGTCCCAGCCCGCGACCGTGTCGGTGATCAGGGAGGTGATCTCACGCCGGTACGTCGTCACGACGTACACCGCCGCGCCCTCGACCCAGCTGTCGACCTTGGCCTGGAGCTTGGGCTCCACCGCCATCCGGGCCCCCAGCGACAGCAGTGACGCCCGCACCCGCAGCCGCAGTTCGCTGCGCTCGTCCTCCGCGGCGGACACGATCATCGACCGTACGGCGGTCCAGGCGGAGGCGATCAGGTCCTGGACCTCGCCGCGGCCGAGGACCTCGCCCTTGAGGCGCTCCACCCGGGCGCGGGTGTCGGTGTCGGACTGGAGGTCGGAGGCGAAGTCGGTGAGGAAGCGGTCGAGGGCGCCGCGGGCCGGGTGGGAGGGGGCGTCGCGCATCTCGGTGACGAAGCGGAGGAGCTCCTTGTAGACCCGCTCGCCGACCCTCTTGTCGACGAACCGGGGGGTCCAGCCGGGGGCGCCGCCCTGCACCGCGTCCATGACCTGCTCGTCGTGGAGTACGAGCCAGTCGTGGGCGCGTACGCAGACCAGGTCCACGACCCGCTTGTGACCGCCGTCCGCGACGATCTTCTCCAGCATCTTTCCTATGCCGGGCGCGATCTCGGCGGCGTCGGCGCGCCGGGTGATCGCCTCGCCGACCACCGCTTGCACGTCGGAGTCGCGCAGGACGGTCAGCGCCCCCCGGAGCGCGGTGGCCAGCTCCGCCGTCACCCGGTCGGCGTGGTCAGGTTCGGCGAGCCAGGCACCGAGACGGCTGCCGATTCCGACGGCGCGCAGCCGGCCTCGTACGACCTCCTCGGAGAGGAAGTTCTCCCCGACGAACTCACCGAGCGAGACGCCCAGCTGGTCCTTCTTGGTGGGGATGATCGCCGTGTGCGGGATGGGCAGGCCCAGCGGGCGGCGGAAGAGGGCCGTGACCGCGAACCAGTCGGCGAGCGCGCCGACCATGCCGGCCTCGGCGGCCGCGGCGACATATCCGGCCCAGGGCCCCGCGCCCTCGTTCGACGCCCACTTGGCGAGGACGTACACGACCGCCACGAAGAGCAGCAGGCCGACGGCCGTCAGCTTCATCCGGCGTACGCCCCGCTGTTTCTCCTCGTCGGCGGGGCTGAAGGTGGTCATCGTGCGGCGCGCGCCGACGCCGGGCGTGCCCTGTCGGTTAGTGGCGGCGTCCGGCAGGGCATGCTGCTTTTCTGCGTCCGCGCCCGCTTCTTCCGGTTTCGTACGTTCCATTCACTCCACCCGTTCGCGTCCCCCGTACACATTGTCCCTTCCTGACCGACTCCTGGAACGGAACAGGAGTTCCCGGCGTCTGTCCGGTGGGAGAAGTTCCGGGGAAACCCCGGGGCGGGTATCAGGGGAATTTACGGGGGCGTCGCAGTTTCGCCCCATCCCATGACGCATCATGGGGTGATCACACCGGAGCTTCGGGCTCCACTTGCCCGAGGGGAAACGCACCGCATGACCAAGCGTCACGGTTATGCCTTGCTGGCCGCGATCGTCGCCGTGATCGTGGTCATTTCCGCCGCCATATACATCGGCGTCGCGGCCGACGACGGCAGCGGGCAGAACAACCTCGCCGGCGGCCGCACCCCGCGGGGCTCGGCCGCCCCCGCCTCCACCGGCCTCTGGGTCGGCGCCTGGTCGGCCTCCCCCGCCCGAGCCGAGCCCGGCACCGAGACGAACGGCATGGCGGGCAGGTCGGTACGCAACATCGTGCACACGAGCGCCGGCGGTACGAGCGCCCGGATCACGCTGTCCAACCTCTTCGGGCAGCAGCCGCTCACCATCACGCACGCCACGATCGCCGTCGCCGAGACCGCGAACAGCGCCGCGGCCAAGGCCGACACCATGACCCGCCTCACCTTCGGCGGCAGCACCTCGGTGACCATCCCGTCCGGGCAGCAGGTGATGAGCGACGCGGTGCCCGTGACGATCCCGCACGACTCGGACGTACTCGTGACCACGTTCTCGCCCACGCCGTCGGGCCCGGTCACCTACCACCCGCACGCACGCCAGACCTCCTACCTCGCCGAGGGCGACCTCACGGACGACGTGAGCGGCACCGCGTACACCGAGGCGACCCCGTACTGGCGCTACGTGACCGCCGTCGACGTGCTGAGCGAGGAGTCGGCGGGCACCGTCGTCGCCTTCGGCGACTCCCTCACCGACGGCGACGACTCCACCGTGGGCGCCAACCACCGCTGGCCGGACCGCCTTTCGGACCGGCTGCGCGACGCCGCCGGCACGGACGGCGTGCCCCTCTACAGCGTCGTCAACGAGGGCATCGGCGGAAACCGGATCCTGGCCTCGGAGACCGGCCGCCCCTCCGACAACCCGAGCGCCCTGTCCCGCTTCGGCCGCGACGCCCTCGGCCATGCGAACGTCAAGGCCGTCGTCATCGACCTCGGCATCAACGACATCCTGCGCAACCCGAACCAGGTCGACCCCGCCACGATCACCGACGGCCTGCGCACGCTGGTCCAACAGGCGCACGCCCACGGGGTGCGTGTTGTCGGGGCGACGCTGATGCCGTTCAAGGGGCACGGCGGGTACTCCGCCCAGCGTGAGGAGGTACGGCAGGCCGTCAACGCGGAGATCCGGGCGGGGAAGGTGTTCGACGCGGTGGTCGACTTCGACAAGGCGGTGCGGGATCCGTACGATCCGCGTGAGCTGCGGGGGGACTACGACTCCGGGGATCATCTGCACCCCAGTGACAAGGGGTATCAGCGGATGGCTGAGGTGGTTGACCTGCGGTCGCTTTCTGGGGCGGTGTCGGCTGCGTTGTAGGTTGCCGGTCGTTTGTCGGCTGCGGCGCCGTCGTGGCTGGTCGCGCAGTTCCCCGCGCCCCTAAAGACCCCCGGGTCGACGTTCGTCAGTAGTCCCCGCGGCGGAGCCGCACGAAGACACAGCCCCGCGCCCCTGAAGACCCCGGTCGACGTCAGTCAGTAGTCCCCGCGCCCCTAAAAGCCAGAACCCCGGCCCGCGTCAGTGGTCCCCGTGCCGTCGCCGGTGGCGCTCGTCGCGGCGTGCCTGGTGCCGTTCGCGGCGTTCCTCGTGGCGCTCGCGGCGTTCCTCGTGACGTTCGCGGACCAGGTCGTGGACGTCATCGAGCGCGTCGAGCATGTCGCCGCCGTCCCGTGCGGCGCCCAACTCCTTGCGGGCCTCTCGCCGTTCCAGCTTCTCCTGGCGGCGTTCCTCCTTCAGCCGTTGCCGCTCGGCGCGGGTCAGTTTGCGTTCCACGCCGACGCCGCCCCAGAAGGCGAAGCCCGTGACGATCACGCGCGGGGCGCCTGGCTCGCCCGGGACGCCCTCCTCGCGGTGGTCGAAGCCGCCCATGATGCCGATGCCGCGGACGACGACCTCGACGCCGGGCGGTACGACGACGTTCATGCCGCCCATGATCGCGACGCAGTTGACGACCACCTCGCGGTCCGCGAAGTACGCCTCGCGCAGGTCGATCTCGCCGCCGCCCCAGAACGCGAAGGAGTTGAACCGCTTGGGCATCGTCCAGCGCCCCTTGCGCTGGAAGCCCGCCATGATCGCGACGCCCCACGTGGACGAACCCTCGCCGCCGACGATCCGGTCCGCCCAGGCCCCGGTCCCGCCCTCGGCCGGCCCCTTGACCATGTTCACCACGGGCGGGGTGACACCCGGGGCGGGCAGATCGCGGGTGATCGGCGCCAACTCCCCGTACGTACGCGCCTTGTACGTCGCCTCCAGCCGCTCCTCGAACTCCTCCATGTCGAGGCGGCCCTCCGCGAGGGCGTCCCTCAGCACTTCGGAGACTCGCTCGCGGTCGGCGTCTGAAGCCCGGAGTTCGGGAAGGTCCTCGCTCATGGATGCCAGCCTACGAGACCGCCTTCTCCGCGTACATGCGGCTGATGACCGCCTCGATGTCCGGCTCCCGCACCGAGAGGTCCACCAGCGGATACTCCGCCGCGATCCGCGCCACGAGCGGAGCCGCCGACTGGGCGGCGGGGAACGCCAGCCACTGCCGCGGCCCCTCCACCTTCACCACCCGCGCCGACGCGATCTCGATCGGCGGCAGCTCCCGCTCCAGGTCCACCACCAGCGTCCGCTCGCTCTCCCCCACCTCGTGCAGCCCCGACAGCGCCCCGTCGTACATCAGCCGCCCGTGGTCGATGACCATCACCCGCTTGCACAACTGCTCGATGTCGGTGAGGTCGTGGGTGGTGAGCAGGACGGTCGTACCGCGTTCGGCGTTCAGGTCCCGCAGGAACTCCCGCACCCGCGCCTTGCTGATCACATCGAGGCCGATCGTCGGCTCGTCGAGATACAGCACCTCCGGATCGTGCAGCAGGGCCGCCGCGATGTCACCGCGCATCCGCTGCCCCAGGGAGAGTTGCCGCACGGGCACGTCCAACAGGGCGCCCAGCTCCAGGAGTTCGACACACCGGTCGAGGTTCTCCCGGTAACGGGCGTCCGGGATCCGGTACATGCGGTGCATCAGCCGGTACGAGTCGATCAGCGGAAGGTCCCACCACAGGGTCGTACGCTGCCCGAAGACGACCCCGATGCGCTGCGCGAGCCGCGTCCGCTCCCGGGACGGGTCGATGCCCGCGACCCGCAGCCGGCCGCCGCTCGGAGTGAGGATGCCGGTCAGCATCTTGATGGTGGTCGACTTGCCGGCACCGTTCGGGCCGATGTAGCCGACCATCTCGCCGCGCGGCACGGTGAAGGAGAGGGAGTCGACGGCCCGCACCTGCCTCCGCTCACTGCGCATGAACCCGGTCTTCTTGCGCACGTCGAAGACCTTCTCGACCCCTACGAGTTCAATGAAGTCACTGTCCACGTCGGTTAGCTCCCCGTGCTCCGGTACGAACGAAGTCCCGCCCGCCAGGCGAGCCCCGCCAGCGCGCAGCAGCCGGCGGCCACCAGCGGCGGCGTGAAGGCGACCCACGTCGGCAGGTCGAGCGGATAGGGCCGTCCCAGCACGTACAGCGCGGGCAGCCAGTTGACGAAGGCCAGCGGGAACACGAAGGTCACCCCGCGCACCAGGTCCTTGGCGAAGACGGTCGGCGGGTACTGCAGGAGCGTACTGCCGCCGTACGTAAAGGAGTTCTGCACCTCGGAGGCGTCCTGCGCCACGAACTGGAAGGCCGCGCCCGCCACGAACACGGCCGCGAAGATCGCGCCGCCGCTGACCAGCATCAGCGGGATCATCAGCACCTTGAGCGGCGTCCAGGAGATGTCGAGCACGACGAGGGCGTACCCGAGGACCAGCAGCCCCTGGGTGACCCGGCCGATGCGGCGCACCGCGAAGCGGTCGGCGGCGACCTGGGCGAGGACGGGCACGGGGCGCACGAGGAGCGTGTCGAGCGTGCCGTCGCGCACCCGCCGTCCCAGCCGGTCCATCGTGCCGAACGCCAGGTCCGCGAGCCCGAAGGCGGTGCCCCCGAGGCCGTACAGGAAGGCGACCTCGGGCAGCGAGTAGCCGCCGAGCCGGTCGACCTGCGAGAACATCAGCAGGATCGTGAGGAAGTCGAGGCCGGTCAGCACGAAGTTGCCGGCAAGGGTCATCACGAAGGAGGCGCGGTAGGCCATCGTGGAGCGGATCCACATCGCGGCGATCATGCGGTAGGCCCGCAGCCCGTCGCGCACGCGCTCGTACGCCCCCTGCCTGGGCGTGGGCCACCCGGTGTCCGGCACCCGCTCGTCGACCTGGCTAACCACCCTGGACCACCACCCTGCGCGTCGCCGCCGACTGGACGAGCCGCCCGGCCGCGAGCAGCGCGAGAGCCCAGCCGGTCTGGAAGGCGTACGTGCCCAGCGGATCGGCCGTGCCGAGGAGCACGTCCACAGGTGCCTGGATCAGCGACGACCACGGCAGTGCCCGTACGACCTCGCCGAGCACGCCCGGGAAGACGTTCAGCGGCAGCACCATCCCCGAGCAGAAGATCCCCAGGATCCACGCCATCTGCGCCACGCCCGCCCCGTCCATGAGCCAGAACGCGGACAGCGCCACCAGATAGCGGATCGAGAAGCTGACGACCACCCCGAGGGCGACCGCGACCAGGAACGCGATCCACGTCAACAGGTCCCCGGGCAGCGCGAGTTCGAAGAACAGCGCACCGAACACCAGCGGGACCACGCCGCGCCCCAGCAGTTGGAACAGCGCCCGGCCCATGTCCTGCGCCAGCCACCACAGTTGCAGATCGACGGGCCGGTACAGGTCGATCGCGATGTCCCCCGTACGGATGCGCTCGATCAACTCGTCCTCGAAACCGCCGCCCATCACCGACACCACCGTGAGCAGCGCCTGCCCCAGCCACACATAGGTGAGCGCCTGCGCCTGGTCGTAGCCGCCGAGGTGCGGTTTCTCGTCCCACAGCGCCATGAAGGTGTACGCCAGGATCAGCCCGAAGACGGTGTTGGTGAACAGGCCCGCCGCCGTGGCCACCCGATAGGTGGCGTACCGACGGAAAGCGCCGGCCGCGACGGCCGCGTACAGCCGTCCTGTGCCCACAAAGAGGCCCTCCCTCAGCGCGTCAAGGCCGAAGCGCAGGAGCCTAGCCCCCGGGTGACGCAGCCCGCCAGGCATTTTCCGGGCGCGACGCGTGCCGAGGTAAGGGAACGGAACGCATGGTGCGACAGTCTTCAAGAGGGGGCGCAACAGGCGTACGAGGGCGTACGGCAACGTACGACGCGAAACGGGAGTCCGGCGAACAAATGAGTGACGAGCCGCAGCCGCAGCAGAGCGACCAGGGCTGGGCGCCCAGGGAACCAGGACAGGGACCGGGACAGGGACCGGGACAGGGACCGGCGCCGATGGCACCCGGCGGGAAGCAGAAGAAGCAGAAGCGCAAGCGCACCGGCTGGCGGCGGATCATCCCGACCTGGCGCATGGTGCTCGGCACCTTCGTCACCGTGATCCTGCTTCTGATCGGCCTGTTCGCGCTCGGCTACTACCTGGTCAAGATCCCGCCCGCGAACGCCGCCGCGACCAAGCAGAGCAACGTCTACCTCTACGCGGACGGCTCCCAGCTCGCCCGCGACGGCGAGGTCAACCGCGAGAACGTGACGCTCGCGCAGATCTCCAAGGACGCCCAGCATGCGGTACTCGCCGCCGAGGACCGGGACTTCTACACCGAGTCGGCCGTCGACCCCAAGGCGATGATCCGCGCCGGGTGGAACACGGTCACCGGCAAGGGCAAGCAGTCCGGCTCGACGATCACCCAGCAGTACGTGAAGAACTACTACCTGGGCCAGGAGCAGACGGTCACCCGGAAGGTGAAGGAGTTCTTCATCTCCATCAAGCTCGACCGCGAGAAGAGCAAGGACGACATCCTCGAGGGCTACCTCAACACCAGTTACTTCGGCCGCAACGCGTACGGCATCCAGGCCGCCGCCCAGGCGTACTACGGTGTCGACGCCATCGACCTGACGGTGGGTCAAGGCGCTTACCTGGCCGCGCTGTTGAACGCGCCGAGCGAGTACGACGTGATCGCGCACCCGGAGAACAAGTCCGCGGCGGTGGCCCGCTGGAACTACGTACTCGACGGCATGGTCAAGAAGGAGTGGCTGAGCGCCTCGGACCGCGCCGCCGTCAAGTTCCCGGCGCCGAAGGAGGCCAAGGGCTCGGCGGGCATGTCGGGCCAGCGCGGCTACCTCGTCCAGGCCGTCAAGGACTACCTCACCACCAACAAGATCATCGACGAGGACACCCTCGCCACCGGCGGCTACCGCATCACCACCACCATCCAGAAGCCGAAGCAGGACGCCTTCATCGAGGCCGTCAACGACCAGGTGATGGACGACCTCGACAAGAAGAACCGCAAGGTCGACACCTACGTCCGCGCGGGCGGCGTCTCCATCGACCCGTCCAACGGCAAGGTCGTCGCGATGTACGGCGGCATCGACTACACCAAGCAGTACGTCAACAACGCCACCCGCCGCGACTACCAGGTCGGCTCCACCTTCAAGCCCTTCGTCTTCACCTCGGCCGTCCAGAACGACTCGGAGACGCAGGACGGCAGCACCATCACCCCGAACACGTTCTACGACGGCACCGACCGGCGCCCGGTGGAGGGCTGGGACGGCGGCACGTACGCACCCGAGAACGAGGACGGCGTCTCGTACGGCGACATCACGGTCCGCACCGCCACCGACAAGTCGGTGAACTCGGTGTACGCGCAGATGGCGGTAGACGTCGGCCCCGACAAGGTCAAGCAGACGGCGATCGACCTCGGTATCCCCTCGAACACCCCCGCCCTCACCGCCACCCCGTCCATCGCGCTCGGCCCGGCGCAGGCCAGCGTCCTCGACATGGCGGAGGCGTACGCCACCCTCGCGAACCACGGCAAGCACGGCACGTACACCCTCGTCGACAAGATCACCGACGGGGCGGAGGACGTACCGCTGCCCAAGCAGGAGACCAAGCAGGCGGTGACCCGCGAGGCCGCCGACACGACCACTTCCCTCCTCCAGAGCGTCGTCGACGGCGGCACCGGCACCGCCGCGCAGGAGGCCGACCGGCCGGCCGCGGGCAAGACCGGCACGGCAGAGGAGGACCAGGCGGCCTGGTTCGCCGGCTACACCCCCGACCTCGCGACCGTCGTCGCCGTCATGGGCCAGGACCCCGACACCGGCGCCCACAAATCCCTGTACGGCGCCCTCGGCCTGCCCCGCATCAACGGCGGCGGCCCCCCGGCCCAGATCTGGGCCCAGTTCACGAAGTCCGCCCTGGACGGCACCGAGGCGACCGACTTCGACCTCCAGCTCCAGCCGGGCGCGGAGGAGCCGGAGGTCCCGTCCTACGAGCCCCCCGCCGAGCCCACCGACACCGGCGGCCAGGACAACGGCGGCACCACGACAGGCGGCTCCGAGACCCCGGGCCAGACCGAAGGCCAGACGAACGGCCAGACCCAGGGCCAGACGGACGGCGGCACCACCACGGACGGCGGCACCACGACCACCGGCGGCACCACCGACGGCGGGACCACCACCGATGGCGGCACCACCGACGGCGGCACGACCACCACCGGCGGCACCACGGACGGCACCACGACCACCACGGGCGGAACGACGGACGGCGGCACGGACACCGGGGGGACGGACGCGGGGACGATCGCGGGGGCGGGTCCGCTGAACCGCCCCGCGTCAAGAAAGCCCTGACCCCTCGGCGCCGGGCCGCTCGAGTGGCTCGGCGCTCAGATCCCCAGATCCTTGATGATCTTCGCGACGTGGCCCGTCGCCTTCACGTTGTAGAAGGCGTGCTCGATCTTGCCCTCCTCGTCCACGACGAGGGTGGAGCGGATGACGCCGACGTACGTCTTGCCGTAGTTCTTCTTCTCGCCGTAGGCGCCGTACGACTCGATGACCTTGGTGGACGGGTCGCCGACCAGGGTGACCTTCAGGTTCTCCTTCTCACGGAACTTGGCGAGCTTCTCGGGCTTGTCCGGGGAGACACCGATGACGTCGTAGCCGGCGGCCGCCAGGACGTCGAGGTTGTCGGTGAAGTCGCAGGCCTGCTTCGTGCAGCCGGGGGTCATGGCGTTCGGGTAGAAGTAGACGATGACCTTGCGGCCCTTGTGGTCGGCGAGGGAGACCTCGTTGCCGTCGGCGTCGGGCAGGGTGAAGGCGGGGGCGGTGTCGCCGGGCTGGAGTCGCTCACTCATCGGTACCTCACGTGGCCGGGGGGTGGATGCGGGTTACGGAACTACGGAACGAGCGTAATGGGGGTGCCGAGGGGTGCGTCGCCGCCCGAGCTGACAGACTGTCGGAAGTAAAGGGCCAGAACACGACCACGGAGGCAGCGCGGTGCCGGACACGTCGGACACGTCGGATACCAGGACTCCGGCGCAGATCGAGGCGGACATCAAGCGCCGCCGCGAAACCCTCGCCGAGACGCTCGACGAGATCGGTGTGCGCGTGCACCCGAAGACGATCGTCGGGGACGCCAAGGCCAAGGTCGCCTCCAACATCGATCACACGCTCGGGCGCGCGTACGTCGGCGTCAACCGGGTCGTCAGCGATGTGAAGGGGCAGTTCGTCACCGAGGAGGGCGCACCGCGGCTCGAGCGCGTCGTGCCGGTGGCCCTGGTCGTGGCCGGAATCGTCGGGCTGCTCGTCGTCGGCTCGCGTCGGCGCAAGCGCTGACCCGACGGCGTACGGACCGCTCGAAGGCAGGTAGGTTCGGGGCGTGAGCGCCAACCGGGACAAGCAGAGCACCCACCACGACGACAAGTTGCCCATCCGCATGCTGCACGATCGCGTGCTGGTGCGGCAGGACGCCGCCGAGGGCGAGCGGCGTTCCGGCGGCGGCATCCTGATCCCCGCGACAGCGGCCGTCGGCCGCCGCCTCGCCTGGGCCGACGTCGTGGCGGTCGGACAGAACGTACGGACTGTGGAACCTGGCGACCGCGTCCTCTACGACCCCGAGGACCGCGCCGAGGTCGAGGTGCGCGGGACCGCGTACGTGCTGATGCGCGAGCGGGATCTGCACGCCGTGGCCGCGGACCGTTTCGAGGGATCAGAGGACTCGACCGGCCTGTACCTGTAGTGCGCGGGCCCTGCGTGGGCTGTGTGTGAGTTGTGCGTGGGCCGTCGGCTCGAATCCGCCGGAGGGCTCCGGAAGAAACCGCATGTCAGACATCTGACCTGCGGTTTCTCTGTGCCCCTTGTGACCTTGGGAAGTGGGAAACGGGGTTCCCCTTGGACTCGGTCAACTAGGATGACAAGCCGCAGCGTTCGGGGGCGGGCAGAGCTGCGTCCACCGCCAGGGAGCATGCCCATGGACGCCGAAGAAGCCGTGCGTACACCCACCGTCAGCCGCGTCCTGGACGACCGGTCGGCGGGGCCGGCAGTGCCGCGCATGGTGCTGGGGGCACGGCTTCGCCGGCTGCGGGAGCATCAGAACATCTCCCGTGAGGTCGCGGGCGAGGCCATCCGCGCCTCCCAGTCGAAGATCAGCCGACTGGAGTGGGGCCGCCACGGCTTCAAAATGCGCGACGTGGCCGACCTGCTCACTCTCTACGGAGTCACGGACGAGGCCGAGCGCGCCACCCTGCTGGCCCTGGCCGAGCAGTCCAACACCTCCGGCTGGTGGCAGCCGTACAACGACGTGGTGCCCGCCTGGATGCAGGCCTACCTCGGGGCCGAACAGGCGGCGAGTGTCATCCGCTGCTTCGAGCCCCAGGCCGTTCCGGACCTCCTGCAGACCCCCGACTACGCCCGCGCCGCCATCCGGCTCACCCACCCGGGCGCCGACCTGGAGGAGACCGACCGGCGGGTCACCTTACGGATGAAGCGCCGGCAGACCCTGCACCGGCAGCGAGGGCCCCAGCTGTGGGCCGTGATCGACGAGGCGGCACTCCGTCGCCCGGTGGGCGGCGCCGGCACGATGCGCGCCCAGCTCCGGCATCTCCTGGAGATCTGCCAACTCCCGCACGTCACCGTCCAGATCATGTCGTTCCTCGCCGGCGGCCACGCCGCGGCCCGCGGTCCGGTGACCATCGTCCGCCTGCCCGGCGGCCAGCTGCCCGACATGGTCTACCTCGAACAGCTCGCGAGCGCCCTCTATCCCGACAAGCCGGCCGAGATCGAGTACTACTGGGATGTCATGAACCGCCTGGTCGTCGCGGCCGAGTCACCGGACGCGACTCGAACGATCCTCCAGCGCATCCTCCGGGAAACCTGAGTCGTCGCGCCCGGCCAACGGCGCGCGCCCGGCATCCGCCGCGTCAGCGGCGGACGCCGAGTGGGCCGAGAGGCACCCCGCCTGTTGCCGGCGGGATTCAGCGCTTGAGGGCCACACCGCCGTACTGATGCACCTCCGCGGGGAGCCCCAGGGCCTCGGTGTCGGGGCGCCAACGCGAGCACGAAGCCACGCCCGGTTCGAGCAGCTCCAGACCGTCGAAGTAGCGCGCGATCTGCTCGGGGCTGCGGAGGATGTACGGGATCGAGCCGCCCTCGTTGTACTGCTGGATGGCGTTCACGTAGTCGTCGCTGGTGTCGGTGCTGTCGTACTGCACGAGGTAGCTGCCCGAGGGCAGCGCGTCCACCAGCTGCCGCACGATCGCGCGGGCCTCGTCATGGTCCTCGATGTGGCCCAGGATGCCCATCAGCATGAGCGCGACGGGCTGGTCGAAGTCCAGCGTCTTCGCGGCTTCCCGCACGATCGTGTCCGGGTCGCGCAGATCGGCGTCGACGTAGTTGGTGACGCCTTCAGGGGTACTGACGAGCAGCGCACGGGCGTGTGCCAGCACCAGGGGGTCGTTGTCGACGTAGACGATCCGGGAATCGGGGGCCACCCGCTGGGCGATCTGGTGGGTGTTGTCCACGTTGGGCAGTCCGGTGCCTATGTCGAGGAACTGGCGGATCCCCTCCTCGGCGGCCAGATGACGGACGGCGCGGGCGAGGAAGTAACGGGCGGCGCGGGCGCCGGTCTCGATGCCCGGGAAGATCTCGCGGAACGCGTCACCGGCGATGCGGTCGACCTCGTAGTTGTCCTTCCCTCCCAGCCAGTAGTTCCAGATCCGGGCCGACTGCGGCACCGTGGTGTCGATCTTGGAGAGCGCCTCCTGGTCGGAGATCTCGGGCTTCTCGGAGTTCGCTGATTCGTCAGTCATGGACACTCCTGTGTGTACGTCTGTCACGTCTGTGTACGTAGTGGTCCCCGGGGCTGGGATCAAGTAAATCCCAATGGCGGCAACGGAGTTGAACGGGTGGTGATTTGCAGGCCACCGGGGCCCGCTGCGCACCACAGGAGCTGGTGACCATCGTCACCAGCCCCTTTTGCCGGTGATTTGCTACCTTTGAAGAACCCCGACGAGACGCGCCGTACCGGGACCGGTAAAGACACCAGCAAAGACGACGCACCCCTGTTGTTCCATCACGGAGGTGCCTCTCATGGCCTGGGTTCTGCTGCTCGTCGCCGGTCTGCTCGAAGTCGGCTGGTCGATCGGGATGAAGTACACGGACGGTTTCACGCGGCTGGTGCCGAGCGTCCTCACCGGCGCGGGCATCGTCGCGAGCATGCTGCTGCTGTCGTACGCCGCGAAGTCCCTGCCCATCGGAACCGCCTACGGCGTGTGGGTCGGGATCGGTGCGGCCGGGGCGGCGGTGCTGGGCATGGTCGTACTCGGTGAGCCGGCTACCGCCGCCCGGATCTTCTTCGTGTGCCTGCTGCTGGTGGCCGTGGTGGGGCTGAAGGTGACGTCGGGGCACTGACCTCCTCCGGGCTTGCCCACGGCCGACTCGTCACGAAGGCCGGTTGATCCAGTCGCCGGGGAGCAGTTCGCGTACGGCGTCCAGGGCGGGCGCAGTCCGGCCCAGGGCCCACAGCCAGTCGCCGGCGTCCACGCGGAGCAGGACGTCGGGTGACGCGAACCAGCGGACGGTGCCTCCCTCGACAGCCCACGCCGGATAGTCAGGCAGAGCCAGACGCTCGAATCCCCGTGGTGCCTCGAGGATTTCAGGTTCCTCGACAGGGCGATTGTCCGCGCGCGTCCCGTCGTATGCGACGAGCGACTCGGACAGCACCATCTCGATGCAGGCGAGCGAGAACCGGTCGAGGAAACCCGACCAGTCACGTGCGTTGGAGTCCGTGCGGCGGAAGACCACGGGCGGGTCGTCCGTCTCCAGGTCCTCCCGCCGGACGGCCCACTCGGCGACCGACTGGTTCTCCCGTCGGAACACCAGAGCACCGTCCTCGACACGCAGCCGCTCCAAGGAGAGCAACTGGTCCTGGACACCGGTCAGGTCCGTACGTTTCCCCAGCAGCCCGTACGCATCCCACAGTGCGATCGGCAGCGGCGTGCCCAGCCGCCACTCTGTATCGGTCAGCTCCTCGAACGAGCAGCCGTCGCCGGCACCGATCGGCTCACGCCAGTGCCGGACGAAGCCCTCGATGAACCGCCGGACGCCCGCCTCATCCACAACAGCCGCCAGTTCCGCACCGACGTCGAACTCCACCGTCATGCACCGAACGCTAGCCGCCGCCCCCCTTCCGGTCCTGAAATACGGAGTGGGTGCAGGGGAGGCAGTCGAAGCCGGGAAACGGCGTGACATAAACCCCCGCGCACCGGGAGCCGCCCGCCCGGTACGATGACAGGCGTCTAGCGGCGGTGGCGCAACAGGCGACGCAGCAGACTTAGGATCTGTGGCCCGTGAAACGGCTTGAGGGTTCGAATCCCTTCCGCCGCACAGTAAACGGCCTGCGAATCGAAGGATTCGCAGGCCGTACCCGTATCCGCCTTCAGCCCAGCAACTCCCGGACCACCGGCACCAACCCCCTGAACGCCTTCCCCCGATGGCTGATCGCGTTCTTCTCCTCGGCCGACAGCTCCGCGCAGGTCCGTGTCTCCCCCTCCGGCTGGAGGATCGGGTCGTACCCGAACCCGTTCGTGCCGACGGGCGCGTGCCGGAGTGAACCCCGCAGCTGGCCCTCGACCACCCGCTCCGTGCCGTCCGGCAGGGCGAGGGCCGCCGCGCAGGCGAAGTGGGCGCCGCGGTGCTCGTCGGAGATGTCGCCGAGCTGGGCCAGGAGGAGGTTCAGGTTGGCGGCGTCGTCGCCGTGGCGGCCCGCCCAGCGGGCGGAGAAGATGCCGGGGGCGCCGCCCAGGACGTCGACACAGAGGCCGGAGTCGTCGGCGACGGCCGGGAGGCCCGTGGCCTGAGCCAGGGCGTGGGCCTTCAACAGGGCGTTCTCGGCGAAGGTGACGCCGGTTTCCTTGACGTCGGGGATGTCGGGGTAGGCGTCCGCGCCGACGAGGTCGTGAGTGAGACCTGCGTCGGCGAGGATCGCCTTCAGCTCGGTGAGTTTTCCGGCGTTGCGGGTGGCGAGGATCAGGCGGGTCATGCCCATCAGTATCCCCAAGCCCCCGCGTGACGGTTACGGCGTGCAGACCTTCGTCAGTTCGCCGGCCGCGTCGGTGACCGGGCTGATGTCGGGTGTCTCGTCGCCGTTCTCGATGGCCGTACGGACGTTGCCGACGGCCTTGTTGAGGTCGTCGACCGCCTTGTTGACGTCGGCGTTGTCGGTCTTGTCGCCGATCTCGTCGAGGTTCTTGTCGATCGCGTCGAGGGACTCTGCGGTCTGCGTCGGGTCGTTCGCCGCGTTCTCGACGGCCTGCTGGAGGTCGGTGACGCTGTCGGCGATGGCGTCGGCGGTCTGGACGCAGTCCAGGGCCTTGTTGACGGCGTCGCAGCCGGTGGCCGCCGGTATGGCGACGAGTGCGGCGATGACGGCGAATGCGGCGGTGCGGCGACGGTGGCGCGCGGCCATGGAACAGTCCCTCCCCGTGGGCATGATGGATGCGCTCGACCCCGTGTCGGGGTCGGCTGGGGCGCACGGCTGGACCGTACGCCCGTACCTCTTAGAACGCGAAGGGTTAAGGCGTGGTTGCCTCAAGTGCCGCGCGCTGTACGGCCGCGAGCTCGTCGCAGCCCGCGACCGCGAGGTCGAGCAGGGCGTTGAGTTCCTTGCGGTCGAAGGGCTCTGCCTCGGCGGTGCCCTGGACCTCGACGAAGCGGCCGTCGCCGGTGCAGACGACGTTCATGTCGGTGTCGGCCCGCACGTCCTCTTCGTAGCAGAGGTCGAGGAGCGGGACTCCGCCGACGATGCCGACGGAGACGGCGGACACGGTGCCGGTGAGCGGCTGGCGGCCGGCCTTGACGAGCTTCTTGCCCTGGGCCCAGGTGATGGCGTCGGCGAGGGCGACGTACGCGCCGGTGATCGCCGCGGTGCGGGTGCCGCCGTCGGCCTGGAGGACGTCGCAGTCGAGGACGATGGTGTTCTCGCCGAGCGCCTTGTAGTCGATGACGGCGCGCAGGGAGCGGCCGATGAGGCGGGAGATCTCGTGGGTGCGGCCGCCGATCTTGCCGCGGACTGATTCGCGGTCGCCGCGGGTGTTGGTGGCGCGCGGGAGCATCGAGTATTCGGCGGTGACCCAGCCCTCGCCGCTGCCCTTGCGCCAGCGCGGGACGCCTTCGGTGACGGAGGCCGTGCAGAAGACCTTGGTGTCGCCGAAGGAGACGAGGACGGAGCCCTCGGCGTGCTTGCTCCAGCCACGCTGGATGGTGATGGGGCGCAGCTGTTCGGGGGTGCGGCCGTCGATTCGAGACATGGCGATGAGCCTAGCCGTATACGGGTGAGGGGCTGCCGCCGGTTTACGGAAGCAGCCCCTCAGGGGTGAGCCGCGGGGGCTCACAAATCGTGGTGGTTCACATCATGTCTTCGATGTCCGCCGCGATCGGGTCGGCGTCGGTGCCGATGACGACCTGGATGGCGGTGCCCATCTTGACGACGCCGTGGGCGCCGGCGGCCTTCAGGGCGGCTTCGTCGACCTTGCTCGGGTCGATGACCTCGGTGCGGAGGCGGGTGATGCAGCCTTCGACCTCTTCGATGTTCTCGATGCCGCCGAGCCCGGCGACGATCTTCTCAGCCTTGGTGGCCATGTCCTACTCCCTGATCCGAACCGCTTTTTCGCAGTAACCCACAGTTGGCCCATCTTCGCGAGCGGTCATGTCGTGGGTACCGAATCATGGCGTTCACGACAGCGCGACCGTTCGCAGACTGGTCTACACCAGTTGACGAACGGGCGCCAAACCCGGTTCCGTCCGGAGGACGCCGATGAGTGCCAGCAGCGCCGCCGTACCCGCGCGCACCCGCTGGAACAACCTGTTCCAGGGTTTGCAGAAGATGGGCCGCAGTCTCCAACTCCCCATCGCCGTACTGCCGGCCGCTGGCATTCTCAACCGACTGGGCCAGCCGGATGTGTTCGGCGCCGACGGCCTCGGCTGGACGAACGTGTCCAAGGTGATGGCGGGTGCGGGTGGCGCGCTGCTCGACGGGTCGCTCGGGCTGCCGATGCTGTTCTGCGTGGGTGTGGCCATCGGGATGGCGAAGAAGTCGGACGGGTCGACGGCGCTGGCGGCGGTGGTGGGGTTCCTCGTCTACTTCAATGTGATGCGCCAGTTCCCGGTGGACTGCCCGGGCGGGACGGTCGAGGCCGCTACGGGGTGTCAGGCGGCGGACGGAACGGTGGGGGCGTTCACGTATCAGAATCCGGGGGTCTTCGGCGGCATCGTGGTGGGGCTGATGGCCGCGTACTTCTGGCAGCGTTTCCACCGTACGAAGCTGGTCGACTGGCTCGGCTTCTTCAACGGCCGCCGCCTCGTCCCGATCATCATGTCGTTCGTCGCGATCGCGTTCGCCGCGCTGTGTCTGTGGGTGTGGCCGCCGATCGGTGACGGTCTGGAGAACTTCAGCGACTGGCTGGTCGGGCTCGGCGCCTGGGGTGCGGGTGTGTTCGGTATCGCCAACCGCGCGCTGCTGGTGATCGGTCTGCATCAGTTCCTGAACGTGCCCATCTGGTTCCAGTTCGGCAGTTACACCAAGCCGGACGGGACGATCGTGCACGGTGACATCAACATGTTCCTGGCGGGTGACCCGAACGCGGGCCAGTTCACTTCGGGCTTCTTCCCGATCATGATGTTCGCGCTGCCGGCCGCCTGTCTGGCGATGACGCACTGCGCAAAGCCCCATCGCCGCAAGGAGGTTGGCGGTCTGATGCTCTCGGTCGCACTGACCTCGTTCGTCACGGGTATCACCGAGCCGATCGAGTACTCGTTCCTGTTCATCGCGCCGCTGCTGTACGCGGTGCACGCGGTGCTCACGGGTGTGTCGATGGCGGTGACCTGGGGGCTGGGGGTCCATGACGGCTTCAGCTTCTCGGCCGGTCTGATCGACTACGTCATCAACTGGAACCTGGCGACGAAACCCTGGGCGATCATCCCGATCGGGTTGTGTTTCGCCGTCGTGTACTACGCGATCTTCCGCTTCGCGATCACCAAGTTCGACCTGAAGACCCCGGGCCGTGAGCCGGACGACGAGCGCGAGGACGTCACGAAAGCGTAGCGGCCGACGCTCGAAGGGCCCCCGGACCTGCTGGTCCGGGGGCCCTTCGTCATGATTCGAAATTGGCGGGTTCCTTATCTCACCTTCACCGTGCTAAAACAGGTCTACACCACTTAATGGTGTAGACCACGTGGACGCTGCCCACCCTTTTTCTTCACCCCTGCTTCCCCCTTCCCGTCCCCCCGGCAGCTCCGGTACATGGAGGAACTATGAGCACCGCCACCACATCGGCGGCCCCCGCAAAGAAGCGGGGATCCGGTCTGTTCCAGGGCCTGCAGAAGGTCGGCCGCAGCCTGCAGCTGCCGATCGCCGTGCTGCCGGCGGCGGGCATCCTGCTCCGTCTCGGCCAGCCCGACGTGTTCGGCGCCGAGGGACTCGGCTGGGACAAGGTTGCGTTGGTGTTCGCCACCGCCGGTGACGCGGTCTTCGCCAACCTGCCGCTGCTGTTCTGCGTAGGCATCGCCATCGGCTTCGCCAAGAAGTCCGACGGCTCCACCGCCCTCGCGGCGCTGGTCGGTTTCCTGGTCTACAAGAACGTACTCACCGCGTTCCCGATCACCGACGCCAAGGTCCAGGACGGCGCGGACCTCGCCGCGACGTACAACGACCCCAAGGTCCTCGGCGGCATCGTGATGGGCCTGATAGCCGCCGTCACCTGGCAGCGGTTCCACCGCACCAAGCTGCCCGACTGGCTCGGCTTCTTCAACGGCCGTCGCCTCGTCCCGATCCTGATGGCCTTCATCGGCACCGCCGTCGGCGTCTTCTTCGGCCTCGTCTGGGAGCCCGTCGGCGACGTCATCACCAACTTCGGCGAGTGGATGACCGGCCTCGGTTCCTTCGGCGCCGCCCTGTTCGGTCTGATCAACCGCGCGCTGCTCCCGGTCGGCATGCACCAGTTCGTGAACACCGTCGCCTGGCAG
This sequence comes from Streptomyces sp. NBC_00554, assembly GCF_041431135.1. Taxonomy (NCBI): domain Bacteria; kingdom Bacillati; phylum Actinomycetota; class Actinomycetes; order Kitasatosporales; family Streptomycetaceae; genus Streptomyces; species Streptomyces sp. NBC_00554. The sequence goes on along the minus strand of NZ_CP107799.1, from coordinate 6,253,668 downwards.
GAGATCGGCACCTACACGGACTCCGCCGGTGCCGTCTGGCACGGTGACCTGCCGCGCTTCTTCCACGGCGACCCGACCGCCGGTCAGTTCATGACCGGCTTCTACCCCATCATGATGTTCGCGCTCCCGGCCGCCGCCCTCGCGATCACGCACTCCGCCCGCCCCGAGCGCCGCAAGGCCGTCGGCGGCATGATGGTCTCTCTCGCGCTGACCTCGTTCGTCACCGGCATCACCGAGCCGATCGAGTTCTCGTTCATGTTCATCGCGCCGGTCCTGTACGCGATCCACGCGATCCTGACCGCCCTCTCGATGGCCATCACCTGGGCCCTGGGCGTGCACCACGGCTTCAGCTTCTCCGCCGGTGCCATCGACTACTTCCTGAACTGGAACCTCGCCACCAAGCCATGGCTGATCATCCCGATCGGCCTCGTCTTCGCGGCGATCTACTACGTGACCTTCCGCTTCGCGATCACCAAGTGGAACCTCCCCACCCCGGGCCGCGAGCCCCAGGAGGAGGTCGAGGACCTCACCAAGGCGTGAGCCTCGCTCGTACGGCATGACGAAGGCCCCGGAACCCATTGGGTTCCGGGGCCTTCCTCGTTACCGCCGGCTCTAGATCTCGTACGACGCCCTCGGCGCCGCCAGTTCCAGCGGACCGTCGTACACCTCGCGTGCGTCCGCCAGGTTGATCTGGGGGTCCGTCCACGGCGGGATGTGGGTGAGGAGGAGACGGCGGGCGCCGGCGCGGGTGGCGGTTTCGCCTGCCTCGCGGCCGTTGAGATGGAGGTCGGGGATGTTCTCCTTGCCGTGCGTGAACGCGGCCTCGCAGAGGAACAGGTCGGTGTCACGGGCGAGTTCGTCGAGAGACTCGCTCACTCCCGTGTCCCCGGAGTAGGTCAGGGAACGTCCACCGTGCTCCACGCGGATGCCGTACGCCTCCACCGGGTGGCGCACCCGCTCCGTGTGCAGGGTGAACGGGCCGACCTCGAACGTGCCCGGCTTGACCGTGTGGAAGTCGAACACCTCGCTCATCGACGAGGCGCTGGGGGTGTCCGCGTACGCGGTGGTCAGGCGGTGCTCCGTGCCCTCGGGTCCGTAGACCGGGATCGGGTCGGCGCGGCCGCCGTCGTGGCGGTAGTAGCGCGCGACGAAGTACGCGCACATGTCGATGCAGTGGTCGGCGTGCAGATGGCTGAGGAAGATCGCGTCGAGGTCGTAAAGACCGCAGTGGCGCTGCAGCTCGCCAAGGGCACCGTTGCCCATGTCGAGAAGCAGCCGGAAGCCGTCGGCCTCTACGAGGTAGCTCGAACAGGCCGATTCCGCGGACGGGAACGACCCCGAGCAGCCGACGACGGTGAGCTTCATAGAGCTGGAACCTCCGCGCTGACAGGAAGTGCAGAGAGTAGATGCGGTGAGCAGATACTCAGCGCAGACACTCGGAGCAGGTACGGGAAACGGGGGTCGTGCGGTCCGTCGAGCGTAAGGCGCAAAAGGGCCGGTCGCTCCTCCGCCAGGGGCCGTTGTGGGCGAACTCACCTGTGCTGTCACCGGTTCGGATGGACCTGGGGCGGGGTCCGGGCGGGCGGCTCCGGCCGGGCGGGGGGCGGGTGGCGGTACGCACCGGTACCTTCATTGGTATGGACACGTCCTGGTGGCTCGCGCTGGCGGCTGTGGTGCTGCTCGCGTTGGTCGCCACGCTTGTGGACGGGTGGGGGCGGGGGCATCGGGCGGCGCGGCGTACGCGGCCGCCCGGGCGGCCGCCGCGTGGGCCTCGGCGGCGGGTGCCTCGGCCGCGGGCGGCGGAGATCTGGTGGGCGAGCGTTCCCTACGAGGACGGGCCCGGGGGCAAGGACCGGCCCTGTCTCGTGCTGGGTGTGCGGGGCGATGTGGTGACCGTCGCGAAGATCACCAGCAAGTATCACGACGAGCGGGCCGGGGTGATTCCGTTGCCGCCGGGGGCGGTCGGGGACGCCCAGGGGCGGGCGAGCTTTCTTGAGACGGATGAGCTGCGGGAGGTGCCTGTGTGGGACTTCCGGCGGCGGGTGGGGGTGGTGGATCCGGTGCTGTGGGATCAGGTGCGGTATCTAGCGGGCTGAGGGTTGGGGTTTTTCGCCCCCTCCGCCCCTTCCCGTCCCGTTCCTGGGGGCTCCGCCCCCAGACCCCCGTATCGCGCTGACGCGCTCGTCCTCAAACGCCGGACGGGCTGAAACCGGCCGGCGGGGGCGAAGAACCCACCCCCGCCCGCTACACCCCTACGCCCACAACTGCCCCTGCAACGTCTCGATCGCTTCCTCCGTCGTCGCGGCCGTGTAGACCCCCGTCGACAGGTACTTCCAGCCCCCGTCGGCGACGACGAACACGATGTCGGCGGACTCGCCCGCGGCGAGGGCCTTCTTGCCGACGCCGATCGCGGCGTGCAGCGCGGCGCCGGTGGAGACGCCCGCGAAGATGCCCTCTTGCTGGAGCAGCTCGCGGGTGCGGGTGACCGCGTCGGCGGAGCCGACGGAGAAGCGGGTGGTGAGGACGGACGCGTCGTACAGCTCGGGTACGAAGCCCTCGTCCAGGTTGCGAAGGCCGTACACGAGGTCGTCGTAGCGCGGCTCGGCGGCGACGATCTTCACGTCGGGCTTGTGCTCACGCAGGAAGCGGCCGACGCCCATCAGGGTGCCGGTGGTGCCGAGCCCGGCCACGAAGTGGGTGACGGAGGGGAGGTCGGCGAGGATCTCAGGCCCGGTGGTCGCGTAGTGGGCGCCCGCGTTGTCCGGGTTGCCGTACTGGTAGAGCATCACCCAGTCCGGGTGCTCCGCGGCGAGCTCCTTGGCGACGCGGACGGCGGTGTTGGACCCGCCGGCCGCGGCGGAGGGGATGATCTCCGCGCCCCACATGCCCAGCAGGTCCCGCCGCTCCTGCGAGGTGTTCTCGGGCATGACGCAGACCATGCGGTAGCCCTTGAGCTTCGCCGCCATGGCCAGCGAGATCCCCGTGTTGCCGGACGTCGGCTCCAGGATCGTGCAGCCGGGCGTCAACCGGCCGTCCTTCTCCGCCTGTTCGACCATGTGCAGCGCGGGCCGGTCCTTGACCGAGCCGGTGGGGTTGCGGTCCTCCAGCTTGGCCCAGATACGCACGTCCAGGGACGGCGAGAGCCGCGGCAGGCGCACCAGAGGGGTGTTGCCCACCGCGGCGAGCGGGGAGTCGTAGCGCATCAGAGATCAGAGCCCGATCAGATCAGACCATGCCGCCGGCCACGGCCGGCAGGATCGTCACGTTGTCGCCGTCGGTCAGCTTGGTGTTGATGCCGTCGAGGAAGCGGACGTCCTCGTCGTTGAGGTAGACGTTGACGAAGCGGCGCAGTTCGCCGCCGTCCACGATGCGGGCCTGGATGCCCGTGTGCCGGGTTTCGAGGTCGGCGAACAGCTCGGCGAGGGTCTCCCCGCCGCCCTCGACGGCCTTCTGGCCGTCGGTGTAGGTGCGGAGGATGGTGGGGATGCGGACCTCGATGGCCATGGTTGCGGGCTCCTGTCGGGAGGAAAGTCAGGTCGGTGGGCGCGCGGCAGCGCGGTGGAGAAAGGTGTACGCCGGTTGCGGAGCCGCGGCTCACGGCCGTACGGCGGCGGCAGGGTTCAGCGCGTACAGATGGCGCTCTGCAGCCTGCACAGGTCGACGTGCAGCCGCGCCACGAGCATCATGCCCGGCGTCTTGTCGCTCACGTCGTGGGAAACCATGGGGTCATCGTATCGATTCCCGGTCCGGGTCCCGGAATGTGATCCCACATTCCGGACAGATTGCGATCGGGGAATGAGACCGGACAGCTCAGGCCCACAGCTCGGGCCCCCGGCTGCGGCCCACGGCTCAGGCGGACTCCCGCCTGACAAGACGCGTGGGGGTGACCACGGAGGAGAGCGGGTGACCGCCGGTCGCCTCCTCGTCGGCGCCCGCCGCGGTCCCGCTGAACAGCAGCCGGGCCAGCAGGCGCCCCATGCCTTCGACGTCCTGGTGGACGGTGGTGAGCGGCGGGTCGGTCGACTCGGCGATGGGTGCGAGGTCGTCGAAGCCGACGACGGCCACGTCCTCGGGCACCCGGCGGCCGTGCTCCCGCAGCACCTGCAGCGCGCCGGACGCCATGAGGTCCGAGGCGACGAAGACGGCGTCCAGGTCGGGGCACCGGTCCAGGAGGACGGCCATGGCGTCGGCACCGCCCTGCCGGGTGTAGTCGGCCCGTTCGATCAGGCGGGGCGAGGCGTCCAGGAGGACGTCCCGGTAGCCGTCGAGGCGGTCGACGGCTGAGGCCTCCTGGTCGTAGGGCCCGGTGATGGTCGCGATGCGTTCACGGCCGATCGAGACGAGGTGGCGGACGGCTTCACGGGCCCCGCCGCGGTTGTCGGCGTCGACGTATATCTGGCCGCGCACGGTCTCGCCCTCACGCAGCAGCGGGCGGCCGCCGAAGACGGCGGGCAGGCCGAGCCGCTCGATCATGCCGGGCAGCGGGTCGTCGGCACGGAGGGAGAACAGCAAGGCGCCGTCGACGTGGCCGCCGCCGAGGAATTCGCCCACGCGCGGATAGTCGTCGGGTTCCTCGAGGAACAGCAGGACGGGCTGGACGCCGTGCGCGATGAGCTCCTTGCGGATGCCGCGCAGGTGGCAGTCGAAGAACGGGTCGATGAAGACCCGGTCCTGCGGCTGGGTCGCCACGACGGCGACGGCGCCCGTGCGGCGGGTGACCAACTGGCGGGCGGCCTGGTTCGGTACGTAGCCCAGTTCGGCGATCACGTCCCGGACGCGGTCGACGACCTCCGGGCGCACCTTGAGCTCGCCGTTGACCACTCGCGACACGGTGGACTTCGAGACACCCGACTGGCGGGCGACGTCCTCCAGCGTGGGGCGTCGTCTGTTCGTCCGCTGCGTCAACACCATCTCCGATACGGCGAGTTGGTCGGGGCAATCAGTATGCCTCGACCACCTTGATCTCCTCCTCCGTAACCACGCCCTCGACGATCCGGTACGAGCGGAACTGGAAGGGCCCCACGTCGTCCGAGTCGGCGGTGGAGACCAGTACATAGTGCGCGCCCGGCTCGTTGGCGTACGAGAGGTCGGTGCGGGAGGGGTAGGCCTCGGTCGCCGTGTGGGAGTGGTAGATGACGACGGGTTCCTCGTCGCGGTCGTCCATCTCCCGGTACAGCTTCAGCAGGTCGCCGGAGTCGAACTCGTAGAACGTGGGCGAGCGGGCGGCGTTGAGCATCGGGATGAACCGCTCGGGGCGGCCGGTGCCCTCCGGGCCCGCTACGACGCCGCACGCCTCGTCGGGGTGGTCCTGGCGCGCGTGCGCGACGATCTGGTCGAACAGGGCCTGGGTGATGGTCAGCATGCTGGCCAGGATAAGCAGAAGGGCGGCCCCGTACCGAGGAGTGGTACGGGGCGGCCCACATCATGAGACCTGGGAGGTCAGCCGACCTTTTCGAAGACCGGGTCGTCGCGCTCGGCGACCTGCGGGTTCCTCGACTTGAGGACGGCCCAGCCGATGCCCAGCGCGGCGGCCCAGCCGGCCATCACGTACAGGCAGACGCGGGAGTCGGCGTCGTAGGCGATCAGGCAGGTCACGAAGAGGAGGAACGCGACCGCGACCCAGCTGAACCTCGCGCCGCCCGGGGCGGGGAAGGAGGACGCGGGCAGGCGCCCGGCGTCGACCGCGCGGCGGTACAGGATGTGGCTGATCAGGATCATCAGCCAGGTCCAGATGCCGGCCGCGGTGGCCACCGAGACCACATAGCCGAACGCCTTCTCCGGGACGATGTAGTTGAGGATCACGCCGATGCCCATGAAGAGCACGGAGATGGTGATGCCGAACGCCGGGGTCCTGGTGGAGGAGAGCTTGTTGAAGATCTTCGGGGCCTCGCCGTTGTCCGCCAGGGTGCGCAGCATGCGGCCGGTGGAGTACATGCCGGAGTTGCAGGACGACAGGGCGGCGGTGAGGACGACGAAGTTGACGATGCCCGCGCCCGCCGGGATGCCGATCTTGGCGAAGGCCTCCACGAAGGGGCTGACGCCTGGTGCGAACTCGGTCCACTTCACGACGCAGAGGATGACCGTGAGGGCGCCGACGTAGAAGAGGGCGATGCGCCAGGGCAGGGTGTTGATCGCCTTGGGGAGGGTCTTCTCGGGGTTCTCGGACTCGCCGGCGGTGACGCCGACGAGTTCGACGGCGAGGTAGGCGAACATGACGCCCTGGAGGGTCATCAGGGAGGAGCCGATGCCCTTGGGGAAGAAGCCGTCGAACTGCCAGAGGTTGGCGACGGAGGCGGTGTCACCGGCCGAGCTGAAGCCGAAGGTGAGGACGCCGAGGCCGATCACGATCATGCCGATCAGCGCGGTGACCTTGACCATCGAGAACCAGAACTCGATCTCGCCGAACAGCTTCACCGAAATCAGGTTGGCCACGAAGAGGACGACCAGGAAGACCAGGGCCGTCACCCACCGCGGGACCTGCGGGAACCAGAAGTTGACGTAGATCGCGGCGGCGGTGAGTTCCGCCATGCCGGTGACGACCCACATCAGCCAGTACGTCCAGCCGGTGAAGAAGCCGAAGAACGGGCCGAGGAACTCGCGCGAGTACTCCGCGAAGGAACCCGACACCGGGCGGTAGAGCAGGAGTTCGCCGAGTGCCCGCATGATGAAGAAGATGATCACGCCCGCGAGGGCGTACATGAGGATGAGGCTGGGCCCCGCCTTGGCGATGTTCGCCCCGGCGCCCAGGAAGAGGCCGACGCCGATGGCGCCGCCGATCGCGATCATCTGGACCTGACGGCTGCCGAGCCCGCGCTCGTACCCCTCTTCGGGGGCGTCGCCGCCCACGGCCTCACTGCCGTCGTATTCCTTGCCGACCTGCGATGAGGTCACGTCGTGCGCCTTTCTCCATGCCGTTCCGAGCCAGTGACTTGGCTTCGGATCGGGTTCCGATCCCCCCGGATGGTGGAGCTGAGCGCGCTCGGGGAGCCCGCTCGTGCCTGGCCGGCGATCCGCCGGCTCGGTGGCGCACCCGACCGGACATGGGTGTTGTCCTGTCGGGCGGTCGTGAAGATTTATCACGGCCGCAACGTTGATCGACTGGGGGATTCGTGGCACACACCACAGGAAGAACCGGACAAAAGTCTGACCGCGCCCCATAGGACGCGGTCATGGTGACGTGATCGTTATCCGGATTTGAGTGTCCTCTGAGCGAACACCGAAAGCGGGGTGGATCAGGGCATAAGGGTCTCGACGAGCGTCTCCTGAAGCCCGCCCAGCCACAGATACGCCATCACCATCGGCTTGCGAGGGTCCTCGTCCGGCAGCCGGTAGAGGAGGTCGGTGTCCTCCTCGTCGACGACGTCGAGCCGGGAGCCGATCGCCAGGCGCAGGTCGTTCAGGGCGCGCAGCCACTGCTCGGACTCGTCGGCGGTGAGCTTGAGGACGGCTCCGCCGTCGCCGGACGTCAGCCCGTCCAGGCAGCGGATCACCGTGAGGGCGTTCTCCCGCTTGCCCGCGCGCAGGTCGTTCTCGGTGAAGCGGCGGAACTCCGAGGAGTGGGCGCGCTGCTCCTCGGCCTGTTCGGGCGAGTTGGCCTCGACGTCGGGGCCGCTGTACGCGTCGGGGAAGAGGCGCTGCAGCACGGGGTCGGAGGGCGGCTCGCTGGGGCCCTCCGCGAACAGCTCGGCGAGCGGGTCGTCGGGGGCGTTCTCGGCGGGTCCGGGACCGATGAGCTCCAGGAGCTGGACGGCGAGGGAGCGGATGATGGAGATCTCGACCTCGTCGAGCGCGACGGCCGCGCCGCCGCCGGGGATCGGTTCGAAGTGTCCTGGCATGGAGTGAGTTCGCTGCTTCCGGTCCTGCTCGCGGTTTCCAGGGCTCGGGCTATTTCCGGTCCTGCTGAAGGGTGGCCCACAGACCGTAACCGTGCATGGCCTGTACGTCGCGTTCCATCTCCTCGCGGGATCCGCTGGAGACGACGGCCCGGCCCTTGTGGTGGACGTCGAGCATGAGCTTGTGGGCCTTGTCCTTGCTGTAGCCGAAGTAGGCCTGGAAGACATACGTCACATAGCTCATGAGGTTGACCGGGTCGTTGTGCACGATCGTCAGCCAGGGAACGTCCGGCTCGGGTACGGCGAAGACCTCCTCCGCCGACTCGGTCTTCTCGGTCTCTAGGGGTGCGGGAGCCGTCACACCGCCCATGCTGCCACCAGAGGGGGGTGCTCGCACAAATGGACCCCGCAACGCCGGTGCGTCCCACAAACCCGAACCACAAATCGTCAGAGTGACGAGATGGGGGTACGATCCCGTCCTATGAACACAGCGGACCTTGGGCTGCCGGTGGACGTTCCCTCGACGGCGCTCTTCACCGACCAGTACGAGCTGACGATGCTGCAGGCCGCCCTGGCGGCCGGGACCGCCGAGCGGCGCTCGGTCTTCGAGGTCTTCACCCGGCGGCTGCCCGAAGGGCGGCGCTACGGGGTCGTGGCCGGAACCGGGCGAGTCCTCGACGCCGTCGAGAACTTCCGCTTCGACGCGGACGTCCTCGGCTTTCTGCGCGATCGCAAGATCGTGGACGAACCGACCCTGCAGTGGCTCGCCTCGTACCGCTTCGGCGGGGACATCTGGGGCTACCCGGAGGGCGAGGTGTACTTCGCGGGCTCGCCGGTCCTGCGGGTCGAGGGGTCCTTCGCGGAGTGCGTGCTCCTGGAGACCGTGATCCTCTCCATTCTCAACCACGACTCGGCGATCGCGGCCGCCGCCTCCCGGATGGCCTCGGCGGCGGGCGAACGTCCGCTGATCGAGATGGGCGCCCGGCGCACGCACGAGCTGGCCGCCGTGGCCGCCGCGCGGGCCGCGTACGTCGGTGGCTTCACGACCACCTCCGACCTGGCCGCCGGTTTCCGCTACGACATCCCGACGGTGGGGACGTCCGCGCACGCCTTCACCCTGCTCCACGACACCGAGCGGGACGCGTTCCAGGCCCAGGTGAACTCCCTCGGCCGGGGCACCACGCTGCTGGTGGACACGTACGACGTCGCCGAGGCGGTCCGGATGGCCGTCGAGGTGGCCGGGCCCGAGCTGGGCGCCGTCCGCATCGACTCCGGGGACCTCCTTCTCGTCGCGCACCGGGTGCGGCAGCAGCTGGACGAGCTGGGGGCTACCCACACGAAGATCATCGTGACCTCCGACCTGGACGAGTACGCGATCGCCTCGCTGGCGGCGGCGCCCGTGGACGCGTACGGCGTCGGCACCCAGCTGGTGACGGGATCCGGCCATCCCACCTGCTCCATGGTCTACAAGCTGGTCGCCCGCGCCGAGTCCGCCGACCTGAAGGCCCCGCTGGAGCCGGTGGCCAAGAAGTCCACCGGCGGCAAGACCTCCATCGGCGGCCGCAAGTGGGCCGCGCGGCGCCTGGACGAGCACGGGGTCGCCGAGGCCGAGGTGGTCGGCGTCGGTCCGGTGCCAGGCGAGCTGGCCGACCGCCAGCTCCTGGTGGAGCTGGTCAAGGGCGGCCGGATCGTCGCACGCGAGCCCCTCGACGTCGTACGCGACCGGCATGCGGCGGCCCGCGCCAACCTGCCGCTGTCGGCGACCCAGCTCTCGCGCGGCGAAGCGGTCATTCCGACCGAGTACGTCTGAGATACGGCTGCTGCCGCTGACGTACGGCTATCGCGCGGGCGCATGAACAACCGGTGAGCGGGAATGCAACGGCAACGCCCCCTCCGCACCACGCAAGCGTCCTCTCCGCACCACGCAAGCCTTCCCTCCGCACTCCGGGACACGGCGCAGCAGCCAAATGCCCCCTCCCGGAGCGCACTTGAAGTCTCTAGGCTCGGTAGCTCAAAGGCCGGGCCCGCACCCCTCCATCAACACCACCGACCTCATGCCGAGCCTAAGGACACCCGCCATGCGCCGCGCCTTGATCGTCGTAGACGTGCAGAACGACTTCTGCGAGGGTGGCAGCCTCGCGGTGGCCGGGGGTGCCGATGTGGCCGCCGCCATCACGGAGCTGATCGGGCAGGCGCCCGCCGGCTACCGCCATGTCGTCGCGACCCGCGACCTCCACATCGCCCCCGGCGGCCACTTCGCCGACAACCCCGACTACGTCCACTCCTGGCCCGCGCACTGCGTGGCCGGCACGGAGGGCGTCGGCTTCCACCCGAACTTCGCCCCGGTCGTCGCCTCCGGCGCGATCGACGCCGTCTTCGACAAGGGCGCGTACGCGGCGGCGTACAGCGGCTTCGAGGGCGCCGACGAGAACGGGGTGACGCTGGCGGACTGGCTGCGGGCCCGGGAGGTCGACGAGGTGGACGTGGTGGGCATCGCGACCGACCACTGCGTACGCGCCACCGCCCTGGACGCCGCCCGCGAGGGCTTCCGTACGCAGGTCCTCCTCGACCTCACGGCCGGAGTGGCCGAGGAGACCACGGACCGGGCCCTGGAGGAGCTACGGAGCGCGGGCGTGGAGCTGACCGGCAAGCCGGTGGTCTGAGCCTCCCGGGGAACTCCTACAGGCCTTGGGGCGCCGCGGGCAGGCCTTGGGGCGCGGGTCTGCGCATGAGCGCCCTGATCGGGTGCCACAGCTCCTGGACCAGCTCCGGGCCGATGTCCGGGCTGACGCTGACACCGTTGTCAGGGGCCGGGGCCGTACGCCATATCAGGCCGTCGGGGTGGTGCAGGACCGCGGTGATCTCGTCCGGGGTGGGCGGCTGGGCGTTGCCCCGCAGGTACACCGCGCGCAGGCCCAGGTTGCGCAGCCGGGTCAGGGCGCGGGCCCGGTTCTGGGCCAGCACGAGCACCCGCACACAGCCGGCGGCCGAGCTGTACGGGCCGGACGGGCTGGGCAGGTTCAGCGCCACCACCACGCTGCCGTTCGGCAGCTTGCAGAAACCTCCTGCGGCCATGAAAAGTCACACCCCCGTGCGGTCCGGTGTCAATAAGAGAATCACAGGACGCACCTAAACACGATCGGCCGCGACCCGCCAGGGGGTCGCGGCCGATCATGCTCTGACCTGCGGAAATGCCTCTTACTTCACTGCGGGGCCGACCTGGAGCGAGATCGTGGAGCCGTTCAGGGCCTCCTTGACGATCTTGATCTTGGTGTTGGTGTCAGTGATCTTGACACCGGCCAGCGGGGTGCTCGTGTCGTAGTAGGTGTTGGTCCGGTCGTTGAAGACCGAGACACCCTTCTGCGACGCGATCTTGGTCGCGACGTCCGCCTTGTGCAGCGTGAGACCGTCGGTGCGGAACAGGCTGAAGGGCGAGTCGTAGGCCTGGATACGGCTGCGCATCACCGTGCCGTCCGCCCACTTCAGGGCGGTCGGGTGGGCGTCGATCGGCAGCACCAGACCAGCACCCGGGTGGACGCTGGTGTTGTTGTCCGGCTGGGAGGTGTCCCACTTCCAGATCAACAGGCCGTTCTGGTACGGGAAGTGCTCCACCCAGTCCGGACGGGTCGTCGAGAAGCCGAAGTTGTACGGGCCGACCTTGAGGGTCTTGTCGTACGACACGTACTGGCGGTTCTCGGCGATGTAGTACTGCGCGTAGTCGTCCGTGATGGACGCGCCGATACGGGAGAAGCCGTCCGCCGTCCAGGCGGCGTCCGCGGTCTCCGCGTCGTCCGAGAAGAGGGCGGTGCCGTCCGCGGTGACGCTGATCTCGTCGGCCGCGAAGCCCTTCTGGGCCACGCCGCCGTCGGTGGCGTAGCGGAAGCGCAGGCCGATGTTCTGGCCCGCGTAGGCGTCCAGCGGGTACGACAGCTTCTTGTACGCCTCGGTCGTGCCGTCGAGCGCCGGCTTGCCGCTGCCGTCACGGCTGATGGCCGCGCCGTCCGCGGTGCCGTCGATGGCGGTCCAGTTGGCGCCGCCGTCGGTGGACACCTCGGTGTAGAGGTAGTCGTAGCCCGCCTCGATGTCCCACCAGCCGTCAAGGGTCAGCGTGGCCGAGGACTTGCCCGTGAGGTCCACGGAACGGGTCAGCGTCTGCGAGAGGTTGTCGCCGCTGCCGCTCCACCACTGGGTCGCGCCCTGCGCCGGTTCGACGATCTCGTTGGTGACCGTCTTCTCGGGCAGTTCGACGACGAGCGCCTGCGCGTTCTTGGTGTTGTACTCGGCGACGCCCAGCGTGTGCGAGGACTTGGTGCCCGCCTTCGCCGTGTCGTAGTTGAGCCAGCCGAGCTGCAGCTTGTCCCAGGCGGTCATGTCGCCGGGGAGGTTGCCGATCTCTTCCTCGCCCGTGCCGAGCCAGGAACCGGACGACATCAGCGTCCAGAAGCCCGTGGAGTTGTCGCCGCCGTTGGTGTCGTAGAGGTCCGGCAGACCGAGGTCGTGGCCGTACTCGTGGGCGAAGACGCCGAGTCCGCCGTTCTCCGGCTGGATGGTGTAGTCGCCGACCCAGATGCCGGTGTCGCCGATCGCGGCGCCGCCGAGCTTGTTGCCCTCGGGTCCGGTGGAACCGGCGTCGGTGCCGAACGCGTACCAGCGGTGGGCCCAGATGGCGTCCGCGCCCTGGGCGCCGCCGCCCGCGGACTCGTCCTCACCGGCGTGCACGATCTGGAAGTGGTCGATGTAGCCGTCGGACTCGTTGAAGTTGCCGTCGCCGTCGAAGTCGTAGCGGTCCCACTGGTCGTACTCGGCCAGCTGCGCCTTGATCTCCGCGTCGGTCGCGCCTGCCGCCTCCTGCGCCGCGACCCAGGCGGTGACGCCGTCCTGCACCGCGTACCAGGCGCCGGTGCTCGCGTCGTTGGAGCCGTAACGGGCCTCGTTGTAGGGGACCTTGACCCAGTCCGAGACCTCGCCGTCGACCGAGTAACGGCCCGACGACTGCTTCTCGTAGTACGTCTTCATCGAGTCGACACCCGTGCCGGTGCCGAAGTAGAGCTCGTTGAAGTGCTCCTGGTTGTAGTCCGCCTGCCAGGCCGTGCTGTTGTCCTTGGTGCGGTCCGGCTCGGCTATCGCGTTGTGCAGCGGGCCGACGGTGCCGCCGTAGCGGCTGTCGATCTGGTCGCCGAACTCGACCAGGATGGTGAAGATCTTGTCGGTCTTCTCCCGGGCCAGCTCGACGTACTTGCCCTTGCTGAGCTGCACGACCTGCGAGCCGTTGCGCTCCTGGGCCGTGGCCTCGCCGGATATGACCTGCTGGAGCGCCTCTTCGCGCTGGGCCGCCTCGCTGTCCGTGAACGGGCCCTTGAGGTCGTGCTCGGTGTCACTCGCGGCGGGCGATGCCGGGTCACGGCGGTCCACCGTCGGGGCCGACGCACCGGCGTCGGCCTGCGCCACGGCGAACGTCGAGAACGTGGCAGTGGCCGCGGCGAGGGCAACGCCCACCGCCGCCCCTCTGAACGTCCATGATCTGCTGGTCACTTGATGTCCTCCCTCGCGCGCGCTCACGCGGATGGAGGGGTCCAGGTCATGGGGTCCGCGGGCGAATACGCGTGTCAAGTGACGACATTGGACCGGAGTTACCAAAGAAAAGACAGATCTTGACTTGAACCTGGCAACTGCACTATGTAGAGCGGGTGTTCGCTCTGCGGAGCGCCACCACACCGCTCAACAGGCGCGCCCGGACGTCCACTTCATGGACGTGATGACTCCGTGCGCCCCCTGTGCACCGGCACCGTGGGTTAGGTCACGCTTACCGGCCGTTCCACTCGGGCATGCAGGCGAATAGAGTCGATTGGCGGCACGTCGGAATGTCGATGGATTGCCAAGTCGACACCGTTGTCGGCCCCCGATTCGCAGCCTCACCCCCAATGCTCTATCCGCACCCTCCCCCATCGCGAGAGGCACCCGGGGGGAGCACCCCCATCCGAGGAAACGATTGCCATGCCTCGAACGACTGCCATGCCTCGTCCGACCGCCGCACAGCTCGCCTACGGTTCCTGCACCGTGATCCTCTCCACCCTCGCCATGCTGCTGCTGTCTCAGACGAGTTCGGGCCCGGGGATCGTGGCGATCACCCTCTCGGCACTCGTTCTCGGACTCCTCGTCGCCCTGACGGTCCCGCTGCCGAAGCCGGCGCGCACCGTGAAGGTGCCCGTCGTTCCCGTACTGGAGGGGCGCGTCCCCGCACAGCGCGAGACCGCATCGGTGGCCGCCTCCGTGACGTCCGAGCCCGTACGCGAGCCGGCGAACCCCTAGGTCACCGCAGAAGCGTCAGCACGTACGAACCGGCGGGCCCGTGTCTCACGGACCCGCCGGTCGTCGTTTCCTGTCCCACCGCCCGACGGTCAACCGGTGCTGACCACCACCGTCTTGGCCGCCTTGTCGTGGAGGCCCTGTTTGTAGGGCTTGTCGAAGAAGCTCCAACCGCCCGCGATCGCGGTCCAGATGCACGCGCAGCAGAACGCGAACGGGATCCACAGGACCAGCGAGCGGATCAGCGTGGTCTGCACGGACGGCGTGGAGCCGTTGTCGAGGTTGGCCACCCGCAGCTTGAACAGCCTCTTGCCGAGGGTCTGCCCCGACTTGCTGATCATGAAGGTGTCGTACCCGACGTAGAGCACGGCGGCGACGAGCGACTGAGCGAAGGACTTGCCGGTGTCGATCTTGTCCGTGTCCACGTCGTACTCGGTGACCCCGAACGCCCATGACAGCAGCCACACCACGATGCCCACGAGGATCATGTCGAGGATCCGCGCAAGGACCCGCTTGCCGCTGTCCGCCAGCGGCGGCATACCGGCGAGCGGATCGCCGCCGTAGGGGCCGCCGGAGCCGTAGGGATCGCCGCCACCACCGTAGGGCGGCGGCTGGGCGCCGGACGGCGGGGGCTGGGCGCCGTAGGAGGGGTCGTACGGGGAGCCGCCGCCCTCGGCGGGCGGGGGCTGCTTCTTGAACGGGTCGTCGTCCGGTGGCTGGCCGGAGCCCGGAGGCGGCGGTTCGCTGCTCATGGCCCGAGTGGACCGCGAACCCTCCCCGTCCGCATCCGGCGAGCGGCCGTCCGGGCTACCGGGTTGTGTACGTCCGATGACGCGTGGCTCTGTACGCCCTCTGCGCCGGCGTTCCTTACGTCCGCGCCGCCACGAAGGTGTGGGCCGCCTTGTCGTGCCAGCACTGGCGCCACGGCTTGTCGAACAGGCACCACAGGACACCGAGGACCCCGACACCGAGGACGCCTGTGACGCCGTAGACGAGCCAGCGGCGCAGGGCCGAGCCGAAGGACGGGGGTTCGTGGCCCTCGATGTCGCGCACCTCGATGCCGCACAGCTTCTTGCCGAGGGTGCGGCCCCACTTGGCGGTGGGCAGCGCGTCGTAGAGGACGCCGAAGAGGAGCAGGACGGCGAGGATCACACCGAGGTAGCCCGCGGTCGTGCCGTCGAGCAGCCAGACCGTGACGGTCTCGCCGGAGAGCTTGGCCGCGTCGATCTTCTCGTTGACGTGGTCGACCGCCTTGGTGCCCAGCGGTACGGCGGCCACGGCGGTGACCCCGGCAAGGACCACGGTGTCCACGAGCCGGGCGGCCAGCCGCTTGCCGAGGCCCGCGGGACGGGCCGCCGACTGCCTGCGCGCGGCCGCCGTGAAGATGTCGTCGACCGGCGGCTTCCACGGCGCGACGGGCTGCCCCTCCGCCGCCGGGTCCCCCGCGAGCCGGTGCACCTGCTGCGCCCAGGAGGGCTGACCGCCGCCGACCCCGGGTGCCATGGGAGCGCCGGCTGCCTGCTGGGGAACGGAGGGGGTCACCGGGGTGGCCGGAGCTTGGGCCGCTGGGGTTTGGGCCGCTGGGGTTTGGGCCGCTGGGGTTTGGGCCGCCTGGGCAGCGGCGGCCTGCCCGGCGCCGAAGCCGCCCCCGGCGGACGCGGCGGGCGCACCGGCGGCCGGGGCCGTGCTCCCCGGCTGCGCCCCCTGCTGCGGCGTGCGCGGGCGGAAGGTCATGGTGCCCTCGGAGGGCAGGTCCTCGGCACCGGGTCCTGCGGGGCGCCCGCTGCCGCTGCCCGTCCCCTCAACTCCCGCGGGCCGTACCGGTCCCGTCGGGCGCCGGAACACCACGGTGCCGCCGGACGCCGGAGGCTGGGGGCTGCCCGAGTCCGCGGGCGGGATCGTCGCCGTGCCGTCCGTACGTGAGGAGCGGCCGTCGGGCTGGACCACCGGGTCGGCCGGTTCCGACGCGTGGGGTACCCGCGGGTCGGCGGCGCTCGGCGGCGCCCCCCAGGCGACGCGGCGGTCCCGCTCGCCGCCGAAACCGGTCTGCCGGGAGCGGTCGGCGCCCCACGCGGCCGCGGGCTCGGGCCGGCTGCCGTGCTGGGCCTCGGCGGGGCTCACCTGCCGGGAGCCGCCGGACGGTTGCGGGTCCTCGTCGAAGAAGTGCGGCCCGGTCTCCTCGGCGGGAGCCGGCGCCTGCGCCTGCGCGGGCACGGACGCCGGGTGCGAGCCGGGCGGCGACGCGAGCGGCACGCCGTCCAACGGCGCCGGACGGCTCGTACCCGGTACCCAGGAGGCACCGTTCCAGTACCGGACATATCCAGGAATGGAGGGATCCGGGTAATACCCTTCGCGGGGCCTGTCGTCGCCGGGTGCCGGGGTTGGGGCGCTCATGTCCGTCGTCCCGTATCTGCTCGGGGGTCTTTTGGGGGCTCCACATCTATCAGACCGGCGCACCCGCCACTGCCGCTCCCGCCGTACCCGCCCCATTCGGGCAAGGTTCCGCCACGTCCGGACATCGCTGGGCACACCACTGAGAGCCCAACGGGAAAAAACTTCTCGGAACCCGCGTAATGGTCCCGCCTCAACGCGCTCTCCACTCGTACGGGCCCGCCCACAGGGCCCCGTACGAGAAAGGAAACGCACCGACATGCACACCGTGGTGGAACGCGAACTCGAGCTCAAACTCGTCCTGTCGCCCGAACGCAGCATCCCCGTCCCGGCGCGGCTCAGTTACCGCACCGACGATCCGTACGCCGTCCACATCACCTTCCACATCGGCTCCGACCATCCCGTCAGCTGGACCTTCGCCCGCGAACTGCTCGTCGAGGGGGTGTTCCGGCCGTGCGGGCACGGTGATGTGCGGGTGTGGCCGACGAAGGTCTCGGGCCGCAGTGTCGTGCTGATGGCGCTGAGTTCGCCGGACGGCGACGCGCTGCTCGAAGCACCCTCCGCGCAGGTCTCCGCCTGGCTGGAGCGAACCCTGCGGGCGGTCCCGCCGGGCTCTGAGGCGGAGCAGCTCGGTATCGACGACGGCCTCGCCGAGCTGCTCGCGCCCACTCCGGCCGACGACCTGTGGCTGCGGGATCCGTGGCCGTCGGACGAGTCCAAGGACGGGGAGTAGATCTGGGTGCGTCAGAAGAGCTTGCCGGGGTTAAGGAGCCCCAGCGGGTCGAACGCCGTCTTGATCGCCCGCTGCATCTCCACGCCCACCGGGCCGATCTCGCGCGCCAGCCACTCCTTCTTCAGGACGCCCACGCCGTGCTCGCCGGTGATCGTGCCGCCGAGTTCCAGGCCGAGGGCCATGATCTCGTCGAAGGACTCGCGGGCGCGCCGGGACTCGTCGGGGTCGGAGGCGTCGAAGCAGACGGTGGGGTGGGTGTTGCCGTCGCCCGCGTGCGCGCAGACCCCGATGGTCAGCGAGTACTTGTCGGCGACGCGCTCGATGCCTTCGAGCATGTCGCCGAGCCGGGAGCGCGGCACGCACACGTCGTCGATCATCGTCGTGCCCTTCACCGCTTCGAGCGCGGTGAGCGACAACCGCCGCGCCTGGAGCAGCATTTCGGACTCGGCCGCGTCCTCCGCCGGTACCACCTGGGTCGCGCCCGCGGCCTCGCACAGGGCGCCGACCGCGGCGAGGTCGGCGGCCGGGTCGTGGGTGTCGAAGGCGGCGAGGAGCAGTGCCTCGGTGGTCTCCGGGAGGCCCATGTGGGCGAGGTCGTTGACGGCCTTCACCGTCGTGCGGTCCATCAGTTCGAGGAGGGACGGCACATGGCCGCCCTCCATCACCTTGACCACGGCGTCGCAGGCGGCCCGCGCCGACGCGAACTCGGCCACGAGGACCAGCTGTTGGGGCGGCTGCGGCCGCAGCGCCAGGATCGCCCGTACGACGATGCCGAGCGAGCCCTCGGAGCCCACGAAGAGGCGGGTGAGGTCGTACCCGGCGACGCCCTTCGCCGTACGGCGGCCGGTGGTCATGAGCCGCCCGTCGGCCAGCACGACCTCGAGGCCGAGGACGTACTCCGCCGTCACCCCGTACTTGACGCAGCACAGGCCGCCGGAGGCCGTGCCGATGTTGCCGCCGATCGTGCACATCTCCCAGCTGGAGGGGTCCGGCGGGTAGTACAGGCCGTGTTCGTTGACGGCGCGGGAGAGGGTCGCGTTGATGACGCCCGGTTCGACCACCGCGATCCGGTCGACCGGGTTGATCTCGAGGATCTTGTCCATCTTCACCAGGGACAGCACGATGCAGCCGTCCGAGGCGTTGGCGGCGCCGGAAAGGCCGGTGCGGGCGCCCTGCGGGACGACGGGGACGCGCAGCTCGGTGGCGATGCGCATGACGTGCTGGACCTGTTCGACGGTGCGCGGAAGGACCACGACGGCCGGGGTGCCCGCCT
The DNA here is from genome assembly GCF_041431135.1 of Streptomyces sp. NBC_00554. NCBI lineage: Bacteria > Bacillati > Actinomycetota > Actinomycetes > Kitasatosporales > Streptomycetaceae > Streptomyces > Streptomyces sp. NBC_00554. The sequence continues at coordinate 6,235,133 of NZ_CP107799.1, read as the reverse complement.
CGCAGAAGCTCGCCATGTCGTTCGCGTACGAGGCCGTGATGTCCGGGTCGGTGAGAACGGCTTCGGCCGGCAGGCCGCTCAGCAGACGGTCCACGAGGTTGCCGGTGACTTCGTCGCGCGGCGCTTCGATACGACTCATGATCACAGCCTCGCACCCGGGGCCATCGGTGTGAACCCCGTCTGCGGCACCCAACGCGTGCCGTGATGTGGTCTTCGTATTGACGCACAGTGAGCGGCATGGAGATCGAAGAGCAGCGACCGGCCGCGCAGCCCCAGGAGCCCGAGCCCTCCGGGTCCCGCTTCTCCCCCTTCGCCAAGTGGGCGCTGATCAGTGCCGCCGCGGGATGCGTCGTACTCGGCGGTGTACTGGTGCTGCTGCCCTCGGCGGAACGGGACGCGGCGCCGCCCGCGCCGGGCCCGGTGGCGCGGGCGCAGACGGCGGTGGGGGCCGGGGTGCCCGCCTCGCTGCCCGACCTGGCGGCGCTCATCGGCGACCGCGAGGCACATCTGCGGGCCCATCCGCGCGACGTCCAGTCGTGGGCCGTGCTCGGTACGGCGTACGTGGAGCAGGGGCGGCGGACGGCGACGCCCGCGTACTACCCGAAGGCCGAGCAGGCGCTGCGTACGTCGCTGAAGTCCCGGCCGAAGGGGAACGTGGAGGCCCTCGACGGCCTCGCGGCGCTCGCCAACGCCCGCGGTGACTTCCGGGCGGGGAAGAAGTGGGGCGAGGCCGCCGTGAAGCTGGCGCCGAAGCGCTGGACGACGTATCCGCTGCTGCTCGACGCGTACACCGGCCTCGGCGACTACAAGGCCACCCGGAAGACCCTCGACAAGCTGCTCGAGCTGCGCTCCGGGCCGACGGTGACCGCGCGGGCGGCGCGGGTCTACTGGGACCGCGGCTGGCGCGAGGACGCGGCGGCCGCGGTCGCCGACGCGGCGGCGCGCGCGGCCACCCCCACGGAGCAGGCGGCCTTCCTCCAGCAGGCCGGCGAGCTGGCCTGGGAGCGCGGCGACCGCGAGCAGTCCCTCGGCTACTACGAGCGCGCGCTGCGCACCGACCCCGACGAGCACAGCGCCCTCGCCGGGCAGGGGCGCGCGCTGGTGGCACTGGGGCGCACGTCGGAGGCGCTGCGCGCGTACCAGACGGCACTCGCCAAGCGGCCCGAGCCGCGGTACGCGCTGGAGCTGGGCGAGCTGTACGAGAAGCTCGGCGTCGACGGGGCCGCGCGCGTGCAGTACGACCTGCTGCGGGAGCGTGCGCGGGAGGAGGCCGCCGGGGGTGTCGACGACGCCCTGGTACTCGGGCTCTTCGAGGCGGACCACGGCGATCCCGCGGCGGCCGTGCAGCTGCTGCGCACCGAGTGGAAGCGGCACGGCGGGATCGCCGTCGCGGACGCGCTGGGCTGGGCGCTGCACCGCGTCGGGGAGCACGAGGAGGCCCTCAAGTTCGCCACCAGGGCGATGGACAAGGAGCACGGCGGCGGCGTACGCAGTGCGCTGTACGCCTACCACCGCGGCCAGATCGAACGCTCCCTGGAGCAGTACGGCCCGGCCCGCCGCCACCTCGCCGAGGCTCTGCGCATCAACCCGTACTTCTCGCCGCTGCTCGTGCCGCAGGCGGAGGCGGGGTTGGAGGCGCTGGGCGAGCCTTCGGCTGAGGAGGGGCCGGGGGAATCGGCGGAGGAGGAGTCGGGCGAGGCGGGCGAGGCGGCGGATGAGCCTTCGGAGGAACCGTCGGCGGAGCCTTCCGCGTAGCTCGTCGGCGGAGCCTTCGGCGTTAGCTCCGCGCAGGGTGCCGCTACAGGTTTCCGCGCCTCTCCTGCTCCCGCTCGATCGCCTCGAACAGGGCCTTGAAGTTGCCCTTGCCGAAGCCCATCGAGCCGTGCCGTTCGATGATCTCGAAGAAGACGGTCGGGCGGTCCTGGACCGGCTTGGTGAAGATCTGCAGCAGATAGCCGTCCTCGTCGCGGTCGGCGAGGATCTTCAGTTCGCGCAGGGTGTCGACGGGGACGCGGGTGTCGCCGACCCACTCCCCCAGCGTGTCGTAGTACGAGTCCGGGGTGTCGAGGAACTGGACGCCGGCCGCGCGCATGGTGCGTACCGTCTCGACGATGTCGCCGGAGTTGAGCGCGATGTGCTGGACGCCCGCGCCGCCGTAGAACTCCAGGTACTCGTCGATCTGGGACTTCTTCTTGGCGATGGCGGGCTCGTTGATCGGGAACTTGACCTTGAGCGTGCCGTCGGCGACGACCTTCGACATCAGCGCGCTGTACTCGGTCGCGATGTCGTCGCCCACGAACTCCTTCATGTTCGTGAAGCCCATGACCTTGTTGTAGAAGCCGACCCACTCGTTCATGCGGCCGAGTTCCACGTTGCCGACGCAGTGGTCGATGGCCTGGAAGGTGCGGTGGGCGGGCGGCTCGACGATCGGCGCGGCGGCCGTGAAGCCGGGGAGGTAGGGGCCGTCGTAGCCCGAGCGGTCGACCAGGGTGTGCCGGGTCTCGCCGTACGTGGCGATCGCGGCGAGTACGACCGTGCCGTGCTCGTCCTTCAGCTCGTACGGCTCGGCGACCGAGCGGGCGCCGTGCTCGATGGCGTACGCGTACGCGGCACGCGCGTCCGGGACCTCGATGGCGAGGTCGACGACGCCGTCGCCGTGCTCGGCCACGTGCTCGGCGAGGAAGTGGCCCCAGGTGGTGGCGGGCTTGATCACGGAGGTGAGGACGAAGCGCGCCGAGCCGTTGGTGAGGACGTACGACGCCGTCTCGCGGCTGCCGTTCTCCGGTCCGGAGTAGGCGACGAGCCGCATGCCGAAGGCCGTGGAGTAGTAGTGCGCGGCCTGCTTTGCGTTGCCGACGGCGAAGACGACCGCGTCCATTCCCTTGACCGGGAAGGGGTCTGCCTGCCGGGCGGTGTCGGGAGTGTGGTCTGTGGTCTGGGTCATGTTCGCAGGCTCCCCCTGCGCGGCAAGGTGCGCAATAGTTTGCGTATTCGCTGGACATTGTGTTCATGCGATTGCCCGATCCAGCGGGCGTTATGTACAAGATGACCACCCCGGAGGCCCGTATGGCGATCGATCATCTGGACGGCCGGCTCATCGTGCTGCTCGCCGAGGAACCGCGTATCGGCGTCCTCGAGATGTCCCGGCGGCTCGGCGTCGCGCGCGGCACCGTGCAGGCGCGCCTTGACCGGCTTCAATCGAATGGAGTGATCCGCGGATTCGGGCCGCAGGTGGATCCGGCCGCGCTCGGCTACCCCGTCACGGCCTTCGCGACCCTGCAGATCAGGCAGGGGCAAGGCGCGGACGTACGGGCGCACTTGACGACCGTCCCCGAGGTCCTTGAGCTGCACACCACGACCGGCGGCGGCGACATGATGTGCCGGCTCGTCGCCCGCTCGAACGCCGATCTCCAACGTGTGATCGACCGGGTTGTCGGTTTTGATGGCATCGTCCGGGCCTCCACGGCGATCGTCATGGAGAACCCCGTTCCGCTGCGGATCATCCCGCTGGTGGAACAAGCGGCGACCGAGCACTGATCAACCGACCGGGGTGACGTGGCGTGAACTTCTGGGAGTACCTGAGCAGCCGCCACCAGCAGCTGCTCACGGACGCGTACCAGCACGCCAGCGCGGTCTTCCAGTGCATGGTCGTGGCGACCGTCATCGGCGTGGTGATCGGTGTCGTCACCTACCGCAGCGAGTGGGCCGGCGGCGTCGCCACCACGACCACCTCCATGATCCTCACGATTCCGTCGCTCGCCATGATCGGTCTGCTGATCCCCATCGTCGGACTCGGCGTCCCGCCGACCGTCATCGCGCTGACGCTGTACGGGCTGCTGCCCATCGTGCGCAACTCGATCGTCGGCCTGCGCGGGGTCGACCCCTCCCTCGTGGACGCGGCGAAGGGCATCGGGATGTCGCGCCTGGCCCGGCTCCTGCGGGTCGAGCTGCCGCTGGCCTGGCCGCCGATCCTCACCGGTATCCGGGTCTCCACACAGATGCTGATGGGCATCGCGGCCATCGCGGCGTACGCCTCCGGGCCCGGCCTCGGCAACGAGATCTTCCGCGGGATCGGCTCCCTGGGCAGCAAGAACGCGCTCAACCAGGTACTCGCGGGGACGCTCGGGATCATCATCCTGGCGCTGCTGTTCGACGCCGCGTACGTCCTCATCGGGCGGCTGACCATCCCGAGGGGGATCCGTGTCTGAGACGACCGAGGTCGAGAGCGCGCACGCCTCCACGTCCGGCGCCACCATCGAGCTGGAGAACCTCACCAAGCGCTATCCGGGCAGCAGCGACCCGGCGGTCGACAACGTCAACATGGAGATCAAGGCGGGCGAACTCGTCGTCTTCGTGGGCCCGTCGGGCTGCGGCAAGTCCACCACCCTGAAAATGATCAACCGGCTGATCGAGCCGACGGGCGGGCGCATCCGCATCGGCGGCGAGGACGTCACCGACATGGACCCGGTGAAGCTGCGCCGCAAGGTCGGGTACGCGATCCAGTCCTCGGGGCTCTTCCCGCACATGACGGTCGCTCAGAACATCGCCCTCGTACCGAAGATGACCGGCTGGTCCAAGTCGAGGATCAAGTCCCGGGTGGAGGAGATGCTCGACCTGGTCGGTCTCGACCCGGGCGAGTTCCACGGCCGCTATCCGCGCCAGCTCTCCGGCGGCCAGCAGCAACGCGTGGGCGTGGCCCGGGCGTTGGCCGCCGACCCGCCCGTCCTGCTGATGGACGAACCCTTCGGCGCGGTGGACCCGATCACCCGGGACCACCTCCAGGACGAACTGATCCGGCTCCAGCACGAGTTGCACAAGACGATCGTCTTCGTGACGCACGACTTCGACGAGGCGATCAAACTGGGCGACCGGATCGCGGTGCTGCGCGAGCGCTCGCACATCGCGCAGTTCGACACCCCGGAGGCGATCCTCACCAACCCGGCCGACGACTTCGTGTCCGGGTTCGTGGGCGCGGGCGCGGCCCTGAAGCGGCTCAATCTCAGCCGCGTACGGGATGTCGCGATCACCGACTATCCGACGGTCACCGTCGACGACCCGCTCCAGGACATCTTCAACAAGCTCCGCTCCAGCGGCACGAACGAGATCCTGCTGCTCGACAAGCGGAGCCGCCCCTACAAGTGGCTGCGGCGCGGCGACCTGATGCGGGCCAGGGGCTCGCTGGCGCGGGCGGGAACGCTGGTGCACGACACGGTGACGAGGGATGCGACTCTGCGGGACGCCCTCGAGGCCGTACTCACGGACAACACGGGCCGGGTCGCGGTGACCGGGCGGCGCGGCGAGTACATCGGCGTGGTCGACATGGAGACACTGATGAACTCCGTGCACGAACTCCTGGAGGCCGACCGGCTGGACGCCATGGAGCACCAGCACGAGCTGGAGGAGGCGCGCGCCCACCAGACCCACTTCGAGCAGGAGGGCGTGGACAGCGGGGAGGCGAAGGCGTGAGCACTCCCCCGTCCAAGCAGCGCCCCGAGGGCGAGCACGAGGTCAAGGGGCTCGCCTTCCGCGACGAGGGCGCGGCCGAGCAGGAGGCCCCGCCGCCGGCCGCCGCCACGGTGAAGCGCCGGATCAGCTGGCAGAAGCTGACCTTCCTGCCGGCGTTCCTGGCGGCCGTGCTCCTGGCCACCTGGCTCTGGTTCGAGCAGGCGGACCTGGACTCGATCTCCGAGAACGCGATCGCGGGCGACCTGGTGTGGAAGGCACTGCGGCAGCACATCCAACTGACCGTGATCTCCACGTTCTTCGTGCTGATCATCGCGATCCCGCTGGGCATCCTGCTGACCCGCAGGGCGTTCCGCATGGCGACCCCGATCGCGATGACGTTCGCCAACATGGGCCAGGCCACCCCCGCCATCGGCCTCCTCGCGCTCCTGGTCATCTGGCTGGGCATCGGCGAGAAGGCGGCCCTGATCGGCATGATCGCCTACGCGGTCCTGCCGGTCCTCTCCAACACGATCGCGGGCCTGAAGGCGAACGACCCGACGCTGCTGGAGGCCGCGCGCGGCATCGGCATGTCACCGATGGGGGTCCTGTCCCGGATCGAACTCCCGCTGGCCGTACCGCTGATCCTCGCGGGCGTCCGCACCGCGCTCGTCCTGAACGTGGGCACCGCGACCCTCGCCACCTTCGGCGGAGGCGGCGGTCTCGGCGTACTCATCACCACCGGAATCACCACCCAGCGCATGCCGGTCCTGGTCCTCGGCTCGGTCCTCACGGTGGCACTCGCACTGCTCGTGGACTGGCTCGCCTCGCTGGCCGAACTGCTTCTTCGGCCGCGGGGGTTGGAGGTGGAGTCGTGAGGCGTACGTGCCTGATGCTGGCCGGGGTTCTTGTCGCGGCGTCCGGCTGCGGGCTGACCAGCGGCTCCCCCATGGTCGACGACGTCGAGCCCGGCTCCATCGGCCGGGGCAAGCCCCTCGATGGCGCCGATCTGACGGTGACGTCAAAGGAGTTCACCGAGCAGCTGATCCTCGGCGCGATCATGGGCATCGCCTTCCAGGCGGCCGGCGCGGAGGTGCTCGACCGCACGGGCATCCAGGGTTCGATCGGCGCCCGCGAGGCGGTGAAGAGCGGGGACGCGGACGGCATGTACGAGTACACGGGCACCGCCTGGATCACGTACCTGGGCAACAGCGAGCCCATCACCGACCCGCAGAAGCAGTGGGAGGCCGTGCGCGACGCGGACGCGAAGAACGGCATCACCTGGCTGCCGCCGTCCACCCTCAACAACACCTACGCACTCGCCATGAACCAGTCCAACTTCAAGAAGTACGGCACCAAGACGCTCTCCGACGTGGCCGCACTCGCCAAGTCGGACCCGGGCGCGGTGACGCTGTGCGTGGAGAGCGAGTTCGCCAACCGGGCGGACGGGCTGCCGGGCATGGAGAAGGCGTACGGGATGAACATCCCCACCGGGAACATCACCCAGATGGACACCGGGATCATCTACACCCAGGTGGCGAAGGGGACTTGCACGTACGGGGAGGTGTTCACCACCGACGGGCGCATCAAGTCGATGAACCTGGAGGTGATGGCGGACGACAAGAAGTTCTTCCCCAACTACAACGTCGCCCCCGAGATCAACTCCAAGGCCCTGAAGAAGTGGCCGGCGATCGCCGAGGTCCTCGACCCGATCACCAAGAAGCTGAACAACAGCGTGGCCCAGACCCTGAACGCCAAGGTGGACGTGGACGGGGAGGACCCGCATCAGGTGGCGTTGGACTGGATGAAGGAGGAGGGGTTCGTCAAGGGTGGGTGAGTCTCCCCCGGGTGGCGGGCGAGCTCACCGCGCTGCGGCAGCGGGGGCCGGCCACGGCGTCGATGCTCGCCGAGCGCCTGGGCGAGTCCAGCTACCACTTGCGACAACTCGCCGCGCACGGCTTCGTCGAGGACGCCCCGGATCGGGGCAAAGGGCGGGAGCGCTGGTGGCAGGCGGTCGTTCAGGCCCTGGGCTTCGACGAGACGCTACTCAAAGACCCCGACCCGAGCGTGCGCGGTGCGGCCGACATGTACCTGCACGAGATCGCCACCACCCACGCCCGTGAGCTGTCGACCTGGCTGGGCACACACGACGACTGGCCGGAGTGGACCCGCGCCACCGACATGAGCGACTTCACGCTACGGCTGACACCGGAGCTCTCCCGCGAACTCATCGCGAAGATGCACGACTTGCTCAACAGCTACCGCGCCCTCGCCCCGGCCGAGGACGACCCCGACGCGGCGCAAGTGCGCTTCCACACCCACTCGTTCCCCATCAACAAGGACTGAGAGGCACTGCGATGACCGACCCCACCACCCACCTCGCCCTGCACCACACCCGCGCCGGCTCACTAAGGGCAAGCCGCAAACTGTCCGCTGCTGACAAAGGCGCGGCCAGTCGTACGAAATCTGCTCAGCGGTGCCTGAAACGCCGCCAGGTGCGGTCCTACTGTCCGGTACATGACTACGAGCCGCACGAGACGTCCGAAGTGGCGGAGCGCCGCGATCGCGGGGCTGCTCGCCGTAGGGGGCCTGACGGCATTGCCCGCCGCGCAGGCGGCCACCACGCGAGTGGAGACACCCGTCGTGTCCTCATCACCCATCACTGGTGTCACCGAGTCCGTCGTCAAGGTGAGGATGCCGCTGCCCGCCTCCGTGGGCAGCCATCCGGCGGCCTGCGACTGGCTGTCGTACCTGCGCTACAGGGACAGCGAGGGCCCGGCCGCCTCGGCCGACGCCGACAAGATCCTGGTCGCGCAGCCCGGGATCCTGGAAGGTGCCGGGGCCTTCGACAGCGTGGCCCGCAACACGATCACGCAGGCCGCGAAGGAGGGCCGGCACATCGAGTTCTGGGCCCTCGACCGGCGGTCGAACTGCCTGGAGGACCGTACCGGGGTCCAGGCCGGTCTGGACTCCGGCGACCCGCACCAGGCGATCGACTACTACTTCAACGGCAAGGCGGTGGGCGGTAAGAAGTTCGCCGGCTGGCTGGACAACAGCCAGGTCGGGTGGCTGTCGAAGGTCGGCCTTGAGCAGACCGTACGCGACGAGTACGACCTGCTGGCCGCCGAACTTCCCTCGCAGGCCCTGCGCAAGCAGAAGGTGCTGTGCGGCGGCCACTCGCTCGGCGGGGTGCTCACCGGCTACTTCGCCACCTGGGACTTCGACGGGAATCCGGCCACCACCGCCGACGCCGGGTACAACCAGTGCTCGGGCTACTTCGCCCTCGACACCACCATCTCCACCTCGCTCGACGACCTGCAGGGCAGCATGCCCGGCGACATCAACCTCCCGGACATCGGCATCGGCTACGCCGCCGTGCAGGCGGGCCTCGACACCGGGCTGCTGCCCCGTGCCGTCCAGGCGCCCGTCGTGATCAACGCGGCGACGATGACCCTGCTGTCGGTGGCCGGACTGTGGGCCACCGTCAGCCCGGACGGCGAGTCCGATCTCGCCCTGTCGGTGCCGCCGAACACGAACGTCGACGCGACCAACCGGCTGCTGTTCTCCAAGGACGCCGCCACCTTCCTGGTGGGGACGCCGGCGATCGAGGACTTCCGGCTCACCAACGAGGCCGCGCTCGGCGCGCTCATGGACGACAACTCGGTGCCGCTGTCCTTCATCCAGTCCAGCGTCGGCTTCTTCGACGGCGGAGGAACAGGGGAGATCGTCGACAAGAACTTCCCGGTGGCCAACGGCGACGACAGCGCGTCCGCCCTCACCGGCACCGAGTACAAGGCGATACCGGCCGAGCCGAACGGTCCCCTCTACACCTGGCGCAACTACGACCGCGTGGGCGCCGCCGACGACCCCGGCTACACGTCCGCCGACGGCACGCCCTTCACCGACGCCGGCAAGGAGGTCACCGACATCCAGGAGCTCGCCCGCAGCCTGTCGGAGCAGCCGCTGGACTTCACCGAGAACTACTTCCCGACCAAGCTCGTCACCGACATCGAACTCGGCACCTCCCCACAGGTGAGCAGGTTCGTCGTGCATCCCGACGGGCTGACCGCCAATCCCACCATCACGCTGCTCGCGGGCGACGGCCTGCTCGGCGACGACCCGCCCGCGGAACTCGACCCGGTCATCGCGCCCGGCTATCAGCACCTGGACGTGCTGACCGCCGCGCCGGAGCAGAACAACGGCGAGCCGGAAACGGTGTCCGCGAACCTCGCGGAATTCGCCGTGGAGAACTGAGCGACAACTCGGACCTGACAAAGGACCTGACAGAGGGGGCCCGGAGAGCTGCAGCTCTCCGGGCCCCCTTTTTTGTGCGGCTCTTTCTATCGGTCACACCTTTCCGGCGGCGAAGGTGGCCGCGGCGTCGGCGTCATCGCCGTACGTGAGGTGGGCCAGGGTGTCGTCCCCGCCGTTCTCGCAGACGGGGTCGCCGTCGGCGCAGAAGTCGATGGTGCGGCTCTGGTAGGTGCCGGTGACGCTCTTTCCCAGCGCCCGGATCGGGTTGCCGAACAGCAGTACGGCGGCCACCTTCGGCTCCAGTGCGCCGGGGATGGTGGCGACGATCGGGCTGCCGACGACCGCGCCCGCGCTGCTGATGCCGATCGAGTTGTCGACGACGTTGGCGCCCTGTGAGTAACCGACCAGGATGAAGCGCTGGTTGGGGCAGGAGGCGGCCTGACTCCTGACGTGGTCGACGAGGTCGGCGTTGCCCGTGGCCGCCGAGGTGAGGGACAGGTTGGCCGGGTAGTCGACGGCGTAGCTGCTCAGGGTCTTGCCGGTGATCTTCTCCTGGAGCGCCGAGAAGACCGGGTCACCGACGATGACGCCGAGGGTGCCCGGCTCGAAGGTGCCCCGGGCGGCGACGACGTCGATGTCCGCGCAGGCGGCCGACGCGGTCGGGGCGGCCACCACGACCAGACCGCCACCGGCGGCCAGTGTGGCGGCGGCGACGGTCAGCCGGAGTAAAGAGGATTTCTTGTGGGGGAACATGAAGGAGGAGTCCTCCGCATGTAGTGCGCATGACAGCGCAGGCGAATGGGATGACTCCGAAAGTAACGGCCCCGTATTGGCAGGTGTTAGCGACGGAAATGACAAAGGGATGGCGGATTCCACTCCGGGATTGAGTAGGTGAGCCTCCCTGTTTTTGGCAGAGTCGTCACAGGTGAGTGGCCATTCTTGAGAACGGTGGGAAGTTTCGATGAGTTTTGCCGAACCGGAAGTCCGTACCGCCGCCGGACTGTTGCGCGGACGCGAGGAAGGCGGCCTCGCCGCCTTTCGCGGTATCCCTTTCGCGCAGCCGCCACTGGGCGAGCTGCGTTTCGCCGCGCCCCGGCCCGTGCTTCCGTGGAAGGGCGTGCGCGAGGCCGTCACGTTCGGGCCGCCGCCCCCGCAGTCCGCCGCACTGGGCGCGCCGGGCGCGCCGCCGGCTCCGCCGGTCACGGACTCCGACTGGCTGACGGTCAACGTCTGGTCCCCGGGCGGCACTTCGGACGGTTCGGACGGCCTTCCGGTCATGGTGTGGATCTACGGCGGTGCTTATCTGCTGGGCGAGGCGGGCGACGTCGCGTACGACGGCGCGGTGCTCGCGCGGCAGGGCGTGGTCGTCGTGAGCTTCAACTACCGCCTCGGCATGGAGGGATTCGCGCACATCGAGGGCGCCCCCGCCAACCGCGGCCTGCTCGACCAGGTCGCCGCGCTCGAATGGGTGCGGGACAACATCGCGGCCTTCGGCGGTGACCCCGGCCGCGTCACCGTCTTCGGCGAGTCCGCGGGCGCCGGCTCCATCGCCTCGCTCCTGGCCATGCCGCGCGCCGCCGGACTCTTCCACCGGGCCATCGCACAGAGCGTGCCCGGCACCTTCTTCTCCGCCGGGCTGGCCGCCGACATCGCCCGGGCCGCCGCCGCCGAGCTTGGGCTGCGCCCGACGGTCGCCCACCTCGCCGGGGTCGAGCCCGGGCGGCTCGTCGCCGCGGGTGACGCGGTCGCGGCCAAGATGGTCCAGTACCAGGAGCGCTGGGGCGCCGTGGCGCACACACCTACGCCCTTCTCACCGGTCGTCGACGGCGATGTGCTGCCGCTTGCTCCCTGGCAGGCGCTCGCCGAGGGCTCGGCGCGGGATGTCGAGCTGATCGTCGGTCACAACCGTGACGAGTACCGGCTTTTCGTCGCCCTGGCCGACCGGCTCGGCCGGATCACGGAAGAGCAGGCGACCACCGCCCTGCGTGTCTTCGCCCCCGGCCCGGACGGCCCCCGCGCCTATCGCACGGCCTTCCCGGATGCCGACGCCGCCGAGCTGTACGAACGCGTCCACACCGACTGGCTCTTCGCCGCCCCCTCGCTGCACCTCGCGCAGGCCCACGTCACGGCCGGCGGCCGGGCTCATCTCTACGAGCTGACCTGGTCCTCCCCCGCCTTCGGCGGCGCGCTCGGCGCCTGCCACGGCCTCGACATCCCCCTCGTCTTCGGCACCCTCGGTGTCGGCCTCGCCCTTGTCCTCCTGGGCGAGGAGGTCCCGCCCATCGCGACCGACCTGTCCCGGCGCATACGTACCGCCTGGACCGCCTTCGCCGCCCACGGCGACCCCGGCTGGCCTCCCTACGACGCCGAGCACCGCCTCACCCGGGTCTGGGACGCGGTGCCCTCGGTCACCGCCTACCCGGAGGACACCGCCCGGCTCATCTGGCGCGACCACGCGTTCGGCGCGCTGCCGCTGCTCATTCCCTGACGCCATGCCCCCTGGCCCCCTCGTCCGGCCTTCACGAACCGGAGGGAATCGCATGCCCGCTCTCACTCCACAAGCGGGGCGGCAGGACGCAACGAGGCGCCCTGCAGGGCGAGTTCGAGGTCGAAGCGGGCTTCGGGGTCGCGGAGGCGGTCACCGAAGAGCTTGTCGAGCTGGCGGAGGCGGTAGCGGACGGTCTGCGGGTGGATGTGAAGGAGGGTGGCGACCTCGCCGACGCTGCTGCCGCTCTGCAGCCAGGCGAGGAGCGTCTCCGCGAGGCGGTCGCGCTGCGGGCCCGGCGCGGAGTCGAGGGGTGCGAGCACCTGGTCGGAGAGTCGCAGCAGGAGCGCCTCGTCGCCGTAGAGCAGCAGCGTGGACAGGTGGTCCGTGCAGCGGACGACCCCGCGGCCCGGGAGGATTCCGCGACCCATCAGGGAGAGCGCCCGGATCGCCAGGCGCAGGGAGTCGGCGGCCTCGGCCAGGGGGACGGTGGGGCCGACGGCGGCGGGGCGGCCGCGCAGGGCGAGGGCGAGGCTGCGACCGCGCGGGCGGCTGAGCTCCTCGGGGTCGGGCACCACCATGCGGGGCGGGCGGCTGTCCATGCCGACGAGCACGCCGGTGGGCACCATGATCCGGTCGGCGGCGGTGGCGTCGTCGCCGTCGGGGGCCGCCGCGAGGGCGACGACGGCCACCTTCTGCGGCACGGGCCACTGCGCGCTGTGCGCGAGGTCCTGGACCGCCTCGGCCGAGGCCGCCGGGTCGCCGAGGAGCAGGTCCATCAGGCGCTTGCGGCGGCGTTGCAGTTCGCCGGTGCTGCGCAGCTGCGCCTCCGTGTAGCCGGCGGTGGCCACCTCGGCGACCTCGTGGATGGCCACCATGGCCGCCTCGGCGAGCCCGGCCAGCACGGTGGCGTCGAGCTTCTGCTCCTCCGCCACCTGGCTCAGTAACCGCCAGGCCACCCGTCCGCCGATCCGCAGCGCGGACTGGAGGGCGTCCAGGCTGCGGCCTTCCAGGGCTTCGCCGCGGCCGATCTCGTAGTACGTGGCGGCGACCGACTCCCAGTCGCGCAGCGGGTCGGCGACCAGGTCGACGAAGAGCGTCAGTGCCTGTACGACGCCGGTTCTGAGATTCTTGACGTAGTTGTCGCCGTGTCTGGCGTACTCGGGGATGCCGACGCGTACCTCTCGCTCGACCTCGTCGGCAGTCTCCTCGAGTTGGTCGCGCAGCAGTTTGACCAGCTCTTCGGGTACGGCGGTGAAGGGATCGCTTGTGATGCCCTGGGGGATGGGGATCATCGCGGACGCTCCTTCCGCTCGGCGGCGGCTTGGGCCGTAGACGATATCCGGTGCGGGTGTGCGCCGGTCCTGTCCTGGCGCACAGCCCCGTCACCGGTATTTGTCCTTCCGTGACAATGTCCTCGCTAAAGCCCCAGCGCGGAGGCGAGAATTGGCCATGATGCCCTGAACTCCGGCTGCCAGTAAGCCCAGCTGTGCCCTCCCCCCGAGTAGTAGTGAGTCGTCACCGGGATGCGGAGCAGGTTCAGCGCCGAGGTGAAGCTGTGGGCGGACGGCCACAGGGCGCTTTCCAGGGCCTCGGGCAGCAGGTCGCCGGTGCCGCCGGCCAGGCCGCTGCCGTTGGAGACGTACAGCGGTGTGCCGCTCAGCGCCGACGCGCGTACCCGGGGGTTGTAGTCGCGCCAGGTGGCGTACTGGAACACCGGGTTGCCCCAGAGCGACCACGCCGCCACGTTCTCGCGGGCGACGATCGCGTCGACGAGCGGCGGCACGCCGAACAGCGTCGTGTCGAGGATGCCGCTGTACGAGGCGGCTGCGGCGAAGGCGCCCGGGTGGCGGGCGGCGTGGGCGATCGCGCCGTAGCCGCCGGTGGAGACCCCGGCCACGGCCCGGACGGTGGAGGCCCGGTAGTCGCTGCGCAGGACGGCGTGGACCTCGGCCAGCTGGAAGGTCTCGTAGTCCGTGCCGTCGCGCCACTTGGTGGGGATGCCGGTGGGGCCGCCGTCGGGCATGGCGACGATGAGGCCCAGGCCCTCGGTGAATGCCTCGATGTCGGTTTCACGGGTCCAGGAGTTGTAGTCGTCGTGGGCGCCGTGCAGCAGGTACAGCACGGGCCAGGTGCGGGTGGGCCGGGCGTCGAAGTCGGTGGGGAGAATCAGCCGTACGGGTGCGCTGCGGCCCAGGGCGGCCGAGGCGATGGACAGGTCGAACACGCGCTCGCTGATCTGCGTCGCGGCGCCTGCGCGAGTGGTGGCGACGGCTCCGAAGAGCGCGGCGAGGCCGGTGGCGGCCGCGGCCTTGACGACGGTACGGCGGTGCATGGCGGCTCCTCAGAACATGCGGTCGAGGTGTTCGGCGATGGCGTTGACATGGGGCGGGTCGAGCAGGGACAGATGGTGGCCGCCGATGCGGACGACCTCCAGGTCCGGACAGACCTCGTCCCAGCCGAGCGCGTCGTCCACGCGCTCGTACGCGGGATCGCGCACGGTGTGCGGCGCGGGCTCGGTGGCCCGGTAGAGGATCACCCGGCCCGCGTAGGGCCCGGGCGTGTGCGCCTCGCCGATCCGCAGGTCGAGGTAGGAGGTGCGCTGGTGCTCCAGCGCGGCGGGCGGGATGTCGGCGGCCTCGCGGAGGATGCGCAGGACGCGCTCGATCCGGCCCCGGTCGTCCATCGCGGCCAGGACGTCGTACGGCAGGTCGAGGCGCGCTCCGTAGGTGTCGGCCACGTACTGGGCGAAGCCCTCGAAGTGCGCCCGCGTCCTGTCGCCCCCGACCGGCAACGGCCGTACGGAGTCGATGAGGATCACCGCGTCCACGTCCTGCCCCGCGGCGGTGAGCAGTCGCGCCGTCTCCTGCGCGACGAAGCCGCCGAACGACCAACCACCCAGGCGGTAGGGGCCGTTGGGGTACGCGATCCGGATGGCCTCGGCGTAGCGCCGGGCCTTGGCCGCGACCGTGCCGGCCTCCTCGATCCGTTCGAGGCCGATGACGGGCTGGTCGGGGCCGAGGAGTTCGGCGAGATTGCGGTAGACGGTGGTGGGGCCGCCGGCGGCGTGCGCGAGGAACAGCGGCGGGCGGGTGCCGGTGCTGCGCAGGGCGCGTAACTCAGCCCGTCCGGCGATTTCGGGAAGGGGCGGGGTCCGGGGCGAAACCCCGGCCTCGGGCACCCCGGGCTCCGGCGCAAGCCCGAGCTGGGCCGCCACGTCGTGAATCGTGGTGGACCGTAACAACTCGCGCAGCGGCAACTCCACCCCGAACTCGGCCTCGACGGCGACCCGGATACGGGCCGCCATCAGCGAGTCCAGGCCGAGGTCGGCGAGGGCTGTCGCCGGGCCGAGGTGCTCAGGCAGATGGCCGGTTACGGCCGCGAAGTGGTGGAGGAGGCGTCGTACAGCCGACGACACCTCCTCCTCGCCGTCCGTCGCGGCGCCCGCCGACGCCGTCGCCGTCGCCGGGGCGGGTCGGTCGGTCCACCAGTGGCGGGTGTGGCGCCAGCGCGGTCCGGGGACGTCGATGACGCGGCCGGGCGGGGCCGGGAGCGGGTGCCCGGCGGCGTGCAGGGCGGCGACGTGGCCGCGGAAGGTGAGCGGGGCGTCGGTGCCGCGGCGGAGCGTGGGGAGGGCGAGGGCGTCGGGGAGGGTCTGGGCGAGGGGGTGCAGGAGGGTGGGGTGCGGGGAGATCTCGACGAAGGCGGTGTGGCCGTCCTCGGCGGCGGCCGCGAGGGCCTGGGCGAGGCGGACCGGGCGGCGGAGGTTGGCGGCCCAGTGGGCGGCGTCGTAGGCCGTGGGGGCTCTGGGGTCGTCGTGGACGGTGGAGTAGCCGCGTACGGGCGCGGCCTTGCCCCGTACGTCGTCCAGCCGGGCGGTCAGTTCGGGAAGCAGCGGGTCGACCTGCGGCGAGTGGCCGGCGCCCCGGACGGGCATGGTGCGCGCCGGGCGGCCGAGCGCGGTGAGACGGTCGGCGAGGCGGGCGACTGCGGCGGCCTCGCCGGTCACCACCTTCTGGCCGGGCGAGGAGTGGACGGCGACGTGGACGCCGGGGAAGTCGCTTGAGATCGCGGCGAGTTCGGTGTCGTCCAGGTCGACGACGGCCATCGCCCCACCGCTGAGCGAGGTGAGCAGCCGGGAGCGTACGGCGATGACGCGGGCGCCGTCCTCGGGGTCGAGGCCGCCCGCGGTGACTGCGGCGGCGACCTCGCCCATGGAGTGGCCGATGACCGCGGCGGGTTCGACGCCGTACGCACGCCAGAGTTCGGCGAGGGCGACCTGCATGCCGAACAGGACGGGCTGGGCGGTGTCCAGGCGGTCCAGGCCGGTGCCGCGCTCCAGGCTCTCGTGGAGGGAGATGCCGCAGGCGGCGGCGAGGGCGGGTTCGAGCTTCTCGACGGCGGCGGCGAACGCCGGTTCGGCGGCGAGGAGTTCGCGGCCCATGCCGGGCCACTGGCCGCCGTAGCCGGAGAAGACCCAGACCACGCCGGGGCCGATGCGGTCGCGGTCGCCGGTGACGACCCCCCGGTCGGGCCGGGCCTCGGCGAGAGCGCGCAGCGACGCGGTCAGGCCGGGGCGGTCGCGGGCGGTGACGGCGGCGCGGACGGGGCCCCGGCCGGTGCGGCCGGCCAGGGTGCGGGCGAGGTCGCCGAGGCCGGCGGTGCGGCCGTCGGGGGTGTCGAGCCAGTCGGCGATGCGGCCTGCGGTGTCACGGACCCGGGCGGCGTCGGCGTCGCTGAGCTGCAGGATGTCGGGCGGCGCGGGGGTGGCGGGCGGCTGGTCCGACGGCTGCCATTCCTCCAGTACGGCATGGGCGTTGGTGCCGCCGAAGCCGAAGGCGGACACCCCCGCGACGGCCGTGCCGCCGTAGCGGGGCCAGGGCTCAGGCTCGGTGACGACGCGCAGCCGGGGGTCGGCGGGGGCGGGCCGCTCGCAGTGCAGTGACGGCGGTATCCGGTCGTGGTGCAGCGCGAGCACGGTCTTGACCAGCCCGGCGATCCCGGCGGCCGATTCGAGGTGGCCGAGGTTGCTCTTGGCGGAGCCGAGCAACAGCGGCTGGTCCAGGTCGCGTTCGCGGCCCAGTACGGCGGTGAGCGCGTCCGCCTCGATCGGGTCGCCGAGCGGGGTGCCGGTGCCGTGCGCCTCGACGAGGTCGACGGTGGCCGGGTCGAGGCCGGCCCGGCCGTACGCCGCCTCCAGAAGGGCCCGCTGTGCTTCGGGGTTGGGCGCCATCAGGCCGTTGGAGCGCCCGTCGGAGTTGACGGCGGTGGCCCGGATCACGGCCAGCACCCGGTCGCCGTCGCGCAGCGCGTCCGGCAGCCGCTTGAGCACCGCGACGGCGCAGCCCTCGCTCCGGCCGATGCCGTCCGCGTCGGCGGAGAAGGACTTGCAGCGGCCGTCGGGTGCCAGGGCCCCGGCCCTGCCGAAGGCGACGGTGACGGCCGGGGCCAGCAGAAGGTTGACCCCGGCTGCCAGCGCCATGTCGCTCTCGCCGGTGCGCAGGCTCACGCACGCCTGGTGGACGGCGACCAGCGATGACGAGCAGGCGGTGTCGATCGCCACGCTCGGGCCGCGCAGATCGAGTACGTAACTCAGCCGTCCGGCCGCGATGCTCGGCGCCGCACCGGTGGGGGCCCGGTGGTCGACGGCGGCGGGGTCGGTACCGGTGAGCTGCCCGTACTCGTTGGACGAGATGCCGACCCAGACGCCGGTAGCGGTCCCGGCGAGGGACGCGGCCGGGATGGCGGCGTGGTCCAGCGCCTCGTGGACGACCTCGAGCAGCATGCGCTGCTGCGGGTCCATCACGGCCGCCTCGCTCGGGCTGATCCGGAAGAACTCGGCGTCGAATCCGGCGATCTCGTCCAGCGAGCCGAGGTAGCCGCCCTGCCGGGCGGTGTCCGGCGGTGCCGTGAAGTCGCTCCAGCGGTCGGCGGGCATGGTGGAGACGGCGTCGGTGCCGTCCGTGAGCAGCCGCCAGTAGTCGCCGGGCCCGCGTACGCCGCCGGGCAGCCGGCAGCCGACGCCGACCACGGCGACCGGCTCGTCGGACGGTTCGGGCAGCGTCGCCGGCAGACCGCGTTCTCCCGAGAGGGACTCCCCCGGCCTTCGGCCGGTGGGGGCGCCTCCCAGCCGCCAGGCCGGTGGAGGACCCCCACCCGTGCCCCCACGAGGAGCCCGGCCCGCGCGGCCGGACCGGAGCGGCATCGCGTGGCCGGACGCGGTGATCAGCGGTGCCTGCTCGGCCACCGCGCTCAGCCGCCTCACCAGGCCGTCCACCGTGCTGGTCTCCCACAGCAGCGTCGCGGGCAGCGCCCGCCCGATCTCCCGGACCAGCTCGCCGGTGAGTGCCACCGCGTCCCGCGACGACATCCCGTAGTCCGCCAACGGCCGGTCCCCGGCGACTTCGGCCGGGGCCGTCCCGGCCCACGAGGCGACGCGTTCGGTGATCAGCCGCCGCAGCGCCTCGGCGTCGGCGGCCGTCACGGGGCACCACCGCCTGCTGCAGGCACGCTGCGGTGCGGCGCACCCGGTGCGCCGCCTGGCCCGCGATCCTCCGGAGCATCCGATGCCGGCCACGCAGCGATACCGCCCGGCACGGCGCCGGACATCGGCCGCGTGACGGTAGGCGCGCCGGGGGTCGCCCCTGCAGAGGCATGCGGCCCGGGCGCGGTGACGGTGTGCCGGCTCGACCGGCTGAGGGCCTGCTCGCCGGACGGCCCCGGCGTCCGCGTCACGGTCCCGGCCTCGCCGGGTTCCGGTGCGGCGTACTCACCGTCCAGGTACCGCGTCCGGGTCAGGGACCGCGAGACCTTGCCGCTGGACGTACGCGGGATCGTGCCCGGCGGGACCAGGGCGAGGTCGGCGAGGCGCAGGCCGTGGCGGGCGGACAGGGCGGCACGGACGGCACGGCCCACCTCGGCCGGATCGCGGTCGGGGGCGGCGACGGCACGGCCGTGCTCGGCGACCACGACAGCGCCTTCCGTGCCGTCGGCCAGGATGACGGCGAAAGCGGCGAGGCGGTCGCTGCGGATGGCGGGGTGGGCTGCCTGGGCGGTGGCTTCGAGGTCCTGGGGGTAGTGGTTGCGGCCGTCGACGATGACCAGGTCCTTGAGGCGGCCGGTGACCAGGAGTTGGCCGTCCAGGGTCATGCCGAGGTCGCCGGTGCGCAGCCAGTCGCCGGACGCGCCGTGCAGGGCGGCGTGGAAGACGCGCCGGGTCTGCGGGCCTCGGTTCCAGTAGCCGCGGCCGATGTTGGGGCCCTGGACCCAGATCTCGCCGACCTCGCCCTCCCCCAGAGCGGTGCGGGTGGCGGGGTCGGCGATCCTGACCCGCTGGCCGGCCGGCGCGCCGCAGCCGGCGAGGTGGACGGCCCCCGGGTTGCCGGGCGGGACGGGCAGGGCCTTGCCCGCGGCCAGCGCCTCGCGGTCGAGGGCGAAGCTGCGTACCGGGTCGCCGGGCCGGGCGGCGCAGACGAAGACGGTGGCCTCGGCAAGTCCGTACGAGGGACAGTGCACGCCCGCCGGCAGTCCCTGCGCGGCGAAGGCGGCGTGGAAGCGCTCGGCGGTCGCGGGGCGGACCGGCTCGCTGCCGTTGATCAGCGCGGTGACGCCGTCGAGCCGGAGCCCGGCCTTCTCCTCCTCGCCGATCGCCGAAGCGCAGTAGTCGTACGCGAAGTTGGGTGCCGCGCTGATCGCGCCCGGGTGGTCGGCGAGCAGCCGCAGCCAGCGGGCCGGCCGCTGGAGGAAGTCGGCGGGGTCCATGAGGACGGACAGCAGTCCGCGTACGACGGGGGCCGCGACGCTGAGGACGAGCCCCATGTCGTGGTAGAGCGGCAGCCAGCCGACGGTGGTGACGGGGTGCTCGTCGGCACCGTAGGCGGTCAGCGCCTGGCGGGCGTTGGCCACGACATTGGCGTGGGAGATCTCGACGCCGGCCGGAACCCGGGTGGATCCGGAGGTGTATTGAAGGTAGGCGGTGGATCTCTCCGCCACTTCGGGCGGCTGCCAGCCTTCGGCCTCGCTGTCCGGGACGAGGTCGGTGGCGAGCAGCGTTGTCAGTATCTGCTGGTCGTCGAGAAAGGTTCGTACGGTGTCGAGGCTGTCGCGGGTGGTGAGCACGGCGGAGGGGCGCGCGTCGCCGAGCACGGCGGCGAGCCGGTCGCCGTGTCCCGGCAGGTCGGGGGTGAACATCGGGACGGCGACGCGGCCGGCCGCCAGTGCGGCCAGGAAGCCGATGACGAAGTCGGGACCCTGCGGGCAGAGCAGGGCGACCCGGTCGCCGGGGGCGGTACTGCGGGCGATCCGGGCGGCGACGGCCCGGGTGCGCAGGTCGAGGCGGCGCCAGGTGAGGGTGCGGTGGACGCCCCGGGAGTCGTACGTGGGGTGGTCGACGAAGGTGAAGGCACGGCGGGCCGGGGTGGCGGCGGCCCAGTGCTCCAGCAGGGCGGGGAGGGTGCCGGGAAAGGGGTCGGCGTCGGTCAGGGGGTGCGCGGGCATGGGGCGGCTCCTCATGTCACTGCGGTCACGGCGGCCAATGCGTTTACAGCGGGATGTTGCCGTGCCGCCGCTCGGGGACGGCGGCACGCTTGGTGCGCAGGGCGCGCAGCGCCCGGTTGATGTGCGCCCGCGTCTCGTGCGGCGGGATGACGGCGTCGATGTAGCCGCGCTCGGCGGCGGCATAGGGGGTGGCGTAGGTGGCCTCGTAGCGCTCGACGAGGCGGGCGCGCAGCGACGCCGCCCTCTCCTCACTCTCGGCGGCGGCGTCGGCGAGTTCGCGCCGGTGTATGACGCTGACCGCGCCCTCGGCGCCCATGACGGCGATCCGGGCGGTGGGCCAGGCGACGTTGACGTCGGCGCCGAGGTGCTTGGAGCCCATGACGGCATAGCCTCCGCCGTAGGCCTTGCGCACCACGACCGTCACCTTGGGCACGGTGGCTTCGGCGTACGCGTACAGCAGCTTGGCGCCGCGCCGGATGATGCCGCCGCGCTCCTGCCGGGCCCCCGACAGGTAGCCGGGGACATCGGTGAAGGTCAGCAGCGGGATGCCGAAGGCGTCGCAGAACCGGACGAAGCGGGCCGCCTTCTCGGAGGCGTCGATGTCCAGTACGCCGGCGGAGTGGAGTGGCTGGTTGGCGACCACGCCCACCGACCGGCCCTCGACCCGGGCGAGGGCACAGAGGATGTTGGGCGCGAAGAGCGCGTGCACCTCGCAGAGTTCGCCGTCGTCGACGACCGTGCGGACGATCTCGCCCATGTCGTAGGCCAGGCCGGGGCGGTCCGGGACCAGGTCGTCCAGCCGCAGATCAGCGGGCGTCGGGGCGAGGCCGGTGTAGGCCGGGGCGTATTCGGGCGGCCGCTCGCGGTTGTTGGCCGGGAGGTACGACAACAGGTCGCGTACGGTGTCCAGGGCCTCGTCCTCGTCGTCGGCGAGGAAGTGCGCGTTGCCGTTCTCGGTGTTGCTGGCCCGGGCGCCGCCGAGCTCCTCGGCGGTGGTGCGCTCCCCGGTGACCGCCTCGATGACGTCCGGGCCGGTGACGAACATGTGCGAGGTACCGTCCACCATCACCGTGAAGTCGGTGATCGCCGGCGAGTACGCGGCTCCGCCCGCACACGGCCCCATGATCACCGAGATCTGCGGGATGACCCCGGACGCCTCCACATTGCGCCGCACCAACTCGGCGTAGAGCGCGAGCGAGGCCACGCCCTCCTGGATGCGGGCGCCGCCGGAGTCGTTCAGCCCGATGACCGGGCAGCCTGTCTTCAGCGCCAGGTCCATGACCTTGACGACCTTCTCGCCGAAGGCCTCGCCCATGCTCCCGCCGAACACGGTGGCATCCTGGGCGAAGACACAGACCTGGCGCCCGTCGATCGTGCCGAATCCGGTGATCACCCCGTCGCCGTACGGCCGCTTGTCGTCGTCCCCCGCGCGCGCCCGTACGAAGACGTCGGTCTCGGTGAAGGAACCCGCGTCCATCAACCGCTCGATCCGCGCTCGCGCCGTCTGCCGCCCGCGCTCCCGCTGCCGGTCCACCGCCCTGGCCGGCGCCGCGGCCAGGGCCTGCTCCTGTCGGCGCGCCAGGTCGGCGACACGACGCGCCGTGCTGTCGGCAGGGGACGCTTCCGCGATACTCATCAATGCCACCTCCGAAGGGGCTTTCGAATATCGCAGCCATCGGAAGCGGGACGGGGCAATCACCGTTCCCTGTGGGTTAGTTGAGCGTCAGGGGCCGCCGTTTCGTCGCGGCATGACAACGGCTCGGCCGGTCCGCGGCCCACAACGGACAGGCCCTAGCAGCTCGGTACCGAGCCCTTCCCCGTCTCCAGCGCCACCAACGCACTCACGGCACCCTTCAGCGTGGTCACCGGAACCAGCCGCAGCCCCTTCGGAAGCTCGGACTTGGCGTCGGAGCACTCGGCCTTCGGGACCAGGAACACCGTCGCCCCATCCCGCCGCGCGGCCTGTGTCTTCAGGGCCACGCCACCCACCGCGCCCACCGTCCCGTCGACGTCGATCGTGCCCGTACCGGCGATGGTGCGGCCGCCCGTGAGGTCGCCGCCGGTGCCGTCGCCGTCGAGCTTGTCGATGATCCCGAGGGTGAACAGCAGGCCGGCGCTGGGCCCGCCGACATCCGCGAGCTCCAGGGTGACCTTGACGTTCTTGTCGCTGAGGTCGAGGTAGTTCAGCGCGGCCTCGGTCGCCGCGTCCTGCGACTCCTTCATCTGGGCCTCGTTGTGCTGCTCGATCTCCTTGACGCTGTCCCCGGTCGGATAGACGGAGTCGCGCGGCATGACGGCCTGGTCGGTGCGGAACCAGCCGTCGATCACCGCACCGAGCGAGACATGCGCGTCAGGACCGGTCGCCTCGATGGTCGTCATCCGCAGCTGCCCGCTCGTGTCCCGGGTGGCCGCCCCGGAGATCGTGATCACCGGGGTGTCCTGGTCCGCACCGAGAACGTTCGCCGTCATCCCCGGCTGCGCCACCGAGAACGGCAGCGGCGCGAACAGGGCCGTGGCGATCAGACCCACGACGGGCAGAGCACAGACGGCGACGGCTTGGGGGCGCGTGAGGCGAGAGAGCACGGGATCAATCTAACGGGACGGGCTGACACGCTCGGCCGCGGGCAGTCGTACAGCTGATGTCACGGTTGCTGTCGGGGCCGCCGTCAGCGCAACGCGTCCGCGACCTCCCGAGCCGCATCCAACACCCGCGGCCCCACCCGCTCCGGCACGGAGTCCGCAAGCATCACCACACCCACACTCCCCTCCACCCCGGTAACCCCGACAAGAGGAGCCGCAGCCCCACTGGCCCCCGCCTCCAACTCCCCATGCGTCAAAGTGAACCCGCACTCCCCCACCGGCGCCTGCCGCGCGGCAAGAATCGCCCGCCCCGCAGCCCCCCGGTCCAGCGGATGCCGGAAACCGGCACGATAGGCAACGTGGTAATCCGTCCACGTGGGCTCGACAACAGCGACGGCAAGCGCCTCGGTCCCGTCGACAAGCGTGAGATGGGCCGTCGCCCCGATGTCCTCCGCGAGCGAGCGCAACGCGGGCAGCGCGGCCTCCCGCACCAGCGGATGCACCTGTCGCCCGAGCCGCAGCACCCCGAGCCCGACCCGGGCACGGCCGCCCAGATCACGCCGTACGAGAGCGTGCTGCTCCAACGTGGCGAGCAACCGGTACACAACGGTCCGGTTCACTCCCAGTTTGTTCGAGAGTTCGGTGACGGTCAGCCCATGATCGGTGTCGGCGAGCAGCTTGAGGACGCGCAGTCCCCGGTCGAGCGTCTGAGAGGTCTCCGCGGTCACGACGCCCACTCCTTAGTGGTGAGGTCGACGGCCCCCTCGCGGCGGTTGCGACACCGAGTCCCGTCGGCGACGCGCTACAGAGGCCGCCGGTCGGCTGGCGACCCGGTTCTCCCGGGCGGAGTCGCTTCACGGCTGCGCTCCGCGGCGGCGCTGCCACGGGGCGTGTGCGTAGCGGGACAGTAGCGAGCCGGTTCGCTCAGCGGAAGGCACCGTCCAGAATCCGGTCATCGGCTGGTACGGACTGATTTCGTTTGCCCCGATTCGCACGGCGCCCGCCACCCGGCGTGCACGCCCCTTACACAGAGCGCACACGCCACAGCACACGCCGGCACCCGACGAAACACGCCCGCACGCACCCGCAGCCACGCGCCGCACTCCGGGCCACACGCCCCGCGCGGATACGTATGCGCGCCGGTCACTCGGAGCACCCGCCCGGCGCAGACCCGAACACCCACGCCGGTCCCCACCCTCACCGCCCAGGCAAAGCGCCCAGCGTCACCGCATCCGCGTGGCCCACTCCTGCACCTTGGCGATCCGCTGCCGCAGCTGGCCCGCCGTCGCCTCCGCGCTCGGCGGCCCCCCGCACACGCGCCGCAGCTCGGTGTGGATGACACCGTGCGGCTTGCCGCTCTGGTGGACGTACGCGCCGACCATGGTGTTGAGCTGCTTTCTGAGCTCCAGCATCTCCTTGTGGGAGACCACGGGCCGACGCTCGGCGGGCAGTTCGAGAAGGTCCGCTTCCTCATCCGGCTTCTTGCGGCTGTGCGCAATCTGCCGGGCCTGCCGCTTCTGGAGCAGGAGCTGCACCTGGTCGGGTTCGAGCAGCCCCGGAATCCCCAGGTAGTCCTGCTCCTCCGCGCTCCCCGGGTGGGCCTGCATGCCGAACTCGGCGCCGTCGTACAGCACCCGGTCGAAGACGGCCTCGGACTCCAGCGCCTCGAAGGAGAACTGCTCCTGCTCCCCGGTGTCCTCGTCCTCCTCCCGGTTCGCCTCCTCCATCTCCTTCTCGGAGTCGGCGTACGGGTCCTCCTCGCCCTCCTTCTTGGGCTTGTCGAGGACGTGGTCGCGCTCGACCTCCATCTCGCTCGCGAAGCCGAGGAGGTTGGGAATGGTCGGCAGGAAGACGGAGGCGGTCTCGCCGCGGCGCCGGGAGCGCACGAAGCGTCCGACGGCCTGTGCGAAGAAGAGGGGCGTGGAGATGGTGGTGGCGTACACGCCGACGGCGAGCCGCGGCACGTCCACGCCCTCGGACACCATCCGCACCGCGACCATCCACCGGTCCTCGCTGTGGCTGAACTCGTCGATACGGTTCGAGGCGCCGGTGTCGTCGGACAGGACGAGGGTGGCCTTGGTCCCGGTGATGTCGCGAATGAGCTTGGCGTAGGCGCGGGCCGACTCCTGGTCGGAGGCGATGACGAGCGCACCGGCGTCCGGGATGCCCTTGCGCACCTCCGTCAGCCGCTGATCCGCGGCGCGCAGCACACTCGGCATCCACTCGCCGCGCGGGTCGAGGGCGGTGCGCCAGGCCTGCGAGATGGCGTCCTTGGTCATCGGCTCGCCGAGCCGGGCGGCGATCTCGTCGCCGGCCTTCGTACGCCACCGCATGTTGCCGCTGTAGGAGAGGAAGATGACGGGCCGCACGACGCCGTCGCCGAGGGCGGACCCGTACCCATAGGTGTAGTCGGCGGAGGACCGCCGGATCCCGTCCCTCCCCTCCTCGTACGTCACGAAGGGGATGGGGTTGGTGTCGGACCGGAAGGGCGTACCGGTGAGCGCGAGGCGCCGCGTGGCGGGCTCGAACGCCTCCAGGCACGCCTCGCCCCACGACTTGGAGTCACCGGCGTGGTGGATCTCGTCGAGGATGACGAGGGTCTTGCGCTGCTCCACCCGGTTCCGGTGCAGCATGGGCCGCACACCGACACCGGCGTACGTCACGGCGACGCCCTGGTACTCCTTGCTGAGCGGCCCCGCGCTGTACTCGGGATCCAGCTTGATCCCTATCCGCGCGGCCGCCTCCGCCCACTGCTTCTTCAGATGCTCGGTCGGCGCGACCACGGTCACCTGCTGGATGACATGGTGATGCAGCAGCCAGGACGCGAGCGTCAGCGCGAACGTCGTCTTGCCGGCGCCGGGTGTGGCGACGGCCAGGAAGTCGCGTGGCTGCTCCTGGACGTACCTCTCCATCGCCCTCTGCTGCCAGGCACGCAGCTTGCCGGCGGTGCCCCAGGGGGCGCGGCCGGGAAAGGCGGGTGAAAGGTGATGGGACGAGGAAGCGGCACTGGCGGCGGTGGTAGTCACGGTCTCCGTGGTGTGGGGTCGAGCGGCTCGGCTACGTATGACAACCGGGCCACCCTACCGGCGCCCCGACCACGTCAACGCGCGGACGACGCCGGGTCACCCGTGGATGGGACTCAGGTCACAGCGCGCGCAGCCGCCCCGCGATCACACCGATGTCGTTCTCCTCACCGGAGGCCACGCCGATGACCAGGTCGTACGCCGCGTCCTGGTCGCAGGCCGCGAGATCGACCCCGTTCGCGGCGAGGAAGGTCGCGGCGGCCAGCCAGGCGGTCCGCTTGTTGCCGTCGACGAGAGGGTGATTGGTGGCGATGGCGTGCAGCAGGGCCGCGGCCTGGTCGTGCAGGTCCTGGTAGGCGGCGACGCCGAGCATGCGGGCACGGGGCCGATGGACGGCCGAGGCCAGCAGCCCCGGCTCACGCGTCTCGGGCACCCGCCCGCCGAAGGCCACCGCGGCGAGGTCCGTCACTTCGGCGACGGTGAGGTGACGGGTCATTCGCCCAACCTCCGCAACAGTTCGGCGTGCTCGGCCGCCAACTGTGCGGCGAGCGAGCGGATGAGCGCACCCTCCTCCTGCAGATACCTGCGTACGGCCTCCTCCGCGACCTCCTCGGGCAGGCGGTCCTGCGCGTCGGCGAGGTCGGCGAGAGCCCGCTCCAGGGTGGGATCGAGACGGAGTTCCATACGGAGAACGTAGGGCACGACGCCAGCCGGTTTCGACCGGTTGACGATCACCGCTCCCGCACCCGAGTAGTCACCCACGCCCCCACCAACGCCACCCCCGCCATCGGCAGGAACACCGCCGCGAAGGCAGCCGGATGCGAGCCGGATGCCGAGGTGGCCGCATGGCTCACGGTGCCCCCGCCCAACGCGGCGAAGGCAGCACCGCCCGCGGCGAGCAGCACCACATTGGCCAGACCGTCGGAGATCTGCAGCGAGGCGGAGTTGGTACCGGCCTCCTCCGGCGCCGAGAGGTGCAGCAGCAGCACGCTGGTCGAGGCGATCACCAGGCCCATCCCCAGGCAGCCGAACGCCCAGGCGACGGCGACGATCCACACGGGCACGGCGGGGATCAGGACACTCGGCGCGGCGGCGATCGCTGCCGCGACCAGCACCATGCCGAGGAACATCAGCCGCTCGCGGTACGGCTCCACGCGCGGCCTCGACTGGATGTACGACCCCAGCGCCCAGGTCCCGCCGCCCGCCGCGAGCGAGAACCCGGCGAGCGTCGGCGACAGCCCCCGCTGGGTGACCAGCATGAGCGGTACGAAGGACTCGGCGGCGATGAAGGAGCCGGCCGCGACCCCGCGGAGCAGCACCACGGACGGCAGTCCGCGCGCCGCCCGGTAGGTGCCGCGGGGCAGCAGCCCGAGGACGGCCGGGACGAGCAGCGCGACGCCGACGACGGCGGGGACGAGCGAGAACCAGGTCAGATCCTGGGCGGCGTACTGAAGGATCCCGGCACCGCACGAGATCCCGAGCGCGAGCCGGATCCGCCGCCGGTCGAAGGGCACACGCCCCTTCCCCTCCGCCCCCTCCTCGGAGCTGGACGTCCGCCGCCGTATCTGAGGCAGCGCGAGGCCGAGCGGCAGAAAGACCAGGACAGGTATGCCGATGAACACCCACCGCCAGCCGAGGTGTTCGGTGACCGCGCCCGCGGCGAGCGGTCCGACCACGGACGGGATCACCCAGCTCGCGGCGAACGCCGCCATGATCGACGGCCGCAGCCGCTCGGGATAGGCGCGCCCCACGACCACGTACAAGGCGACGATCACCAGCCCACCGCCGAGCCCCTGTACCGCCCGCCCGAGGATGAACAGCCACATGGTCCCCGCGGTGCCGCACAGCAACAGCCCGGCGGCGAAGGCGGATATCCCCGCGGTCAACGAGGCGAGCGGCCCGTCCCGGTCCGACCACTGCCCGGCGAGCACCATCCCGAACAGGCTGGTCGTGAAGTACCCGGAGAAGGCGAAGGCGTACAACGACACCCCGTCCAGCTCCCGCGCCGCCACCGGCATAGCGGTCCCGACCGCCGTCGCCTCGAACGCGATCAGCAGCACGACGGAGACGATCCCGATACTGAGCGCCCGATAGCCCCGGCCCAGAACACCATCATCGGCATCGGAACCGGCCCCTGCCGGAACCGTCGTGGCATCGCGCGCACCCAGGCTTGTCATGCCCGTCAGCGTAAGGGTCACAACCGACCCTGACCCCTGTCCGGAGTCCGTGATCGACTGAGCCTTTGGTCGTACGACCACTGCTCACGCGGAACCCCCGCACTCCCGCCCGTTCATGAACGGCACATGGCAATCCCATTGCAGCGCCCGCCCACCCCTTGAGCCCCGTCCCCACCCCCGCCTACGGTCAACCCATCAGGTTCGGAACGAGTGAGCCGTGCCGCACCTGAGAACGGCCGTGTGCCCGAGTGGTTTAGGGACTCGCCTGCAAAGCGAGTTACGTGGGTTCGATTCCCGCCACGGCCTCCACAGCCTGACCAGGCAGAACGAAGGGGCGGCATCCTCGACAAGGGTGCCGCCCCTTCGGGTGACTCCGGGCCCCCGGAACGCTGTTGTTCCTGCTTTGTTCCTCCGCGACCACGGTGACCGGAACGTCGGCGGCGGCTACCGTTGGGAGGCGCCAACTTAGCTGGGCGGCAACCGAGTTGGACGGCGAATGCCGAGGTGGGGGCGAGGGATGAGACGGCTGTGGGGGCTCGGCGTGGCGGTGACCGCCGGGGCGGCGGCGCTGCTGATCGCCGGATGCGGCACTCCGACGGATTACAGCGAGATCGTCACGTTCACCGACGAGCACGGCCGCGTCTGCACCGCGGCGGTGGTCGTCGACCAGGAGCAGAACGAGGGCGACGACTACGAGATCTCCAGCCTCGACTGCGACTACCCCCCGGAGGGCCGGACGCCGGGGCCCACCCGCTACTCGCCCCTGCCGGAGCGGGATACGGAGTAACCGGCGTCGGCCACACCCTCACCGGACGGAGCCAGGCCAACAGAGCCGGGACGATCGCCCGCACCAGCATTGACGATCACCGCGTGCGCAGCAGCGTGCACACAGCCTCCTCCTCGAACTCGCGGAGCTTCCGCAGCAGCTCCGGGGTGTCGCGGTTGATCTGGCTGGTGAGGGAGACCGTGAGGGAGCGTCGGCCGTCCGGGGTGGCGGCGATCAGCTGGGTGTATCCGGGGGTGTTCCCGGTGTGTCCGAGGACCGTGCCGCACCGGGTGGCGTAGCGGAAGATGCCGAGGCCTGCGGTGTTGCGGCCGGGGCCGGCCGGTTCGGAGGCGCCGTCCACCCAGCGGCGTTGCTCGCGCAGTACCGCCCGCGAGGTCAGTTCGCCGCTCGCGTAGCCGCGGACGAACCGGTTCATGTCGCGCGGTGTGGAGATGATGCCGCCCGAGGCCCACACCCCTGAGGTGCCGATCAACTCGCTGACGTCCTCCGGTGGTTCCGGCGGGCTGACGGCGTAGCCGTGCATGAAGGGCTCGGGCATCTCGTATCCCTGCGGAAGGCTGGTGTGGTGCAGGCCTTGGCGCTGGTAGACGGTCTTGCTGAGCAGTGTCTCGTAGGGCTCCCCAGTCACGGCCTCGGCCATCAGGGCGACGGCGATGTTGTCCGAGTTGGAGTAGAGGTACTCGGAGCCCGGGCGGAAGTGCAGAGCCTCGTCCTTGACGAAGTCGAGCAGTCGTCGCGAGTCGAAGTGGCGCCGGGGGTCGGCCACGATGAGACGGAGGAATTCCGGATCGGTGCTGTAGTCCGGCAGCCCGCTGGTGTGCTGCAGCAACTGACGGAGAGTCACCCGGCCCCAGGCGCGTGGCAGCTGAGGCAGGCGCTTGCGGATCGTGTCGTTGAGGCCGAGGGCATGGTGCTGGACCAGGTACAGCGCTACCGCGCCGCTCAGGGCCTTGCTCGCACTGGCGGTCCTCGTGTGGTCGCTCGGCTCGATCTGCCGGCCGGTCGTGACGTCGGCGACGCCCGCCCGCAGGACCTGGCTCCTCTGCCCGCTCTGCAGCATGACCACCGCTCCGGGCGGGCCTCCCCGAACCGCGACCAGTGCGTCGAGCTGCCGCTGGAGCGAGTCCAGGTGGTCGAAGGCATCGTCGTCGGGAACAGCAGGAACAGCAGGACCAGCGGGAAGAGCGCGATCGGCGCGAGCATCGGGAACAGCGGTGGCCGGTTGCGGCACCACGCTTCCGACACAGACAGCGGCCAGCAAGGTGAACAGTCCAAGGCGCAGGCGAGGGCTGTGTGGACGCGGATGCGGATGCGGCACGGTGACTCCCTAGGGCGGACGGAGACAGGGCACGCTCAGCATCGGCAGGTGATGGTGTCGAGCGCGCGCGTTCCTGCTCCATACGGCCGATACCGAGCCCGGCATCGGTCACGAGGACGGTCTACCGCCCCGCCGGTCCGCGTTCACGCGTACAGCATTCCGCCCGCCCGGTCCTCGAATATCTCCGGCCAGTAGCGCCAGCCGTCGTCGCCGGGTGCGGCCGGGGTCGGGTCGCAGGCGAGGGGGTCGACCGTGGCGAGGGTCTGGGTCATGGTGGCGGCGAGTTGTTCGTAGGCGTCCGTGAGGTCGTGGGCCGCGTCCAGGGACTTCTCCCGGTGCAGTAGCCAGAGAGTGAAGGCGAGTGTGGAGATGTCGGCGTTGAGGGGGCGGAGGGTGAGGTCCGGTTCGCTCCAGGCGAGGACGGCGCCCGTGGTGCCGTCGACGACGAGGTTCGTGTCCTCCAGCAGTAGGCCGAGGCGTATCAAACGGTCGGCGGCGTCCGGGAGTTCGTCGACGGTGAAGTCGCCGGGGCGTTCGTCCGCGTAGTACTCGCTGAGCGCCGGCAGGGGCACCTCCGTGTCCAGCTGGAAGACGAAGCCGTCCTCCGGGAGGCCCGTCTCGCGCAGGAAGCGGCGTGTCGGCTCGTGCGTGAGCGCGGTCGGGAAGTCGACGTCCTCGAAGCACATGATCTCGCCCGTGCCGAACTCCTCGTCCAGCAGCCGCTTCGGCAGGTCCAGGACGAGTCCCTCACCGGGGCCCGCGATCCGGGCCAGCGGCCGGATCAGCGCGGCCATCCTCCAGAACGCCGGCACCTCGTCGCCCGCCGCGCCCTCGAAGACGGCGGCCAGCCGGTCCGACGCCTCCGTGACCGCCTTCGGGCCGAACCCCGCCCGCTGGGACGCGGACTGCCCGCGGGAAGCCGTCAGCTCCTCCGTGGCCGCCGCGAAGCGCAGTAGCGCCTCCAGAGAGGGGGCCAGCGGTGAGAGGTCCATCGGTGTCGGGTTCGGGTGCAGGTGCGCCGTGGAGACCTTCCCCGTCGCCCCGTCGAGGACGATCGCCTCCAGGTCCCGGTCGAAGCTCCGCAGGGCGCCTATGACCAGCTGGTCCTGGAGCTCCCCCGCGAGTCGCTCCGCGTCGACCGCCAGGTCCGCGACCCTGCGCAGCCCGTGCTCCCGCAGCGTGCCGAACCCCACCAGCGTGCCCTCGCAGGGCAGTCCGGGGCCCGACAGCCGGCGCCGCGTCCCGTCGTGCGTGATGTACGGATACAGCTCGTCGTCGGTCAGTGTGATCGCGCCGCCGACATCGGTGTCAGTCGTGCTCATGGCTCCCCCGCGCATGTGAACGCATCGTGCTTCCCCCGAGCAAGGAACGCCCCGTCGTCCAGGGGCAGTTCCCACTAAGTCAGAACCATACGCCGCACCACTGACAACGCCGGAAACACGCAGGCACAGACGATGCACAGACGGAGCACGGACCGGAAACGCCCGGGTACGGTCCGATCACGGGCCCGGAATCACCCGGTTCGTGCCATCCATGGACAAGACGAAACTCCCCCGCCTCAGGCGAAGTACACGCCACCCACGACAACCACCACGGCCGCCACCACGAACAGCAGCACCCACAGCGCCAGCTTCCCGACACCGGGAGCGGGTTCGTAGCGCGGCGGCTCGGGCTCAGAGCTGCTCATGACGTCGTCACGGTGTCGTCACCACAGCCGCCTGCGGCCGGATCGGCAGCCGGTTCACCGGCCGCCCCGTAGCCGCCCGCACCGCCGCGGCGACCGCCGCCGGAGACGTCACGACGGGCACCGCGCTGGCCGCCTTCGCACCGAAGGGGGCGACCACGTCGCGCTCCTCGACCAGCTTGACGATGCGGATGTCGGGGGCGTCAAGGGAGGTGGGGAGGGCGTAGCCGGTGAGGTCCGGGTGGCGGACAAGCCCGCGCGCGGTGCGCAGGTTCTCCGTCAACGCGGCACCCACTCCCTGGGTGACGCCCGCCTCGATACGGGCCGCGAGCTGGGCGGGGTTGAGGATCCGGCCCACGTCCTGGGCCAGGGCGAGTTCCACGACGCGGACCGAGCCCAGCTCGATGTCGACGTCGACCACGGCACGGATCGCGCAGAAGGCGAGGCCTACGAAGGCGTCGCCCTGGCCGGCCGCGTCCAGGGGCTCGGTCGGATGGGGGCGGCACTGGGCGGTGGCCCAGAGCTCCTTGCCGTCCATCGCCTCGGTGACGGTCGTGGACAGCACACCGTCGTACGAGGTGATCTTGCCGTCGGTGATCTGGAGCAGCTCGGTCGACATCCCGAACTTGTGCGCCAGGGGCTGCAGCAACTGCGTACGGACCATTTTCGCCGCGCGTTCCACCGCTCCGCCCGACACCCAGGTGTGGCGGCCGCGGCAGCTCGGGCCCGCCGGGGGCTGGTCCGTGTCGACCGGCGCCACGTGCACCTCATCGATACCGAGCGTCTCCTGGACGATCTGCCGGGCCAGCGTGGTGAAGCCCTGGCCGGTCTCCACGGCCGCGCAGAGCACCGTGGCGACCCCGTCGTGGACCTTCACCGTGGCCGTCGACACCTCGTCCGCGCCCTCGGCACCGAGCATGTGCACCATGCCGAGGCCGTAGCCGACACCCCGGCGTACGGCGCCGGGTTCGCCCGCGCCCTCGGGGCCGCCCGGGAGCAGCCACTCGTCCTCGGGCGTGTCCTTGGGGAGCGCGGGGAGCGGGAAGTCCCGTACGGCCTGAAGCAGTTCGGCGACCGGGGCCGGGCAGGTCACCGTCTGACCGGTGGGAAGTACGTCCCCCGTAGCCATCACATTGCGCAGGCGCAGCTCCGCCGGGTCCATGCCCAGCTTCTTCGCCAGCTTGTCCATCTGCGCCTCGTAGGCGGCGCAGACCTGCATGGCGCCCTCGCCGCGCACGTGGCCGGAGGGCGGGTTGTTGGTGCGTACGGCCCAGCCCTCGATGAAGGCGTTCGGGACGACGTACGGGCCGCAGGCGAAGGAGACCGCAGCGGCCAGAGACTCCGACGAGGTGTCCGCGTAGGCGCCGCCGTCCAGGAGGATCTGCGCCTCGACCTTCACCAGCTTGCCGTCGGCGTCCGCGTGGTGGCGGTAGCGCAGCAGCGTGGGGTGGCGGTGGGCGTGGCCGAGGAAGGACTCTTCCCGCGTAGCGGTGATCTTCACCGGGCAGCCGGTCTTCAACGCCAGCAGGCCGAGCGGGAGTTGCAGGCCCTGGTCCTCGCGGTCGGCGGTGGCTCCGGGCACGCCGGTGACGACGACCTTCACGCGCTCGGGCTCCAGGCCGTAGCAGGCGGCGGCCGTGTCGCGGTCGGTGTGCGGGTCGGTGGACGCCACGTAGAGCTCGACTCCGCCGTCGGGGCGGGGCACGGCGAGGCCCGCCTCGGCGCCGACGGGGGCGGGGTCCTGGCGGCCGATGCGGTACTGGCCCTCGACGACGATCTCGCCGGTCGCGTCCGGGTCGCCGTGGCGCAGCGGGATGTGCCGGATCAGGTTGCCGTCGGGGTGCAGCGGCTCGGCCTCGAAGGCGAGCTCCGGGTCGGTCACCGCGTCGAGCATCTCGTACTCGACGATGACGGCCGCGGCGGCCATCCGCGCGGTGTCCGGGTGATCGGCGGCGACGGCCGCGATGGGCTCCCCATGGTGGCGTACGACCTCGGAGGCGAACACCGGGCGGTCGGCCCTGCCCCGGCCGTGCACCGGGGTGCCGGGCACGTCCTCGTGGGTGATGACGGCCCGTACGCCGGGCATCTCGCGCGCGTGGCTGGTGTCGATCGACACGATGCGCGCGTGCGGGTGGGGTGATCTGAGCACGGCGGCCCACAGCAGGCCCTCGGCCCACAGGTCGGCCGCGTACGGGAAGGTGCCCTCCGTCTTGGCGCGGGCCTCGGCGGCCGGCAGTGAGACTCCGAGCCCGTGCGGGAGGGGCTCGGGGCCCGCCTCCTGCGCCGCGGGTGACGCGGTCGCGGTTTCGTTGCTCACGCCTGGCCTCCGTCCTGGCCGTACGGCTGCTCATGCGGCGCCTGGGGGTCGTACGACGTGTCGTACGGGGGGTTGTACGCAGAAGTGTCCCCGTACGCCGCGGGGTTGACGCCGCCCGCGCCCGGACCCGCCTGGTGCGGGATGCGTGCCTCGTCGGCGTCCGGCGCGGACTCGGCGGCTGCCGCGGAGTGCGCCTCGCGTTCGGCGACGACCTCCTGCACGGCGTCCAGGACGCCGCGGTAGCCGGAGCAGCGGCACAGGTTGCCGCACAGGGCCTGGCGGGTCTCCAGCTCGTTCGGCGCGGGGTTGCCCTCGAGCAGGTCGTGCACGGTCATGGCCATGCCCGGTACGCAGAAACCGCACTGCACGGCGCCGCACTTGGCCAGCGCGCGCTGCACGTCGGAGGGCTGTCCGTCGGTGGCCAGGCCCTCGACGGTGCGCACCTCGCTGCCCGCGGCGGTGACGGCGGGCACCAGACAGGAGGCCACGAGCCGCCCGTCCACCTGGACGTTGCAGGCGCCGCACTCGCCCTGCGAGCAGCCGTCCTTGGCGCCCGCGAGGCCGAGGCGCTCGCGCAGTACGTAGAGCAGCGATTCGCCGATCCAGGCGTCGGTCACGGGGCGGTCGGCGCCGTTGACGCGCAGGACGTAGGAGGCGAGGGGGTGTTCGTCGTGCCGGGCTGTGGCGGGGGTCCCGGCGTCCTCCGCCTCTTCGGCGGCGACGGCCTCGGAGGCCTCGGGCGCCCCGGAGGCTTCGGAGTCCTCGTGAGCCTGGTCCGCGCCTGGCGCCTCAGGAGCCTCGTGAGCGGGCTCGGCGGCCTGCTGGGCGGCCTGCGCGGGCAGTTCGGCGGATGACTGCCCCGGCGGCCGTACGAGGCCTTCAGCGGGCGTCTGCGCCGACGGCCGTACGGCGTCCTCGGCGGCCTGGTCCCTCGGGTCGGCGGACCGTTCCCTCGGGTCGGCGGACCACGCCTGCCCGATGGCCTCCGTCGCCCAGGGAGCGGCCGCGCCGCCGGGGAGTGTGGCGGGCGGCGTCCCGCCCCACTGCTCGACGAGCGCCGAGGTGGTGAACTCACCCGATTCGTCCGGAAGATCCCCACCGGCCACCGGAATCGACCACTGCCCGGTCACGTCGTGCCCGGAAGGTCCAGAGGGTCCGGCCTGACGCGGTTGCCCGCCACCGCCCTGCGTCTGCGTGACGTCCCCGAAGTCCCACTGCCCGGTGACCGGCGGCTGGTACGTGAACCCGTCGCGGCCGGCTTCCGGGGGGACGGCATTCGGATCCGGCCAGTCGACGGCGCCGGCCTGCGCGGCCCACGCCCCCGCCTGCGCCGGGTCCGCAGCGGCGGGCGCCGCGGGCGGCACGTCTATCTGCGGCGGCACGTAGCCGTGCCCGGGGGCCGCGAGCGGCTCACGCTCGGCGAGGAGGGCCTCGATGCCGCCTTCGGGGAGCTTGACGAAGGCCGTGGCGCCGTCGTCGTAGTCACCCTGGGGCAGCGGATCCCACCGGCCGCCCTGAGGGGCGCCCTCTCCGTGCTGGTCGTCGGTCACGACAGTGCCCTCCCCAGTGCTCGTCGGGCCAGCGCGGCGACGGTGCGACGCAGGTGCAGTACGGCGGGCGGAAGCGGTTGGACGGAGCCGTCCTCGGCGGGGACGGGGTCGGGGATGCAGGCCGCGGCGACGTACTCCCCGAAGGCGCTGAGCGCCTCCGGCACGAGCGTGCGCTCCCCGTCCCAGTCGATCAGCTGGGCGACCCAGGCCTCGGCGTCCAGGGGCCGCAGCGGCATCGGCGCTATGGCCCCGACCGCGCACCGCACTCCGCGCCTGGCGGGGTCCAGGACGAGCGCCACGGACGCGATCGCGCGCCCGGGCCCGGTGCGTCCGGTCGCCTTCAGGAAGACCTGCGGCGCGTGCAGCAGCGGCACGCGCACGTAGCCGATGAGTTCGCCGGCGCGGAGCATCTCCACGCCCGCGAGCAGGTGCGAGACGGGGATCTCGCGGCGGGCTCCATCAGGGCCCGCGATGATCAACGCGGCTTCCAGGGCGGCCAGTACCGGCAGCGCGTCCCCCGTGGGGGACGCCGAGGCGATGTTGCCGCCCAGGGTGCCCGCGTTGCGGATCTGCGGCGGTCCGGCGGCGCGCGCGGAGGCGGCGAGCGCCGGGATGAGGGCCGCGAAGTCGGGGCGGCCCATGCGTGCGTGGGTGAGCCCTGCGCCGAGCAGCGCGTGGCCGTCCTGGTACTGCCAGCCGCGGATCTCGCTGATCCTGCCGAGACCCACGAGTGCGGCGGGCCGCAGCTGTCCGGAGTTGACGGCGGCCATGAGGTCGGTGCCGCCCGCGACGGGAACGGCGGCGGGCATGGCGGCCAGAGCCGCGACCGCCTCGTCCAACGAGCCGGGCAGCGTCACGGCCTGCGCCGCCTGCGGTGCGTGCGTGGTCAAACCGGCTGCCCCTTCCCGCTGCCCCACCTGGTCCCACCTGTGCTGCCGTACGGTACGTGCTGACAGGGCGGACGTGGCAACTCTGGCACATCTTCCCCGGCCCTCGACGCGGGGGTCCGCTAGGAGGCATTCGCCCCCCTCACCAGGGAGATGGTCCGTTTTCGTACGGCATCACCGGTGAGCGCGAAATGCCACTCTTCGGTGATCCGTGGGCGTCTTGTCCCTCATGGGGCCACGGTTACGGGACGAGGGCACCGGGACACCCGTTTCCGGGGTCACCTCACACGTTCGGGGGTTCCCCCTCGATCGGGCGTCCGAGCACCCCGGGGCGCTGCTGCCACGGCAACGGCCCCGTGGGCGGGCGATACGCCACTCCCAGGGCGTCAAGTCGCCCGTAGTGCACGGCCATCCGCCGCTCGAAGTCCGCGAAGTCCCGTTCGGCGGGCGCGGGCAGTGCGCTCCAGGCGACCTCGGCGAAAGCCGCCAGCCTCGGGAACGCCTGGTAGTCCACGCGCGCGTGATCCTCCATCACCTCGGTCCACACATTGGCCTGAGTGCCGATCACATGCCGTGCCTCCACCTCGGTGAGCTGCGGCGGCACGGGCTCGAAGCGGTAGACGTCCTCCAGGGTGCGCACGTAGCCGATGGGCACCGGCTCGTCCTCGCCCGCGTCCTGACGGTGGTCCAGGTACACCTGCTGCTCGGGGCACATGACGACG
The DNA here is from genome assembly GCF_041431135.1 of Streptomyces sp. NBC_00554. Classification (NCBI taxonomy): domain Bacteria; kingdom Bacillati; phylum Actinomycetota; class Actinomycetes; order Kitasatosporales; family Streptomycetaceae; genus Streptomyces; species Streptomyces sp. NBC_00554. Next base: position 6,197,411 of record NZ_CP107799.1, on the reverse strand, counting down.
TCGTGGCCCGCGCGGGCGGCGGTGATGCCGCCCGCGTAGCCGCGCCAGGACGAGACTGCGGCGCCGTCGGCGAGGCCGCCCTCCAGGATCTCGTCCCAGCCGATCAGCCGACGCCCGTGCGCGGAGAGCCAGTTGTCGAAGTGCCGGATGAACCAGGACTGCAACTCGTCCTCGTCGGCGAGCCCCAGCTCCTTGATGCGGGCCTGCGCGGTCGGCGACTGCTTCCACTGGTCCTTGGCGCACTCGTCGCCGCCCACGTGAATGAACTCCGAGGGGAACAGCTCGAGGAGTTCCTCGAAGACCCCCTCGTAGAAGCGCAGGGCGTTGTCAGTGGGGGCGAGTACGTTTTTGGAGACGCCCCAGGTGTCCCAGACGGAGAGTGAGGTCGTGTCGATGGCATCGGTGTTGCCCAGTTCCGGATACGCGGCGATGGCCGCCTGGCTGTGCCCCGGGATGTCGATTTCGGGGACGACGGTGATATGCCGCTCGGCCGCGTACGCCACGATCTCGCGGATGTCGTCCTGCGTGTAGAAGCCCCCGTGCGGCTTCTCCTCCCACAGGGGCGAGGCCCGATGGCCGAATTTCGTGCGCGCCCGCCAGGACCCGACCTCCGTCAGCTTCGGGTAGCGCTTGATCTGGACACGCCAGCCTTGGTCGTCGGTGAGGTGGAAGTGGAAGACATTGAGTTTGTGGGCGGCCAGGAGGTCGAGATAGCGCAGGACTCCGTCCTTGGGCATGAAGTGCCGGGCCACGTCGAGCATGAGGCCGCGCCAGGCGAATCGGGGTTCGTCTTCGATCGTGACGTGCGGCACGGCCCAGGTGCGGTCGAGGCTGAGCGGGGCCTTTCGGTACGCGTCCGGGCCGAGGAGCTGCCGCAGCGTCTGGGCGCCCCAAAAGACGCCGGCCGCGCTGCCACCCTCGATGAGAACGCCGGTCGGGTCGCTGACAAGGCGGTACTCCTCGGGGCCGAGTTCGGGGTCGATCTGGAGCCCGATGCCGTCGCCGTCGGTGTCGTCGAGTTCCCGCCCCTCGCGCAGCGGCAGGCCCGTGGCCTGCCAGAGGACGGTGCGCAGCCAGTGACCGACACCGTCCAACGCGGTGCCGGCGTAGAGCTGGGAATGCGCCGTCAGCCGCACCTCGCCGGAACCGGCGACGACGCTGCGGGGCGCGGGAATCAGTTCAGTCACGTCAGTCCTTTACCGCTCCACCCAGCCCGGAGACCAGCCGTCGCTGTACGAGTACGAAGAAAATCAGCACCGGAATCGTCATCACCGTGGACGCCGCCATCACACCGCCCCAGTCCGGCTCGTCCGGCTTGTAGAAGACGAGGAGGGCCATCGGCAGGGTGGACTGCGCGGTGTCGCTGATGATGAAGGACTTGGCGAACAGGAAGTCGTTCCAGGCCGAGATGAAGGAAAACACGCTCGTGGCCACCAAGCCCGGGAAGACGAGCGGGAAAAGGATCTGCCAGAGGAATCGCGCACGGCTCGCCCCGTCGATGTACGCGGCCTCTTCCAGTGCCTCCGGAACCGCCTTCACAAATCCCCGCAGCATCCAGATCGCGAACGGCAGCGAGAAGGCGATGTGCGGCAGGATCAGCGAGCCCAGGGTGTTGAGCTGGCCGATGTCCCGCATGAGGAAGAAGAGGGGGATCGTGAGCGCTTCCACGGGCACCATCTGGGCCACCAGGAACATGATCAGCAGGGTGGTCCGGAATCGGAAGCGGAATCGTGTCACCGCCGTCGCCGCGAGAAACGCGATCAGCGCCGAGACGAGGACCACGGAGCAGGCGACCACAAGACTGTTGAGGAAGTAACGGCCGAATTCCTGCTGCCCAAAGACGCGCCGGAAGGAATCCAGGGACGGCGCCAGCGTCCAGGGCCGCGGCTGGGTCGACTCGATCTCGCCGGCCGGTTTGAAGGCGCTGAGCACCATCCAGTAGAGGGGGAAGGCGACGACGGCCGCGATCAGCAGCGCGGACACCTCGGCGGCGAGCCGCCAAGGGCGCCGGGGACGCCGTACGAGAGAACGTACCGAACTCACAGTTCTTCCCCCTGCCTGCGCAGCAGCCGCAGATACACCAGCGTGACCGCCAGCAGAATCACCAGCATCACCACGCCGATCGCCGAGCCGAGGCTGTACTGCGAGGAGGCGAACGCCTTCTGGTACGCGTACACGTTCAGCACGAGGTTCTGTCCGGCGATGCCGCCACCGTTCGTCATCACGTAGATCTGCGTGAAGACCTTGAAGTCCCAGATGACCGACTGGATGGTGACGACCACCAGGATCGGCCGGAGCATCGGCGCGAGCACCGAGCGCCAGATCCGCCACTGCGAGGCGCCGTCCAGGGAGGCCGCCTCAAGGACCTCGGACGGCACCGCCCGGATCCCCGCGTACACCGTCACCATCACGAAGGGGAAGGAGCACCACACGACTTCGAGGAGTACGAGCGCGAAGGCGCTGAGGCGGTCGTACGTCCATGAGTGGTCGCCGAGCCCGAGGACCCGGTTGACGGGGCCGAAGTCGGGGTCGAAGAGCAGCAGCCAGACCGTGGAACCGGTGACGGCCGGGGTCGCCCAGGCCCCGAGCGCCGCCATCATCAGCGCGAGCCTGGGCAGGGCCCGTACGCGTGTGAGGAGCACCGCGAGCGCGCAGCCGACGGCCAGCGTGGAGACCACGCAGGCCGCGGCGAACACGACCGTGGCGAGCAGCACCTGCCAGAACTGCTCGTCGGCGAAGAGCGTCGCGTAGTTGCCGAAGCCCTCGAAGGTGGTCGGTTCGCCGCCGCTGACCTGGGCCTGGGTGTACTCCAGGAACGAGATCAGGCCGAGTTGGTAGATGGGGTAGACGAGCAGGCCGCCGAGGACGACGAGGGCGGGGGCGAGGTAGAGCCAGGGGGTCCAGCCGGGGCCGTGCCGCCCTTGGCGGGCGGGGCGGGCCTTGGCCACTGTGCCGCGCTCGGCGAGCGCGTCGTGCGTTGTCATCCGCTCAGCCCACGGTGCTGAACGCGTCGTTCATCTTCGTCGCCGCGTCCTTCGAGGCCGCCGCCACGTCCTTCTTGCCGCTGACGATCTCCTGGAACATCGTCGGCAGGACGAGCGAGGCGTCGATCTGCGCCCAGGCGGGCGAGGCCGGCACGAACTTGGCGCCCGCGGCGAGCGTCTGCACGAAGGGCTTCACGAACGGCTCCTTCTTGGCGACGTCGGCGCGCACATCGGTGTACGTCGGCAGGAAGCCCATGGCGTCGAACAGTTCGGCCTGGGTCTTCTTCGAAGCCAGCTGCTCCATCAGGTCGATGGCGAGCGTGCGGTGCGAAGTGCTCTTCAGCACACCGATGTTGTTGCCACCCGCGAACGCCGGAGCTATCTCGCCCGACTTCACGCCCGGCAGCGGCACGACGGCGTACTTGCCCTTGACCGACCCCGCCTCGATGGCCGCGTGGCTGAAGTCACCGCCGATGGCCATGCCCGCCTTGCCCGACGCGAAGGCCGTCACCGTGTCGTTGCCGCCCATGCCCGCGCACTTGGCGGCCGGACAGTTGTCGTCGCCGAAGAGGGAGGTGTAGGCCTCGATGCCCTTCTGGGCGGCCGCGCTGTCGATGGCGGAGGCGTACGAGCCGCCCTTGCCGTTCGCGATCTCCCCGCCGTTGGACCAGATGAACGGCATCGCGCCGTACGTGTAGGCGCCGCCGACCGCGAGGCCGTAGAGCTCCGGCTTGGCGGCGCGTATCTCCTTGGCCGTGGAGATCAACTCGGCCTGCGTCTTCGGGACTTCGAGACCGAGCTCCTCGAAGATGTCGGTGCGATAGTAGAGAGCGCGTACGCCTACGAAGTAGGGGGCGCCGTAGATCTTCCCGTCCACCGTCACGGACTGCTTGGCCGTCGGGTCGGTGTCCTTGGCCTCGCTCCAGTCGGCGAAGTCCTCGGTGATGTCGGCGAGTCCGCCGTCCTTCACGTAGCCGGCGGTGTCCGTGTTGCCGTACTCGATGACGTCCGGGGCGCTCTTCGGGTCGTTGAAGGCGGCCTTGATGCGCTGGGCGCGGGTCTCGACGGGGATGTACTCGACCTGTACGTCGGCACCCTCATGGGCCTTCTCGAAGGTGTCGACGGCGGCGTCGACGACCTTCTCCTTCGGTGCGTTGCTGACCTCCTGGAAGAGCCAGACGCGCAGGGTGCCGGTCTTCTCGTCCTTCTCGGAGGAGGAGTTGTCGGAGGTCTGGGGGGCACAGGCGGTGACGACCGCAAGGGCGGTGACGGCGACGGCTGTTCGGACAGAGAGCTTCATGGAGCATCCTCCGATGGGGGTGCGTTGCAACATACGCAATGGCTGTTTCGCTCTGCACAACACATCGGAGGCTATGGAGTACATGAACATGCCCACAAGAGGTCTCAACCACTTCGTGACCAGGTGACGCACTCCGTGCAACGGTCAGCTGTCGGCGGGCTCCTTCTCCGGCCCGCCCGGCCCCTGGTCAACGGCCTTCTGCTCCGACTCGGGCGGCCCCTGAACGAAGAGCGCGGAGATCATGCCGAACAGGAACCACACCACGGACCAGATGAGCAGCACCCGCCACGACCCCGGGGGCGCATCGCCGAGCGTCAGCAGCACGACGCCCCCGCCGAGCACTCCCGCCGCGACCAGATGGACGCGCACGAAGACGCTCGGTACGAACACCTCACGCAGGAAGCGCTCCCCGTACCAGAGGCGTATGGTGCGCCGCGCGAGGATCACCAGCACACCGCCACCGATCAGCACCGCCGGCACGACGACCGACGCGGACAGCGGGTCCCCGTCGGCAGCGGGCACTGCGAGCAGTCCGGCGCCCACGGCCAAAGCACAGCCCCAGGGCATCGCCGCCGGCCCGGCCCGTCTGCGCGCCGCGCGACCCCCGTCGCCGTACCGCTCCTCGTTCACGGCCCGTAGCTCCGCGATCCGCTCGGACCAGGTGAGGCCGGCCCGGCTGGGCATGACGATGAGCAACAGAACCAGCACGGGAGGCACCACACGGGCCAGCAGCATGAGGTCCTCCACTGCGTCCGGCCAGTCGCCCACCGCCGACAGCACGACAGCGACCGCGAGCGGCGCGACGATCGGCAGGAGCCACCACGGGCTACGTCGCCCAGGCGTCCGCAACGCCCCCCTGCCCCCCAGTTCCCTGGCGCGTTTCACTTCCCGTCTCGCCTCACGGCCGCCGCCGATCCGCCGGTTCAGTGCGACACCCAGCGCCCGGTGCGCCGCCGCCTCCTCCGGCGCCAGCGCCACGGCCCTGCGGGCAGCGGCGGCCGACTCACCCCACCACCGCAGCTGAAAAGTGGCGTCGGCGACCGCCAGATGCCCCCGCCAGTCGTCCGGCGCCAGCGCCACCGCCCGCCGCGCCAGCGGCAACGCCGCCTGCGGATCCCGGAGTTCGACCAGCACGGACGCCGCCAGGCTCAATTCCTCCGCACTCCCCGGCTCCGCCCGCTCCACCAGCGCCCTGCTCTCGCGGAACCTCCGCGCCACCGCCAGTTCCCGCGCCCGCAGCAACAACTCCATGCCCCACCCCCGGGTACGACAAGACCGCGGCACCCCTCACCAGGGATGCCGCGGCCGTGCACGGTCTGCCTACGCGGCGTCCTGCGCCGAAGGACCGGTCGGCGTTACTTCTTGTCGCCGTCCTTGCCCTTGTCGCCCCCGCCGGCGCCCATGGACTCGTAGATCTCCTTGCACATGGGACACACGGGGTACTTCTTCGGGTCACGCCCCGGGACCCACACCTTGCCGCACAGGGCCACGACGGGCGTGCCGTCGAGGGCGCTCGCCATGATCTTGTCCTTCTGGACATAGTGGGCGAAGCGCTCGTGGTCCCCGTCACCGTGCGACACCTGCGGTGCCGGCTCTACGAGGGTCCCCGTCCCAGTGCCTCGCTGGGGCTGGGTCTCAGGCTCAAGAGTGCTCATAACGCCAAGGGTACTGAAGGTCACAGGCATCAGTTCAGGGAAGGGTCGTCCGGATACGTGGCCACCATCGCGAGCTCGTTGCGCTGGCGGCGCAGGACCTCGCGCCAGAGGCGTTCCGGGGACGGGGAGGAGACGTCTCCGGGTTCGGACTCGACGACGTACCAGGCGCCCTCGGTCAGTTCCGACTCCAGTTGGCCGGGGCCCCAGCCCGCGTACCCGGCGAAGATGCGCAGCGAACCGAGGGCGGCGGCGAGGAGTTCCGGCGGGGCCTCCAGGTCGACGAGGCCGATCGCGCCGTGCACGCGGCGCCAGCCGAGCGGGGTGCGCTCGCCGGACGCACCGCCGGGGATGACCGCCACGCCCAGCGCGGAGTCGAGGGAGACCGGGCCGCCCTGGAAGACGACGCCGGGTTCGCCGGCCAGGTCCGCCCAGGCTTCCAGGATGTCGCCGACGTCCACGGGTGTGGGCCGGTTGAGGACGACGCCCAGTGAGCCCTCCTCGTCGTGGTCGAGGAGCAGCACCACCGCGCGATCGAAGTTCGGGTCCGCCAGGGCGGGCGTGGCCACGAGCAGCCGCCCTGTGAGCGAGGACACCTCGGTCATGCCAGACATGATCCCGCATCTTCCCCGTGAGCGGGGAGCCTATGCGGGTACCTGTGTGAATGCAGCTCAGGGCGCAGAGAAGCGCCCCCCGCGCACGCCGGGGCCGGTGACCGCGTGTGCCCGATTAGGAACGGTTCGTGTTGTGGCAAAGCTATGACGCAGCTGAGTGGTACTTGGGCTTACTGAAGGGGGGTAGGCGGCGATTACCCTTACTCTCCGGCCCAGCACGACGTGCCCGCCGACGAAATCACGCCTGCCCAACTCATCGGATCGCGAGATACATGACCGTCAACGGCTCTGACGACGTACTGCTTGTCCACGGCGGAACTCCGCTCGAAGGCGAGATCCGTGTCCGCGGTGCGAAGAACCTCGTACCGAAGGCCATGGTGGCCGCCCTGCTGGGCAGCGCGCCGAGCCGACTGCGCAACGTCCCCGACATCAGAGACGTGCGGGTCGTGCGCGGACTGCTCCAGCTGCACGGGGTGACGGTCCGTCCGGGCGAGGAACCGGGCGAGCTGGTGCTCGACCCGTCGCACGTCGAGAGCGCGAACGTCGCGGACATCGACGCGCACGCGGGTTCGTCCCGGATCCCGATCCTTTTCTGCGGCCCGCTGCTGCACCGCCTGGGCCATGCCTTCATCCCGGGCCTCGGCGGCTGTGACATCGGCGGCCGGCCGATCGACTTCCACTTCGAGGTGCTGCGGCAGTTCGGGGCGACGATCGAGAAGCGGGCGGACGGTCAGTATCTGGAGGCCCCGCAGCGGCTGCGCGGCACCAAGATCCAGCTGCCGTACCCGTCGGTGGGCGCGACCGAGCAGGTCCTGCTGACCGCCGTGCTGGCGGAGGGCGTCACCGAGCTGTCCAACGCGGCCGTGGAGCCCGAGATCGAGGACCTCATCTGCGTACTGCAGAAGATGGGCGCGATCATCGCCATGGACACCGACCGGACGATCCGGATCACCGGTGTCGACTCGCTCGGCGGCTACACCCACGCGGCCCTCCCGGACCGTCTGGAGGCCGCCTCCTGGGCTTCCGCGGCGCTGGCGACCGAAGGCAACATCTACGTCCGGGGCGCCCAGCAGCGCTCGATGATGACGTTCCTGAACACCTACCGCAAGGTCGGCGGCGCCTTCGAGATCGACGACGAGGGCATCCGCTTCTGGCACCCCGGCGGCCAGCTCAAGTCGATCGCCCTGGAGACGGACGTCCACCCGGGCTTCCAGACCGACTGGCAGCAGCCGCTGGTCGTCGCGCTCACCCAGGCGACGGGCCTCTCGATCGTCCACGAGACGGTGTACGAGTCCCGCCTCGGCTTCACCTCCGCGCTCAACCAGATGGGCGCACACATCCAGCTCTACCGCGAGTGCCTCGGCGGCTCCAGCTGCCGCTTCGGCCAGCGCAACTTCCTGCACTCCGCGGTCGTTTCCGGCCCCACCCGGCTCCAGGGCGCCGACCTGGTCATCCCCGACCTCCGCGGCGGCTTCTCGTACCTCATCGCGGCACTGGCGGCGCAGGGCACCTCACGGGTGCACGGCATCGACCTGATCAACCGCGGCTACGAGAACTTCATGGAGAAGCTCGTGGAACTCGGGGCGAAGGTGGAGCTGCCCGGGAAAGCCCTCGGGTAACTGACACAGACACAAACACAGTCGTACGTACGACGATGGGGCGGCCACCCGGTGAAGGGGGCCGCCCCATTGGCGTATTGCTCTGCGATACACCGTCTGGCGTACCGCTGTGCCGTGCGCCGTCCCGTAACGCGGGCGGCGTAGGCCTTACTTGCCCTTGGCGGCTTCCTTGAGCTTGCTGCCCGCGGAGACCTTCACGCTGTAGCCGGCCGGGATGTTGATCGGCTCACCGGTCTGCGGGTTGCGCGCGGTGCGAGCGGCACGGTGGGTGCGCTCGAAGGTCAGGAAGCCGGGGATGGTGACCTTCTCGTCGCCCTTGGCGACGATCTCGCCGACGGTCTCGGCGAAGGCGGCCAGAACGGCGTCGGCGTCCTTGCGAGTCACCTCGGCGCGGTCGGCCAGCGCGGCCACCAGCTCACTGCGGTTCATGTCGTTACTCCCGTGTTCTTCTTGCTGTTGAGGCGTGCCACGCGGCGGAGCCGCATAATCGGGCACAGTGAAGCCGATGCTGCCAGGGTCCTCGATCGGTCCCCGGACCCGGGTCCGTCGCCGGACCCTCGCGCCCGAAGACGCATCCTGCCCCCACCTGCGGCGGGAAAGCCAATCCGGCACCCCTGGGGAGTCACAGGAACACCCTTGGGGGTCACACGAAAAGGCCTGCGCAAGGCGGGAACAAGGCCCGAGCCTGGCCGCCACCCTAAAGGCGGCCACAGGCCCCGCCTTCCACGACGCGCCGGGGCTCCGGCGGTCGTGGCGACCATCACAGCGGCTTCACGGCCGCGTTCACACGCTTGTGCTGCCCGACTCCGTCGCCCCCGCCGCCTTCGCGGCGTTGCGCACCGCTCCGGCGACCGCGCCCGCGACCTTGTCGTTGAAGACGCTGGGGATGATGTAGTTCGGGTTGAGCTCGTCCTCGGTCACCACGTCCGCGAGGGCGGTCGCGGCGGCCAGCATCATCTCCGTGTTGACCGTACGCGACTGGGCGTCCAGGAGGCCACGGAAGACGCCCGGGAAGACCAGGACGTTGTTGATCTGGTTGGGGAAGTCCGAGCGGCCGGTGGCGACAACTGCCGCCGTCTGGCGGGCGATTGCCGGGTCGACCTCGGGGTCGGGGTTCGCGAGCGCGAACACGATGGCGTTCTCTGCCATGGCCGCCACGTCGGTGCCATCGAGCACGTTCGGGGCGGAGACACCGATGAACACGTCGGCGCCGCGCACGGCTTCCTTCAACGTGCCCGTGAGGCCCTCGGGGTTGGTGTTGTCGGCGATCCATCGCAGCGGCGAATCGGCGGCGGCGTCCACGAGGTCCGTACGGTCCGCGTGCACGACGCCGTGGATGTCGGCGACGACCGCGTTCTTGACGCCCGCGGCGAGCAGCAGTTTGAGGATGGCCGTACCGGCCGCGCCCGCGCCGGACATGACGACACGGATGTCGCCGATCGCCTTGCCCGCGACACGCAGGGCGTTCTTGAGGGCGGCGAGGACGACGATCGCGGTGCCGTGCTGGTCGTCGTGGAAGACGGGGATGTCGAGGGCCTCGCGCAGCCGGGCCTCGATCTCGAAGCAGCGGGGCGCCGAGATGTCCTCGAGGTTGATGCCCGCGAAGCCGGGGGCGATGGCCTTCACGATCTCGACGATCGCGTCGGTGTCCTGGGTGTCCAGGCACAGCGGCCAGGCGTCGATGCCGGCGAAGCGCTTGAAGAGCGCCGCCTTGCCCTCCATCACCGGGAGGGCGGCCATCGGGCCGATGTTGCCGAGGCCGAGAACGGCGGATCCGTCCGTCACGACCGCAACGGAGTTGCGCTTGATGGTCAGGCGGCGGGCGTCCTCGGGGTTCTCGGCGATCGCCATGCACACCCGGGCCACACCCGGGGTGTAGATCATCGAGAGGTCGTCACGGTTGCGGATCGGGTGCTTGGACTGCATCTCGATCTTGCCGCCGAGGTGCATCAGGAACGTACGGTCGGAGACCTTGCCGAGCGTCACGTCCTCGATGCCGCGCAGCTGCTCGACGATCTCGTCGGCGTGCGCCGTGGAGGTCGCCGCGATGGTGACGTCGATCCGGAGCTTCTCGTGGCCGGAGGCGGTCACGTCGAGACCGGTCACCGAGCCTCCGTGGGACTCCACGGCCGTGGTGATCTGGGAGACCGCGGTTCCGCTCGCGGGCACCTCCAACCGGACCGTAATCGAGTAGGAGACGCTGGGCGCCGTTGCCATGGCCGACTTCCTCTGCTTTCACCGTGTACTGCCGTGCCCCGCTGGCTCGCGGGTATGCCGTCCGATCGTCGCACCTACCCCTGAGTACGTGGTAGCCGCCCCGGATTGCGAACGTTTTGTTCGCGGGCGCCCGACGCTTTCGGAAAACAGATTCCACCATACGAGAACCAAGGTGGCGGCGGAAGGGGTGATCCCGGTGGGAGGCCGGTGGGAGGCCGCGCCGCGGAAATGAACTTTCGGGACGGGAATTGCCTTGCGGGGATCGTTTGTTACCGTGGACGTGACACCGGCCCGATCCAAGCCCCCGGGCCCAACCTTCGTCGCTACGAGCGACCACTTGCCGCGAGGCGAGCATGGCGGGTCGGTGTCACTGAACGAACGAGAGGCCCACGTCACCTGGTGACGTGGGCCTCTCGGCATTGGCGCCTGCGGGTCAGTCCCGCAGCAGGTCAGGCACCCCGTTCCCGTCCGGCTCGTCCCGGTCCGCCGAGACGATGGTCAGCTGCTGGGTCGCCCGGGTCAGGGCGACGTACAGCACACGCAGCCCCGCCGGTGACTCGTCGGCGATCTCCGCGGGCGAGACGACGACCGTCGCGTCGTACTCCAGGCCCTTCGCCTCCAGGCTGCCAAGGGCCACCACACGGTCGCCGAGCCCCTTGAGCCAGCGGGCGGCCTCGTCGCGCCGGTTCATGGCCACGACGACGCCCACGGTGCCGTCCACACGGTCGAGGAGGCGGGCGGCCTCCGCGCGTACGGTCTGCGCGAGTGAGTCCCGTACGACGGCGAAGTGCGGCTCGACGCCGGTGGACCGTACGGCGGACGGGGATTCCGCGCCCGGCATGGCGAGGGCCAGGATCTTGGCGGCCAGTTCGGCGATCTCCGCCGGGTTGCGGTAGTTGACGCTGAGGGTGAAACGGCGCCGGGGGCGGCTGCCCAGGGCCTCGTCCCGGGCCTCGGCGGCCTCGTCGGGGTCGGACCACGAGGACTGGGCGGGGTCGCCGACCACGGTCCAGGTGGCGTGCCGGCCCCGGCGCCCGACCATCCGCCACTGCATGGGCGTGAGGTCCTGCGCCTCGTCGACGATGACGTGCGCGTACTCGGTCCGCTCCTGCGCCAGCCGCTCGGCGCGCTCCCACTGCGTCTCCTCGCGGGTGGGCATGAGCTCCTCGAGGCCGGTGAGCTGGTCCAGCGGGTCCAGCTCGCGCCGCTTCCTGGGGCGGGCGGGGCTGCCGAGGATGGCGTTCAGCTCGTCGAGCATGGCCACGTCGTGCACGGAGAGCCCGTCCCGCTTGAGGGAGCGCGCCACCCGGCGCACCTCTCCGGGGTTGAGGATCCGCCGCGCCCAGCGACCGAGCCGCCGCTCGTCGGCCATCGCGGCCAGTACACCCCGCGGGGTCAGCTCGGGCCACCACACGTCCAGGAACTCGATGAAGCTGTCCTCGGACGTGATGTCCTCGTCGAACGAGGAGCGCAGCTCGGCCGCCAGCTCCGGGTCCGAGTGCCGCGTACCGGCCCCCGACCGCGCCCACAAGGCGTCGAGCAGCAGCTTGCGTGCCCGGGGACGCAGCAGGTTCACGGGCGCGGTACCGCTCAGCGCGTTGTTGCGGATCCGGTCCAGCTCGGGGGCCTCCAGCTCCAGGCGGCGCCCGAAGGCGACGACGCGCAGGCGGGTGGGGGTGCCTGCGGGTGCCTGCGGCCGGGCGTCTCCGTCGTCACCGGAGTCCTCGCCGAAGCCTTCGCCGAAGGAGAGCTGCTGGTCCGGGGCGCCCGCTGCGGACCGGCCGCCGTTGGACGCCCGGCCGGGGCCGCCGCCGTTGGACGACCGGCCACCACCACCGGAGGACCCCGACGGTGCCTCCAGCGCCCCCCGTGCCGCCTTCCGCAGCACCTTCAGCATCCGGTACGAGCCCTTGGCGCGGGCCACCGCCGGAGAGTCGTACAGGGCGGCCTCGGCGCCGTCGACGAGGGAGCCGATGGCGCGGATGGCGACCTGGCCCTCCTCGCCGAGGGACGGGAGGACGCCCTCGGTGTACGCGACCAGCAGAGGCGTGGGCGAGACGATCAGGATGCCGCCCGCGTAACGGCGGCGGTCCTGGTAGAGGAGGTAGGCGGCGCGGTGCAGGGCGACCGCCGTCTTGCCGGTGCCGGGGCCGCCCTCGACGTACGTCACCGAGGCGGCGGGGGCGCGGATCACCAGGTCCTGTTCGGCCTGGATGGACGCCACGATGTCCCGCATGGTGTGACTGCGGGCCTGGCCGAGGGCGGCCATCAGGGCGCCGTCGCCGATCACCGGGAGTTCGCGGCCGTCGAGAGTGGCCTTGAGCTCCGGGCGCATGAGGTCGTCCTCGACGCCGAGGACCTTGCGGCCCTTGGAGCGGATGACCCTGCGTCGCACCACCCGGCCCGGTTCGACCGGGGTCGAGCGGTAGAACGGGGCCGCCGCGGGCGCCCGCCAGTCGATGACCAGCGGCGCGTAGTCCGTGTCCAGGACACCGATACGGCCGATGTGCAGCGTCTCCGCGATCTCCGCGGTGTTGTTGTCGCGCACGGCGCCCTCGGCGGGTTCCACCGCCGTGTACGCGCCGTCCGGACCCTTCTTACCGTCCTTCCCCAGGAGCAGGTCGATGCGGCCGAAGAGGAAGTCTTCGAACTCGTTGTTCAGGCGGTTGAGGTGAATTCCCGCCCGGAACACCTGGGCGTCGCGCTCGGCGAGCGCCCCCGGTGTCCCGACCTGACCGCGCTTGGCGGCGTCGTTCATGAGGAACTCCGCCTCGTGGATCTTCTCCTCGAGGCGCCGGTATACCCGGTCGAGATGTTCCTGTTCGACGCTGATCTCACGGTCCCGTACGGAGTCGTCCCTGAGGGACTTCTGCCGTACGGAATCGTGGACCGAACCGAGCGCGGTTTCCTGCTGAGCCTGAGCGGCCACCGGGCCCCCTTCTGACGTGCTGGGCAGCCGTCAACCGTACGCGAAGGGGGGCCCTTAAGCTACGCGTGCGCTCCGGTTCGCTCACGCGTCCATTTGTGCGTCCACTGCTTACACGAGTTATCCGTCTGCTGACACGAGTTACGCGCCCGCTTACGCGTCCACTTCCACGAGCTGCTTCCCGTCGAAGGTCATGACCTCGAAGTGGTCGATCTCGTTGGGGGTGAAGGCCGCGCCACCGTGTACGTAGAGCGGGGCTTTCGACTCGTCCGTCTTGGCGTTCGGGAGGCCGTAGCCCCACGTCGGGACCGACCAGGAGGTCACCGTCTCGCGCTCGCCGTTCTTGCCGACCGCGATCAGTGAGCACTTCTCCGGGCCCGCGACGTTCTTGAGCTCCAGGACGGCGTGGGTGCCCCAGGCCTTGGGCTCCATGGCGACGACGGCGGTGACCTTGGTACTCGCGTCCGTGGCCGTGACCTTGTCGGTCATGACGTCGAAGGCCGCCTTGGCGGGACTGGTGGCGTGTGCCTGGGGAGTGGTGGTGCCCTCGTTGCCGCCGTTGACCGCGAGCACGGTCAGCGGGCCGCCGACGATCAGCGCGGCCGCGGCCGCCACCATGTAGAAGCTCCGCCGGCGCTTCTGGGCGCGCCGCTCGGACACCTCGTCGACCAGCCGTTCCGCGAGCTGTGGGCTCGGGCGGGCGGACAGCGACTCACCGATCGCCGGGGTGCCCATCGAGGCGGGCAGATCCGCGAGTGCGGCGAGCATCGGCTCCATCCCGGCGAGCTCGTCGAGCTGCTGGGCGCACCACTCGCAGGTGGCGAGATGGCCTTCGAAAGCGGTTGCCTCGGCGTCGTCGAGAATGCCGAGGGCGTACGCGCCGACCGTCTCGTGAATGTCACCGGGACCCTGCTGCCCCTGTGGACTCTGCATGGCTCCCGGACCACCCGTTCCGTATCCCCCGTATGTGTTCATGCCGTCACCCCCCGCTCCTCCAGAGCCAGTTTCATCGACCGCAGGGCGTAGAACACCCGTGAGCGCACGGTGCCACTGGGGATGCCGAGCGTCTCGGCCGCCTCATTGACCGTACGCCCCTTAAAGTATGTTTCGACCAAGACTTCCCTGTGAGCAGGGGTCAGGTCGTCCAGCGCGTCCGACAGTGTCATCAGCCACAACGCCTTGTCGATCTCGTCCTCCGCGGGGATGACCTCCAGCGGTGACGGGTCCACCTCCTGCGGCCGGGCCTGCCGACTGCGGTGTCCGTCGATGACGATGCGTCGTGCCACCGTCACCAGCCAGGGTCGTACCGAACCGGTTGCTCGATTGAGCTGCCCGGCATTCTTCCAGGCACGGATGAGGGTTTCCTGTACGACGTCCTCGGCACGCTGCCGGTCGCCCGCGACCAGCCGCAGCACATAGGCAAGCAGGGGTCCCGCGTGTTCTCTGTACAGCGCACGCATCAGTTCCTCGTCAGGCTCAGAGGACTGAGACGCGCGATGTCGTGCCCTTGGCGGGCGTTCATCAGCCACGGCGGAATCCTTGCGCACGCCTACCTCCGGTGTCCGGGGGTTCCCCCAGTCGGTCGCTCACCCCGGGGTACGGATCTCAGCGCGCGTGTGTTCAAAGGGGTCGCACATATTTCTTGGGCAGGATGTGAAGACGGTTACCTGGTCACCCCCTGCGATTCCTTGATCACTACCAGCAGTTGGGCGTCGCCGCTGCCGATGCTCGTCGAGGTTCACGCGCGGGCGAGTGCCGCCCGACGCCGGTGCCGGGCCACTCGCTCCCGGTTGCCGCACACCTCGCTGGAACACCATCTTCTGCGCCGGCCCCTGGATGTGTCGAGGTAGACGATCGGACAACTGTCACCCTCGCACTGGCGCAGGCTCGCCCGCGCCGCCGGGTCGGTGAGGAGTTCGAGGGCGTCCCGGCCGATCAGGGAGAGCAACTCGGCGCGGCCGGGCGGCGAGTGCAGCCGGCCGCGCAGCGAACCGTCGTCCGCGCGTACGGCCCAGGGCGCGGGCGGCGCGGCGAGGGCGGCCGCGTTGACACGGGCGAGCGCCGCGTCGGCGGGCCGGGCGTCGAGCTCGCCGCGCACCAACCGGTCGACGTGCCCGCGCAGTTCACGGAAGCCGACGAGCCACGAGGGGTCGGCGCCCGACAGGGGCGTGCCCGCGGGGACGAGCCCGGAGCGGGCGATCCAGGCGCGCAGGTGGTCCACCGAGTCGAGCCGTTCCTCGGGGTGGGTGGTCGCCAGCAGGTCCAGGCAGATCCGCCCGGAGTCGAACCGCAGCTCGTACGAGGCCGTGGCCATGCCCGATGCCATGTGCCTGTCACCACCTAGGGGTTACCGCCATGAGCCTTCAGGGGAGCTTTTAGGGAGTAGGTACCCCCTACAGTGCACGCGCGCACCCCCCGCCGGAAGACTTCCCACCGCCCGCGCCCTGGACGTCCGCTTATGGGACCGCGCGGCTCGGCCATGTCACCCGTGCCGGAGCGCCGGTTGACTGATTCCCATGACGGACAACAGCAGCACGGGGCGGCGGACCACCGCCGGAGGTGTACTGGTTGCGGCCACGGTCGCGATGGGCCTGATCGCCGGGGTCTTCTACATTTACGCGTGCAACATCATGCCGTCGCTCTCCCGCAGCGACGACCGCGTCTTCATCGAGGTCATGCAGAACATCAACGACCAGATCCAGAACCCGGTCTTCTTCCTGAGCTTCCTGGGCGCCCTGCTCCTCGCGGCGGTCGCCGCCTGGCAGTCACGCAGGTCGCCGCACCGCTGGTGGGTGTTCGCGGGCCTCCTCGCGTACGCGCTCGTCTTCCTCGTCACGGTCGCCGTGAACATCCCGCTCAACGACGAGCTCATGGACGCCGGTGCCCCCGCGAAGATCGCCGATCCGGCCGCCGTACGCGAGGAGTTCGAGGACCCGTGGGTGGCCTGGAACGTCGTACGGGCGCTGCTGTCGACGCTCGCGCTGGCCTGCCTGGCGCGTGCCCTGCTGTTGTACCGCGGGCCTCAGGCGTCGGCGTACTTGGAGTCCGCGGCCGGGTCGAGCGCGAGCCGGTAGCCGCGCTTGACCACCGTCTGGATGAGCTTGGGCGCGCCAAGTGCCGTACGCAGCCGGGCCATTGCCGTCTCGACGGCGTGCTCGTCCCGTCCGGCACCCGGCAGCGCGCGCAGCAGTTCGGAACGGGCCACCACCCAGCCGGGCCGCCGCGACAGGGCGCGCAGCAGCGACATCCCGGCGGGCGGTACGGGCCGCAGCGCGTCGTCGACCACCACGGCGTGTCCGCGGATCTCGACCCGGTGGCCGGCGATGGGCAGCGTGCGGGCCCGGCCGGGGAGTTCCTGGCACAGCACCTGTACGAGGGGGCCGAGCCGGAAGCGTTCCGGCTGGACCGTGTCGATGCCGTGGGCCTGCAACGGCAGGGCGGTGACCGGGCCGACGCAGACGGGCAGTACGTCGTGGTGGAGGGCGGCGAGCAGCTCGGGCAGCAGTCCGCGTTTCTCCGCCCTGGTCAGCAGGGACGCGGCGGCGGGTGCGCTGGTGAAGGTGATCGCGTCCAGGCCGCGGGTGATGGCCGCGTCGAGCATCCGGTCGACGGGGGCGATGTCCTCGGGTGGCATCCACCGGTAGACGGGGACGACGATGACGTCGGCTCCTGCGGCCCGCAGCGACTCCACGAACCCGGGCAGCGGCTCCCCGTGCAGCTGGAGGGCGATACGGCGCCCCTCGACGCCCTCCTCGAGGAGCCGGTCGAGCACCTCGGCCATGGACTCGGAGGAGGGGGACCACTCCTCGGTCAGCCCCTGGGCCCGTATCGCGCCCTTGACCTTGGGGCCGCGGGCGAGCAGTTCGACGCCGCGCAACCGCGCGAGCAGATCCTCCCCGATCCCCCACCCGTCGGCGGCCTCGACCCACCCCCGGAACCCGATGGCGGTCGTGGCCACCACGACGTCCGGGGCCTCGTCGATCAGCTCCTTGGTGGCGACCAGCAGTTCGCTGTCGTCGGCGAGCGGCACGATGCGCAGAGCGGGCGCGTGCACGACGGAGGCGCCGCGCCGCTGGAGCAGTGCCCCGAGTTCGTCGGCCCGGCGGGCGGCGGTCACGCCTACGGTGAACCCCGCGAGGGGGCCGTGCGGCAGGGGTTCTGGTCGCTGCTGTTCGTCGTACATGAGGGTCGTCCCGGCTCTCGTCTTGCACTCGAGTCGTCGTGCACTCAGGGCTGGCCTTACGGCTGACCGAGCCTGTCAACGCCCCGTGACAGGCCCGGTTCATCCGCATGTCGCCCGTGTTACGTCACACCTGGGCGTAGCTGAGCTGCACCTTCTCCTCCGTAGCCGGTGCGGAAGCCTCCTTGGCGGCGACCGGGCGGCGAAGGTATACGGCCCAAGTGACCGCGAAGCAGAGCGCGTAGAAGGCGAGGAAGCCCACGAAGGCACCGGTGCCGGAGCCGACGCTCAGGAAGGACTGCCGGAAGGCGAGGTTGATCCCGAGCCCGCCGAGCGCGCCCACCGCTCCGATGAGCCCCATGGAGGCGCCGGAGAGCCGGCGCCCGTAGGCGGCCGCTTCCTCGCCGCTCAGCCCCTTGGCCATGGCCTTGGCCTGGAAGATGCCAGGGATCATCTTGTACGTCGACCCGTTGCCGAGCCCCGTCAGCACGAACAGCACGATGAACGCGGTGGTGAACAGGGCCAGCGACTTCTCCATCGAGGCGAGGATGATGACCGCGGTCGCGGCGCCCATTCCGACGAAGTTCCACAGGGTGATCTTGGCGCCGCCGTAGCGGTCGGCGAGCCAGCCGCCGACGGGACGGATCAGGGACCCGAGCAGCGGCCCGATGAAGGTGACGTACGCGGACTCCAGCGGCGTACGCCCGAACTGCGTCTGAAGCACAAGACCGAACGCGAAGCTGTATCCGATGAAGGACCCGAACGTCCCGATGTAAAGGAAGGACATGATCCAGGTGTGGGCGTCCTTCACCGCCTCCTTGGCGGCCCCGGTGTCGTTCTTCACGGACGAGATGTTGTCCATGTAGCGGGCGCCGAGGACAGTGGCGAGGACGATCAGCGGGATGTAGATGCCCAGCAGGACCCTGGGCCCGCCACTCGCCCCGATGACGGCCAGCCCCACGAGCTGCACGACCGGCACGCCGATGTTGCCGCCGCCGGCGTTGAGCCCGAGGGCCCAGCCCTTCTTCCGCAGCGGGAAGAACGAGTTGATGTTGGTCATGGAGGAGGCGAAGTTCCCGCCTCCGACGCCGGCGAGCATCGCGCAGACCAGGAAGGTCCCGAACGAGGTGCCCGGCTCCATCACGACGAACGCGGCGATGGTCGGTACGAGCAGCATGCTCGCGGCGATGATCGTCCAGTTCCGGCCACCGAAGCGGGCGACGGCGAAGGTGTAGGGGACCCGCACGATCGCGCCGACCAGCGTCGCCATCGACACGATGAAGAACTTGTCGGCCGGGGTGAGCCCGTACTCGGGCCCCATGAAGAGCACCATCACCGACCACAGGGTCCAGATCGAGAACCCGATGTGCTCCGAGAGCACGGAGAAGAAGAGGTTACGGTGCGCAACCTTCTCGCCGCCCTCATTCCAGAAGGCCTCGTCCTCGGGATCCCACTCGTCGATCCAGCGGCCTCCCCTGCTCTGTGCGGGGGCTGTACTAGGGGCTGTCATGACGCCTCCACGGTTCTCCGGTGCTCAGGTCTGGTACTGGGGGGATGAGAACCGAAGGTAGGTAGGGCGCGTTTCCGGCCTGTGGCTGTGGGTGACCGGAATGGAACGTTGCTCTCACTCGGGGCGGGGGGCGGTGGTGAGGTCGCCGTTCGGCTTGGCCCGGGGGTCGGCGGGGCTGGTGCCGCGAGGTACCGGGTGTGTGGCTACTGCTGCGGGGGCCGGCTGTAGGGGTTGGGGTATGGGGGGGGTAGGGCTGGGGCTGCGGTTGTCCGTAGGGGATGGGCTGGCTGTGGGGGCCGGGGATCTGCTGGCCGTATGGGCCAGGTGCCTGTTGCTGACCGTACGGGCCGGAGACGGGCGGAGCGTATGGGCCGGGCTACTGACCGGCGGCCTGCTGGGCGTACGCGGTCGGTGGCAGATACCGCACCCGGCCGCCCTCCTCCGTCACCGACGTGAACCCGGCGGCCCGCAACCGCGCCGCGAACTTGGCGTTGCGCTTGCGCGTGACCACGAATCCGATGCCGAAGACGGCCATCACCAGCACCCACAGAGCGGCGGCCGCAGAGAAGGCGACCGCGTCCCCACCAGTCCGTACCGCCAGGACCACGCACGCGACGGTGACACCGAGCACCCCGTACAGCATCCGCTGCTGGGCGTTCTTCCCGGTCAGGTCGAAGTTGATCCGGGCCTTGAGGAGCTCCAGCGCGTCGGGGACGACGGGCGGCAGCGACTGCCCGTCCCCCGCCTGCGGAAACTGCGCCACCGCTTACTCACTGCGCCAACTCCCCGCACACTCAACAGCCTTCACTTACGCAACCGGCTTACGGTGTCACGGTCCCGCACGAGGGCAAAACCCTCGGAGGGTCCACTTGCCCGTGAACGGAAATCAGGCCTTGAGGTAGAACTGTTCGGCTTCCAGGACCATGGCACCCAGCGCACTGTCGAAGGGCCAGGAGTCAGCGACGGCTCGGCCGGCCCCCCGCACACGCTGCTCCTTGGGCGGAAGCTGAGATGACGACAGCTGCGTCTCCATCAGCGTCAGCTGCTCGCGGATGGCGGCCAGCTGCTTGGCATTGCTCACCCGGCCCTGCCCCACACCGTGTCGTTGCAGCTCCTCATCCACACCGGACAGAGCCCGCGCTGTCGCGGTGAGAGCTTTTCTTATGGCCAATTCGGACACTATGGCTCCAGCAAATCCCTGTCGGGGTCCAGTACATATGTCTGTTTTCCGCCGCCAGGATACCCGACACCCTGCGGAGCAACCCGGCCCTCGATGATGGGTGCGCCAGGCCGGATCTTCCATTGCTTAAGGTACGAGAACTGATTCCAGCCCGCCTTGACAGCGATCTCCTCACGAGTGGCCGGCCATTGCGTGGTCAGGTAGCGTCCGCGTGCCCAGGCATTCTCATTGTCGTAGAAGCGCATTCCGTAATCACTGCTACCGGCTCGGCGCACGCTTATGGTGCCCTCTTCGAAAGACTGCATGACCTGGACTCGGAACGCGCGTGGAACACCTGCGTCGCGTAGCAATTGCGAGGCTTCCTTGGTGCCGAGGTACGGATCCGGACTTCCGGTCTTGCACGGCGCAAGGCCTAGCGGATCGCTCCAGGAATACGGGTTGGTGACATAGGTTACCGGGTTCGGGGCCGGGGCAAGACCGAGAGGGTCGGGAGTGAGATATCGGGCTGTTTCGGGATCGTAGTGACGGAAATAGTTGTAGTGGAGCCCGGTCTCAGGATCATGGTATTGGCCGGGAAAACGCAATGGTGTGTACGCGGTGCTGCCGACACCCCAAGAGGTGGTACCCCACAAAGTGGAGCGGGCACGCCAAGCTATGCCGCCGGTTTCACCGATGAGTTCCGTCGGAGTTCCGACGAGATCGGTGACGATCGCGAAGAAGCGGGAGTCGATCTCCTCCTGTGGCGCCTCAAGGGCCGTGCCACGTTCCGTCTGGGCTATCGGGTGCAGACCCTCGTGATCCCAGGTGACCGTGACGGGATTGGGCAACTCGGCTGCGTGCGTGGTCTGTTCGCAGAGGGTGTCGCCGTCCCAGGTGAAGTGGGTCTGCTCAGCGATCGTTTCGCCGTCGGCCGCCAGGCGCTGCTTGGCGATGCGGCGGCCGAGCGGGTCGTAGCGGTATTGCCAGCACGTGCCGTCCGGTGTGATGACGGAGACGAGACGGTCTTCGGCGTCCCAGGTGTAACGCCAGGTGTCCGGCTTACGGGACAGTCGCGTCTTCTGCCGCAGTGTGATGCGGCCCGCCGCGTCGTGCTCGTAGCGGACGTTGCCGGCGCGGACCAGACGTGTGCCGACGTAGTCGCGGGGACCGGTGGCTTCATGGCCGGGCTGTGTGGCAGGCCAGGAGGCATCGGTTTGGTTGCCCGCCTCGTCATATGCGTACCGCTCGGTCCAGCCGCGTGCGTGGACAGTCGTCACCCGGCCTGTGGTGTCGAGTTCGAATCGGCTCGTACCGCTCAGCTGATCGTCGATCGCGGTGAGATGCCCGTCGGCGCGGTAGCCGTAGACGCGCCGCTGGAGGCTCTTTCCAGTGGTGCGATCTGTCACCGACTGCGCGGTCAGACGGCCGAGGTCGTCGAAGGTGTTCGCCAGGGTGAGGAAGGCACCGACATGGCGGTTCACCTCTCGGCCCGCCGCGTCGCGGTCGAAGCCGATCGTGCGGTCCGCGCTGGTCCGTTCGACGCAACTGCCGGCCGCGTCGTAGCGCCATGTGCTGGTCAGACCGGTGGGGGTGGTGCGCAGCGTACGACGCCCCATGGCGTCGTAGTCATACCTGACCGTGCGCCCGTTGACCGTTTCGGACAACAGCCGACCGGCGGCATCATGATCTCGAACCAAGGTCGCGTCCGGGGTGACGGCCTTGGTGAGTTCGCCGACGGCGCTATAGGTGAAGGCCGTGGCCTTGACCTCGTCCGTCTGACGGGTGATCTGGCCGAGTACGTCTCGCTCGAAGCGAAGGGTCTGGCCGAACGGATTCGTACGGGTGGTGAGGCGGCCCGCCTGGTCGTGGGTGTAACTCACGACACGGTTGTCGAAGTCCGTCTCGGATATGAGGCGTCCGGCCGGGTCGTGTTGATAACTCCAGGACAGGCCCTGGGGGTTGGTCACCTTCGTAAGGCGCAGCTCGGAGTCGTGTGTGAAGGTGTGCCGCGCTCCGTCCGGTCCGGTTCGCGCAGACAGCAGATCGAAATGGGTGTACTCGAATCGGTGGACCGCACCCATGCTGTCGGTGTGGCTGGTGCAATTGCCCTCGCCGTCGTACGTCCACGACTCGACGCTGCCGTCAGGAGCGGTACGGCGGGCGGGCTTGCCTTCCACCGTCCACGCGAAGTGCGTCACGTTTCCGAGAGGGCCTGTCAGCGTAACGGGCCTTCCGAAGGCGTCGCGTTCGTAGTGAGTCTCCGCGCCGAGCGGGTCGACCACGGCAAGAGGCAGGCCCACAGGGTCACAGCGGAAGCGGGTTCGGTGACCGAGCGGGTCGGTGATCGATGACAGATGCCCGGAACCGTTGTAGGAGAAGTGGGTTGTCGCGCCAAGGGCGTCGGTGATCGCGGTGCGGTTGCCCCGTTCGTCGTACGCATAACGGAACACGACGCCGTCCGGGCCGGTCACCGTCGTCGGCAGACCGAGGTCGTTGTACTCGGCGCGCGTCTCACTGCCGTCCGGGCGGATGACCGACGTCGTCCGCCCTGTCTCGTCGTAGCGGAAGCGGGTGGTGTTTCCGAGCGCATCGGTGACGGCGGTCAGCTGATGCGCCGCGGCCCATTCCTGGCTGGTGCTGTGGCCGAGTGGGTCGGTCTCCCTGATCAGGCGGAATGCGTCGTTGTGTTCGTAGCGGGTGGTGTGGCCGAGGGAGTTGGTGACGGTCGTGGTGCGGGTGAGGCCGTCGTAGGCAAGGCTGCCGGAGAGGAAGCCGTCGCTGCCCTCAGTACGGACGACTCGGCCCCACTCGTCGTAGAGGTACTCGTACGAGGTGTCGGTGCGGTCGGTCCATGATGTGATCCGTCCTGCCCCGTCGTAGGTGAAGCGCGCAGGCAGTGCGGAGGAGTTGGTGACCTCGGCGAGATGACCTTGGTCGTCGTAGTCGTAGGAGAGCAGGATCGTCCCGCGGCCGTTCGGACGCTCCGGGTCCAGCAGGCGCAAGGAGCTGATGCGGGGAAGGGTGGGGTGGCGGTCGAGGGCGATGCGATAGCCGCCGGAGTGCGTGACGCCTGTGGGGGTGCCGTCATCGGCGTACTGAACGGTGATGCGTTGGCCGTTACGGTCCACGATGGCCTGCAGACACAGGTCCACGGCATCGCCGTCATCGACGAGCTGTGGCGTGTGAAAGACATAGGCGAGTCCGGACGTCGGGTCGCTCAGGCGCAGAGCGCCGTCCGTCTCGGTGTCCCAAGTCAGCGGCAGACGCGCGCCGTTGTCGGGATAGGCGGGCTCGTTGGCGTCTGGAGCCAGGAGGGGGTAGGTGAGCCGGGCACCGTCTGCTGTCGCGTAGGTGATGCCGTCGTCCGCGGCCTGCAGGCGTTGGTCGAGGGTGGAGGCCCAGGAGGGGCCGAACCAGCCGCCCCACCGGTAGGAGGAAATGTGGGTGCGCTGCAGGATCAACGGTAGGACGCCCGGGAGTTCGACGTCGGTCTGCGGCAGCAGCATGTCGCCAGTGGCCACATCGATCGGGTCGAGCTTGCATTCCTTTTCCGCCGCCCGGATACCCGCTTCGAGCTTCTCGGCCTCGGCGGGCCGCAGTTTGAGCCTGGAGAGGTCGGAACCGCCAAGCTTCAACGTCTTGCTCAGCTTGGCGAGTTCGCTGGGCTTGAGACTCTTCAGCCCCTTTCCCAACGCCTTGCCCAGCACCCCGAAGCCGACGCCCATGACTGCGCCCTCGGTCAGGATGCCGGCCAGCTTCTCCGGATCCTTGAAAGCGCCCGGGTCCTCCAGCGCGGTGGCGAACGCGCTGAACTTCGCCCCTTCCACGGCCATCTTGGACATCGACGCGATCGCCTTGATGTCCTTGAGCGCCTTCAGAGCACGCTCCAGGCCGCGGATTGCCTCCATCACCGTGCGCACCGCGGCCCCCAGCGCGGTGCCCTCCTCCTCGATCCGCGCCACCAGCGCGACGACCTTCACGGCCCGCTCCCCGGCCATCAGGCTCGCGGCCACCGAAGACGCGCCCGCCGTGAGGATGTCCAGCGCCAGCCCCGCGAGCTCGTACTCTGCGATCTCCGCCAGCATCACGCCGATCTCGGAGAGCAGTTCATGGGCCTGGTCGGCGAACTTGTCCAGCGCCTTGGCGCCCTCACGCAGCGAGTCCGCCATGTCGGCGGCGTTCTTCCGGGTCCCCTTCGCCCGCTTGTGGAAGGCCTTGGCGGTCTTGCCCTCCCACACCACGCCCACGAGCGCCCGCTCGGCATCATCGGCCGCGTCGTCGAGCCCGGAGGCCAGGTCCCGCCACTTCTTCGCGATCTCGCGCACCCCGTCCGGGTCCACCGCCGGATCGGAGATCCCGAGGAACTCCAGCCCGCTGGCGATGCTGTCGCCGAACATGTGGTTGAACTTGTTGACGTAGTGCAGCGGGTTGAGGTCGACCACGAGCGGCTCAGCCCTTCTCGCCGCGAGCCGCCGCGGCCAGCAGCACGTCCAACAGGTCGAAGGCATCGGACACTTCACCCATCAGCTTCGCCTCGGCGTGCCACTCCTCGTCGAGGGCGCGGGTGAGCTTGGCGAGCGTGCGCATACCACCGCGTATGTCGTCCGTCGCACTCATCAAGGACCCGAGCGCGCCGAGCGCCGACAGATCATTCGACTCTGCCTTGAACTCGTGCAACGGCTTGGTCGTGTGATGCGACACCTTGCGCAATGCGGTAGCCGCCTTGTCCAGCGACTCCGCTTCCTTCTTCAGGTCCGCCATGCGGCCCGCCCCCGTACTTCACTCTGTGCACATGCCAACCCTATGACCGTAGTGAGGTGGGCTATAAGGCTGGCATCGGAGGCGCCAAGGGCCGGCAAAGATTGCCCCACCTCCCCCTACGGCGGCCTGCTGAGAGCCGCTGTCACCCAGCCTCAGCCTGCGCGGCCCCGGACCTGCCGCCCTCGAGCACCTGCACCCGCACCCGCCCCCCACCGAGCCCTGCCGGCCGTAGAGAGGCGTTCCCCTTCGCGTACTGGTAGGTGTTGGCGACCAACTCCGACGTCAACAACTCGACCACGTCGGGCACTTCACGCATGCCGTGCCGTGCCGTTGAGCGTGGCCCGCACGGCGTCATTGACGCAGCGAGAAGGGCAGCGCTGGAGCGGCAGGCCAGAGCACTGGAGCGGCAGGCCAGTCCGCGCAGCAGCTTGACCCGCGGAACACTGTTCCTCGATCGCAGCACCAACCGGAACGGCTTGTCATACCTTGCCGCCGAAGAAGACCTGCACCTCCTGGATGAGGCCGTCCCGGACAGTGATCGCCTCGATGTTGCGATACCTGCCGCCCGTCGTGAGCTCGTACTCGTAATAGACGAAGACGAGTTCTTCGTCTGCCGGGGTGACGTGCAGCAACTGCTGCTCCTTGAACCGGTCGGCGGTCGGGAAACACCGCTCGAAGAACGCCGCCTTGTCGATGTGATCGTCCCGCGGACTCGTGAACGAGAAATCATCGGCGTAGAGAACGAAGGCCGCGTCGCGGTCCTGTGACCTGTAGTACCGGAACGCCGCTTCGACGACGGCTGTAGGACTGTTGACCATTCGGGCTCCTGGGTCGGACGACTGGCACTGTTCCGCCACGGTATAACCAGGTTTCGCACACTCCGATAGGGAGACGCGGCGGAACCCGGTCATCGCTCGACCCCGTCCAGACGTAGCACCTGACCAATTGGCAGACTCGTCCCGCGCGACGGGCCCTCGGACGCGGCAACCAACGGCCGCCGCCCCGCGCCTGCTGGAACAAAGCTGCCAATTGGAGCCGAGGCACAGGAAAGGGAGAGTTTCCATGTCCGCTGGACCACGGGCAGGCCGCCCCGAGACGGCTCGGCAACCTCAACGTTCGACGGCCGGAAATATCGCCTTCACGGCCGGATTGATCCTCGTCCTGGCGACCACGTTCCTCGGCGCATTCGCGGGGGTCTATATGACCCTCAAGTTGGCGGACGAGTCGTTCCTGTCGCCTGCGATCCCGGAAGACGGACGTATCGCCCTGGTGATCGGTGGCATTGGTTTTGGTGCCGTGGTCGGAGGGTTCCTGCCCCTGACCATATTGGGGCTCTTTGGCGGGACTGATGAGAAGCCGAGGCTTCGACCCATCGAGGCTTCCCGCAAGATGCTCGGTGTCCTTCTCTTCGGCATCTATCTGGTGGTGGTGTCCGTAATCGCCGCGCAGCTCGGCTGGATCCTCCCCGAGGGCCTCGTTGCCCTCGCCGGCGTCTTCGCAGTCGGCTTCGGGTGGATCCCTCTGGCGCTGCTCCCCTGGGAGCGATTCGGCCTTGAGGGCGTGAGAAGTCGGTTCGCGTCGAGCAGAAAGGCAAGCTGAGTGGGCACGAGGAGCGACTCGATCCTGCAAGTCTGTCCATGCGGCTGCTACGCCTTCTTCGTCTCCAGGACGGTTACGCGCGGCAGGGAACGGTGGCGGTGGTGGGCGTCGGCAATCTCCGCGAGCGAGGGGCGGTCCAGCGCGCGATAGGCCACCACGAGGAGTTCGTTCGCGAGTGTCTCGCGGACCGGGTCACCATGTGACGCCCAGTGCAGGTCGCGGCCCAGGACCAGAGCCTCCGCCGGATCGCCCGCCGAACAACGGCCGCGGGCGTCCTGCACTCTCGCGTTCAGGGCCGCGGGATCCTCGAACAGGGCATACATGTACGTCGCGAACTTGTACTCGTCCGCCTGATTGTGGGCAGGGCGGTCCAGCGCGGTTTCGCCCGTCACGAGTGCGCCCGCGCCGTCCAGCGTGGTGAGCCGGCCGAGGTTCACGGGCGGGACGAACCCGTCGTAGACCATGGAATAGGCGATGCCTACCTCAGGCCGGTCCCCGGTCTCGTGGACGGTCAGCGCATCGCGCAGCAGACCCAGACGGGACCCGCACGCGGATGTCTCCTCGTCCTGTATGTCATCGTCATCGAGGTCCCGCCAGCAGCGTTCGAGGATCGCGCGCAGCGCCTCCAGCGGAGTGCCCGAACGGGTGTCGATTCCACCGCCGTCGTTGTTGTAGTAGGAAGCGACCCCATTGCAGGTGCGGCCGTCGTCGAACCACAGGCCGTGGTGCAGGCCGTCTGAGCCGCCGTGCATGAAGGTCAGGAACTCGGGCGGGTCACGGTAGTAGCGACCATGCACCCGTACGTCGATCCCCTCACACGGCCGCAGGCCGGCGTCGGCGAACAAGTCCATGATGCCGACGGGCGACACGTCCAAGTCCCGGAGCGCCTGGCGTTCGACCGGCCCCAAGGACTCCAGGAACGCCCAGAACCGAAAGATCGACTCCGGAAGTTCGAGCCCCCAGTCCCGCAGGAAACGCTCTTCGATGCCGGCCCGGCCGGCGAGGCTCTCGGTCTTCTTACCCTGCATCGAAAGACCCCCGGTCTCATGGCGCATACATGACCACTGCTACGAAGGCCGAGGCTACCGAACCGCTGGCATCCCCTCTCCCAGTCGACTTGCCTCACTTTTGTCCGACTCCAGCGGACTGTCGAAACTGACCGTTTCGGCAATCTGTCGGAGGACCGCGCGGTATTCCTCACGCCGGATCACGGCCGTCGTGCTCAGTGTGAGGACGACCAGTCGCTTGCAGTCCGGGTGGGGCAGGTGGGCGTGGATCTGGAGGAGGGGAAGCCGCGGGAGGCCGCTGTCGGCGGAGGCTGTGCGCACGGTCTCGCTGAGGGTGGCCGGGCCGCAAGGCAGTTCGAGGTACTCGATGTGGGTGTGGCCCGCGGCGGAGGTAACGGCGCGTGCGGCAGTGACGGCCCTTGGGGCCACGGCCGTGTCTCGCCAGGAGAGGGTGAAGAGGGAGATCAGGGGTTGGCCATCGCCACTGGCAGTTTCGTCTACGTCGTCGCGGTGCAGGCCGATTGAGCAGTGGACGGTGCCGACCTCACACAGGGCCCCGAGCATCTGTTGGCTTGCGGCAGCTTGAGCGACGAACTGCTGGCGGATCAGCTCATCGGGCGCAGCCTCCAGAAACGGGGTGAATACCGTGCGCAGCTCGTCGGCGGCCGGAGAGCCGGGCGGGGCAACCAGGGACTCCAGTGGCAGCGCGGTGAAGCCTGCGGGTTCGGCGAACCAGATGTCGGCGGCAGGGTCCTTGGCCGAGTCGGTGACGACGAAGTGGGGTGCTGCGGTCATCGGGTCCTGTCCTGTATCGGATCAGTACGGGCGCGGCGGAGGAGGCGCCGAGTCGGGAACGTGGGCTCCGGCGCGGCGGGCACGGTCAAGGGCGGCGGGGCTCGCGTTCCAGTCGGTCGGTTCGATCCCTCGACGGCCCGTGGCCGTGCGCTGATAGAGGAGATGCAGCCGCCGAGGGGACTTGCTGCGGCGGCTGGTGGCCGCGATGACGGCGATGAAACGGGGGTCGCCGGCGAACCAGAGGGGCTCGATCTGGGCTTTCAGTTCCGGTTTGGTCTTGGAAGTGCCGAAGCGTCGCATCCACCAGAAGGTGCGCATGTTCATGAAGAAGAGCAGGGGGATCTGCTCCTCAGGCTTCTCCGGGTTGGGGAACTCGTACCACATCTCGTCGTACTCGACCTGAGGGTGCTTGTTCCGGCCGCGGGGGACGTCCGTTAGGAACTGCCAGGGGTATTGCCCCAGGACACGCTTGATTTGGAAGGAGGGACGGAAGTAGGCGAGTTGGAGGACGGCGCGGAAGGTCGAGTAGAGCAGGACGGGAAGGAAGAGATAGGTGTAGCCCGGCGTCAGAAATGACACCAGTACGCCCAAGGAGCCGATCCAGACGGCGATCCATCCGACCAGCCTCCCGACGATCATGAGCATGTGCATGATCCAAGCCCGCCTGGTCGGTAGATGGTCCCAGGCAGTGGAGTAGTCGGTGGGGTGCATGCGATGGGCTCTCTCTGTTCGGGGCTCAGAAGACGTGCTGGGCGATATCGACAAGCCCTCCAACGTCGAGGCCAAGCCTTGCTCCGTCGACGCCCGCCACGGAGCCGTCCTTCACGCCGTCGTCATCGGTGTCCACGGCGGTCATGACCAGGCCGAAGCCTGCAGTGACCACGCCGACTGAAGCCGATGTGATCTCGACCGTTCTAATAACCTGTGGCGCGCGGGCACCATGAACGGTCAGACGGAGCAGGGAATTGTCCAGGTCCGCGATTGCGCCAGCCTCGTCCATGGTGGCGGTGCCGAAACGGGAAACTCTTTGGCCGATCGTGAGTACCTCCCCCGCCTCGCTGGTAGCCCTCACCGCAGTCGAAGCGCCCTTCCACGCCGCGCCGAGGCCAGGCAACGCGCCCAAGGCGTCCCCTCCCACCGTGACGAGATTGCTCCAGAAATCCGTGTCGAACTCGCCTTTGGTGAACCCGTCCTTCAGCGACTCCCAGACCGCGGGGTCTTGGGCGAGTCGCGTAGCCAACGCTGTAGCACTCAACGCCGCAGCAGCAAGCAGCAGTACCGCAGCCGCCGTCCCACCCGTCACAACGAACAGCGCCACCAGCCCGACCACGGCAGCCACAGTGCTGAGGATGTCCGGCAGATTCTCGGTGACCCAGTCGAGCGCCGAGTCGAACCATCCTGGTTCGTGCGGCGCCAGCTTCTTCGTCGCGTCGCGGATTTTGCCCGCCCGGTACTGAGCTTGATGCTCGTGCTCGTCCGCGAGTGTCCGGGCCTTGCCCCGGATCTTCTCCAGTGCGTCCTCGGCATCGTCCACCGCCGTGTTCGCCTGAGTCAGGGCCTTCTGTGCGCCGTCGTGCTTGGCGCCCTTCTTGGCCAGGTCAGGACTGTCGCCTGCCTTGCTGGCGTGGCCCTTGGCCCGGTCCACGGCCGCCTGCGCGTCCTTCGCGTCTTCCTCAAGGCGCTTCGCCCGGCGCCGGAAATCTTCCAACTCGCCGTCCCAGCGATCGAGTTGCTTGGCAGCCTTGCGAATGGAGTGAGCGGCGTTCTTCAAGTTCAACGGCAGCGGACCACCGTCGAGCTGCTCACGGAAGGCGACGGCCGCATCGCCCTCCCAATAGCTGCCGTCCAGCAGCTTGGTGACAAGCTCATGCGTCTCTTCGAGAACCTTGGCGCACCCAACGAGCTTCTTGTGCAGGCCGCTCACCGTCTCGGTGCTGCCCGGCACAGGATTGAAGCCCAGGTGCGTGTAATCAGGGTTCGGGATGTGCGGGGCGGACTTGAGCCCCTGAGGTTTGCCGACGTCAGCTCGGGACTGCGGGTCGAGGGCGGCTCCCGAATCCCCGGTACCAGACGGGTGCGTCACCTCGAACCCCCGCTCTTGCCCTCGCTGGGTTTCTTGAGCGCTTCCTCCAAGGCCTTGTCGACCTCGCGGTAGCTGTCCCGACTCTTTCCGATGATCTTGGCGAGATCCTCGGTCTGCTCACCGATCTGATCGGCTCCGTACTTCCAGTCGTCCTGGAAGTCCTCACAGGCGCGGTCGAGGTCGTCGGTACCGAGGCCGGTGACGGTCGCGTCTTCCAACGCCTTATGCAGGCCCTTCAGTGAATCGGTCGATTTTCTGAGCATCTTCATGAAGTGCGTCAACTCATCGCCGTCAACTGCCAGCCGATCCGCCACGCGTCTGTTCCCGGATTCTCTTCGTATGCCGGTTTACCCAGCGTCAGCGGTTGACGGCCTGGATCTCCTGCACGACCACGTCCTGCTCGGCCCCGAACTCGCCGTCCGGCAGGGCCTGGTCCTGGTTCACCCCGGTACCCGTCCAGTGGATCTTCCAGGTGATCGTCGCCCTGAGCTTGTACGAGTCGTCACCCGAGGAGCGCAGATACTTCACGCCACACGGCGGGGTCTCATCCGCCTTGCCCGCGGCGTACGCCTCGCCGATCTTGCCGTTGTTGATCTCGCAGACACCAGAGGCCGGGTAAGTCGTGGCGTCGCCCGTGCCCGGCTCGATCTTGAGGGAGTCCGGTACGGCGGTCGTGGTCGCCTGGATGCCCAGTACGGGGATGGACGCGGTGACCGAGACCGGCTTGAACTGGGCGGTGTCCAGCCAGGCCCAGGTCGGCAGGTTCACCTTCGTCGTGCCTTCCGGCGCCAGGGTCACCTCCGTGCCGGGCACGCGGATCTCGGCGTACGCGAGCTGGGCGAGGATCTCGGGGGTGACGGCGTTCTCGATATCAGCGGGCGGAGGGTCGCCTTGGTCCACCCAAAAGATGGGCTCCTCGCAGCTGTTCCAGCCGGGCGGATAGTTCTTGTTGACATACGAGTCCCAGAAATAGCCCTCGCCTGTCTTGTCCTTGTTGAAGTCCTTGTACGGGTCACCATCGACGTAGCGCTTACGCTGCTCCGCGTCCCACTCGTAGCCGGTCGAACCGGCTTCCCAGATCGGCTCCAGAGTCGCCTGGAGCTGCGCTGGGGTGTACTTCGGCGCGTACCAGCAAGCGGGCGGGGTCCAGGACGTGGTGGAGGTGACGGCTCCGACGGAATTGCCGCTCCCATTCTTTGAGCGGTCGAAGACGATTCCGCCAGCGGTGGAGGAGATGGTGTCTCCGTCGACATCGCCCGACGTGTCGGTGTCTGTTCCACCACCGACCGACCCACCACCCGGAGGGGTTCGGTCAGCGTTTGCCGCAGGCGCTGACATCGTTGCAGCGAAGCCCGCTACGAGCAGGGTTACGGCGAAGCGGGAGAGCCGACTCATGACTGGCACCTGTCCGCCCCTCGGGTAGAGACGATCTTCACGACTTCCCAGACCCCCTTCTCGCTCTTCTCCACCTGCACCCCGTAGGCGACGTAGCTGTCCTTGGTGACCTTCGTCTTCTTGATCTCACCAGTCTTGATGACCTTGCTGAAACCCTTGCTCTCATCCGCGCAGTAGCTGAGAGAGGCGGAATCCTTGGACTTCACCGTGACCTGCCGGTCGAAGTAGCGCACGGATCCGGTGACCGTCCAACCGGCATCCGTGTAGGACTCGACCCACTGCTGGGCAGCCACCGCGCCCTCGCCTTCCGTGTAGAACTCCAGGGCAGGCAGCCGGGGGTCCTGAGCAACGATGGCCGCATCGAGCCCGCGAATGAACTCTGCGTTGTCCTTCAAGACCGCGTCCTGGACAGCATCACCGGACTGATCCGGGGTGAAGGCGTACGTCAGATCCGACGGCAACTCGATCTTCGGCCTCTCCGCCGAACCCGTCGCGCTCGCGCTGGGCGACGCCGACGTCTCGCTGCCGGTATCGGCCCCGGCGATCTTGTCGTTGCCCGTGGAGTCACCGTCACTTCCTCCGCAGCCGGTCAGGAGGAGGGCCGTGGCCGCACCGAGGGCGGCCGTGGCGAGCAGGCTGGGGCGGCGGTTCACGGCAGACTCCTGTGCGGCGTGGGGTTCGGGAGGGCAGCGACACGGTATCGGGGGCTCGTGTGACGACACCAGAGCGAATTACGTCAACAGGGATCACAAGTCGGGCATAGCCCTACAGAACATGCCTACCCGACGGTGCAGAACCTTCGATTGAGTGATGTTGGAGGTCGGAAAGCGTCACCGCGTTGGCCACCGCAAAGATCGGCGATCGCTACCCGTTCCGCTTGCGACCGACTCAATCCCCGCACCTTCGGCTCGCACCCCGCCCGTACCCAACTCGGCACCGTCGTCCTGGACGCCGACGTTGGCCGCGAATTCCTCTATGCAGAAAGACAGTTGCCCCGCCGAGGCCGCCAACTACGTCAACATGACCGCGGCCCGCTCCCGCCGCCGTCCACCTGCGCACCGCCAGCCTGTGCAAACTGATACGCGCTCAGGACCCCCGCTCAACTCACTGACGGTCCTTCCCTCCTCCTTGAGCACCTAGTAACTTCGCTCGCGCGTACGGTTATTGGTGAGACAGGCGTGACGGGGGTTGCGGCGTGGCGGGGAATCGGCCGAGTGACTGGCATGTCCTGGACCTGGACAAGGACCCGACGCCGGGTGATCCGGACCGGGTGCGCCTGCTGTCCAAGAACCTCCTCGACTTCGCCGACGACGTCGGGGACGCGCTGCGTCTGATCAAGGGGATGGCGGACGAGGAAGCGGTTCTGCAGTGGGCGGGTAAGTCGGCGAAGGCGTTCCAGGATCAGTT
This sequence comes from Streptomyces sp. NBC_00554, assembly GCF_041431135.1. Lineage (NCBI taxonomy): Bacteria > Bacillati > Actinomycetota > Actinomycetes > Kitasatosporales > Streptomycetaceae > Streptomyces > Streptomyces sp. NBC_00554. The sequence goes on along the minus strand of NZ_CP107799.1, from coordinate 6,164,203 downwards.
TTCGGGTGTGCCGAAGCAGCTGAAGAAGCTGAGGACGTCGTACGACATGGCGGGGGGTGCGCTGGCTGCGTACTGGCCGAAGCTGGAGCGTGCGCAGGCCCTCGCCGACCGGGCGCTGGCCAACGGCCGCGCGGCGCAGACCGACCTGAGCTCGGCCAAGTCCCGTCTCGCGTCGGCCGATTCGTGGGTGACCAGGGCCGGCAAGGAAGCCGACAAGTACAAGGACGACCCGACCGGCAGCAAAAGCACCGAGAAGCCCGACGAGGCCAAGGTCCGCGCCGCGACCCGCGATGCCCAGCACGCCAAGACCGCGCAGACGTCCGCCCAGTCGGACGTGTCGAATGCGCAGGACGCCCTCGACGCGGCGAAGAAGATGGCCGCGGACGCCCGGAAGATGCGTGAGGACGCGGCGCGGGAGGCCAAGACCAAGATCGATGAAGCCTCCGACGCAGGTATCCGGAACCGGAAGTGGTGGGAGGAGGTCGGGGACTGGTTCACCGACAACTGGGACACCATCGTCACGGTCTGCAAGGTCGTCGTCGCGGTGCTGGGCATCATCGCGATGATCATCGGTGGGCCGATCCTCGGCGTGATCGTCCTCGTGGCCGCGCTCGTCGTCCTCGCCGACACCCTCAACAAATACGCGAAGGGGCAGGCGTCCCTATGGGATGTCGCCTTCGCGGCGCTGGACTGCATACCCGGCATGAAGGGCCTGACCACCCTCGGCGGACTCGCCAAGGGGCTCAAGGGCGGCATGGCGGCGATGAAGGGCCTCAGGGGCGGGCTGAAGGGTATGGGCCTCGCCGCACGCGGCCTCGGCAAGTCGGCCCGTGGCGCGATCGCGGACGGTGCGAAGGGCGCCTACAACCGGCTGAGGAGTGTGGTCCGAGGCTGCGGTGACCCGGTCGACGTTGCAACCGGCGCGATGTTCCTCCCACAGACAGACATCGAACTTCCTGGCATTCTGCCTCTGGCTTTCACCCGTCAGTTGGCCTCCGACTACCGCACAGGCTGGTGGTTCGGCCCCACGTGGGCCTCCACCATCGACCAGCGCCTCGAAATCGACGCAGACGGCATTGTCTTCGTCACCGAGGACGGCCTGCTGCTCGCCTACCCTCACTCCATCCGTCCGGACACAGCAGTCCTGCCTGAAGCCGGACCTCGTTGGCCCCTGACCCGTCTCGACGACGGCGGTTACCGCATCGACGACCCACTCACCGGCCAGGCACGCCACTTTGCCCATCCCACCGACGGCATCGGCCTGCTCACCCGCATCGTCGACCGCAATACGAACACCATCACCTTCGACTACGACGAGCACGGCAGCCCCCTCGCCATCCGCCACACCGGGGGCTACCACCTCAAGCTCACTACTGACGAAGGCCGCGTCACCGCCCTGACCCTGCTGGGTGCCGCCGAGGACGGTTCCGACGTCACCATCAAGCGCTTCGGTTACACCGATGGCGCCCTGACCGAGGTCATCAACTCATCAGCCCTGGCACTGCAGTTCACGTACGACGAGCGCCTGCGCATTACCTCCTGGACTGACACCAACCACAGCCGCTACACGTATACCTACGACGATCACGACCGCTGCATCGCGGAAGGCGGCGCGGCAGGGCATGTCTCCCTCTCGTTCGGCTATGAGGCGACGGACCACCGGTGGCCGGGACACCGCGTCACCACAAGCGTGACCGCAGAAGGCGCCGAATCCAGGTTCGTGGTCAACGAGAACTGTCAGGTTGTCGCTGAGATCGACCCATTGGGCGCGGTGATCCGCACTGCTTATGACGTGCATCACCATGTCGTGTCGATAACGGACGAGCTAGGCCACGAGACCAGGTTCGAGAACAATGCGGCCGGACAACCAGGGACGGTTACCCGCCCTGATGGCGCGCTGATCCGCATCGAGTACAACGCACTCGGTCAGCCAACCGTCGTCACGCTCCCGGACGAGACCACCACGACGCGACAGTTCGACGGACGTGGCAACTGCACGACGACGACGGGCATGAGCGGGGGGAGGACCCGCTGCGAGTACGACGAACGCGGCGGTTTGCAGGCGGTCACCGACGCTCTTGGTGCGACTGTCCGCGTCAAGTGCAACCTCGCAGGGTTGCCGGTAGAGGTGGTCAACGAATCGGGGAGCAGGTCGACGCGCTCGTATGACGCGTTCGGCCGACTCCGGGAGACCAGAGATCCGCTGGGCGCCGTGAGCCGGTTCAGCTGGACGCCGGAAGGGAAGATCACCCGCGCCGTCGGACCCGACGGTGCGACACAGACGTGGGCCTACGACGGCGAAGGCAACTGCACCCGTCACGTCGACGCGATGGGCGGCGTGACAACGTACGAATACACACACTTCGACCGACTGCACGCTCGCACCGAGCCGGACGGGCGTCGCTACGAGTTCTCATACGACCCACAACTGCGCCTGACGCGCGTCGCCAACCCCGCAGGCCAGAACTGGACTTATCAGTACGACCCCGCCGGACGTCTGGTGTCGGAGACTGATTTCGGCCACAAGACACGGAGTTACGTTCATGACGCTGCCGGGCGGCTTGTCAGTCGCACCAACTCGCTTGGCCAAGTGATCTGCTTCGAGCGTGACACCTTTGGGCAAGTCGTCCGCAAAGATGCCGGTGGATACGTCACAACGTTTACCTATGACGTTCTGGGCAGGCTCACCGCAGCATCCACCCCTGATGTGGCACTGACGCTGCGCCGCGAAAGGGGCACGGGGCGGCTGACGTCGGAAACGATCAACGGCCGAACCATGACGTACTCCTACGATGCTTTGGGGCGCCGCACCACTCGTGTGACCCCCAGTGGAGCCGCCAGTTCCTGGGACTACGACGCCGTCGGCAACTACCGTCGGCTGACCGCGTCAGGGCGCACTATCGACTTTGCGTACGACGACGCCGGCAGGCGCCGATCAAGTCAGGTGGGGCCCAAGGTCTTTCTGACGGATGAGTACGACATCGCCGGGCGCCTTGTCGCTCAGTCGGTCATCGGCGATGGCCGACTCCGTCAGCACCGTGGCTACGCCTACCGAGCAGACGGCAACCTCACAGGGGTGACCGATGGACTCAACGGAGATCGCACATTCGACTTGGACTCCGCCGGGCGGGTAACTGCTGTCTACGGACACGGCTGGACCGAAGGCTATGCCTACGACGAAGCCGGCAACCAGTCCGAAGCATCATCGCCCGATTCACATCCGGCCAGCGAGACGAACGGACCGCGCGCGTACGTCGGCACTCTCATCGAACGCGCTGGGCGCACCCGTTACGAGCACGACGCCCTGGGGCGCATGGTGTTGCGTCAGAAAACCAGGATCTCCCGAAAGCCCGCGACTTGGCGGTACACGTGGGATGTCGAGGACCGGCTCGCCTCCGTGGTGACGCCGGACGGCACTCTCTGGCGCTATCAATACGACCCTCTTGGCCGCCGCATCGCCAAAGAGCAGATCGGCGCGGACGGCAGGTCCGTTACGGAACGGGTCGACTTCGTTTGGGACGGTGCCACCCTTTGTGAACAGACATCGCGCGGGGCAGATGCGAATAACTCTATAACCCTTACATGGGACCACGATGGCCTACGCCCCGTGGCCCAGACAGAGCGCATAACGTCCGCAGATGCTCCGCAACACGAAATAGACTCACGCTTCTTCGCGATCGCCACGGACCTGATCGGCTCTCCCAGCGAGCTCGTCGACGAGTCGGGCGATATTGCGTGGCGCTCCCGCTCCACACTGTGGGGCTCAACAACTTGGAATGCCGACGCGCAGGCCTACACCCCGCTACGTTTCCCCGGCCAGTACTACGACCCGGAAACAGGGCTGCACTACAACTACTTCCGTCACTACGACCCTGAGACAGCCCGCTACCTGACCCAGGACCCCCTTGGTCTCGCCCCTGCACCTAACCCCGCGACTTACGTCCATAACCCTCACGCCTGGGTGGATCCCCTTGGACTGTCAGCCTGCAAACCATGGGTTATCGGCAAGGGCGACGACCCTCTGGTGCCAGACCTGGCAGATGAGATCCACGCCCGCTACCCCGGGCACATGAAGGCGCAGGGGTTGGATGTCGTCGGTGCCGACGGGAAACCCCTCACCGACTTCGACATTGTTACTGGAAACGCCGTGATTCAAGTCAAGGACGGTTCAGGGAAGGGCGCTTTGAAACAGGCTTTGACCACCCAGAGCCTCACGGACTATCCTGTGATTGTTTATCTTCCGAAGGGCAGAGGATCGGTAATTAAGTCCTTGGAAGAAGCAGGGATTATGGTAACTCGCGACAAGGAGACACTGATGCAGGTGATTGCACCGTGAGAGACACTATGGTGCTGTTCACGAGCGCGACCGACGAGCCCGCATTCGCGGAACGGGTGAGAAGCCTCCGAAAGCTTCAGGATGGACCATACTTCGAGTACTTCGAAATCGGAGAGTGCACGTTCGGTTTCGACGGAACAGGGGATGTGGTATCCGAATACGACTCAGAAGAGCTGTCAGAAATCACAGCCCTTGTGAGAGATTTCAAGGCCTCACTCGTAGAATACGAAAATGCGACCTGCCGCAACAATTTCATTCTCCGAATGCTGCCGGGTCTGCATGGCGTAGTCGATACGAATTTTGGCGACACGGTTCCTTATTCAGAACTAATTGATTGGATCGCCCGCAACCCGGAGCGGCACTTCCGTGACGGTCTCGCATGAGTAGTTGAGCAACTAATGAGAATTCACTCCGGATACACACATCCTGTCATCTCTCACTGCTGCTCATCCTGTCGCGCATGGAACTCTGCGAAAGAGGCAACGATGTGGCACTTCGTCGGCCTGTTCTGGGCAATTTGAGATCCCTTGAAATGACGGAACAGTACGCATCGATTTCCGAAACAGGGCTCGGCTACGACGTGTTCGCTCCGCTGTGGGGAATTCTGGAGCTGGGTGCGGTGACGGCCTCGGGGGCGCGCTCCCTGCGGGATGTCTCACTTGCCGACTTCGTGGCGGCTCATCGGGAGGAGTTGGACCGCCTTCTCGAAGTGGTTCGAGACGTCGGTGACTTCTCCGCCGAGACGATGGCCATCTTCGAGAGGCAGGGCGGGTGGAACGACGACCGTGAGGTGACGGCAGAGTATTTGATGACGTACTCGGGGTGCATCGAGGGCTATCCCCCCGCCACCGATGACCCTGCCGTGCTGCGGCGCATGGTTCACATGGGCAATGATCTTCAACTGGCCACTTTCATGCATGCTCTGGTGGGCGCCGCCACAGTACGAGGTCCTGGTCTTGGGGCGGCATCGGCACTCGTCGTCGCTGCCGTGCGTATGGCGGGTTCGTTGCTAGGCGTCGACAGCGAGCGAGCGACTTCGGACACCTTCAGGATGTGGCGCGTCAAATTCCTGCCGGATATCTTGCGTCCCGATTCTCCTTCACGGGAGGGTTCGAAAGAAGAATTCAGGAAATATGCACATGTATTGGAGGGCTTGATCAACCCATATAGGTGATCGCACTGCCAGGGCATGCCCAGCGAACACCGTCGGTGAGAGCGGCCTCCTGTGCCCCGGTCAGCGGTTGACGGCCTGGATCTCCTGCACGACCACGTCCTACTCCGCCCCGAACTCGCCGTCAGGCAAAGGCTGTTCCTGGTTCACCCCTTGTGCCGGCCCGATCTTCGCGGAGACCGGCTCCGCGACGGTCATCGCCTCGACCCCGAGCAACGGGACCGCTCTGAGGAATTGCGAGGCAAGTGAAAGTGCCAGGACAAGTCATCCCCGTTTCGGAGTCGAGACTCGCTCGCGAGATCTTCGGCCCGCTCGGCGGCATCGTGGAGATCGGGGCCGTGCAAGCCACCGGTACCTGGACGCTCCCTGACGTGTCGATGGGAGACTTTCTGGCACGTCGGCAGAACGAGGTGGATCGCCTACTGAACGGTATCCGCACGGTCTGCGGCTTCAGCGACGCGTCCATGGCGATCCTCGACGAACTGGGCCGGTTTCGCGATCACGAAGTGATCGCCCCCTTCCTGTTCCTCTGGTCCGGTGGTGTCGAAGGGATCCCGAAACGCCGCGAAGAACTCGAAGAACCCCGGACAGTGCGCCGCATGTGCCACATGGGGGCGGACCTCCAGCTCACGCAGTTCCTGCAAGCGCTGATCAACGGGGCTCTCGCCGCGGGAACCGAGGCACGGCAGGGAGCGGGGGCGGTCGCCGAAATCCTCGGGATTGCGGTCGACCTGGCGGACGGCACCGGGCGAACCACTCCGACGGGCATCTTCAGGACCTGGCGGGTCGCTTGCCTTCCGAGCATTCTTCGCCCGGAATCGAGCGCGCCGGAGAGCGGCAGAGCAGGCTTCCGGGCCTACGCCCGCGAGCTGGAGGAAATGCTCGACACCGGCGGCCAGGAGGAACCCGACCCCTGAGACAGGGAGCCGGGCACCAACTGGGCGGCGACCTGTGCCCCGGTCAGCGGTTGACGGCCTGGATCTCCTGCACGACGACGTTCTGCTCCGCCCCGAACTCCCCGTCGGGCAACGGCTGTTCCTGGGCCACACCCGTGCCGGTCCAGTGAATCTTCCAGGTGATGGTCGCCCTCAGCTTGTACGAGTCCTCGCCCGAAGAACGCAGGTACTTCACGCCGCACGGCGGAGTCTCATCCGACTTACCCGCCGCGTACGCCTCACCGATCCGGCCGTTGTTGATCTCACAGACACCGGAGGCCGGGTAAGTCGTGGCATCGCCCGTGCCCGGCTCGATCTTCACGGAGATCGGCTCCGCAACAGTCGTCGCCTCGACACCGAGCAACGGGACCGACGCGGTCACCGACACCGGCTTGAACTCCGCCGTGTCCAGCCACGCCCACGTCGGCAGGTTCACCTTCGTGGTACCGGCCGGAGCGAGGTCCACCTTGGTCGACGGCACACGGATCTCCGCATACGCCAACTGCGCCAGAATCTCGGGCGTGATCGCCTCCGCGATGTCCGCCGGCGGCGGTTCACCCGTGTCCACCCAGAAGTACGGCTTGTCACAGTCGAGCGCGCCCGGATCACCCGCGCGCCCCTCCGCGACATATCCCGACCACCAATACCCCTTGCCGGCCTTGTCCTTGTTGAAGTCCGTGTACGGGTCGCCTTCGACATAGCGCTTACGCTGCGAGGCATCCCACTCATAACCCGTCGACTCCGCCTCCCAGACCGACTCCAAATTCTCCTGCAACTGGGCCGGCGAATACATGGGAGCGTAGTAACAGGCAGGCGGCGTCCACGTGCTGGTCGTGGAAGCCACCGGACCTGCCGACTCACCCGAACCATTCTTCGAACGGTCGAAGACGACAGCGCCCGCAGTCGCCGACAGATTGCCCTCGCCGTCGGTGTTGCCGGAAGGGCCCGTGGTACCGGATCCCTGTCCGTCGCCCGGACCGTACGCCTCAGCGGTGCCGGACAACCCGGCGACGCAAACCGCAACTATCACGCTCAGGGCCAAGGTGCGCCCCCGTCTGCTCACGCGGCGCATGTCTTGTCTCCCCGTTTTGAGATCAGGTTGGTCGCTTGCCAAACGCCCTGCTCGTTCTTCTCAAGGCGCGTGTTGTACAGCACGTACGGGCTTTCGTCCGAGGCCGTCTTGTCGACCTTGTTCGTCTTGCGGTTCTTGCTGAACCCCTTGCTCTCGTCAGCGCAATAGACGACATCCGCCGACTTCTCACCGGACAAGGTGACTTTGGGGGCGTAGTAACGAGTCGTGCCGGTGAAGGACATGTTGGCGTCCACATACGCCTGCACCCACTCCACCGCGTCGCTCAACGCCGTGTCCCGGTAGTAGAAGGAAAGGCCTGGCGCACCTGTATCGCCCTGCAGGATGGCGTCGTTCGTGGCGTCGATACGCCCGGCGGTGTCCGCCAGGACTGCGTCCTTGGCATCGTCGCCGGTCTTCCAGTCCTCGTACTTGTCCGTGACGTCCGACGGCAGCTCGATCTTCGGCCGGTCGGCGGCTGCCGCGGCGGAGGCACTCGGCGATGCCGGCGTCTCAGCCCCCGTGTCGGCCCCGGCGATCTTGTCATTGCCCGTGGAGTCACCGTCACCGCCCCCGCAGCCAGTCAGAAGGACGGCCGCGGCCGCACCGAGGGCGGCCGTGGCGAGCAGGCTGGGACGGCGGTTCACAACTGACTCCTGTGCGGCGTGGGGTTCGGGAGGGCAGCCACACGGTATCGGGGGCGTATGTGGTGACACCAGAGCGAATTGCTTCCAAGGGGAAGTCAAGTCAGGCATAGGCCTACAGAACATGGCTAACTCGCGGTGCGGAACCTTCGATTCAGTGATCTTGATGGTCTGAATCTGTCACCACATTGGCCCCTGCAAAGCCGGGACCGCCAACACCGAACCCCTCCCGCGCGTGGGCGCGTACTTGAGTACGCACCCACGTACGACCTCCGCATCAACCCTTCCGCCGCCCCCGCGCAGCCCCCCGCTTCACCCCGTTGGGCCACAACCTCGGACTCCGCTGTGCCGCCAGATCCTCGACCCAGCCCACCGAGACGATCGCGAGGCCTATCAACGGCCAGACCAGCAAGAACATCCACACCATGTACGTCGAGTCCAGCAGCCCCGTCGCTGCCTCGCCCTGCATGAACGGCAGGTTGTAGGCGAGGTCGATGATCGGGACCGTGGCCATGATCAGCATGTTGTGCCAGAGGTAGATCGTGACGGCTCGGTTGTTGGACAGGGTGATGAGTTTGTCCCACTTGGCGAGGCGGCCCGGGAGTTCCTGCCATGACGGGGCGTACTGGAGGAGGATGACGACGAAGCCGAAGGACCAGGTCGCCTGGGCCAGCGGGATGTCGTTCAAGTCCCAGCCGTCCGGGCCCAGATGGCCGGACGCCCACCACAGGCCGAAGGCCATGATCAGGACCGAGCAGGAGACCGCGAGATAGCGGGGAACCTTCGCCAGTACGCCTTCCTGGTGGGCGAAGCCCAGGACCCAGCAGCCGCCGAAGACCGCGAAGTCCGAGACGGCGTTGCCCGTTTCGCCGGGGATCGACACCACGCCGGTGCCGACGACCGCCGTCAGGGCGAGGGGGGCGAGGAGCGTGGGCCAGGGTGCACGGCGGAACGCCCACAGCAGCAGCGGGGAGGCGATCACGAACCACAGGTAGGCGCGCAGGTACCACAGCGGGCCCGCCGCCTGGACCGCCCAAGTGTCCTCCAGGAGGCCCGACTTGGAGCCGATGTTCCAGGGGAACGGCGGGGCGCCGAGCGGGATGATGTAGTTGATCATCTCGACCAGGCCCCAGGTGCCGCCGTGGTCCGGGTCCTCGGACAGGTTCCAGCCGCCCGCGAACAGCAGGACCAGTACCACCGCGCTGAACACCCAGAGGGGTGGCAGGAGTCGGCGGATGCGGCCACGGATCACACCCCACGCCGGACGGCTCAGCGAGCGCGCCATCAGCGAACCCGCCAGCGCGAACATCACGCCCATGGAGGGGAAGAGAACCGTCAGCCACGCCCAGCCGAAGAGGTGGTACGCCACCACGCGGACCAGAGCGATCGAGCGCAGCAGGTCCAAGTAGCGGTCGCGGCCGGGCCTCTTCCCGCTCGCAGCCGCCGCACCCGCAGCCGCAGGCGGGGCCACACCCGCAGACGGAGCGAACCCCCGCTCAGGCGCGGCAACCTGCGGCGCCCCCAACGGCGGCGTCGCCCCCGCCGCATAGTCGTGCGTCGTCATCCGACCGGCCTCCGATCGTTCGAGTTCCGGTCACGCGAATCCCGGTCCGGCTGGCGCGGGATCGCCCCCGGCGCCCCCACGACACCCGTGCGCCGCAGCTTCTGCCAGCGCAGCCGGCCGCCGGTGAGCGCGGTGATCCAGGACTGGAGCAGGACCACGTACATCAACTGCCGGTAGAGGATCTGCTGGAGCGGGAGGGATATCAGGTGCGTCATGCGTTCCCGGTCGAGGCGGAAGGCGTACGCCGCGCACACCGCCTGGATGGCCAGGACGCCCAGCCAGGCCACGATCGTCTTCTGCGTCGGGCCGAAGACGAGTCCGTAGAGGAGAAACACGTCGATCAGCGGGGCGAGGAGCGGGGCCAGGATCATGAAGAGGGACACCAGGGGCATGCCGACCCGGCCGAAGCGGCCCGACGGGCCCCGTTCGATGACCGCCCTGCGGTGCTTCCAGATCGCCTGCATCGTGCCGTACGACCAGCGGTAGCGCTGGGACCAGAGCTGCTGGACGGTCTCCGGTGCCTCGGTCCACGCTCGGGCGTTCTCCGCGTACACGACCCGCCAGCCGTCGCGGTGCATCGCGATGGTGATGTCCGTGTCCTCGGCGAGCGTGTCGTCGCTCATGCCGCCGACGCGTTCCAGGGCGGAGCGGCGGAAGGCCCCGACGGCGCCGGGGATCGTCGGCATGCAGCGGAGCATGTCGTACATACGGCGGTCGAGGTTGAAGCCCATCACGTACTCGATGTGCTGCCAGGCGCCGATGAGGGAGTCGCGGTTGCCGACCTTCGCGTTGCCGGCGACGGCGCCGACGGTCGGGTCGGCGAAGGGCTGGACCAGTTCGCGTACCGTCGCCGGTTCGAAGACGGTGTCGCCGTCCATCATCACGATGAGGTCGTGACGGGCGTTCGAGATGCCGCGGTTGAGGGCGGCGGGCTTGCCGGCGTTGAGCTGCCGTACGACGCGTACGTTCGGCAGGCGCAGGTCCTCGACGATGCGGGCCGTGCCGTCGCTCGAGCCGTCGTCGATGACGATGATCTCGATGGGATGCTCGCTCGCCATCAGCGAATGAACCGTGTTTTCAATGCACTTGGCCTCGTTGTACGCCGGGACCAGCACCGACACCGGTTCGGTGATCGGTACCGGGCCCCAGCGGAAGCCGGCGCGCCGCACCCGGCGGGCGTGCAGGACGGAGAGCAGCAGCATCAGGCCGAAGCGGGTGAAGACCAGGACGCCGATGACGGCGATGCCGACGACGAGGGCGTCGGTGGTCCTCTCGGAGGCCTGGACCAGGTTGACCCAGGCCTTGCCCTTCCACAGGTCGAGCCCGGTGACCTTGGTGCTCGCGCTGGGGGCGTCGAGCGCCTCGGTGAGGTTCTGGAACTTGTAGCCTCGGTCCTGGAGCTGGGGCAGGAGCCTGTCGAGCGCCTGGACGGTCTGGTGGCGGTCGCCGCCGGAGTCGTGCATCAGGACGATCGCGCCCTTGCCGCGCTTGGGCGTGGCATTTTCGATGATCGTGCGGACGCCGGGCTTCTTCCAGTCCTCGCTGTCGGTGTTGTTGACGACGGTGATGTAGCCGCGGGTGCCTATGTACTGCGTCACGGGCCAGGACTTGTTGTCCATGGCGTCGGAGAAGGACGAGTACGGGGGGCGGAACAGGGACGTACGGATGCCCGCGGCGCCCGCCAGCGCCAGCTGGTTCTGGGACAGCTCCCAGTCGATGCGCTTCTTGGACTGGTAGGAGAGGTCGGGGTGGTTGAAGGTGTGCAGGCCGACCTCGTGGCCCTCGTCCACCATGCGCTGCACCAGGTCCGGGTAGCGCGAGGCCATGGTGCCGGTGACGAAGAAGACGGCGTGCGCGTCGTACTTCTTCAGGACGTCGAGGACCTTCGGGGTCCACGTCGGGTCCGGGCCGTCGTCGAAGGTGAGGACGAGACGGTGGTCCGGGACTCTCAAGGTGGTCGTACGCCCGCTGCGGGTGTCGATGACCGGGCCGCCCTTGAGGATCTTGTCGGGCACCTGGTCGTAGGAGACCGGGGGGCGGACGCGGTGGTCGGCGAGGATCTCGCTGTGTACGTAGCCGCGCAGCATCAGCATCGCCATCAGGGCGACGAGGATGAGCGAGGGAAGCAGATAGCGCATGGGCAGCCGTCGGCGCCCGGCGCTGCGTTCGGGTCGCCTCGCGCGGGGCGCTGAGGCGTGACGGCTGGTGCGGGATGCCATCAGAGGTTGTTCTCCGGGGACGAGGAGCTGGTGGTGCTGGGCTGGGTGTCGATGGTCACTACGAGGTTCTGCTCGACGGCGCCCTCGGCAACTGCTCCCGTGTCGCCGCCGGTGACCGGGCTGTCCGACGGGGCGGGCGTCGTGGCGGTGTCGGTCGGAGTGGGATCCGGGGAGTTGGTCGCCGTGGCCGTGGGCTCCGGGTCCGGCGAGGTGCTGGTGCCCGGGTCCGGCGAGGTCGTGGCGGACGTCGAGGGCTTCGGGTCGGTGGACGTGCCCGGGTTCGCGGCGCTGCCGGAGGCGTCGGGGGTCGGGTTGGCGCCCGGTGCCGGCGTCGTACCGTCGCTGGCCGTCGCGGACGCGCCCGGCGAAGCGCTGCCCGTGCCGGTCGGGCTCACCGTCTCGGCGGGCAGCGGTGAGGTGTCGACCTGGCCGGCGGGCTGGTCCTCCTGCTGGCCCGGCATCGGGATCCAGGGCGCGTTGGAGTTGCCCGAGAGGAGTGTGACGACGATCACGACGGCGTAGACCGCGCAGGCCAGGCCCACGAGCATGCCGAGGCGGCGGTATCTGCGGCTGCGGCGGCCCGACTCGTCGACGAAGACCGGACCGTCCGAGCCGTCCTGGGCGGTCGGCGCGTCCTTGGCCTGCTGGACCAGCCAGTCCTCGAGCTGACGTCCGGCGCCGTCGAGCTGGATCGTCACCTCGTGGGGGTCATGGGTGTGGCCGGGATCGTCCTGCTCCCAGATGGGCCCTGACTGCTCCGGGCCGGGGTCGCGTTCGGCACCACCCGCCAGGAGTTCCGACTCCGGCTCTGGTTCCGGACCGCGCTCCACGCTCGACCCCTGCCGCTGAGTGAGCGGCCAGGACGACGTTCTACCGGCAGCCTCCGGCCAGACCACCGCCCCGCCAGGCTCCTGCCGCGGAAACCGACCGGTTCCACGCGGCTCGGCGTCACGCGGCTCGGTGTCACGCGGCTCGGTGTCACGCGAGTACGGCTGCGGCTGCTGATGCGGCTCGGGATACGACGAATCGGCTCCGCGCCCACTTGGCTGATCGACATCTCGTCCGACCAGTTGGGCGTCTTTCCGCCAGTTTTCTACGTGCACGCGTATCCCCCCACGGGACAGTTGCGGGAGCGCACACGACTCCCGGGCCTTGCTCAAATGTCGTCCGGAACGGGCCCCCACCCGCCCCAGCGCCCCCCACTACCACACTGCGCCCGGACTCAGAATGTAGCGCACGCCAGAGACACGCATCGCTTTGTCTCACCTGTGGCTCATCATGATGAGTGCATCTGCGGCCGGAATCCACCCGTCCTCGGGCCGCCGCAGCCATGCTGCCTCGCCCGCAAGTTCGACGGCTGCCCGGCGGAGGGCATCAATCCCCGGATGCACCAGCCCCTTGCGCCACACCAGCGACACCGGTGACAGGGGGACGGGGTCGACGAGAGGCCTCAGGACCGTTTCAGGCATGGCCGGAAAATCCACCACGGCGAGAACGGGGGTCCGCGTCTTGGCCATGATCCGCCGGAACTCCTCCGCTCCGATGGCCACCGGCGCCGGTGCCGCGAGCTCGATGCCGCGTCCCTCGAACAGGTGGCGGGCCAGGTCGGTCCACTCCAGCGTGCGCGGATTTCCCGCCCCCGCGTACACGGTCTCGCCCGCGAGCGCGGCCAGCGGCACGGCGTCCAGGGCGGCGAGGTGATGGTCCTCGGGCAGGATGACGGCCATCGGCTCGTACCGTACGGGCTGCTGCTCCAGCCGGGCCCGCAGCACCGGGTCGAGCCCGGCGAACCGCCCGAACGACGCGTCCAGGCGACCCGCGAGCATCTCCCCGGCCGCACCGGTGAGCCCACTCTCGAAGCGGGCCATCAGCTCGCTGCCGGGCGCGAGCGCACGGGCCCGCTCGAGAACCCGGCCGGAGATCAGCCCTGGGGAGTTGATGTCGACGAGGAGAGGACGTTCGCGCTGCCCCCGCGTGAACGCGGCCAGCAGCTCGTCCTGCGCCTCCAGCACACGCAGCGCATACGGCAACAGCCGCTCGCCGTCCCCCGTCAGCGTCACCTGCCGGGTCGTGCGTACGAAGAGTTCGGCGCCCAGCTCCCGCTCCAGGCGCCGGATGTCCCGGCTCAGGGCCTGCTGGGCGACATAGAGGCGGGCGGCCGCACGCGTGAAGTGCAGATCCTCGGCGACCGTCACGAAGGCGCGCAGAAGGCGGGGGTCGAGGTGGGACGGCGTTCTCCCGTGCGACCGGGACTGCTGAGCGGACATCACGCGAACTTACAACCCAGGCGCGTCAATCGCCACGGAGTAGGTGTTGGACCCCGGTTACCACCCCAGCCGATGCTTGATCCATGCCGCAACACCCCTCTGACCAGCCACACTTGCCCCTCCTCACCGTCACGGGCGACACCCTCGTAGCCGTCGACTTCCGCCCGCGCTTCAAGCAAGGACGCCCACCGGGCCCGTACCGCCGCCTCTTCCTCACCCCCGGCACCCGCGCCTTCACCCTCGGAAATCTCCTCGCCCGGCTCCCCATGGGCATGTTCAGCGTGAGCGCGGTCATCATGATCGCGGGAGCGCGTGGCTCGTACGCGCTCGCCGGTGCCGTGACGGCGACGGGCCTGGCGGCGACGGCGGTGGTCGCCCCCTGGACCGCGCGTCTCATCGACCGCCACGGCCAGGCGCGCATCGCAGTGCCGGCGACGGCCTTCGCCCTCCTCGGCACGATCGCGCTGATGCTGTGCGTGCACTACGGGGCGCCCGACTGGACCCTGTTCGTCTCGTACGCCGCCACGGCCACGATCCCCAATACGGGCGGCATGTCACGCGCCCGCTGGGCCCACCTCCACAAGGGCGACGACAAGACCCTGCACACGGCCAACTCCTTCGAACAGGCCGCGGACGAGCTGTGCTTCATGCTGGGCCCGGTCCTCGCGGCCTTCCTGTGCGGAACCTTGTTCCCGGAGGCGGGCACGCTGGTCGGAGGCGTCCTGCTGATCACGGGCGTGCTCCTCTTCGCCGCCCAGCGCTCGACGGAACCGCCACCCCAACGACGTACGAACGCCAAGTCCCCTGTCCGCGCCCCCGGAATGCCCCCACTTCTCCTCGGATTCCTCGCCACGGGCGCGATATTCGGCTCGATGGAGGTCGTCACGATCGCGTTCGCCGACGCGCAGGGCCACAAGTCGGCAGCGGGAGCGGTCCTAGCACTCCAGGCCGCAGGCTCCTGCGCGGCAGGACTCCTGTACGGCGCCCGCAAGCCAACCGCCCCCGCCGAACGCCGCTACCCCCTGTGCGTCGCCGCCATGGCGGCGCTACTGACCCTCCCCCTCCTCGCCGCCTCCCTGACCAACTCCCTCCTCCCCCTCTCCGGCGCCCTCCTCCTAGCCGGCATGGCAACAGCCCCGACCATGGTCACCGGCATGGCCCTGATCCAACACCGCACCCCCGAGGGCCGATTGAACGAGGGCATGACCCTCGCGGTAACGGGCCTGCTGGGCGGTATCGCCTGCGGCTCGGCCGCCGGCGGATGGGTGGTGGAGGCCGTGTCAACAACGGCGGGCTACGGCGTTCCGGTCACCGCGGCGACGCTGGCGCTGCTGATCGCGCTGGTCCCCTGGCGGGGCCGCCAACGCATCTGACCGCGACCACAGCCGGGACGCCACGCACGCACCCGCACCCGCCAGATCACCGAAGGGGACGTGCCGGAACGTCCGCCCGCAGCGGCTGGCGCGTCAACACCGTCCCGCTTCCTGAGCAACCCATTCCGCGCCAGACCGAGGACGGATGCTCCGGCACGGCCCCGACCCACGACGGAACCCAGCGGCCCACGACGGTCCGGCCCCGACCCACGACGAAACAAGGCGGCCCGCGACGGTCCGGCCCCCCGAACCCCCGCCCCAATTCCCGCGCCCCCCATTGACGCACCCCCAACCCCCACATACCTTCCCCCGTCGAAGCGCTTCGACGTCACGCATCGAAACGATTCGACGACCGCTGCGTGACGCCCCCACAACGAGCACAGCTCACCGGCAATGCGAACCATCCGACTCCCCCGGAGGCACTGGATGTTGACGGCACAAAAGCGTGTGGTGGCGACAGCCGCGGCGGTAATGAGCGGGGCCTTGCTACTGGCCTCCTGCGGCGGCTCGGAGAGCAGCGGATCGGACGGCAAGACCCTCAAGCTGTGGCACTACGAGGCCCCCGACAGCGCGATGGGCGCCGCCTGGAACGAGGCGATCAAGGAGTTCAAGAGGACGCACCCGGGCGTCACGGTGAAGTTCGAGTCGAAGGGCTTCGAACAGATCCAGAAGACCGCACAGATGGTCCTCAACTCGGGCGACGCACCCGACCTCATGGAGTACAACAAGGGCAACGCGACGGCGGGCCTGCTCTCCAAGCAGGGCCTCCTCACCGATCTCACCGACGAGGCCACCGAACGCGGCTGGGACAAGAAGCTCAGCGCCGGTGTGCGCACCACGAGCCAGTACGACGCGAACGGCGTGATGGGCTCCGGCAAGTGGTACGGCATCCCCAACTACGCCGAGTACACGATGGTGTTCTACAACAAGGAGCTCTTCAAAAAGCACGGCATAGCCGAGCCCACCACCCTCGACGAACTCACCACCGCGATGGACAAGTTCGTAGCCGAGGGCATCACCCCGCTGGCCAACGCCGGCTCCGAGTACCCGGCCCAGCAGTACCTGTACCAGCTCGCCCTCTCCAAGGCCGACCGCCCCTGGGTCGACAGCTACGAGCTCTACAAGGGCAAGACAGACTTCCACGACGCGGCCTGGACCTACGGCGCCGAGACCTTCGCCGACTGGGTGAAGAAGGGCTACATCAGCGAGAAGTCCAGCGGCCTGAAGGCGGAGGACGCCGGGATCTCCTTCATCCAGGGCAAGAGCCCGATCCTGTTCTCCGGCAGCTGGTGGTACGGCCGCTTCAAGTCGGACGCCAAGTTCGACTGGGGCACGTTCCTGTGGCCCGACTCGAACCTCACGCTCGGCTCGGGCGGCAACCTCTGGGTCGTCCCGAAGGGCGCCAAGAACAAGGACCTGGCGTACGACTTCATCGACATCACCATGTCGAAGAAGATCCAGAACCTGCTGGGCAACAAGGGCGGCGTTCCGGTGGCCGCCGACCCCGCCGCCATCACCGACCCGCAGGCCAAGTCGCTCATCGCGAACTTCAACACCCTTGCCGACAGGGACGGTCTGGCCTTCTACCCCGACTGGCCGGTCCCCGGCTTCTACGACGTCCTCGTCTCCGGGACCCAGAAGCTGATCACGGACAGCGAGAAACCGGACGCCTACCTCAGCGCACTGCAGGAGGCGTACGACAAGGACGTACCGACGAAATGACGGTCACCGTCGAACGGGGCGGCCGGGTGGTCGAGAAGCGTCACCACGCGAAGAGCCCGCGCCGCCCCCGCGACTCCTACGCCCTGTTCCTGCTCCCCGGAGCCCTCGCCTTCACCGCCGTCATAGTCGTCCCGTTCCTGATGAACACCGGGGTGAGCTTCACCGACTGGCAGGGCGTAGGGAGCCCGGAGTGGTCCGGGCTCGCCAACTACCGCGAGCTGATGGACGATTCGGAGTTCTGGGCGTCCTTCCGGCACAGCCTCTTCATGGTCGTCGCCATGGCCGCCGTACCGACCGCGCTCGGACTCGTCCTCGCAGCAGCCCTGTTCGACTTCGTCGGCAAGCACTTCGGGTCGGCCACGGCCTCGCTCCTCCGCGCCTGCTTCTACCTCCCCCAAGTCCTGCCCATCGCCGTCGCAGGCATCGTGTGGAGCTGGATCCTCGCCCCCGACAACGGCTCCCTGAACGAGCTGCTGAAGGCCGTCGGCCTCGGATCATGGCAACAGGACTGGCTAGGCGACCCCGACATCGCCCTCTACAGCGTCATGGGGGTGATGGTGTGGGTACAGATCGGCTTCCCGCTGGTCATCTTCATGGCGGGGCTGCAACGGGTGGACCCGCAGCTGTACGAGGCCGCCGAGCTGGACGGCGCCGGCTGGTGGCGCCGCTTCTGGCACATCACGCTGCAGCAGATCAGGCCCGAAATCTACGTCGTCCTGCTGTGGTGCACGATCGCCGCGCTCAAGGTCTTCGGCGCGGTGTACGTCCTCACGAAGGGCGGTCCCGGCGGCGCGACGAACGTCCCGTCGTACTTCTCCTTCACCACCTTCTTCGAGAAGACGCAGGTCGGCTACGGCGCCGCGATCTCCACGGTCCTCACCGTGATCATCCTCGCCCTGGCACTCATCGGCCTCAAGTTCCAGACCCGCGCGGAGGACCTCGAGGAAGGGATCCGAACGTGACCGCAGTACGCCGTTACCCCGTCCTCGCCGCCCTGGTCATCGCAGCCCTCTTCATGGTGCTGCCGTTCGCGATCGTCGCGGTCAACGCGGTCAAGTCGCCGACGGAGTACGCGCAGAACGGTCCCCTGAGTCTCCCGGACGGCCTCTACCTCGACGGGATCAAGGACTTCTGGCAGCGCGTCGACTTCGGCCAGAAGCTCGTCAACTCGGTGCTGATCTCCGGGTCGGTGGCGGTCCTCGCGGTAGTCCTCTCCGTCCTCAACGCGTACGCGATCGGCATCGGGCGCGTGAAGGGCCGCACCTGGGTGCTCGCCTTCTTCGTCCTGGCGAACATGCTGCCGCAGGAGGCGCTGGTCTACCCGATCTACTACCTGAGCAAGGAAGCCGGCCTGTACGACACCCGGTTGAGCGTGATCATCGTCTTCACGGTCGTCCAGGCCGCGTTCGGGACCTACCTCCTCGCCTCCGTGCTCGGTCAGTTCCCGCGCGAGATCATCGAGGCCGCCCGGATCGACGGGGCGAACAAGTGGCAGGTGCTGTGGCGGATCGTGGTACCCGTCAGCCGGCCGACCATCGGGGTGCTCCTCGTCTTCTTCTTCATCTGGACGTGGAACGAATTCCTGCTGCCGCTGGTCATGTTGATCTCCAACGACAACCAGACGGTGTCGGTGGCCCTCGGTGTCCTCCAGGGCCAGCACCTGATGGACGCCACGATGACGAACGCGGCCGCGCTGCTCGGCGTGCTCCCCGCCATCGTCTTCTTCCTCGTCTTCCAGCGGACGCTCACCCGCGGTATCGCCGTGGGCGCGGTCAAGTAAGGGGTGCGGGCGTGAAGTTCACCGACGGCTACTGGCTGCTGCGCGAGGGTGTCACCGCGGCCCACCCGGTCGAGGTCCTCGATGTGACGTCCGGGCCGGGGAGCCTGGAGATCCACGCGCCGACCCAGCCCATCCGCCACCGCGGCGACCTGCTGAAGGGACCGGTCGTGACGATCACCGCACACGCGCCGATGCCCGACGTCATCGGCGTCACGTTCACCCACTTCGAGGGCGAGGAGCCCCGAAGGCCCCAATTCGAGCTCTCCCACGACGAATTCGGTACAACGCACGTGTCGTACGACGACGACCACGCCGTACTCACCTCGGGCGCCCTCTCCGTAAGGGTCGCCCGCACCACCCCCTGGCACGTCGACTTCCTCGCCCACGGCCGCACACTCACCACCAGCGGCCCCAAGGGCATGGGCATCATGCGGGACGCGACCGGCGCGCACTTCCTGCGCGAGCAGCTGAACCTCGGTGTCGGCACCCAGGTCTACGGCCTCGGTGAGCGCTTCGGGCCGCTGGTCAAGAACGGCCAGGTCGTGGACATGTGGAACGCGGACGGCGGCACGGCGACCGAGCAGGCCTACAAGAACGTGCCGTTCTATCTGACGGACGCGGGGTACGGCGTCTTCGTCGACCACCCCGGCCGGGTCTCCTTCGAGGTCGGCTCGGAGGCGGTGTCCCGGGTGCAGTTCAGCGCCGAGACACAGCAGTTGACGTACTACGTCATCCACGGCCCGACCCCGAAGGACATCCTGCGCAAGTACACGGCCCTCACCGGCCGCCCGGCCCTCCCGCCTTCCTGGTCCTTCGGCCTGTGGCTGTCGACCTCCTTCACCACCTCCTACGACGAAGCCACCGTCACCTCCTTCATCGACGGCATGCGGGAGCGCGAACTCCCGCTCTCCGTATTCCACTTCGACTGCTTCTGGATGCGCGAGTTCAACTGGTGCGACTTCCAGTGGGATCCGCGGGTCTTCCCGGATCCGGCGGGGATGCTCGCGCGGCTGAAGGAGAAGGGCCTGCGGATCTGCGTATGGATCAATCCGTACATCGCGCAGCGCTCGCCGCTGTTCGCGGAGGGACGGGCGCTCGGACATCTGCTCAAGCGGCCGGACGGAAGCGTCTGGCAGTGGGACCTGTGGCAACCGGGCATGGCACTCGTCGACTTCACCAACCCGGCCGCGCGCGAGTGGTACGCGGCCAAACTGGAAGCACTGCTCTCCCAGGGCGTCGACTGCTTCAAGACCGACTTCGGTGAGCGCGTCCCGGTGGACGTCGCGTACGCGGACGGCGCCGACCCCGAGCGGATGCACAACTACTACACCTACCTCTACAACCAGACCGTGTTCGATGTGCTCCGCAAACACCGGGGCGAGGCGGAAGCCGTCGTCTTCGCCCGCTCCGCCACCACCGGGAGCCAGAAGTTCCCCGTGCACTGGGGCGGCGACTGCGAGGCGACGTACGAGTCGATGGCCGAGTCGCTGCGCGGCGGACTGAGCCTCGGGATGTCGGGGTTCGGGTTCTGGAGCCATGACATCGGCGGGTTCGAGGGGACGCCGACGCCCGCGCTGTTCAAGCGGTGGATCGCCTTCGGGCTGCTGTCCTCGCACAGCAGGCTGCACGGCTCGTCCTCGTACCGCGTGCCCTGGCTGTTCGACGAGGAGGCCGTGGACGTACTGCGGCTGTTCACGCGGCTGAAGCTCGGCCTCATGCCCTATCTGTACGAGGCCGCGCGCGCCGCCCACGCCGAGGGCGTGCCGGTGATGCGGGCGATGGTCCTGGAGTTCCCGGACGATCCCGGGTGCGCGCATCTGGAGCGGCAGTACATGCTCGGTCCCGACCTGCTGGTCGCGCCGGTGTTCTCCGACGAGGGAGACGTGTCGTACTACGTGCCCGAGGGCACCTGGACCCATTTCCTCAGCGGGCGGACCGTGACCGGGCCGCGCTGGGTGCGGGAGCAGCACGGATTCCTGAGCGTGCCGCTCCTTGTCCGGCCCGGGGCGGTGATTCCGGTGGGGGCCGTGGACGACAGGCCGGACTACGACCACGCCGACGGGGTCACCCTGCGCGCGTTCGGCCTGGAGCGCGGCGCGCAGACGACGGTGACTGTGGGCGGCGTGACCTTCACGGTCGTACGGGAGGGGGACACCCTGCGGGCCTCGTCCAGTGATCCGGGGGCGCCGTGGGGGCTTGCGGCGGGCGGGCGCGAGGTGCGGGCCCGGGCCGGAACCGGGTTCCTGACAGTGGAGCTGGGCTGATGGTGAAGATCACCGATGTGGCGCGGCACGCCGGGGTGTCCCCCAGCACCGTGTCGTACGCCCTCAGCGGCAAGCGTCCGATCTCCGAGGAGACCCGGCAGCGCGTCGAGGCGAGCATCCGCAAGCTGGGATACCGGCCGCACGCGGGTGCGCGGGCCCTCGCCAGCAGCCGGTCGAACGTGGTGGCGCTGGTGGTGCCGCTGCGGGGCGGGGTCCATGTGCCGGTCGTCATGCAGTTCGCGGTGTCCGTGGTGACGGCGGCGCGACGGCACGACCACGACGTGCTGCTGCTCACGCAGGAGGAGGGCGAGGACGGGCTGCGGAGGGTCGCGGACACGGCGCTGGTGGACGCGCTGATCGTGATGGACGTCCAACTCCACGATCCCCGGCTGCCGTTGCTGCGTGCGCTCGACCGGCCGTCCGTGCTCATCGGGTTCCCCTCCTTCGCCGAGGGGCTCACCTGTATCGACCTGGACTTCAAGGCGGCGGGCGAGCTGTGCGTGGAGCATCTGGCGCGGCTCGGGCACCGCGTGGTCGCGCTGGTCGGGTCGCCGCCCGAGGTGTATGTGCGGGAGACCGGGTTCGCGCAGCGCGTGGTGCGGGGGTTCACGGCCGCGGCCGACCGGGGCGGGCTCGCGTCCTCCGTCCACCCCTGCGAGGCGACACCGGCCGCCGCACGCCGGGTCGCCGAGCAACTGCTGCGCGAGTACCCGGCGTTGACGGGTGTCGTCGTGCACAACGAACCGGTTCTGGAACCGCTGATCGACGCCTTCGAGCAACTCGGACTGCGGGTCCCCGGTGACCTGTCCGTCACCGCCATCTGCCCGGACGAGCTCGCCGAGAACGTCCGCGTCCCCGTCACCTCCATCGCCATACCGTCCGCCGAAGTGGGCGCGCAGGCGGTCGAGTTGCTGATGAAGAAGCTGGACGGCACGCCCGTACCGGAGGCGACGCTGCTCGCCCCCCGGCTGACGGAGCGGGCCAGTACAGCGCCGCGCACACTGACCCCTTGAGGAGCCGTGTCATGAGGAAAGGCAAGAGAGGAACAGGCAAGAGAAGACAAGGCAAGACAAGACAGCGAACCACGCTCGTCCTGGCCCTCGCGCTGATCGCGGGCCTGGTCGCCACCGCCCCCGCCGGCGCGGACACCCCGGCGTACGCCTTCCGCAATCCGAACCTCCCCGTGGACAGACGGGTCGACGACCTGCTCGGGCGGCTGACGCTCGACGAGAAGGTCTCCCTCCTCCACCAGCACGAGCCCGCGATCCCCCGCCTCGGCATCCAGTCGTTCCGCACCGGCACCGAGGCCCTGCACGGGGTGGCCTGGCTCGGCGAGACCACCGTCTTCCCGCAGGCGGTCGGGCTGGCCTCGACCTGGGACCCGGAGCTGATGGAGCAGGTCGGTTCGGCGGTCGGTGACGAGGCGCGCGGCTTCCAGCAGGAGCGCCCCGACGGCTGGGGCCTCAACCTGTGGGCGCCCGTGGTGAACCTGCTGCGCGACCCGCGCTGGGGACGCAACGAGGAGGGCTACTCCGAGGACCCGTACCTCACGGGTGCGATCTCGACGGCGTACGGCAGCGGCCTGACCGGCGGCGACCCCGACCATCTCAAGACGGCACCCACCCTGAAGCACTACCTCGCCAACAACAACGAGGTGAACCGCACCACCACCTCCTCCGACCTGCGCCCCCGCGTCCAGCACGAGTACGACGAGGCGGCGTTCAGGCCGGCCGTCGAGGCGGACGCGGCGACCGGCGTCATGTCCTCCTACAACCTGGTCAACGGCCGCCCCGCGACGGTGAATCCGGACCTGGACGACACCGTGCGCGGCTGGACGGACCAGACCCTCCTGAACGTCACCGACGCCTTCGCCCCGGGCAATCTCGTCGGCGACCAGCAGTACTACCCCACCCTCGCCGAGGGCGACGCGGCCGCTCTGAAGGCCGGTATCGACAGCTTCACGGACAACAGCGCGTCCCCGGCCCCGACGATCACGGCGATCAACTCGGCCTTGCAGCAAGGCTTGTTGGTGGAGTCGGACATCGACGAGGCGGTGTCCCACATCCTCGCCATCCGCGTCCACCTCGGCGAATTCGACCCGGGTGGCGGCAAATTCGGCGCCATCGACAGGTCCGTCATCAACAGCCCGGCGCACCAGAAGCTGGCCCGCGAGGCCGCGACCGAAGCAGCGGTCCTGCTGAAGAACGACAAGGCACTCCCCCTGGATGCCTCCGCACAGAAGAACGTCGCCGTCGTCGGCCCCCTCGCCGACACCCTCTACACCGACTGGTACTCGGGCACCCTCCCCTACTCCGTCACCCCCAAGGACGGCATCGCGGCGAAGCTCGGCACCTCCGTCGCGAGCAGCGAGGGCGTGGACCGGATCGCGCTGAAGAACACGACGACGGGCAGGTACGTCACGGCGGGCACCGGCGACTCGGGGGCGGCCCTCCAGGAGAGCGCGGACACGGGTACGACCGCCCAGTTCGACGTGTTCGACTGGGGCTCCGGCATCGTGACCCTGCGCTCGGCCGCCAACGGCAGGTACGTCGGTTACAACTGGTCGAACTTCGTCAACGACCGGGTGCAGCCCGGCGGTTGGTACGTGCAGCAGCAGTTCGAGCTGGAGCGGCAGGACGACGGGACGTACCTCCTCCGGTACGCCGGATACGAGACCGGCGAGCCATGGTGGTCGGACCCCGTCTACCTCGGCCCCACCGGCGACGACGGCACCCTCGGCCTGGTCGCCAAGGAGCAGGCCGCCCACTACACGAAGGACGTCGTCCGCAGCGGGGTCGAGGAGGCCGTGGCCGCGGTGAAGGGCAAGGACACGGCCGTCGTCGTGGTCGGCTCGATGCCGGCGATCAACGGCCGCGAGGCCCACGACCGTACGGACATGGGCCTGGCGCCCGCACAGGAAGCCCTGGTCAGAGCCGTCCACGCGGCAAACCCGAAGACCGTCGTGATCGTCGAGAACAGCTACCCGACCACCCTCGGCGCCCTCCAGCAGGAGGTCCCCGCCCTGCTGTGGACCACCCACGCGGGCCAGGAGACCGGCAACGCCCTCGCCGACCTCCTCTACGGCGACGCGAACCCGGCCGGCCGCCTCACCCAGACCTGGTACCGGTCCGCCTCCGACCTCCCGTCGATCCTCGACTACGACATCATCAAGTCCGGGCGCACGTACCAGTACTTCGAGGGGCGGCCGCTGTACCCCTTCGGCCACGGGCTCTCGTACACCTCCTTCCGCTACACCGGCTTGAAGCGGGTCTCCGGCGGCTACGAGGTGAAGGTCACGAACACCGGCGGCCGGGCGGGCGACGAGGTCGTCCAGCTCTACACCCACCAGCGCGCCTCTCGCGACGAACAGCCCCTGAAGCAGCTGAAGGCCTTCCAGCGGGTGTCGCTGAAACCGGGAGAGACGAGGACGGTCCGGCTGAAGGTGGCGCGGAACGACCTCGCCCACTGGGACGTCACGCGTGCGAAGTGGGTGGTGGAGAACGGGACGTACGACGTCCTCGTCGGCGGCTCGTCGGCGGACATCCGCGCCCGTGACGCCTGGCAGGTGAAGGGCGAGACGATCCCGGCCCGGAACCTGGCGAAGCCGACCCGCGCGGAGAACTTCGACGACTACGACGCCACGAGGCTGGTGGACGAGTCGAAGACACGGGGAACGGCGGTGACGGCCTCCGCCGACGGCGCCTGGCTGAAGTACGCGGACACCCAACTGGGTTCCGGCGCCACCGAGTTCAGCGCCAGGGTGGCCGGCCCGTCCGGCACGGTCCAGGTCCGGCTGGGCTCCCCCACCGGACGGCTCGTCGGCACGGCGACGACTGACGGCACCTCATCGCCGTACGCCTACACGACGGTGACCGCCGATCTGTCGGCCTCGGCGAAGGGGCGCATGGACGTGTACCTGGTCCTGTCGCGGGGCCTGCGCCTGTCGACGTTCAGCCTGCGCTGATCCCAGGCGTGTACTCGCACGGCAAGGGCCCGCACCCACCCGGGTGCGGGCCCTTGCCGTCCACATCTGCTCGCGCCTACAGCTGCCGGTCCCCTTGCCAGGTGACGGACGTCAGCGCGGCCAGTCCGCCATTGGCCAGGCCTTTGTAGGTCACCTTCCGGTCCGGGCCCAGCTCGTGCGCGACCCGTTTCGCCAGTTCCGTCCCTTCGTGGAACAGGCGCTGCCAGTCGGCGTCGTACTTGCCGTCCTCCCGGTCCCTCAGTTGCAGGTTCAGCGTGGTGTCGATGCTCTCCGCCCACCTGTACAGATCGGCGACGAGGTCGTCGGACAGGGCCAGCGCGGCGGCGGGATCATCCGGGAAGAAGTCCCCGAATCCGTCGGAGCGCAGCGGACCGAACTTGAACTCGCCTTCGACGGTGATGTCGACCGGGTGCGGGGGTGTGCCGTGGCTGTCGCGCTCCCAGTGGAAGCGGTCGCAGCCCCAGCACACCCACTTCGCCGTCCTGTGCTGCTCGTCCCAGTAGCGCACCACCCACGACGGCCCGAGCTGCCTCGCCAGCCGCTGGGCGAGCGCCAGACCCTGCTTGACGTGCTTGCGCAGGTCCGGGCGGGAGGTGAACCCGCCCGGCGGGCGGGTCAGCGACCAGGAGCGCAGCGCGTCCGCCAGATCGGCCGGGAGGGCCGGCCGGTCGTCGTCGAGCGGAACGTTGCGGGTGAAGGCGCCGAGGTCCTCGTGGGCCCGGGGATCCTCCGGCTCGTACAGGGGAGACGGCTCGCCCCGGGCCTGCACGAGCATGTCCCGCGGTTCTTCGGCGGTCATGCGATGTTCGCTCCGATCACGTATCCGTTGTCGCCCACGCTGATGGCTACGCGCTGGGTCTTGCCCTGGAAGGCGACCTCGAAGATCGGCCGTCCGTTCTGGCTGCCGACCCTCGCACCCTCGGTCAGGGCCGTCTTCACGAGGGCCGGGATGTCCTCCACCCGGACACCCGCGCTCGCGAACTCTCCGGCGTGCCGGAACATGATATGGGTCAGGCCCGCGTAGACGTCGCCCTTCTCCAGCCAGGCGAGGGGCACACCCGGCTTGGCGTACTCGATGATCCAGATCGTGTCCGCCTTGCTGAACTTCACGCCGGCGTCCTTGAGCCGGTCCAGCAGCTTGGGATCGAGGGTGCCCCGGGCGATCTTCGCCCGTTCCACCACGGCCTTCGCGATACGCAGCCCCATGCCCGCGGCGCTGGTGGCGTCGCCGACCTGGAGGGCGCCCTTCTCCCCGTAGATCTTCTTCAGGTCCGCGAGCACGTCCGCGGCCTTCTCACCGGTCTTGACGGCGAGTTCGACCCGGCCGGCGAGCTTGACCGCCTCGGCGAGCTTCTCGGCGACCCTGCCCGGTACGACGATCGCGGCGGCCCAGGCGCAGCTGGACTTGTCGCCGTGGTAGCAGCGGGCGACGTCACCCAGCACGATCTCGTACAGGATCGCACCGGCCTTCTCTCCGAAGAGGTTCTGCCAGCCGATCCGGGTGATGTCGCCGAAGCTGAAGTGGTGGGTCCACTCCTGTGTCTGGTCCTTGAAGATCTCCGTGCCGAGGAACACCGCGTCAGCCTTGGGGCAGCCGGACTCGGTGGCGGGGACATCGGGATTGACGCAGAAGTAGAAGCTGGCCGTGACATCGAGGGTCAGCTCCCACGTCACCGTGCAGCCCTGCGGCACGTAGTCGCACGTGTTGAGCTGCTTGGCCGGTCCCGACTCGGTGACCTTGTCGACGATGTAGAAGACACCCTCCTCGCCGGTGGCGCCGCCCGTGGCGACCTGCTGGTTCGCCTCCTTCCTGCCGGCTTCGTCGGCGGCCTGCTGCGCAGAATCGGCGTACTTCTGCGCGTCCTTCGCCGCCTCCTCCGCCAGCGTGGCCTCGGTGTCCGCCCGGTCGGCCGCCGCGCGGGCGTCCTTCGCCGCCTGCTCGGCCTCGGCCGCCGCGGTGCGAGCCGCTGCCGCGTCCAGGGCCGCCTGGTCTGCCGAGTCGCGGGCGTCCTTGGCGTAGCCCTCGGCACGTCCGGCCGCCTTGTCGGCCGCGTCGGCGTCCTCGGTGGCCTGCTGGTCGTACTCGATGGTGCGGGCCAGTGACTTCTGCGCCTCCGCCGCGTACTTGGCGGCCTCGGCGGCGTAACCGAGCGCCTCCTTCGCCGACTTGCGCGCGTTCGCGGCGAATCCGGCGGCCTCGGCGGCCAGCGTGTACGCCGCCTTCGCGTCCCCGGTCGCCGCGTTCGCGACGCTCTGCGCCTGCTCCGCGGCCTTCTGCGCGTTGGCGGCGTGCGCCTCGGCGACGGCCTGCTGCTGCTCGGCGAGCGTCTTCGACGACTGCCCTGTCAGCACCACGAGCCCCGCGGCGGAGTCGGTGGTGACATAGGGCGAGCCGAGCTGGATCGCGTCGTTCGCCGGAGCGGCGACCTGCTTCGCCGAGGCACCGGCGTCCTCGGCCGCCTGCGCGGTGACGTACGCGTGACCGACGGCGTCGGCCGCACCCGCGACCGCCTTGACCGCCTCGGCCTGCGCCGCGTCGGCCTGCTTCTTGGCGTCGGCCGCGGACTTCTCCGCGTCGTCGGCCAGCTCGACCGCTGTGCGTGCCGCCGATGCCGCGGCCTGGGAGGCCTTGATGGCATCCGCGGCGGCACTGGTCGCCGTCCGCACGGCGGCGTCCGCCTTCAGCTTGGCGGCCTGGGCGTCGTCGGCGTCGGAACGGGCCCGCTTCGCCGCGGCCTCCGCGCGCGTCGCCGCGGCGTCGGCATCGGCCGCCGCCTGGGTCGCCGCGTTCGCCTCGGAACGGGCCGAACCCGCAGCCGACTCGGCGTCATCGGCGGCCTTGTCGGCGTCGTTCGCCGCCGCCCGCGACTCCGTCGCGTCGTCGGACGCGTCGTGGGCGTCGGCGTAGGCGTCCTTGGCGTCGGCCTTGGCACGTGCCGCGTTCGCCTTGCTCTCGGCGTCCCAGGCGTCGTCCCGCTTGCCCTTCGCCCGGTCCCTGGCGGCTTCGGCGTCGATGCGCCGGTCGCGGGCGGTGCCTTCGGAGGTCTCCGCCCTGCCCTTGGCCTCCGTTGCGGTCTTCGCGTAGCCCTGGGCGTTGTTCTTGTGCTGGGCGGCCTCGGCCTGCTTCTGCGCGGCGGTCGCCTTCTCCGCCTTCGCGGTGGCTTCCTCCGCCTCCGCCGAGAGCCGCTTGGCGTGCGCGGTGGCGGCCGCCGACTTCGCGTCGGCCTCCGCCTTCTGCGTCTCGGCCAGCTTCGCCTTGGCGAGATCCCTGGCGGTCTTCGCGTTCTGCGCCTGTACGGCGGCCGCGTCGGCGGCGGCCTTCGCCTGGGCCCTGGCCTCGTTGGCGGCGGCCGTACGGAACGCGGCCTTCGACTGCGCGGCCTGCGTCACGGCACGGGCGGCGATGGTCGCGCTGTCATCGGCGGCGGCGCGGGTGGCCGCGTAGGCGGTGTCACCGGCCTTGGACAAGGCGTCAAGGGCGGCGGCCGAGGCCTTGGTGACCTGGGCCTTCTGCTGTCCGACCAGCAGACCGCGGCCTCTGGGGGCACCCGCCTTGTCGGCGACCGCGTAGGCCGCCTGCGTCGCGGTGTCCGTGGTAGTCGCGGCGGTCTTCGCCGCGGTGGCCTGGGCCTTGAGCAGGTCGAGCTGCTTCTTCGCCGCGGCCTGGGCGGCCGTCACGCCCGCCTTCGCCTGGTCGAACTGGGCCTTGGTCGGGTAGTCCAGCTTCTCGGTGCCGTTGTGACCGGAGGGCGTCATGTCGAACTTCTGCGGGTCGGTGCCCTTGCAGTCCCACATCCGCGCGTCACGGCCGTTGTCGTACGTCGCGAGGTCGAGGCAGTTGCCGGTGCCCGGGTTGAACATGCGCGTGGCCGCGTGGGTGTTGTACTCCCACTTCTGCGCGGCGCTGTTGTTGCAGGTCCAGATCTGCAGCGTCGTACCGTTCGCGGCGCCGGCGCCCTTCACTTCCAGGCACTTGCCGGAGTTGACGTTGACGAATGCGTCGTCGCGGATCTCCCACTTCTGCCCGGCGCTGCCGTTGCAGGTGTAGATCTGCACCGGCGTGCCGTTGTCCTTCTTGCTCGCCCCCACCTCGAGGCACTTGTCGGCGGCGCCGTGCGCGTGCACGACCATCGGGCTGTCGCCGATCCAGCCGGGGCCTCCGGCGGACCAGTAGTCCTGCCAGCGCGCCAGCCGGTCGGCGATCCACGACTGACCGAGCATCTCGCCCAGCGACTTGGAGCCGGCGGCGAGCGCCTTGGTCGCGTCGCGGTTGGAGTTCAGGATCTGGTTGCGCTGGGTGGCCTGGGCGGCGATCTCCTGCTGCCACTCGGCGGACGCGGACGCGACCTCCTTGCCCAGGACCTTGCTCGGGTCGACCGGGGTGCGCCAGGCGCAGGAGGCGAACCGGGTCTTCAGGTCCTCGACCGCGAGGCGGTACTCGACACTGCCGGGCTCGGGCGCGGTGCGCGGGAAACCGCCGGAGGAGAGGAACAGCCGGGCGTTGTCCGCGCCGGTCGGCTCCATGGACCAGTTCACCAGGCCGTCCCACGCCTGGTGTTCGGCGAAGGCCTGCTGCCACTGCTGACCGGGCAGCGACGGGTCCGGGGTCTTGCCGTAGACCGGGGTGCCGAGGTCCTTGACCGCCTTGACCGTCGCCTCGTCGGCGAGCGGGGTCGGGTCCTCGTAGAAGTCGCCCTCGGACTTCCAGAACTGGGCCGCGGTCCACTGGCTCAGGCCGGTCTGCTCGAAGAAGCCCGGGCCCGTGCCGGTGGTCCCCGGAGGCCAGTGGAAGCCGGTCACGGTGAACCCGGCGGGGGTGCTCAGGCCGTCAAGGGGCTTCTTCCATACGTCGACATAGGCGTTGAGCGCGTCCCCCTCCTTGTCGGCGACGGCCTTGTCCTGGACGAACGCCGTGGAGAGCGGAGTGGTGTTCCAGTACTCGCGGTTGGCCGTGGTGCGCAGCTTGTCCGGAGTCTGGTTGAGCCCCGCCTGCGCGGTCGTGTACATCGACGCACCGCCCATGCGCAGCACGTCGGCCATCAGGCACTGGTCCTGGCGGAGTTGCTCGGCGGCCTTGGCGTCGAAGCCGTCGTAACTGTCGGCCACCGGGCTGAAGTCGGTGGCCCGGTCGTCGGGCAGGTCGGTCCGGGCGGCGACCGTGGCCAGCACGGCGAGCGCGAGAACCGACGGAACTATTCGCGCGAAGTGTCCGGATTTCCGCGTCGGGGGTATGAAGAACCCTGGTCTGGAACGCAAGAGAAGATCCCGTTTGTCGTGAGGAGGGCAGGCGGGGGCCCGTACGAGGAGGTGGAGGCGCC
This sequence comes from Streptomyces sp. NBC_00554, assembly GCF_041431135.1. NCBI lineage: Bacteria > Bacillati > Actinomycetota > Actinomycetes > Kitasatosporales > Streptomycetaceae > Streptomyces > Streptomyces sp. NBC_00554. Next base: position 6,133,556 of record NZ_CP107799.1, on the reverse strand, counting down.
GGCGAGAAGGTGGAGGCGCCGCGAGGCGGTCAGGACTCGCGGTCAGGAGCCTGTACGGCTCGGATGCGTCCTCAGATGCGTCAGGCATCGCGGCATGACGGTGTACCCCTCCCCCTAGCGACGGTGTTCCCCCGGTCGCTGATTGACGTGCGCGGGCAACGGAGTGGTCAACTCCGCCGAGCGCGGCGGCCACCATGGGCGCGACGCGGGCGCGCAGGACAAGACCCGCGCGCTCGCGGCCGAAAGCCGACGGTGCGACCGAACAGTAGCCAACATGTGCGGCGTCTGTGAAGGGTGAGCCCCCGGAGGCCAACATGGAAAAGCCCCGCCGCTCGAAAGCGACGGGGCTTTTCCATTCAATGCAAAACATGGGATGAGTGGAGATGGCGGGAATCGAACCCGCGTCCAACGGTGCAGAATCAGGGCTTCTCCGAGCGCAGTTCGCTACGCTTTTCTCGGCCCCGGAGTTCTCGCGAACAAGCCTCCGACAGGCCCAGTCACTGTTTGATTTCCCACCGAACCCCGTGACCGGGCTCGGCGGTTTAGTTCCCTAGATTATGCCAGGATCCGGGTCGGGAACACTCCCGGGCTGACACCCTTTTAGGGTCCTTCAGTCGCTGTTATTAGGCAGCGAGGGCGAAGGACTGGGAATCGCTCTTAGAAGTGGCGATTATTGTTTGCGACATATGGTTTACGAGATCATTGCCGCTTCCTCGGCTCGCTTCCCCTGCTTCGACAGCCGCTGTCGAAACCGATCATCCCCATGTTTATTTTTCAAAACGCGCACCTGCTGTGAGGTGCACGACCCATCGTACGTGAACAACGCACGACGACGCCAACCTATTTCCGGGGACCGGCCACCTACTCGCCCCGCTGCTTCCGCTTGGCTGCCGCGATCGCGCGGTCCGACTCCCGCCGGTCCTGCTTCTCCCGCAGGGTCTGCCGCTTGTCGTACTCCTTCTTGCCCCTGGCGAGCGCGATCTCGGCCTTCGCCCGGCCGTCCTTGAAGTACAGGACGAGGGGCACGATCGTGTGACCCGTCTCCTCGGACTTCGACGCCAGCTTGTCGATCTCCTCGCGGTGCAGGAGCAGCTTGCGCTTGCGGCGCGCGGAGTGGTTGGTCCAGCTGCCCTGGCTGTACTCGGGGATGTGGGCGTTGTGCAGCCAGGCCTCGTTGCCGTCGATCTGGACGAAGCCGTCGGCCAGTGAGGCGCGGCCCTGCCTCAGCGACTTCACCTCGGTGCCGGTCAGGACGAGCCCGGCCTCGTAGGTGTCGATGATCGCGTAGTCGTGCCGTGCCTTCTTGTTCTGCGCGACGATCTTGCGCTTGCCGTCCTTGGCCTTGCCGGAGCCCGCCTGACCGCCCTGCTTCGGCTGGGACTCCTTCGGTACGTACATTCCCTTGCTCATAGTGCTGGCCATTTTCGCACTACAGGGGGGTGAGAGGGAAAGCCGATTACGCGAGAGACGCTTCAGCCGGCTACGAGGGGTCCCCGAGCCCGCTGAGTACGGTCTCGGCCTGCTCCAGCGCCTTTGCGTCCACGTCCAGGTCGGGGGTGATGCCCTGCCCGTCGACGCCGCGTCCGGACGGAGTGCGGTAGTGCCCGACGGTCAGCTCGGCGACGGAGCCGTCGGGCAGCCGGCTCGGCATCTGGACCGAGCCCTTGCCGAAGGTCTGGGAGCCCACGACGACCGCACGGCCGCGGTCCTGGAGGGCGCCGGTGAGCAGCTCGGCCGCGCTCATCGTGCCGCCGTCGACGAGCACGACCAGGGGTCTGGTGGTGTCGCCGCCGGGTTCGGCGTGCAGGGCGCGCTGATCGCCGTCCACGTCGTACGTGGCGACGAGGCCGCCGTCGAGGAAAGCGGAGGCGGCGGTGACGGCCTCGGTGACCAGGCCGCCGGAGTTGCCGCGCAGGTCGAGGGCGATCCCGGAGCCCTGCGGTGCCTGGGCGACCGCGGCCTGTACGAGATCGCCCGCGCCCTTGGTGAAGGCGTCGACCTTGATCACGGTGACGCCGTCGGCGAGTTTGCTCACGGTCACGGAGTCCGTGGACAGCAGGGCCCGGCGCAGAGTCTCGCTCCACGCGCGCGTGCCCCGCTGCAGACCGAGCGAGACCTCCGTACCGGCGGCGGCGTCCTCCGCGTCACCGCGCAGTAAGGAGACGACCTCGGTCACCGGGCGGCCGTCGACCTTCTGGCCGTCGACGCTGCGCAGCAGGTCGCCCTTGCGGATCCCGGCGGCGGCCGCGGGCGAGCCGCTCTGCACGCGGGTCACTTCGATACGTCCGTCGCTCTCGCGCCTGGCCCACAGCCCGACGCCGGTGTACTGGCCGTCGAGGGCTTCCTCGAACTCCTCGTACTCGCCCTGGGAGTAGACCGCGCCCCAGCGGTCGCCGCTGCGGCTCACCGCGCGCTCGGCGGCCTCCATGGGCGACTTCCCGTCGGCCATGGCCTTCTCGGCGGCCTCGGTGACCTCTTCCTGGTCGCTGGCCGGCGTCGAACGGTCCCCGGAAGAAGCGGAGGAAGGAGAGGAGGTGGCTTTCCGGCCGGGGTCGGGAAAGGATCCCGTTGCCGCGCCGGCGACGAAGACGCTGGCGAAAAGCAATGTCAGGGCGGCCCCGCGGCGGATGCGGCGGGGCTGACAGAACAGGTCACGGCCTGACATGCCGGTGAGTCTAGGACAACGCGAAGGGCCGCACCGCCGGTTGGCAGTACGGCCCCCTTGGCATGCGTCACACCTTCAGGTACTTGCGCAACGCGAAGAACGCGGCAAGCGCCGGCATCAGCAGACTCGTCGCCAGGATGAGCGGCAGCTTCGTCAGAACAGCGTCCCAGCCGATGAAGTTGATCAGATTCAGCTTCTCGGACAGGGCCAGACCGTGGTCGATGATGAAATACCGCGCGATGACCAGGAAGCCGCACGCGACCCCACCGCCGATGAGCCCGGCGACGGCGGCCTCCATGATGAACGGGGCCTGGATGTAGAAGCCCGAGGCGCCGACCAGGCGCATGATGCCGGTTTCGCGCCGACGGCTGAACGCCGAGACGCGCACCGTGTTGACGATCAGCATCAGGGCGACGACGAGCATCATCGCCATGACCGCGCGGGCGGCCCAGTTCATGCCGTTGAGCAGCCCGAAGAGGTTGTCCAGGATGCCCTTCTGGTCCTGCACGGACTGCACGCCGTCACGCCCGTCGAAGGCGGTCGCGATGACCTGGTACTTCTCCGGGTCCTTCAGCTTGATCCGGTACGACTCCTGCATCTGGTCCGGCGTGAGGGACGCCGCCAGCGGGGAGTCGCCGAACTGCTCCTTGTAGTGCTTGTAGGCCGCGTCCGCCGACTCGTAGGTGACGTTGTCGACGACCGTGGACTTGTCCAGGTCGGCGAGGATCTCCTTCTTCTGGTCGGCGGTGACCGCACCCTTGGCGCAGTTGGGGTCGGACTCCGCGTCGCTCTTGTTGCAGAGGAAGATCGAGACGTTGACCTTGTCGTACCAGTAGCCCTTCATGGTGCTCACCTGGTCGCTCATCAGGAGCGAACCGCCGAACAGGGCGAGCGAGAGGGCGACCGACACGACGACCGCGAAGGTCATGGTCAGGTTTCGGCGGAGACCGACTCCGATCTCCGACAAGACGAACTGGGCGCGCATGGCGTCTACTCAGGCCTTTCCATGGACAGGTGCGGGAGAGTCGCGGTCAGTGCTGGTAGCCGTAGACGCCACGCGCCTGGTCGCGGACGAGACGGCCCTGCTCCAGCTCGATGACGCGCTTGCGCATCTGGTCCACGATGTTCTGGTCGTGCGTAGCCATCAGCACGGTCGTGCCCGTCCGGTTGATGCGGTCGAGCAGCTTCATGATGCCGACGGAGGTCTGCGGGTCGAGGTTTCCGGTCGGCTCGTCGGCGATGAGCAGCTTGGGCCGGTTCACGAACGCTCTCGCGATCGCGACGCGCTGCTGCTCACCACCGGACAGCTCACCAGGCATCCGCTCCTCCTTGCCGCCGAGCCCGACGAGGTCGAGCACCTGGGGCACGGACTTGCGGATCTCGCCGCGCGACTTGCCGATGACCTCCTGCGCGAAGGCGACGTTCTCCGCGACCGTCTTGTTCGGCAGCAGACGGAAGTCCTGGAACACGGTCCCCAGCTGGCGGCGCATCTGCGGCACCTTCCAGTTGGAGAGACGCGCGAGGTCTTTGCCCAGGACGTGCACCTGGCCGTGGCTGGTCCGCTCCTCGCGGAGGATCAGCCGCAGGAAGGTGGACTTTCCGGAGCCGGAGGACCCCACGAGGAACACGAACTCTCCGCGCTCGACCTCAAGAGAGACATCCCTGAGTGCAGGGCGGGTCTGCTTGGGGTAGACCTTGGAGACATTGTCGAATCGGATCACGGATGCACCACGGGTCGCCGGGGGTAGGTGTGCGTGACCATACGCGAACCGGGTGTGCCAGCGCAGTCGCCGGTCGGGGTTGCGCGCGGCTTGTGCGTTTTTGTACGTCTCTTTGGTACGGGGGGCGCCCCCCGTAGGGGCGCGGGGAACTGCGCGAGCAACCACATCCGCGCCGCAGCCGCGGGACGAAGCCCAGCCACCCCGATGAGAGCGTTCTTTTCACGGCTAAGGCGCGGAGCGCCGGGGCAGGATAAGGCGAACCGCGCCGAAATCCGCGGAACCTGGCACAGTGGAGGGGGAACGGTTGCGTTCCCCGCAGCGTTATGTACGCGGAGAGCCGGCGCAAGGAGGGCAAGCGCATGACGTACGACCGACTGGTGTGCGCGAACTGCGCGGCGCCCGTGAGCGAAGGGCGCTGCCGCGTCTGCCGGGCGAACCGGGAGCGGCTTCAGCAGGAGAGCCCCTTCGCGGGCATGAACCCCATGGCACTGATCTCACTGCTGGCCGTGCTGATCGCGGCACTGGCACTGGTGGCCCACCAGACGGTGTGAGACCCGCGGATTCCGGCGTTACGGCGGCCATCGCGCCCCCGGCCTGAAGGGGGCCCGGAGCGCCCGCTGACACGAGAGCCGGACACTAGAGCTGATATGAGAAGGGCCCGGAGCATGACGCTCCGGGCCCTTCTTACGCGCGTGTGCGTCAGGCGACGGCACCGCCGCGGCCGGCCATGAGGCGCGGCAGCAGACGGAAGCCGATACCGCCGGCGATCATCGTCGCGGCGCCGATCAGCAGGAAGGTGGTCTCGGCGGCACCCGTCTCGGCGAGCTCGCCGCCCGAGCCCTGGGCCGAGGTGTCCGAGCCGGTGTCGGTCAGGGACGAGGAACCCTCGCCCTGCTCGACCGGGGTGTTGCCGCCGCCGTCGGGGTCGGTGCCGCCGGTCGTCGTGTCCCCGGTCGTACCGCCCGTGGTCGTGTCACCCGTCGTACCGCCGGACGTCGTGCCACCGGTGGTGCCGCCCGTGGTCGTGTCACCGGTCGTACCGCCGGTGGTCGTGTCCCCGGTGGTACCGCCCGTGGTCGTGTCACCAGTGGTGCCGCCGGTCGTGTCACCCGTCGTACCGCCGGTCGTCGTGTCCCCGGTCGTGCCACCGGTGGTCGTGTCACCAGTGGTGCCGCCGGTCGTGTCACCCGTCGTACCGCCGGTCGTCGTGTCCCCGGTGGTACCGCCCGTGGTCGTGTCACCAGTGGTGCCGCCGGTCGTGTCACCCGTCGTACCGCCGGTGGTCGTGTCCCCGGTCGTACCGCCCGTGGTCGTGTCACCGGTCGTACCACCGTCGGTGCAGACACCGATGGGGCAGTCGTCGTCGGTGCCACCGTCGTCACCGGTGCCGTCGTCGCTCACGCTGACGCTGAGCGGTCCTGCTTCAACATCGATGTCCAGGGCCGAAGCGGCTCCGGCTGCGGTCAGCGAGGCGCCGGCGGCGATCACGGCACCAGCGGCTATCCGTGCCACACGGATCCGCGTCTTCTTCGTCATTCGGCTGCTACCCCCAGTAGCTAATTCGTCAATGGAACAGCGCCCGGGGCCACGGCGTCACAGGTGGCTTCGTTCAAGCCCCCCGGTTCACATGCGCCCCAGAGATACGCATGCCACGCGTTACCATCCCCACTTTTCAAAGCAACGTCAAGGTCGTTGCGCGCGCGATGTCCGGATCAACATCATTTGCCTGCCGTGAGTCATGTGACTGTGATGTAAGCCCCAGACATCCCACACACAAAAGGCAACTGCCGTCCATGAGACGGCAGTTGCCTTGTCGACAAAGCGGTGTTGATGAACCCGCTTACTTCTCCTGCTGCTTGCGCCAGCGAATTCCGGCCTCGAGGAAACCGTCGATCTCACCGTTGAACACGGCCTCGGGGTTACCGACTTCGAACTCCGTGCGCAGGTCCTTGACCATCTGGTACGGGTGCAGGACGTACGAACGCATCTGGTTTCCCCAGGAGTTGCCGCCGTCGCCCTTGAGCGCGTCCATCCTGGCCTGCTCCTCCTGGCGGCGCCGCTCGAGCAGCTTGGCCTGGAGCACGTTCATCGCGCTGGCCTTGTTCTGGATCTGCGACCGCTCGTTCTGGCAGGACACCACGATCCCGGTGGGGAGGTGGGTCAGGCGGACCGCGGAGTCGGTCGTGTTGACGCCCTGGCCGCCCGGTCCCGACGACCGGTACACGTCCACGCGCAGCTCGGACTCATCGATCTCGATGTGGTCGGTCTGCTCGACGACCGGCAGGATCTCGACGCCGGCGAACGAGGTCTGGCGGCGTCCCTGGTTGTCGAAGGGCGAGATCCGGACAAGGCGGTGGGTGCCCTGTTCCACGGAGAGCGTTCCGTAGGCGTACGGGACGTGGACGGCGAAGGTGGTCGACTTGATGCCGGCCTCTTCCGCGTACGAGGTCTCGTAGAGCTCCGTCTTGTAGCCGTGGCGCTCCGCCCAGCGCAGGTACATGCGCTGCAGCTTCTCGGTGAAGTCGGAGGCGTCGACGCCGCCGGCCTCGGCGCGGATGGTGACGACGGCCTCGCGGGAGTCGTACTCGCCGGAGAGCAGGGTCCGGACTTCCATCTCGTCCAGCGCCTTCTTGACGGCCGTGAGCTCCGTCTCGGCCTCGGCACGGGTGTCCGGGTCGTCCTCCTCCTCGGCCATCTCGAAGAGCACGCTCAGATCGTCGATACGCCCGCGCAGCGCCTCGGCCTTCCTGACCTCCGCCTGGAGGTGGCTCAGCTTGCTGGTGATCTTCTGCGCCTCGTCCGGGTCGTCCCACAGGGACGGCGCGGCCGCCTGCTCCTCGAGCACGGCGACATCTGCCCTCATCTTGTCGAGGTCCAGGACGGCCTCGATCGACTCCATGGTCGAGGAGAGGGACTTGAGCTCTTCGGATACATCGACGACTGCCACGCCTCCAGCGTAACGGCTACGACAACCGGGGCCGGCCCCTCGGTCCGGGGCGGGGCTGGGGGGTGGGTTTTCGCCCCCTCCGCCCCGTTTCAGCCCGTCCGGCGTTTGAGGACGAGCGCGTCAGCGCGACACGGGGGTCTGGGGGCGGAGCCCCCAGAAACGGGACGGGCAGGGGCGGAGGGGGCGAACAAACCCACGGTCACGGAGACGCCGGCGCCGAGTTCTTCGTGTCCGGAGGTGTGGATCCCGCCTCGTCCCCCGAGGTGGCGAGCCACGTCCCCACGCCCACCGCGGCGACGAGGGCGACAGCCGCCGCCCCCAGAGTGATCCGCCGCCGCCGAGCGGAGGCCCGATGCCGCGCGGACCCTGGCCGCGGCGCCCCCGCGGCCCGCGGAACACGAGCAGTACCCCGCGCCCCACCCGCCAGCTCATCCGGCCCCGGCACCCGCATCGACGTATGGGTGTCCCGGTTCGAGTCGGACACAGCCCCCGGCACGAGCGGCACGGCCCCCCGCCGTACCCCCGCCGGGGCCCGCGGAGCGGACGGCTCGGCGGCCTCCTCGTACCTCTCGTCCTCCTCGGACTCCGCATCCGGCGAATCCACGTCGAGCGGCGGCATCCCGGCCAGCAGAGGCAGCTGCTCCCGCAACCGCGCCCCCAGCTCGGACGCCCGCAGCCGCGACGCCGGCGCCTTCGCCAGACACTGCACGAGCAGCTGCCACAGCTCGTCAGGGATCCCCGGCAGCGGAACGACCGTCTCCGTCACATGCCGCCGCAGCACCGCCCCGGGGTGTCCGCCGCCGAAGGGCGTGAACCCGGCGAGGAGCTCGTACAGGACGGTCGCCAGGGCGTAGATGTCGACGGCGGCCCGGGGCGGCAGCCCCTCGATGATCTCGGGCGCGAGATAGTCCGGCGTACCGATGATCTTCGTCGCGCGGGTCCGCCGGGGCGAGTCGATGAGCTTGGCCACACCGAAGTCGGTGAGGAGCGCGGGGTGCGAGCCGCCGGGCCCGAGCGGCCCCTGCATGTCGAGCAGCACGTTCTCCGGCTTCACGTCCCGGTGGACGACCCCCGCGGCGTGCGCCGCCGCCAGCCCGTCCGCGACATCGGCCACGATCGCGACCGCGGCCTCGGGGGCGAGCCGCCGCTCCCGGTCGAGCCGGGTGCGCAGATCGGTGCCACGGACGAGATCCATGACGAGCGCGAGGTCGTTGCCGTCGACGACGAGATCCCTCACCGCGACCACATGCGGATGATCGAGCCCGAGCAGCGCCGTGCGTTCCTGCACGAAGCGCCCCACGAGCTCCTGGTCGGACGCGAGGTCCTCGCGCAGCAGCTTGACGGCGACGGGCCCGTCGGGCCCCTCGCCCAGCCACACCGTGCCGGCGCTGCCCCGCCCCAGGATCTGGTTGGCGGTGTACCGGCTGCCGATCTTCCGTGCCAAGGCTGCTCCTACAGACGCGTGTTGTCGCTAAAACTACGCGTCCGAAGAGCCAACCTTCACTCCCAGGACGGAAATCACCCGCCAGGTGTCGACAAATCCCCAGACTCGGTTCCCAGAAGTCCCGAATTACTGCCCGGAACTACCGCCGGAACTACCGCTGGAACCTCCGCCGAGATCCCCGACCCACCCGGAGACGGTGTTGTACATCTCAGTCAGCTGGCCCCAGAAACTCCGGGTGCTCCCAATCCATTCCTGAAGGGGACTCAACTCCCAGATCAGCCACGCGGCGACAAAGAGGATGACGACGGTGAACAGGCACCCCTTGAGGCAGCCGAGCCCGGGAATCTTCATCGGGTTGGCGCTGCGCTGCCGGGGCTCGCGCGGTTCACGCGGCGCGGGCTGCTGGGGCTGCTGCGGCGCGGGCGCGTACCGCTGCGGCTGCTGGTGCTGCGGCTGAGGCTGCTGACGCTGGGGCTGCTGGTGCTGAGGCGCGTACTGCTGCGGCTGTTGCTGCTGCGGATATCCGTATCCGGGCGGCGGCTGCTGTCCCTGCGGCGGGCGCTGCTGTTGCGGGCGCTGCTGGGGACGTGCGACCTGCCGCTGGGGGCGGCGGCGCAGCGGGTCCTCGTTCGGGTCGAGGTACTGGACCTGCGTCGCCTCGTTGCGGTCGCGGGCCGCGCGCAGCTGGTTCTGCCAGGGGTGCGGGTCCTCGGGGCCGCCCTGCCCGCCCGGCTGGTTCTGCGGCACGGGCGGCATGACGGCGGTCGGGTCGGCCGCGCCGCGGTTGGGGAGTACGGCGGTGGGGTCGGCGGCACCGGTGTGCGGGAGGTAGCTGGTCGCGGCGTTCGGGTCGTACGAGCCCGCGCCGTGCGGCAGCACCTGGGTGGGATCGGCGGCGCCGGGCATGCCGGGGACGGTCGCCGGGGACGGGTCGGGGACGAGGAGTGCCCCCACCCCCTCGGCGGCCATGATCTGCGCGGAGTTCGCGTGCACACCGATGCCCGCGGCGACCGTACGCAGTCCGCGGGCGAGGTTCTCGGCGCTGGGCCGCTCGTCCGGGTTCTTGCGCAGGCAGCGCTCGATGACGGTCCACAGGGGGTCGGGGACGGTCGACGGGCGGCGCGGCTCGGCGCTCAGGTGCTGGTGCAGCACTTCGAGCGCGGACCCGCCGCCGAACGGCGGACGCCCGGTGACCAGCTCGTACATCAAAATGCCCGCCCCGTAGATGTCGACGGCGGACGTCTGCGGACGCCCCTCCGCGGACTCGGGCGCGACATACGCGGGCGTGCCGACGAACTCATGGGTCCGGGTCAGCCCCGGGGAGTCCGCGAGCCGGGCGATGCCGAAGTCCGTCAGCATCGGGTGCATCTGGCCGCCCTGCTGCATGAGCAGGACGTTCGCGGGCTTCAGGTCCCGGTGGACGACGCCGTCGGCATGGCTGGCGGCGAGCGCGTCGGCGACCTGGGCGGTCAGGAGGGCGGCGGCGACGGGGCTGAGCGGCCCGTTCTCGCGGAGATAGCGGTGCAGGTCGGGACCGTCGATCAGGTCCATGACGAGCGCGAGCAGATCGCCTTCGACGACGAGATCCCGTACGCGCACGATGTTCGGGTGGGTCAGCCGGAGCAGCACGGAGCGCTCCCGCAGGAACCGCATCACGATGTCGGGGTCGCTGGCGAGCTCTTCCTTGAGGACCTTGATCGCCACGGTCTCGCCGGGCTGGCCCTGGACGGCCGCCTCGGCGCCTGCCGTCTCCCGCTGGCGAGCGCGCCAGACGGTGCCTGTGGCGCCGCGTCCCAACGGCTCCTCAAGGAGGTACTTGCTCCCTACCGGCCGCACGTCATGCGCTCCCTGTTGCTTGCTGGTCGCCTGCTGATTCCGACCCACTGTAGTGCCGGGATACATAGCACTGGACTGTCGTCTTCCTGTGCCGCCCCCCGCATCCCGTGCGCCCCATAGTCGCTTACGTACCAGTTGCCGTACATGTTCGATGGAAAGACGCTCGGTCCGGTCGGTTGGTTGCCGAGACGTGAACGTGACCGATCTCAAGCGGGCACCGCTCGGGCACGGGTAGGGCACTGGTCAGGAACTTTTACGGGCAGAGCCGACCAATCAAGATCACTTACGGGTGGGGGGCGGGCGTGTTGTCAGTGGCAGGTGCGAGGATGCCTCCAGTACTGGCCGACGTGCCCGTGTGCGGTGGGGGAATCTGCGGTGGGGGGACCACAGCGCAGCCTCGTCCTCGTCGCGGACACCCGCGCGGAAGGGACCGCTGACGGCGATGCAGATCCGGCTGACCGTCGTAGACCCGTTGGGCCCGCCCTCGGAGCCGCGGGGGCGAGCCGCGGTCTGCGATGTGCTCGTCACGGCCCCGGCCGGGACGGCTCTGGCCGCGGTGGCCTCGGCACTCGCCTCGGCGGTCGGCGGGAGTGACAGCCAGGTCGTGCTGTACGCGGGCGCCGAGCGCCTCGACGCCCAGCGCTGCACCGTGGGCGAGCCACCGCTGACCGACGGCGCCGTGCTGTCCCTGGGTTCCCCCGCGGAGCCCGGTCCCGACGTGGACGACGTCGCCGCCCAGCTCCAGGTGATCGCGGGCCCCGACGCGGGCGGCGTCCACCTGCTGCACGGCGGCCAGATCCGCATCGGCCGCTCCGCCGACGCGGACGTGCCGCTGGACGACCCCGACGTCTCCCGCCTGCACTGCGCGGTCACGGTCACCCCCGAGGGCCGCGTCTCGGTCGCCGACCTCGGCTCCACGAACGGCACGACGCTCAACGGCACCCGTGTGGGCACCCGCCCGGTCCGCTTCGCCCCGGGGGCGCTCCTGCGCGTCGGCGAATCGGCCCTGAGGCTGGCTCCGCCCGAGGTCACGGGGTCCGTGGGGACGACACCCGACGGCGAAGGCCACGTCCGGGTGACGGTCCAGGGGGATACGCGGGATGCCGCTGCTCCTGCCGACGGCGCCGAACGCACCCGGCCCGCACCGACGGCGAACGTGCCCCACGCGCGCGTGGGAGGCGCCTCCCAAACCCGGACGTCGTTCTCGACCGCCACCGGGACGGCCGGAGCCGGCGCGGTCCCGCCCGAAGGAGAGACACATCACGGCTACGGATCGGCGGAGTGGGGAGCCGCGGGCGGCGTCCCCGCAGCACAGGACCACGGTCCGGTCGTACCGGAACAGGGCGGGGCGCCCCGGATCGAGACTCGGGGATCCTCCAGCGCAGCTGAGGCCCCCCGCGACAGGGACAGCGCCCCCGGCAGCTCGACCGCTTCCGACACTTCTGCCACTCCTGCCACTTCTGCCACTTCTGCCACTTCTGCCACGGGCACGCGAAAGGGCACCCCACCCCGGGG